>NZ_JBHTIH010000001.1:0-38290 GCF_042677045.1 Lysobacter koreensis
GTTGGGGTTCGGGAAGTTGTCGGTCTCGATCTCTTCGCGCTGGTAGCCCAGGCCCATCACGATGTACGGGTTCCAGTTGCGGCCTTCCGCCAGGAAGTGGCGGCGAGCGTCGAACGAGATGCCGTACTGGCTCCAGTTCAGGTCCTGGTTCAGGTCCTGGTGCGGGTTCTGGTAGTTCAGCTCACCGTCGATCGACCAGTTCGGGTTGATGAACTTGCCCAGGCCAATGGCCACGAACGGCGCATTGCGCGTGCCGCGGTCGTTGTCCTGGATGTTCATGCCGGCCGAGCCGGTCAGGTACCAGCGGTCATCGAAATCCTGGGCGTTGACCGCCCCTGCAACACTCAGACCACCCAGCAGGGCGGCGCAGAGGAGTTTCTTATTCATGGTGAGCTCCTTGTTCATAAAGATTGGGAAAACCGCGTCTGCGAGGTTCCTTACCGTTCGGGGGACGGCAGCCTGAACGACGCCATCGGGGCGCAGGTTAGGTTTTCCCATGTGAAAGCGGTGTTAACGGGCGTCTAACAATCCACAAAGTTCCGCGAGGCGCGCAAGCCGGTGCAATTCCGGTCAGCTTTGCAGCAGTGCAACGAGGTCGCTGATCGACATCGCATCGAGTTTTTCCGGCTCGTGTGCCAAGCCCAGCAACCGCTCGACGTTGGCGGCCGGCAACCTGGCGCGGATCGCCGCCTCGAACTTCGCCATCAGTAGCGGAATGCCCTCCGCGCGACGCTTGCGATGGCCGATCGGGTAGTCGATCGAGACCTTGTCGGTGCAGCTGCCATCGTTGAAGAACACCTGCACGCAGTTGCCGATGGTGCGTTTGTCGGGATCGAAGTAGTCGCGGGTGAATCGTTCATTCTCCCGGACCGACATCTTCTCGCGCAGCGCGTCGATGCGCGGGTCGGCGGCGACCGCGTCGCCGTAGTCGTCGGCGGTCAGGCGACCGAAGATCAGCGGCACCGCGACCATGTACTGCAGGCAGTGGTCGCGGTCGGCGTAGTTGGCCAGCGGGCCGGCCTTGTCGATGATGCGCACGCCGGCTTCCTGGGTTTCCAGCTCGATGCGTTCGATTTCGTTGAGGCGGTCCCTGACCTGGGGATGCAGCGCCATCGCGCACTCGACCGCGGTCTGGGCGTGGAATTCGGCCGGGTAGCTGATCTTGAACAGGACGTTCTCCATCACGTAGCTGCCGAACGGGTGCTCGAACACGAACGGCTTGCCGTCGAAGGCGACGTCGTAGAAGCCCCAGGTCGGCACCGACAGCGCGCTCGGGTAACCGGCCTCGCCCTTGACCGCGTTCAGGGCGTGGATGACGGCGCGGCGACAGGCATCGCCGGCGGCCCAGCTCTTGCGCGGGCCAGTGTTGGGGGCGTGGCGGTAGGTGCGCAGCGCGCCGTGGTCGATCCAGCTGTGCGAGACGGCGTTGACGATCTCGTCCTTGCCGCCGCCGAGCATCGCGGTGGCGACCGCGGTCGACGCCAGCCGCACCAGGATCACGTGGTCGAGGCCGACGCGGTTGAACGAGTTGCGCAGCGCGTACCCGCCCTGGATCTCGTGCGCCTTGATCGCATGGCCGAGCACCTCGCGGACCGTCATCGCCTGGCCGCCCTCGGCGATGGCTTTGCGGCCCAGGTAGTCGGCCACCGCCAGGATCGCGCCGAGGTTGTCGGACGGATGACCCCACTCCGCCGCCAGCCAGGTGTCGTTGAAGTCGAGCCAGCGGATCTGCACGCCGATGCTGTAGGCGGCCTGCGCCGGGTCGAGCTCATGCGCGGTAAACGGCACACGCGCGCCGCCTTTCATGTCGGCGCCCGGCACCAGCGGTCCGAGGTGTTTCACGCAACCGGGGTGGTCCATCGCCAGCGCGGCGCAGGCCAGCGAGTCGAGCAGCATGTATCGCGCGGTCTCGAACGCCTCGGTCGAGTCGATCCGGTAGTCGACGACGTAGTCGGCGATGTCCACCATCGGCGGGTCGGGGGCCGGGCGGACGGTGGAGCGAAGGTCGAACTGGCTCATGGATGCATCCCCGCGGGCGGAAGCAGGCGCCTACTGTGCCGCAGCCCGCCACCGGCGCCCGTCAAGGCCATCCGGGCAGGCCCCGGTTGGCAACGGCCGTGGCACGCACCGTCGCGGCGGCGCGCTTGGCAATCCGGCGCGGCGTCCCAACCTTTGCTGGCATGGACATGCCTATCTGCCTGCCTTCGCTGTTCCTCTCCCACGGTTCGCCGATGCTGGCGGTCGAGGATTCGCCGGCCGGGCAGTTCCTCGACGCGCTGGGCGAGCAGCTGCCGTGGCCGAAGGCGATCGTGGTGGCCTCGGCGCACTTCGTCGCCGACCGGCCGATGCTCGGCGGCCACGTGCAGCCGCATACGGTGCACGACTTCGGCGGCTTTCCCGAGCCGCTGTACCAGATCCGCTATCCGGCGCCGGGTCACCCCGACCTGGCGCGGGAAGCCATGCAGCGCCTGGCCGATGCCGGCCTGTCCGCCAAGGTGCGCGAGAACCACGGCCTCGACCACGGCGTCTGGGTGCCGCTGCGCCGCATGTACCCCGACGCCGACATCCCGGTGGTCCCGCTGTCGGTGAACCCGACCGGCACCGCCGCGCAGCACTACGCGGTCGGCCAGGCGCTGGCGCCGCTGCGCGACGAAGGCGTGCTGGTGATCGGTTCGGGCGGGTTCGTGCACAACCTCGGCGACCTCGACTGGGCGCACAAGGACGCGCCGCTGGCGCCGTGGGCGGCCGAGTTCGGCGACTGGATGCACGCGGCGCTGGCGGCGCGCGACCTGCCGGCCCTGCTCGACTGGCAGCAGCGTGCGCCGCATGCCCGCCATGCGCATCCGACGGTGGAACACCTGATGCCGCTGTTCGTGGCGCTCGGCGCGGCCGGCGACACCGCGACCGTGCGCACCCTGCATCGCTCGCACGAGTTCGGGTCGCTGGCCCTGGACGCGTTCGCGTTCGATTGACGCGGGCGCACCGGCTCAGTTCGTAGCTTGGGCACGCGCAGCACCCGGGAGTTTCGTCATGCGTCAGGAGCCCCCGGGTGCGGCCTGCGGCCTTACCCGGGCTACGAAAGCGCACCTCGTAGCCCGGGTAAGCGCAGCGCACCCGGGAATCGCGGCAAGCGGTGCTGGACTTAGAACGCGTCGGCCGGAACGCGCACGTGGCCTTCCATCAGCACCCGCGCGCTGCGGCTCATCACTGCCTTGGTGACGGTCCACTGGCCGTCGACCTGCCGCGCCTGCGCGCCGACGCGCAGGGTGCCGGAGGGGTGGCCGAAACGCACCGCTTCGCGCGGGCCGCCGCCCGCGGCCAGGCTCACCAGGGTGCCCGGGATCGACGCGGCGGTGCCGATCGCGACCGCGGCCGTGCCCATCATCGCGTGGTGCAGCTTGCCCATCGACAGCGCGCGCACCAGCAGGTCGATGTCGCCGGCGGCGATCGGCTTGCCGCTGGAGGACACGTGGTCGGCCGGGGGCGCGACGAACGCGACCTTCGGCGTGTGCTGGCGCGTCGCGGCCTGCTCGACGCTGCCGATCAGGCCCATGCGCACCGCGCCGTGCGCGCGGATCGCCTCGAACCGCGCCAGTGCGGCCGGGTCCTCGTTGATCGCGCCCTGCAGCTCGGCGCCGGTGTAACCCAGGTCGGCGGCGTTGAGGAAGATGGTCGGGATGCCGGCGTTGATCAGCGTGGCCTGGAACGTGCCGACGCCCGGCACGTCGAGCTCGTCGACCAGGTTGCCGGTCGGGAACATCGCGCCGCCGCCCTCGCCCTCGTCGGCCGGATCGAGGAACTCCAGCGCGATCTCCGCGGCGGGGAAGGTCACGCCATCGAGCTCGAAGTCGCCGGTCTCCTGCACCTCGCCGTTGGTGACCGGCACGTGCGCGACGATGGTCTTGCCGATGTTCGCCTGCCAGATGCGCACGCTGGCGATGCCGTCTCGTGGAACGCGGCTGGCGTCGACCAGGCCGTTGGCGATCGCGAACGGACCGACCGCCGCGCTCAGGTTGCCGCAGTTGCCGCTCCAGTCGACGAAGGCGGAGTCGATCGCGACCTGGCCGTAGAGGTAGTCGACGTCGTGATCGGCCACCGTGGCCTTGGAAATGATCACGCACTTGCTGGTGCTCGACGTCGCCCCGCCCATGCCGTCGGTGTGCTTGCCGTAGGGATCGGGCGAGCCGATCACGCGCATCAGCAGCGCATCGCGCGCCGCGCCGGGCGCCTGCGCGGCCGCGGGCAGGTCGTCCAGGCGGAAGAACACGCCCTTGCTGGTGCCGCCGCGCATGTAGGTGGCGGGGATGCGGAGTTGGGGGGCGTGCGACATTGAACTGTTCCTGATGAATGTCTGTGTTGATGCCGATTCGTAGGGCGGGTTTCAACCCGCCTTCTGGGTCTGGACAGGTGTTGGCCCGAACGGCCGGCGGGTTGAAACCCGCCCTAAGCCGCTGCGGGAGCGTTGAATACGTGAATCAAGCCGAGCCGCGAAGCGAGTACGGCTTGAATGAACCGTCAGGCCCCGGCCCGCAGGCCATGGACCTCAGCAATGAAGGACGACTTGAGGCTTTGGTAAAAGGCACGGTTTCCGCCAGATTCCGCGACGACAGCACGCTTGAGTGCCGAGTACCGGGCAGCCGTTGCCGGCGATCCACGCAGGGTGTCACGGAAGCGTAGGTGGTGCGCCCACTCATCCCCGTGTCGTTCGAGTACGTGGAGATGAAAGGTGCGCCGGGGCGAGCCATGAACAAAGTAGTGCCGACGCGGAATGCCATGCTCGCCACGGTACTCGTAGCCAAGGCCAACCAGGAGGGGCACGAGCGGGAAGCCTGCTTCGAAGGACCCAATGGCAACGGCGATGTCGAGGATTGGTTTGGCGAGAATGCCGGGGATGGCCGTGCTTCCGATGTGCCGGATGTCGAGTGCGGCTGCGTCGAGCGCAATGGATATCCGGTCGTGCTCGGCGGCAAAGCGCGATCCCCACTCAGGCCCGACCGTGACGAGACGCAGTTCGCCGGAAGCCAAGCCAAAGTCGGGGTTGTCGGTGTCATTCATCAGATTGCGAGAACCCTAGAATCGTAGGGCGGGCTCAAGCCCGCCTTCACTGTACGACGCGATCGGATTCGAAAAGTTGGCGGGCCGGGACTCGCTCTACCCGCCTGGCTTGAAAGCACCCCTCCCCAACCCTCCCCTTCGCTTTGCGAAAGGGAGGGAGCACAAGTCAGGCCGCCTGCGCCGACTCCAGGAAATCGTTGGCGAAGCGCTGCAGCACGCCGCCGGCTTCGTAGATCGACACCTCCTCGGCGGTGTCGAGGCGGCAGGTCACCGGCACTTCCACGCGTTCGCCGTCGCGGCGCTGGATCACCAGGGTGAGCGTCGCGCGCGGCGTGCGGTCGCCGGTCACGTCATAGGTTTCGGTGCCGTCGAGGCGCAGCGTGTTGCGGTCGGTGCCCGACTGGAACTCCAGCGGCAGCACGCCCATGCCGATCAGGTTGGTGCGGTGGATGCGTTCGAAGCCTTCGGCGGCGATCGCCTCCACGCCGGCCAGGCGCACGCCCTTGGCGGCCCAGTCGCGCGAGCTGCCTTGGCCGTAGTCGGCGCCGGCGATGATGATCAGCGGCTGCTTGCGCGCCATGTAGGTCTCGATCGCCTCCCACATGCGCGTGATCTCGCCCTCCGGTTCGATCCGCGCCAGCGAACCGGGCGTCACGTTGCCGGCCGCGTCACGCACCATCTCGTTGAGCAGCTTGGGGTTGGCGAACGTCGCGCGCTGCGCGGTGAGGTGGTCGCCGCGGTGGGTCGCGTAGGAATTGAAGTCCTCTTCCGGCAGGCCCATCTTCGCCAGGTACTCGCCGGCGGCGCTGTCGAGCATGATCGCGTTCGACGGCGACAGATGGTCGGTGGTGATGTTGTCGCCGAGCACCGCCAGCGCGCGCATGCCGCTCAAGCTGCGTTCGCCGGCCAGCGCGCCTTCCCAGTAGGGCGGGCGGCGGATGTAGGTGCTCTGCGGGCGCCAGTCGTACAGCGGGCTGATCTTCTCGCCGTGCTCGACTTTGATCTTGAACATCGGGTCGTAGACCTGGCGGAACTGCTCGGGCTTGACGCTGGCGGCGACGATCGCGTCGATCTCCTCGTCGCTGGGCCAGATGTCCTTGAGCGTGACCGCCTTGCCCTGCGCATCCACGCCGAGCACGTCCTTCTCGATGTCGAAGCGCACGGTGCCGGCGATCGCGTAGGCGACCACCAGCGGCGGCGAGGCGAGGAACGCCTGCTTGGCATACGGGTGGATGCGGCCGTCGAAGTTGCGGTTGCCCGACAGCACCGCGGTCGCGTACAGGTCGCGTTCGATCACTTCCTTCTGGATCGCCGGATCGAGCGCGCCGCTCATGCCGTTGCAGGTGGTGCAGGCGAAGCCGACGATGCCGAAGCCGAGCTGCTCGAGTTCCGGCAGCAGCTTGGCGTCCTCCAGGTACAGCTGCACCGCCTTGGAACCGGGCGCGAGCGAGGTCTTGACCCACGGCTTGCGGGTCAGCCCGCGCGCGTTGGCGTTGCGCGCCAGCAGGCCGGCGGCGATCACGTTGCGCGGGTTGCTGGTGTTGGTGCAGCTGGTGATCGCGGCGATGATCACCGCGCCATCGGGCATCAGGCCCTCGGCTTCCTGCGCGCGCGGCGCGTCCATGCCGGTGGCGATGCCGCGCGCGACCAGTTCCGAGGTCGGCAGGCGCTTGTGCGGGTTGGACGGGCCGGCCATGTTGCGCACCACGCTCGACAGGTCGAACGACAGCGTGCGTTCGTACTGCGCGGTTTTCAGCGCATCGGCCCACAGGCCGGTGTGGCGGGCGTAGGTTTCGACCAGCTTGACCTGCGCGTCCTCGCGGCCGGTCAGGCGCAGGTAGTCGATGGTCTTGTCGTCGATGAAGAACATCGCCGCGGTCGCGCCGTACTCCGGCGCCATGTTGGAGATCGTCGCGCGGTCGCCCAGGGTCAGCGCGGCGGCGCCCTCGCCACGGAACTCGAGGTAGGCGCCGACCACCTTCGACTGGCGCAGGAATTCGGTCAGCGCCAGCACGGTGTCGGTGGCGGTGATGCCCGGTGCCGGCTTGCCGGTCAGCTCGACGCCGACGATCTGCGGCAGGCGCATCCACGACGCGCGGCCGAGCATCACGCTCTCCGCTTCCAGCCCGCCGACACCGATCGCGATCACGCCCAGCGCGTCGACGTGCGGGGTGTGGCTGTCGGTGCCGACCAGCGTGTCGGGGAACGCGACGCCATCGCGCGCGTGCACCACCGGCGACATCCGCTCCAGATTGATCTGATGCATGATCCCGTTGCCCGGCGGGATCACGTCGACGTTCTTGAACGCCTTCTTGGTCCAGTTGATGAAGTGGAAGCGGTCTTCGTTGCGGCGGTCCTCGATCGCGCGGTTCTTCGCGAACGAATCCTTGTCGAAGCCGGGCGCCTCGACCGCCAGTGAGTGGTCGACGATCAGCTGGGTCGGCACCACCGGGTTGATCTGCGAGGGATCACCGCCGCGCTCGGCGATCGCGTCGCGCAGGCCGGCCAGGTCGACCAGCGCGGTCTGGCCGAGGATGTCGTGGCACACCACCCGCGCCGGGAACCACGGGAAGTCCAGGTCGCTGCGGCGCTCGATCAGCTGGGTCAGGTAGGCGCTCAGCATGGCCGGCTGCGCGCGGCGCACCAGGTTCTCGGCATGCACGCGCGAGGTGTAGGGCAGCGTGTCCCAGGCGCCGGGCGTGATCGCCTCGACGGCGGCACGGGCATCGAAGTAGTCGAGCGCGGTGCCCGGGAGCGGCTTGCGGAAGTCGGTGTTCATGGCGGGCATGTGCGGGTCTCATGCGTGGCTGGGGCGCGGGTCGCGCGGGCGGGGCCCATCGCGCGGGGCGCGGAAGCCGAGGCTGGCGGGCGGTGCGGGGGCCGTGGCTTCACGGCAGCGGCGATTATCGCATCCGCTCGTGCGTCGCCGCTCCGCAACAAGGCATGCGGCGCGTCGCCTGCCTCTTCGATGACATCGCCGACCTCTGCGCTGACGTCGCGGACCTCTCCGTTGAGGTCGTCGACCCTTCCATTGAGGTCACGGACCTCTCCGTTGAGGTCGCGGACCCTTCCGTTGAGGTCGCGGACCCTTCCGTTGAGGTCGCGGACCCTTCCGTTGAGGTCGCGGACCCTTCCGTTGAGGTCGCGGACCCTTCCGTTGGGGTCGCTGACCCTTCCGTTGAGGTCACGGACCCTTCCATTGAGGTCGCGGACCTCTCGGTTGAGGTCGCGGACCCTTCCGTTGAGGTCGCGGACCCTTCCGTTGGGGTCGCTGACCCTTCCATTGGGGTCGCTGACCCTTCCGTTGAGGTCGCGAACCCTTCCGTTGGGGTCGCGGAGCCTTCCATTGGGGTCGCGGACCCCTGCGATGCCGGCATCGGGGGTGCGCCCCCCTTTGAAAAAGGGGGAAGGGGGGATTTGCCTTGGCTCACGAGGTTGCAGCGGAACAGCAACAGCAACAGCGAATCTCCCACAACCCCTCTTTTCCAAAGAGGGGAGCAGTCCCCGCAGGCGAGGGCCGCGCCTGGCGCTTGCCCGAACCCGGCTTTCCCGGCATCGTGCGCCATTCCATACGCCAGCGTACTTGCGCATGACGGCTGCCAGCCCACACCCGCTCTACCCGAACCTGTTCGCCCCGCTCGACCTGGGCTTCTGCACCCTGCCCAACCGGGTGCTGATGGGGTCGATGCACACCGGGCTGGAGGACAAGGCCGGCGACTTCCCCAAGCTGGCCGCCTACTTCGGCGAGCGCGCGGCCGGCGGCGTCGGCCTGATCGTGACCGGCGGCTTCGCGCCCAACATCGTCGGCTGGCTCAAGCCGTTCGGCGGCAAGCTCAGCTGGCCGTGGGAGGTGCGCAAGCACCGCCAGGTGACGCAGGCGGTACATCAGCACGGCAGCCGCATCTGCCTGCAGATCCTGCATTCAGGTCGCTACGGCTATCACCCGCTGCAGGTCGCGCCGTCGAAACTGAAAAGCGCGATCAACCCGTTCACCCCGCGCCAGCTGTCGGCCGGCGGCGTGGAGCGCCAGATCCGCGCGTTCGTGAACTCCGCGCGCCTGGCGCGCGAGGCCGGCTACGACGGCGTCGAGGTGATGGGCTCGGAGGGCTACCTGCTCAACCAGTTCACCGCGCCGCGCACCAACCAGCGCGCCGACGCGTTCGGCGGCGACGCCGGCCGGCGCATGCGCTTCGCGGTCGAGATCGTGCGCCACATCCGCGAGGCCTGCGGACCGGATTTCATCCTTATATATCGCCTGTCGATGATCGACCTGGTCGACGGCGGCCTGAGCTGGGACGAGGTGGTGCAGCAGGCGCGCGCGGTCGAAGCCGCCGGCGCGACCCTGATCAACACCGGCATCGGCTGGCACGAGGCGCGGATCCCGACCATCGCCACCTCGGTGCCGCGCGGCGCGTTCACCGGCATCACCGCGCGGCTCAAGCCCGAGGTCGGACTGCCGCTGGTCACCACCAACCGCATCAACATGCCGCAGGTCGCCGAGCGCATCCTCGCCAAGGGCGACGCCGACATGGTGTCGATGGCGCGGCCGCTGCTCGCCGATCCAGCCTGGGTCAACAAGGCCCGCGAGCGCCGCTCTGACGAGATCAACACCTGCATCGCCTGCAACCAGGCCTGCCTCGACCACGTGTTCGAGAACAAGCACGCCAGCTGCCTGGTCAACCCGCGCGCCTGCGCCGAGACCGAGCTCAATTACCTTCCGACAAAGGCGCCCAAGCGCATCGCCGTGGTCGGCGCGGGGCCGGCCGGGCTGGCCTGCGCGACGGTCGCGGCCGGCCGTGGCCACCGGGTGACCCTGTTCGATGCCGCCGCCGAGATCGGCGGCCAGTTCAACCTGGCCAAGCGCATTCCCGGCAAGGAGGAGTTCCACGAAACCCTGCGCTACTTCGGCCGGCAGATCGAGCTGACTGGCGTCGAGCCACGCCTGAACACCCGCGCCGACGTCGCGGCCCTGGCCGGCTACGACCACGTGGTGCTCGCCACCGGCATCGCGCCGCGCGCGATCGACATCCCCGGCGCCGACCACCCCAAGGTCGTGAGCTACCTCGACGTGCTCAGCGGGCGGGTGGTGCCGGGGCGCCGTGTCGCGATCATCGGCGCCGGCGGCATTGGCTTCGATGTCGCCGAGTTCCTGGTTCACCACGGCAGCGATGCCAGCGGTCCGGCGCTCGACCCGGCCCGCTGGCACGCCGAATGGGGCGTCGACCTGGCCTACACCGACAACCGCGGCGGCCTGGCGCAGGCGCGGCCGGAGCCGCCGGCGCGCGAGGTGTGGCTGCTGCAGCGCAGCCCGGGCAAGCCCGGCGCCCGCCTGGGCAAGACCACCGGCTGGATCCACCGCGCCACGCTCAAGGCCAAGCAGGTGCAGATGCTCGGCGGCGTCGAGTACCTGGGCATCGACGACACCGGCCTGCGGATCCGGATCGCCGGCGAGGAGCACACCCTGCCGGTCGACCATGTCGTGGTCTGCGCCGGGCAGGAGCCGTTCAAGCCGCTGGCGGCGGAACTGGCCGGTGGCACGGCAGCCGTGCACGTGATCGGCGGCGCCGACTTGGCGGTCGAGCTGGATGCGAAGCGGGCGATTGCCCAAGGCAGCCGACTGGCGGCGTCGCTGTGACGACGCACCTCACGAAACTGGCTGCGAGCCTGTAGGCACGGGGTTTTCGCCCCGCATTCAGGGTAAAAACTCCAATCGAATCTGACGCTTACGATTCGCGTTCACGCGACGTTTACCCAACCGCCGCTACCGTGCGCCAACTTTTCCCGCCCTAGGCCTTGGCGGGACCCACACCAACCCCGCGTTCTGCGGTGGTTTCGGTGAAGGGGCCAAGCGCGCCGCAGAGCCCGCCGCCCTCCCCAGTACGCCATGTCGGCTCGCACCGTGGTCACCGCCTCCCCAGGCGGCCCGGAAGTGCGGCCGGCGCAACGGAGCAAGGAGTTCGTATGAAACTGGCTTGGATCATGTGGCTGGCCTCCGTGCTGCCGCCGCAAACCGCCGATTCGCTGTGCCTGAGCACCACCGTCTACCTCGAAGCCCGCGACCAGTCGGTGCGTGGCCAGAAGGCGGTGGCGGAAGTCGCCCTGCGCCGCCGCGACAGCGGCCTGTGGGGCGACACCGTCTGCGACGTCGTCACCGCGCGCAAGCAGTTCGCGCCGACGATCGTGTCGCCGGGCACGCGCCTGGACAACCCGCGGGCCTGGGCCCAGTCGGTGACCAGCGCGTTCGAGGCCGAGCACAACTGGGCGCTGCCGATCGGCGAGCGCCAGGAGATCGTGCCGGGGGCCAGCCACTTCATGGCCCACGCGATCGCCAGCCCGAGTTGGCGCAACGCCTACCAGGTCGCGACCATCGGCGACCACACCTTCCTCAAGGTGCAGTCGCTCAAGCCGCGCAAGTCGTAACGGAGCGTTGCAGTCCTGCGGTTGAGGATGGGGAACGCGCTCGGCCATAGTGCCGGCACCCTCCCCTCCCCCCCGCGAAGGAACTTGCATGAAGCTCTACTACTCCCCCGGTGCCTGCTCGCTGGCCGACCACATCGCGTTGGAATGGACCGGCCAGCCGTACGAGACGGCGCGGCTCTCGCGCGAAGACCGCAAGACCCCCGAGTACCTGAAGATCAACCCGGCCGGCGCGGTGCCGGCGCTGCAGGACGGCGACTGGGTGCTGACCCAGAACGCGGCAATCCTGAACTTCATCGCCGACACGTTTCCCGACGCCAAGCTCGGCGGCAACGGCACGCCTAAGGGCCGCGCCGAGGTGAACAAGTGGCTGGCATTCGCCAACTCCGACATCCACCCCGCGTTCCACCCGCTGTTCGGTTCGACCGCCTACCTCGAAGACGCGGCCTTGATCGACAAGACCAAGGACGCCGCGCGCAGCAAGCTGCGCGGCCTGTTCGAGCGCGCCGATGCGCAACTGGCAGGCAAGGACTGGCTGACCGGCAGCCGCTCGATCGCCGATCCCTACCTGTACGTGGTTGCGCGCTGGGCCAAGGGCAACGGCATCGACCTGTCGGGCCTGTCCAACCTCGAGCGCTTCGTCAAGAACATCGAGGCCGATGCCGCGGTGCAGAAGGTGCTCAAGGACGAAGGCCTGGCCTGACACCGGTCGCCACCCCGCAACACGCAAAAGGCCGCGCATGTCGCGGCCTTTTGCTGTCTGGCGTCGGTGGCGGTGGGCACACCGCGTTGCGTGAAGTCGACCGGCAATCAGGGTTGCCGCTCGCGCCAGTCGCGGCTCATCTCCAGGTAGGTGAACGATGCCGACCACGTGATCAGCACGAACCCGGTCAGCGCCATGGTGCCGGCCATGAACCGGATCGGCCCGACCGGCGCCAGGTCACCGAAACCCAGCGTGGTGTAGGTCGTCGCCGACAGGTACACCGCATCCAGCAGACCCAACACGGGCACGCCGGCCACGCTGCCGGTAGCGCCGAATTGCAGCACGCCCCACACCGTGACCCCGAAGATCCAGATCTCCGCCACGTGCAGCATCAGCACGCCGAAGATGCCGTACAGCACCTTGCGCCGGCGCTGGCTGGGGTGGAGGCGGGTCAACCAGCGCAACAGCAGGTACAGCCCTTCGTAGTGCACCAGAACGACCGCGCACACCGCCAGCACGGTGGCGAGCACCACGATCGCGTTGGCGTCCCAATGCTGGTACATGCCGGTGTCGACCAAGCTCAGCGCTGGTCGATCGGCACGTAGGCGCGGTCTTCCGGCCCGGTGTAGTTGGCGCTCGGGCGGATGATCTTGCCGTCCTCGCGCTGCTCGATCACGTGCGCGCTCCAGCCGGTGGTGCGCGCGATCACGAACAACGGCGTGAACATCGGGGTCGGGATGCCCATCATGTGGTACGCCGACGCGCTGTACCAATCCAGGTTCGGGAACATCTTCTTGGTGTCCATCATCAGCGTCTCGATGCGCTCGCTGACGTCGAACAGCACCTGGTTGCCGCCGGTCTTGCACAGCTTGCGCGACAGCTCCTTGATGATCGGGTTGCGCGGGTCGCCGACGGTGTACACCGGATGGCCGAAGCCAATGACGATCTCCTTCTTCTCCATGCGCGCGCGGATATCGGCCTCGGCCTCGTCGGCGGTGCCGTAGCGGCTGATGATGTCCATCGCCACTTCATTGGCGCCGCCGTGCTTGGGGCCACGCAGCGCGCCGATCGCGCCGGTGATGCACGAATGCAGGTCCGAGCCGGTGCCGGCGATCACCCGCGCGGCAAAGGTCGAGGCGTTGAACTCGTGCTCGGCGTACAGCACCAGCGACTTGTCGAGCGACTCGGCGTGCAGCGCGCTCGGCGGCTCGCCGTGCAGCAGGTGCAGGAAATGGCCGGCGACGTTGTCGTCGTCGGTCTCGACATCGATGCGGCGGCCGTTGCGGGTGAAGTGCCACCAGTACAGCAGCATCGAGCCGAAGCTGGCGATCAGCTTGTCGGCGATGTCGCGCGCTTCCGACGCCGGGTGGCCTTCGCGCTCGGGCAGCACGGTGCCGAGCACCGAGCAGCCGGTGCGCAGCACGTCCATCGGGTGGGCATTGGCCGGCACCAGTTCCAGCGCTTCCGTGAGGATCGCCGGCAGGCCGCGCAGGCGCTTGAGCTTGGTCTTGTAGGCATCGAGCTGGGCCTGGGTCGGCAGCACGCCGTGCACCAGCAGGTGCGCGACTTCCTCGAACGACGACCTGGTGGCCAGGTCGTGGATGTCGTAACCGCGGTAGTGCAGGTCGTTGCCGCTGCGGCCGACCGTGCACAGCGCGGTGTTGCCGGCAGCGGTGCCGCTGAGGGCAACGGATTTCTTGGCCTTGGGCAGGACCTGGGGGGTGTCGGTCATCGAGGTTCTCCTGGTGATTGCTGCGCGGACGGATCGGGCGCCATGGGCACGCGATCAAGCCCGTCCGGGGTGTCAGGCGCCGTGTCCGGTGTCGGTGGCGGCCGTCGTTAGTCGGGACATAGGGTCAGTACAAACGGTCCACTGGATTGATCGGGAGCCTCACGAGGCGCTCCAAACGAAACGGGGAAAACTTGCAGCCTAGCTTGCGACCACCGGGTCGCACCGACTGCGGACGGGCCCATGATCGCGCCCGCCGCAGTCGGAGGCCGACGGACGCGCCGGCGGAGAACGGGACAGGGGGCTCGCACAGCGGGAGTCTGTTCGCTCCGTCGGCCGACCACTTGCGGGGCCACCGCTGGCTTGCTTACCGTCGCCATGGCCGCGTGTCCGTCCACCTGGGATTCGCCCTTTATTCCTCGCCCTGCGCGAACAGCTCGTCGAGCTTCTGCTCGTAGCGGTGGTAGTCGAGGAAGTCGTAGAGCTCGGCGCGGGTCTGCATGATCGGCACCACGGATTTCTGCGTGCCCTCGCGGCGGACGGTCTCGTAGAACGTCTGCGCGCCCTTGTTCATCGCCCGGTACGCGCCGCAGCAATACAGCACGATGTCGACGCCGGCCAAGCGCAGTTCGTCGGTGGTGAACAGCGGGGTCTGCCCGAACTCGGTGATGTTGGCCAGGATCGGCACCTTCACCGCGTCCTTGAACTGGCGGTACTGCTCGAGCGTGTAGATCGCCTCGGGGAAGATCATGTCGGCGCCCGCCTCGACGCAGGCGATCGCGCGTTCGATCGCCGACTCGATGCCCTCGACCGCGATCGCGT
Organism: Lysobacter koreensis; assembly: GCF_042677045.1. Lineage (NCBI taxonomy): Bacteria > Pseudomonadati > Pseudomonadota > Gammaproteobacteria > Lysobacterales > Lysobacteraceae > Lysobacter > Lysobacter koreensis. The sequence continues at coordinate 14,727 of NZ_JBHTIH010000001.1, forward strand.
CGGTGCGGGCCATGATCACGAAGCTGGCGTCGGTCTTCGCGTCGACCGCGGCCTTGACCCGGTCGACCATCTCGCCCTTGGGCACCAGCGCCTTGCCCGGCCGGTGGCCGCAGCGCTTGGCGCCGACCTGGTCCTCGATGTGCACCGCGGCCGCGCCGGCCTTGGTCAGCGAACGGACGGTGCGGGCGATGTTGAACGCGCCGCCCCAGCCGGTGTCGATGTCGACCAGCAGCGGCAGGTCGCAGACGTCGGTGATGCGGCGGATGTCGGTGAGCACGTCTTCCATCGTGCTGATGCCCAGGTCGGGCATGCCCAGCGAGTTCGCGGCGACGCCGCCGCCGGACAGGTAGATCGCCCGGAAGCCGCTGCGCTTGGCCATCAGCGCGGCATAGGCGGTGATGGTGCCGACCACCTGCAACGGGGATTCTTCGGCGACTGCCGTGCGGAAACGCGTGCCTGGAGAGTGGGGGGTCATCGCAAAACCTCGTGGGGCGGGTTTGACCCGCCGACTTGAACGACGGCGGGCTGAAACCCGCCCTACCAAGAGGCGACCGGAGCCGCCCTGGTGCTGGTTACAGCAGGTGCGCCACGCCGGCGCGCTCTTCCTCGAGCTCGGCCAGGGTCTTGTCCATCGCGGCGCGGCTGAAGTCGTCGACCGGCAGGCCTTCGACGCGGGTGTACTCGCCGTTGGCGGTGGTCACCGGCACGCCGTACATCACGCCCTCGGGGATACCGTAGCTGCCGTCGGACGGCACGCCCATCGTCACCCACTTGCCGTTGCTGCCCAGCACCCAGTCGCGGATGTGGTCGATCGCGGCGTTGGCCGCCGACGCCGCCGACGACAGGCCGCGAGCCTCGATGATCGCCGCGCCGCGCTTGCCGACCTGCGGGATGAAGGTGTTCGCGTTCCAGTCGGCATCACCGATCTTGTCCTTCAGCGATGCGCCATTGACGGTCGCGAAGCGGTAGTCCGGGTACATGGTCGGGCTGTGGTTGCCCCACACCACCAGCTTCTCGATGTCGGCCACCGCCACGCCGGCCTTGCCTGCCAGCTGCGACAGCGCGCGGTTGTGGTCCAGGCGCAGCATCGCGGTGAAGTTCTTGGCCGGCAGGTCCGGCGCCGACTTCATCGCGATGTAGGCATTGGTGTTGGCCGGGTTTCCGACCACCAGCACCTTGACGTCGCGGCTGGCGACCTTGTTCAGTGCCGCGCCCTGGGCGGTGAAGATCTTGGCGTTCTCGAGCAGCAGGTCCTTGCGCTCCATGCCCGGGCCGCGCGGACGCGCGCCGACCAGCAGGGCGATGTCGGCGTCCTTGAACGCGACTTCGGCGTCGTCGGTGCCAACCATGCCGGCCAGCAACGGGAACGCGCAGTCCTCCAGCTCCATCATCACGCCCTTGAGCGCGGCCTGGGCCTTTTCCATCGGCAGCTCGAGCATCTGCAGGATCACCGGCTGGTCCTTGCCGAGCATCTCGCCCGAGGCGATGCGGAACAGCAGCGAGTAACCGATCTGGCCGGCAGCACCGGTGACGGCAACGCGGACGGGGGTCTTCATGGAGGATTCCTTCGCTAAAGGTGGGAACAACAGTGGGAGGGACGGCGACCGGTCAGTAGACCTGGTAGCCCAATGGGGAGAGGTGTTGCTTGAGTTCGGCGGTGTCGTAGCCGCGGACCACGGCTTGGCCGATCACCGTCACCGGCACGCCGCGCGCGCCCAGTGCCTGCATCGCACGGTCGCCTTCGGGGGTGTCGACGTCGAAGACGCGGTAGCGCACGTTGGCCAGCTCGAAATCCTTCTGCTGCTTGCGGCAGTAGCCGCACCAGTCGGCCGCGAGCATGACGATGCGCTGGTCTCCGGTCTGCAGCCGCGGGTCGTCCGGGTGCAGTTCGGCTTCGGACCCTGCATTGCGGAAATGCAGGTAGCCACCGACCAGCCCCACCAGCAGCAGCACCCAGATCGCGCGCATCGCAGGCCCCGGCGTCAGCTGATCTCGTTGAAGAATTCCTGGAACCGCTGCAGGCCCGGCGCCAGCTGCGGCGTCGGGCAGGTGTAGCTGATGCGCAGCGCGCGCGGCTCGCCGAACGCCGAGCCCGGCACGCAGGCCACGCCCTTGGTTTCGAGCAGGGCGTTGCAGAAGTCGACGTCGTTGCCGATGCGCGTGCCGCTGGGCCCGTGGGTCTTGCCGTAGGCGACGCTGACGTCCGGGAACACGTAGAACGCGCCCTGCGGACGCGGGCAGACCACGCCGGGCAGCGAATCCATCACCGCCATCACCTGGTCGCGCTTGGCCTGGAACTCCGCGCACTTGGCCACCGGCACGTCCTGCGGCCCGCACAGCGCGGCGACCGCCGCGGCGCTGACCACTTCGGGCAGGTTGGTGATGTGGTTGGAGTTCATCGTCACGATCGCCTGGGCGACCACTTCGGGGCCGGCCATGAAGCCCACGCGCCAGCCCGGCATGCCGTAGGTCTTGGACAGCGAGTCGATGAAGATCACGCGGTCGCGCAGCTCGGGGCGCGCGTGCACGAAGTTGTGGTAGCCGACGCCGTCGAAAATCATCCGGTTGTAGATGTCGTCGGTGATGACCCAGGTGTCGGGGTGCTTCACCAACACGTCGGCCAGCGCGGTGATCTCGTCACGCGAATAGACCATGCCGGTCGGGTTGGACGGGTTGTTGAACAGGAACACGCGCGGCTTCTTGGCCAGCGCGGCGTCGAGCTGCGCCGGGGTGAGCTTGTAGTCCTGCTCGGCCGGGCACGGCATCAGCTCGATCTTCGCGTTGACGATCTCGGCGATGTCGAGGTAGCTGGTCCAGTACGGGGTCGGGAAGACGATCGTGTCGCCCTCGTCGAGCAGCGCCTCGGCGATGTTGTAGATCACGTGCTTGGCGCCGACGCCGGTCGCGCAGTTGACCCGGCCGTAGCCGGTCAGGCCGATCTTGTTGATGTGCTCGAGGAACGCATCGAGCATCGCGTCGCTGCCGCGGTTGCTGCCGTACTGGCCGCTGTCCTTGGCCAGCGCATCGCGGGCGGCGGCGTAGACGTGGTCGCCGGGCAGGAAGTTGGGCACGCCGATCGAGAAACTGATGATGTCGCGGCCTTCGGACTTGAGCCGCTTGGCCTTTTCGGCAACCTGCATGATCGCGCTGGGCTTGGCGCGACCGATGCGCCGGGCGAGCTGGAGCATCGCGTGAACCTCGTGGGGATATCGACGGGAATGGCCGGGAAACGGCCGCATCAACGGTCAGAACAAAGCCCCAAAATGGTACCACGGGCACCGCATGCGGCCTCCTGCACGACGTCGGCCGCCGGCAAGAAAACGCCCGCCTCCGGCAAGCCGGGGCGGGCGTCGTCGAATCGCGGGCAGCGAGCGTATCGGTGCGCGCGCGATGGGGATTACGGACGGGCGTTCGCGTCCAGGGTCTTGTTCCAGTCGGCTACGCGGTCGGCCTTCGCGGCGAGCACGGCGGCGGTGTCGCCTTCGATCTTCACCGACTTGATCAGGTCGCCCTGCTTGACGCTGTCGACGATCTCCATGCCTTCCAGGACCTTGCCGAACACGGTGTGCTTGCCGTCCAGCCACGGGCAGGCGACGTGGGTGATGAAGAACTGGCTGCCGTTGGTGCCGGGGCCGGCATTGGCCATCGACAGCACGCCGCGCTCGTGGCTCAGGCCGCCTTTGGCCTCGTCCTCGAAGCGGTAGCCCGGGCCGCCGGTGCCGGTGCCCTGCGGGCAGCCGCCCTGGACCATGAAATCGGCGATCACGCGGTGGAAGTTGAGGCCGTCGTAGTAACCGCGCTGGGCCAGGTTGACGAAATTGGCGACGGTCAGCGGCGCCTTGTCGGCGGCCAGTTCGATGCGGATCGGGCCGCGGTCGGTGTCAAAGTGGGCAATCAGGCTCATGTGCGGCTCCAGGCAAGGGGGAAAGCGTTCAGCCCGATATGGGGCTGCTGAACGACGTCGCCAAGGATAACGCAGGCGCCGAACCTGAACCGGCAGTCGTCACCGGCAGCGGCTATACTTATCGGCTTCCTTAGCTGCCCGTTGCCCCTTACCGGGCCATCTTCGTATGTCCATCGAACGCCTGCGCAATATCGCCATCGTCGCCCACGTCGACCACGGCAAGACCACCCTCGTCGACTGCCTGCTGAAGCAGTCCGGCACGTTCAACGAACGCACCGTGCTGGCCGAGCGCGTGATGGACAGCAACGACCAGGAAAAGGAACGTGGCATCACGATCCTGTCCAAGAACACCGCCATCACTTGGCAGGGCAACCGCATCAACATCGTCGACACCCCGGGCCACGCCGACTTCGGCGGCGAGGTCGAGCGCGTGCTGTCGATGGTCGACTCGGTGCTGATCCTGGTCGACGCGATGGACGGGCCGATGCCGCAGACGCGCTTCGTGACCCAGAAGGCGTTCGCGATGGGCTTCAAGCCGATCGTCGTGGTCAACAAGATCGACCGCCCGGGCGCGCGCCCGGACTGGGTGATCGACCAGGTGTTCGACCTGTTCGACAAGCTGGGCGCGACCAACGAGCAGCTCGACTTCCCGATCGTCTACGCCTCGGCGCTGCACGGCTACGCCAGCCTGGACGACTCCGCCCGCGACGGCGACATGACCCCGCTGTACGAGGCGATCATGAAGCACGTCGCCGCGCCGACCGTGGACCCGGACGGCCCGTTCCAGATGCGCATCAGCCAGCTGGACTACAACAACTTCGTCGGCCTGATCGGCGTCGGCCGCATCCAGCGCGGCAAGGTCCGCACCAACATGCCGGTCAGCGTGGTCGACCGCCATGGCAAGAAGCGCCAGGGCAAGGTGCTGCAGGTGCTCGGCTTCATGGGCCTGGAGCGCGTGGAAGTCGAAGAGGCCGAGGCCGGCGACATCATCGCGATCTCCGGCGTCCAGGACCTCAGCATCTCCGACACCGTCTGCGCGCTGGACACCCCGGAAGCGCTGGAAGCGCTGACCGTCGACGAGCCGACCATCTCGATGACCTTCCAGGTCAACAACTCGCCGTTCGCCGGCAACAAGGACCGCAGCGGCGGCAAGTTCATCACCAGCCGCCAGATCCGCGAGCGCCTGGAGCGCGAGACGCTGCACAACGTCGCGCTGAAGGTCGAGGAAGGTTCCGACCCGGACAAGTTCCTGGTCTCCGGCCGTGGCGAACTGCACCTTTCGGTGCTGATCGAGAACATGCGCCGCGAGGGTTTCGAACTGGCCGTGTCGCGTCCGGAGGTCATCATCAAGGAAGTCGACGGCAAGCTGATGGAGCCGGTCGAGCAGCTGGTGGTCGACATCGAGGAGCAGCACCAGGGCGGCGTCATGGAGAAGCTCGGCACCCGCAAGGCTGCGCTCAAGAACATGGAATCCGACGGCAAGGGCCGCGTGCGCCTGGATTACATGATCCCGGCGCGCGGCCTGATCGGCTTCCAGAACGAGTTCCGCACCCTGACCCAGGGCTCGGGCCTGTTGTTCCACGTGTTCGACCACTACGGCCCGAAGGAGCAGGGCGCGATCGCCAAGCGCATCAACGGCGTGATGATCGCGAACGCCGCCGGCGCCACCCCGGCCTACTCGCTTGGGCCGCTGCAGGAGCGCGGCAGGCTGTTTGCGGCCGAAGGCGACAACGTCTACGAGGGCCAGCTGATCGGCATCCACTCGAAGGACAACGACCTCACCGTCAACGCGATCAAGACCAAGCCGCTGACCAACATGCGCGCTTCGGGTAAGGACGATGCGATCCAGCTGAGCCCGGCGATCAAGTACACGCTGGAGCAGGCCCTGGACTTCATCGAGGACGACGAGCTGGTGGAAGTCACCCCGAAGGAGATTCGTCTGCGCAAGAAGTTCCTCACCGAAAGCGACCGCAAGCGCGCCTCGCGCGCCGCCTAAGCGGCCGGCCACCACCCACCCTCGCGCGTGGTGGCCGAGCCTGGCTAAAACCCGGATCCGCACGCGCATCCGGGGTTGCACGCCATCGCGATGATGGAAGCCGGCAAGGGCCTGCTCGCGCTGTTCGCGGCGAGCGGGCTGGAACTGCTGGGACCCGCGCCGCTGAAGCGCTGGCTGCATGAACTGATCGCCCGCTTCCAGGTCGACCCGACGACGGCGCGATCGCGACGCTCTCGCAGGCGCTCAACCCCGAGTCCGTCCACATCGCCGCCGCCGTGGTGCTGGCTTACGCGCTGCTGCGGCCGCTCCAGGCCTGGGGCCTGGGGCGCGACAAGGCGCGGGCGTCCTGGCTGGGCTTCCTGGGCTCGGCGGTCTCCCTGCCGTTCGACCTGTACGCACTCGCCGTCCGCCCGGGTTGGCCGGCCGTGACGGTGCTGGCGATCAACCTGCTGGTGGTGTGGGTGCTGGGGCGCGGCCTGATCAAGCGGCGCGCCTGACGTGGCCGCGCGACGCCTTTATGGCTGTCGCTACCGACGGCCGTAGCGGGCCGCCCCCATCGGCGCGGCCATCGGACTTCTACGGCGGCGCTGCGCGCCGACGCGACGCTACCGCCCGCGCGGCTCTCAGGCAGGCTTCGCGATCTGCGCCTGCTTGCGCACGATCAGCATCGCCACTTCCAGCGCCTGCTCGTAGTTCAAACGCGGATCGACCATGGTCGTGTACGCACGCTCCAAGTCGGTTTCGGTGAGTTCGCGCGCGCCGCCCAGACATTCGGTCACGTCCTCGCCGGTCAGCTCCAGGTGCACGCCGCCCAGGCGGGTGCCGGCCGCGGCGTGGGCATCGAAGGCCTGCTCCAGCTCGCTGCCGATGTTGCTGAAACGGCGAGTCTTGTAGCCGTTGCTGGTCGCCTCGGTGTTGCCGTGCATCGGGTCGCAGATCCACAGCACGCGACGGCCGTCGCGGCGCACCGCATCGAGCAGCGCCGGCAACTTGGCGGCGATGTGTGCCGCGCCCATGCGGTGGATGAAGGTCAGCCGGCCCGGGTCGTCCTCGGGGTTCAGCACGTCGATCGCGCGCAACAATTGCTCGGGCGTCACCGAGGGCCCGACCTTGACCGCGATCGGGTTGCGGATGCCGCGGAAGTACTCGACGTGGGCTCCGTCGATCGCGGCGGTGCGCATGCCGATCCACGGAAAATGCGTGCTGAGGTTGAACCAGCCCCAGTGGCGCGGCACCTGGCGCGTCATCGATTCCTCGTACGGCAGCAGCAAGGCCTCGTGCGAGGTGTAGAAGTCGACCCGGTTGAGGTTGTGCACTTCCGCGCCCGACAGCGTTTCCATGAAGCGCACGGCATCGCCGATCGCGTTGACCATGTGCCGGTACTCGTCGGCCAGCGGCGAATGCCCGACCCAGTTGAGGTTCCAGTACTCGGGGTGGTGCAAGTCGGCGAAGCCGCCATCGATCAGCGCGCGCACGAAGTTCATCGTCATCGCCGAGCGCGCATGCGCCTTGATCATGCGGCGTGGGTCGGGGTGGCGCGCCGCCGCGGTGAACTCCGGGGCATTGACCATGTCGCCGCGGTAGCTGGGCAGGGTGACGCCGTCCACGGTCTCGGTATCGGTCGAGCGCGGCTTGGCGTACTGGCCGGCGAAGCGGCCGACGCGCACCACCGGCTTGCGCAGCCCGTGCACCAGCACCAGGCTCATCTGCAGCAGCACCTTGAGCCGGTTGGAGATCACCTCCGATGAGCACTCGGCGAAATTCTCGGCGCAATCGCCGCCCTGCAACAGGAAGCGCTTGCCCTCCTGCGCCTCAGCCAACTGCTGCTTGAGCGCAAGGATCTCCCACGACGTCACCAGCGGCGGCAGCCCGCGCAGCTCCTGCAGCGCGGATGCCAACTCGCCGGCGTCCGGATACTGCGGCAGTTGCAGCGCGGGACGCTCGCGCCAGGACGTGGTGGTCCACTCGCGCGGCAGGTTGACAGGGTGCAGGCTGCGGTCGGGCGTATTCATTTTGCTTCCAGAAGGTGTCGGACGCCGCTTCGGCGCATCAACGGCGGAACGCGGCGATCGCCGCCCACGCCGCTAGCGCCACGAAGCACAGCAGGCTCCAGGTCGGCATCGACAGGCCCAGGAACGCCCAGTCGACGTTCGCGCACTCGCCCGAGCCGGTCATTACCTTACGGATCACGCCGCTGATCGGCATCGCATCGAGCATGTAGTCCAGCCCCGGGCCGCAGGCCGGCACCTGGTCGGGCGGCAGGTGCTGCAGGCGCACGTGATTGCCGGCCACCGCGATGCCGCCGAGCGACGCGAGCAACGCGAGCACGCCATAGGTGCGCCGGCCTTTCACCCCGTGCGGCGCGTGCAATCCACCCACCAGAAACACCAGGCCCAACGCGGCGAACGCAACGCGCTGGAAGATGCACAACGGGCATGGCTCCAGGCCCTCGTGCAGCTGCAGGTAGAACGCATAGCCAAGCAGGCCTGCGCAGGCGAAAAAGCCGAGCAGGAAGCGGGTGCGGAACGCATTGCGAAAGGCATCGGAAGTCATGGCACACACCTTACGGACTTGGCAGTTTCAAGCAAAGTGGCGCGAACGGTTTCCCAGCGTTCCGTGCGACGAACGAGGGTTGCCGCCGAGCCATTACCGCTACCGTCGCCACTAAAATGCGAAAGCCCCGACACCAGGCCGGGGCTTCTGCAAGGCTCGACCTACCACTGTCGAACGTCGTGTTGCTGGATCGAACCGCGGGCCGGATTACTCGGCGGCTTGCGGGCGATCGACCAGCTCGACATAGGCCATCGGCGCATTGTCGCCAGCGCGGAAACCGCACTTGAGGATGCGCAGGTAGCCGCCCGGACGCGCGGCGTAACGCGGGCCCAGTTCGACGAACAGCGTGCCGACGGCTTCCTTGTCGCGCAGGCGCGAAAACGCGAGGCGGCGGTTGGCCACTCCGTCGGTCTTGGCCAACGTGATCAGCGGCTCTGCGACACGGCGCAGTTCCTTGGCCTTCGGCAGCGTGGTACGGATCAAACCGCTCTTGATGAGGGACGCCGCCATGTTGGTGAACATCGCATCGCGATGGGCACTGGTGCGGTTGAACTTACGTCCGGATTTCTGGTGGCGCATGATTTTGATTCCTGATGAATGTTGGAACTGTTGGACGTCGTTGTCGCCGTCATGGCGCTGGAGCTGTGGACTGCGGATGGTCCGTACCGGGCTTCCCTGGCCGGCGGCCGCGCACCTTGGATGCGTCGGCGTGTGCTGCGGTAAAGCGACTTCGGTTTAGCAGCGACTTCGCTACATCAGCAGCGAAGTCACTGAAACAACATGGAGCAGAGGCGGAAGCCGCGGCTGTCGCCGCGTTTGCACCCCCGGCCCGGCGCAGCGCGCCGGGCGTAAACACAGGCCGCGCGGCATGCCGCGCAAGCGGCCCGTGTTTACCCCATCATGCCGTGCGAGGCGATGCCTGCGGGCGGCCAGTTCTCGAGCTTCATGCCGAGCGACAGGCCGCGCTGTGCCAGCACTTCCTTGATCTCGGTAAGCGACTTCTTGCCCAGGTTCGGGGTCTTGAGCAGCTCGACTTCGGTCTTCTGGATCAAGTCGCCGACGTAGTAGATGCTCTCGGCCTTGAGGCAGTTGGCCGAACGCACGGTCAGCTCGAGGTCGTCGATCGGGCGCAGCAGGATCGGGTCGACGCCGCTGGTGGCCGGCTTCGCCGCACCGCGGTCGCGGTGGGTGAAATCGCCGAACACCGACAGCTGGTCGGTGAGGATGTCGGCCGCGGTGCGGACGGCTTCCTCGGCATCGATCGTGCCGTTGGTCTCGATGTCCAGGACCAGCTTGTCGAGGTCGGTGCGCTGCTCCACGCGGGCCGATTCCACGGCATACGCGACGCGGCGGACCGGCGAGAAGCTGGCATCCAGCATCAGGCGACCGATGGTGCGGGTCTCCTCGTCCGGACGACGACGCGCAGCGGCCGGCTGGTAGCCGTAGCCACGCTCGATCTTCAGGCGCATGTTGATCGCGGTGTCCTTGGTCAGGTGCGCGATCACGTGCTCCGGATTCAGGATCTCGACGTTGTGGTCGAGCTTGATGTCAGCCGCGGTGATGACGCCCGGACCCTGCTTGGACAGCGACAGCGTGGTCGCTTCGCCGGTGTGCATGCGGATGGCGACATCCTTGAGGTTGAGCAGGACTTCCAGCACGTCCTCTTCCAACCCCTCGACCGTCGTGTACTCGTGAAGCACGCCATCGATCTCGACTTCGGTGATGGCGAAGCCCGGGATCGAGGACAGCAGCACGCGGCGCAGCGCATTGCCGAGCGTGTGGCCGTAGCCACGCTCCAGCGGTTCGATCACGACCTTGGCACGGTTGCCCGTAAGGCGTTCGATCTGGGGGCCGCGCGGACGCAGCACCTGGTTTGCGGTAACCGTCATGTTCTGGCGTCTCCTGGATTACTTCGAGTACAGCTCGACGATCAGCGCTTCGTTGATGTCGGCCGGGAGGTCGGCGCGGTCCGGAACCGCCTTGAACACACCAGCGAACTTCTTGCTGTCGACTTCAACCCACGATGGCGAGAGGTCCATCTGCGACGCCACGGTCAGGGATTCCTGCACGCGAAGCTGCTTCTGGGCACGCTCGGCCAACGCGATCGCGTCACCGGCCTTGACCTGGTAGGACGGCAGGTTGACGGACTTGCCGTTGACCGTGACGCCGCGGTGCGAGACCAGCTGGCGGGCGGCCGGACGGGTCACTGCGAAGCCCATGCGATAGACCACGTTGTCGAGACGGGTTTCGAGGAGCTGCAACAGGTTCTCGCCGGTGTTGCCCTTCTTGGTCGAGGCCTTCTTGTAGTAGTTGCGGAACTGGCGTTCCAGCAGCCCGTAGATACGCTTGACCTTCTGCTTCTCGCGAAGCTGGACCGCGTAGTCGGACAGCTTGCCCTTGCGGGCGGTGGGGCCGTGCTGGCCGGGTTTCTGCTCGAGCTTGCACTTGGAATCCAGTGCGCGCGAGGGCGACTTCAAGCCGAGGTCGGCGCCTTCGCGACGAGCGAGCTTACAGGTGGGACCGATATAACGAGCCATCTCTTCTCAGCTCCTCAGACGCGACGCTTTTTCGGCGGACGGCACCCGTTGTGCGGGATGGGCGTCACGTCGATGATGTTCATGATCTTGTAACCGACGTTGTTCAAGGAACGAACGGCGGATTCGCGACCGGGACCCGGACCCTTGATGCGCACTTCCAACGACTTGACGCCGTAGTCGAGCGCAGCACGGCCGGCCTTTTCAGCGGCAACCTGCGCGGCGAACGGGGTCGACTTGCGCGAGCCACGGAAACCGGCGCCGCCTGAAGTCGCCCACGAGAGCGCGTTGCCCTGGCGGTCGGTGATCGTGATGATGGTGTTGTTGAACGAAGCATGGACGTGCGCGATACCGTCGGTGACGATCCGCTTGATCTTCTTCTTCGTTTTTGCTGCTGCCGGCTTAGCCATGATTTATTCCTTACTTCCTGATGGCTTTGCGCGGACCCTTGCGGGTACGGGCATTGGTGCGGGTGCGCTGGCCACGCAGCGGCAGGCCGCGGCGATGACGCAGGCCGCGGTAGCAGCTGAGATCCATCAGGCGCTTGATCGCCATGCCGACTTCGCGGCGGAGGTCACCCTCGACCACAAACTTGCCGATCTCGGCGCGCAGGCGCTCGACTTCCGGCTCGGACAGGTCGCGGATCTTGGTCGTCGACGTCACGCCGGCCGACTCGCACACTTTCTTGGAACGGGTTCGGCCGATGCCGAAAATACTCTGAAGCCCAACCCAGACGTGCTTCTGGGCAGGCAAGTTGACGCCCGCAATACGCGCCATAACGCGATCTCCAACAGGTTTGACGGCCGGGGGATTAGGCCCGGCGCGAGTGAGTCACTCGAAAGTGAACTTGTAAGTTTAACAAGGTCTCGGGTTAATAGAAAGCCCTGCGGCGTCGAGACGCCACAGTGCTCCGGCATGGGGAGTGTGCCCATGCTCCGGCGACGAATCCTGGCTGGCCGAACAACGCGGTCACCCGCCCTGCCCGCCCCCGCGCGCTACTCTGGCGCGCGGAACGGCCTGGAATCACCCGCGCGCGAGACCGCCGCGCGAGCCGCCCTTCAAGTTCGCCTTCTTCAGCAGGCTCTCGTACTGATGCGACATCAGATGAGCCTGGATCTGGGCGATGAAATCCATGACCACCACGACCACGATCAGCAGCGAGGTGCCGCCGAAGTAGAACGAGATGCCCAGTTCCTTGCGCATGACCTCCGGCAGGAGGCACACGATCACCAGGTACGCGGCACCGGCCGCGGTCAAACGGGTCAGCACGCCGTCGACGTAGTCGGCGGTCGCCTTGCCCGGGCGGATGCCCGGGATCAGCGCGCCCGACTTCTTCAAGTTGTCGGCGGTTTCCTGCGAGTTGAACACCAGCGCGGTATAGAAGAACGCGAATCCGGCAATCAACGACGCGTACAGGATCATGTGCAGCGGCTCGCCCGGGTTCAGCCACTGGCTGACCTTGAGCAACCAAGAGGACGAGTTGCCTTGGGCAAACCAGGTCGCCGCGGTCGCCGGGAACATCACGATCGACGAAGCGAAGATCGGCGGGATCACGCCGGCCATATTGAGCTTGAGCGGCAGGAACGAGGACTGGTTCATGTACGCGCTGCGGCCGCCCTGGCGGCGCGCGTAGTTGACCGTGATCCGCCGTTGCCCGCGCTCGACGAACACCACCAGGTAGGTGAACCCGAGCACGATCGCCACCACCGCGAGCGCGGTCAGCGCGCCCATGTCGCCGTTGCGGATCTGCTCGAACATGCCGAACACGGCCGACGGCAATCCGGCGACGATGCCCGCGAAGATGATCAGCGAAACGCCGTTGCCGATGCCACGCTCGGTGACCTGCTCGCCCAGCCACATCAGGAACATGGTGCCGGCGGTCAGTGCGATTACCGCGGTCAGGACGAAGCCCGGACCCGGGTTGTAGACCACCGGGATGCCCTGGCTGGCGCCGCCGGCCTGCAGCGCGGTGGCGATGCCCCAGGCCTGGAACACCGCCAACGGGATCGCCGCCATGCGCGACCACTGATTGATCTTGCGCCGGCCCGACTCGCCTTCCTTCTGGAGGGCCTTCAGGCTCGGCACGATCTGCACCAGCAGCTGGAAGATGATCGAGGCCGAGATGTACGGCATCACGTTCAACGCCAGCAGGCTGAAGCGCTCGAGCGCACCACCGGAGAACATGTTGAACATGTCGACGATGGTGCCCTTCTGCGATTCCATCAACTGCAGCATCGCGGCGGGATTTACGCCCGGCACCGGGATGTAGCAACCGATGCGGTAGACCATCAGGGCGCCGACCACGAACAGCAGGCGCTGGCGGAGCTCGGTGAATTTACCGAGTCCGCCACCGAGGCCGGCTACCGCGTTATTCCCGCTGCGCGCCATCGGTCGCTTACTCCCCGACCTTGCCGCCGGCCGCTTCGATCGCGGCCTTGGCACCGGCCGTGGCCAGCAGGCCCTTGAGCACGAACTTCTTGGTCACGTCGCCCTTGACGACGAGCTTGGCCTGCTTGGCGTTGCTCGGCACCAGCTTGGCGGCGCGCAGCGCGGCGAAATCGATCTCGCCGGCCTCGAGCTTGTCCAGCTGGTACAGCATCACTTCGGCGGTGTCGTTCTTCAGCTTGGAGCGGAAGCCGACCTTCGGCAGGCGCATCTGCATCGGCATCTGGCCGCCTTCGAAGCCGGCCTTGATCTTGCCCTTGCCCGAACGCGCGAACGAACCCTTGTGGCCGCGGCCGCAGGTCTTGCCCAGGCCCGAACCGATGCCACGGCCGACGCGCTTGCGGTCTTCACGGGCGCCTTCGCCCGGCTTGAGTGTATTGAGACGCATGGTGTTCTCCTTAATCCTCGACCCGAACCAGGTAGTGGACCGTGTTGATCAGGCCGCGAACCTGCGGGCTATCCTTCAGCTCGCGCATGTCGTTGAGCTTGTTCAGGCCGAGCGCCTTGACCGACAGGCGGTGAACGGCACGGGTGCCGCGCAGGCCCTTGACCAGGCGCACCTTGACGGTGCCGCCGGCGACTGCTTCTTTCTTAGCCATGGGTCAGCTCCTCGAGCTTCTTGCCACGCTTGGCCGCGATCTTGGCCGGCGAGTGCATCTCGGACAGGCCACGCAGGGTGGCGCGAACCAGGTTGATCGGATTGCGCGAACCGACGGCCTTGGCCAGCACGTTCTTGACGCCGACCGCTTCCAACACGGCGCGCATCGCGCCACCGGCGATCACGCCGGTACCTTCGGAGGCGGGCTTCATGAACACGCGCGCCGCGCCGTGGCCAGACTTGACCTCGTGCCACAGCGTGCCGTTGTTCAGGTCGACGTTCTGCATCGCCTTGCGCGCGTACTCCATCGACTTCTGGATCGCGACCGGCACTTCGCGCGCCTTGCCGTAACCCATGCCGATCTTGCCGGCGCCGTCGCCCACCACCGTCAATGCGGTGAAGGTGAACTGGCGGCCGCCCTTGACGGTCTTGCTGACGCGGTTGACCGCGATCAGCTTCTCGATCATGCCGTCATCGACTTCTTCGCGGTTGTTGCGGTCGCGACCCCGTGGTGCTCGTTCGTCAGCCATTTTGATATTCCTGAGTGGAGGTATTTGCGGCTGGGCCGCTTATGGTTGTGATGTGGATCGGGTGGTTCACGACGGCGGAAACCCGTCGTCGTGCCCGGCGCCATCTGCGCCGGCAGGGTGAGTCAGGCAACGCCGCGCTGCCTTGGCGAACGCCCAGCCATGGATGGCCGGGCCGGACGACCCGAAGGTCGGCGATGTTACGCCAAGGACGGCTACCCTTTCTCGAAAACGGCGGGGCAGGACCCGCCCTACAACCAAATCAGAACTTCAGGCCGCCTTCGCGGGCCGCATCGGCGAGCGCCTTGATGCGGCCGTGGTAACGGTAACCCGAGCGGTCGAAGGCGACCTTCTCGATGCCCGCGGCCTTGGCCTTCTCGGCGATCGCGTGACCAACCTTGACGGCGGCCTCGGCGTTCTTGTGGCCCTTCAGGCCTTCCTTGACGTCGGCCTGCAGGGTCGAGGCCGCAGCCAGCACCTTGGAGCCATCGGCAGTGAAGACCTGCGCGTACAGGTGCTGACCGGTGCGCAGCACCGACAGGCGCGGCACGCCGAGCTCGCGGATATGGCAGCGGGTGGACTTGGCGCGACGCAGACGGGCGATATTCTTGTTCATAGTGTTCTCTCCAGAAGCCGAAAGCGCGCTTACGCTTTCTTCGCTTCTTTGCGGATGATGACTTCGCCGGCGTACTTCACACCCTTGCCCTTGTAGGGCTCGGGCGGACGGAAACCACGAATCTTGGCGGCGACTTCACCCACTTGCTGCTTGTCGTTGCCGCTGACCAGGATTTCCGTCTGGGTCGGCGTGGCGATGGTGATGCCTTCGGGGGTCTTGAACAGCACCGGGTGCGAGAAACCCAGCGACAGGTTCAGGTCCTTGCCCTGCATCGCGGCGCGGTAGCCGACGCCGACCAGCTCGAGCTTGCGCTCAAAGCCCTCGGACACGCCTTTGACCATGTTCGCGATGATGGCGCGCAGGGTGCCGGTCAACGGGATCAGCGCAGCGTCGCTGGTCGAAAGCAGCGCCTGGCCGTCTTCGATGGTGACCTCGATGGCAGCCGGCTTGGCGATCGACAGGGTGCCCTTGGGGCCCTTGACGCTCACATTCTCGGCCTGGATGTTCAACTCGACGCCCTTGCCCAGGGCGATCGGCTTCTTGGCAACTCGGGACATGTCAGTACTCCCTTAAGCCACGATGCACAGGACTTCACCGCCGACGCCCTGCTGGCGCGCCTGCGCATCGGTCATGATGCCTTTCGAGGTGGAGATGATGGAGATGCCGAGGCCATTGAGGACCTTGGGCAGTTCGTCCTTGCCGCGATACTGGCGAAGGCCCGAGCGCGAATAGCGCGAGAGCTTCTCGATCACCGGCTTGCCTTCGTAGTACTTCAGCGAGACTTCCAGCTCGGACTTGCCGCCACCGAGGTCAGTCACGCGCGAATCCAGGATGTAGCCCTCGGCCTTCAGCACGGCGGCGATCGCCACCTTGATCTTGGACGACGGCATCTTCACCGTGGGCTTGCGAACAGCGGCCGCATTCTTGATGCGGACCAGCATGTCGGCGATGGGATCAGTCATGCTCATTGTTTGTCACCTGTTAATGAGTGCACCGATATCCGCTTGATTGCGAATTCAGTAGAGACGCCGCGGACGGGCCGCGGCGCTTGGAACGTGTGGCAGCCGGCAAGTCTAGCAGACTTGCCCGTCGTGGTGACGGGTTACCAGCTGGCCTTGCGCAGGCCCGGCACGTCGCCGCGCATGGTGGCTTCGCGCAGCTTGTTGCGGCCGAGGCCGAACTTGGCGTACACGCCGCGCGAGCGACCGGTCAGGGCGCAACGGTTGCGCTGGCGGCACGGCGAGGAATCGCGCGGCAGCTTGGACAGCTTGATGACGGCGTCAGCCTTGTCCTCGTAGGAGGACTTGTCGCTGGCGATGATCGCCTTCAGCTCTTCGCGCTTGGTGGCGTACTTCTTCGCCAGCTTGGCCCGCTTGATATCGCGGTTCACCATTGAGGTCTTGGCCATGGGTGTGGTCCTCGAATATCAGTTGCGGAACGGGAAGCGGAACGCTTCCATCAGGGCACGGGCTTCGGCGTCGGTCTTCGCGGTCGTGGTGATCGCGATGTCCATGCCGCGCAGCGCGTCGACCTGGTCGTAATCGATTTCCGGGAAGATGATCTGTTCCTTGACGCCCATGTTGAAGTTGCCACGGCCATCGAACGACTTGCCCGAGACGCCGCGGAAGTCGCGCACGCGCGGCAGCGAGACGTTGATCAGGCGATCGAAGAACTCGAACATCTTGGCGCGACGCAAGGTCACCTTGCAGCCGATCGGCCAGCCGTCGCGGATCTTGAACGAGGCCACAGACACGCGGCTCTTGGTCACGATCGGCTTCTGGCCGGAGATCTTGGTCATGTCGGCGACGGCATTTTCCAGGATCTTCTTGTTGGTCGCCGCCTCGCCCACGCCCATGTTGAGCGTGATCTTGGTCAGACGCGGGACCTGCATCGGGTTCGTGTAACCGAACTTCTCGGTCAGCGCGGGAACGACTTCTTCTTTGTAGTACTTTTCAAGCCGGGTCATTTCAGCATTCCTTAGGCGTCGACCGCCTCACCGCTGGAGCGGAACACACGCAGTTTGCGTCCATCCTCCAGCACCTTGACACCAATGCGCTCGCCCTTGCCGGTGGCCGGGTTGAACAGCATCACGTTGGAAATGTGGATCGGCGCTTCGCGCTCGACCACGCCGCCCGGCTGGTTGGCCTGCGGGTTCGGCTTGGTGTGGCGCTTGATGATGTTGATGTTGGACACGACGACCTTGTCGCCTGCCACACGCACCACGTCACCCTTCTTGCCCTTGTCCTTGCCGGCGGTGACGATCACTTGGTCACCCTTCTTGATACGGTTCATGTCTGTTTCCTCCGCTCAGAGCACTTCAGGCGCGAGCGAGACGATCTTCATGAACTTCTCGGAACGCAGTTCACGGGTAACGGGCCCGAAGATGCGCGTGCCGATCGGCTCCTGCTTGTTGTTGAGCAACACCGCAGCGTTGCCATCGAAGCGGATCAGCGAACCGTCCGGACGACGCACACCCTTGCGGGTACGCACCACGACGGCGTCGTAGACGTCGCCCTTCTTGACCTTGCCACGCGGGATCGCGTCCTTGACGGTGACCTTGATGATGTCGCCAATGTGCGCGTAACGGCGCTTGGAGCCGCCGAGCACCTTGATGCACATCACTTCCTTGGCACCGGAATTGTCGGCCACGCTGAGGTAGCTTTGCATCTGGATCATGGGTCAGATCCTCTTATTCGGCCGAACGGGTGACAATTTCCACCACCCGCCAGTTCTTGGTCTTGGACATCGGAGCAATCTCGGTCACGCGGACCACGTCGCCTTCGTTGCACGAGTTGTCAGCGTCGTGGGCGTGCAGCTTGGTCGAGCGGCGGATGTACTTGCCGTACAACGCGTGCTTGACCTGGCGCTCGACGAGCACGGTGACGGTCTTGTCCATCTTGTTGCTGACGACCCGGCCTTCGACCGTGCGCAGCGCCTTCTCTGTATTGTTGTCGGTCATGACAGGTCCTTACTTCTGCTCGCCAGCTTGACGCTGGCTGAGCAGGGTGTTGACACGAGCGATCTCGCGCTTGACGCGGCGAGCCTCGTGGGTCTTGGCGAGCTGGCCGGTGGCCTTCTGCATGCGGAGGGCGAAGCTCTCCTTGTGCAGATCGGTCAGGTGGGCCTGCAGGGCCTCCGCCGACTTCTCACGCAGTTGCTTGAGTTCCATTAGCGCACCGTCCGGGTAACGAAAGTGGTGGTCACCGAGAGCTTGGCGGCGGCCAGGCGGAACGCTTCGCGCGCCACGTCCTCTGCCACGCCTTCGATCTCGTAGATCATGCGACCAGGCTGGATCTGCGCGACCCAGTACTCGACGTTGCCCTTACCGGAGCCCATGCGGACTTCGATCGGCTTTTTGGTGATCGGCTTGTCGGGGAACACGCGGATCCACATCTTGCCGCCACGCTTGACGTAACGGCTGATGGAACGACGCGCCGCCTCGATCTGGCGCGCGGTCAGCTGGCCGTGCGCGGTCGACTTCAGGCCGTACTCGCCGAAGCTGACGGCATTGCCGCTCCAGGCCAGGCCGTCATTGCGGCCTTTGTGTACCTTGCGGTACTTGGTTCGCTTGGGTTGCAACATGACGGGTTACCTCTGTTCGCGGGCCGGGCGGCCCGGACGGTCGTTGCGGTCACGTCGGTCGCCGCGGTCGTTACGATCACCACGGTCGCTGCGCGGCGAGTCGTCCTGCTTTTCCTGGCCGACCTGGGAGAAATCGAAGATCTCGCCCTTGTAGACCCACACCTTGATGCCGATGATGCCGTAGGTGGTCTTGGCTTCAGCGAAGCCGTAGTCGATGTCGGCACGCAGCGTGTGCAGCGGCACGCGGCCTTCGCGGTACCACTCCGAACGCGCGATCTCGGCGCCATTGAGGCGGCCGCCGACGTTGACCTTGATGCCCAGCGCGCCCAGGCGCATCGCGTTGCCCACGGCGCGCTTCATCGCACGACGGAACATGATGCGGCGCTCGAGCTGCTGCGCGATCGACTCGGACACCAGCTGCGCATCGAGCTCGGGCTTGCGCACTTCGGTCACGTTGATGTGCGCCGGGACGCCCATCAGGTCGCTGACCTCTTTACGCAGCTTGTCGATGTCCTCGCCACGCTTGCCGATCACCACGCCGGGACGGGCGGTGTGAATCGTCACACGGGCGTTGTTGGCCGGACGCTCGATGAAGATCTTGGAAATGCCGGCCTGCGCGAGCTTCTTGCGCAGCATCTCGCGGACCTTGAGGTCGGCGATCAGGTACTCGGCGTACTGCTTCTTGCCGGCGAACCACTTGGAGTTCCAGTCCTTGGAGATGCCAAGGCGGATTCCGGTCGGATGTACTTTATGACCCATTGTCTGATTCCGCCCTTACTTGCCCGCGCCCACAACCACAGTGATGTGGCTGGTGCGCTTGAGGATGCGGGTGCCGCGGCCCTTCGCTCGCGCCATGAAGCGCTTCAGCGAGGGACCCTCGTCCACCATGATGGTCGTGACCTTGAGCTCGTCGACGTCAGCGCCCTGGTTGTTCTCGGCATTGGCAATCGCGGACTCCACGACCTTGCGGATCACGGACGCGGCTTTCTTGTCCGAGAACTTGAGCAGGTTCACGGCGCGTTCGGCAGACAGGCCGCGCACCTGGTCGGCGACCAGGCGGGCCTTCTGGGCGGAGATGCGCGCGCTGCGCAGGATGGCTTTCGCTTCCATGGTCATCTCCTTAGCGTCCCGACTTCTTGTCGCCGCCGTGACCCTTGAAGGTACGGGTCATGGCGAACTCGCCGAGCTTGTGGCCAACCATGTTCTCGTTGACCAGCACCGGGATGTGGTTCTTGCCGTTGTGGATGGCGATGGTGAAACCCACCATCTCCGGCAGCACCATCGAGCGACGCGACCAGGTCTTGATCGGCTTCTTGTTGTTGCCCGCGGTCTCCACCTTCTTGAGCAGGTGATGGTCGACGAACGGACCTTTCTTGAGTGAACGTGGCATGGCCGATTAGCTCCTGCGATCGCGAACGATGAACTGCTGCGTACGCTTGTTCTTACGCGTCTTGTAACCCTTGGTCGGCACGCCCCACGGCGTGACCGGATGCGGGTTGCCCTGGCCAGCCTTGGCCTCACCACCGCCGTGCGGATGGTCGACCGGGTTCATGGCCGCGCCGCGGACGGTCGGCTTGACGCCGCGCCACCGCTTCGCACCGGCCTTGCCCAGCTTCTCGAGGCTGTGCTCGTCGTTGCCGACTTCGCCGATCGTGGCGCAGCACTCGACCGGCACCTTGCGCATTTCGCCGGAGCGAAGACGCAGCGTGGCGTAACCCTGCTCGCGAGCGACCAGCTGCACGCCGGCACCGGCGGCACGGGCGATCTGCGCGCCCTTGCCCGGCTTCATCTCGATGCAATGCACCGTCGAACCGACCGGGATGTTGGTCAGCGGCAGCGTGTTGCCGACGCGGATCGGGGCGTCACGGCCGGCGATCACCTGGTCGCCATCCTTCAGGCCCTTGGGCGCGATGATGTAACGACGCTCGCCATCGACGTAGCACAGCAGCGCGATGTGCGCGGTGCGGTTGGGATCGTATTCGATCCGCTCCACGCGCGCCGGGATACCGACCTTGTCGCGCTTGAAGTCGATGATGCGGTAATGCTGCTTGTGGCCACCGCCGATGTGACGGGTGGTGATGCGGCCGTGGTGGTTGCGGCCACCGGTCTTGCTCTTGGGCTCGAGCAACGCCGCGTGCGACGCGCCCTTGTGCAGGCCCGGCGTGACCACGCGGACCATCGAACGACGGCCGGGCGAGGTGGGTTTGAAAGTCATCAATGCCATGGGTCTGTCCTCAGGCCTTGGCCATCACGTCGATCGACTGGCCAGCGGCCAGCTTCACGTATGCCTTGCGCCAGTCGGCGCGACGGCCCATGCGGAGCTTGAAGGCCTTGGTCTTGCCCTTCACGTTCAGCACGTTGACCGCCTCGACCTTGACGTCGAACAGCTTTTCCACGGCGACCTTGATGTCGGCCTTGGTAGCAGTCGTCGCGACTTCGAAGACATATTGGTTGGAAACTTCCTGCAGGCGCGCGGTCTTCTCGGACACGCGCGGCGCACGGATGATGCTGTAGAGCTTGGCGTCGTTCATGCCAGCCACTCCTCGATCTTCTTGACCGCGTCGGCAGTGAACACGATCGAGTCGGCGCCAACCAGCGCGACCGGATCGAGGCCCTGCACGTCACGGACTTCCACGTAGGGAAGGTTGCGCGCCGCGAGATACAGGTTCTCGGTGGCGTCCTCGGTGACCAGCAACGGCCGGCGACCGACCTTCAGGTCCTTGAGCTTGGCGATCATGCCCGAGGTCTTCGGCGAGTCGACTTCCAGCGTCTCGACGACCTGGATACGGCCCTGACGGTTGAGCTCGGACAGGATCGCGGCGATCGCGGCGCGGTACATCTTGCGGTTGACCTTCTGCGCGAAGCTGCGCGGCTTGGCCGCGAACGTCACGCCGCCGCCGACGAAGATCGGGGCCGTCAGCGCGCCATGACGCGCACCGCCGCCCTTCTGCTTCTTCGACTTCTTGGTCGTGCCGTTCACTTCCGAACGCGTCTTCTGCGCCTTGGTGCCGGAGCGGCCCGCGTTGCGGTAGGCAACGACCACCTGGTGGACCAGGTCTTCGCTGAATTCGCGGCCGAAGATCGCGTCGGAGACCGACAACGTCTTGCTGCTATTGGTGATGGCGAGTTCCATCGTCATCTCTCCTTAAACCTTGCTCGACGGACGGACGATCACGTCGCCGCCCGGAGCACCTGGCACCGCACCCTTGATCGCGATCAGGCCACGCTCGGCGTCGACCTTGACCACTTCCAGGCGCTGCGTGCTCTGCTGGACCGCACCCATGTGACCGGACATCTTCTTGCCCGGAAACACGCGGCCCGGCGTCTGGCGCTGGCCGATGGAGCCCGGCGAGCGATGCGACAGCGAGTTACCGTGGGTGGCGTCGCCCATCTTGAAGTTCCAGCGCTTGATCGTGCCCTGGAAGCCCTTGCCCTTGGTGATGCCCTGGACGTCGACGATCTGGCCAACCTCGAAGATGTCGGCCTTGATCTCGCCGCCGATCTCGAAGTCGCCGATCTTGTCGTCGGCCACGCGCAGCTCCCACATGCCACGACCGGCTTCTACCTTCGCCTTGGCGAGGTGTCCGGCTTCGGGCTTGTTGACGAGCGCCGCGCGGCGCACGCCGACCGTCACCTGCACGGCGCTGTAGCCGTCGGTGTCGGTGGTCTTGATCTGGGTAATGCGGTTCGGGGTCGCCTCGATCAGGGTCACCGGAACCGACTTGCCGTCTTCAGTGAAGAAGCGGCTCATGCCGGCCTTGCGACCGACGATGCCCAACGAATATTTCTTCGCGGTCATGGTAGCGGCCTCAGGTCAGCTTGATCTGGACGTCGACGCCCGCCGCGAGTTCGAGCTTCATGAGCGCGTCCACGGTCTTGTCGTTGGGGTCGATGATGTCGAGCACGCGCTTGTGCGTGCGGGTCTCGTACTGGTCACGCGCGTCCTTGTCGACGTGCGGGGAAACGAGGATGGTGAAACGCTCGATCTTGGTCGGCAGCGGGATCGGGCCACGCACTTGCGCGCCGGTCCGCTTCGCTGTCTCGACGATCTCGCTGGCCGAGCGGTCGATCAAACGATGATCGTACGCCTTGAGCCGAATTCGGATCTTCTGGTCCGCCATTGCGGTAGTTCCTTCGTTAAAGAGCGACAGGACGGCTTCTGGGTGCGCCGGCCCCACGAAAAATTGCAAACACTCCAGGGCAACACCCGCGCCCCGGAGCTTCCGTGCTTGGAAAAGCTAAGGCGGCCCGGTCACCCGGCCCGCCCAGAAGGAATAAAACGCACGAAGGGCTCCATCTAGCGTTCTTTGGAAGCCGTGAACCTATTAGGTTCGGGGCCCAGAACGTATGGAGCGCTGCCGTGCGACATGTCCCTGTCTGGCGAATACGAGGGGCGTCCTGCTCCTCATTTCGCTGTTCGCGCCGCCCTGAATTGGACAAGAGTGGCACGGTGGTCGCGCATTCTACATGCATCATTGCAAAGAGTGCAAGCACCCTGCCTGACGCGGTGACTGCGTGGCTGGAAGGACGACTGGTCAGCCCCCATGAGTGAGAGACAGAACCGAGCCCAACCCAGTTGCGACGGCGGGGGCGCCACGCTTCCCCGTCCGTTACCAACAATAGCCAAGCCGCTGAATCCCCGCTTTCGCGGGGATGGCGATTTGGCAGAACCGTGGCCGCTACGCGGCCACGGGCCAAAGCGTCACTTGAGGATCTTGGCCACCACGCCGGCGCCGACGGTGCGGCCGCCTTCGCGGATCGCGAAGCGCAGGCCTTCGTCCATCGCCACCGGGTTGATCAGCGTGACCA
>NZ_JBHTIH010000002.1:0-1068016 GCF_042677045.1 Lysobacter koreensis
TATAACCATCGGCGCCTACACTCGGCGCTGGGTTACCAGTCGCCCGTCGAATTCGAGCGCCAATGCGCCTAACCAGCGGGTGTCCACTTTATCGAAGGAAGTCCCAATCGCTTCGCGGCGCGGCTTGATCCAGGCGTAGGCCACACACCAGGCATCATCCCGCGTGCTCTCTCTCAACCACATCATCGTCCTCAACCTCGCGCTGGTCCTGACCCATCAGGTAGATGCTGCGTTTTGGCGGGAGTGGGAGATGTTTGGGCTGCTTGGCGGGATCCAGCTGTTCAACGCGCTCAATGTCGTCATTTTTCTGGTCGTGCTTTCCTGCTTTGTGGCGGTCATTCAGCGCCGACCTTCCGGGTTCCGCTGCTCGCTGGCCATCGCGTTGCTCTGCGCGTCGGTTTTGCCCATCCATGCTGCCTTTGCACTATCTGGCTTCAGCCAATTCCATCTGCCGTTTTCGGTGTTCTTGATTGTCGCAACGTTCCTGGTATCCATCGTGCAAGTTGCACTAACGGTTCGGGCTCGCCAGGAATTCGGTGGGAGGATGAACTCAACCGCCGGCGGCTCCGCGTTATCTTCAGCGTCCAACATCACAGGGAGTGACACGTGACTGAATTTTCCAGAAAGCAGCAGATTATTGGCCTTGTTGCGTGGCTGTCGGTCAGCTTCATTGCAGCGGCCATCGGCAGCGCGGCGTCGCTGCAGGCCGGCTCGTTCTATACCCAGCTCGTCCGCCCGGACTGGGCACCGCCACCGGATGTGTTTGGCCCGGTGTGGACAGTTTTGTACGCCCTGATGGGCGTCGCGGCGTGGCTGGTGTGGCGCGTCGGAGGGTTTCGCGCTGCACGTACCGCACTGAGCCTTTTTCTCGTGCAGCTCGCGGTCAATGCGCTGTGGAGCTGGCTCTTCTTTGGCTGGCATCGGGGCGCGCTGGCATTCGCCGACATCGTTCTGCTATGGGTGCTGATCGTTGCGACCCTGGTGGCGTTCTGGCGCATCCGGCCACTCGCCGGTGCGCTGCTGATCCCGTACCTGCTGTGGGTCAGCTTTGCCTGCGCGCTCAACTATTCGGTGTGGCAACTCAACCCGCAGATACTGGGCTAGCAGCCCTGTTGCCCACGGATTCGTCCAAGCCGAACCGGTAGTTCGCGGCGCGGCTCGATGCAACACTGCGTTGTAGCTCGATCTTCCTGTGCTCCGGTCCCGGAAAGGTGAGGAGATGAACCACAGCCCGTACCGCCGTGAACCTCCGTATGCGAAGCACTTGAGTCGCCTCATTCGGCCTTTTCCCAACTTCGATTTCTTCTTTATCAAGCGCGTTCGTGAGAAGGCCGTGCAAGCGCTCCAGCTAAGGCCAGGCGGACACGTGCTTGACCTGGGTTGCGGTGGCGGAGGGAGCTTCCCGTACCTGGTCAAGGCCGTTGGCTCCACTGGCAAGGTGGTCGGCGTGGACATCAGCCCGCAGAGTTGCATCAACGCCCGCCACAGGGTGGAGCGCAACGGATGGAAGAATGTCGAGGTGATCGAGGCTGCTGCGGAAAGCGTGGATCTGCCCGGACGCTATGACGGCGCGCTGATGTTCGCTGCGGCGGATGTGTACGCGTCCGAGTCGGCCTTGGCCCATATCGAGCCTTGCCTGAAGGACCGTGCTCGCGTCGCGATTTTTGGCGCAAAGCTCTCCCAGGGGCTTGCCGGCAAGCTCCTGAATCCGTTCTTCCTGCTCATGTGCCGCAAGCTGTCCCCGGCCACGCCGACCCCGGACCCGGCGCCGTGGGCTTTGCTCGCAGGGCGCGTCGACGATCTGAACGTCGAAGAGCTCTTCTTCGGTTCGATGTTTCTGGCGAGCGGCACGCTCAAGGCGCGCCAATCCGGCGCCTGACAGTTCATCCAGGCCGACGCCGCTCCTCGGCTCGGCCCAGTTCCGGAGCCTGCGTTGGTCAGGTCACGCAATGTCTGAGTACCAGCTCATCCAGGCCACCGAAGCCGATGCCACATCGGTGCACCGGTTGCTTGCGCTTGCGGGAGCGGGTCTGGCCGAGAGTGGCTTCCACAACTGGAACCCGCCGTTTTCGCTGGATCAGGTGCTTGCCGAGATCCAGTCGCGCACGGTCTTTTTGCTGTTGTCGGAAGGCGAGCCGGTGGCGACTTACTCGCTGGCCCTGGCCGCGGTGCGGCCTTACCCGCAAGGATTCTGGCCGGGTGACGAGAAGGCTGCGTTGTACATGAATCGTCTTGCGGTGGACCCTGCGCAACAAGGCCGGGGTATTGGCGCCTGGTGCCTGTCGGCGATTCGTCACTACGCCGAGGCGCAGGGTGCTGCTGCCGTCAGGTGCGACGTCCTTGCGATCAACGCAGGACTGCGGCGCTTCTACGAGCGGCACGGTTATGCGCTGTGTGGCCAGCGCAGCCACTCTGGCTGGGACTTTGCGTGCTACCAGCTCACATGCTGAGCCGCCGCGCAGGCTAGCTATTCGTCCAGGCCGACGCCGTTGCGCTGCGCGGCTTGATCCGAGCGTCAGATCGCATGGGAGACGTCATGGGCAATCGCAAAGCCACCCCCGCCGCTTCCGTCGACCAGTTCCTGGCAGGCCTGGAGCATCCGTTCAAGGCGGATGTCGAAGCCCTGCGGCAAGTCATTCTCTCGGCGGCGGAAGGGATCGGCGAGGAGGTGAAATGGAACGCGCCGAGCTTCTGCACGGGTGAGCACTTCGCCACCATGCGCCTCCCTGGCAAAGTGCCGCTGCAACTCATCCTTCACCTCGGGGCGAAGAAGCGCGAGCTTCCGCCCTACGCGATCGAGGATCCGGCTGGATTGCTGGTGTGGCTCGGCCCGGACCGGGCTTGCGTCAACTTTGCCGGGCCAGGCGACGTGCGCACCCGCGCAAGCGCACTTCGGGCCGTTCTCCGCCAGTGGGTGCGGCATGTGCCGGAACGCGCGGCCTGAGTTCGTGCGCGAACCGGCCAACCGCTGGTGGCGTAAGCGCTACGCGCCGGTAGGGCGGGTTTTCAACCCGCCGGTTCTGCGGCGATCGTGTGCGGCGGGTTGAAACCCGCCCTACAAGAGCTAGAGAGGCTCCAGCTCGCGCCGGCGCGCGAGCTGCTCGCGATCGAGCTGCATCAGGTAGCGGAACAGCCGGGTCTGCGCCGCGGCCGGCAGGTCGACGAAGGCGCAGCCGGCCTGGCGGACCTCGCGGCCGCGCTGGGTGATGTGGCGGACGTGGCACACGCGCAGCGTGACCACCACCGGGTCCACCCCGGGCAACTCGAGCTCGCAGCCGGGCAGCAGGTCGCCGGGGGCCAGCGGCAGGTCGTCGTCCGGGGTCAACAGGGCCAGCCCGCCGCCGCCGATGTCGCGGATGGTGGCGTGGGTCGGCGCCCTGGGGTCGGCCGGGTCGCGCCCGTATACGAGGCAGTGGAGCGGGCCGGTGACCGGCTCGCGACGCATCAGTTCGCGCCGCTGCATGTGCAGCAGGCGCTCGGGCACGGGCAGGTGCAGTGCCTGCCGGCCGCCGTGGCTGCCCAGTGCCGGCGGACCGCTGCTGAAGCGCAGCGTGACCTTGTCCAGCACGCCTTCGAACGCGAGCTTCGGGCAGCGCAGCAGGCGCTGCAGCACGGCGTGGTCTTGCGGCACGTCGATCCACAGCGTGGCGCCTTCGATCGAGAGCGGGGCAGTGACCATGCTCACGGCGCCGGCCTCGCCGGTGGCGATCAGGGTGCAGCGGGCGTCGATCAGCTGCTGCAGCAGCGCGCGGATGCCGGCGGCGTCGTGCAGCAGGCATTTGTCGTAGAGGCCGTCGGCCTCGGGGAGGCGCGGCGGTTCACGGGAGGCGCAGGTCGTCATCACGTCTGCTAACGGCCGCCACCCCGGAATCTGAAGGTGCAGCGCCTCGCAGGAGGGGTTGAGCGCAGCAGTACCCATCGGTGATCGGGGGCGGGGGCCGATGGGTGTCGCCTTTGGCTCAACCCATCCTACGAGGCGGCGTGCCCGGGTGCCGCATCACACCGCAAGCAGCGTAGCCCGGGTACGCGAAGCGCACCCGGGGGCTGTACGGGGGGCGAGAGCAAACAGCCCGCACTCGATCTTCCAGACGCGCGGCGGCGCGTTAGTCATCTTCGCAACCGAGGCATATCGCGGCGCGGTGCGGCCTTCGGCCTTACCCGGGCTACCTCACTAGCCGTCGGTCGGGTCGGGCGCCGGGTTCGGGTCGCGCTGCATGCCGCCGGCGTCGGGGTTGGGCGGCTTCTTCGGGTCGGGCTTGGCGGCGTCCTCGCGGTCGCGCGGGTTGGGTTCGGCGTAGCCGGGGTTGCGGCCGGGCTTGGGGTCCGGGGCGGGCGGGGCGGTCTTGTCGCGGCTCATCGTCGTTACCTCGCCAGTTCGAACACCACGTCCAGGTTCACCGACAGCGTGTTCTCGCCGGGCGAGATCGAGGTGTCGGCCTGCGCCTTCTCCATCGCCATCGCCATCATCGGCATCGGCCGCGGCGGGCCGTAGCCGCCGCCTTCGCTGATGCTGACGATGCGGCGCACGCGCATGCCCAGGGTCTTGGCGTACATCTGCGCGCGCGCCTGCGCCTTCTCGATCGCACTGCGGCGCGCTTCGTCGAACGCCGATTCCTTGTCGTCGACGTCGAAGCTCGGGCCGTTGACCTGGTTGGCGCCGGTGGCGACCAGCGCGTCGAGGATCTTGCCGAGCTTGCTGATGTCGCGCACGGTCAGGTTGACGTTGTTGCTGGCCTGGTAGCCGGTGATCACCGGCGGCTGGTTCTCGGCGTAGCGGTACTGCGGGTTGAGGTTGACGCCGCTGGTCTGGACGTCGCGCTCGGCGATGCCGGCGGCCTTGATCGCGGCGACCACCTTGGCCATCTGCTCGGCGTTGGCGCGCATCGCGGCGTTGGCGTCGGCGGCCTGGGTGACGACGCCGGCCGACAGCGTGGCGATGTCGGGTACGCGCTTGGCCTCGGCCATCGCCGATACCGACAGCAGGGTGCCGTCCACGCCAGCGATGGCCGGCGTGCTCTGGATGGTCTGGGCAGAGGCGGTGGTCATGCCGATGACTCCAAGGGCGAGGGCGGCGGCCAGCGCGAGCGGGCGCAGCAGGGAGGGGGATGCGGGGCGGGGCATCGGGGACAACATCCGGGGCATGGGGTCGAACTCCTTGAGTGGCAGGCGATGGATGGCAGGCAATCGGAACCAACCGGTGATGCAGGCAGGGTCTTGCCGGTGTAGTGAACGAACCGTGAGCTTGGTCGGGGTTACGCGCCAGGTGTCGGCTGGCGCTCAGTCAGTGCGGGTTATGCTTCCGGGCACCTGTTGGCAGGCGTGCAATAGGCCCGAAGGGCCGGCGTCGCGGGCGCGCGGGACGTGTCATCGGCCGGCGCGCATCGATGTGGTGTCGCTGGTTCTTTCGCTGGTTTTTTTCCTTGCTTCGCACGCCATCAGCTCCGGCGCGCGCCCTTTTTTCTTGCCAGCAGGCCCTGATGCTCTATCTCGCCTCGAAATCCCCCCGTCGCCGCGAATTGCTCGGCCGGCTGTCATCGGGCACGTCGCGCCTGGACTTCGGCGTGCTCGACCTCGACCTGCCCGAGCACTGCCAGCCCGGCGAACCGGCCGAGGAGTACGTGCGCCGGGTCGCGCGCGAGAAGGCCGGTGCCGGCCTGCTGCAGGTGATGGGCAACCCGTCGGCGGTGGTGCTGGGCTCGGACACCGAGGTGGTGCTCGACGACGAGGTGTTCGGCAAGCCGCGCGACGCCGCCGATGCCGCCGCGATGCTGCGCAAGCTGTCCGGGCGCACCCATGAGGTGATCACCGCGGTGTCGCTGGTGTCGCCGGGCCGCGAGGCGCAGGCGGTGTCGGTGTCGAAGGTGGTGTTCGCCGAGCTCGACGACGCGCGCATCGACGCCTACCTCGCCACCGGCGAGTGGGACGGCAAGGCCGGCGCGTACGCGATCCAGGGCGACGCCGAGACCTTCATCGCGCGCCTGGACGGCAGCTATTCCGGGGTGATGGGCCTGCCGCTGTACGAGACCGCGGTGCTGCTGCGGCAGTTCGGGGTGTTGGCGTGATCGGCGCGCGCGACATCGGCACTGCTGACGCACGCGTGTTGCGCGTGCCCTCACCCCAGCCCTCTCCCGCGCCCCGAAGGAAGTCCCCTTGGGGGGCAAGCGGGAGAGGGGGCGTTGGTGCCGCGCGGGAGGCGCTTGCGATCGAGCTCGCCGCCAGCCCTGGATGCATGCGCATTGCGGTGTCGGTATGACCGAGGAAATCCTGGTCAACGTCACCCCGCGCGAGACCCGCGTGGCGGTGGTCGAGAACGGCATGCTGCAGGAGCTGCACATCGAACGCGGCTGGCGCCGGGGCGTGGTTGGCAACATCTACAAGGGCCGCGTGCTGCGGGTGATGCCGGGGATGCAGGCGGCGTTCGTCGAGATCGGCCTGGACCGCGCGGCGTTCCTGCACGCGGCCGACATCATCAAGCCGGCGCCGATTTCCGAAGGCAGCGGCGGCGACGGCGAAGAAGCGCCGGTGGTGTTGCCGCCGACGCCGACCCGGCCGATCGCCGAACTGCTGCGCGAAGGCCAGGACATCATCGTTCAGGTGGTCAAGGACCCGATCGGCAGCAAGGGCGCGCGGTTGACGATGCAGGTCTCCATCCCGTCGCGCTACCTGGTGCTGCTGCCGCGCACGCGCGTGGTCGGGGTGTCGGCGCGGATCGAGGACGAGGCCGAGCGCGCGCGCCTGAAGACCCACGTCGCCGCGCAGGCGCCGGCCGGCGCGCTGCACGGCTACATCGTGCGCACCAATGCCGAGGGCCAGCCGGAGGAAGCGCTGGCCGAGGACGTCGCCTACCTGAGCCGCGCGTGGAGCCTGATCGAGGAGAAATCCAAGTCGGCGCGGGTCGGCGAGCGCGTCTACGAAGACCTGACCTTGCCGTTGCGCGCGGTGCGCGACCTGATCCGCCGCGACGTCGAAAAGGTCAAGGTCGATTCGCGCGAGACCTGCGAGCGCCTGAAGACCTTTGCCGCGCAGTACATGCCTGGGTTGGCCGACAAGATCGAACACTATTCCGGTGCGCGCCCGATCTTCGACCTGTACGGGGTCGAGGACGAGATCCAGCGCGCGCTCGACAAGCAGGTGCCGCTGAAGTCCGGCGGCTACCTGGTGATCGACCAGACCGAGGCGATGACCACGGTCGACGTCAACACCGGTTCGTTCATCGGCCAGCGCAACCTTGAGGAGACGGTGTACCGCACCAACCTCGAAGCCGCGCAGTCGGTCGCGCGCCAGCTGCGGCTGCGCAACCTGGGCGGCATCATCATCATCGACTTCATCGACATGACCGATGCCGAGCACAAGCGCCAGGTGCTGCGCACGCTGGAGAAGTCGCTGGCCAAGGACCACGCCAAGACCACGGTCTACGACTTCTCGCCGCTGGGTCTGGTCGAGATGACGCGCAAGCGCACCACCGAAAGCCTGGAGCGCCAGCTCAGCGAGCCGTGCCACGAATGCGGCGGCCGCGGCACCTTGAAGACGCCGGAAACGGTGACCTACGAGATCTTCCGCGAGATCGTCCGCCAGGTGCGGCAGTTCGATGCCGCGCGGCTGTTGGTGATCGCCTCGCCCAAGGTGGTGGCGCGCATCACCGAGGACGAGTCGGCGGCGGTGGCGGAGCTGGAGGAGTTTCTCGGCAAGTCGATCCGCTTCCAGCCGGATGATCAGTACGCCCAGGAGCAGTTCGATGTCGTGCTGCTTTGAGGTGGTTGGCCGCGTAAGTGCCCCCTCCATTGCGCGAAGCGCAGGGGAGGGTTGGGGAGGGGTGCTTTTGCTTCTGTCTTTGCGTCTGGCCATGAGGAAGAAACAACAGCAAGAGCACTCGCGCCTTCGGCCCTCGTCACCCCTCCCCAACCCTCCCCTGCGCCATGCGCAAGGGAGGGGGTAAGAGCCCATGCCCACCCCGCTGCGCCGCCGCCTCCGCTTCGCCCGACGTGGCTTCGGCTACGCGCTCGCGTTGGCGCTGGTGCTGGTCGCGCTGCTGCTGGGCACGGTCAGCCAGGTGCTGCCGCTGGCCGAGAGCCACCCCGACCGCGTCGCGGCGTGGTTGAGCCAGCGTGCGGGGCGGCAGGTGGCGTTCGACCGCGTGCAGACACAATGGACACGGCGCGGGCCGTTGCTGCAGCTGGACAACCTGCGCATCGGCGCCGGCACACAGGCGTTCACGATCGGCGACACCGAGATGTTGGTGTCGGTCTACGCCGGGTTGCTGCCGGGCAAGGCGTTTTCCGAGCTGCGCCTGCGCGGGCTCGACCTGACCCTGGAACGTGCCGCCGACGGCCGCTGGCAGGTGCGCGGCCTGCCGGGCCAGCAGACGCCCGGCGGCGATCCGTTCGCAGCGCTGGAAGGGCTGGGCGAACTGCAGGTGATCGGCGGCAAGCTGGCGATCCATGCGCCGGCGCTGGGCATCGACACCACGCTGCCGAAGATCGACCTGCGCCTGCGCGTGGACGGTGACCGCGTTCGCGCCGGCGTGCGCGCGTGGCCGCGGGTGCAGGCCAAGCCGCTCGATGCGGTGCTGGATTTCGACCGCAAGCGCGGCGACGGACGCGCCTACGCCGGCGCCCGCCAGGCCGACCTGGCGGCGTGGTCGCCGTTGCTGCGGTTGGCCGGGATCGGCGTCGAGTCCGGACACGGCCGTGCCGAGGCCTGGGCGGAACTGCGCGGCCACCGCATCGCCGAGGTGACCGTGGATGCGGCGCTCGACCAGGTCGGCTTGCGCGGCGCGCCGCTGCCCGGCAACGCGTCGTCGCAGCGCGTGCGGTTCGCGCGGGTCGAGTCGCGCGCGCGCTGGCGGCTGGACGCGGCCGCGCGCGCGGGCAAACCCGGCGTGCCGGGCTGGCGTTTCGACGCGCCGAAGTTGCGGATCGGCAGCGGCGCACAGCGGCAGACCCTCGATGGCCTGGTCCTGGCCGGCGGCGAGCGCTACGCATTGCTCGCGCAGCGCGTCGATGCCGCGCCGCTGTTCGCGCTCGCCGCGCTCAGCGACCGGCTGTCGCCGGCGTTGCGCAGCTGGCTGCAGGCCGCGCGGCCGCAGGCATCGCTGCAGCAGATCGAAGTCACCGGCCGGCGCGATGGCGCGCTGCACGCGCGCGCGCGCATCAGCGGCTTGGGTTTCGGCGCGGTCGGCACCGCGCCGGGCGTGTGTGGCCTGGGTGGGCAGCTCGACGGCGACGCCGACGGGTTTTCCCTTCAGCTCGATCCCGGCGCGGCGACCGCGTTCGATTGGCCGCACGGGTTCGGCGTGGTGCGCACGGTCAAGCTCGACGGCTTGGTCAGCGGCTGGCGCGAGGGCGGCGGCTGGCGCATCGGCACGCCGGCGTTGCGCGTGGCCGGCGACGGCTTCGGCGTCAACGCGCGCGGCGGGCTGTGGTGGCAAGGCGACGGCACGCGGCCGTGGATCGATATCGCCGCCGACATCGACCACGCCAGCGTGCCGGTCGCGAAAGGCTTCTGGGTGCGCCACCTGATGTCACCGGCGCTCGTGCAATGGCTCGACACCGCGCTGGTCGCCGGCACCGTGCGCGACGGCCACGCGATCATTTCCGGCGACCTCGACCACTGGCCGTTCCGCGACCGCAACGGCCGCTTCGAGGCGAGCGCGCACATCGGCCAGGGCACGGTGAAGTTCCAGCCCGACTGGCCCGCGGTCGAAGGTGTCGAGGCCGACGCCCGCTTCATCGCCGACGGCTTCACCGTCGATGGCACGGGGCGGCTGGGCCAGGTCGACATCGCGCAACTGCATGCCGGCATCGACCACTACAAGGACGGCGCGCTGGTGGTGACGGCGCGCGGCGGTGGCGATGCCAGACAGCTGCTCGACGTGCTGCGCCGCAGCCCACTGGAGAAGCAGCACCGCGACACGTTCGCGAACCTCACCGTGAGTGGCGCGGCGGACGCCACCTTCGACCTCAAGCTGCCGCTCGCGCGCGGCAGCAAGCTCGCGCTCGGCGGCACGGTCGCGCTGCGCGACGCCAGGCTCGCCGACGCGCGCTGGAAACTCGCGTTCGACCAGGTCAACGGCGGCGCGCAATACTCGCGCAGCGGCTTCCGCGCCGACGAGCTGCGCGTGCGCCACGAAGGCCAGCCCGGCCGGCTCGCATTGCGCGCCGGCGATGGCTACGTGCGTGAGCCGCGCAACGTGTTCGAGGCCGGGCTCGACGCCAGCCTCGGTGCCGACGAGTTGATCGACCGCGGCCCGAAGGAGTTGGCGTGGTTGAAGCCGCACCTCGACGGACGCTCGACTTGGACGGTCGGCATCGCGATCCCGAAGTCCGCCGCAGGGCGCGCGGCTCCGACCCTGCTGCAGTTGCGTTCGAACCTGGTCGGCACCGCGCTCGACCTTCCCGCGCCGCTGCGCAAGCCGGCCGCGGCCGCGCTCGCGACCAGCGTCGAGACGCCGCTGCCGCTGGGCAGCGGCGACATCCGCGTCGGCCTGGGCAACCTGATGGCGCTGCGCGCGCGCAGCGGCAACGGCCAGACCGGCGTGCGCGTGGTGCTGGGCGCGGCGCGCGTCGACGACGCACCGCCGGCCTCGGGCCTGGTCGCGACCGGCAATGCCGGCGCGTTGGATGCGATCGACTGGATCGCGCTCGCGCGCGGCGGCGAAGGCGGCGCGGGCCTGCCGCTGCAACGCATCGACGTCAATGCGCAGCGGCTGCTGCTGCTCGGCGGCGCGTTCCCCGATACCCGGGTCGTGGTCGTGCCAGCCGCCAGCGGCGCGACCGCGGTGCGCGCCGAGGGCGCGGCGCTGGACGGCGCGTTGTTGGTTTCGCCAGGTAACGGCCCGGCCGGGGACGGCGCCACCGTCGCCGGACGATTCGCGCGCGTGCACTGGCGTTCGGCGGCCGCGGCCAACGCCGGCAGCGGCGCCAGCTCCGCCGCGGCGCGTGCCAGCGGCACCGCGACGGCATCGCGGTCGCGGGCGTCGATGGATGCCGGTTTCGATCCCGCGCGGATTCCGCCACTGGCGCTCGACATCGACGACCTGCGTGTCGCCGATGCGCGCCTGGGCACGGCCAAGCTGCGTACCCGGTCGAGCGCGGCCGGCATGCGCATCGAACAGTTCCTGGCGCGCGCCGACAAGCAGCGCATCGACCTGAGCGGCGACTGGACCGGGCGTGGCGTGGCGGCGCGCAGCCGGTTCGACGTGCGCATCGGCAGCGACGACTTCGGCGCGCTGCTGGCCGGCTTCGGTTTCGGCGGGCGCCTGGGCGGCGGCAGCGGCACCGCGCGTTTCGATGCCGGCTGGCCCGGCAGTCCGGCCGAGTTTCGGCTCGATGCGCTCGACGGCAGTTTGGTGCTGGATGCGCGCGACGGCCGCCTGCTCGAGGTCGAGCCCGGTGCCGGGCGCGTGCTCGGGCTGCTCAGCCTGGCCGAGTTGCCGCGGCGGCTGACCCTGGATTTCCGCGACTTCTTTTCCAAGGGTTTCGCGTTCAACACCATCGGTGGCACCGTGCGTTTCGCCGGCGGCAGCGCGCGCAGCGACAAGCTGGCGATCGACGGCCCGGCCGCGGCGATCGACATCCGCGGTACCGCCAACCTGCGCGCGCAAAGCTTCGACCAGACCATCGAGGTGCGCCCCAAGTCCGGCAACCTGCTGACCGTGGCCGGCGCGATCGCCGGCGGCCCGGTCGGCGCGGCGATCGGCGCGGCCGCGAACGCGGTGCTGCAGAAGCCGCTGGGCCAGTTGGGCGCCAAGACCTACCGCGTCACCGGGCCGTGGAAGGAGCCCAAGGTCGAGGTGATCTCGCGCGCGCAGAGCCGGGTCTCGGCGGTGCCACCCGTGCCGGCCGGTTGATTCATCCGGCTGTGCCACCATCTCGTGCTGGCCACCCGTTCCCGGTAGGGCGGGTTTCAACCCGCCTTTTGCGTTGGCGGTTCGGATAGCCACCGCTGCGCGTTGCCGTCACCCGGCATCGGGACAAGCAGAATAGAAGCCGGCGGGTTGAAACCCGCCCTACGCAACGACCCCAATTCCCGGACCACTCCATGACCTTGCCCATCCAACTCGCCGAAACCCGCCTGCTGCTGCCCGCCGGGCTCGACGCCAGTGGCCTGGAGCGCACCTTCGGCACGCTGCTCGGGCCGGGCATCGATTTCGGCGACCTGTATTTCCAGCACGCGCGCCGCGAGAGCTGGACGGTCGAGGACGGCATCGTCAAGGACGGCTCGCATTCGATCGAGCAGGGCGTCGGCGTGCGTGCGATCAGCGGCGAGAAGACCGGCTTCGCTTATTCCGACGAGATCAACGCCGAGGCGCTGATTGCCGCGTCGAAGTCGGCACGCGCGATCGCCCGCGACGGCTCGACCCAGGCGACGCAATCGCTGGTGCGCGGCGGCGGCCGATCCCTGTATCCGGCGCAGGACCCGATCGATTCGCTCGGCAACGAGGACAAGGTCGAGGCGCTGCGCCGGGTCGACAAGCTGCTGCGCGCCGCCGACCCGCGCGTGCAGCAGGTGGTGGTGAGCCTGGCCGGCGGCGTCGACACGGTGCTGGTCGCGCGCAGCGACGGCGTGCTGGCCGCCGACGTGCGGCCGCTGGTGCGCTTCAACGTGCAGGTGATCGTCGAACAGAACGGCCGCCGCGAGAGCGGCTACGCCGGCGGCGGCGGGCGCTACAGCTACGTGGAGTTGTTCGATGGCGGCAAGCCGGAGGCCTGGGCGCGCGACGCGCTGCGCCAGGCGCTGGTGAACCTGGAGGCGGTCGATGCGCCGGCCGGGGTGATGCCGGTGGTGCTCGGCAGCGGCTGGCCCGGCGTGCTGCTGCACGAGGCGGTCGGCCACGGCCTGGAAGGCGATTTCAACCGCAAGGGCACCAGCACCTACGCCGGCCGCATCGGCCAGCGCGTTGCCTCCCCGGGCGTGACCATCGTCGACGACGGCACGCTGGCCGGACGCCGCGGCTCGCTCAACGTCGACGACGAAGGCACCCCGACCCAGTGCACCACGCTGATCGAGGACGGCGTGCTGGTCGGCTACATGCAGGACACGCTCAACGCCCGCCTGATGGGCATGGCGCCAACCGGCAATGGCCGCCGCGAATCGTTCGCGCACCTGCCGATGCCGCGCATGACCAACACCTACATGCTGGCCGGCACCCACGATCCGGCCGAGATGATCCGCTCGATCAAGAAGGGCCTGTACGCAGTGAACTTCGGCGGCGGTCAGGTCGACATCACCTCGGGCAAGTACGTGTTCTCGGCGACCGAGGCCTACCTGATCGAGGACGGCAAGGTCACCGCGCCGGTCAAGGGCGCGACCCTGATCGGCAACGGCCCGGAAACGATGCAGAAGGTGCGCATGATCGGCAACGACCTTGCGCTGGACGAGGGCGTGGGCGTGTGCGGCAAGGACGGTCAGAGCGTGCCGGTCGGCGTCGGCCAGCCGTCGCTGCTGATCGAGGGGCTGACGGTGGGCGGCACGCAGGCGTGATGTTGCGGTTCTCTTTCCTTCTCCCCTCGGGAGAAGGTGCCCGAAGGGCGGATGAGGGGCCGATGTACGGTGGAGCTATACGCTCGCGGCGGCCCCTCACCCCAACCCCTCTCCCGAGGGGAGAGGGGCTAAAGCGGCTCGTCGCCTTCTTCAGCGTCGTCGCCGACCGCGCCGCCGCCCAGCACCAACTCCCGCAACTCGCGAAACAGCTCGCGGAACGCGCGCGGCGGCTTGTTGCGCTTGCGTTCCTCCAGCGTGTTGCGCACCAGCTGCCGCAGCAGCTGGCGGTCGGCCGACGGGAACGCGTCGAGGAACTCGGCCAGCGCGGCGTCGCCGTCGACCAGCAGGCGTTCGCGCCAGGCCTCGACCCGGTGCATCGCGGCGATTTCGCGCCGCGAAGCCTCACCGCCTACATCGAGCGCGTCGCGGATCGCGTCGAGGGTCTCGTCATCCTCGCGCCGCGTCTGCTTGGCCAGGAACGCCAGCTGCCGCTTGTGGGCGATGTGCGAGGTGATGCGCTTGGTCTCGGCGATATGCGGCAGCAGCGACTCGGGCACCGGCAGCTTGGCCAGCTGCGCCGGGGTCAGCGCGACCAGGCGTTCGCACAGCGCCAGCACCTCCAGTGCGTCGCGCCGGTTCTGGCTGCGGCTGTCGCCCCGGTACTCGCCCGTTTCTTCGTCTACACCACGCATCGTCAACTCTTCCAGACTGGCATTCCGGGCGCGGCGGGGGCTCTGCCTCGCGCGCGCCGGGGAAATAATCAGGTCCCGCGGCTTCCGGTCCCGGGACGGCACCTTGCAAGGATAAGTCATTGAACGCGAAGACCCCCCATGCCGCCGGCCCGGTCAGCACCGGCCCTATGGCCACGCTCACCCACGCCACCTCGCTGGGCGACAGCCACGCGCGCCTGGACGCGCTGGCCGAGTTGTCCCAGCGCCTGCTCGAGCGCTGCCACGCCAGTGGCGCGAGCCAAGCCGAGGTCTCGTGTTCGGAGGAGTCGGGACTCAACGTCAACGTGCGCATGGGCGAGGTCGAGACGGTCGAGTCGACCCGCGACCGCGGCATCGCCGTCACCGTCTACTTCGGCCAGCGCAAGGGCAGCGCCAGCACCGCCGACCTGCGCGAGGACAGCCTCGACGCGACCGTGGCGCAGGCCTGCGCGATCGCGCGCTACACCGAGCACGACAGCGCCGCCGGCCTGGCCGATGCGGAGCTGATGGCCAGCGACCTGCGCGAGTTCGACAGCTGGCACCCGTGGGCGATCGAGGCCGACCACGCGATCGACCTGGCGACCGCGTGCGAAGCGGCCGGGCGCGAGTTCGACCGCCGCGTCGAGAACTCCGACGGCGCCTCGGTCGGCAGCGGCGAGAGCATCGGCGTCTACGCCAATTCGCATGGCTTCGTCGGCCGCGAGCGCAGCACCCAGCATTCGCTGGGCTGCGCACTGATCGCCGGCAGCGGCGACGCGATGCAGCGCGACGGCTGGTACAGCATCGGCCTGTCTGCCGACGACCTGCAGTCGGCGGCGACGATCGGCCGCAAGGCCGCCGAACGCGCGGTGTCGCGGCTGGATCCGCGCCAGATCCCCACCGGCGACTACCCGGTGCTGTACGCGGCCGAATCGGCGCGCTCGCTGATCGGGCACCTGATCGGCGCGGTCTCCGGTGGCGCGTTGTATCGCCGCGCGAGCTTCCTGCTCGACAGCGCCGGTACCCAGCTGTTTCCGGAATGGTTCGCGATCGACGAGCTGCCGTTCATGGCCCGCGGCTTCCGCTCCAGCGCGTTCGATGCCGAGGGCGTCGCCACCCACGAGTCGCCGCTGGTCAAGGACGGCGTGCTGCAGCGCTACGTGCTGGGCAGCTACTCGGCACGCAAGCTCGGCCTGCGCACCACCGGAAACGCCGGCGGCGTGCACAACCTGCAGGTGCAGGCCAATTCCGGCGACTTCGAGGCGATGGTGCGCGGCATGGGCCGGGGCCTGCTGGTCACCGAGCTGATGGGGCAGGGCGTCAACACCATCACCGGCGACTACTCGCGCGGCGCGGCCGGGTTCTGGGTCGAAAACGGGCAGATCCAGTACCCGGTCGACGGCATCACCATCGCCGGCAACCTCAAGCAGATGTTCGCCGCGATCGAGGCGGTCGGCAGCGACGTCGACCCGCGCTCGCACGTGCGCACCGGCTCGATCCTGGTCGGGAAAATGACCGTCGCCGGCGAATGACCGCACGCAGCCCGGCCGCACCTATGCCTTAAGTTGGCTTGTGCGGCGCGCGCACGGCCTCATTGTGGAACCCGAGCCGGAACGTTTTCCGGGAGGAGCCGACCATGGACCCGATGCAAACCGCCACCTCGACTTCCACCTCAGCCACCAGTGCCAACGACAGCGACCGCCTGTGGGCGGCCGGCGCGCACCTGCTGGCATTCACGCTGGCGCTGCTGACCAGTTGGGTGGCCGGCATCGCCGGCGCGCTGGGCGCACTGGTGGTGTGGATGCTCAAGCGCGACGATTCGCCGTTCGCCGCCGCGCATGCCAAGGAAGCGGTCAACTTCAACCTCAGCATGTTCCTGTACGCGTGCGCCGCGGTGGTGCTGGCGTTCCTGCTGATCGGCGCGACGGTGCTCACGCTCGGCGTCGGCATCATCTTCACCGGACCGGTCGGCATCGTGCTGATGCTGGCGGTGGCCGCGATCGGGATCATGTGGCTGGTGTGCAGCGTGATCGCGATCTTCAAGGCCTACAACGGCGAGATGTACCGCTATCCGTTGACGATCCGGCTGCTGAAGTAGCCGCATCTGGCCAACCGCAGGCCGCGACCGGCGGCCTGCGGTGCCGGCTCAGCGGTCGCGCTCGACCGCCAGGCGACCCAGCGCACGCAGCGCATCGGCGCGTTCGCCGACCGGCGCGAGCGCGTCATTCATCGCCTCGCTGAGTTCGTGCAATCGCGCCCGCGACGCGTCCATCCCGATCAGCGCCGGGAACGTGGCCTTGGCCTGCGCCACGTCCTTGCCGGCGGTCTTGCCGAGGGTGCTGCTGTCGCCTTCGATATCGAGGATGTCGTCGCGGATCTGGAAGGCCAGGCCCAAGGCGCTGGCGTAGCGGTCCAGCGATTTCATCGCCGCCGAATCGGCCGCACCGCTGAGCCCGCCCATGCGCACCGCCGCGCGGATCAGCACGCCGGTCTTCATCATGTGCAGGCGTTCGAGCTCGTCGATGGACACGGTGGCGCCGTTGCCGGTCGCCGCCAGGTCCAGCGCCTGGCCGCCGCACATGCCGCCTGCGCCCGAAGCCAAGGCGAGGGTGCGCAGCAGGGCCACGCGCGCGCCGTCGGGGACCCGCGTGCCGGCGAGCACCTGGAACGCGAGCGACTGCAGCGCGTCGCCGGCGAGGATCGCGGTGGCCTCGTCGAACGCGACGTGCACGGTCGGCTGGCCACGGCGCAGGGCGTCGTCGTCCATCGCCGGCAGGTCGTCGTGCACCAGCGAGTAGGCGTGGATCAGCTCGATCGCGGTCGCGGGGGCGTCGAGCACGGCGTCGTCGGTCTCGAAGACCGCGCCGCTCGCGTACACCAGCAACGGCCGCATGCGCTTGCCACCGAGCAAGACCGCATGCCGCATCGCCGCGTGCAG
This sequence comes from Lysobacter koreensis, assembly GCF_042677045.1. Lineage (NCBI taxonomy): Bacteria > Pseudomonadati > Pseudomonadota > Gammaproteobacteria > Lysobacterales > Lysobacteraceae > Lysobacter > Lysobacter koreensis. Next base: position 17,110 of record NZ_JBHTIH010000002.1, read on the forward strand.
GCGTTGCGGGGAGGCATCGGGGTCGGGCAGCGCCGCGGCGAGCGCGGCATCGGCGCGCGCGCGCCACACCTCAAAACGCGGGTCAGGCATCGGGCGTCGACGCTGCGTGCGGCAGGAACGGCTCGCCGCTGGCCGGGTCCTGCGGGTCGCTGAGCAGGCGCACGCGCAGCTCGGCCTGCTCCAGCGCGGTCTGGCAGCGGCGATAGAGGCCGACGCCGCGTTCGTACGCGGCCAGCGAGTCTTCCAAGCTCATCTCGCCGTGTTCCATCTTCTCGACCAGTTGTTCGAGCGCGTCGAGCGATTGCTCGAAGTCGGCGACGGGCGAGGCATCGGTAGCGGGTTTGCGGGCCATGGGCGAAGTGTGGGGCGGTGGGGGTAGGGGGTCAATCGGCGAGGGGCGATCAGTCCGACGTCCACACCACCCCGACGCCGTTCTCCCGCAGCCACGCATCGAAGCGAGCCGAATACAGCAGGTCGCCGGCCGCGAGCAGTTCGCCTTGGCCGTCGGACAACAACGGCAGCCGTTCGCGCACCCACGGCGGCACGCCAAGGTCCTGCAGCACGTGCTTTAGCGCATGCGAGTGCGATCGCCCGGGCAGGATGATGCGTTCGCCGCCCTGGCGGGCGTGCACGAGCAGCGCAGTTTCGAATCGCGAAGCAGCGTCGGCGGCGAGCGGCGTTGCGGTGCTGCCCGTAGTTCCCAAACGGGATGTCACCAGCGCGAGCCGGTCGCCGCCGGGCAGTCGCAGCGGCGTGTCGCCCTCCCACTCGCAGCGCCAGTCGGTGGGCAGTGGTGCGCGTTCCCGGTCGACGTGCAGCATGTCCCGCCAGCTGCGCATGAGCGCACCGCTCCAGGCGAACGCGGCCTGCGCATCGGCGCGCGCATCCAGCAACTGCTCTTCGACCTGGGCCACGCCGTGCGCGGGCAGCGGTGGCAGGCACTGCGAGGCGACCCATTGCCGCAGCACCCGTGCCCGCTGTGCGGGCGACTGCAGGCGCAGCGCGGCGCGCGACAGCACCCGTGGGTCGACGGTGGCGGCTTGCGCCAGCGCGAGCGCATCGGCGCGCGCGAGCAGGCCCGCGTTGTCCGCGCACAGTTGCGCCGAGCGCGCGAAGGCCACGTCGGCCTGCGGCCAGCGCTCGCGCAACAGCGGCAGCAGCTGCTGACGCAGGAAGTTGCGGTCCAGTGCGGTATCGGCGTTGCTGGGGTCGTCGAACCAGCGCAGCCGATGGGATTGCGCATAGGCCAGCAGCCGCGACCGCGGCAGGTCGAGCAGCGGCCGCCACAGCCAGCCCGTCCCGAAGCGCCGCCAAGGCCGCATCGCCGCCAGCCCGTCGGGGCCGGACGCGCGCAACGCACGCAGCAGGAAGGTCTCGGCCTGGTCGTCGCGGTGGTGGGCGAGGGCGAGGATTTCGCCGTCGCCTAGTCGCGCCTCGAAGGCGGCGTGGCGGGCGCGACGCGCGGCGGCTTCGAGGCCCTGTCCGCCGTCGCGCGCGACCTGCACGCGCACCACGGTGCACGCGACCCCCCATTCGCGGCAGCGCTTTTCGCAATCTTCCGCCCAGCGGGCGGAGTCGGCGTGCAGGCCGTGGTCGACATGCAACGCACGCACGCCGCGCGCGCGCAGGGCGGGGTCGGTGGCGAGGGCGTGCAGCAGCACGCTCGAATCGAGGCCGCCGCTGAAGCCGACCACGATCGCGGCGCCGGCGTCGGGCGCGAGCGGTCGAGCGAGGAAATCGGGCTTCGCGCTCATCATGCTTTCGATCGCGGCGCTGTCGGCTCTACCCGATGGGTCCGATCGCCCGTGTCTCGGCGGCCGGAACGCCGTGCTCAGGCCGCTTCGTAGGCGCCGTAGCTGCGCAGCCGCTGGTAGCGGCGCTCCAGCAGCTCCGGTAGCGGCAGCGCTTCGAGCGTGTCGAGTTCGTTGAGCAGCACGGCCTTCAGGCGTGTCGCCATCTGCTTCGGGTTGCGGTGCGCGCCGCCGATCGGCTCGCGCACGACCTTGTCGATCAGTCCCAGACCGAGCAGGCGCTTGGCGGTCAGACCCAATTGCTCGGCCGCGTCCTTGGCCTTGTCCGCCGACTTCCACAGGATCGAGGCGCAGCCCTCGGGCGAGATCACCGAGTAGGTGCCGTACTCGAGCATCAGGGTGCGGTCGCCGACGCCGATCGCGAGCGCGCCACCGGAGCCGCCCTCGCCGATCACGGTGCAGATCACCGGGGTCTTGAGTTCGGCCATTTCCAGCAGGTTGCGCGCGATCGCCTCGGACTGGCCGCGCTCCTCGGCGCCGACGCCCGGGTAGGCGCCGGGCGTGTCGATGAAGGTCAGCAGCGGCAGCTTGAAGCGCTCGGCCATCTTCATCAGGCGCAGCGCCTTGCGGTAGCCCTCCGGGCGCGGCATGCCAAAGTTGCGCTTGACCTTGCTCTTGGTGTCGCGGCCCTTCTGGTGGCCGATGATCATCACCGCGCGGCCGTCGATGCGGCCCAGGCCGCCGACGATCGCCGCGTCGTCGGCGTAGGCGCGGTCGCCGGCGAGTTCCTGGAACTCGTCGCAGAACACCCGGATGTAGTCGAGCGTGTAGGGCCGCGCCGGATGCCTGGCCAGCTGCGAGACCTGCCACGGGCTCAGGTCGCGGAAGATCTGCGCGGTGCGGATGCGCAGCTTGTCCTGCAGGGCGTGGACCTCGGTATCGACATTGACCGCCGGGCCATGGCTGGCGTGGCGCAGCTCCTGGATCTTGGCTTCCAGGTCGGCGATGGGCTGCTCGAAATCGAGGTAGTTCGGATTCATGCGTGGGAGGCTCGTGGGCAGCACGGCTGCCGTGAAGGGCACAGTCTAACGAAACGACCGCATCCGCCGTACCGAGCCCCGCGGGGTGGTCGTCCGGCCCTGCCAGGCGGCTTTCTTGCAAACCGCCGGGAGCAGTGGGTTCAAAACTGGGAGGGAGTCGTGCGTTGGGGCGAGCGCAGCGGCACCCAACATCCGATCTGATCCGCAAAATGCCGGTTGTCGCGGACCCCGGGATCGCGCTCGGCGCAATTCGCCCTGGCGATGGCCAAGGGTGAGGCCGGCGCGGTTCTGGCTGCCTGACTGGCGGATGTGGAGGGCAGATCACCCGTCCGGTTCACCAGTCCTGGCCGCCATCGGCAGGGGTGTAGCCGGCGCAGCGGGCGGCGCTGAGGGCAATCAATCGCCCCCAGCGCGGATTGGCCTGCATGGCCGCCGCGACGTCGCCGGTGGCCGCGGCGACGGCGAGGGTGGTGCGGCTGGTGGCGTCCTGCATCGCGGCTTTGTTGCGCTGCCCGGCGGCGATCTGTTCGGCGGTCTGTCGGGCCGAGACGACGCCTTGGACGGCGTTGGGCCCCACGGCGGCCGCGGCGGTCTCCAGCGTCTGCCGGGCCATCATCGCCGCGCCTGCCGCCTGCGCGCGTTCCTGCGTGGCCTTCAGCTGGCGGCCCGCCGCCTGCGCCTCGGCGGCGTTGTCCGCGCTGACGCCGGCGACCTGCATCGTCTGCATTTCGGCGACGATCTGGTCGCAGGTCATGGCGTCGTCGCCGGGCCTGGCGCCCGCGCCGGAAGCCTGCATTGTCTGGCTGAGGCCCAGCATCGACGACTTCTGCGCCTCGCAGGCTTCCCGCGTCATCGGCGCCCCGGGCATCGCGGCCATTGCCGCACAGTCCACCGCGTTGGCGGTCTGGCGGAGGGTGTCGGCGGTGGGTTGTGCGTCACCCAGGCCGGCCGAATCCTGAAGGGCTCGCGCCTGAGGGCCATGCAGTGCGAGCAACGCGACGAAAAGCGCAAGCGGGCATTTCATCGGCGACTCCGTGAGCGGAGGATGGGCCGCGCCCGGAATGGTCTCGGGCTTTTCGTCTGCCAACGTCGATCGACGGAAGACCGGCCACAGCCACGGGAGGCGCAAGCCGAAGGGCGCAGCGCAGCCCGGAATGGTAAGGCTCAGCCCGCGTTTCCACGTGGTGGCCATCCCTCGCCACCGGCCGCGGCGCCCGCACGGCGCCCTGCGTGGCTATCGCCGGCCGCAGGCGGTGATGGGCGCGGCGGATTGACTCAACTCGCCCAGGGCTTGTTCAGCGCCAGCTTCACCGCGCGCACGCCGGGCGTGGCGCGCAGGGTGCCCATCAGGTCGGCGTCGATGCGCACCGACTGGCTGCCGTTGAGTTCCAGCGTGCCGGCCGCGCCGGGGCGCAACAGGTCCAGCCGCAGCGGGGTCGGGCCCGGGCGTTGCTTGCTCAACAGCGCGTCGACGCGCTGCCAGGCGCCGGGCACGCGCAGGTCGACGCGCAGCGACAGCCGCTGGGCGTGCTTCGCGCACACCTGGGCGTAGTCCCAGCAGCGCGCGACCTTGAGCGCGAAGCCGCCGCTGAACGCGTCCTCGCGCAGGCCGCCCTGGACCACCAGCAGCCGGTCGCGCGCGATCAGCGCGGCGAACTCGCTGTAGGTCTCGCCGAAGAACGCGCACTCCAGCCGGCCACGCCCGTCCTCGAGCTGCACGAACATCTGGCTGTCGCCCTTCTTGCGCAGGCCGACGACTTGCCCGGCGACGACGAGATCCAGTTCCGGCCGCCAGCCGCTGCGCGCGCTTTCCGGTCGCGACTCCCAGATCCGGTCGAGCTCGCCGAGGTCGTAACCGACCAGGCCGCGCAACTCGTCGCGATAGGGGTCGAACGGGTGGCCGCTGAGGTAGTGCCCGAGCGTCTCGCGCTCGCCGTTGAGGATCTGCGCCAGCGGCCACTCGTCGACCTGCGGCAGGTCAAGGTGCAGCGCCGGCGTCGCCGCCTCGAAGCCACCGAACAACGACACCTGGCCGGCGTCGCGTTCGCGCGCGAGTTGGTCGGTCGCCTTCAGCACCTCGGGCAGCTGCAGCATCAGGCTGGCGCGGTTGCACCCGAGCCGGTCGAGCGCGCCGGCTTGGGTCAACGCCTCCAGCGCGCGGCGGTTGAGCTTGCCGCTGTCGACGCGCTTGCTGAAATCCATCAGGTCGACGAACGGCCCGGCGCGGCGCGCCTCGACGATCGCCTCGCAGGCGCCGCGGCCAACGCCCTTCACTGCGCCGATCCCGTAGCGGATGGTCGTTGAATCGGTGGCCTCGAACATGTACGCCGAGGCATCGACGTCCGGCGGCAGCACCGTAAGGCCCATCACCCGCGCCTCGTCGAGGAAGCCGACCACCTTGTCGGTGTTGTCCATGTCCGAGGACAGCACCGCGGCCATGAACTCGGCCGGGTAGTGCACCTTGAGCCACGCGGTCTGGTACGCGACCAGCGCGTACGCGGCCGAGTGCGACTTGTTGAAGCCATACTCGGCGAACTTCTCCATCAGGTCGAAGATCGGGCTGGCGACCCGTGCCGGGATCCCGCGTTCCTCGCAGCCGGTCTCGAACTTGGCGCGTTCCTTCGCCATCTCCTCGGCTTTCTTCTTGCCCATCGCGCGGCGCAGCAGGTCGGCGCCGCCGAGCGAGTAGCCGGCCAGCACCTGGGCGATCTGCATCACCTGTTCCTGGTACACGATCACGCCGTAGGTCGGCGCCAGCACCGGCTCCAGCGACGGGTGCGGGAACGACACCGCGGCGTTGCCGTGCTTGCGGTCGACCCAGTCCTTGTCCATCCCCGAACCCAGCGGGCCGGGGCGGAACAGCGCCGCCAGCGCGATGATGTCCTCGAACGTGTCGGGCTTGGCGCGCTTGAGCAGCTCGCGCATGCCGCGCGATTCGAACTGGAACACCGCGACCGAATCGCCGCGCGCGAACAGCTCGTACGTCTTGGGATCGTCGAGCGGCAGCGCGGTGATGTCGAGCGGCGGTTCGCCGGCGGCGGCGCGGCGCACGTTGATCGCCTTCACCGCCCAGTCGATGATCGTCAGCGTGCGCAGGCCGAGGAAGTCGAACTTCACCAGCCCGACTTCCTCGACATCGTCCTTGTCGAACTGGGTGACCGGGCTCTTGCCGCGGCCTTCGCCGTCGTGTTCGGCGAACAGCGGGCAGAAGTCGCTGAGCGGGCTGGGCGCGATCACCACGCCGCCGGCGTGCTTGCCGGCGTTGCGGGTCAGGTCCTCGAGGCTGCGCGCCAGGTCGAGCAGGTCGCGCACCTCGTCCTCGGAACGGTAGCGCTCGATCAGCTCGGTCGAGGCCAGCGTCGGGTTCTTCTTCGCCGCCTCCGACTCGCCCAGCGCGTCGTCCAGGCAGATGCCGAGCGTCATCGGGATCAGCTTGGCGAGGCCGTCGACGAAACCGTACGGATGCCCTAGCACGCGGCCGCAATCGCGCACCACCGCCTTGGCCGCCATGGTGCCGTAGGTGATGATCTGGCTGACGCGGTCGCGGCCGTACTTCGCGGCGACGTAGTCGATGACCTCGTCGCGGCGGTCCATGCAGAAGTCGATGTCGAAGTCGGGCATCGACACGCGTTCGGGGTTGAGGAAGCGCTCGAACAGCAGGTCGTACGGCAGCGGGTCGAGGTCGGTGATGCCCAGCGCCCACGCGACCAGCGAGCCGGCACCCGAGCCGCGGCCGGGCCCGACCGGGATGTCGTGGTCCTTGGCCCAGTTGATGAAGTCCGCGACGATCAGGAAGTAGCCGGGGAAGCCCATCTTCAGGATCACGCCCAGCTCGATGTCCAGGCGAGCGTCGTAGTCCGCGCGGGTCTTGCCGGGCGCCAGCGGGGCTTTTTCCAGGCGCTTGGCCAGGCCTTCGTGCGCGGAATTGCGCAGCCAGCTTTCGATCGTGTGCTCACTGGGCACCGGGAACGCCGGCAGCGCGTACTCGCCGAGCTTCATCTCGACGTTGCAGCGCGTCGCCAGCGCGAGCGCGTTGTCGATCGCGTCGGGGACGTCGGCGAACAGCGCCGCCATCTCCTCGCTGGAGCGCAGGTACTGCTCGGCGCTGTACTCGCGCGGGCGCTTGGGGTCGTCGAGCACGCGGCCGGTGGAGATGCACACGCGCGCCTCGTGCGCCTCGAAACCCTCGGCATCGAGGAAGCGCGCGTCGTTGCTGGCCACGACGGCAATGCCGCGCGAGGCCGAGGCGTGCAGCGCGAACGCGTTGAACGCGTCTTCGCCGTCGCGCCCGGTGCGGGTCAGCTCCAGGTGCAGGCGGTCGCCGAACGAGCCCTGCCAGTCGGCCAGCCAGGCCTGGGCGAGTTCGTGGCGGTTGCTGCCGGCCAGGCGCCCGGCCAGGCTGTGGCGGCCGGCGAGTGCGAACAAGCCGGCGTTGTCCTCGCGCAACCACTCCGGACGCACCGCGACGCCATCGACGCGGTGGCCTTCCATCCATGCGCGGCTGAGCAGGCGCGACAGGGTCAGGTAGCCAACCCGGTCGCGGCACAGCAGGGTCATGCGCGAGGTGGCTTCGTTGCCGTCGGCCAGGCCGATGTCGGCGCCGATGATCGGCTTCAACCCGGCGCTTTCGGCGGCCTTGTAGAACTTGACCGCGGCGAACAGGTTGTTGACGTCGGTGAGCGCGACCGCGGGTTGGCCGAGCGCCACGCAGCGCCTCACCAACTCGTCGATGCGGATCGTCGAGTCGGCGAGCGAGTACTCGCTGTGCAGGTGGAGGTGGACGAAACGAGCGGACATGCGGCAACCGGCAAGGCAACCGGCAGGGTATCAGTCCGGGCCGGGCCGACAAGGCTTGACACCGCGCCGATCGGCCGCGCCGTGGGCCGTGCCGGAATGGCCGACTGGGGGGCTCGATCGGGGCCGTGCGGTCGGTCCGCGTCGGGCCGGGCCCGCGCCCGCGCGCCCGGTCGCCGAGGCTGCCTTCAGTTGACCCGAAACCGTGAGACCGGATCGCCCGCGATATAGCTCTGGGCACCCACGCGTTCGCAGTGGGCGACCCAGTCGCGTTCGGCGCGCGCCGCCTGCTGCCAGTTCTGGCGGTTGCAGTTGTAAGCCGGGGCATCGCCGGCCAGGTTCGCCTCGACGCGGCGGACGTGGCAGAAATCCACGTAGTCGCGCACTTCCGGCCCCACCGATGGCCAGATCGTTTCGACCACGATCGCGTCGTCCAGGCGCCCGACCACCGGCAGCGCGTTCGGGATCAGCGTGCGGCGCTTGTCGTTGTGGCGCATGTAGTCGACCAGCAGGCTCGCGGCGACTTCGGTCGTGGGCAGCGTCTCCCAGTCGGGGTCGCCGACCATCCAGTCGATCGCGGCGGCGCGGCGCATGCGTTGCGTGATGCAGTCCGGTGCGCGGCCCGCGTGCGGCTGGTCGACCAGTTCGCGTGCGGCGCTGGCCAGGCGGTCGCGATCCAGCGGCATCACATTCAGGTCGAGGTATTGCAGCAGTTCGTTGAAATGGCGCAAGGCCACCGTATCGATCTCGTGGTACCCGATGCGATGGCGGCGGCCGGAGCCGCTGAGGCCGGGCTGGGCGAGTGCGCGCGGCAGCGGCGGCAACGGGGCAAGGGAAACGTTCATGCAGGGATCCTATGGCGATGTGGCCCGTTATTCGGGCCTTCGGTTTCAACAACAGGTTTCGGGAACCGGCTCACGGATTACAGGTGGCAGCGTCTGCGGGCCGGGCGCAAGCGATGCCGATGTTCAACGCACCGCCATCGTCGGGATGCGCCGTTCGCGCAAGGGCGACTGCGCGGCCAATACGAGGTCGCCGCCGTGGCTCGTGCACCGCCACGCGGTATCGCCATGGCCGAAGTGGCGCTGCTGGCAGTCGATCCGGGCGCCGTCGGCCGCGACATCGCGCGAGCCGGCGGGCAGCACCGGCAGGGCGAGCAGCATCGCCAGCATCCCCGCGGCAGGGTTACGACGGACGTTCATGGCGCGCTCCGAAGTGTTCTCAGGATGGCGCCAGCGTCGCTTGCCGCGCTCGGCAAGTCTTGAGGTTGCGGTGATGGAACTGCGAGGGAGTGCCGAGGCCGCGGCATGGCGGCCCGAGCGCGGCCGGTGGCGCCCGCGGCGGACTTCCGGCGGCCGGCGGTAGACCGGCCGCGTTGGCAAAGCTCAACCGACCCGGAACATCTGTTCCGGCTGGCCGCGCTGGACGTAGTGGCTGTCGTTGACGCGCAGCTGGTGCTGCAGCAGGCCGATCTCGGCCAGCCGGTCCTGCAACCACGCGGCGCGCTGTTCGCCGCCGCTGCCGGCCGGGTGTTCGTCGCTGCGGTACGCGGAGAAGTCGCGGTACTCCTCGGCCTCCTCGGCGAACGCCGGCCACGCCAGCTCGATCAGCAGCACGTCGTCGAGCAGGCCCAGCAGCGGCTCGTGGTCGGAGATCAGGCCGTCGTCGCGGTCGATGTAGCCGAGCAGCTTCTCCAGCCGCGAACGCGTCGCGTCGTCGGCGTCCCAGTCGGGGTCGTCGAGCATCGCGCGCAGCTCGTTGATGCGATGCAGGCGCCGGTCGAGCACGTCGCTGGCGGTGTCATCGGGCAGCGTCACCAGCCAGTTGGCCAGGCGCTGGATGCGGTCGGGGTCGGCGCGCGGCGCGTCGGGGTTGAGCTCGTGCAGGAGGGCATCGAATCGCGCGACCGCATCGCTACGCAGCGGCACGCTGACCCGGGTTTCCTCGCTGCGCTCCTTGAGTTCCTCGAACGGCAGCGGGTCGGCAGTCGGGGTGGGGACTGGCAGGCGCATGGCGCACCTCGCTGGTACCGGCCGGTGGCAGGCTGGCCGCGCGCCGACCGGCGGGTAACGCGACCACACACCTTGCTGGATGCAGGTCGATGATGCGCCGTTGCGCGCCGCTTGTCGTGGTGCATAAGTTGGCCGGCACGGTGAATTTCGCGCGCGCGTTCAGGCCGCGGCGCATGATCGACGGCGCGACCGCGAGCGCCTGTCCGCACGCCGCGAACGCTGGCGTTTTTTCCTGAACGCGGTCCGTGAAAAATCAACGCACTGGCATGTCCGATGCATGAACCCACGCCCCCGATCGCGCCAGGCGCTGCGGCGGAAGAATCCCATTCCGGGCTGTTCCGCTTCGGCGAATTCCGTTTCGAGCCGGGCGAAGCGCGCCTGAGCCGCGATGGCATCGCGATCAACCTCGAGCCCCGGGCCGCCGCCGTGCTCGCGCGGTTCGTCGCGCAGCCGGGCCACCTGTTCACGCGCGATGCACTGCTCGATGCGGTGTGGGGGCATCGCGCCGTCACCCCGTCCACGCTCACCCGCATCGTCCGCTTGCTGCGCCATGCGCTGGGCGACGAAGCCGCGACGCCGTGCTACATCGAGACCGTCCCGCGGCGCGGCTACCGATTCATCGCGGCGGTCGACCAGGCCGACGCGCCTGCGGCCGAGTCGCCGCGCCGCCGGGCCAGCGACAACCTGTTCCGCGCGCCGCCACTGCCGGCGCGGCTGGAGACGCTGGTGCCGCGCCTGCCGGAACTGGCCGACCTGCGCGAGCTGCTGCCCGCCTCGCGGCTGCTGACCCTGGTCGGTCCCCGCGGCACCGGCAAGACCCGGTTGGCGATGGAACTGGCGCGCGACGCAGCCGACCACTATCCCGATGGCGTGTGGGTGCTGGACCTGACCTCGTGCCGCAGTAGCGACGACGTGGTCGATGCGCTGCTGTCGTGCTTCGACCTGGGCAAGCAGATGCGCCTGCGCATCGACCAGCAACTGGCACGCACCCTGCGCGATCGTTGCGTGTTGCTGCTGATGGACAACTGCGAGCAGGTCGCCGCGGCGTGCGCGCAGGTCGCCGACGACCTGTTGCGCGCCTGCACCGGGCTGCGGATCCTGGCCACCAGCCAGGTGCGGCTGGGAGTGGACGGCGAGCAGGTCTACCCGGTGCCCTCGCTGTCGCTGCCGGCGGCCGACTGGCTGGATGCACCCGACCCGGTCGCCGCCGCGCGCGCCAGCGAGGCCGTACGCCTGCTGGAGATGCGCGCCGGCGAGGTCGATCCGCGCTTCGTGCTCGATCGCGACAACGTCGTGGCGGTGGTCGCGCTGTGCCGCCACCTCGAGGGCCTGCCGCTGGCACTGGAACTGGCGGCGTCGCGCTTGCGGGTGCTCGGCCCGCATGAACTGCTCGGGCGCCTGAGCGCGCGGCGCGAACTGCTCGCCAGCGACCGGCCCGGCGCGCCGGACCGGCAACGCACGATGCGCGACATGCTGTCGTGGAGCTTCAACCTGCTGTCCCGGGCCGAGGCGAACCTGTTGCAGCGGCTGGCGCTGTTCTCGGGTGGCTGGACGCTGGAAGCGGCCGAGGCGCTGATGGAGGACGACGAGGGCGGCGCGCAGCAGGTGGTCGACGCGTTGGGCTCGCTGGTCGACAAGAGCTTCGTGGCGGTCGACCACAAGCTGCAGCCGCGGCGCTTCCGGATGCTGGAAAGCGTGCGCGAGTACGCGCTCGAGCGGTTGGGCAACGACCCGTGCGCGGATGAATGCCGCCTGCGCCTGCTGCGCTACTACCTGGCGCTGACCGCGCGCGCCGACGCGGTGCTCTACGAGCAGCCGCAGCACGAGTACGGCCACTGGCTGGACCGCGAGCACGCCAACCTGCGCCGCGCGTTCGAGTTCGCGCTCGGTCACGACCACGTGCGCGAAGCCTTGCAGCTGGCGTTGAACCTGCGCTGGTACTGGTGGCTGGAAGGCGACCTGCAACGCGCGCTGGACTGGATCGAGCACGCGTTGCTCGCCAACCCGGCGCCGGGGGCGTTGGCACGGGCGCGGGCGCTGCAGTTCATTGGCTTGATGCAGCTGCACATGAGCCACGACGCCGCGGAACGCACCCTGGTCGAGGCGGTGGCTGCGATCGGCCAGGTCAAGCTGCCGCGCGAACACGGCCTGGCGCTAGCCGGCCTGGCGATGATTCGCATCGTCGCCGGCCGCGACGAGGAGGCGCGGCGGCTGCTGTCGCACGCGATGCGCGAGGCGCTCGCGATCGGCGATACGCAGGTGCTCGGCTACGCGCGGGTGTGGGCGTCTGCTATGCATTCGCTGCGTGGGCGGCACCGGCTGGCATGGATATCGGCGCACTGCGCCGCCGACGAACTGGCGACGTTCTGGCGCCGCCGCCACAGCACGCCGGGGTTCCTGTTCGGATTCGCGGTGCTCAACCAGGGGTTGCAGGAACTATTGCTCGGCGACACCCAGGCCGCGGCGCGTTCGTTCGACGCGGCGCTGTCGCTGGCCGCGACGCTGCGCAACCTGCGGATGAGCGCCGCGGCGTTGGAGGGCTTTGGCTACGTGCTGCATCGCCACGGCGAACACGCGCTGGCCGCGCGCCTGCTTGGCCATGCCCAGGCCCTGCGCGAACTGACGGGGGTGCCGATGTCGCGTAACTGGCAGCAGCCGCGACGCGAGGTGTGGCTGGCCTTGCAACGCGAACTGGGCGCACAGGCGCAGCGGTTGTTCGACAGCGGCCGGCAGGAGCGCCACGAGGCGCTGCACGCGGCGTTGTACGCGTGCTATCCCGCGATCGGGCTGACGCTGCCGGAGGCCGCGCGCTGAGGCAGGGCGCGCGGATGCCATCGGCAGCAAAAAAGAGCCGCCCTTGCGGGCGGCCCGGAATGCGCCTTGCCGCGAATTCAGTGAACGAACTCAGTGGATCGCGAACCGCGGCACCGACTGTTGCAGGTAGCTGCGCTCGCGCACCCGCCGCTGGTGCGCGATCAGCGCCGCCTCGTCCTCGCACGCGCGCCGCCAGTCGGCGCGGTTGAACTCGAACTCGGTCTCGCCGCAGCCGCGCAGCCCGGCTTCCAGCGCGCGCAGTCGGCAATAGTCGAGGTAGCTGTCGATCTCAGCGCCCAGGCGCGGCCAGGCGGCATCGACGACGATCGCGTCGTCCAGGCGGCCGACCGTGGGCACCCAATTGGGGATCAGCTCATCGCCACCGCGCGAGTAGTCCACCACTACCAGCGCGGCATCGAACGCGTCGTTGGCCGCGTCCCAGCGGCGGTCATCGACCATCCGCGCGGCCGTTTCGATGCGCTGCATGCGTTGATGAATGGAGGCCGGTGCAACTCCGGCGGTGTTGCAAGCGCACAATTCTCGCGCGGCGGTGGCGAGCTGGTCGCGGTCGAGTAAATGGCGGCGGCCCAGCCGCAGCAGCAGGTTGTTGAAGCGCGCGACCCCGAACTCGCTCAGTTCGTAGTTCTCGATGCAACGGCGTCGGCCGCTCCGGGTGTTGGCGGGCTGGTCGAGAATCGCAGGCAACGGAATCGTGGTGGACAACATGGCGTTCATGACGGCACCTCTGGGGCTTGGGTTGGACGCCGGGTTTTCGGCGCGCCAGCAGAGTCCGTCCAGCCCGCTGGGCAGTCATGACGGGACCGCGAGCGTTGTGTGGGCGTTGTCGCAGGTTGCTGAGGCTGCGATGAGGTTTTGCCGATGAACGCCCCCGAGCCGCCCGTGACGGGGTCAACGGACGCCGCGGGCCCCGCGGCGGCGTCGCGCTACCGGTTCGGCGACGTCGTGGTCGACGCGGCCGCGCACACGCTGCTCCGCGCCGGCGACCCACAGACCGTGGAACCCAAGGCGTTCGCGGTGCTGCTGGTGTTGCTGCAGCGCGCCGGCGACCTGGTCGGCCGCGACGACCTGCTGGACGCGGTCTGGGGCCACCGCCACGTCACCCCGGGGGTGCTGACCCGCGCCATCGCCCAGCTGCGGCATGCGCTGGACGACGATTTCCAGCACCCGCGCTACATCCAGACCCAGCACGCGCTGGGTTACCGGTTCATCGGCGTGTTGGAAACCGAACCCGAAGCGACGCCGGTGTCGGCGCCCGCACCCGTGCCCGCACCCGTACCGATCGGCAATGGCGATCTGGAATCGATCGGTGCCACGCCGGGCGGCCCGGTGCCAGGGCCGGGCGCCGCCGCCGACGAGGCGGCGCCGCGAGACACCTCCAGCGACAGCGCCGCGACCGAGGGCTTGGCCACGGCAGCTTCGGCCGCAGTGGCGGCGCCCCGGCCCGAGCGTCGCCGCGTGCAACGCAGGCGGACGTGGCGATGGCTGTCGGTGGCGCTGGTGCTGGCCGCGATCGCCGTGGCGGGATGGTGGTGGCTCGAGCGCATGCGCGCGCCGGTGCGCGCCCAGGCGCCGTCGATCGCGGTGCTGCCATTCACCACGCTCAGCGCCGACAAGGCCGACCGCTACTTCGCCGAAGGGCTGGCGGTGGAGCTGCACAGCGCTCTCGCCGGCGTGCACGGACTCAAGGTGGCGGCGTGGATGCCGCCCTCGATCCTGGACAGCGCGTCCGACGCAAAATTCCTGGGAAAACGCTTGGGTGTTGCGACCGTGCTCGATGCCAGCGTGCGCCGCGAGGGCTCGCGGGTGCGGATCAGCGCCCGACTCGCGGACACCGGTTCCGGCTTCACCCTCTGGAGCCGCACCTACGACCGCGACGTATCGGACGTGTTCGCGACCCAGAGCGAGATCGCCCAGGAGGTGGTCCACTCCCTGGTGGGCGTCCTGCCCGATGCCGGAGAGGGGTTGCGCAAGCGACTGGCGCCCACCCGCAACGTCGCTGCATTCGACGCCTACCTCCGCGGCTTGCAGCAGCTGTCGCGGGGCCGCGACGCCAAGCAGGACGCGATCGGCTACTTCAACCAGGCGCTGTCCCACGACAAGGGCTTCGCCCGTGCCCAGGCCGGCATCTGCCGGGTCGAGATCTGGCGGTTCGAGGCCGACAAGAATCCCGACGCCTTCGACAATGCGCGCCTGGCCTGCCTGCGCGCCGGCAAGATGGATCCGACGATCGGCGAGGTCTCGCTCGCGCTGGGCGATCTTAACCGGGTGCAGGGCAACCTGGACAAGGCGCTGGAGTACTACGGCAAGGTCGAGCACGACCCGGCGGTGCGCTCGTCCGCGCTGGTGGGGCTGGCCAAGGTGCACATCGCGCAGGGCCGCCAGGACCTGGCCCTCAAGCAGTTCCAGCGGGCACTCGAGTTCAGTCCCGGCAATGCCAATGTCCGGGCCGAGATGGGGTACCAGCAGTACCTCGGCGGGCACGTCGACCAGGCGATCGAGTCGTATCGGCAAGCGGTCGAGCTGCGGCCGGACCATGCGGATTACTGGAGCACGTATGGCGGGCTGCTCCTCACGGCCGGCCGCAACGCCGAGGCCGCGAACGCGCTCCAGCGATCGCTGGCGATCGAGCCGGACGAAGAGGTCCTCAGCAACCTGGGCACGCTCAAGTACCAGGCCGGCGACTACGCTGCCGCAGCGCGCCTGTACCGGCAGGCGGTGCAGTTGAACCCGGGGAGTTTCGAGCTGTGGGGCAACTTGGGGGACGCGCTGCTGGCCGACCCCGAAACCGGTGACGAGGCGCGGGTTGTCTACCTGGAAGCGGCAAACCGCGCGCAACGCTATGTGCAGGTGAAGGCGGACGACGCCTTGGCCCTGGCCGCCCTGGGCTGGTATCGCGCGAACCTGGGCGATTCGGCCACCGCCCTGGAACTGGTGAAGCGCTCCGAATCCCTGCCCACAGAGCTGGCGGAGGTGGCGTACTACAACGCCACGACCTTCGCGGTGCTCGGCAACCAGGTCGAAGCCCGCCGTCGGCTGGATGCGGCGCGGGCCGCCGGGGTGCCCGAGATCCGCATTACCACCAACGCGGTCTTTGTTCGCGCCGGCCTGGTTTCGCGGACGGCGGGCGCGCAGTAGTTCACCACCGCCCCGAGAAGGGGCTCCAAGAGGAGACTGATATGGCAACGCGTGGCAATCCAACAGGGTCGATGCCCGCGAGCGGCGGGGCAGGCGGCCCGGACGAAGGGCTGGACGAAAATGAGCGGGTGTTGACGTTCGAACTGCCGCGGGGTCGATTGGTGACGGTACGGGTGGGCCTAAGTTCGGCCCATCCGGCCGTCAATCCGCCCAGGCCACGGCGTCTGGGCGACGCGGAGCTGCAACACGGCCTTGATGAAGACCTGGTTCTCGGCGTCTCCATTTCGATCGACGAAGATTTTCAGAGTCACCCCGAGGTCAGTGGTCCCCAGCCCGGGATAAACCCCTGAGCGCAAGTCTCAGCAGGCCTGTCTCACCGGCGCGAAACTGCGCCGGTGCTGCGGGCAGGGGCCGTGCGCGCGCAGCGCGGCCAGGTGTGCGGGCGTGCCATAGCCCTTGTGCGCGTCGAAGCCATACTGCGGCCACTGCTCGTGCAGCGCCCGCATCGCGCGGTCGCGGGTGACCTTGGCGAGGATCGACGCGGCCATGATCGCGCGGTCGCGGGCATCGCCGCCGATCCAGGCCTCGGCCGGGCAGGGCAGGTTGCGTGGCAGTGCGTTGCCATCGATGCGCGCCAGCTGCGCGGCGTGCGCGACCGCCTGCACCGCGCGCTGCATGCCGAGCATGGTCGCCTGGAAGATGTTGAGGCGGTCGATCTCGTCGACCTCGACCGACACCACGTGCCAGGCCACGGCGCGGCCGATGATGCGTTGGTAGAGCTGCTCGCGCCGTGGCGCGTTGAGCTGCTTGGAATCGGCCAGGCCGTTGATCGGCGTGCGCCCCGGTCCGAGCACCACCGCGGCGACCACCACCGGCCCGGCGAGCGGCCCGCGCCCGGCCTCGTCGACCCCGGCAATGTGTTGCGCAGGCACGTCGATCCGGCCGGCGCCGCGTTGCCCGCCGGCGGCGAACGCGAGATCGAGCGTGAGTTGGCCGGCGCCGTTAGCCATCGCGCAACGATACGAGTTCGGCCACCGCCTGCGCGGCCTGCGCCGACGCATCGCGCCGCAGTTGCAGGTGCAGCTCGCGGAAGCGCGGCAGCAGGGCGGCCGCGGCGCCGGGGTCGCGCAGCCAGGCCAGGGTGGCGTCGGCGAGCTTTTCCGGGGTGCAGTCGTGCTGCATCAGTTCGGGTACCACGCGTTCGCCCGCCAGCACGTTCGGCAGCGCGTAGCTGTCGACCTTGAGCATTCCCAGGCCCTTGACCAGCCGGTAAGTGGTCGGCGACACCTTGTAGGCGACCACCATCGGCCGCTTGGCCAGCATCGCTTCCAGCGTCGCGGTACCCGACGCCAGCAGCACCACATCGCTGGCGATCATCAGCGGGCGCGCATGGCCGACGATTTCCTGCAACACCGCCGACAGCGCCGGCGCGTCGGGATGGCGCGCGAACACGCGCTTGAACGCGGCGTGCGCCTGCGCGTTCGCCATCGGCACGACGATCTGCAGGTTCGGCTCGGCCCGCAGCACGCGCGCCGCGGCGGCGAGGAAGTCGTGGCCCAGCCGTTCGATCTCGCCCACGCGCGACCCGGGCAGCAGCGCCAGCACCGGCCGCGTGGGGCTCAGGCCCAGGGCGGCGCGGGCGGCGGCGCGGTCGGGCTCCAGCGGCATCTCGTCGGCGAGCGGGTGGCCGACGAAGCGCGCCTGCACGCCGTGCCTGGCGTAGATCGCCGGCTCCATCGGAAACAGGCACAGCACGCAGTCGGCGCTACGGCCGATCTTCGCCGCGCGCTTCTCGCGCCACGCCCACACCGACGGGCTGACGTAGTGCACGGTGCGGATGCCGCGTTGCTTGAGCCACTGCTCGACGCCGAGGTTGAAGTCGGGCGCGTCGATGCCGATGAACACATCCGGCTGCCATGCCAGCAAGCGCTCGCGCAGCCCGCGCCGCAGCCGCAGCAGCCGCGGCAGGTGGCGCAGCACCTCGGACAGGCCCATCACCGCCAACTCGCTGGCGTCATGCCACGCCGCCAGGCCCGCCGCGCGCATCGCGTCGCCGCCAACGCCGGCGAACTGCGCATCGGGGTAGAGCGCGCGCAGCTGCCCGATCAGGCCCGCGCCGAGCAGGTCGCCGGACGCTTCGCCAGCGACCAGCGCGAAGCGCAAGGGGCGAGAGGCGCGAGCGGCGAGCGGGGAATCGGGAATGGCGTTTGTGCGGCTGTTCATCGGAGTGCTGCTTGCACGGCTGCAGGTAGCGCGCGGGCGCTGCACGTCGCCGCGATTTCCTGTTCCCTGTTCCCCATTCCCGCGCTACCGCTTCAGCGCAACAACGGGCGGTCGCTGCTGTCGAGGAACTCGAGCAGCGCGCGCACGTCGTCGCTGGCGCCGGCGATCTCGGCCAGCTTCGTCCGCGCCTCGTCCAGCGGCACGCCGGACACGTACAGCGCGCGATACGCGCGCTTGATCGAGGCGATCCGTTCGGGGTCGAAACCGCGGCGCTTCAGGCCTTCGGCGTTGATGCCGCGCGGCCGGCCGTAGCCTTCCTGGGCCACCATCACGAATGGCGGCACGTCGCCGTTGACGAACGCGCCCATGCCGATGAACGCGTGCGCGCCGATCCGGCAGAACTGGTGGATGCCGACGAAGCCGCTGAGGATCACCTGATCGCCGACGCTGACGTGCCCGGCCAGGGTGGCATTGTTGGAAAACACGCACTGGTTGCCGACCACGCAGTCGTGGGCGACGTGGGTATAGGCCAGCAGCCAGTTGTCGTCGCCGATGCGGGTGCTGCCGCCGCCGCCGCCGGTGCCGCGGTTGATGGTGACGAACTCGCGGAAGGTGTTGCGGTCGCCGATGGCCAACGCGACGCGCTCGCCGGCGTACTTCTTGTCCTGCGGCTCGCCACCGATCGCGCAGTGGCCGTGGAAGCGGTTGTCGCGGCCGATCGTGGTCGGGCCGTGCACGCTGCAGTGCGGGCCGAACGTGGTGCCGGCCCCAACCGTGACCTCGCCGCCGATGTAGCAGAACGCCCCGACCTGCACGCCGTCGCCCAGCGTCGCGCCGGCTTCGACGACGGCGCTGGGATGGATCACCACGCTGGAAGGGTGGCCGGCGTCACGCATGGCTCAGACCTTGACCTCGGCGCAGAGGATGTCGGCGCACGCGGCCTGCTCGCCGTCGACCCGGGCGATGCCGGAGTACAGCGCCATGTTGCGGATGGTGCGCTTGAGCGTGACCTCCAGGTCGAGGCGATCGCCGGGCACGACCATGCGCGTGAACTTGGCTGCGTCGATCTTGACCAGGTAGTAGAGCTTCTCCCCGGCCGGGGCGACCTCAGCGGCGTTGGCGCGCGCCGACAGCTGGGTCAACAGGCCGCCGGCCTGGGCCAGCGCTTCGACCACCAGCACGCCGGGCATTACCGGGTGGCCGGGGAAATGGCCGTTGAAGAACGGCTCGTTGCAGGTCACGTTCTTGTACGCGAGCACGCGCTTGTCCGGTTCCAGCTCGATCACCCGATCGACCAGCAGGAACGGGTAGCGGTGCGGCAGCAGCGTGTTGATCGTGGCGACGTCGACGGGGAGTTGCAGGGCGGTCATGCGGATTCCTGGTATGCGGGTCCTTCGCGAAACCCCGCGCATCCGTGCGCGGACTTTCCAATGCCGAGCCGGCGGGTCGAGCCCGGCCTTGTGTTCAGGGCTCGCGTCGTCCGCCGGTGCGGCGCACGAACGCGTCCAACTGCTTGAAGCGCGCGGCATTCTTGCGCCAGCTGCGATTGTCCATCAATGGCGTGCCTGAGGAGTACTCGCCCGGCTCGCGGATCGAGGCGGTGACCAGGCTCATCGCCGTGACCACGACCTTGTCGCAGATCTCCAGGTGGCCGAGCACGCCGGCGCCGCCGCCGATCAGGCAGTAGCGGCCGATGCGCGCGCTGCCGGCCACCGCCGAGCACCCGGCCATCGCGGTGTGCGCGCCGATGTGGACGTTGTGGCCGATCTGGATCTGGTTATCGAGGCGCACGTCGGCCTCGAGCACGGTGTCCTCGATCGCGCCGCGGTCGATGGTGGTGTTGGCGCCGATCTCGCAGTCGTCGCCGATCAGAACCCCGCCCAGTTGCGGCACCTTCAGCCAATGGGGCTCGCCCGGCGCGTCGTTCTGGGGGCCGCCGGTCTGCACGCCGCCCCGGTCCATCGCCAATCCGAAACCGTCCGCGCCCAGCACAGCGCCCGGATGCACCAGCACGCGCTGACCCAGGCGCACGCGCGCAACGAGAGTGACGCCGGCGACCAGCTCGCAGCCGGCGCCGACCACGCAGTCGTCGCCGATCACGCAACCCGGACCGATCCGCGCGCCGGCCTCGACGCGGCTGCGCGCGCCGATGCTGACAAATGCGCCGACATGGGCGTCGTTGGCCACCACCGCGCTGGGGTCGATGTCGGTCGAAGCATGGATGCCCGGCGCGTGCCGAGGACGCGGTTCGAACAACGCCGCCAGCCTGGCGAAGGCGACGTAGGGATCGCGCGCGATCAACGCGGTGCCGCTGAAATCGCTGGCGTCGTCGGCGCGCATCACCACCACGCTCGCGCTGGTTTGCGCGAGCTGGCTTCGGTACTTCGGGTTGGCGAGGAACGCCAGTTGCCCCGCCTCGGCGCGGGCCAGGGTGCCGACGCCGTGCACCTGCACGGCACCGTCGCCGTGCAGCACCAGACCGAAACGCTCGGCCAGCTGCGCGGCGCTGTACACGCTGGTCCTCGGCACGCTGGTAGTAGGCACGCTGGTAGTAGGCACGCTGGTAGTAGGCATGGGGCCGTCCACGGGCTCGCCTGGCTGCTGCTCGTCAGTCGAAGGCGAGCGTCAGAACGAACCGCCGAACGTGAACTGCAGGCGCTCGATCTCGTCGCCGCGGAACCCGGTGGCCGGATTGCCATCCTCCTTCTTCAGCGGGAACGCATAGCTGATCGAGATCGGGCCCATCGGCGAGCGCCACATCAGCGACAGGCCGGTGGAGACGCGCAGCTCGCCGGCATCGAAGTTGTCGACGCCGTCGTAGACGTTGCCGAAGTCGAGGAACGCCGATACGCGCGCGGCCGGGGTGTCGAGCAGGGTCGGGAAGAACATCTCCAGCGAACCGGTGGTCTTGAACGAGCCGCCGATCGGCTGGGTGAACGTGCTGCCGGCGACCGGCGCGGCACGCGGGCCGAGGGTGTTGTCGGTGAAGCCGCGCACCGAACGCACGCCGCCGGCGTAGAAGTTCTCGAAGAACGGCAGGCCGTCGGCGGTCAGGGTGCGCGCGTAGTCGGGCGACGACGGCGTGCAGTCTTCCGGCGGGGTCACGACCGGGTTCGGGTTGGCCGTGGTCGGGGCGATGAAGCAGACATCCCGGGTGACCGCGTCACCGTAGCTGTCGCCGTAGCCCAGCTCGGCGCGGGTGTTGAGCACCAGGTGGCGCGAGATCGGCCAGTACTTGGAGAAGTCGTAGGTGAGCTTGTAGTACTCGGCGGTCGAGCCGGGCAGCGCGACTTCCAGGCCAACGCGCTGGTACATGCCGGCGGTCGGGGTCAGCGCGTTGTTGAGCGAGTTGCGCGCCCAGCCCAGCTGGGTGCGCCAAGTGTGGAAGGTGCGTTCGCCCAAGGCGTCGATGTAGTCGATGATCGGCTGCGGGGTCGAGCCCGGGAACGCGAAGATCTCGTTGCTGTCGATGCCGAGCATCGCCGAGACGGTGTCGGTCTCGGTGATCGGCACGCCCAGCACCATTTGCGCCGCGCCGCTGGTGCTCGAGTACTGCGCGGTGTTGAAGTCGGAGTTGTCGAACTCGCGCCACCACAGGTTGTAACCCAGCGAGACGCCGGAGTCGGTGAAGTACGGGTTGACGAACGAGAAGTCGTAGCGCTGCAGGTAGTCGTTGCGGTTGGCCTGCACCGAGATGCGGTTGCCGCTGCCCAAGAAGTTGTTCTGCGAGAGCTGGATCTGCGTGGTCAGGCCGGTGAGCTGCGAGAAGCCCAGACCGAACACGAAGCTGCCCGAGGTGGTTTCCTTGACGTTGTAGACCACGTCGACTTCATCGTTGCTGCCGGCGACCGGCTGGGTCTCGACGTCGACGGTCTCGAAGTAGCCCAGGCCCTGCATGCGGATCTTGGAACGGTCGATCGCGGCCTGCGAGTACCAGGAACCCTCGAACTGGCGCATCTCTCGGCGCAGGACTTCGTCGCCGGTGCGGGTATTGCCCTTGAACACGATGCGGCGCACGTTGACGCGCGGGCCGGGCACGACCTGCATGTTGATGCCGACGGTCTTGGCCTCGCGGTCGACGTCCGGGATCGCGTTGACCTGCGCGAACGCGTAACCGACGTTGCCCAGGGTGGCGGTGATGGTTTCCGAGCTGAGCTCGAGCAGGCGGCGCGAGAAGATCTGGTCGGGCTTGACCAGCACCAGCCGCTCGATCTGTTCCTTGGGCAGGATGGTGTCGCCGCTGACCTGGACCGCGGACACCTTGTACTGCTCGCCCTCGGTGATGCCGGCGGTCAGGAACATGTCCTGGCGGTCGGGGCTGATCGCGACCTGGGTGGAGTCGATGCTGAAATCGACGTAGCCGCGATCGAGGTAGTAGGAATTCAGGCGCTCAAGGTCGCCGGACAGCTTCTCGCGCGAGTACTGGTCGTCGCGGCGGTACCAGCTGAGCCAGTTGTGCTCGCGCGATTCCCAGGTGTCGAGGATCTTCTCTTCCTCGAATTTCTCGTTGCCGACCAGGTTGATGTGGCGGATCTTGGCCGCCTTGCCTTCCTTGACGTTGATGGTGACATCGACGCGGTTGCGGTCCAGGCGCGACACGGTCGGGGTGATCTCGACGTTGTACTTGCCGCGGTTGTTGTACTGGCGGGTGAGTTCCTGGGTGACCTTGTCGAGCGCGAGGCGGTCGAAGGTGTTGCCCTCGGCCAAACCAATTTCGGTGAGGCCCTTGGTCAGGTCCTCGGTCTTGATGTCCTTGTTGCCCGACAGGGTCAGCTTGTTGATCGCTGGCCGTTCGGTGACGGTCACCACGAGGATGTCGCCCTGGTGGTCCAGGCGCACGTCCTCGAAGAATCCGGTCTTGTACAGCGCGCGGATCGCCTCGGCGGCCTGCGCCTGGTCCATCGTGTCGCCACGTTCGACCGGCAGGTAGGTGAAGACGGTGCCGGCGGAGATGCGTTGCAGGCCGTCGATGCGGATGTCGCTGACTTGGAATTGCTCGACGGAAGCAGGTGCCACCGACTGCGCCCATGCCGGTGCGGCGAGGGCCGAGGCGAGGGCGAGGGCAAGCAGGCGGCGGGTATGGGGTCGCGTCATCATTACGTCCGGTTGGGAGTCGTAAACGCCGGGCCGGAACAGCAGGCCCGGGCGTCGGGTCGAGGCAGGAATTTCAGGGAACGTCCCGGCATCGGCGGACAAGCTTCATCGAAGCGCCCGCTCGCGGGCGTCATCGAACCAGGTTGTTGACGATGTCGTTGTAGAACGCCAGGCCCATGAGGCCGGCGATCAGGGCCAGGCCCACGTATTGGCCGGTGGCCATCACGCTTTCACTGACCGGGCTGCCTTTGACCAGTTCGATAAGGTAATACAGCAGGTGACCGCCGTCCAAGATCGGGATCGGCAGCAGGTTCAGGATGCCCAGGCTCAGCGACAGCATAGCCAGCATCGACAGGTACCAGGCCGGGCCGTGCGCGGCATAGGCATTGGCGGCACGCGCGATCGTGATCGGGCCGGCGACCGTGTTCTGCACCGACACCCGCCCGCTGAACGCACGGCCGATCATCGCGACCAGTTCGCCGGCCTGGTGGTTGGCTTCGCGCAGCGCGGCGGGCAGCGCTGCGACCGGGCCGTAGCGCAGCACCGCGTCGGTGGCCGGTTCGGCGACCGCGGCCGAAGCCACCCCCAGCGCCCAATAGGTGTCGCCTTGCGCGGATCGGGTTTGCCGCGGGGCGACCTGCAGCGCCAAGCGCTCGTCGCCGCGCTGGACCTCGACCATCGCGCCGCCACCGCGCTCGCCCAGGCGCTGCACCAAGGGGCCGATGTCGTCCCATGAGGCGACCGGTGCGCCGTCGATCGCGGTGATGCGGTCGCCCTCGGCGAGCACGCCCCACGCCGCGGTCTGCGGCGCGACGCGGCCGATGGTCGCCGGCACCAGCTGGTGGCGCGGGGTCAAGCCGATCGCGTCGACCGCGCGGCGTTCGTCGAAACTGGCCGGCAAGCGCGATAGGCGCAACTGCCGGGTGTCCTCGGCGCCACTGGCCTTGCGCACCCGCAAAGGCACGTCGGCGTGGTCGAGCGCGGCCGGGATCAACGCCAGCTGCACCTCGCTCCAGGTCGGGGTATCACGTTCGCCGACCGCGAGCACCGTGTCGCCGCGCTGCAAGCCGGCCTGCGCGGCGATCCCGCTGGCCTGGCCGACCACCGGCGCGTAGTCGGGGCGGCCAATCACGAACATCCCCCACAGCAACCCGACGCACAGCAGCAGGTTGGCCAGCGGGCCGGCAACCACGATGGCGATGCGCTTCCACACCGACTGGCGGTTGAACGCGTGCGGCAGCTCGGTCGCGGCGACCTCGCCCTCGCGCTCGTCCAGCATCTTGACGTAGCCGCCGAGCGGGATCGCGGCAACCACATACTCGGTGCCGTCCTGGCCGCGCCGGGTCCACAGCGGGCGACCGAAGCCGACCGAAAACCGCAGCACCTTGACCCCGCAGCGGCGCGCGACCCAGTAGTGGCCGAACTCGTGGAACGTGACGAGCACGCCGAGGCTGACGATCAGCCACCAGACCGAGCCGATGAACTCAGTCATTCAATTGCCTTCGCGCATGATCGGGAGCCTGGAACATCGCAGTCATGAAAAATCCTCGATCGCGGCTTCGGCATGGCGCCGTGCCTGCGCATCGGCCTCGAGCAGCACCTGCAGTGACGTGGCCGGGATGGCGGGGAGCGCGGCCAGGGTGGCTTCGACCAGAGCGGGTATCGCTAGGAAACCGATCCGCCGCTGAAGAAAGGCTGAAACCGCGACTTCGTTGGCCGCGTTGAGCACCGCCGGCGCGGTGCCGGCGGCGGCGAGTGCCTCGAACGCCAGGCGAAGGCAGGGAAACGCCTCGAGGTCGGGCGGCTCGAAATCCAGCCGTCCGCCCTGCGCGACCAGGTCCAGCCCGGCGACGCCGGAGGCGATCCGTTCCGGCCAGCCGAACCCGACCGCCAGCGCAGTGCGCATGTCGGGCAGCCCGAGCTGGGCGAGGGTGGAGCCGTCGACGAACTCGACCAGCGAGTGCACCAGGCTCTGCGGGTGCACCAGTACTTCGATCCGCGTGCCGGGCACGCCGAACAGGTGGTGCGCCTCGATCACCTCGAGGCCTTTGTTCATCAGGGTGGCCGAATCGACCGAGATCTTCGGCCCCATCGACCACTTCGGGTGGGCGACGGCCTGCTCGGGCGTAACCTGGGCGAGCTCGTCGCGGCGGCGGCCGCGGAACGGGCCGCCCGAGGCGGTCAGCACGATGCGCTGCAGCCCGGCATGCGCATCGGGCGACCAATGAGCGCCGGGCTTCTCTTGAGCCGTCGGCAAGCACTGGAAGATCGCGTTGTGTTCGCTGTCGATCGGCACGATCGTCGCGCCCGCGGCATGCGCGGCGCGCATCAGCAGCTCGCCGGCCAGCACCAGCGATTCCTTGTTGGCCAGCAGCAGGCGCTTGCCGGCGCGCGCCGCGGCCAGCGTCGAGGGCAAGCCGGCGGCGCCGACGATCGCGGCGACCACGGTGTCGCAGGCATCGCCGGCGACCAGGGCTTCGAGCGCCTCATCGCCGCTGTGCGCGTGGGTGGCGAGGCCGGCGTCGCGCAGACCATCGCGCAGCGCCGCGAACAGCGACGCGTCGGCGATCACCGCGTGCCGCGGGCGGTGCACGCGGCACAGCCCCAGCAACGCCTCGACGTTGCGGCCGGCGGCGAGCACGCTGGCGCGCAAGCGCTCGGGATGGCGCGCGATCACGTCCAGCGCGGACGCACCGATCGAGCCGGTGGCGCCGAGTACCGCGACTTCACGCATGGCTACAGTGTCCTGCCGCCGGCATCGTCAGAAGCCCAGCAGGGCCTTGCCGAGGGCGAACACCGGCAAGGCCGCGAGCACGCCATCGATGCGGTCGAGAATGCCGCCATGCCCCGGGATCAGGTCGCCCGAATCCTTGACGCCCGCGTGGCGCTTGAGCAGGCTCTCGAACAGGTCGCCGACCACCGAGAACAGCACCGCGGCCAGCGCCACCAGCGCGACCGCCGGCAGCTGCGACGGTGGCGCGCCGGCGAACTGCGAGAACGCCATGCCAACCACGATGCCGGCGACCACGCCGCCGACCAGGCCCTCGATGGTCTTGTTGGGGCTGACCAGCGGCGCCAGCTTGCGGCTGCCGAATACCCGGCCGCCGAACTTGCGTCCGGCGAAATAGGCGCCGGTGTCCGCGGCCCAGACGATCGCGAGCGCGGTCAGCAGCCAGCGGTGACCGTTGGGCTCCTCGGCATGGATCCACGCCAGCGCGCACCACGCCGGGATCACCGCCAGCGCGCCGGCGGCGAGCTTGAACACACGCGCATGGGTGTCGTGGTCGCTGGCGAACTTGTAACGGCCCAGCCACAGCAGGGCCAGCAACCACCAGATCACGCCGATCACCGACGCAAGCTTGAACAGCACCAAGGTGAAGCCCGCGCTCCAGCGCGACGCCCACACGATCGCCACCATCACCCCCAGGTTGGCGACCAGCAGCACCGTCCGCGCCAGGGTGTCGTCGATCTCGGCCAGGTCGAACCATTCCCACAGGCCTGCCAGGAACAGCACCGCGGCCAGCGCCATCATCCACTCGGTGGGCAACAACAGGATCGCCGCGATCGCGACGGGGGCCATCACCAGGGCGGCGAGGAAGCGGGTTCGGGTCATTCAGCAATCTCATCATGGATACGGCACCCGGATATCGCGAGTGCCTTCCAATTTCCCTCCCTCGCAACGCGGGGGTGGGCAAGGGTGGGGGGAGTTGATTCGGCCGATCTCAAGCTAGGTTGGTTCCGAACCGATAGGCATGGCCGCGACCTGGGCGCCGGTCAGGCCGAATCGGCGTTCGCGGCTTGCATAGTCATCCAGGGCGCGCCGCAGTGTCGCCGCATCCAGCTCCGGCCACAACGTTTCGGTGAACCACAGTTCGGTGTAGGCCAACTGCCAGAGCAGGAAGTTGCTGATCCGGAAGTCGCCGCCGGTGCGGATGAACAGATCCGGCGCGGGCAGCTCCGCCAACGCCATGCGCGAGGCGAGCGCGGCTTCGTCGATGGCCTCGGGCGCCAGCCGGCCGGCGGCCACGTCGAGTGCCAGCGACCGGGCCGCCTGCGCGATGTCCCAGCGTCCGCCGTAGCTGGCAGCGACGGTCAGGTGCAGGCGCGTG
This sequence comes from Lysobacter koreensis, assembly GCF_042677045.1. Lineage (NCBI taxonomy): Bacteria > Pseudomonadati > Pseudomonadota > Gammaproteobacteria > Lysobacterales > Lysobacteraceae > Lysobacter > Lysobacter koreensis. The sequence continues at coordinate 44,103 of NZ_JBHTIH010000002.1, forward strand.
TTGGCCAGGGTGCGCGATTCGGCCGTGGCCATCTGCCGGCGGATCGGTTCGGCGAAGCGCTCGCGCTCGCCGATGAAGCGCACCCGCACGCCGCGGCGGTCGAGTTCGTCGACTTCGCGTTCGAGCGCGTTGAGGAACAGCTTCATCAACGCGCCGACCTCGTCCTCGGGCCGGCCCCAGTTCTCGCTGGAGAACGCGAACAGGGTCAGCGCCTCGATGCCCTGTTCGAGGCAGAAATCGATGCAGACGTTGACCGCGCGCGCGCCGGCGCGGTGACCGATCACGCGCGGGCGGCGACGGCGCTGCGCCCAGCGTCCGTTGCCATCCATGATGACGGCCAGGTGGCGCGGGAGGCGTGCAGGGGCGGTGGGCATGGCGCCGATGGGGGAACCTGTGGGTCGGGAGGTTGCGAGGCGGGATACGGATTCGCGCGATGGTCGCGCTCGGGGCATGCGTCTGGACGCACTCGCCGCAGCGCTCGTGTAGCGGACCTGCGGCGCGCGGATAAGTTCAGCGCTGATCGCGATCCTGCCCGGGTCGCGCCGGCCGGATCGCGGTGGATCAGACCGCCATCAGCTCCTGTTCCTTGGCACGCACCACCTCGTCGACGTTCTTGATCGCGTCATCGGTGACCTTCTGGATCTCCAGTTCGCTGCGGCTGGCCTCGTCCTCGGTGATCTGCTTCTCCTTCAGCAGTTCCTTGACCTGGCTGTTGGCGTCTCGGCGGATGTTGCGGATCGCGACCTTGGCGTCCTCGCCACCGGCGTGCACGTGCTTGGACAACTCCTTGCGGCGCTCCTCGGTCAGCGGCGGCAGGTTGAGGCGGATCACGGTGCCGGCGGTATTCGGGGTGATCCCCAGGTCGGAGGCAAGGATGGCTTTCTCGACCGGGCCGACCATCTGCTTTTCCCACGGCGTGATCGTCAGCGAACGCGAATCGGTGACCGAGACGCTGGCGACCTGGGTCAGCGGCATGTCGGAGCCGTAGTAGTTCACCTTGAGGTGATCGACCAGCGCGGTCGAGGCGCGCCCGGTGCGGACCTTGACCAGGTCGTGGCGAAAGGCTTCGACGCTTTTGGCCATGCGGGTCTGGGCGTCTTTCTTGATGTCGTTGAGCATCGCGCGCTCCGATCTGGTGACTGAATCGCGCGATTATAGGCGAATCGCCGTGGGCAGCCGCCGCGGTGCCGCGATCGGGTCGTCGGGGAGGCCGTCCCGGGCGCTAATGCCCGTGCGGCGCGCGGTCGTGGCGGTCGTGCTCGCAGGCCTGGCCATGTTCGACCTGCAGGGTGGGGTGGTTGATGCCGAAGCGGTGATCGAGCGCGTGGTTGAGGCGGTCGATGAACGCGTCGTGCTCGTCGTCATGGGGGCGGACCAGGTGCGCGGTCATCGCGATCTCGCCGGCACCCAGCGACCAGATGTGCAGGTGGTGCACCGCGGTGACGCCGGGCTGCGCCGCGAGGAACTCGCGTACCTGCGTCTGATCGATCGCTCGCGGCACCGCATCCATCGCCGCGTCGAAGCTCTCGCGCAGCAGCCCGAACGCGCCGATCGCCACCACCGCACCGATCAGCAGCGCCGTGGCCGGATCCAGCCAGGTCCATCCCAGCCACCACATGCCCGCACCGGCGATCACCGCGGCCAGCGACACGGCCGCATCGGCCACCAGGTGCAGGAATGCGCCGCGGCGGTTGAGGTCGTGGGCGTGGCCATCGCGAACGAACCACGCCGCGCCCAGGTTGACCGCGATGCCCAGTGCCGCCACCAGCATCACCGGTAGCGCCGGGATCTCCGGCGGGGCAGTGAAACGCCTGACGGCTTCCCAACTCAACGCGCCCGCGAACGCCACCAGCAGCAACGCGTTGGCCAGCGGCGACAACAGCGTCGCGCGCCGCCAGCCGTAGGTGTGGCGGTCGGTCGGGGCGCGCTTGGCGATTACCGCCGCGCCCCAGGCCAGCCCCAGGCCGAGCACATCGCCAAGGTTATGCAGCGCGTCGGACAGCAGCGCCAGCGAATTAGTGGCGAAGCCGTAGCCGGCCTCGATCGCGGTGTAGGCCAGGTTGATCAGGGTGATCGCGGCAAACGCGCGGGTGCCGCTGGCGAAGCCGTGGTCGTGGCTGTGCGAATGGCTGTGCGAATGACTCATCGGCCGATCGTGCCACGCGGGCGTGGCCGGATACCATCGTGTAGGGCGGGTTTCAACCCGCCGGTCTGGCAGTGCTGTAACCCGATCGGCGGGTCGAAAACCCCGCCCTACCGCGCCTCGTTGCGCCCCTGCACCAGCGTGCCGATGTTCTCTCCACGCAGGATCTTCAGCAGTTCGCCGGGCTGGCTCATGTCGAAGATCCGCAACGGCAGGTCGCTGTCACGCGCCAGCGCGAACGCGGCGGTGTCCATCACCTGCAGGTCGCGGGCGATGACCTCGTCATAGCTGAGGCGGTCGAAGCGCACCGCGTCGGCGTGCTTCTTCGGATCCTTGTCGTAGACGCCATCGACCTTGGTCGCTTTCAGCAGCAGGTCGGCGCCGATCTCGATGCCACGCAGGGCGGCGCCCGAATCGGTGGTGAAGAACGGGCTGCCGACGCCGGCGGCGAAAATCACCAGCCGACCTTTCTCCAGGTGGCGGATCGCGCGGCGGCGGATGTAGTCCTCGCACACGTCGTTGATCTTGATCGCGCTCATTACCCGCGCCTTGGCGCCGAGTTTCTCCAGCGCGTCCTGCATCGCCAGCGCGTTGATCACGGTGGCCAGCATGCCCATCTGGTCGCCGGTCACCCGGTCCATTCCGCCGGCCGCAAGCCCCGCGCCGCGGAAGATGTTGCCGCCGCCGAGCACCAGCGCGACCTCGGCGCCCGCCTGCTGGGCTTCGATCACCTCGCGCGCCAAGCGCCCGATCACCTTCGGATCGATGCCGTAGTCCTCGTCCCCCATCAACGCCTCGCCGGACAACTTCAACAGGATGCGGCGGTAGGCGAGCTGGGACATGGGGACCTCGTGGGGGAAGCAAACGCCGGGATTGTAGCCGATGCCCCCTCGCGTGCGCCGCGGCGCCCAGCGGGTTGCGGCATGCCTCGCAGCGAGGCGGCAAGCCTGATTGGCGCATTGCGACGCGATAGCGCGGCAGTCCGGATGGGGTGCGGCGCCGCAAGCCGGGCGGGTCTGCTTGGCAACAAGCCCGACTAAAGAGAAAGGCCGCGGAATTCCGCGGCCTTTTTTGTCTCGCTTGCAACCGGTGGCTTACGCCAGGCCGGCCTGCTTCATCACTTCCGCGGCGAAGTCGTCGGTCTGCTTCTCGATGCCTTCGCCGACGGCGAGGCGGACGAAGCTGACCACTTCCGCGCCGGCGGCCTTGAGGGCCTGCTCGACGGTCACGTTGGTGTCGAGCACGTACGACTGGCCGGTCAGGCAGATCTCGTTGACGGTCTTGGCGATCTTGCCGGCGATCATCTTCTCGAGGATCTCGGCCGGCTTGCCGGTGTCCTTGACCTGCGCCAGGGCGATTTCCTTTTCCTTGGCGATGAAGTCGGCCGGGACGTGCGCCGGCGAGATGTACGGCGGGTTCATCGCCGCGACGTGCATCGCCAGGCCACGGGCGAGGTCGGCATTGCCGCCCTTGAGCTCGATCAGCACGCCGATGCGGCCGCCGTGGACGTAGGCCGACAGCACGTTGCCGCTGTCGACGCGGGCGATGCGGCGCACCTGCACGTTCTCGCCGACCTTGGCGATCAGCTCGGCGCGGGTTTCCTCGACGGTCTGGCCGGACGGCAGCTTGGCGTTCTTCAGCGCCTCGACGTCGGCGGCATCCAGCGCGGCCTGGCCGACGGCGTCGGTGAAGCCGATGAAGTTGGCGTCCTTGGCGACGAAGTCGGTCTCGGAGTTGATCTCGACCAGCACGGCCTTGCCGTCGGCCTGGGCGGCGACGATACGGCCTTCGGCGGCGATGCGGCTGGCCTTCTTGTCGGCCTTGGCCAAGCCGGTCTTGCGCAGGTAGTCGGCGGAGGCCTCGATGTCACCGTTGTTCTCGGTGAGCGCCTTCTTGCACTCCATCATGCCGGCGCCGGTGCGCTCGCGGAGTTCCTTGACCAGGGAAGCGGAAATTTCTGCCATGGGGATAGCCTCGAATCAGTTGTCGTTGCCAGCGTGGCGCGGGCCTGCGGATGTTCCGGGTTACGGAAGGCAGGTTCGTCGCGCTGGCGGTGACAGGAATGGGGATGGTGCGAACAACGCATGCAGCCGCGCACGGTGGCGCGGCTGCATGACAGCGGGCTTACTCGGCCGCCGGAGCGTCCGCGGCGGGAGCGGCTTCTTCGGTGGTCGCAGCAGCGTCGGCGGCCTTGGCCGGAGCTGGGCCCTTCTTGGCCGGGGCGCGGCCACGCGGGGCGGCCTTGCGGTCTTCCTTGGCGACCGGGTTGCCCTCGGCGTCCAGCTCGACCATGTCCTCGTCGCGCACGCCGACCATCGGCGCGGCGGCCTTGCCTTCCAGCACGGCGTCGGCGGCGGCACGGGCGTACAGCTGCACGGCGCGGATCGCGTCGTCGTTGCCCGGGATCGCGTAGTCGACCAGCTCCGGGTTGTAGTTGGTGTCGACCACGGCGATGACCGGGATGCCGAGCGTCTTGGCTTCCTTGATCGCGATGTCTTCGTGGCCGATGTCGATCACGAACAGCGCGTCGGGCAGGCGGTTCATTTCCTTGATGCCGCCCAGCGAGGCGAGCTTCTTCTCACGCTCGCGGCGCAGGCTGAGCACTTCGTGCTTGACCAGCTTCTCGAAGGTGCCGTCGGTCTCGGCCGCTTCCAGTTCCTTCAGGCGCTGCACCGACTTCTTCACCGTGGCGAAGTTGGTCAGGGTGCCGCCCAGCCAACGCTGGTTCATGTACGGCATGCCGCAACGCTCGGCCTCTTCCTTGATCGACTCGCGCGCGCTGCGCTTGGTGCCGAGGAACAGGATCATGCCGCGCTTCTGGGCGATGCCCGAGAGGAAGTTCATCGCGTCGTTGAACAGCGGAACGGTCTTCTCGAGGTTGATGATGTGGATCTTGCCGCGGGCGCCGAAGATGTACGGACCCATCTTCGGGTTCCAGTAACGGGTCTGGTGGCCGAAGTGGACGCCGGCTTCCAGCATCTGGCGCATGGTGATCTGGGGCATTGCTGTAACTCCAAGGCAGTGGAACCGGCCGCCGGATCGGGTAATGGCGACTGCCCCCGGGTTTGGACGGGGACTAGGTTCCGGGGTTGGGCCTCCCCGCTGCGCCGTGACCGAACCCTCTTGCGAAGGCACCCCGGCACGGGCTGTGGCAGCGGGTGTGAATTCACCGGTGACGCCCGGCGTGGGCGGCGTGGCAGGTACGGGACCGGCCACAAAGCCGTCGGATTGTAGCCGGCTGGGCAGGTGGAGGGCAACTCAAGGCCGGCTGGAGGCGTGGCAAGCCCCTGAATGGGGCGCTGAAATGGCGATTCAGGCGATAATGCCGCATGGCCATCACCATCAAGACCCCCGAAGAGATCGAGCAGATGCGCGTCGCCGGCCGCCTGGCCGCCGAAGTCCTGCAGATCATCGCCCCGCACGTCAAACCCGGCGTCACCACCGAGGCGCTGGACCAGATCTGCCACGACTACATCGTCAACGTGCAGCAGGCGATCCCGGCCAACGTCGGCTACAAGGGCTTCCCCAAGACCGTGTGCACCTCGGTCAACAACGTGATCTGCCACGGCATCCCCAGCGACGCCAAGGTCCTCAAGGACGGCGACATCGTCAACATCGACGTCACCGTGATCAAGGACGGCTGGCACGGCGATACCAGCCGCATGTACGTGGTCGGCGCGCCGTCGGTTATGGCCAGGCGCCTGGTCGACGTGACCCGCGAGGCGATGTTCCGCGGCATCCGCATGGTCAAGCCGGGCGCGACCCTGGGCGACATCGGCGCGGCGATCCAGGCCTACGCCGAATCCGAGCGCTTCAGCGTGGTGCGCGAGTACTGCGGCCACGGCATCGGCCGCGTCTACCACGAGGACCCGCAGGTGCTGCATTACGGCCGCGCCGGCGAGGGGCTGGTGCTGAAGCCGGGCATGACGTTCACCATCGAGCCGATGATCAACGAGGGCCAGCGCCACACCAAGCTGCTGCCCGACGGCTGGACCGTGGTGACCAAGGACCGCAAGCTCTCGGCGCAGTGGGAGCACACCATCGCCGTGACCGACACCGGCGTCGAGATCCTCACGCGGCTGCCGGGCGACGACAACGACCTATGAGCGACCCGGCCGCCGGCGCCGGCGATCGCCCTCCGAATCCGGCGCCGGCGGTGGCCGCCGATTCGGCGGAGATGGCGCTCGACGATGCCGGCTGGGCATTGCATGTGCGCCAGACGCTCAGCGCCACCGACGCTGAGCTCGCCAGCCGCTTCGATGCCAACCAGGATGTCGACCGCCTGCTCGCCGCACGCACCGCGGCGGTCGACGTCCAGCTGCGCGCCGCTTGGCAGCGCTGCATCGGCGATCACCCCGGGTTGTCGCTGTTCGCGGTTGGCGGCTACGGCCGCGGCGAGTTGTTCCCGCAATCGGACATCGACCTGCTGGTGCTGGCGCGCGAGGAGCCGGCCGGCCCGGACGAAACGCCCGCGGATTCCGGTGCGCTGGCGCGCCTGCTCGCGCTGCTCTGGGATGCCGGCCTGCCGGCCAGCCACGCGGTGCGCTCGCTCGCGCAGTGCACCCAGGCCGCGACCGACATCACCGTGTTGACCGCGTTGCTGGAGGCCCGTCCGCTGGTCGCCGATGCCGCGGCGTGCCAGGCGTTGCAGGCCGCGATCGCGCCGTCGCTGGTGTGGCCCGCGCAGGCGTTCTTCGAGGCCAAGCGCGAGGAGCTGCGCGCACGCCATGCCCGCTACGGCGACACCGCCGACAACCTCGAGCCGAACCTCAAGGAAGGCCCGGGCGGCCTGCGCGACGTGCAGACGCTGCACTGGATGGCATTGCGGATCATCGGCACCTCGGACCTGGAGTCACTGGTGGCGATGGGTCAGCTCGGCGCCGACGAGCACGCCACCCTGGAACGCCAGCGCCGCACGCTGTCGCGGCTGCGGTTCGGCCTGCACCTGGTCGCGGGCAAACGCGAGGAACGCCTGCGTTTCGATTACCAGAAGCTGCTCGCCGCGCGGCTGGGGCATGTCGACACCGGCGACAGCCTCGGCGTCGAGCAGATGATGCAGGAGTTCTACCGCAGCGCCGCGCTGGTGCTGCGCATCGGCGAGCGCGTGCTGCAGCGCTTCGAGGAACAGCTCGAAGGCGAGGCGGTTCCGCAGCCACTGGATGCCTTGTTCGAGTCGCGCCGCGGCTACCTGGCTGCACGCGATCCGGTCTGGCCGCGCACGCCCGATGCGCTGTTCGCGTTGTTCGCGGTTTGGGCCTCGCGCGACGACGTGCGCGGCCTGCATTCGCAGACCGCGCGCGCGCTGGCCGAGACCCTGCCGATGGTGCCCAGCTACGAGCAGGCCAGCGCCGCGCTGCGTGCGCGCTTCATGCAGCTGCTGCGCGGCCCGCGGCCGGTCGGCACGCTGACCCGGATGGCGCGGCTGGGCGTGCTCGGGCGTTGGATCCCGGCGTTCTCGAACGTGTCCGGGCGCATGCAGTTCGACCTGTTCCATGTCTACACGGTCGACCAGCACACCCTGGCGGTGCTCAAGAACATTGCCTCGTTCGCGTCGGGCGAGCCCGACGAGCGCTTCGCGCTCGCGCACGAGATCTGGCCGCGCCTGCGCAAGCCCGAGGTGCTGCTGCTCGCCGGGCTGTTCCACGACATCGCCAAGGGCCGCGGTGGCGACCACTCCGAACTGGGGGCGGTCGACGCACGCGAGTTCTGTCAGGCGCACGGCCTGTCCGAAGGCGACACCGCGCTGGTCGAATGGCTGGTGCGCCAGCACCTGCTGATGTCGATGACCGCGCAGAAGCAGGACATCGCCGACCCCGAGGTGATCCACCGCTTCGCGACCAAGGTCGGCGACCGCGAGCGGCTCGACCAGCTGTACCTGCTGACCTGCGCCGACATCGCCGGCACGTCGCCGAAACTGTGGAACGCGTGGAAGGACCGGCTGATGGCCGACCTCTACACCGCCACCCGCCTGGCCCTGCGGCGCGGGCTGGAGAATCCGCTCGCGGACCACGAGCGCGGCGCGGAGGCGCGCGCGGCCACGCACGCGATGCTGGCCGCGTTCGGTACCGGCGACGCGGAGATCGCGGCGCTGTTCGAACGCATGCCCGAGATCGGTTTCCAGCGCGGTCGCCCCGACCAGCTCGCGTGGCAGGCCGCGTCGCTGCGCGGGGTCGCCGTCGGTGGCACGCGGGTGCGCGCGCGCCGGGTCAACGAGCACCAGGGCGCGCTGGAGGTGTTCGTGCACTCGCCCGACCGCGACGGCCTGTTCGCCGCAATCGTCGCCACGCTCGACCGCTGCGGCTTGGCGATTCAGCAGGCGCGTGTGCTCGATGGACCGAACGCGACGATCTTCGACAGCTTCGAGGTGATTCCGACCGAGGCACGCAATCCCCCGGGCGCGGAGGAAGTCGAGGCGCGCCTGGCGCGGGCGCTGGCCGGCTCGCTCGACGCGGTCAAGCCGACGCGCCGCGCCCAGCCGCGCCACCTGCGCCATTTCCGCATCGCGCCGCAGATCGGCTTCGACGCCACCGCCAATCGCCGCACGCTGCTGAGCCTGGTGTGCACCGACCGCCCCGGGCTGCTCGCCGACGTGACCCAGGTGTTGCGCCAGCAGTCGTTGCGCGTGCACGACGCGCGCATCGCCACGTTCGGCGAACGCGCCGAGGACGTGTTCCAGATCACCACCGTGGACGACGAGGGGCGCGACCAGCCACTCGACGAGGTGCAACAGCAGGCGTTGCGCGATGCGCTGCGCGCCTGCCTCGAAGGAGACAAGCGATGAGCCCGACCACCAAGAAAGCCACCAAGAAGACCGCCAGGAAGAAGGCCGCGCCCAAGGGCGCCGGCATCGAGGAGATCAAGTTCATGGTCGAGAGCGCCTGGGAGCGGCGCACGATGCTGACCCCGGACGAGATCGACGGTTCCACCCGCCCCAGCGTGGAGCGCGTGATCGAAGGCCTGGAAAGCGGCGAGTTCCGCGTCGCCGAACCCGATGGCAAGGGCGGCTGGGCGGTCAACGAATGGCTGAAGAAGGCCGTGCTGCTGTACTTCCGCGTCAACGAGATGCAACTGGTCGAGGCCGACCCGGCGCCGTTCTGGGACAAGGTGCCGGCGCGCTTCGAGGACTATGGCGAGGGCGACTTCCGCAAGCTCGGCGCGCGCGTGGTGCCCGGCGCGATCGCACGCCGCGGCTGCCACATCGGCAAGGACGTGGTGCTGATGCCCAGCTTCGTCAACATCGGCGCGCATGTCGGGGCCGGCACGATGGTCGACACCTGGGCGACGGTGGGCTCGTGCGCGCAGATCGGCAAGCACTGCCATCTTTCCGGCGGCGCCGGCATCGGCGGCGTGCTCGAGCCGCTGCAGGCCACACCGACGATCATCGAGGACCACTGCTTCATCGGTGCGCGCTCGGAGGTGGTCGAGGGCGTGATCGTCGGCCACCACAGCGTGATCGGCATGGGCGTGTTCATCGGCCAGAGCACGCGCATCTACAACCGCATGACCGGCGAGGTCAGCTACGGCTACGTGCCGCCGGGCAGCGTGGTGGTGTCCGGCTCGCTGCCGGCCAAGGACGGCAGCCACTCGCTGTATTGCGCGGTCATCGTCAAGCAGGTCGATGCCAAGACCCGCGGCAAGACGTCGATCAACGACCTGTTGCGCGGATTGGCGGACTGATCCGGTCATGACGACGACCCTGTACGGCCTGTCGAACTGCGACAGCTGCAAGAAGGCGCGCAAGTGGCTCGAGCGCTTCGGCGTCGCGCATGTGTTCGTCGACTACCGCGACCGGCCGCAGTCGCCGGAAACCCTGGTCGAATGGAAGGAGCACGTCGGCGGCTGGGACCTGATGGTCAACAAGTCGTCGACGACCTGGCGCAACCTCGCGCCGCACCGCAAGTCGCCCGGTTCGGACGCGGAATGGAAGCTGCTGCTGCGCGAGTATCCGCAGCTGATCCGGCGCCCGTTGGTGGTGACCGACGATGGCTCGATCACGCAGGGCTTCAGCGACAACGGCTTCAAGCAGCGTTTCGGGATCGACAAGTGAGCGACGTCCTCGATCTCACCCGCGACCTGGTCGCGCGGGCGTCCGTGACGCCGGACGATGCCGGCTGCCAGGCGCTGATCGCGCAGCGTTTGCAACGCAGCGGTTTCCGATGCGAGCAGCTGCGCTTCGGCGTGGTCGACAACCTGTGGGCGGTGCACGGTAGTGACGGGCCGACGCTGGTCCTGCTTGGCCACACCGACGTGGTGCCGCCCGGGCCGCGCGAGGCCTGGGCCAGCGACCCGTTCGTGCCGGAGATCCGCGACGGCGTGCTGTACGGGCGTGGCGCGGCCGACATGAAAGGCAGCGTGGCCGCATTCGTGGTGGCGCTGGAGCGTTTCGTCGCTACCCATCCCGATCATCCCGGCCGGGTCGCGTTGCTGCTGACCTCGGACGAGGAGGGCGATGCGATCGACGGCGTGCGCAAGGTTGCCGAGACGTTCCGCGCGCGCGGCGAGCGGATCGACTGGTGCATTACCGGTGAGCCCTCGTCGACCACCCGCCTGGGCGACCTGCTGCGGGTCGGACGCCGGGGCACCTTGTCCGCGACGCTCACGGTGCGCGGGATCCAGGGCCACGTCGCCTATCCCGAGAAGGCGCGCAACCCGATCCACCAGGCGATGCCGGCGCTGGCCGAACTCGCGGCGCGGCGCTGGGACGACGGCTACGAGACGTTCCCGCCGACCAGCCTTCAGGTCAGCAACGTGCATGCCGGCACCGGCGCCAACAACGTGATCCCGGGCGAGATGCAGGTGCTGTTCAACCTGCGCTACAACCCGAGCTGGCGCGCCGAGCAGCTTGAGCAGCAATGCGAGGACGTGCTGCGTGCGCACGGTCTCGAGTACGAGGTGCGCTGGCAGCGTGGCGGCGAGCCGTTCTACACGCCCGAGGGCCCGCTGCGCGCCGCGGCGCGCGAGGTGCTGACGCGGTTCTGCGGCAGCGCGCCGGAGGAAAGCACCGGCGGCGGCACCTCGGATGCGCGTTTCATCGCCCCGCTCGGCGCGCAGTGCATCGAGATCGGCCCGGTCAACGCCAGCATCCACAAGGTCGACGAGCACGTGGCGGTGGCCGACTTGGAGGCGCTGCCGGAGCTGTACTTGGCGTTGATCGAGAAGATGCTCGCGTAGGGCGGGTTTCAACCCGCCGATGCGGTTGCGGTCGGTCCTTCCCGTAAGGACGTCGGGATAAAACCCACCCAACCTCAGCTGGGTGCCAGTTCCGACAACGCGCATGCAAACACCCGGTCGTCGCTGCCGTCGTGGCACGACGTCGTACCCACCGGCCTGAACCCCGACTTCTGGTAGAACCGCTGCGCCCGCAGGTTGTCCGGCTGCACGCCCAGCCAAACCGTATCGACATCCCGTGCCGCCATCGCCGCCGCTGCGGCGGACAGCAGCTTGGAGGCGATGTGGCGGCCATGAAATTCGCTGTCCACATAGATCCGCCACAGTTGCATCGGTCGCACGCCAGCCACGCACGCCGGCAGCGGCCCGGACCGCAGCTGCAGGTAGCCGACCGGCGCACCCGCGACCAGCGCGAGCAGGGTGACGATGTTGTCGCGCGCGATCTCCGCGGCCTTGCCCGCGGGCGAAAAATCGCCGCGCTCGCTTTCGGGCAATCCGGAAGTGCGAAACGCCAAGGCCGCCAGCCCGCCCGCATCGGCCGAGGTCGCCTGCCGGATGACCGGCGCTGGCTCGCCGGCGTCTGCGTCGTGGGTCACCGGGACTGGCCGGGTTGCGATGGGACGAGATGCAACGTGTGCTGCACCGCACCCGGCAGGAACGGCGTCGGCCGCCCGTGCACCCAGTCGTCATGGCCCGCGCCCCAGAACGGCGACAACGGGTGGCCGCTCTGGCCGCCGGGCATGTGGATGATGCCGTCGGCCTCGTGGCCGGGCGACACCACCATGCGTTCGGACGCGCCCATGTCCGGTGTCTGCACCCGCGGCATCGCGGTGTCGCCGCGCAGTGGCTCGAACGGCATGCACAGCGCGCGCCGCCCGAATGCGGGCAGCGCGCCGGCGAGTGGGTGGCAGATCCTGGCGGTGTTGCGTTCGCCCCAGCTGCGCTCGGCCAGCGGGCCTTGCGCGGCCAGTTCATCGCGCACGTCGCGCGCCGCGTCCTCGAGCAACGCATCCCAACTCGCGAACCGGCTTGGCAGCAGGTGGGCCGGTCGCTGGGTCAGCAGCGGCCAGGCGACGCCCTCGAGTTGCGGCAGCGCGGGCAATTCGAACTCCGCGCCCAGTGCGGTCCGTGCCGGGGCGGCCAAGCCTTCGGCGATGCGCTCGTGCACTTTCAGACGCCAGGCGCGGACGATCCGGTAGCTGACCGAGTCGGCGGTGGCGTGGGGCTGCCAGGTGCTGGCGGCGCGGGACAACTGCTGCAGCGCAGGCGAGCGCGCCCGCGTCGCCGTGTCGCCCAGCAACTGCCACCAGCGCCGCAGGAAAAGCGTGCGGTCGTCGAGCTGGATCGCGAGCAGGTCGCGCTCGCCGAATCGCTGCTGCGCGAACAACCGATCGCGGATCTGCCGCGCGCGTGAGCCGAGCACGTAGCCCCCGTCGCCGATCCGCTGCAAAGCCTCGCCATCGACGACGCGGCTGTTGGCGGTCCACGCGCGCCCGGACGCCGGAAGGAGGATGGGCGTGCCGGCGGTTTCCAGTGCCCAGGGATCGCAGGCCGTGTCCGCGGGCCGGAGGCTTGCCACCGGCGTCGATACGCAGTCCGCGCTGCGTTGCGGCAACGGGCCCAGCAACCGCCAGGCGATCTCGCCCGAGCGATCGCCCACGACCAGATTCTGCGCCGGCATCGCCACGGCATCGGCCAACTGCAGCACTTCGCGCAGCGAGCCGGCGCGGGAAAAATCCGCCAGCGCGAGGCTGAGCGAGCCGGGCAGGTGCGCGACCCAGCGCAAGGCCCACGCTTCGCCGTCGGCTTCGCGATGCAGGATCGGGCCCCACGCGGTCTCCTCGACCTCGACGTCTACCGGTTGGGCGCCGACGACGGTGATGCGTTCGCGATGCGCGGTCACGCGCGCGCAAGGCGCCGGTGTCGAACCTGGGGTGCACGGTCGCACGCGTTGCCAATCCAGCCAGTCGCCGTAGCTGTTGGTGAAGCCCCAGGCGACGTGGCCGTTGCTGCCCACCACCATCGCCGGCAGGCCGGGCAGGGTGAAGCCGGCCACGTCGACCCGGCCCTGCGGCGCGCGCGCATCGGCGTAGCGCAAGCGCGCGCGGAACCAGATGTTGGGCGCGCGCAGGGTCAGGTGCATGTCGTTGGCGACGATCGCGCGACCATCGGCGGTCAGCGCGCCGGAGACGGCGAAGTTGTTGCTGCCCAGTTCCGGGGGTGACGGCAGTTGCGCCGCGACCTTGCCGGCGGATGCCGGCAGGCGGCGCAGGTCGAGCGTGGTCGCGTCCGGCAGCACCGCATCGCCGCGCGGGGTGCCCATCATCGGCGCGTCCCAGCTGCTGCCGGCGTGGGTCAGCAGCGTGAACAACGCCGGCGGCAGGTGCGGCTTGAGTTTCCACAACGCCAGCTCGCGCGCGTTGTCCGCGTCGTGCAGGTCGAAGTACATCGCGTAGCCGGCCAGCGCGGTATCGGCCAGCTGCCACGGGTCGGGTTGCGCGCGCAGCAGCAGGTAAGGCCACGGCCGGGACTTGAGACCGGCGAGGCCGGCGTTGACGCCGTCGACGTAGGCCTGCAGCACCGGCCGATGGTTGCCGGCGATGCCATCGAGTTGCTGCGCCACCCGCGCGCGCATCCGATGCATGCGGTGGCGCTTGTCGGTATCGACCGCGATCGGGCCGAACAGCGCGGCCAGTTCGCCTGCCGCCGTGCGGCGCATCAGGTCCATCTCGAAGTAACGTTCCTGCGCGTGCACGTAGCCCAGTGCGCGCATCGCATCGCGTTCGTTGGCAGCCTCGATGGTGACCACGCCCAGCGCATCGCGCGTGACCGCGATGGGCGCCGACAGTCCAGGCAATGCCAGCTCGCCATCGAGTTGCGGCAGGCTGCCGCGCAGCGCGAGCCACGCGGCGAGCCCGAGCACCAGCAGCAACGCCAGCAAGCCGATCGCGATGCGTCGGGTCCATCGGGTGATCGGTCGCGCCATGTGCCCCTCCTGGCCTGCGAGCTTAGCCCAGGCCTGTTGCCGGCCCGGCCGTGGCCGGGCGCGAATTCCTGCCTCGGGGGTGCTTGCGGGCGGCGCCCGGATCGCGCAGGATCGGCCCATGCGCTCCCCGTCCGCCACCACCCGCCAGACCCTCGCCCGTGCCGGGTGCGCAGGCGTCGGCGTCGGCGCGCGCAATAACCGCAATAACAACGTCAGCCTCCCGCAGGCCGGCGATTAGCGCGCGACAACCACGCTCATCGTTCTCTCCGGCCTGCACTGCGAAGTGCGGGCTTTTTTGTTTTTGGCGGTGGCGGTATTTGTCGTTCGTCCTTGAACAAGAGCCCGGCCATCCCTGGCCGGGGATCCAACAGGAAAATCCATCCCAGGAGCCTTGCATGTGTTCGATCCTCGGAATCTTTGGCCTGCAGCCCGGCGACGACATCGTCGCGCTGCGCCGGCAGGCGTTGGAGCTGTCGCAACGGCAGCGCCACCGCGGGCCGGACTGGAGCGGCGTGCATGTCGACACTGGCGCGATCCTCGTGCACGAGCGCCTCGCGATCGTCGACCCGGCCGGCGGTTCGCAGCCGCTGCGCACGGCCGACGGGAAACTGGTGCTGGCGGTCAACGGCGAGATCTACAACCACCGCGAGCTCGAGCAGCAGCTGCGGCAGCCGTACGCGTTCCAGACCGGCTCGGATTGCGAGGTGATCAACGCCCTGTACCGCGAGGACAGCGACGTGGGCGCGTGGTTGAACCGGCTCAACGGCATCTTCGCGTTCGCGCTGTGGGACCGCGAACGGCAGCGCTACCTGATCGCGCGTGATCCGCTCGGCGTGTGCCCGCTGTATTGGGGCCACGACAGCCACGGCCGCGTCTGCGTCGCCTCCGAGATGAAGGCGCTGGTCGGGCTCTGCGCCGACGTCGCGCAGTTTCCGCCGGGCCACTACTTCGACAGCGCCAGCAACGCGCTGGTGCGCTACTACGCCAAGCCGTGGCGCGACTACGACGCAACCCGGGGCGTCGCGGTGTCAAAGCAGGAACTGCGCGAAGCGTTCGAGCGCGCCGTGCACCGGCAGCTGATGAGCGACGTGCCCTACGGCGTGCTGCTGTCCGGTGGCCTGGATTCCTCGCTGGTCGCGGCCTGTGCCGCCCGCTTCGCGCGCCATCGGATCGAGGAGGACGACCGCGCCGAGGCGTGGTGGCCGCGGCTGCACTCGTTCGCGATCGGGCTGGAAGGCTCGCCGGACCTCGCGGCCGCCGAAGTCGCCGCCAAGGCGCTGGGCACCGTGCACCATGGCTTCAAGTACACCTTCGAGGAGGGCCTGGACGCGCTGCCCGAGGTGATCCGCCACGTCGAGACCTACGACGTCACCACCATCCGCGCGTCGACGCCGATGTTCCTGCTGGCGCGTCGGATCAAGGCGATGGGGGTGAAGATGGTGCTGTCGGGCGAGGGCAGCGACGAGATCTTCGGTGGCTACCTGTACTTCCACAAGGCGCCCAACGCGCGCGAGTTCCACGAGGAGACCGTGCGCAAGCTCGACGCGCTGCACAACTACGACTGCCTGCGCGCCAACAAGTCGATGATGGCCTGGGGAGTGGAGCCGCGGGTGCCGTTCCTGGATGTCGAGTTCCTCGACGTGGCAATGCGCATGGACGCGCAGGCGAAGATGATCGCCGGCGGCGACTCTCCCGCGCCCGACGGCCGCCGGCGCATCGAGAAAGCGGTGCTGCGCGAGGCGTTCGAGGGCTACTTGCCCGACGAAATCCTGTGGCGGCAGAAGGAGCAGTTCAGCGACGGCGTCGGTTACGGCTGGATCGACGGGCTCAAGGCACACGCCGAAGTGCATGTCAGCGACCGCGAGTTCGCCGCCGCGGCGAGCCGCTTCCCGGTCAACCCGCCACAGACCAAGGAGGCGTACTTCTACCGGCGCCTGTTCGAGCAGAACTTCCCGGGAGCGGCGTGCGCGCAGACGGTGCCGGGTGGCAAGTCGATCGCCTGCTCGACCCCGACCGCGATCGCGTGGGACGCGGCGTTCGCGAGCGCCGCCGACCCGTCGGGACGGGCGATCGCGGGGGTGCACCAGGCGGCGTTGGCGGGGTAGGGGACGCCGGCGAAAAGGTTTCCGTAGGCGGGTACCGCGGGCGTGCGCACTGATGCCGCACCTCAGCGCTGCGGCCGCGGCCCGCCAGCTTCGGGCCACTGCTGCGGCACCCGCCGCAAGCCGTCCAGCGAATAGCCCAACGCCTGCAGGCGGGCCACCGCCGCGGTGTACTCGGCCTCGGGCAAGGTCGGGGTGCGCGCCATGATCCAGGCGTAGTCGCGCTTGCTGCGGCCGACGATGGTCTGGGTGTAGCCCGGATCGACGTGCACGATCACGTACTCGGCCTTGATCGGCCAGACGAACTGCATGCCCCACACCGCGTTGCCGGTCCCCGGCCGCACGAAGCCGCGCGGCCGCATGGTTTCCAGTGGCCGGTCGAAGCCGCCGTCGCGGAACCGGAAGGTGGTCTGGATCGAGCCGTCGGGCTGCAGCGCGTAGGACTCGATCGCGTTGTACGCGTCGCGCTCGGGACGACTGGGGATGTGCGCGATGACGTACCAGTCGCCCATGAAGCGCGCCAGGTCGACTTGCTCCACCGGCGCGATGGTCGGCGGCGCGGACGCGCAGGCAACGCCGAGCGCCCCCAGCAGGGATGCGAACAAGACGCGGAGCGGGCGGGTAGTGGACATGGTCGGATTCCTCGGCAGGGTGCGGGTCAAGCCCGCTCGCGGGTGAAGCGGTAATGGGCCACCATCCATTGCTCGCCATCGGCGTAACCAAACAATTCGGCGCAGGCCATCCAGAACATCCGCCAGCGCTGGAACCACAACGGCGCCGCGCTGCCGTAGGCCTGCTCGAGGATCGGCATCAGCACGTCGCGGTTGCGGTCCTGGGCCTGCAGCCAGTGGTTGGCGGTGCGTTCGTAGTGGCGTCCGTCCACCAGCCAGCGTTGCTCCAGGTGCAGCGCGCGCTGGAACCATGCCAGGGTGTCGGCCGACGGCATGAGGCCGCCGGTGAAGAAGTGCCGGCCCATCCAGTTGTCCCCGCCCTGCGTCTCGAACGGATACAGCGCGGTGCGATGGCAGAAGATATGCACGAACAGCTTGCCGCCCACGCGCAGCCAGCCACCGATGCGCTCGAGCAGGGTGTCGTAATTGCGCATGTGCTCGAACATCTCGATCGACACGCAGCGGTCGAACTGCGCGGCCTGCAGTTGCAGCCGGTTGACGTCGCAGGTCAGCACGCGGACGTTGCCGACACCGCGTTCGCGGCAAAGCGCTTCGATGAATTCCCGTTGCGGCCGCGAGTTGGACACCGCGGTGATGCG
Organism: Lysobacter koreensis; assembly: GCF_042677045.1. NCBI lineage: Bacteria > Pseudomonadati > Pseudomonadota > Gammaproteobacteria > Lysobacterales > Lysobacteraceae > Lysobacter > Lysobacter koreensis. The sequence continues at coordinate 61,772 of NZ_JBHTIH010000002.1, forward strand.
GGCGTTGGGGAACCGCTGCGCCATCCACAGCGTCAGCGATCCCCAGCCGCAGCCCAGTTCGAGGATGTCCTGACCGTCGGCCAGTTCGGCGCGTTCGCCGTACAGCGCCAGCATCGCCTCCTCGGCCTGCGCCAGGGTCTCGTCGCCGCTGGGGTAGTAGCACGACGAGTACTTCAGCCGGGGCCCGAGGCAATGCGCGAAGAACTCCGGCGGCAGTTCGTAGTGCTGGCGGTTGGCGACATCGGTATGGATCGCCACCGGGCTCTCGCGCAGCATCGCCAGCCGGGCATGGAAGCGTTGCGCCTGCGCTTCGGGGCCGCCGGCCAGTTCCTCGCGCAGGCGCTGCGCGCACAGGCGGCGCATGCCCAGCCTGAGCACGGCATCGGGTAGCAGGCCACGTTCGGCCAGGCCGAGCAGGCCGGGGGCGGGCTGGTCGGTCGCCAGCGCCAAGGTATCGAGTGCCGCGGTCATGGGTCGTGTCTCGCAGGGGGTTTGGGAAACCATGGAAAGAGCATCGGCGTGGTCCGCTGGTACTCGCGGTAGTCCTCGCCGCGCGTGCGCAGGGCCTGCGCCTCGGTGAACGGGATGCCGCTGATCCAGCGCAGGAACACGTACATCACCAGCGGGCCGACCCAGGCCAGCCACCACCACGGCGACCCGATGGCCAGGAACACGTAGGCGAACCAGTGCAGCCACTCGAAGAAGTAGTTGGGATGGCGCGAGTAGCGCCACAGCCCGGCGCGGCAGGTCCTGCCACGGTGTGCGGGATCCGCGCGGAACCGCGCCAGCTGGGCGTCGGCGATCGCTTCGCCGGCGACGCTGACCACCCAGGTCGCCACCCCCGCGGCCAGCCAGGGCGTGAATCCGGACACCGGATTGAGCGCGACCGCGAGGAACGGCAGCGCGAACAGCACCACCAGCAAGGCCTGGAACTGGAAGAAGGCGAACCAGTTGACGTCGTCCTGGTGCCAGAGCGTGCGCAGGTGTGCGTAGCGGCCGTCCTCCGGCTCGCCACGGACGCGCCGCCACAGGTGCAGGCCCAGTCGCAGCCCCCAGGCGCCGCCCAGCAGCGCCAACAGCAGCCGCGGCAGCAACGCGCCCGATCCGAGCACCGCCATCAGCACCGCCGCGCCGCCGACGCCGAGCGACCACAGCACGTCGACGATCCCGGCGTTGCGGCGGCGACGCTGCCACAGCCAACCGCCGGCCTGCGCAAGCGCGGCAAGCGCCCACACCAGTATCAGGGTCTGCAAGGCGCTCATGGCACGCCCCGCGCATCGGCGAGTGACGTCGCATGCCGGCGCCAGTGCTGCGCGAGCGCGGCCAGCAGCGGCATCGCGACCGCCCAGCCCAGCGCCAGCAGCGCGAGCGCGCGCCAGCCCGGTTCAACGAAGCTCACCGCGTCGAACCCGCGCGCGGCGGCAAGGTAAGCCAGCGACCCGCCGACGGCGCCGAAAACCGCGGCGATCCGATGGTGGCCGCGCAGGAACGCCAGCGAATGATTGAGGGTCATCGCGAACGCCGCCCACACCGCCAGGATCCAGGCCGGCGCGAACAACGCCGGCGCGGGGGATGCGTAGCGCAGCCAGCCGCTGGCGGCGAGCAGGCCATCGAACAGCATCCCGATGGCGAGCGCGCACACCACCAGGCGCGCATCGGAATCGCGTTGCGACGAAGCCAGCCATTGCGCAGCGACGAAGACCAGCGCGACAGCCGCAGCGGTCCACGGCTCGCCGCGTGCGGCGCTGACCACCGCGACGAACCACACCACTTGATAGCCAATCGCGTTCGCCCAGAAGCGCATCTCAGGCCTCGATCCGGCCCAGGCCGGCCACGTACTCGGCATCGCGGCTGTCCGGCTTGGCGAACAGCATCTGGGTGACGCCGATCGAGCGTTCGCGGAAGCCGCCCTCGCAGTACGCCAGGTAGAACTCCCACATGCGGATGAAGCGCTCGTCGAATCCCTGCGCGCGCACCTCCGGCAGGCGCGCGAGGAAGCGTTCGCGCCAAGCCTGCAGCGTGCGCGCGTACGAGCCGCCGAAGTCCTCCAAATGCGTGAGCGCGAGGTCGCAGCTGCGCGCCTTGGCGGCGACGATCGCGGCGATCGAGGGAATGAACGAGCCGGGGAACACGTGGCGCTTGATGAAATCCACCGAGCCCAACGCCTGCGCGTAGCGGTGATCCTCGATGGTGATCGCCTGCACCAGCGCCAAGCCGTCGGGCTTGAGCAAGCCGCCCAACGTGCGGAAGTAGCTGTCGAGCAGCGGCGCGCCGATGGCCTCGATCATCTCGATCGAGACCAGCTTGTCGTACTGGCCGCGCAGGTCGCGGTAGTCCTCCAGCAGCACGCTCACGCGGTCCTGCAGGCCTGCCTGCGCGACGCGTGCGCTGGCCAGCGCGTGCTGCTCGCGGGAAATGGTCGTGGTGGTGACGTGGCAGCCGTGGTGGGCGGCAGCGTGCAGGGCGAACCCGCCCCAGCCGGTGCCGATCTCGATCACGCGGTCGCCCGGGCGCAGGCGCAGCTTCTCGCAGATGCGCCCCAGCTTGCGCGTGGAGGCCTGCTCCAGCGTGTCGTCCGGGTGGGCGAACACCGCCGAGGAGTACATCAGGTCCGGCGATAGGAACAATCCGAAGAACGCGTTGCCCAGGTCGTAGTGCGCGGCGATGTTGCGCCGCGAACCGCCGCGGGTGTTGCGGCGCACTGCATGCAGGCCGCGCATGGCCAGCCCGCCCAGTCGCGCCCAGCCGGTCTCCAGGCCGTCGAGCAGGTCGCGGTTTCGCAGCAGTAGCTGCACCAGACCGACCAGGTCGTCGCAGTGCCAATGGCCGTCCATGTAGGCCTCGGCCGCGCCGACGCTGCCGTTGGCCGCGACTGCCCGGTAGAACCCGGGGTCGCGAACCCGCAGCTGCAGCGGCGGTGCATCGGCATCGGCATCGCCGATCTCGACGCTGCCCTGCGCATCGCTGACACGCAACGGCCGCCCCCGCAGATTGGCCATCTGTGCCAGCAGCCGCTGGCGCAGGAACCGGTCGAGACCGCCATAGGCGGCAGGGGACTGGGAGAGCAAGTCGGCGTTGGAATTCATGCGGGGTCTCGCTGAGGAGCGGGATGGTTGTGGACGGGGATGCGCTTGAGCCACAGCCGCAACGCCTGCCAATGGATCGCGGTGATGACCTGGGTGGTCATCAGCGGGTAGCGCCACAGCACGCGTGCCAGCGAGGCACCGTCGAGTGGCCGGCGCTTGAGCATCACGGTGGCGTCGAACTCGCGCTCCTCGCCGCGCAGCACGTCCATGTGGACGCGCAGGTCATCGCCCGGAGCAGTGAAGCGCCAGCGGTAGCGGCGATCCATCGGCAGGAACGGCGAGACGTGGAAGGCTTTGGCGAAGTCCCACTCCCACACGCGGCCGTGCGTCGTGGCCTGCGCGAGCGGCAGCACGTAGGCGTGCCGCTCGCGCCACGGGGTGTTGGTGATCTCCGCCACGATGCATTCCAGCCCGTGGCCGTTGGCGGCATGGCAGTAGTAGAAGCTGACCGGGTTGAAGACGAAGCCGCCGTAGCGCAGGTGGGTAAGCAGGCGGATCGGCCCGAGCGGCCGCGTGCCGGTCGCCTGATGCACGCGCTGGCGCACCGCTTCCGCCAGCGGCAGCGTCGGTGGGCCGAGGTAATCGCTGCGTCGGAACTCGGCGACGTTGCGCCGATCCTGCGACCACAGCCAGCGTTGCTCGAACACTTGGTCGAGCTCATCGAGGTCGAGGTAGAGCTGCGCCATGCGGTACTCGAACGCATGCGGCCGCGGCCCATGCCGACGGTGGCGCACCGTGCCTTCGTACACGGCACTGGCCAGCGGACGCCCGCGGTGGCTGCCGTCGCCGCTGTCGCTCATGCCGGCGACCATCCGAGCGTGTCCGTCGCCGCTGCGCCGCAGGACGCCGCCGGCGCGCGCGCCCAGCCCACGCCGAGCGCCTGCGCGACCTCCACGGCGCTGCGCATGCCGTCCTCGTGGAAGCCCCAGCCCCAGTAGGCACCGGCGAACCAGGTGCGGCGAACCCCCTGGATCTCCGCCTTGCGCGCCTGCGCGGCGACCGACGCACGCGTATACACGGGGTGCGCGTAGCTGATGCGGCGAAGGACCCGTTCGGGATCAATGGCCTCGCTGCGGTTGAGGGTCACCACCAGCGGTTGCGGCGAGTCGATGCCCTGCAGCAGGTTCATGCAGTAGCTCACCGTGCAGGCGCCCTCGCGATCACGCGGCACGTGCGCGTTCCACGCCGCCCACGCCTTGCGATCGCGCGGCAGCAGGCGCGCATCGGTATGCAGCACCGCCTCGTTGGCCTGGTAGGGCATCGCGCCGAGGATCGTGGACTCGCGCTCGTCGGCGTCGGCCAGCAACTGCAACGCCTGGTCGCTGTGGCAGGCGAGCACGATCTGGTCGAAGCGCTCGCCGCCGGCGTCGGTGAAGACCTCGACACCTTCGGCATCGCGACGCACTCGCCTGACCGGCGTGCCCAGGCGCACCTCAACCTGCCAGCGCTGGGCCATCGCGTCCACGTAGCGCGCCGATCCTCCGGAAACCACGCGCCAGTCCGGGCGCCCGCTCAGCTGCAGCATGTGATGGTTGGCCATGAACTGCACCAGGTAGCGCGCCGGAAATTCGAGGACCTGCCGCGGCGGCGATGACCACAGCGCGGACGCCATCGGCACCAGGTGCTCGTCGCGGAACGCCTCGCCAAACCGGTGCCGGGCCAGGTACTCGCCCAGGCTCGGGCCGGGGTCGTCGCTGTCGAGCAGGCGCGGCGCGATCCGGTAGAACCGCCACAGGTCGCGCAGCAGTCCCCAGAAACGCGGGGACGCCAGGTTGCGACGCTGGCAGAACAGGCCGTCGAGCGAGGTCGCGTTGTACTCCAGCCCGCTGGCTTCGCTGTGGACCGAGAAGCCCATCGTGGTCGGCTGGGTGGCGACGCCGAGTTCGGCGAACAGGCGCGTCAGCAACGGGTAGTGCACCGGGTTGTGCACGATGAAGCCGGTGTCCACGGCGTAGTGCCGGCCCTCGAGCGCGATGTCGTGGGTGTGGGTGTGGCCACCGAGGTAGTCGTGGGCCTCCAGCAGCACCACGTCGTGGCGGCGCGATAGCAGCCAGGCCGAGGCGAGGCCGGCGATGCCGGAGCCCACGATCGCGATGCGCATGTCAGCCCCGCGCCTTCGCCGCGACCCACGCCGGGATCGGCTTGAGCTCGCGCACCAGGCCCAGCAGCGCCATGGCCTTGAGCCCGTACCAGGTCAGGTCGACCTCGTACCAGCGAAATCCCTGCCGCACCGTGCCGGGAAAGAAGTGGTGGTTGTTGTGCCAGCCCTCGCCGAACGTGATCAACGCCAGCCAGACGTTGTTGCGGCTGTCGTCGCGCGTGTCGAAGCGGCGCTTGCCGAAGCGGTGCGCGAAGGAATTGATGGTGACCGTGGCATGGAACAGCACCACGGTCGAAACGAAGAACCCCCAGACCAGCATCTGCCCGCCACTGGTGCCCCACTGCGGCGCCACGCGTTCCAGCAGCGCCCCCAGCCCGTACAAAGCGGCCGCCAGCGCGACCGGAATGGCGGTGTCGTAGCGGTCCAGCCAGCGCAGTTCGGGGTACTGGGCGAGGTCGGGGATGCGTTCCCAGTGCGTCTGGAATCCGCGCGGGGTCAGGAACCAGCCGGCATGGCTCCAGAAGAATCCGAGCAGCGTGGGCGAGTGCGGGTCGAGGGCGGTGTCCGCGTGCCGGTGGTGGTTGCGGTGGTGTGCCGCCCACCACAGCGGCCCGCGCTGCACGCTCGACGCGCCGATCAGCGCGAACACGAACTGCACCCCACGCGAGGTGCGGAACGTGCGATGGGAAAAATACCGGTGGTAGAAGCCGGTCAGCGCGAACATGCGGATCGCGTACAGCGCGACCGCCACCGCGATCGCGACCGGCGACACGCCGACCCAGAACACCGCCAGGCAGGCCAGGTGCAAGGCCACGAACGGCGCCGCCCGCAACCAGTCGATGCGATCGGCCCGTTGCGCGTCCAGCGAGGGCGTCGTTTCGGTGTCGACCCAGCGCCGGGCCGTGCGCAGGGTTCGCGCCCAAGTGCCACGTGGGGCGGGAGAGATCTCGACTCCGCACGGCGGAGTGGGGTGCAACGTCGCATCACCCCGTGGCTGGCTGTCCATGCAGTGATCCGCGGTCAATTCGTATACCGGCTATACGCGGCCGGAGCCCGGACAGATGCAGGGGCGATCCGGCTTCTTCAGTTGTCGAATCTGGTCGCGACGGGCCGCCGATGGCACGCTGGCGCGGGCTCAGCTTTTGCAGGTTCGCTGGAGTGGGATGTTGAGGGCGGACTCCAGTTCGGCGCGATTGGCCGCGCGCACTAGCAGCTTGGGCGGGAACTCGATGCGGACTTCCTGGTGGCGACCCTGGGCGTCGCGAATCGTGCCGAGGCCCTGGAACCGCAGCAGCCAGCGGTCGCGGACCAGGTAATCCAGGTCCGTTTGCGGCGCGGCAAAGCCATACCAGGCATCCAGCTTCATGCGCAGGTGGACCTGTGACTCATGGGGATCGGTAGTGGGCGCGGGCGGTGCAGCGCGTTGGCGGACGCTTACGTCCAGGAAATCCAGGCGGCTTGGCAACAGGAACGCCGCCGCCACCGGTTGCCCACTCGCGAGTGCATTCCATCGCGCGCGGACCAACGCGTCGAAGCCGGCATCGACCACGGAGCTGGTGTTCATTTGGATCGTGCGCTGGCGCGGGGTCGCCTGTGAGCTGTCCTGCCAGTACACCTCGCGTCGGCCGCCCTGGCTGCGAACGCCTTCCCGGTAGCCATCGCGGGCGTCGATGAACTCGAAATCCGGAGCACGGCTGGTCGGCGCTGCGGCCCATACGCGCTTGCGTGCGAACGGCGTCCCGTTCGGGCAGCGGTAGACGACCAGGCGCGCGGATTTGCCGTGGTCGTCGTACAGCCAATGGGTTTCGCGATAGACCAGCGCGCCGTCGCGCTTGCCGTACGCGAGTCCTTCGTATCGCTCCAGGGCGCAGGCCATCGAGGGCCCGAGCAGCAGCAATGCGCCAGCGATCCGCGACACAGTGGCAAGCCGCTGCATTTGCGGCTGCACGATGGTGGAAGTTCGGAAAAGGAAGCGAGGATGCACAGTGTGCCGCCGGAAGAGGTTCCGGCTATTACGCGGCAGCGGTGGGAACGGATGCACCAGCGTCGTCAGTGCTGCGCATGCGGCCGGTCGATTCCCGGGTCGCGCCTGCTACCGCCGCTGCATCCGATACACCACCGTTTCCAGCGCGGTAACGCCTTCGGACACGAATTGCGGCTGCTGCCCCAGGATCTCGCGCCGCTCCAGAACCGCGACCTGCCAGTCGACGCCATACAGGACTCGCACCTCATCCTCGCGTACCGAGAACGGTGGCCCTTCCTTCTCGCGCTGCGGGTACTCCAGCGTGATCAGCAGTCCGCGACAACCCGCCGGCAACCGCGCATACAGCTCGCTGGCGTAGCGCGCCCGCAGCTGCGGCGGCAGTGCGATCAGCGCGGCGCGATCGAACACCGCGCCGCAGCCGGCCAGTGCCGGCCGATCCAGCGCGAACGCATCGCCGCAGATCAGTTCGATTGCGCCAGCCGTGTAGTGGGTGCCGTAGGCCGTGCTGTGGACCTGTGGCTCCAGCGCGTGTTCGGCGAAGAACTGCTCCACCGCCAGCTGCGACAACTCCACCCCGAGCACGCGATAGCCCTGCGCCGCCAACCACAGCAAGTCCAGCGACTTGCCCGCCAGCGGCACGAACACGCGGCTGCCCGCGCGCACGGCCAGCGATGGCCAGTGCTTCTGCAGCAAGGGCGTCACCTTGTCCTGATGGAAGCCGATGCGACCTTCGAGCCAGCGTTGGTGCCAGAAATCGGGGTTCATGGTGATTCGTCGAGCCGCGCACGGACGCGACCCGCTTGCGAGGAACTGCAACGCGCCGCCGCGCGTGATGAGATTCGCCTGTTGCTCGACTTATTCGACATGCAACCCATCCACCTTCTGCCGCGCCGGGACTCAACCCGCTTGCGAGGAACTGCAACGCGCCGCCGCGCGTGATGAGATTTGCCTGTTGCTCGACTTATTCGACATGCAACCCATCCACCTTCTGCCACCCACGCGGCAACAACCCACCCCGCGTCGCCCGGCTGCCGACATACGCGTCCAAGTCCTTGAACGACAAGCTCATCGTGCGCGCGCCCGAGTAGACACTCAGCGTCGCGCCCGGTGCCACCACCGCGACCGCGACCACGTGCTCTGTGCCGAGCTTGGCCTTGGGGATGTCGATCAGCTTGTTGCCCTTGCCCTTGTCCAGCTCGGGCAGTTCGGCGACCGGGAACGCGATCAGGTGCCCGGCGCTGGTGACCACCACCACCCGGTCGGTTTCGACACTGCCGACCGCGGCGGGCGCGATCACCTTCGCGTTCGGGGTCAGCGACAGCATCGCCTTGCCGGCCTTGTTGCGGCCGGTGAGGTTCTCGAAACGGGTGACGAAGCCGTAGCCGTGGCTCGACATCAGCACGAAACGGCTGTCGTTGTCGCCGCTGGCGAGCGCCTGGAACGACGCGCCCGGCGCCAGCGAAAAACGCCCGGTCAGCGGCTCGCCGTTGCCGCGCGCCGACGGCAGGCCGTGCACGATGGTCGAGTAGCTGCGCCCGGTGGAGTCCAGGAACGCGACCTGCTGGGTGCTGCGCGCCTTCGCCGATCCGAGCAGGCCGTCGCCGTCGCGGTAGCTGAGAGTGGCCGCGTCGATGTCGTGGCCCTTGGCCGCACGCACCCAGCCCTTCTGGCTCAGCACCACGGTCATCGGCTCGCTGGGCACCAGTTCGGTCTCGCTCAACGCCTGCGCCGCGCCGCGGGCGACCAGCGGCGAGCGGCGCGGGTCGCCGAACTTCTTGGCGTCGGCCAGCAGTTCGTCCTTGACCAGTTTCTTGAGCTTGGCCTTGCTGGCCAGCGTGGCGATGATCTTCTCGCGCTCGGCGGCCAGGTCGGCTTGTTCGCCGCGGATCTTCATTTCCTCCAGCCGCGCCAGCTGGCGCAGCTTGGTCTCGAGGATGTAGTCGGTCTGCTCCTCGCCCAGCGCGAACCGCGCCATCAGCACCGGCTTGGGCTCGTCCTCGCTGCGGATGATGCGGATCACCTCATCCAGGTTGAGGAACGCGACCAGCAGGCCTTCGAGCAAGTGCAGGCGGCGATCGACGCGCTCGAGGCGGTGATTGAGGCGCCGGGTCACGGTGTCGGTGCGGAACGCCAGCCACTCGCTCAGGAACGCCTTCAGGCCCTTGACCTGCGGACGGCCATCGAGGCCGATCACGTTCATGTTGACCCGGTAGCTCTTCTCCAGGTCGGTCGTCGCGAACAGGTGACCCATCAGCTGCTCGGCATCGACCCGGTTGCTGCGCGGCACCAGCACGATCCGGGTCGGGTTGGCGTGGTCGGACTCGTCGCGCAGGTCCTCCAGCCACGGCAACTTCTTGGCGCGCATCTGCTGCGCGATCTGCTCGATGATCTTGCCCGGCGAGGCCTGGTAGGGCAGCGCGGTGATGACGAAGTTCTGCGCTTCCTTCACCCACACCGCGCGCGCACGGATGCTGCCCAGGCCGGTCTCGTACATGGCCAGCAGGTCGGCCGCGGGGGTGATGATCTCCGCCGCAGTCGGGTAGTCCGGTCCGCGCACGTGCTCGCACAGGTCGCGGGTGCTCGCGTCAGGGTCGTCGAGCAGGCGCACGCAGGCGCTGACGATCTCGTTGAGGTTGTGCGGCGGCACGTCGGTGGCCATGCCCACCGCGATGCCGGTGGTGCCGTTGAGCAGCAGGTGCGGCAGTCGCGCCGGCATCCAGGTCGGTTCTTCGAGGGTGCCGTCGAAGTTCGGGTCCCAGTCCACGGTGCCCTGGCCGAGTTCGCCCAGCAGCACCTCGGCGATCGGAGTCAGCTTGGATTCGGTATAGCGCATCGCCGCGAACGACTTGGGGTCGTCGGACGAGCCGAAGTTGCCCTGGCCCTCGACCAGCGGGTAGCGGTACGAGAACGGCTGCGCCATCAGCACCATCGCCTCGTAGCAGGCGCTGTCGCCGTGCGGGTGGTACTTGCCGATTACGTCGCCGATCGTGCGCGCGGACTTCTTCGGCTTGGCGCCGGCGGCCAGGCCCAGCTCGCTCATCGCGTAGATGATGCGGCGCTGCACCGGCTTGAGGCCGTCGCCGAGGAACGGCAGCGCGCGATCGAGCACCACGTACATCGAGTAGTCGAGGTAGGCGCGTTCGGCGTACTCGCGCAGCGGGATCTGTTCGAAACCGTGGAAAACCGGGCGGACGGGTTCAGTCATGGGGCGGTGCGGCTCGGAGGATTGCGTCGGGCCGATTCTACCGGGGCGCTCGGCCCGGTTTCCTGCGATCACGACGCTGCCGCCCGGCATTGCCGCCGTCTCGCGCGTCGAATCGCATCCACGGCGGCCGCCGCGCCGTATAGGTGACATCGGATCGGCATAGGGGTCACGGCCATTTTCCACTCCCATCTGCCGGAGCAGACCGCGTCCGCCAGGCCGCGTTGGGCGCGGTCGGGACAGCGTTGGCTGGTCCGCCGCAGCCTCCGCGCTCCCCCCGCTCGACACACGGCACCCAACCCATGCCTACAATCGGCGGGTGCGCGATTCAACGACGGGGCAGGGATGAGCGAGACCATTCACGATCACGGTGCCGCCGAGACACTGGCCAGAACCCTGGGTGCGATTGCCAATGGCGATCGCGCCGCGTTCGAGCAGTTGTACCGGGCGACCTCGTCGAAGTTGTTCGGGGTCTGCCTGCGCGTGCTGCCCGACCGCGACGAGGCCCAGGACGTGCTGCAGGAGGCCTATGCCACGGTCTGGAGCAAGGCCGCGCAGTTCGACGCCAGCCGCGCCAGTGCGATCACCTGGCTGGCGATGATCGCGCGCAACAAGGCCATCGACCGCATCCGCGCCACCCCGGCGCGCAACCGCAGCGCGCCGCTGGAATGGGCCGACGAAGTCGCCGATAGCGCGCCCTCGCCGCTGGCCGCCACCGAACACGCTACCGACAACGCGCGCCTGGGAGCCTGCATGGAGCAGCTCGACCCGCGCCGGCGTTCGCTGATCCGGGTCGCATTCTTCGAAGGTGCCACTTACGAGGAACTCGCGGCGCGGGTCGGTTCGCCGCTGGGTTCGGTCAAGAGCTGGATCCGGCGCGGCCTGCTGCAGCTGCGCGCGTGCCTTGAGCAATGAACATGAGCGACGAACAATTCCAGCACGAGCCGCCCAGCGACGACCTGCTGGCCGCCGAGTACGTGGTCGGCGTGCTCGATGCCGCCGCGCGCCGCGCCGCGCAGGCACGCATCGATGGCGAGCCGGCGTTCGCCGCGCTGGTCCTCGCCTGGGAGCAGCGCTTCGCCGCGCTGCTCGACGGGATCGACCCGGTCACCGTGCCCGAACAGGTCTGGCTGCGGTTGCGTGCGCGCCTGGGCTGGTCGCCGGTCGAAGGCGGCAAGCGTGGCGCGTGGCAGAGCGTCGGCTTCTGGCGCGCGGCGACCGCGGTGGCTGCGGCTGCCGCGATCGGTGCGGTGGTCATCGGCCGCATTCCGCAGGCGCCAGTGCCGGCACCGCAGCCGCCGCAGGTGGTGGTGCAACCCGCGCCCACGCCCGCACCGGAAGAAGCCGCCGCCAAGCCGGTTACCACGCTCGCCCACGACGACGGCACGCCGGGCTGGCTGGCGTCGATCGACCTCGCGCGCGGCAGCGTGCTGATGGTGCCGGTACCGGCCGCGGCCGACGCCCAAGGGCGCGTGCCCGAGCTGTGGTTGATCCCGGCCGGCGAAGCGCCGCGCTCGCTCGGTCTGGTCTCGATCGACAAGGCGCACAGCGTGTCGGTGCCGGCCGACATCCGTCGCGCATTGGCGGTGGGATCGACGCTGGCGATCACTTTGGAACCGCAGGGCGGCGCGCCGCAGGGCGTGCCGACCGGGCCGATCATCGCCAAGGGCGGCATCCAGATCATCTGATCGCAAGGCCGCGGCGCGCATGCGTTCGGGGCGGGAAAAAGAGCGTGGCGACGTGTTGACATCCACCACGCCGCAACGCAACATACGCGCCCCGCACAGCCCAATCGTGCGGGTTTGCCCGGGTGGCGGAATTGGTAGACGCACTAGCTTCAGGTGCTAGCGGGGGCAACTCCGTGGAGGTTCGAGTCCTCTCCCGGGCACCAACATCGTCCGACGACTACCGCGTCGGACACACAACGAACCTCGCCTCGGCGGGGTTTTTTGTTGGGCGATCCACCGCGGCGCATAAGCGGCGGCATGCCATGCGCGACATGGCCCCCTTGCCTGGGTCGCGACTTTGGGGCGCGGGGGCTGGCGGCCAATGTGTTCACGTCATGTCGAAATTTCTCGCGGCACACTGCGTGCCAGACAAGGAAGCTGGAGACGCCATGTCCGACCGCGAACGACGCAGCAAGACCGATGAGGAAAGCGCCGCCGATCTGAGGGCCGGGCTCACCCACGAGCAACTGAACGCCCTGCACACCCTGGAGCACTTCGGCTGGACCTTGCGGTTCGTGCGGCGGCCACTGTTCCTGGATCCGATCCCGGTGGTGTTCTTTCGCGACGGCACGCGCTTCGCGGTGCTCGAGGCGGACGGCACGGCCAACGAGAATCCCGGCTTCAAGATTCGTCCTTGAGTGCCCGCGTCGACACGGGCCTTTGACGACCGGGGTGTAACATCCGGCCGATGACAAAACCCCCCAGCAAGCGCGGTTCCGGCCGCGGCAGCAAGACCCCCGGCAAAGCCGGCCCCGCCAAGACCAGCGCCGCGCGCGGCGACCAATCCGGCAAGCCGTCCAGCGGCCCCGGTGGCAAGCGTTCCGGCGGCCCGGCTGGCAAGCGCCCCGGATGGATGCCCGAACCGCCGCCGCGCGGATTCAAACCAGCGCACCCCACATCACCGCGTGCCCGGCCGCTGCAGCCGATGCCCGCCGCCGGCGCGCATCCGCCCGGGCACGACCCCTATGCCGACCGCGAGGCACGGCGCTACGAGCAGCCCATCGCCAGCCGCGAAATGATCGTGCAACTGCTGGCCGCCGCCGATGGCCCGATGGCGATCGAGGAACTGGCGCAGAAGCTCGCGCTGATCGAACCCGACCGCTTCGATGCCCTGACCAACCGCCTGCGCGCGATGGTCCGCGACGGCCAGTTGCTGCAGAACCGCAAGGGCGCGTTCGCACCGGCCGAGCGCATGGACTTGATCCCGGGCGTGGTGATCGCCAACCCGGACGGCTTCGGCTTCCTGCGCCCGGAGGCCGGCGGTGGCGACGACCTGTTCCTGTCGCCGTTCGAGATGCGCAAGGTCATGCACGGCGACCGCGTACTCGCCTGCGTCACCGGCATGGACCGCCGCGGCCGCCGCGAAGGCGCGATCGTCGAGGTGCTGGAACGCCGGCTCAATCGCCTGATCGGCCGCTACACGGTGGAGGCCGGGATCGGTTTCGTGGTCCCCGACGACCGCCGCATCCAGCGCAACGTGCTGATCCCGCCGGAGTCGCGCGGCGACGCGCAGCACGGCCAGCTGGTGGTCGCCGAACTGGTGCAGGCGCCGGATGCGCAGCGCCCGCCGATCGGCCGCGTGCTGACCGTGCTGGGCGACAAGCTGACCGCGTCGCTGGCGGTGCAGGCGGCGATCCACGGCCACGAGATCCCGCACGAGTTCTCCCCGGAAGTATTGGCCGAAGCCGCCGCGGTGCCGATCACCGTCGATGCCGCCACCGCGGCGACACGCGTCGACCTGCGCGCATTGCCGCTGGTCACCATCGACGGCGAGGACGCCAAGGACTTCGACGACGCGGTCTACTGCGAGCCCAACCGCGACGGCTTCCGGCTGGTGGTCGCGATCGCCGACGTCTCGGCATACGTCAAGCCCGGCACGCCGCTGGACGTCGAAGCCACGCGGCGCGCGACCTCGGTGTACTTCCCCGGTTTCGTGGTGCCGATGCTGCCGGAGACCTTGTCGAATGGCATTTGCTCGCTCAAGCCCAAGGTCGACCGCCTGTGCTTCGTCTGCGACATGCAGATCGACCGCAAGGGCGAGGTCACCCGGTCGAAGTTCTACGAGGCGGTGATGAACTCGCACGCGCGCCTGACCTACACCCAGGTCTGGCACGCGGTGATGCCGATCCCGGCGGAAGGCGACGCGGTGCTGCAGGAACAGCACGACGAGGCGATCGCGCAGATCGGCTCGCTGCTGCCGCATATCCAGCGCCTCCACCAGCTGTTCGCGATCCTGTCGAAGGCACGCGAGCACCGTGGCGCGATCGAGTTCGAGTCCAGCGAGGTGCGGTTCGTGCTCGGCACGCAGGGCGAGGTGGTGCAGGCCGGCATGCTGCAGCGCAACGACGCGCACAAGCTGATCGAGGAATGCATGATCGCGGCGAACGTGGAGGCGGCGAAGTTCCTGCTCGCAACCCAGGTGCCGGCGCCTTACCGCGTCCACGACCGGCCGCCGGAGTCCAAGTACGCCGACCTGCAGGAGTTCCTCAAGGAATTCAAGCTGAAGATGCCGGCGTGGGCGCAGGTGCACCCGCGCGATTTCACCCAGTTACTGAAGAAGGTGCGCGAGCGCGCCGACGCGGCCCTGATCGAATCGGTATTGCTGCGCAGCCAGAGCCTGGCGGTATACCAGCCCGACAACCTCGGCCACTTCGGCCTGGCGCTGGAGGCGTACGCGCACTTTACCTCGCCGATCCGGCGCTACCCCGACCTGCTGGTGCACCGCGCGATCAAGCACGTGCTCAGCGGCGCCAAGGCCGACGACTACCCGTACTCGCCGCGCGAGATGACGGCGCTGTCGCTGCAAAGTTCCGAGCGCTCGCGCCGCGCCGACGAGGCCGCGCGCGAGGTCGACGAGCGCTACCGTGCGGCGTGGATGGAGCAGCATGTCGGCGGGCAGTTCGAAGGCACGATCAGCGGCGTGACCAGCTTCGGTCTGTTCATCGAGCTCGACGACTCCAAGGTCAACGGCCTGGTGCACGTGACCCAGCTGCCGAACGACTTCTACCACTTCGACCCGATCCGCAAGACCCTGACCGGCGAGCGCACCGGCCGCGAGTTCCGGCTCGGCGACCGGCTCAGCATCATCGTGCTCAAGGCCAGCGTCGAGGACCGCAAGATCGACTTCCGTCTGGTCGAGGAGCCGGGCGTCAAGCCGCTGCCGGCGCGCGGGCAGCCGGCGAAGCGGACCAAGGCGAAGTACTAAGCAACCGCAGTCGTAGGGCGGGTTTTCAACCCGCCGCACGGTCCGCCGCATCGCCAGCAGCGGCGGGTTGAAAGCCCGCCCTACGCCCGAAGGAGATTCCCTTGGGGGCGCCCGAACGAAGTCCCCTTAGGGGACAATGGCGGCCCTTCTCGATCGCGGTGTGCGCTCCGGCCCACCCCGACGCCAGCAGCGGCGGCTCCAACCCGCCCACGGAAACCCCATGAGCCAGAAACAATGGATCGCCGGCATCAACGCGGTGGCGGCAGCGCTGGAACACGACGCCGCCAACGTGCGCGAGGTGCTGATCGAGGCCGGCGCCAAGAACCCGCGCCTGACCGAGATCGAGGCCAACGCGCGCCGCCTCGACATCGACGTGCGCCGGGTCAACACCCAGGCGCTCGACGGCGTCGTCGGAGGCCTGCGCCACCAGGGCGTGGTCGCGCGCTACGCCGCGGTCAAGACCTGGAACGAGAACGAGCTGGAGGACCTGGTCGCCGCCGCCGACGGCCGCGCGCTGCTGCTGATCCTCGACGGCGTGCAGGACCCGCACAACCTCGGCGCCTGCCTGCGCAGCGCGGCGGCCGCCGGCGCGACCGCGGTGCTGATCCCCAAGGACAAGTCGGTACAGGTCAATGCGACCGTGCGCAAGACCTCGGCCGGTGCCGCCGACAGCATCCCGGTGGTGTCGGTCACCAACCTGGCGCGCGCGATGCGCGACCTGCAGCAGCTGGGCGTGTGGCTGTACGGCCTGGCCGGCGAAGCCGAGGCATCGATCTATTCGATCGACCTGCGCGGCAACGTCGCGCTGGTGCTCGGCGGCGAGGGCGATGGCCTGCGCCGGTTGACGCGCGAGAACTGCGACCAGCTGGTCAAGATCCCGATGCCGGGCGGCAGCGAGGTCGAGAGCCTCAACGTGTCGGTGGCGAGCGGCGTGACCTTGTTCGAGGCGGTTCGGCAGCGGGGCGTCGCTGCGACGTAGTCGTCCAGCTTTCCTTCTCCCATTGGGAGAAGGTGCCCGAAGGGCGGATGAGGGTTCGGCGAAGCAGCAGAGGGTGAGCCTGCTTGGAATCACGTCAGCCTGATCGCTCGTACATGTGGGTAGCGCCATTGAGGTTCAGCGCCCACAGCTCCGCCGAACCCTCACCCCAACCCCTTTCCCAAGGGGAGAGGGACTTCACAACACAACCGGAAGCGGGACGAGCCCGCCGCTCCAATCTCGTTCGGGGACGGCCCCATTCTGGATAAGGAGACGCGCCATGCCCTGGATCATCCTGGTACTCGCCGGCCTGTTCGAAGTCGGCTGGGCGATCGGCCTCAAGTACACCGACGGCTTCACGAAACTCTGGCCGACGGTTGGCACGGTCGCGGCGATGGCGATCAGCCTCGGCCTGCTCGGCATCGCGATGAAGTCGCTGCCGGTCGGCACCGCCTACGCGATCTGGGTCGGGGTCGGCGCGGTCGGCACCGTGATCCTCGGCATCGTGCTGTTCGACGAGCCACTCAACGCGCTGCGCATCGGCAGCGTGGCGTTGATCGTCGCCGGACTGGTCGGCCTGAAGCTGGCGACGCCGTAGGGCGGGTTTTCAACCCGCCGTCTCGCCGCCCGGGCTCGCGAGGAATCGCAGTTTCGCAGCGGCATCCGGTACGCCGCGACGCCGGCATGGCAACGGCGGGTTGAAACCCGCCCTACGCCGATCAGGTGATCGGCGCGGCGCCCATCGGCCGCGGCCAGCCGTTGACGATCTTGCAGAACAGCTGCGCGGTGCGTTCGGTGTCGTACACCGCCGAGTGCGCCTCCGAAGCGTTCCACTCGAAACCGGCGGCCTGCACCGCGCGCGCGAGCACGGTCTGGCCGTAGGCGACGCCGGCCAGGGTCACGGTGTCGAACACGCTGAAGGGGTGGAACGGGTTGCGCTTGTGGGCGCAGCGGGTAACCGCCGCGTTGAGGAAGTTGAGGTCGAAATGGGCGTTGTGCCCGACCAGGATCGCGCGCTGGCAGCCGTGCTTCTTGCAGGCCTCGCGCACCGGCGCGAACACCGCGTCGAGCGCCTGGCGCTCGGGCTTGGCGTCGCGGAACGGGTGGTCGACGTCGATGCCGGTGATCTCCAGCGACTTCGGATCGATCGCCAGGCCCGGGGCCGGCACCACGTGGGCACTGGCACCGGCGCCGAGGATCAGCTGGCCGTCGCCGTCCAGGTCGATCGGCAGCACCGCGATCTCGAGCAGGGCGTGCCTGTTCCAGTCGAAGCCGCCGGTCTCGACGTCGACGACCACCGGCAGGTAGCCGCGGAAACGGCTGGCGAGGGTCGGCGCAGGGCCCGCGGCGGGGTCTGGATCGGGGTTGTACATCGCAAAAGCCTAGCAGACGTGGGCGGACGGCCGGCTCGGGTCGGCATCGCCCGCGTGCGGCGGCAAAGGAATCCTGCCCTCGGCCTGGGCCGGCATGCGGTGTTGTAGATCCGAGCCAGCTCGGATCGTTCTTGACCATGCAATGAGCGATCCGAGCAGGCTCGGATCTCCAAGAGGGATCCGGGCTGCTCGGATCTGCAAGAGCGCTCCGAGTTGCTCGGACTTACGTCCCGGATGAAGTCGCGTTGGGGGCCGGCGGCGATTCGCGTGCGACGGAGAGCGTCCCCAGGATCACGCCGCTGGCGCGCATCTGTTCAAGCAGGGCGCCGCCCTGTTCGAGGAAAGCGGCCACTTCGGCCGAGCCGGCTTCCAGCGCCAGCGCTTGCAGTTGCGCGCGACCGCTGAGCTCCGGCGCCTCGCCCAGGCGTTGCAGCAGCCGGAAGGCCAGCGGGCTCAGCTCGGAGAATCGCACGTTGCCATCGGGCTCGCGCCGCAACAGCAGCAATGTCGGCGTTTCCGGTGGACTCGGCGGCGCGTGGTCGGGGCCGAGCCGATGCACGGGCCATTGGTAGGCCAGCGGCCAGGCCAACGGCGACACCAGGGGTGCCGCTTCGAGCAGGTCGCCGTCCGGGTCATGGTCGACATCGGCGGTGCTGGCCTCGGAAATCTGCAGCGCCAGCTCGACCCATTCGTAGTGCGCCAGTTCGGCCAGGAACGGCAGATCGGGCGCCGCGTCCTCGTGCGTCTCGAGGAAACGCAGGAACTCGCGCGCGATCTGCGTAAACAGCGGCGTCTGGCAGCGGTGCTCGCGGTAGAAGCTGCGCACCAGCTGCGGCCAGCGTTCGTCGCCGAGCAGCTGGCGGATCACCGGGAAATTGGCGGCAAGCAGGTCCTGGATGTTGTTGAACAGCAGGTCGCGGTAGATCGCTAGGCGCCGGTCCTCGATCCCCGGCGGCGCGGCGTTCGCCCCCGGGTCGCGCAGGTGGTGGGTCAGTTCGAACTGCTGCTCGCGCAGGCGCGCCGGCGGCGGGGCCGGGAGCGGCGGATCAGGCGCGGGCATGGTGCGGATCGCGCGCGGCGTGGGTGAGAGAGTTCTCGCGTAGCAGCCGCCGCACCTTGCCCAGCTCGCGCACCAGTTCGGCGTAGGGCGGGAAGTTGAAGTCGCGTTCCAGCAAGGTGGGGCGCGCGCCGAAGCGGCGGTAGGCCTCGCCCAGCAGCGCCCACACCGCGTCCTTCACCGGTGCGCCGTGGGTGTCGACCTTGAGGTCGTCGGCCTCGTCGTAGTGGCCGGCGACATGGACATAGGCAATGCGCTGGCCGGGCAGGCGCGCAAGGAACTCGTGGGCGTCGTAACCGTGGTTGATCGCGTTGACGTAGACGTTGTTGACATCGAGCAGCAGGTCGCAGTCGGCTTCGGCCAGCACCGCGTTGGTGAACTCGATCTCGCTCATTTCCTGGTGCGGGGCGGCGTAGTACGAGGCGTTCTCGACCGCGATGCGGCGGCCGACGATGTCCTGGGCCTGGCGGATGCGCGCGGCGACGTGGTGCACCGCCTCCTCGGTGAACGGGATCGGCAGCAGGTCGTAAAGCTGGCCGTCGTCGCTGCAGTAGCTCAGGTGCTCGCTGTAGAACGCGACGCGGTGCTGCTCGAGGAAGCGACGCACGCGGAGAAGCAACGTCTGGTCGAGCGGCGCGCAACCGCCCAGCGACAGCGACAGCCCGTGGCAGACCAGCGGATGGCGCGCGCTGAGGTCGGCCAGCGCCTCGCCGAAACGCCCGCCGACGCCGATCCAGTTCTCCGGCGCGCATTCGAGGAAGTCGAAATCCTGCCGGCCCTGCGCATCCGGCGTGGCCGCCTGCAGCGGATCGAGCAGCGCGCGCCGCAGGCCAAGGCCGACGGCGTCAGGGGGCAGGGCGCGCGGTTCGCTCATGGTCGGCATCGGTGCGGGCGAGGGCGTCCATCAATCGCGTCGGCGGTCGATTCCGCCCATGGTGCGTGACCACGAGCGGAATCGACTACCGGTCAGCGTGCTACTAACTCAGGCCATGCCACCGCACTTGCCTTCGCCGCACTTGCCTTCCATGTCGGCCTTCTTGTCACCGGCTTTCTTGTCGGCGCCGCACTTGCCTTCACCGCACTTGCCTTCCTTGTGCGTCTTCATCTCTTCGGCGCTGATGAAACCGTCCTGGTTCGGGTCGTGCGCGGCGAACTTGCTGGTGTCGCCGTCGTGGGCGGCGCCGAACTCGGCCTGCGAGATGCGGCCGTCCTTGTCGGTATCCATCTTGTCCATGCCGCACTTGCCTTCACCGCACTTGCCTTCACCGCACTTGCCTTCACCGGCCTTGGTTTTGTCAGCGTGGGCGTGCGCTTCGCCGGCGCTGAGCAGATAGCCCTGGCTGAGGTCGCTCATCGCGAACGCGGAGGCCGACAGGCCCAGGCCACCGACGAGGGCGGCAGTGACGATCAACGAAACCGGCTTGCTGGATTGCTTGGACATGGTCGTGCTCCTGGGTTTCTAGGGGGACTGCGGGGAGTGGTGCGATTAGCACGCGGGCCGATGGTAACGGACCGCGGGTACGGTTCCATTAGCGCGGGCTGGGAATCGGCACGGGCGCGAAAGAGCAGCCGGGAGGTCGGCGCAAAGCCGCGCGCCCAAGGCCGGGCGCGAAGCGGGACGCGTCGCGGGGGCCGCACGGGATGGTGAATGGGTTCTTCATGCCGCTCCTGGCCTCCAGTTCCAAGGATGGCGCGCCTGGTGGACAGGCACACCCGCCATCAGTTGGGGAGTTCGGGCAAAGCCGACAGACGGATGCGGCAAGCCGCGCTGGAGTCAGTGGTTGTTCAGTTTGGCGACGCGTCCAGGCCGCGCCGCGCGCTTCGGTCGGTACTGCCCAATTTCGGGCCGCCTCGATGGCGGCGCCCCGGTTGCAGACCGTCTGGGTGGCGGTGCCTCGGTTCGGATCGCCCTGATGGCGGCCCGGCCGCCGCTCAGGGCGCGGCGGTGGTGTTGGTCTCGTCGCGCTTGTCGCGCGGCGGCAGCAGCTCGTCGCCCTTGACCAGGAACCACACGTTCTCGGCGATGTTGGTGGCGTGGTCGCCGATCCGCTCGATGTTCTTGGCCATGAACAGCAGGTGCGTGCACGGCGTGATGCTGCGCGCGTCTTCCATCATGTAGGTCAGCAGCTCGCGGAACAGGCCGGTATAGGCGGTGTCGATCTCGGCGTCGCGGGCGCGCACGCGCTGGGCGGCCTCGATGTCGTTGATCCGGTACGCGGCCAGCACGTCGCGCAGCTGCTGCACCGCCAAGGTGCCCAGCGCGTGCAGGCCGGCGATGTGCGGCAGCGGCGGCGACAGGTTGAGCGCGGTCGAGCGCTTGGCGACGTTGGCGGCGTAGTCGCCGATCCGCTCGATGTCGGAGGCGATGCGGATCGCTGCGAGTATCTCGCGCAGGTCGCGCGCCATCGGCCCGCGCAGCGCCAGCTTCATCACGTCGTGGCTGATCTCCTGCTCGAGCGCATCGATCGCCTCGTCGTTGGCGATGATGCGTTCGGCGGCCTTGTCGTCGCGCCGCTGCACGACATCCAGCGCGGCCTGCAGCTGCGACGCGGCCATCTCGCCCATGCGCAGGGTTTCTTCCAGCAGGCGATGCTGTTCCTGGTCGTAGCTCTTGACGATGTGGTCGTGCATGTTGGTGCCCATGTGTTGGTTGTCCTGTTACGCGTTCCTAGGCGGATCTTCGCAGCCTTCCATGGCGATCCCTCGCCCTCTCCGGACAGTCCGGCCCGGCCATCCATGGCCGGGCGTTCGGTACCGCAGCCGATGCCGATAGGGCATCGGCTAAGCGCGGTCCCTCACCCAAACCGACCGGTGATGTAGTCCTCGGTCTGCTGCTTGGACGGGTTCGAGAAGATGGTGCCGGTCTGGCCGTGCTCGACCAGGTCGCCCAGGTACATGAAGGCGGTGTAGTCGGACACGCGCGCGGCCTGCTGCATGTTGTGGGTCACGATCGCGATCGTGTAGTCGTTCTTCAGTTCGGCGATCAGCTGCTCGATGCGGCTGGTCGAGATCGGGTCGAGCGCCGAGGTCGGCTCGTCGAGCAGCAGCACGTCCGGGCGCAGCGCCACCGCACGCGCGATGCACAGGCGCTGCTGCTGGCCGCCGGACAGGCCGAGCGCGCTCTGGCCCATCTTGTCCTTGACCTCGTCCCACAGCGCGGCCTGGCGCAGCGCGTCTTCCACGCGCACGTTCATCTCGGCCTTGGAGAGGTTCTCGTGGTGGCGGATGCCGTAAGCGACGTTCTCGAAGATCGTCATCGGGAACGGCACCGGCTTCTGGAACACCATGCCGACCTTGCTGCGCAGCCGATTCATCGGGTACTTGGCGTCGAGGATGTTCTCGCCGTCGAGCAGCACCTCGCCGCTGGCGACCTGCTTGGGGTACAGCGCGTAGATGCGGTTAAAGATCCGCAGCAGGGTCGACTTGCCACAGCCCGACGGCCCGATCAGCGCGGTCACGCGCTTCTCGGGGATCTCCAGGTTGATGCTCTTGAGCGCGCGGAACTTGTCGTAGTGGAAGTCGAGTCCGCGCGCGGCGAGCTTGACGGGGGCTGACGCCGCCGGTGCGACGCTGCGCTCCGGGGTGGCGACGGTGATGCGGGTGTCATTCATGGCCGGGGTCCGGACAACGGAAATGGTTGAGAGGTCAGTCATGGCTGATCCTGTTGCGCAGGACGATCATGCGCGCCAGCAGGCTCACGCACAGCACGAACACGGTGAGCATGAACGCACCGGCCCAGGCCAGCGTGTGCCAGCTTTCGTACGGGCTCATCGCGTACTGGAAGATCACCACCGGCACGTTCGCCATCGGTGCCAGGATGTCGGTGGTCCAGTACTGGTTGTTGAGCGCGGTGAACAGCAGCGGTGCGGTCTCGCCGGAGATGCGGGCCAGGGCGAGCAGGATGCCGGTGATGATGCCCGGCAGCGCCGAGCGGTACAGCACCTGCATCGTCACCTTCCACTGCGGCACGCCCAGCGACAGCGCCGCCTCGCGCATCTGCACCGGAACCAGCTGCAGCATCTCGTCGGTGGTGCGCACCACCACCGGCAGCACGATGAACGCCAGCGCGATGCCACCGGCGAGCGCCGAGAAATGCCCCATCTGCGCCACCACCAGGGTGTACACGAACAGGCCCAAGACAATCGACGGCGCCGACAGCAGGATGTCGTTGACGAAACGCACGGTCTCGCCGATCCAGGACTTCTGCGAGTACTCGGCCAGGAAGGTGCCGGCGAGCACGCCGATCGGCGCGCCGATCACGATGCCGAGCAGGCTCATCACCGCGCTGCCGAAGAACGCATTGAGCATGCCGCCCTCGTCGCCGGGCGGCGGCGTCATCTGCGTGAACAGGTCGAGGTTGATCGAGGCGATGCCCTTGCTCAGCGTGGTCCAGATGATCCACACCAGCCAGAACAGGCCGAAGATCGTCGCCGCGACGGCGAGCGTCTGCGCGAGCAGGTTCTTGAAACGGCGCATGCCGTACAGCGACGCACTCATCAGGAGCCCTCCCGCTTGGACAGTTGCCGCAGCATCAGGCGCGCCGCGGCCAGCACCACGAACGTCACCAGGAACAGCACGAAGCCCAGCGCGATCAGCGAGGAGCGGTACATCTCCGAATCGGCCTCGGCGAATTCATTGGCGATCGTCGCGGCGATCGAGTTGCCCGGCATCAGCAGCGAGGTGGTGAGCTCGTGCGCGTTGCCGAGCACGAAGGTCACCGCCATGGTCTCGCCGAGCGCGCGGCCCAGGCCGAGGAAGATGCCGCCGATCACCGCCGAACGCGTGTACGGCAGCATGATGTCCCAGACCACTTCCCAGCGCGTCGAACCCAGCGCGTAGGCCGATTCCTTGAGGCGGCCGGGCACGGTCAGGAACACCTCGCGCATCACCGAGGCGATGAACGGGATCACCATGATCGCCAGCACCAGGCCGGCGGTGCCCATGCCCAGGCCCAGCGGCGGGCCGGCGAACAGGCTGCCGACCAGCGGCAACTGGCCGAGGTTCTCGTCGACCCAGGGGTAGACGTGCTCGCTCAGCACCGGCACCAGCACGAACAGGCCCCACATGCCGTAGATGATCGAGGGGATGCCGGCGAGCAGTTCGATCGCCGAACCGATCGGCCCGCGCAGCCACTTCGGCGCGATCTCGGTCAGGAACATCGCGATACCGAAGCTGACCGGCACCGCGATGATCATCGCGATCACGGCGGTGACCACGGTGCCGTAGATCGGCACCAGCGCGCCGAACTGCTGGCCGACCGGATCCCAGACGTCCGACCACAGGAAGCTGAGGCCGAACTTGGCGAACGCCTCGCGCCCGCCCCACAGCATCGACAGCGCGGCCGCGCCGAGCGAGACCAGCACCAGCAGGCCGGCGCCGGTGACCAGCCAGCGGAAACCGCGATCGGCGCGCGCGTCCTTGACGTCGCGACTGCTGCTGGCGCGGAGGGGAAGGGTGGTGGCGTTCATCGGGGCGGAGTGCTCTGCATTGGCTTGTCTTGTCGCTTCGCTCGTCTCGTTTTTGCTCGTCATTCCTGCGAAAGCAGGCTCCGCTTTACTTCGGCGGAGCCGAACATCCAGGGACTTGGTTCTTAGCTCGTCATTCCCGCGCAGGCGGGAATCCATGGACTTGGTTCTTCGCCAACAGCAAAGACAACAACAACGTCCATGGATCCCCGCCTGCGCGGGGATGACGCATTGGCAACGCCGTGCGCTTCGCGCACGGGCCAATGCGTCACTTGAACTCCGTCGCCCAGTACGCCTCGACCTGCGACACCAGCTCGGCCGGCAGCGGCACGTAGTGCAGCGCCTGTGCCTGCGCCTGGCCATTGGCCAGCGACCACTTGAAGAACGCCAGCGCGTCCTTCGAGCGCTGGGCGTCCTTGGGCTGCTTGTACATCAGGATGAAATTGGTCGCGGTGATCGGCCAGGCTTCGGCGCCGGGCGCGTTGGTGATCACCAGGTTGAAGTCCTTGGCGTTCTTCCAGTCGGCGGTCGCGGCCGCGGCCTGGAACGCGGCGATGCTCGGCTGCACCCAGTTGCCGGCCGCGTTCTGCATCTGCGCGTGGGCCATGCCGTTCTCGGTGGCGTAGGCCAGCTCGACGTAGCCGATCGAACCCTTGATCTGCTTGACGTACGAGGCCACGCCCTCGTTGCCCTTGCCGCCGATGCCGGTCGGCCAGTTGACCGAGGTGCCTTCGCCGACCTTGGCCTTCCACGCCGGGCTGACCTTGGACAGGTAGTTGACGAAGTTGAAGGTGGTGCCGGAGCCGTCCGAGCGCTTGACCACGTTGATCTTGCTGTCGGGCAGGGTCACGCCCGGGTTCAGCGCGGCAATCGCCGGGTCGTTCCACTTGGCCACCGTGCCCAGGTAGATGTCGGCCAGCAGCGGGCCGCTCAGGCGCAGCTCGCCGGCGGTGACGCCCGCGACGTTGACCACCGGCACCACGCCGCCGATCGCCGACGGGAACTGGCCCAGGCCGGCGGTGGCGAGTTCCTCGCTCGGCAGGGGCTTGTCGGTGGAACCGAAATCGACCGTGGCGGCCTTGATCTGGGCGATGCCGCCGCCGGAACCGATCGACTGGTAGTTGATCTTGTTGCCTGTCGCCTTGTGGTACTCGTCCGACCACTTCGACAGCAGCGGGTAGATGAAGGTCGCGCCGGCGCCGGTGATCTCGGCGGCGACCTTGTCGCCGGCCGGGGCGGTGGCGGTCGGGGCGGCGGCGGTGCCGTCCGCGGCAGGCGCCGGGGTGTCGGTGCCCGGCTTGCAGGCGCTGACCGCGAGGGCCAGGGCGAGGGACAGGGCGGCGATGCGGGCCGTGCTCTTCATGCGTGACTCCATGACGAAGGCTGGCCGGGGGCCAGCGGATGGCGCTATGAAATGATGTTTTTGTTACACGGCGATGACACGGGGCGGGCCGGACTGTCATAGGGCCCTTCTCCCGCCGGCTGGCGGCCGACGCCGGGCCCGAGCCCCCGTCCGCGCCCCAAATACGGTCATGCGCGGCCAAAAGACGGCGGCGAGTCGCCCGCAATCGGTGGAGTGCCACCCGAAAATGGTGGAGCGCCGCCGAATAACAGTGGAGTGCCACCAAAAAACGGCGGAGCGCCACCAAGAATCAGTGGTGTGCCCCCGAAAATCAGTGGAACGCCACCAAGAATCGGTGGAGCGCCACCGCGATTCGGCCGCGCGCCGCCCCCAATCACGCAAGCGCCACTGAAATTCGCTCGCCCGCGACCGGAAAACGGCGGCGTACGGTCGGGAAACTGTGGCTCGCGAGCCCGGATCAATGGCTCACCGGCGCAACACCGTGGCGCGAGCCCGGAACCAGCCGTACCCGCGCGGAAAACGGCGGGTCGCGGCTCCGAATCAATCGCGCAGATCGCCGCGACCGACAACCTGCAGCGACGAATCCGGGTGGCCGCCGCCGCGCCGGCGTCGACCACGAAAAACGGGCCCGAAGGCCCGTTTTCCCAGCAACACCGAGCCGGCGGCTCAGTACGCCATGTTCGCCTTCCAGTAACCCTCGATCTGGGTCACCAGCGCGTCGGGCAGCGGCACGTAGTCGAGCTTCTTGGCCTGCGCGTCGCCGTTGGCGTACAC
The DNA here is from genome assembly GCF_042677045.1 of Lysobacter koreensis. Lineage (NCBI taxonomy): Bacteria > Pseudomonadati > Pseudomonadota > Gammaproteobacteria > Lysobacterales > Lysobacteraceae > Lysobacter > Lysobacter koreensis. The sequence goes on from NZ_JBHTIH010000002.1 coordinate 88,085, forward strand.
CCAGCGGAAGAATTCCTTGGCCTGCTTGGCGCCGGCGGCGTTCTTGGGCTGCTTGTACATCAGGATGAAGTTGGTCGCGGTGATCGGCCAGGAGTTCGCGCCGGGGGCATTGGTCATCACCAGGTAGAAGTCCTTGGCGTCGGCCCACTGCGCGCTGGCGGCGGCGGCCTGGAAGGTCTCGTCCGAGGGCAGCACGAAGTTGCCGGCCGGGTTCTTCAGGCGCGAGTACGACATCTTGTTCTGCAGCGCGTAGGACAGCTCGACGTAACCGATGCCGCCGCTGATCTGCTTGACGTACGCGGCCACGCCCTCGTTGCCCTTGCCGCCGATGCCGACCGGCCACTTCACGGCGGTGCCTTCGCCGACCTTGGCCTTCCACTCCGGGTTGACCTTGGACAGGTAGTTGACGAAGTTGAAGGTGGTGCCCGAGCCGTCGGAGCGGTGCACGACGGTGATCTTCTTGGCCGGCAGCTTGACGCCGCCGTTGAGGGCGACGATCGCCGGGTCGTTCCACATCTTGATCTTGCCCAGGAAGATGTTGCCCAGGGTTGCGCCGTCCAGCTTCATCGCGCCGGCGGGCACGCCCGGCACGTTGATCACCGGCACCACGCCGCCGATCACCGACGGGAACTGGGCCAGGCCGTGCTTGGCCAGCTCCTCGGGCTTGAGCGGGGCGTCGGACGAACCGAAGTCGACGGTGCCGGCCTTGATCTGGGCGATGCCGCCACCGGAACCGATCGACTGGTAGTTGACGCGCTTCTTGGAGGCCTTGGCGTAGTCGGCCGACCACTTGGACATGACCGGGTAGACGAACGAGGCGCCGGCGCCGGTGACGTCGGCGGCCTGCGCGCTGGCGCCGCACGCGGTCGCGATGGCGAGGGCGGCGAGGCGGAATTGGATCGACTTGAACACTGATGGGCTCCTGGAAAGACGACGGGCGTAGCCCGCCCGGGGTGCATTTCATAACGGTGGGATGACACCCGCGCGTCGGGTAAATGACAGGTCGGTGACAGCGCTCGGATTCGAGGCCGATCGGCTCCCCTCTTTGGAAAAGAGGGGTTGGGGGAGATTGGCCTTGGTTGTTGCCGTGGCTGTTGCTGCCCCAGGAGCAGAGCAAGAGCAAATCCCCCCTGGCCCCCCTTTTTCAAAGGGGGGAATCCGGATGCCTGTGGATCCGCTCCCCTCTTTTTGCAGAGGGGGGCCGGACGTGGCGCAAAAAAAAGGCGCGGCTTTCGCCGCGCCCTCAATGGATGCATCAAGAGAGAGAGAGAGGGAGAGCGGGGCTTACCAGTAGAACTGCACGCGCGCTTCGAGGATGCTCGGGTTGTCGTCGACTTCGCGGTTGACCAGCATGTTGTTGTTGGCCGGCAGCGCGGCGTACGGCGCGGCCGGGGTGCGGATGAAGTAACGCGAGCTGTCGACCTTGACGTAGTTCAGCATGAACTTGAAGTTCGAGCGCCAGTACCAGTTGACGCCGACGGTCCAGGTGTCCATCTCGCCGCCGAGCACGCCGTTGACGAGCGAAGCCGCGGTCGGGGTGGCGCCCGGGATGGCGTTGCCGTCGTTGAGGTCGATCGTGTCGTAGCGCAGGCCGAGCTGCCACATGCCCGAACCCGGGTTGTTGGGCAGCGGGGTGGTCGGCACGCCGTCCTTGTAACCCCAGGACTCGCCGGTGATGTTCCACAGGCCGCTGACGTAGCCGCTGCTGGCGTCGAAGTCGTTCGACTGGCGCGGGTTGCCGTTGTTGTAGCGGTCCACGCTGGCCTGCATGTACTCGGTCTGCAGCTTGAACGGGCCGCTGATCCACATCGCTTCGCCGCCGATGGTGGCCTGGCGGTCGGCGTTGGTCATGTTGCCGGTGTCGACGATGCGCTGGCCGGCGAGGTCGGCGTTCGGGCGCGCGCGCAGGCGCAGGGTGTCGGCGTCGGTGTCGTAGTCGACGTAGGACAGGCCGAAGTGCAGCACGTTGCCGGTCTCGTTGATCGGCGCCCAGTTGCCGCGCGCGCCGAAGCCGCTGCCGTGGGCAAGGTTGCGGGTCATCTCGCGACCGAAGTAGCTGGTGGTCACGCCCCAGTTGACGTCGCCGAAGCGGTAGGCGGCGCCGAGGCGGCGGGCCACGCCGAAGGTGTTGGTGACCAGCGCCTTGGAGATGAAGTCGTTGTTCTTGGTCGAGGACAGCTCTTCCAGGCTGTTGGGCTGCTTGAACTGGCCCAGCTGCACGAAGTGGTTGCCGTTGCCGCCGAGCTTGTACTTGGCGTTGACGTCCAGGTACTTGTCGGCCTTGGCGTCGTAGCCCAGCACCCACTCGAAGTTGCCCGGGCCCTTGCCCTTGAGCACGATCTCGGCGCGGCGCAGTTCCTGGTCGGCGTCGCTGCCGTCCAGCGCATCGCCGTTGAGGTTGGCGAAGTCGTTGTCGAACTTGTTGAAGTCGGCCTGGACCAGGCCCTCGAAGGAGACTTCGGAGTCGGCGATCACGTCGAGCGCGACTTCGGCGTGCGCGGCCGGCGCGATGAGCACGGCAAGCAGCGCGACGGAAAGGGTGTGGCGGCGGAGGTTCATCGGTGGGCCCTGGGGCGTGGAGTGATGCCGGGCAGGCTAGGGTGTGAAAGTTGCGTAAATGTGACAGGCCTGACTTATTTCGCCGCCGTGACCGACCGATAACCCTGCAATTCAGGTCGCGACCGGGTCCGGCTCGCCCGGGGTCTTGTCCTTGAACCGACACAAATCGCGGATCGCGCAGTGCGGGCAGTCGGGCTTGCGCGCCTTGCACACGTAGCGGCCGTGCAGGATCAGCCAGTGGTGGGCGTCGTGCAGGTAGGCCGCCGGCACCGCCTGCAGCAGGCCGTCCTCGACCGCGCGCACGGTCTTGCCCGGCGCCAGCCCGGTGCGGTTGGCGACCCGGAAGATGTGGGTGTCGACCGCCATGGTCGGTTCGCCGAACGCGGTGTTGAGGACCACGTTCGCGGTCTTGCGGCCAACCCCGGGCAGCGCCTCGAGCGCGGCGCGCTCGCGTGGCACCTCGCCGCCGTGTTGCTCGATCAGCTGGTGCGCCATCGCGACCACGTTCGCGGCCTTGGTGTTGTAGAGGCCGATCGTGGCGATGTAGGGCTTGAGCCCCTCTACCCCGAGCGCGGCGATCGCCTGCGGGGTGTTGGCGACAGGAAACAGCCGGCGCGTGGCCTTGTTGACGCCGACGTCGGTCGCCTGCGCCGACAGGGTTACCGCCACGAGCAGCTCGTAGGGGCTGCTGTATTCCAGTTCGGTGGCCGGCTTGGGGTTGAGTGCCTGCAGCCGGGCGAACAGTTCTTCGGCTTCGGCGCGGCTGAGCTTGCCGCGGCGCTTCGGCAACCGGGTGCGGGCGCCGGGACTCACGGCTTGGCGGGGCCGGCGGCCTTGGCCTTGGCGCGGGCGAGCGCGGCCGCGGCCGCCGGCGGCAGCGCGGGCCGGGGCGCGGCATCGGTATCGACCGAGGCAGCGGCGGGGGCCGGGGTTGCGCGTTGCGCGGCGCGCTCGGCGGCACGGCGCTGCAGTCGGGCGTTGCGCGCGCGGTAGCGTTCGCGCGCGGCCAGCGCGGTGCGGCGCGCCTCGCGGGCCGCGAGCAGGTGGGCGCTGCAAGCCGGATTGCACGCCGGGCAGGCCTCCACCGCCAGCAGCCCGAGCTCGATCGCACGGTCGAGGTCGTCGTCGGCCAGCGCCGCGACGATAGCGTGCGCGGATGCGCCGGCGCCGTCGCGACAATCGCAACCGGCGCAGGGCAGGGCATCGCTCATGCGCCGCTGAAGACCGGCTTGCGGCGTTCGAGGAACGCGCCGGTGCCTTCGCGCATGTCGTCGGTCGAGAACATCAGGCCGAACTGCGCCGATTCGTATTCGAGGCCCTCCTCGATCCCGCACTCGCCGCCGACGTTGATGCAGTCGAGCATGCCGCGCAGCGCGAGCGGCGCGGCGTTGGCGAGCTGCTCGGCGAGCTTCATGGTCTCGGCTTCGAGTTCGTCGCTGGCCACCACGCGGTTGACGATGCCCAGTTCGCGCGCCCGCGCCGCGTCGATCGGCGCGCCGACCAGACACAGCTCCAGGGTCGCGGCGCGGCCGGCCAGGCGCAGCAGGCGCTGGGTGCCGCCGAAGCCGGGAATCAGGCCGAGGTTGATCTCCGGCTGGCCGAGCTTGGCGCTGTCGGCGGCGATCCGCAGGTGGCAGCACATCGCCAGCTCCATGCCGCCACCGAGCGCGAAGCCATTCACCATCGCGATCACCGGCTTGGGCATCTTCTCGACCCGGCGCATCATGCGCTGCCCGCGCAGCGAGAAGTCGCGCCCTTGCACCGGGGTCAAGCCGTTCATCTCGGCGATGTCGGCGCCGGCGACGAAGGCCTTCGCACCGGCGCCGGTCAGCACCACGACGCGCACCGATGGCGCCGCGGCCGCGGCATCGAAGGCCTCGTGCAGGGCGTCGAGGGTGGCCGCGTTGAGTGCGTTCAGCTTGTCGGGGCGGTTGACCGTGATCACGCGGACGGCGCCGCGGTCGGTGGTCGTGACGGGCGAGGGTGGGGTGTCGGACGGGGCTGCGGACATGGCGTCGGGCTCAGGCCTGAAGGGGATGAACGGAAGGTTTCGGGGGACGCGGAACTCTGCCGAGGGCACGTTGTCAGAGCGGTTGGCGTCAGTGGCGGTTAAGCCGTGGCGCCGCTATCCTAGCGCGCTGCTCGGGGCTGTCGACCGACGCGCATCCCGGCGGGGCCACCAGTCGTCCCGCCAAGCTCCCGGAGGTTTCACCGAATGAAGTTGCGTTTGATTGCCGTCGCCATCGCGGCCCTGGCTCTGACCGCCGGCAACGCCGTCGCGCAGGACACCTCGTCGGAAAAGGGCAAGCTGAGCTACGCGCTCGGTTACGACCTCGGCCGCAACGCCAGCGAAAGCGGCGAGCAGGTCGATGTGAACACCATCATCAAGGGCCTGCAGGACGGCTACGGCAAGAAGCAGCCGACCGTGCCGGTCGACCAGCTGCGCACCGCCGTGCAGAACATGCAGAAGCGCCAGCAGGCCAAGGCCAAGGCCGATTGGGACAAGGCCGCGGCGACCAACAAGACCAAGAGCGACAGCTTCGTGGCGCAGAACAAGGCCAAGGCCGGCGTCAAGGCGCTGCCCAGCGGCGTGCAGTACCGCGTGATCGAAGCCGGCAACGGCGCCAAGCCGAGCCAGGCCAACACCGTGCAGCTCGAAGTGGCCGGCCCTTATGCGTGGGGCGAGCGCCCGGCGCAGGCGCGTCCGGCGCAGCCGATCCAGGCGGTGAAGGTCAGCGAGATCGAAATGCCCGCGATGCGCGAAGTGCTGCTGCAGATGCCGGCCGGCTCGAAGTGGGAAGTCACGCTGCCGGCCGACAAGGCCTACGGCGCCGACCCGCGCACGCCGTTCCCGCCGAACGTGGCGGTGCAGTTCGAGATCAAGCTCGTCAGCGTCAAGTGACGTTTCGGCCGGCTCGCGCACAGCGCGATCGGCCTTGCCGAAACGTCATCCCCGAGTGCTCCTATCGGGGATCCAGCGACGTTGCTCTTGCTTGCAAGCGCAACGTCAATGGCAAAGTCGCTGGATCCCCGCCTGCGCGGGGATGACGAGCGAAAGCAGCAGTCGATCGCGACATGCAACACGCACCACCCAACGCCGGCCCCGCGCCGGCGTTGTCATATCCACCCCTCTTCCGTACCGTCGTGCCATGACCCCTTACCGCGCCATCCTCAGTCCCTGCATCGGCATCTGTTCCCTGGATGCCGCGGGCCTGTGCGAAGGCTGCCACCGCACCACCGCTGAGATCGCGCGCTGGTCGCAGATGAACGACGACGAGCGCCTGCGGCTGATGGAAACCGTACTGCCGGAACGCCAGTCGCGCGTGGGTTGACCGCGATGCTGCCCGACCCGCGCCAGTTCGCCGCCGCGCTGCATCCGCTCTCGGCGCCGCCGCCCGGGCCGGGCTGGAACCTTGCCGAGCTCGCCGACCTGCTGCTGCCCGAGGCCGTGCTCAGCGACGCCGCGGTGCTGGTCGGCCTGGTGCCGCGCGCCGACGGCACCCAGGTGCTGCTGACCCGCCGCACCGACGGCCTGCGCCACCATGGTGGCCAGGTCAGTTTCCCGGGCGGACGCATCGAGCCGTCCGACCGCGACGCGGTCACCGCCGCGATGCGCGAAACCGGTGAGGAGATCGGCGTTGGTCCCGCGCAGATCACCCCGTTGGGTTTCCTCGACCCGCTGGCGACGATCACCGGGTTCCGGGTGCTGCCGGTTGTGGCGCTGATCGCGGTCGATTATGTCGCCCATCCCGACCCGGGCGAAGTCGCCGACGTGTTCGAGGTGCCGCTCGCGTTCCTGCTCGACCCGGACAACCTGGCCACGCACACGCTCGACTACCGTGGCCAACCGCGCCAGGTGTTCGAGTACCGCTACCCGGCGCAGCGCATCTGGGGCGCCACCGCGTCGATGCTGTTCAACCTGCGCCAACGCCTGGAGGGCCACCGATGAAACCCTGGACCACGCTGGTATCCGCGCAGGAGTTGCACGCCGCGTTGGGTCGCGACGACCTGGTCGTGGTCGACGCGCGCGCGCTGCTGTCCGACCGCGCCGGCAGCGAAGCGGCGTACCGCGCCGCGCACATTCCCGGCGCGCGCTTCGCGGACCTCGACCGCGACCTGTCCGACCACCGCAAACCGCACGCCGGCCGCCACCCGTGGCCCGACGCGGCCGACTTCACCGCCGTGCTCGGACGCTGGGGCATCACCCCGGCGCACCAGGTCGTGGCCTATGACGCTGGCGACGGTGCGCTCGCTGCCGCGCGCCTGTGGTTCCTGCTGCGCGCGCTGCGGCACGAAGCCGTCGCGGTGCTCGACGGCGGCCTGGCACGCTGGAATGGGCTGGATCTGCCGGTCGAATCCGTCGTGCCCGCGCCGACGCCGACGTCCTACGCGGCGCAGTTTGACGGCCACCGCCTGCTCGATGCGGCGGCGGTGCAGGCGCACCTGGCCGACGGCGGCATGCTGCTCGACGCGCGCGCCGGCGAACGCTTCCGCGGCGAGGTCGAGCCGCTCGACCGCGTCGCCGGCCACGTGCCCGGCGCGCGCAACCGCCCGTATGCCGACAACCTGCGCGATGGGCGCTTCAAGCCACGCGAGGAACTGGCCGCCGAGTTCGCCGCGATTCTCGGCACGCACGAGGCGGACGATGTCGTGGCGATGTGCGGCTCGGGCGTGACCGCGTGCCACCACCTGCTGGCGATGGAGCATGCCGGCCTGCATGGCGCGAAGTTGTTCACCGGCTCGTGGAGCGGCTGGATCGACGACGAGCATCGGCCGATCGCGCGCGGCGAGTGAGTTCGTGAGAATCGCTTGGCGTCGCTGCTTTCGCGCGGCGCCGGGTCATGGTGCTGTAACGCAAGCTGTCCACGATTCCCGCGATCATTCGGGGGGAATCCATGTTCACCATCAAACTGCACGCCGCACTCGCGGCGTGCCTGCTGTGCCTGTGCGCAGCGCCATCGCTGGCGCAGGACGCCAACACCGAGCGCCTGCGCATCCACGGCTCCAACACCATGGGCGAACGGCTGGTGCCGGCGCTGGTCAAGTCGTGGTTGCAGGCGGCCGGCTACGAGGACGTCAGCGAACGCGCCCGAGGTGCAAGCCGGCTGGAGATCCACGCGCAACGCGACGGCACGCCGCTGATCGTCGAGATCGACAAGCGCGGGTCCGCGTCCGGGATCGCCGACCTGATCGAAGGCAACACCGAACTGGCGATGATGGCGCGACGCCCGAACGCCGAAGAGCTCGACGCGGCCTGGCAGCTTGGCGACCTGGGTTCGCCCGACCAGGAATTCGTAGTCGCGGTCGACGGCGTCACCGCAGTGGTGCACGCCAGCAACCCGGTGCGGCAGCTGGGCATCGCGCAACTGCGCGCGATCTACGCCGGCCAGATCCGCAACTGGAAGCAACTGGGCGGGCCGGACCTGCCGATCCGGCCGCTGCTCGGCAACCCACGCAGCGCCAGCGGCGAATTCTTCGCCGAAGCGGTGATGGCCGGCGCGGCCTACGGCAGCAGCGCGCAGGGCAATGTCCGCGTCGCCAGCGGCGTCGCTTCGGATCCCGGGTCGATCGGCATCGTGCCACTGCGTTCGCGCGTGCCCGGACGCGCGCGTCCGCTGGCGATCAGCCACGGCGGGCTGGCGGTCTATCCCACCCCGATCAACATCCTCAGCGAGGACTACCCGCTGCTGCGTCGGTACAGCCTGTACGGCGGCCAGCTGATGTCAGCGCTGGGGCGCAGCTTCGCACTGCACACGGTCACGCGGCGCGCGCAGGAAGCGGTGGCCGTCGCCAACCATTTCGCGGTGATGCTGCGACCGGCGCCGCAATCGCCCGCGCCACGGGCCAGCGCGCAGTACACGCAACTGGTCGCCGGCGCGCAGCGACTGCCGCTGAGCCTGCGCTTCAACCTAGCCAGCAGCCAGTCGATCTTCGACAGCCGCACCGCCTACGACCTCGATCGCGTGGCTGCGTACATGCGATTGCCGGGCAACCGCGGCAAGCACGCGGTGCTGGTCGCGTTCGGCAACCGCGAGGCGGGCGGCGCGCTGGTGTCGACGTTGATCAGCAATGACCGCGCCGACATCGTCGCCGGCTACCTGCAGGAGCGCGGGGTCCGCGTGCGCAGCGCCCACGGACTGGGCACGGCGCGACCGCTGGCGGAAGCGGCGCAGGCTGGCGCGCGCTTCCGCAACGAGCGCGTGGAGGTGTGGGTGTTGTGAGCGCGTTGGTGCGAATCGGCTGACGCAGCGCAAGTGGTACGGCCCACGACGTCGCTGTCGCGCGCAGCGACGTCGACGCCGGTTACTTGCCCAGCTTGGCCATCATCGCGCGCAAGGCGTCCTGGGTGTCGGCGGCATACCAGGCCTCGATGAAACGATCGAGCTGGATGTGCTGCGGCTGCAGGGCTTCGATCACTTCGGCGCGGGCAATCGCGCGGGTGCGCAGCATCGCCGCCCGCGGCAACGCCAGCAGCTGGGCCAGCCATTCGCGCGCGCGCGCGCCGACCTCGTCGAGCGCGACCTGCTCGTCGACCAGGCCCACGTGCAGCGCCTGCCCGCTGTCGAGCATCTCGCCGGCCACCAGCAGGCGCTCGGCGCGGTACGGGCCGACCACGCGTCGCAGCAGGCGCTGGATGCCTTCGGGTGCGACCAGGCCGACCTGGGTTTCGTTGAGGCCGATGCGGAACGGCCGTTCGGGTTCGTCGCTGCGCGCCATCACCCGGTAGTCGCAGCACAGCGCCAGCACGCAGCCGCCGGCGGGGGCATGCCCGCCGATCGCCGCGACCACCGGCACCGGCGCGGCGGCCAGCGCCATCGCGGCATCGAAGAACGCTTCCCAGGCCGCCATCAACGCATGGCGGTCGTCGCCCAGCGACAGCAGGTAGGGCACATCGAGCCCGGCGGAGAACACCTTCGGCCCGCCCGACAGCACCACGCCCTGCGCGCCGGACGCGATCGCATCGTCCAGCGCGGCGCGCAATCCGTTGCACAACGCCGGATCGAGCGCGTTGACCGGCGCGCGCGCGAGCCTGAGTTCGACGATGCCGCCGTGATCGATGGTGTCCACGCAACTGGCGACGCGGTGGGGTGCGGCTTGGTTCATGGCTTCAGGTCCTTGGCCCAGCGGTAGCGGACGGTGTAGGTGAGGGTGGTTTCGCCGGCGGCCGGCACCGCGACGTCGAACTGCGCGTGGCGCGCGTCCTTCTTGGTCGCCGGCACGCTGCTGGCGGTGACCTGCCAGTCGCTCCAGCGTGGCAGCGGTTCGATCACGCGCACGGTCACGGGAGTCGGCTTGGCGTTGCTGAGCTTGATCGCGAACGACTCGGTGACGGTACGGCCGGCGCGGTCGATGTGGAAGGCGGTGTTTTCGCGCTGCGCGCCCAGGTCGAAGGCCTTGCCGACCTCGAGCCGGATCTCCGCGCCCTGCGCGGTGTGCTCGAGCGCGGACTCGCCCAGGAAATCGCTGCCGTCGAACACGCGCACGCGCCCCGCCGGCAGCGGCTGGCCCAGGCCGGCCGAAGCGGTGTTGGCCAGCGAGACCGTGGCATTGACCGGTAGCGCGCCGGTCTGGCCGCGGAACGACGGCTCCAGCACCGGCTGCGGCGGCAGCCACTGCGGGATGTCGGCGTCGACCACGTAGGCCCGTTCGCAGGCGATCGTCGGCCGCGGTGCGAACAGGGGCACGCGCTCGGTGCTGCCCTGCGCGACGCGGGTGGCGCGCGGCAGTTCGTAGGCGTGGTACTCGCCCGAACTGCGTTCGACCGGCACCGGCGCGGCGGTCTGGGCGGCGTCCCCGGCGTAGGAGTGGTTGCCCGCGGCGAAGCCGTCGCGTGCGCGGCGCACGCGGTTGGGCGCGCCCGCGACCAGGGTGAGCTTGGCGGCGTCGAAGGTGATGCCGGCGCGGTTGCTGACCAGCGCCGCGCCGTCGAGCGCGAGCTGGCAGGCGTCGCCCTTGGCCAGGGTGGCCAGATACTCGGCGCGCCACGCCATACCGCCCATCGGATACGCCAGCACGAACGCGGCATCGCCGGCGCGTTGCGCGCGCACGGTCCATTGCAACGCCGCCTGCCGCGGCAGCGCGTCGTCGCCATCGACCATGCTGAAGCTGTCGTACTCGCGAATCAGCTTGGTGCGGCCGTCGGCGAGTGCGAGGGTCAGGCCGCCGTCGGCGGCGAGCAGCACGCCGCTGTCGGTCTGCTTGGCGTTGCCGGAGGTGTGCTCGACCGCGATCTTGCGGCCGATCGCGGTGGCCAGCACGTCCTGCGAACCGCTCGGCGCGGGGAGGTAGCGCTGGCCCTCGATCACGATGCCGGAGGTGTGCGCGCGCAGCAGCGCCGCCTCGACGTCCATCGCCGGTGCGACGCGGGTGGTGGCGATGGTGTTGGGGCCGGCCTTGAGCGCGTAGTGCAGCGGTTGCTCGACCAGCGCATAGCCGGGCATGTCGGTGCCGGGGCGTTCGATCTGCGCGAGCGCGTCGTAGTCGCCGCTGTAGATCGTCAACGCGGTGACGCCGGCGCCTGTGTCCGGCTTCGGATCGGCCGGGGTGGCCAGCGGCGCGGGGGGCGCGGCGGATGTCGCGGTTGGTGCAGGTGACTCGGGCGGCTTGCACGCCATCAGCGTGCAGGCGATGGCGATCAGCGACAGACGTTGCGTCGACAACCCATGCATCGCGAACTCCGCTCCCGGCCTGCCGGTATCATAGGCCGATGCATCCGATCCGCGCCTTGCTCACCGCCGTCCTGGTTGCCGCCGCGTTCAGCGCCATCCCCGCCTGCGCGCGCGATTGCGCGCCGCAGGTGCGCGACGGCTGGTTGCGCCTGCCTCCGGGACCCATGCCGATGCTGGCCGGGTTCGGCCGCATCGAGAACACCTGTCCGACACCGGTCACCATCGTCCGTGTCAGCAGCCCCGCGTTCGCCGATAGCTCGTTGCACGAGACCCGCATCGTCGATGGCGTTAGCCGGATGCGCGCGCTGCCCCAACTGCGGATCGCGCCGGGCGATGCCGCGACGCTCAAGCCCGGCGGCATGCACCTCATGCTGATGCAAGCGCGCGCGCCGCTGAAGCCCGGCAGCAAGGTCGCGGTCGAGTTCGCGTTGCAGGACGGCGGCACGCTGCGCGGCGAGTTCGTGGTGCGCAAGGCCGGCGAATAGGGTGCTCGTCTCCCCACTCTCAAAAAAGAGAGCGCGGGGAGATTGGCGCGATGCCCCAGAGACTTGGGCGGCCGCGAAAGCAAATCCCGCTTGATCTCCCTTCTTCAAAGGGAGAAATCCGGCACGAATTTCAGCTCGGCTGGCAGGCGTTCCGCACCGACGCCGGCAACGGCGCGGCGCGGCCAGCTTCACGATCGATCCACACCATCACCACGTTGCCATCGCAGAACAGCACGCCGGCATCGTTGGCGTCGAGGATGCGGTGGCCGACGGTGACGCTGGTGTTGCCGACGCGCTCGACGAACAGCTCGACCATGACTTCGTTGGGCCACTCGATCGGACGCCGGTAGTTGAGGTTCGAGGCCGCGAGCACCGGTGCGACGTCGTCGTCCAGGCCCATGCCCGGCAGCGTCATCATCCAGCGTAGCCGCGCTTCTTCGAGATAGCCCAGATACTGCGAGTTGTTGACGTGGTTGAACGCGTCGAGGTCGCGCCAGCGTACCGACAGCGGCGCCTGCATCAGCACCACCGGACCGGCCGTTGCCAACGCCGGCGGAGTTGCGACAGCGGCTTCGGGTTTGGACGCGGCAGAAGCGCGCTTGCGCGGCTTGCGCGCGGGGGTGGGGGCGGGTGTGTCGCTCATGCTTTGGATTTGGCCTTGCTGGGCTTGCGGCCGGCGGCGGCGCTAGCCTTCGGGGCCGCCTTGGCCCTGGGTTTGGGGACGTCGATGCCGAGCAACGGGGCCAGGAAGCGCCCGGTATGCGAATTGCTTAGCGCCGCGATCTGCTCGGGGGTGCCGGTGGCCAGGATGGTGCCGCCGCGGTGGCCGCCTTCCGGGCCGAGGTCGATCACCCAGTCCGCGGTCTTGATCACGTCGAGGTTGTGCTCGATCACGACCACGGTGTTGCCGTCGTCGCGCAGCCGGTGCAGCACCGCCAGCAGGTGCTCGATGTCGTGGAAGTGCAGGCCGGTGGTCGGCTCGTCGAGGATGTACAGCGTGCGCCCGGTGTCTCTACGGGAAAGCTCCTTCGACAGCTTGACGCGCTGCGCCTCGCCGCCCGACAGCGTGGTCGCGCTCTGGCCGAGCTTGATGTAGCTCAGGCCGACGTCGATCAGGGTTTCGAGCTTGCGCGAGATCGACGGGATCGCCTCGAACAGGGTCAGGGCATCCTCGACCGTCATGTTGAGCACGTCGGAGATGCTGTAGCCCTTGTAGAGCACCTCCAGCGTCTCGCGGTTGTAGCGCTTGCCGCCGCAGACATCGCAGGGCACGTACACGTCCGGCAGGAAGTGCATCTCGACCTTGATCAGGCCATCGCCCTGGCACGCCTCGCAGCGCCCGCCACGGACGTTGAAGCTGAAGCGTCCCGGCGAATAGCCGCGCGCGCGCGCCTCCGGCACCTGTGCGTAGAGCTCGCGCAGCGGCGTGAACAGGCCGGTGTAGGTCGCCGGATTCGAGCGCGGCGTGCGCCCGATCGGCGACTGGTCGATGTCGACCACCTTGTCCCACAGCTCGATGTTCTCGTGCGACTTGTGCGGCGCCACCGGCTGCGAGGCACCGTTCAACTCGTTCGCGGCGATCGTGTACAGGGTGTCGTTGATCAGCGTCGACTTGCCCGAACCCGAGACGCCGGTGACGCAGGTGAACAGCCCGGCCGGGATCGCCAAGTCGACCTGCTTGAGGTTGTTGCCGCTGGCGCCGCGCAGGTGGAACGTGGCCTTCGGATCGGGCTTGTGGCGCTTGGTCGGGATCTCGATGCGCTTGCGGCCGGAGAGGTACTGGCCGGTCAGCGAACGCGGTGCCTTGAGGATGTCGGCGTAGCTCCCCTGGGCGACGATCTCGCCGCCGTGCACGCCGGCACCGGGGCCGATGTCGACGATGTAGTCGGCCAGGCGGATCGCTTCTTCGTCGTGCTCGACCACGATCACCGTGTTGCCGATGTCGCGCAGGTGGGTGAGGGTGCCGAGCAGGCGTTCGTTGTCGCGCTGGTGCAGGCCGATCGACGGTTCGTCGAGGACGTACATCACCCCGACCAGGCCGGCGCCGATCTGGCTGGCCAGGCGGATGCGCTGCGCCTCGCCGCCGGACAGCGAATCGGCCTTGCGCTCCAGGGTCAGGTAATCGAGGCCGACATCGACCAGGAAGCGCAGGCGGTCGCCGATCTCCTTGACGATCTTGGTCGCGATCTCGCCGCGCCAGCCGGGCAGGTTGAGGCCCTTGAAGAACGTCAGCGCCTCGTCGATCGGCAGCACCACCAGGTCCGGCAGTGGTCGGTCGGCGACGAACACGTTGCGCGCGGCGCGGTTGAGGCGCGCGCCGACGCAGTCGGTGCAGGCGCGTTCGCTGATGTACTTCGCCAGTTCCTCGCGCACCGCGGCCGACTCGGTCTCGCGGTAGCGGCGTTCGAGGTTCGGCACGATGCCTTCGAAGCGGTGCTTGCGCGCGTGGCGCGCGCCGCTGTCGCTGGTGTAGCTGAAGCTGATCGTCTCGGTACCGCTGCCGAACAGCACCGCCTGGCGCGAGTCGTCGGGCAGCTGCTGCCACGGCGTGTCGACGCTGAACTTGTAGTGCTTGGCCAGCGACTGGATCAGCGCGAAATAGTAGGCGTTGCGCCGGTCCCAGCCGCGCACCGCACCGGCGGCCAGCGACAGCTCGGGGTGGATCACCACGCGCGCGGGATCGAAGAACTGCGCCACGCCCAGGCCATCGCAGGTCGGGCAGGCGCCCACTGGCGAGTTGAACGAGAACAGCCGCGGCTCCAGTTCCGGCAGCGAGTAGTCGCACACCGGGCAGCTGTACTTGGACGAGAACAGCAAGGGCGGCAGATCGGCGTTGTCGAGCGACATCACCGAGGCCATGCCGTCGCCGAGCTTGAGCGCGGTCTCGAACGATTCGGCCAGGCGCTGCTTGATGTCCTCGCGCGGCTTGAAGCGGTCGATCACCGCCTCGATCGTGTGCTTGACCCGCAGCGCCAGCGGCGGCACCGCGTCGATCTCGTGCAGCACGCCGTCCACGCGCACGCGCACGAAGCCCTGCGCGCGCAACTGGTCGAACACCTGCGCGTGCTCGCCCTTGCGCTCGCGGATCACCGGCGCCAGCAGCATGTAGCGCTGCTCGCGGCCTTCGTCCGTGGTGGCCAGCGCGAGCACCGCGTCGACCATCTGGCTGACGGTCTGCGCTTCCAGCGGGTAGTGGTGGTCCGGGCAGCGCGGCGAACCGACGCGCGCGTACAGCAGGCGCAGGTAGTCGTAGATCTCGGTGATCGTGCCGACCGTCGAGCGTGGGTTGTGCGAGGTCGACTTCTGTTCGATCGAGATCGCCGGCGACAGGCCCTCGATGTGGTCGACGTCGGGTTTCTCCATCACCGACAGGAACTGCCGCGCATACGCCGACAGCGACTCGACGTAGCGGCGCTGGCCTTCGGCATAGATCGTGTCGAACGCGAGCGACGACTTGCCAGAGCCCGACAGGCCGGTGATCACGATCAGCTTGTCGCGCGGCAGATCGAGGTCGATGTTCTTGAGGTTGTGCGTCCGCGCACCGCGGATGCGGATGAAATCCAGCGCCATCAGGAACCTGCAATGGGGGAGGGTCGCCACGGCACGGCCATGGCGAACAGGGGAGCGTATCGAGTGCAGGAAGTGGGGGCAAATCCGCGGAACGGAAGCCCGCCCGTGCTGGCGCGGCCTGCCGACAGGCCCGTCGCATGCGGCGCGGACGATGGGAGTCCGAAGCCTGTGAAACGGCGATGGGGCGCCAGGCCCCCATCGACGCGGAACGTGGACGCCGCGCTACTTCTGGATCGTGAACTCGATCCGGCGGTTCTTCGCGCGTCCCTCGGCGCTGTCGTTGTCGGCGACCGGCTTGTCCTGGCCATAGCCCTTGCTGGCGAGCAGGTCGGCCTTGACGCCCAGCTCGGCCAGCCGCGCCTTCACCGCGTCGGCACGCTGCTGCGACAGGCGCTGGTTGGCGGCCGCATCGCCGGTGTCGTCGGTGTGGCCGCCGACCTCGATGCGGGTGCCGCCCGGGGCCTGCTTGATGGCCGCGGCCGCCTTGCCGAGGATGTCGTCGCTGCTGGCGGAGATGTTCGCGCTGTCGGTGTCGAAGTGGATGATCATCAGGTTCAACGCCTTGACCAGGTCGTCGGCGCTGAACTGGCCGGGTGTGAGCTTGGCGAACGCCTCCGCCGCCGCATTCTCGAGGTTGCCCGCGGCTCCCGCGGCCGCCGCTACGGCGGCCGTCGGAGCGGGCGTGGCGACCGGTGCGGCCGGCGCGAGCGGCGCGATCGCCTCGTTGCGCTGGCAACTGCGGAAGAAGAACAACGCCGCGATCGCCGCCGCGATGAGCAACAGCCATGGCAACCATTTGCCGATCCCGCCCGAACTGGCCTCGCGCACGCTGGTGGCTGCCGCCGCGCCGGTTCGGGATGCATGGGGCTTGGTCGTATCGGCGGTACGCACGGGCCCATCGCCCACCGTGCCGACGCTGGCGCCCAGCGCGGCCGCGCCCGCGCCCGCGGCGGCCGCGCTCCAGTGGCCGAGCTCGTCCAGGTGGTCCTGCAGGTTGCCGAACCAGTTGCCGAACTTGCCCGGGATCCCCGCGGCGCTGGCCGGCAGGTCGCCGTGCTCGCTGAGTTCGTTGACCGCATCGGGAAGGATCGCCGCCGCCGCGCCGCCGACCGTGGCGGCCGGGACGCCCAGCTTGGCGCTCATCTGATTGAGCGTCTCGCTGCCCAGCACGCCCTCGAGCTGCGCGGCACTGATCGGCTGGTTGGTGCCGTGGCCCAGCCACGACGCCACGGTATCGTCCAGGCCCTGGTCGCGGAAGGACTGCAGGAAGCCGGCCGGCCCGCCGCGCTTGGGGTTGAAGATCTGGGCCACCAGCATCCCCAGCAGCTGCTTGGCCTTGTCCTGGCTCAGGCCGAACCGTCCCGTCACCTGCTCAAGTATCTGGTTGAACACTTCGTTTACCCCGTCCTGGATTGGGATGGCCGCAGCCGCGCCGCAGGTTGGCGGGAGTACACCATGCAACGGGTTAAGGCCGCGCTAGACCTGAACGGCTCCGCCGAACCACCGGGGCAGGGTGCCTCACCGAGGCGGTGAGGGTCCGTGGGGTTGTCGTAACCCGCTGAAACCCCTACAATTCCGCTTCTGTCCGCCTTCAAAGGTGCGGCAGCGACCAAAATAACTACAGAGGAATACCGGTCATGTACGCAGTTCTAGTCACCGGCGGTAAGCAATACCGCGTGATGAAGGGCGAGACGCTTCGCGTCGAGCTCCTCGATGTCGAAGCCGGCAGCGAGATCAAGTTCGACCAGGTGCTGATGCTGGGCGACGGCGAAGGTGTGAAGCTTGGCGACGCGCTCCAGGGCGCCAGTGTCACCGCCAAGGTCGTGGGCCACGGCCGCGCCGACAAGATCCGCATCGTCAAGTTCCGCCGCCGCAAGCACCACCGCAAGCAGATGGGTCACCGTCAGCATTACACCGAAATCGAGATCACCGGCATTGCCGGTGGCGACAAGAAGTAAGGAGAAGCAGTCATGGCACATAAAAAGGGCGTAGGTTCCTCGCGCAACGGCCGCGACTCCAACCCGAAGTACCTGGGCGTCAAGATCTACGGTGGCCAGGCGATCGAGGCGGGCAACATCATCGTCCGCCAGCGCGGCACCCAGTTCCACCCGGGCATGGGCGTCGGCCTGGGCCGCGACCACACGCTGTTCGCGCTGGTCGATGGCAAGGTCGAGTTCTCGACCAAGGGCCTGAAGAAGCGCCGCACCGTCAGCGTCGTCGTCAGCGAGTAATTGCCAACGGGTTCAAGCCTTGGCTTGAACCTCGCGACACGCTGTCCACGAAGGGCCCCGCTTCGGCGGGGCTTTTCGTTTGTGAAACACTATTGATTGCCATGCTGGAACTCCCATGAAACTCGTCGACGAAGCCGAAATTCAGGTCATCGCAGGTAACGGCGGCAACGGCTGCGTCGGTTTCCGCCGCGAGAAGTACATCCCGCTCGGCGGCCCCGACGGCGGCGACGGCGGCAACGGCGGCAGCGTCTGGGTGGTCGCCGACGAGAACCTCAGCACCCTGGTGGATTTCCGCCACCAGAAGCTGTTCCGCGCCCAGCGCGGCGAGAACGGCATGGGCCGGCAGGCCTACGGCAAGGGCGGTGAGGACCGGGTCATCATCGTGCCGGTCGGCACCGTGATCACCAACGTCGAGACCGACGAGGTGATCGGCGACCTGACCCGGCACGGCGATCGCCTGCTGGTCGCCAAGGGCGGCAAGGGCGGCCTTGGCAACATGCACTTCAAGAGCTCGGTCAACCGGTCGCCGCAGAAGGCGCTACCGGGCCTGCCGGGCGAGGAGCGCACGCTCAAAATGGAGCTGAAGCTGCTGGCCGATGTCGGCCTGCTCGGCTTCCCGAATGCCGGCAAGAGCACCTTCATCCGCGCCGTGTCGGCGGCGACGCCAAAGGTTGCCGACTACCCGTTTACCACCCTGTACCCGAACCTGGGCGTGGTCAGCGTCGAGCAGTACCGCAGCTTTGTGATCGCCGATATCCCCGGCCTGATCGAGGGCGCGGCCGATGGCGCCGGGCTCGGCGCCCAGTTCCTGCGCCACCTGCAGCGCACCCACCTGCTGCTGCATCTGGTCGACATCGCGCCGATGGAAGGCGGCGTCGAGGGCGTGTCGCCGGCCGAGCAGGTGCGCGCGATCGAGCGCGAACTGCGCAAGCACGATCCGGAGTTGCTCAACAAGCCGCGCTGGCTGGTCCTCAACAAGGCCGACCTGTTGCTGGAGGAAGAGCAGCAGGCCGCGGCGCAGGCCGTGATCGACGAACTGGGCTGGAAGGACCGCTGGTACCTGGTCTCGGCGATCGGGCGCGAAGGCACCTGGGCGATCATGCCGGACGTGATGGCGTTCCTCGATCGCCTGCGGGCAGACGCGGCCGAAGCCGAAGCCGATGCGCCTTGACGGCAACGCCGACGCAATGAAAAAGCCGGCGCAGGCCGGCTTTTTGCCTTTTGGCGCCGCCCTGCGCACGTCGGTCGCGAAGTGCCCGCTAGGGACAATGCCGGCAAACAAAAACCCGGCCGGAGCCGGGTTTTCGGTGTTCGTCGCCGGGAGCGATCGATCAGGCGGCCTTGAGCGCCTTGATGCGAGCGGTCAGGCGGCTCTTGTGGCGGGCGGCCTTGTTCTTGTGAATCAGGCCACGCGCGCTGAAACGGTCGAGGATGGGCTGCGCGACAACGAAGGCGGCCTGCGCGCCGGCGGCGTCATTCTCGCCGAGGGCCTTGAGCACCTTCTTGACTGCGGTGCGCAGCATCGAACGCTGGCTGCCGTTACGGGCGTTGCGCACGACGGCCTGCTTGGCGCGCTTCTTGGCGGACTTGATGTTTGCCACGGAGAATTCCTGGAATCTGGGTGTAGTGGAGTTACGGAAGAAATGCAGTTACGGAAAATCAGACCCAAAAGTATGGGCGATTCAGTGGGTTGCGTCAACTCCTGTGGTGGCGGCGGAGGCCGGGCATGAGCCGCGGCGGCCTGCTGCGCTCGACGTCGGTGTTCAGCGCCATGACCCTGCTGTCGCGGATCGCCGGGTTTGCCCGCGACGCCCTGCAGTCGCGCATCTTCGGCACCTCCGCGGCGATGGACGCGTTCGTCATCGCCTACCGGATCCCGAACTACCTGCGGCGGATCTTCGCGGAAGGCTCGATGCAAATGGCCTTCGTGCCGATCCTGAACGAGATCCGCGAGCGCGGCGACAAGGCCGCGCTCAAGGAGTTCATCGACCACATGGCCGGCGCGCTGTTGTCGGTGGTGCTGGTGGTGGCGGCCGTGGGGGCGCTGGCGGCGCCGCTGATCGCCGGGTTGTTCGCGCCCGGTTCGGTCGACGAGCCCGGCAAGTTCGAGTTGATCGTGCAGATGCTGCGGATCACCTTTCCGTACCTGGTGTTCATCTCGATGATGGCACTGGCCGCCTCGGTACTGAACAGCTTCGGCAAGTTCGCGCTGCCGGCGGTGACGCCGGTGCTGCACAACCTGGCGGTGATCGCCGCGATGCTGTGGCTGACCGGGGTGTTCGCGGTGCCGGCCATGGCGCTGGCCTGGGGCGTGCTGGCGGCCGGGGTGCTGCAGCTGCTGGTGCTGTGGCCAGCGCTCGGACGGCTGGGGCTGCGGCCCACGTTCAAGCCCGGCTTCGGCCACCCGGACGTCAAGCGCGTGGCCAAGCTGATGCTGCCGACGCTGTTCTCGTCGTCGGTGGCGCAGCTCAACCTGCTGGTCGGCACCGTGTTCGCCTCCTTGCTGGTAACCGGCAGCCAGACCTGGCTGTACCTGTCCGATCGGCTGGTGGAATTCCCGCTCGGGCTGTTCGGGGTCGCGATCGGCACGGTGATCCTGCCGCACCTCTCGCGCCGCCATGCCGCGACCGATGCCGAAGGCTACGGCGCCGCGCTCGACTGGGGCCTGCGGCTGGCGCTGCTGGCCGGTGTGCCGGCGGCGCTGGGCCTGCTGCTGCTGGCCGAACCCCTGACTGCGGTGGTCTACCAGGGTGGCAAGTTCACCGGCGCCGACACGCGGATGGCGGCGATCAGCCTGAGCGCGATGAGCCTGGGGATCCCGGCGTTCATGCTTTCCAAGGTGCTGTCGCCGGCGTTCTACGCGCGCCAGGACACCAAGACCCCGATGCGCGCGGCGATCCTGACGGTGGTGGTCAACGTCGTCCTGACGATCGCCTTCACCTTGCCGCTGTACCTGTACAAGGTGCCCGGCGCGCATGGCGGCATCGCACTGGCCACCGGCATCGCCGGCATCTTCAACGCGTGGTTGTTGTGGCGCTACCTGCGTCGCGCCGGCCTGATGCGTCCGCAACCGGGCTGGGGACGTCTGTGGCTGCAACTGGCCGTCGCTTGCGTGGTGATGGCCGTGGTGGTGGTCGCGCTGCGCTGGTGGGTCGGCGACTGGACCACCATGCAGAACCTCTGGCACCGTGCGTTCTGGCTGCTGCTGGTGGTTGCCGCGGGCGGCGTGACCTACGTAGCCGTTCTGCTGGCAATGGGCCTGCGGCCGCGCCATCTGCGGCATTGATCGGCATGCGTGCGACCGCGTTCGGCCGGCCGAAGCCGCGCCACGGCTATACTTCGGCGCAATGAGCAGGCTGTTTCGTGACGTCGAAGGCGGGCCCCGATGCCCGCACGGCAGTGTGGTCTGCATCGGTGCCTTCGACGGCCTGCACCTTGGGCATCAGGCGTTGGTGCGCCATACGGTCGCGCGCGCGCGCGCGTTGGATCTGCCGGCGCTGGCATTGAGTTTCGAGCCGCTGCCGCGCGAGTTCTTCGCCGGCGATGCGCCGCCGCCGCGGCTGCTGTTGCCACGCGCCAAGGTGGAGGGTCTGTTCGCGCTGGGCATCGACCAGGTCGGCCTGCTGCGTTTCAACCGCCAACTCAGCGCGATGGACGCCGGCGACTTCGTGCGCCGGGTGCTCGTCGAACGCGTGGGCGCGCGCGAAACCTGGGTCGGGCCGGAGTTCCGCTTCGGCAAGGCGCGAGGCGGCGACCTGGCCTTGCTGCAGCAGTGCGGGCGCGAGTACGGCTTCGTTGCCGGCCAGATCGCCCCGGTCGCGCTCGAAGGCGAGCGCGTCTCCAGCACCCGCATCCGTGCGGCATTGCAGGCGGGTGATTTCGCGAGCGCGATGCGCCTGCTCGGTCGGCCGTATGCGATCGGCGGGCGGGTGGTGCGCGGCAAGCAGCTCGGCCGCACGCTCGGCTTTCCGACCGCCAACCTGCGCCTGGCCGGCAAAACGCCGGCGTTGTCGGGGATCTACGCCAGCTGGGTGCACGGCGTCGGCGCGCGACCATGGCCGTCGGTGTCGAGCCTCGGCACCCGCCCGACCGTGGATGGGATCGAGCCCTTGGTCGAAGCGCATCTGTTCGACTTCGATGGCGACCTGTACGGGCGCCGGATCGAAGTCGAGTTCGTCGCCAAGCTGCGCGACGAACTGAAGTTTTCCGATCTGCCGGCCCTGACCGCGCAGATGCATCGCGATGCCGACCAGGCCCGCGGCCTTCTCCTGCAAGACCAACGACGAGCTTTCGCGTGAACGACAACGCTGCACCCAACCCGTACAAGTCCACCTTGCACCTGCCCGCCACGGACTTCCCGATGCGCGGCGACCTGCCCAAGCGCGAGCCGCTCACGCTCGCGCGCTGGGAGCAAGAGGGGCTGTACGCGCGCATCCGCGGGAAGGTCGGCAAGCGCGAGCGCCGCTTCGTGCTGCACGACGGCCCGCCGTACGCGAACGGCTCGATCCACATCGGCCACGCGGTCAACAAAGTGCTGAAGGACATCGTGGTCAAGTCGAAGCTGCTGTCGGGCTTCGACGCGCCGTACGTGCCGGGCTGGGACTGTCACGGCCTGCCGATCGAGATCGCGATCGAGAAAAAATACGGCAAGGTCGGCGACAAGCTCGACGCCGCGGCGTTCCGGCAGAAATGCCGCGAGTACGCGAGCGAGCAGATCGACGTCCAGCGCCGCGATTTCAAGCGCCTGGGCGTGCTCGGCGACTGGGAGAGTCCCTATCGCTCGATGGACTTCCGCTTCGAGGCCGACATGCTGCGCTCGCTGGCGAAAATCGTCGAGCGCGGCCACCTGCTGCGCGGCGCCAAGCCGGTGCACTGGTGCTTCGATTGCGGTTCGGCGCTGGCCGAAGCCGAAATCGAATACGCCGACAAGCAGTCGCCCGCGGTCGACGTCGCCTACCACGCACGCCGCCCGTCCACGCTGGCCGCCGCGTTCGGCGTCGCCGTCGACGACGACACCGATGTCGCGATGCCGATCTGGACGACCACGCCGTGGACGCTGCCTGCGAGCCTGGCGGTATCGCTCGGGCCGACGCTGGAGTACGTGCTGGTCGAGGGCCCGCGCCAGGCCAGCGGCCGTCGCCGCCTGCTGGTGCTGGCCGAGGACCTGGCGACCAGGGCACTGTCGCGCTACGGCGTCGAGGACGTCGTGGTCCATGGCCGCACCTTGGGCATGGAGCTGGAAGGCCAGCACCTGCAGCACCCGTTCTACGACGAACGCGACGTGCCGGTGATGATCGGCGACCACGTCACCGCCGACGAGGGCACCGGCGTCGTGCACACCGCGCCGGGCCACGGCCAGGAAGACTTCGCGGTCGCGCAGAAGTACGGCATGCTCGACCAGTATAGCGCCGCGCAGATCAACCCGGTCGACGCGCGCGGCCGCTACCTGCCATCGACGCCGCCAGCGGGCGACGTGGCACTCGCCGGCTTGCACATCTGGAAGGCCAACGAGCCGATCGTCGAGCTGCTGCGCGCCAGCGGCGCGTTGCTCGCCATGCACACGCTCACCCACAGCTACCCCCACTGCTGGCGCCACAAGACGCCCGTCGCGTTCCGTGCCACGCCGCAGTGGTTCCTGTCGATGGACCAGGCGCAGCTGCGCCGCGACGCACTGGCGCAGATCGGCCAGGTCGGCTGGGTGCCGGAGTGGGGTGAGGCACGCATCTACGGCATGATCGAAGGCCGCCCGGACTGGTGCATCAGCCGCCAGCGCACCTGGGGCGTGCCGATCGCGCTGTTCTACGATCGCGAGAGCGGCGAGCCGCATCCGGATACGCCGGCGTTGATGCGCCAGGCCGCGGACCTGGTCGAACGCGAAGGCGTCGACGCCTGGTACGCACTCGATCCGGCCACGCTGCTCGGCGATGACGCGGCGCGCTACGAGAAAGTCACCGACATCCTCGACGTCTGGTTCGATTCCGGCGTCACCCACGAGTGCGTACTCGCGCAGCGTCCCGGCGACGGCCTGCACAAGCCCGCCGACTTGTACCTGGAAGGCTCCGACCAGCATCGCGGCTGGTTCCACAGCTCGCTGCTGACCGGCGTGGCGATGGACGGGGTGGCGCCGTACAAGCAGGTGCTGACGCACGGCTTCGCGGTCGATGCCGACGGCCGCAAGATGTCGAAGTCGCTGGGCAATGTGGTCGCGCCGCAGACGGTGATGGACGCGATGGGTGCCGACGTGCTGCGGCTGTGGATCGCCTCGACCGACTACCGCAACGAGATGTCGGTGTCCGACGAGATCCTCAAGCGCAGCGGCGACGCGTACCGGCGCATCCGCAACACCGCGCGCTTCCTGCTCGGCAACCTGCACGGCTTCGATCCGGCGATGCACCTGCGTCCGCTCGAGGACATGGTGGTGCTCGACCGCTGGATCGTGCACCGCGCACATGAGCTGCAGGTGCGGATCACCGCCGCCTACGAGCGCTACGACTTCGCCGAGATCGTGCAGGCGCTGTCGAACTTCTGCAGCGTCGACCTGGGCTCGCTGTACCTCGACGTCACCAAGGACCGCCTGTACACGATGGGCGAGGACTCGCGCGGGCGGCGCTCGGCGCAGAGCGCGATGTACCGCATCGCCGAGGCGTTCGCGCGCTGGATCGCGCCGATCCTGAGTTTCACCGCCGAGGAGATGTGGCAGCACCTGCCGCAGGCCTCGACCGGGGCGACGCGCGAGGACAACGTGTTGTTCACCACCTGGTACGACGGCCTGGCGCCGCTGCCCGACGACGCGCCGCTGTCGGTGGCGGACTTCGATCGCCTGCTGGCATTGCGCGAGCAGGTCAGCAAGACCCTGGAACCGATGCGCGCCGCCGGCACGATCGGGGCCGCGCTCGAGGCCGAGATCGAACTGCGTTGCGGCGTGGCCGACCAGAACTGGCTGGCGCCGTTCGTCGACGAGCTGCGCTTCCTGCTGATCAGCGGCGACGTCTCGGTGCTGGCCGACGACACGGCGAAGGACATCGTGGTGGGCGCGACGCCGACCGCGAAGGCCAAGTGCGTGCGTTGCTGGCATTACCGTGCCGACATCGGCCTGACGCCGAACCACCCCGGCCTGTGCAGCCGTTGCGTCGACAACGTCGAAGGAGCGGGCGAGGACCGTCGCTGGTTCTAGGCCCACCACCACCGATCACGGTCAGCCACCGACGTTGACCGCCAAGCCCACCGGTTCCCGCATGCGCGGGAACGACGGGCACAACACCACCGCAGGCGCCGCCTTCGCGGAGCCACGAGCAGAAAAGCCAATGCCCAAGATCACCCCCAATGCACTCACCTGGCTGTCCGTGTCTGCCATCGTGATCGTCCTCGACCAGCTGACCAAGGCCTGGGTGCTGAGTTCGCTGCCCGAATACACCGCGATCACGGTGATCGACGGCTTCTGGAACTGGTACCGCACCTACAACACCGGCGCCGCCTTCAGCTTCCTCAGCGACGCCGGCGGCTGGCAGAAGTACTTCTTCGTGGTGCTGGCGGTCGCGATCACCGGCCTGCTCGGCTACTGGTTGTCGCGCACGCCGCGCCGCGACTGGAAGACCGCGCTGCCGTACGCGCTGGTGATCGGCGGTGCGATCGGCAACGTCATCGACCGCCTGCTGCACGGTCACGTGGTCGACTTCATTCAGTGGCACTGGCGCGGGTACTTCTGGCCGGCGTTCAACATCGCCGACGCCGCGATCGTCGCCGGCGCGGTCGGCATCGCGCTGTATGGCCTGCTGGGCAGCCACAAGGCCGCCGGCCCCGTGCGGGAGTAAAATTGGTCGCATGGACGTCCTGCTCGCCAATCCCCGTGGTTTCTGCGCCGGCGTCGACCGCGCGATCGAGATCGTCAAGCGCGCCATCGAGACCCTCGGCGCGCCGATCTACGTGCGCCACGAAGTCGTGCACAACCGCTTCGTGGTCGACGACCTCAAGCGCCGCGGCGCGGTGTTCGTCGAGGAACTGCACGAAGTGCCCGACGGCGCCACGGTGATCTTCAGCGCCCACGGCGTGTCGCAGGCGGTGCGCGCCGAGGCCGATCGCCGCGGCCTCAAGGTGTTCGACGCTACTTGCCCGCTGGTCACCAAGGTGCACCTGGAAGTCGCGCGCAACTGCCGCGCTGGCCGCGACGTGGTGCTGATCGGCCACGAGGGCCACCCCGAGGTCGAGGGCACCATGGGCCAGTGGAAGCGCGAAGCCGGGGCAGGGCAGATCTACCTGGTCGAGGACATCGACGACGTCTCGGTGCTCGAGGTCGGCCAGCCCGGCAACCTCGCCTACACCACCCAGACCACGCTGTCGGTCGACGACACCCGCAGCGTGATCGAGGCGCTGAAGGTGCGCTTCCCGGCGATCCAGGGACCGAAGAACGACGACATCTGCTACGCCACCCAGAACCGCCAGGACGCCGTGCGCGAACTGGCCAAGCACTGCGACCTGGTACTGGTGGTCGGCTCGCCGAACAGCTCAAATTCCAACCGCCTGCGCGAGCTGGCCGAGCGCGAGGGCGTCGAGGCCTACCTGATCGACGGCGCGCCCGAGATCGACCCGCTCTGGATCGACGGCCGCAAGCGCATCGGCATCACCGCCGGGGCCTCGGCCCCGGACGTGCTGGTGCGCGGCGTGATCGAGCGCCTGCGCGAACTCGGCGCGCAGCAGGTGTCCGAACTCGACGGCGAGCCCGAGGACATGGTGTTCGCGCTGCCCAAGGAGCTGCGGCTGCAGCTGGTCAATTGACCCTCACCCTGCGTGGGCTGCGTTGACCGCGGGGTCGCGCGAAGCCTAGAATCCGCATCCCTTGCGGATCCCAGCAAGCGCCCGGCGATCGACGGCCGGACCCCAGATTCGCCGGAATAGCTCAGTTGGTAGAGCGGCGCATTCGTAATGCGTAGGTCGTAGGTTCGATTCCTATTTCCGGCACCACGTGATTGGGTCAGCAAGACAACCGCTGACGCAACCCCCTCCGAAGGCCAGACGGCCTCCGGATCAAACGATCGAGAAGCCCGCTCTGGCGGGCTTTTCGCTTTCGGGGTCAGCAAGACAACCGCTGACGCACCCCATCCGAAGGCCAGACGCCCTCCGGATCAAACAATCGAGAAGCCCGCTCTGGCGGGCTTTTCGCTTTCCGGGTCAGCAAGCCAACCGCTGACGCACACCATCCGAAGGCCAGACGCCTTCCGGATCGCTGCTTCAAAAGGCTCGCCTAGGCGGGCCTTCATGCTTTCCCGGCGTTTGCATCCGCGCGTTCATGTGCCGCATCGGCGCACCTAGCCGCGCCGATCGAACCAGCGCGGTGCGATCGCCTGCCTGGCCGTGCCGTGGGGCAGTTGGTGATACCCGAGCAGGTGCGATTCGGCCGCCGCCAGACCGACGGCTGCATCCGCTCCCATCCACCGTCCGTAGTCCCGGATGAATCGCCGCGCGACGCCTTTCAGCCCCGCCGTTTGGACTGGCGTGGCCCCGGGCGCGCGGGCATTCATCCGGCGGGCGCCCCCGCGTCCGCACCCATGCAGGATTTCAGTCATGAAGCGCACAGCCATCGCCATAGCCCTTGCGGGTCTGATGCTGGGCGGCGTCGCGATCGGGTCGAGCCATCGCGAAGCGCCGTTGATCACCAAGACCCCGAAGGTCGACAACACCGACTTCTACCTGTTCCGCAGCTACGAGGCCGGGCGCGCGGGGTACGTGACCCTGCTCGCGAACTTCCAGCCGTTGCAGGACCCGTACGGCGGCCCGAACTACTTCCTGATGGACGAGGACGCGCTGTACAGCATCCACATCGACAACGACGGCGACGCGCGCGAGGACCTGACGTTCCACTTCCGCTTCGCCAACAACCTGCGCGGGCTCACCGTGCCGGTCAACGGCGTGAACGTCGCGGTGCCGTTGAGCAACATCGGCCCGTTCGGCTCCAGTCCGGCGCAGGAGGGCAACCGCAACGTGATCGAGTCGTACGCGTTCGCGAGCGTGCGCGAGCGCCGCCAACCGAAGCTCGCGCGCAACCTGAGCCTGGACGCCAACTTCTTCTACAAGCCGTTCGACAACATCGGCAACAAGTCGATTCCCGACTACGCCGCCTATGCCGACCGCCACATCTACCGCGCCGCGATCGACGGCTGCGCGGGGGAGGCGCGGGTGTTCGCCGGGCAGCGCAAGGAAGGCTTCGCAGTCAACCTGGGCGAGGTGTTCGACCTGATCAATACCAACCCGGTCGGGCCGCCCGACGGCGAGCGCAACATCATCGACGACAAGAACATCACCACGATTGCCCTTGAGGTGCCGATCGCCTGCCTGACCGACGGCGGCAGCCCGATCATCGGCGCGTGGACCACGGCCAGCCTGCCGTTCCGCGGCAGCGCGCGTTACGCCCAGGTGTCTCGTCTGTCGGCGCCGCTGGTCAACGAGGTCATCATCGGCCTGCCCGACAAGGACCGCTTCAACGCGTCCGAACCGCGCAACGACGCGCGCTTCGCCCAGTACGTGACCAACCCGACGTTGCCGGAGCTGATCGAGGCGCTGTTCCCGGGGGTGCAGGCGCCGAACCTGTTCCCGCGCACCGACCTGGTGGCCGCGTTCCTGACCGGCGTGCCGGGCCTGAACCAGCCGGCCGGCGTGCGCGCGGCGGAGATGATGCGGCTCAACACCTCGATCGCGCCGAAACCGGCGGCCGAGCAGCAGACCCTGGGCGTGCTGGCCGGCGACGTGGCCGGGTTCCCGAACGGGCGCCGCCCCGGCGACGACGTGGTCGACATCGAGTTGCGCGTGGCGATGGGCGTGCTGCTGTCGGCGGCCGACGCGCCGTCCGGGCAGTTGCCGTACACCGATGGCGCGGCGCTCAGTGCCAACGAGTTCCGCAGCACGTTCCCGTACCTCAACACGCCGCTGCCGGGCTCGCCGAGCAACTGACCGGGCGACCGGCGCGCGGCCATGAACGGAGCGTCACGAGGGCCAGGCGGCGGCCACGCCGCCTGGCAGCGTTCGCGAACGTCGCGACTGGTCCTGGGGCTGGGGTTCGCACTCGCCGTGGCGATGGCCTCCGCCGCCTCCGCGCAGCGGCCGCCGGCCGTCGTTCCCGCCCGCGCCGACGCGGTGCTCGAGCGCCTGCCGCGGGGCTACGCCCAGCTGATGCCGGCGCGCGCCAACGCGCCGTTGCCGCAGGCGCAGATCGAACGCCTGCTCGCCACCGCCGCGCGCAGCGGCGATGCGCGCCTGGTGGCGCGCGCCGAAGCCGCGCTGGCACGCTGGCCGGCGGCCGACGACACCCCGGCGGTGCTGCGCGCCCGCGCGTACGCGGCGCAGTACCGGCACGACTTTCCGGCGTCGCTGGCGCTGCTCGCGCGCTTGGTCCAGCGCGACCCGCGCGATGGCGATGCACGGCTGATGCGCGCGCAGGTGTGGCTGGTGCAGGGGCGCCTGGATGCGGCGCGCGCGGAGTGCGCGACGCTCGCGCTCAGCGTCGATGCCGCCGGCGGGCTGCTGTGCGCGGCGGCGCTCGCGCACCGTCGCGACGACGCGGCGCGGGCCGCACAGCTGCTCGACCGCTGGCTGCAGCAGGCCGGACCACGCGACCCCAGCCGCCGCCATGCGCTGGTGATGCGCGCCGAGGCCGCCGCGGAGGTTGACTCCGTCAACACCGACGTGGCCGATGCCTGGTTCCGGCGCGCGCTCGCGGCCGCGTCCGATGACGTGCGCACGCTGGCCGCGTATTCCCGGCACCTACGCGAAACCCGGCGGCCGCGCGAGGCGCACGCCTTGCTCGTCGACACCGCCGACAGCGACCACCTGCTGCTGGAGCGCGCGCTGGCCGCGCACGCGGCGCGGCTCGACACCGCGCCGGCCTTGATCGAAAGCCTCGCGCGGCGCTACCGGCTTGCGCGCGCGGCCGGCAGCGAGCCCGACCTGCGCGACGAGGCCGAGTTCGAACTGACCCTGCGCGGCGACGCCGCGGCCGCACTGCCGCTGGCGCAGCGCAACTTCGCCAGCCAGCGCGACCGCGAGGACGTCGCGCTGTTGCGTCGCGCGTCGCACGCCGCGAACCGACCCGAGGCGCTGCAGCCGCTGCACGCATGGGCGAGGGCGCAGCGCCTCGACCTGCGGCCGTTGCCCGCGGAGGTGCGATGAACCGGCGCGGCGCGTGCGCGGCACCGCTCGCCGCCGGGCTGGCGCTGCTGGCTTGGCTCGCGGTGGCAGCCCCAGCGCGCGCGCACACGCTGTCGGTGGCGCACCTCGACATCCAGGTGCCGGACGACGCCGCCCCGATCCGCGTGGAGCTCGACCTGGCGTTGCGCGACATCGCCCTGAGCCTGCCGCTCGACGCCAACCGCGACGAGCGCATCACCTGGGGCGAGTTGCGCGCGCTGCACGGCGAACTCGAGCCCTGGGCGCGGTCGGGGCTCGCGCTGTCGACCCGCAGCGGCGCCTGCACGCTGCACCCGGCCGGGCTGGCGACGCGCCGCTACGACGACGGCGCCTACGCCACCTTGCAATGGACCGCGCGCTGCCCGGACGCCGGAGCACCGAAGGTGGCCTACCGCCTGCTGATGGACCGCGACCCGCAGCACCGCGCGTTGCTGACCGTGCGCCGCGGCGAGCGGGTTAGCGCCTCGGTGCTGCGCGCGAGCGACCGCGGCGCGCCTGCGAATGGCCGCGATGCCGCGGCCGCGCTAGCCGCGCGCACCGTAAGCGAAGGCAGCCGTGGCCAGGTGTTCGCCGATTTCCTGCGCGAAGGCGTCCACCACATCCTGATCGGCTACGACCACCTCGCATTCCTGCTGTGCCTGCTGCTGCCGGCCGCGCTGCTGCGCCGTGGCGACCATTGGCAGCCGGCGCCGGGCCTGCGCAGCGGCTTCGTCCACGTGCTCGGCATCGTCACGGCGTTCACGCTCGCGCACTCGGTCACCCTGACGCTGGCCGCGCTCGGGTGGGTCACCCCGGCCGGCCGCGTGGTCGAGGCCGCGATCGCCGCCAGCGTGCTGCTGGCCGCGCTCAACAACGTCTGGCCGGTGGTCACGCGGCGGCTGTGGCTGGTCGGGTTCGGCTTCGGGCTGGTGCACGGGTTCGGCTTCGCCGGCGCGCTGGGCGAGCTGGGCCTGCCCGACGGCGCGCGGCTGCGGGCGCTGCTGGGCTTCAACCTCGGGGTCGAGCTGGGGCAGCTGGCGGTGGTCGCGCTGCTGCTGCCGCTGCTGTTCGCGTTGCGCCGCCATGGCTGGTATTCGCGGTGGGTGCTGCCGGGGCTGTCTCTGGCGGTGGCGGGACTGGCGGGCTGGTGGCTGTGGCAGCGGCTGGGGTAGGGCGGGCCCCGGCCCGCCATTTGGGGAGTGGCGACGCGTCCGGAAGGCGGGCCAGGGCCCGCCCTACCTCGCTGGTGGCTGTAGGAGCGGGTCGGGTAGGGCGGGTTTTAACCCGCCGGCTCGGGGCCGCCCCCAACGGCGGGTTAAAACCCGCCCTACCTTGCTGCGCCGCCTGAAATCACTCGCGCGCGAGTCAAAATCACTCGTCGGCGCGCAGAAATCACTTGCGGGCGAGCGGAAATCACTCGTCGCCGAGCAGAAATCACTCGCGGGCGAGCGGAAATCACTCGTCGCCGAGCGAAAATCACTGGCGCTCGAGTGGAAATCACGCGTCGCCGAGGGAAATCAGTCACTCGAGTGATCGGCCTGCGATAGCGGCCGTCTCCGGACGGCCATCGCCGCCGGGTCGCCCCGACCTGCGAACCACCACCGGTCTCGCCCCACGCGACGCCCGCCCGCTACGATGCGTCATCGCCCTCAAGCCCCACCCATGAACAAGCCCAGCAGCAAGTCCGCCGCCAAAGCCGCCCGCACCGCCTACGTCTGTTCCGAATGCGGCGCCGACCACGGCAAGTGGCAGGGCCAGTGCGGCGAGTGCGGGGTGTGGAACACGCTCAGCGAGTTCGTCGTGGAGCCGGCGGCGAACAAGGCTGGCCCGGCGGTGTCGCGGCGCAGCACCTGGACCGGCAAGGTCGACGCGCCGGCGGTCACCGCGCTCAAGGACGTGCGCCACACCGAGGACGCGCGCGTCAGCACCGGCATCGGCGAGTTCGACCGCGTGCTCGGCGGCGGCCTGGTGCCCGGCGCGGTGGTGCTGGTCGGCGGCGACCCGGGCATCGGCAAGTCGACGTTGCTGCTGCAGGCGATCTGCAAGATGGCGCAGGACATGCCGGGCCTGTACGTCACCGGCGAGGAGTCGCTGGCGCAGGTCGCCGGGCGCGGGTCGCGGCTCGGCCTGCCGCTCGACGGCGTGCACGCGCTGGCCGAAACCGGGGTCGAACGCATCCTCGAACACGCCGCCAAGATGCGCCCGAGCCTGATCGTCGCCGACTCGGTGCAGACCCTGTGGACCGAGGAGCTCAGCGCCGCGCCGGGCTCGGTCAGCCAGGTGCGCGAGAGCGCCGCGCGGCTGGTGCGTTACGCCAAGGAGACCGGCACCGCGGTGTTCCTGGTCGGCCACGTCACCAAGGAGGGCGGCATCGCCGGCCCGCGCGTGCTCGAGCACATGGTCGACGCGGTGCTGTACTTCGAGGGCGAAAGCGGCAGCCGCTTCCGGGTGCTGCGCGCGTTCAAGAACCGCTTCGGCGCGGTCAACGAGCTGGGCGTGTTCGCGATGGGCGAGCGCGGCCTGAAGGAGGTCTCGAATCCGTCGGCGATCTTCCTGTCCGGCAGCCGCACGCCGCAGCCGGGCAGCTGCGTGATGGTCACCCGCGAGGGCACGCGGCCGCTGCTGGTCGAGGTGCAGGCGCTGGTCGACGCCTCGCCGCTGTCGAACCCGCGCCGGGTCGCGGTCGGCATGGAACAGAACCGGCTGGCGATGCTGCTGGCGGTGCTGCACCGCCACGGCGGCGTCGGTGTCGGTGACCAGGACGTGTTCGTCAATGTCGTCGGCGGTATCCGCGTGCAGGAAACCGCGGCCGACCTGCCGGTGCTGCTGGCGGTGCTGTCGTCGCTGCGCGACCGGCCGCTGAGCGAGCACACGGTGGTGTTCGGCGAAGTCGGGTTGTCGGGCGAAATCCGGCCGGTGCCCAACGGCGAGGACCGCCTCAAGGAAGCGGCGACCCACGGCTTCAAGCGCGCGATCGTGCCCAAGGCGAATGCGCCCAAGGGCGGGCGGATCGGCGAGATGCAGGTGATCGGGGTGGAGCGGCTGGCCGAGGCGCTTGAAGCGGCCTGAGCGCGCGTCGTAGGAGCGGTTTCAGCCGCGACCGGGCAACTGCTTTTTCGCCGCGGCTTTTCGGTAAAGCTCGCGGCTGAAGCCGCTCCTACCCCAGTGTGATGCGCCCCGACGCGCCAGCGAAACGCGTTTACAGCGGCCGGTCTAGCACCAGCTCCAGCACGAACTTGCTGCCGAAGAACGCCAGCACCAGCAGCGCCATTGCGGTCAGCGTCCAGCGCACCGCGGTTGCGCCGCGCCAGCCGTAGCGCCAGCGGCCCAGCAGCAGCGCACCGAACGCCAGCCACGACAGCACGCTCAGCGCGGTCTTGTGGACCAGGTGCTGGGCCAGCAGGTTCTCGACGAACAGCACGCCGGTCAGCAAGGTCGCGGTCAGCAGCACGAAGCCCACCGCGATCGTGCGGAACAGCAGCGTTTCCAGTTCGACCAGCGGCGGCATCGCGCGCAGCCAGCGGTGGAACTCGCGCCGCCGCAATGCGCGCTCCTGCAGCCACGACATCATTGCCAGCAACGCCGCCACCGCCAGCGTCGCGTAGGCGAGCAGGGCGAACCAGGCGTGCAGTTGCAGGCGCCAGTCGAGCGGGCGCGGCGGTTCGTGGCCCTGCAGGTGGTAGCCCAGCAGGGTCAGAGCGGCGAGCGGGAACACCAGCACGCCCAGCGCCGCCATGCGCCCGGAGCCGCCGACCAGCGAGGTCAGCACCGCCATGCCCAGCCCGACCAGCGACAGCGCAGCGAAGAAATGCAGGTCGGCGCCGCCCGCTGCGCGCCACGCCAGCACGTGCGCGGCCGCATGCAGCGCCAGCGCGAGGCTCGCGGGGAGCAGCCAGGTGCGCGCGCGGCGGTCGCCATCGCGGCGCACGTCGGCAACCAGCAGCGCCGCGGCGACGAGGTAGAGGGCGACGGCGATGAGAACGATTGTCATCGAGCCAGTGTCGCATAGGCGCTGCCGCCTGTAGGAGCGGCTGCGGCCGCGAACCACACCGCCGAGGCCGGTATGAAGTGTGTAGGGCGGGATTCAACCCGCCATCCCGTCCGCACAAGGTCGCGAGGAATCGCAATCCCGGTTGTTATCCGCCATGCCGGGACGTGGTGCAGGGCAATGGCGGGTTGAAACCCGCCCTGCGGTGCTGCTTGGCTGTCGCAAGGGCGTATCGCAGCGCGCGGCGGCGCGTTGGGGGCCCGTCTCAAGGGGGTCTCTGCTTAGCGCGGTAACTCAGCGCGCGGCGGCGCGTTGGAGGCCTGTCGCAAAGGAAGGGCTGCCTGGCGCGGCGCGGCTTATAATCCGCGCCCAGATCAACGACTGCCCCGTGGCCGGCCAATGCGCGCGGCCGCGGCGAGAGACCCCGAGGAACCCATGTTCGAATCCCTGACCCAGCGCCTGTCCGGCACCATCGAGCGCCTGCGCGGCCGCGGCCGCCTGTCCGAGGAGAACATTCGGGAATCCCTGCGCGAGGTGCGCATCGCGCTGCTCGAGGCCGACGTCGCGCTGCCGGTGGTGCAGGCACTGATCGAACGCATCAAGGTGCGCGCGGTCGGTCAGGAAGTGCTCAAGTCGCTGACCCCCGGCCAGGCTCTGATCAAGATCGTGCGCGACGAGATGACCGCGGTCATGGGCGCGCAGGCCAGCGACCTCAACCTCAACGTGCCGGCGCCGGCGGTGATCCTGATGGCCGGCCTGCAGGGCGCGGGCAAGACCACGACCGTCGCCAAGCTTGCCAAGCATCTGAAGGACAAGCGCAAGAAGAAGGTGATGGTGGTCAGCGCCGACGTCTACCGCCCGGCCGCGATCGAGCAGTTGAAGACGCTGGCGCAGCAGGTCGACGTGCTGTTCTTCCCGTCGACCGCCGAGCAGAAGCCCGAAGCCATCGTCCGCGCCGCGATCGACGACGCACGCAAGTCGTTCGTCGACGTGCTGATCGTCGACACCGCCGGCCGCCTCGCGATCGACGAGGCGATGATGGTCGAGATCAAGGCGCTGCACGCCGCGGTGAATCCGATCGAGACCTTGTTCGTGGTCGACTCGATGACCGGCCAGGACGCCGCGGTCACCGCCAAGGCCTTCAGCGAGGCGCTGCCGCTGACCGGCGTGGTGCTGACCAAGACCGATGGCGACGCGCGTGGCGGCGCCGCATTGTCGGTGCGCTACGTGACCGGCCGCCCGATCAAGTTCATCGGCGTCAGCGAGAAGCCCGACGGCCTCGACGTGTTCCATCCCGAGCGCATCGCCAGCCGCATCCTCGACATGGGCGACGTGCTGTCGCTGGTCGAGCAGGTCGAGCAGCAGGTCGACAAGGACAAGGCGGCCAAGCTCGCCGAGAAGGTCGCCAAGGGCAAGAAGTTCGACCTCAACGACATGCGCGACCAACTCGAGCAGATGCAGAACATGGGCGGCATCAGTGGCCTGATGGACAAGCTGCCGGGCATGGGCCAGATCCCCGATGCGGTGAAGGCGCAGGTCACCGGCCGCGAAGTGCCGCGCATGGTCGCGATCATCAACTCGATGACCAAGAAGGAGCGCCGCAACCCGGCGCTGCTGAACGGTTCACGTCGCGCGCGCATCGCCCGCGGTTCGGGCATGACGCCGGCCGACGTCAACAAGCTGATGAAGCAGTTCCAGCAGATGGAGAAGATGATGGGCAAGCTCGGCCGCGGCGGAATCAAGGGAATGATGCGCGGCATGAAGGGAATGATGGGCGGCGCGGGCGGTTTCCGCATGTGAGCCATCGCGGCCACCGCGACGGTGGCCGACTCTCGCGAGTCGCGGCGTAGATAGACGGTGCAGGGGCACTGACCGCCGGTCAGTGGCTGCACTTCCCTCAGAGGGGTCTATGAACACGACGTTGAAACCCGCCGCGCGCGCAGTGGCCGCGGCCGCCATCTTGCTGGCCGCCAGCACCCAGGCGCCGGCGCAGTCCATCCTCAGCATCCACAACGACGCCAGCGGCTACGACCGCGTGTTCCTGCCCGCGGACTCGGTGTTCCTGGCAAATGGCGACGGCAAGGCGATCAACGTGACGGTCGCCGGCCCCGGTGACGCCTGGTACCTGCGCTTCGAGGCACCCGCCGGCGAAACCCTGGGGCCGGGCGTCTACACCAACGCCGGCTGCCCGCTCGGGTTGCGCATGGGCCGTGCGCCGGGCATGGGCATCACCGACAACAACCCGGTGTGCAGCGACAGCCAGGGCATCGACAACCTGTTCGGTTCGTTCGCGATCCGCCAGATCGACTACGACGCGGAGGGCAACCTGACGTCGCTGGAAGCGACGTTCACCCAGCGCCTGGGTTCGGCGAACGCGCCCGCGCTGGGCGGTTTGATCCGCTACCAGGCCAGGCCGCTGTCGCTGCTGCTCAACGCCAGTCCGGCGTTCGCCTGGGGTGCGATCGCGCAGGCCAACCATGGCGACACTAGCGTGTTCACGCTTGATGGCACGGTCGCGGACGGGTTCGAGTACCAGGCCTCGGTGCTCAAGGACACCTGGCGCATCTCGGTCGCGCCGCCCACGGGCCAGCCGCTGAAGGCGAAGACTTACCAGACCAGTGATGCCGCCGATCCGGACCATGCCAGCTTGCGCATCCGCCGGGGGCTGGGGGCGATGGCGCCGGCCTGCGCGAATCCCAGCGGCAAGCTCGAGATCCAGTCGATGAAGGTCAACGGCGCCGGTGCGATCCAGAACCTGCGCGCCACCTTCGTCTACCGCTGCAGCGGCTCGGCCGCGGCCTTGCGCGGCACGATTCGCTACCTGGATTGAGGGACCGCAAGCGCGGCGGGATCGGAGGTTCCGCCGACCGCGGCTGCGCCGCGCGCACGCGGCCGATTGCGCAAGCAAGTCAGGCCAGTGGCGCGGCGCATGGCCGGAAACGGGGCTCGATTCCGTCGCCAGCGCGTTCAGAAAAATTTGGCGCGACGCAGCTTGCGCCGACCGTGCCAGCCTCCTATCTTCGGCCCATCGCGCTTGCTTCGGCGCGGTTCCCTTGCGCAGCCGGACCATCGGTTGTCGCGCGGGAGGACAGGGGGAGGAAGCGGTACCTACCGCCGACCTTCGTTGCCGCAATGGCAACGTCGAGTCGCCCTGTTCGACTGCGCAAGGGGAATTCCGATGTTTTCAGCAGCAAGATTGGGCGTCGTCCTCGGGACGGCGTTTTTGGTCGTGGTATCGGCGGCCGCGGCGCAGTCGCCGCCCTCGCAACCTTCCGGTGACCCGCCACAACCGCTGGCGGCGGCCGCCGACGACCACGGCGACACCCAGCCGTACATCGTCGGTTTCGCCGAACCGGCGCTGGCCAA
Organism: Lysobacter koreensis; assembly: GCF_042677045.1. NCBI lineage: Bacteria > Pseudomonadati > Pseudomonadota > Gammaproteobacteria > Lysobacterales > Lysobacteraceae > Lysobacter > Lysobacter koreensis. The sequence continues at coordinate 125,106 of NZ_JBHTIH010000002.1, forward strand.
CTACACCGGCAAGCGTCCCGGCCTGCCGGCCCCGCGCCGCAAGGGCGAGGGCAAGGGCCGCATCGACGTGGCCAGCCAGGAAGCGCGCGCCTACGTCGCCGACCTGGCGCTTCGCCAGCACGGCCACGAAGCGCGGATGGAACGTGCCGTCGGCCGCGAGGTCCAGGTCAAGCTGCGCATGCAGCACGTGTTCAATGGCGTGATCACCGAACTGTCGACGGCCGAGGCCGAAGCGCTCGCGCAGCTTCCCGACGTGGTGCTGGTCGAGCCCTACCGCGAGTACGAAGTCGATACCGACACCGGCCCGGACTTCATCGGCGCCACCGCGGTCTGGCAGCGCGGCACCGGCCTGCCGCCGGGCCAGGTCGCGGGCGAGGACCGTCATCGCGGCCCGCGCAATGCCAAGGGCGAGGGCATGGTGTACGGCATCCTCGACTCGGGCATCAATTTCGGCAGCCCGTCGTTCGCCGCGGTCGGCGGTGACGGCTACCGCCACGTCAACCCGTTCGGTTCCGGCAACTACCTGGGCACCTGCGCGCCCGGTGGTGTCGACCAAGGCCGTTGCAACGACAAGCTGATCGGCGGCTACGACTTCGTCTGCGGCGCGCCGGGCAACACCTGCGGCGTGGCCGGCATCGGCGAGGAGCCGGGCTTCGGCGACAACAACAGCCACGGCAGCCACACCGCGTCGACCGCGGCGGGCAACCACCGCAGCGCGACCTTCCGCGGCGTGCAGCGCGAGATTTCCGGCGTGGCGCCGCACGGCAACCTGATCGCGTACGACATCTGCTACACGCGCCTGAGCGATGGTAACGGCCTGTGCCCGAACGTCTCGGCGGTGGCCGCGGTCAACCAGGCGATGGCCGATGGCGTGGACGTCATCAACTACTCGATCGGTGGCGGCGTCAATCCGTGGAGCGAGGCGGTGTCGCTGGGCTTCCTCGCCGCGACCAACGCGGGCATCTTCGTTGCCGCGTCGGCGGGCAATTCCGGCCCGGCCGCTAACACGCTCGGCCACGTCGAGCCGTGGGTGACCACGGTCGCGGCGTTGCAGCACGGTCGCGGCGGCTTCGAGTTCCTGCTCAACGTCACCGGTCCGGGCACGCCGCCGGCCAACGTGGTGGGCATCGTGCTCAGCCCTGGTGGTAGCGGCGTCGCGCATACGGCCTCGATTCCGGGCAGCACGCCGATCCGGGTCAGCGCCGGGATCGACACCGCGGCCGACGGCTGCGCGGCGTTTCCGGCCAACACCTTCCAGGGTGCGATCGCGGTGGTCCGTCGCGGCACCTGTTCGTTCACCATCAAGACCAACAATGCCGCCGCGGCCGGCGCGATCGCCGTGGTCATCGCCAACAACGCGGCCGGCGCGATCATCCCGTCGGTGCCGGGCACGACGGTGCCGGCGTTCGGCATCCTGCAGGTCAGCGGCAATGCGTTGCGCGATTTCGCCGCCGGTGCGCCCAACGCCACCGCGGCGATTCCGTTCCCGGCTACGGTCCTGGCCAACACGCCGGACCAGCTGGGGGCCTTCAGCTCGCGCGGGCCGGCCAACTACGACCTGATCAAGCCGGACGTGGCCGCGCCGGGCGTGGCGATCCTCGCCGCAGTCGCCGGTTCGACCATCACCGGCTTCGAGAACGCGGTCGGGCTGCTCAACGGCACCTCGATGTCGTCGCCGCACGTCGCCGGCGCCGCCGGCCTGCTGCGCCAGCTGTACCCGTCGTGGACCGCCGCGGAGATCAAGTCGGCGCTGATGATGACCGCCAAGCAAGCGGTGCTGAAGGAAGACGGCGTCACCGCGGCCGATCCGCTGGCCCGCGGGGCCGGTCGCATTCAGGTCGACGACGCCGCGCGCGCGGGTCTGGTCATGGACGAGACCACCGCCAACTACCAGGCCGCCAACCCGGTCACCGGCGGCCAGGTCAACCAGCTCAACCTGCCCAGCTACAACAACCCGCGCTGCATCGACCGTTGCACCTTCAAGCGCACGTTCCGCAGCACGCGCACGCCCAACATGACCTGGAACGTGAAGCTGGAAGGCGTACAGGGCACCGTCTCGCCGGCCTCGTTCAAGATCAAGGGCAACGAGAAGGTCGAAGTGACGGTCACCATCGACAGCAGCCAGCTGCCGGCCAATGCGAGCTGGACATTCGGCAACCTGGTGCTGGCGACCCACGCCAGCCACCGCGCCCCGGACCTGCACCTGCCGCTCGGGGTCGCGGTCCCGGCGCCGCGGATCGAGGCCTCGCCCAACGTCAACCTGTCGCTGCCGGCAGGCCAGAACGGCCAGGTCGCGTTCGACCTCAGGAACGCCGGTGGCGGCCTGCTGAACTGGAATCTCGACAACAGCAAGCCGGTCAGCACCGTGCTGCATGCGGCATCCAACGCGGGCGTCACCAGCGGGACGGTTAGCACGTTCATCACCGACCTGGGGCTGGGCATCTACGGCGCGGATGATTTCCAGGTCCTGGAGCCGACGCGCCTGAACTTCCTGTCGGCGAATGGCTTCACCGTGTCCGGGCTCCCGGTCGCCACGACCGCCCAGAGCGTCACCTGGTCGATCTACCCGGATGCCAACGGCGTGCCGGCTGGCAACCCGGAAACCGCCCCGAACCTGGCCGTCTGGAGCTACACCACCGCGCCCAACGGCCCAGGCATGGGTTCGGCCGGCAACTGGCTGATGTTCGACCCGACCCTGGCCGGGCAGCAGGTCGACCTGCCGCCGGGCAAGTACTGGCTGGTGGTCAACGTGCGCAGTTCGCTCGCCAACCGCTGGGCCTGGTACCGGTCGAACCAGGCCTCGGGCAGCAACGCCCAGGTGATTCAGCCCAGCACCGCTACCCCCTGGAGCCCGATTGCCGGCTTCCCGGGCCAGGCGTTCGAGGCCAACGGCGTGGTCGCGTGCGGTGCATCGTGGCTGGGTGCGGTGGTGCCCAGCGCCGGTTCGCTGCGCGGTTCGCAATCCACCGCGCTGACGGTCGCCGTCAATACCGCGGGGTTGGCGCCGGGTAGCTACACCGGTCGCGTCTGCCTGGCCAGCAACGACCCGGCGCTGGCCTTGCTGGGCGTGCCGGTGAAACTCACGGTGACGTCGCCGTAGGTGCTGTGGGGCGGGGCGCTGGTCGTCCCGCCCTCGTTAACGAACAAACGCCGGGCCCTGTCGGGGCCCGGCGTTTTTTCGTTTGCGGGCGCACTCCGCCGGAAGGCACCCCAGCGGGTTTCCCTCTATTGATCAATGGTCTAGAATGCCCGGCTTACCTCGCCACGTCCGGCGACTGGGCAACACAGGAACTGCAGCAGATGGTCAAGATCCGCCTTACCCGTGGTGGCGCCAAGAAGCGTCCCTTCTACCACATCATCGTCACCGACAGCCGCAGCGCCCGCGACGGCCGCAACATCGAGCGCGTGGGTTTCTACAACCCGGTCGCGACCGGCGGCGAGAAGCGCGTCGAGCTGAACCTCGAGCGTGTCAAGCACTGGGTTGCCAACGGCGCGCAGCTGACCGACAAGGTCGCCGTGCTGGTCAAGGAAGCGGCGAAGGCCGCTCCGGCTGCCTGATCGGCAGGCCGCGTCGGCTCCCGACCGGGATGCCCCACGCGGCCATCTGCACATGAACGATACCGGGCGCCGCATCCTGTTGGGCAGGGTGCTGGGCGCCTTTGGTATTCGTGGCGAGGCGAAACTCGAGTCCTGGACCGAGCCGCGCGCCGCGATCTTCCGCTACCAGCCCTGGATCGTGCGCGACCCGCAGGGGCGCGAGCACGAGCTGTCCGGCGTGCGCGGCCGCGAAAGTGGCAAGTTCCTGATCGCGACCTGGCCCGACATCACCGACCGCGACGTGGTCGAGGCGATGCGCGGTACCGAGATCTACGTGCCGCGTTCGGCGTTGCCGCCGCCGCAGCCGGGCGAGTACTACTGGGTCGACCTTGAGGGCCTGCGGGTCGTCACGGTCGATGGCGTCTCGCTGGGCACCGTCGCGCACCTGTTCTCCACCGGTGCCAACGACGTGCTGGTCGCGCGCGACGACGAACGCGAACGCATGATCCCGTTCATCACGCCGCAGTACGTCACGTCGGTCGATTTCGAAGCCGGTGTGGTCACGGTCGATTGGGATCCGGATTTCTAGCAGCCCTCAGCGCCGGTATCAGCGGCGTTCTCAGCGGTTTCGTAGCCGGGCAAGCTCGGCGCTACAGGTCTAGCCCATGCGCATCGACGTCATCAGCCTGTTCCCCGAGTTCGTCGCGCAGTGCGCGGCGTTCGGCGTGGTCGGGCGGGCGGGGGAGCGCGGCCTGTTGTCGCTGCATGGCTGGAACCCGCGCGACTACGCCGAAGGCAGCTACCGACGCGTCGATGACCGTCCGTTCGGTGGCGGCCCTGGCATGGTGATGCTGATCGACCCGCTGCGCGCGAGTCTGGCGGCGGCGCGTGCGGCGGATCCGGCGCCGGTCAAGGTGATCTACCTCAGCCCACAGGGCGCGCCGCTGACCCAAGCCAAGGTGCGCGAACTGGCCTCCCGTGAGCGCCTGATCCTGCTGTGCGGCCGCTACGAGGGCATCGACGAGCGCCTGGTCCAGGCCGAAGTCGACGAGGAGCTGTCAATCGGCGACTACGTGCTGTCCGGTGGCGAACTGGCCGCGGCAGTGGTGATCGATGCGGTGGCGCGGCTGCGCGACGGGGTGCTCAACGACGCCGAATCGGCAGTCCAGGACAGTTTCGAGGATGGCCTGCTCGATTGCCCGCATTACACCCGCCCAGTCGAACATGAACTGGGGACGGTGCCGCCGGTACTGATGTCTGGCAACCATGCCGACATTGCCCGCTGGCGCCGGCAGCAGGCACTGGGCCGCACCGCGCAACGGCGCCCGGAGTTGCTGGACGAGGCGGCCCTGTCCAAGGCGGACCGCCGGCTGCTGGACGCCTATCGCGACGCCGCGGCCGCGGACGCCCCGGCCATTCCCGTGGCGGCGTCGGAAAAAGACCGTAACCCCTAGCCACGCAAGGGAAATCTCCGCTACAATGCGCGGCTTCGCTCCACCAAAGCCAGACGCGGGTCCACGTGCACTCGCGCTACAACTACTCCAACAGGCCGTCCCATGAACAAGCCCTCGCTCAACACGCTGCTGCAGAACTTCGAAGCCGATCAGATCCAGCGCCAGCTGCCTGACTTCAGCCCCGGCGACACCGTGGTCGTCAACGTCAAGGTCAAGGAAGGCAACCGCGAGCGCGTCCAGGCCTACGAAGGCGTGGTCATCGCCAAGAAGAACGGCGGCCTGAACTCGGCCTTCACCGTGCGCAAGATCTCGCACGGCTTCGGCGTCGAGCGCGTGTTCCAGGCGCACAGCGCGATCATCGACTCGGTCGAGGTCAAGCGCCGCGGCAAGGTCCGCGCCGGCAAGCTGTACTACCTGCGTGGCCTGGAAGGCAAGAAGGCGCGCATCAAGGAAGACCTGGCCGCGTACGCCAAGGCCAAGGCCGAAGCCGCCGCTGCCAAGTAATCCCTGGATTGCTTGCGTGCAAGCGCAACCGACGGCCGCCGCAAGGCGGCCGTTTGCGTTGCGGCCGCGCGCTGGTCGTACGGTCGGGTTTATCGCTACCGCGTTCTTTCGATCCGGTGCGCAAAAGCATGGCGTGTGGCAAGACCGCCGCATCACGTCGGATGCGCTAGAACGCAATGGCGCCAACTTGCAGCACTTCGCCCGGCAACGACAGCACCGATGACGACGACAGCACCTTCCAATCCGCCAGAAGCGGCCAGCGTGCGCCTGGACCTGTGGCTGTGGGCCGCGCGCTTCTACAAGACGCGCAGCCTGGCGCGGCACTCCATCGAGACCGGCAAGGTCGAAGTGGGCGGACAGCGAGCGAAGGCTTCGCGCGCGCTGCGTGTCGGCGATGGCGTGCGCGCCGCCCGCGGCGAGGAGGTGTTCGAGGTGCAGGTGCTCGCGCTTAGCGACAGCCGCGGTCCCGCCAAGGTGGCCCAGGCGCTGTACGAGGAAACCGAGGCCTCGCGTCTGCAGCGCGAACAGGCGCGCGCGCTGCGCGTCGCGCAGCGCACCGGCTACAGCGCACCGGAGAGCAAGCCCGACAAGCGCGCGCGGCGTCTGATCCGCGCGTTGGGCGATATCGACTCGCTGTAGCGCGTGCTCAGCGCTTGCCGCCGAGCAGGCCGCCGCCCATCTTGAGCAGGTCGCCCAAGCCGACTTGGCCGTCGCCGTCCTGGTCCAGCACCGAGCCGAGCAGGCCGCCGCCGAGACCGCCTTGCTGCTGGATCGCCTCGCGCTCCTGGCCGAGCACGTTGCCCAGACCCTGCGGTGTTGCCGGAGCGGTCGACGCGCCTTGCGAGAACATCCGGTTGGCGAGGTAGGCCAGCACGATCGGCGCGAGGATCTTGAGCAGGGTATTCGCCTGGCTGCCACCCAGTCCCGTCGCCGTGCCCAGGCCCTGCGCCGCGGTGTCGTGGCGCGCGCCGAAGATGTGCTCCAGGATCTGCCCGCCCTGGCCGCCGCCGCCCATGACCGCGCCGAGCACGCTGCCGATATCCAGCCCGGCGTGATCCTTCTGCAAGGCGCCGAACAAGGCCTCGGCGCCCTGCGGCTGGCTGGCGTTGCGCCCCAGCGCACCGAGCAGCAGCGGCAGCGCCGTGGTCACCGCGTCCTGCGTCTGCGCCGGCGACAGCCCCAACTGGTTGCTCATCTGTGCGAGCGGCTGGCCTTGCAGTTGCGAGAGCAGGTCGTTGCTGAGCGGGGTCGTCATGGCGGTTGGTCCTGGGCGCTTGGGGTCCCGATCGTAGCGCCGCCGGGTTCGGTGATCGTGATGGCGGCAGTTCGCCCCCGGCTCCTCGGCGCTGACGCCGAAGGACGTCATTCAGCCGAGCGACTTGAGGCGGTACAACGCCTCCAGCGCCTGCTTCGGGGTCAGCTCGTCCGGGTCGATCGAGGCCAACGCGTCGAGCGCGGCCGAGGTCGGCGCGAACAGGCCAATCTGTTGCGGCGCGTCCAACGCGACGGTCGCGAACGACGGCGTCGGTGCATCGCGACTGTGCTGCTCGAGTTCCGCCAGCCGACCGCGCGCCTGCTTGATCACCGACTTGGGCAGGCCGGCCAGCGCGGCGACCTGCAGGCCGAAGCTGCGGTCGGCCGGGCCGTCCTTGACCGCGTGCATGAAGACCAGCTGGTCGCCGTGCTCGACCGCGTCGAGGTGCACGTTGGCGATGCCGCTTCCAGGTTCGGCGAGCGTGGTCAATTCGAAATAGTGGGTCGCGAACAACGTGTAGGCGCGATTGTGGTGGGCGAGGTGCCGGGCACAGGCTTCGGCCAGCGCGAGGCCGTCGTAGGTCGAGGTGCCGCGGCCGATCTCGTCCATCAGCACCAGCGATTGCGCGGTGGCGTGGTGGAGGATGTAGCTGGTTTCGCTCATCTCGACCATGAAGGTCGATTGGCCGCGCGCGAGGTCGTCGCCGGCGCCGATGCGGGTCAGGATGCGGTCGATCGGGCCGATCGCCGCGCGCGCTGCCGGCACGAAGCTGCCGATGTGCGCGAGCAGCACGATCAGCGCGTTCTGGCGCATGTAGGTGCTCTTGCCGCCCATGTTCGGGCCGGTAATGACCAGCATGCGGCGGTGGCCATGCGCGGGGTCGTCGCCGAGCACCAGGTCGTTGGGTTCGAACGGCTCGCTGCGCACCGCCTCGACCACCGGGTGGCGGCCGCGTTCGATCGCCAGGCCGGGCTCGTCGCGCAGTTCCGGCGCCGACCAGTCCAGCGCCTGCGCGCGTTCGGCGAAGCCCGCCAGCACGTCGAGCTCCGCCATCGCCGTAGCGCAGCGCTTGAGCGGCTCCAAACGCTCGTTGAGGGCATCGAGCAGTTGTTCGTACAGCAGCCGCTCGCGCGACAGCGAACGTTCGCGCGCCGACAGCACCTTGTCCTCGAACTGCTTGAGCTCCTCGGTGATGTAGCGCTCGGCGTTGCTCAGCGTCTGCCGTCGCGTGTAGTGGGTCGGCGCCTTGCCGGCCTGGCCCTTGCTGACCTCGAGGTAGTAGCCGTGCACGCGGTTGTAGCCGACCTTGAGCGTGGGGATGCCGCTGGCCGCGCGCTCGCGGATTTCGAGGTCGATCAGGAACTGGTCGGCGTGGGTCGACAGCGTGCGCAGCTCGTCGAGTTCGGCGTCGTAGCCTCCGGCGAACACGCCGCCATCGCGCGCCAGCACCGGTGGTTGCGGCACGATCGCCGCGGCCAGCAAGTGCGCGTGCGCGTCGTGTTCGCCCAGTTCGTTGGCGAGTTCTGCCAGCCGCGGCGAGTCCAGTGGCGCCAGCAGGGCACGCACGTCCGGCAACAGGCCGAGGCCGTCGCGCAGGGTCGACAGGTCGCGCGGGCGCGCACTGCGCAGGGCGATGCGCGAGAGGATGCGTTCGAGGTCGCCGAGCGCGCGGAAGCGTTCGCGCACGTCGTCGCCCGAGCGCGATTCGAGCAACGTGGCCACGGCCTGGTGGCGCAGGCGCAGCGTCACGCGGTCGCGCAGCGGCCGGTGCAGCCAGCGCCGCAGCAGCCGGCCGCCCATCGGCGTGATCGTGCTGTCGAGCACGCCCAGCAGGGTGGTCTTGCTGTCGCCGTCGACGCGCGAGTCGAGTTCCAGATGCCGTCGCGTGGCGGCGTTCATCGCGATCGCGCCGTCGCCCGATTCGATCGCGATCGACGTCAGGTGCGGCAGGCGCTGCTTCTGGGTTTCCTCGACATAGCCCAGCAGCGCGGCAGCCGCGGCGATTGCGAGAGGCTTGTCTTCCAGGCCGAAGCCGGACAGGTCGTGCAGGCCGAAGAACCGCAGCAACTGGCGGCGCCCACTGTCGGCATCGAACAGCCATGGCGCACGCCGGCGCATACCGCGCCGAGCCGACACGAACGCTGGCCAGCCGTCCTCGTCGGCGCACAGGGTTTCGGCCGGTTCCAGCCGCGCCAGTTCGGCTTCCAGCGCGTCATCGCTGGCGACTTCGTTGACCAGGAAGCGGCCGCCGGCCAGGTCCGCCCACGCGATGCCGTAGCCCCGGCCTTTGCCAGACATGCCGCCGCGCGACACCGCCAGCAGCAGCGTGTCGCGGCGCTCGCTGAGCAGGGCCTCATCGGTCACCGTGCCGGGAGTGACGATCCGCACGACCTTGCGTTCGACCAGGCCTTTCGCGAGCGCCGGGTCGCCGATCTGCTCGCAGATCGCGACCGATTCGCCCAGCGCCACCAGCCGCGCCAGGTAGCCCTCGGCCGCATGGTGCGGCACCCCGGCCATCGGGATCGGTTGCCCGGCCGAATTGCCGCGCTGAGTCAGGGTGATGTCGAGCAAGCGCGCCGCTTTGCGCGCGTCATCGAAGAACAGTTCGTAGAAGTCGCCCATCCGGAAGAACAGCAGCACGTCGGGATGCTCCGCCTTGGCGGCGAAGAACTGCTTCATCAGGGGCGTGTGGGCATCCGCGGGGCGGGCGCTGGAACTGGGGCTGGCGTCGGGCACGGAGTGGGCTGCTGGTGGCGCGGAAAGGCCGGCAATGCGGGGTGACCGGTCGATCCACAGTATGCCAGCCGGCTCGCTCGGCCCGGATTGCTGCAATGCGACATTAGCGTTTTGCTAACGCGTGCTAGTTTCGCGGCACCAGCTCACTTTGTGAGGGTGGTCGCACAAAGACGGACCGGCGCAAGAGGGCTCTGCGCACGGGACTGAAGGGGCTGATTGAGGCATTCCAATCATTTGAGGGGAGGGGTCGCGATGATTTCACGCAAGCCGGAACGTAGTGTGTTGGTGCTGGCGCTGTTGAGCGCGCTAGCAGGGTTTTCGATGTCGGCCCACGCGCAGCAGCCTGCGGCCACCGCAGGGGAAGAAGAGGCCACCACGCTGGACGCGCTGGTCGTGACCGCGCAAAAGCGCGAGGAACTGCTGCAGGACGTGCCGATCTCGATTACCGCGTTGCCGGAGCAGTTGCTGCTCGACACCGGCGTGCGCGACGTCAAGGACCTGCAGGTGTTGGTGCCCGGCCTTACGGTGACCAGCACCCAGAGCGAGGCGCAGACCACCGCGCGCATCCGCGGCATCGGCACCGTCGGCGACAACGCCGGTCTGGAGTCGTCGGTCGGCGTGGTCATCGATGGCGTCTACCGGCCGCGCAACGGCGTCGGCTTCGGCGACCTGGGCGAGATCGAGCGCATCGAGGTGCTCAAGGGCCCGCAGGGCACCGTGTTCGGCAAAAACACCTCGGCCGGCGTCATCAACGTCATCACCCGCAGGCCGGGCTACGACACCACGGTCGAGGGCGAGCTCACCGTCGGCAACTACAACGCGGTTGGCGTGGCCGGCTCGTTGAATACCGCGATTGGCGAGAACTCCGCGTTCCGCGTCTACGCAGCCAAGCGCAAGCGCGACGGCTTCACCGACGTGCGCACCGGCGCCGGCCCGCGCCAAGAAAAAGAGGACGGGGACCAGAACTTCCACTCGCTGCGCGGCCAGTTGCTGTTCGAACCGACCGACAACCTCGACATCAACCTGATCGCCGACTTCACCAGCCGCGAAGAGAACTGCTGCGTCGGCGTGACCACCGTGCGCGGCCGCACCGGCGATATCGTCAACGGACTGTCGCCCGATGAAGGCGTGGCGCTGGTGGCCGACCCGTTCGCGCGCGTGGCTTACAGCAACCGCAGCACCGAGCAGGACATCAAGGACAAGGGCATCTCCGCCGAGGTCAACTGGATCACGCCATGGTTCAACGGCGCCACCCTGACCTCGATCACGGCGCAACGCGAGTGGCAGTCGATCAATGGCCTGGACTTCGACTTCAGCAGCGCCGACATCCTGTTTCGCAACGCCGACGAGGACGAGTCCCTCACCGCCTTCGACACCTTCACCCAGGAGTTCCGCCTGACCGGCGCGACCGACAGTTTCGACTGGATGGTCGGTGCGTTCTTCTCCGACGAGGACCTCAAGCGCAACGAGACCTATCGGGTCGGCGGCGCCTACGAGCCGTATCTGTCGATCGCGCTGCTGAACCTGATCAGCCCGGCACTGGGGGCCTCGCCGACCGCGGCGCGATTCCTGTCGGAAGCCAGTGGTCGCCCGTTCGGCACCGTGTTCGCGGGTTTTGGTGCCGACGACCGCTACCAGCAAAACGCCAAAAGCGCCGCGTTGTTCACCAACAACACCTGGCATGCGACCGACGCGCTCGACCTGACCCTGGGCCTGCGCTACACCCGCGAGGACAAGCAACTCGATGCGTCCTACTCCAACCCCAATGGCAGTCCGGGGTGCTCGGCGATGCTCGGGCCGGGCGGACAGGCGCGCATTGCCGGTGCGCTGGTGGCGCGCGGCTTCCCGGCCGCGGCGCTGGCCACCCCGGCGGGGCGCGCGGCGATCGGGCAGATCATCTCGTTCTCGTGCCTGCCGTGGACCAACCCGCTGCACAACGGTCGCGTCACCCGCCAGGAGCGCGAGGAGAAGGAATGGTCCGGCACGTTCAAGGCGGCGTACCGCTGGAACGAGCACGTGATGACCTACGGCTCGGCCGCGCGCGGCTACAAGGCCGGCGGTTTCAACCTGGATCGCACCCAGGCCGCGGTCGGCGCCAATCCGTTGCCGATCACGCCGACCACCGCCGACACCTCGTTCCCGGGCGAGTTCGTCGACAGCTTCGAGCTCGGCACCAAGACCACCTGGGCCGACGGCAACCTGTTGCTCAACGCCACGCTGTTCCACCAGACCTACGACGGCTTCCAGCTCAACAGCTTCCTGGGCACCAGCTTCGTGGTGCGCTCGATCCCGGAAGTGGTGTCGCAGGGCATCGACACCGAGGTGTTGTGGGCAGCGACCCGCGGCCTGATGCTGCAGGGCGGCCTGACCTACGCCGACACCCGTTACGGCGACGAACGCCCGGGCGCGGATTTCATCGCGCCGGCCGGCAACTTGTACAAGTTGCCGGGCAGCCAGATCAGCTTCGCGCCGTACTGGTCGGGCTCGGCCTCGGTGACCTACGACTGGCGCTTCGCCAACGACCTGATGGCGCGTTTCAACATTGGCGCGAAGTACATGTCGGACTACAACAATGGTTCCGACCTGGATCCGGAAAAGCATCAGGACGCGTACACCGTGGTCAACGCTCGGATCGGCTTCGGCGCGCAGAACCGGCGCTGGATGGTCGAGCTGTGGGGGCAGAACATCTTCGACGAGGAGTACGCGCAGGTCGGCTTCGATGCACCGCTGCAGAACGTCTCGCCGGCTCCGGGCAACCCGTTCAACTCCTACAACGCGTTCCTTGGCGCGCCGGCGACCTACGGCGTGACCTTGCGCGTGATGTACTAGCCTCCACCGCGCTGCGATACGCAACGGCCCGTGCCGAAAGGTGCGGGCCGTTGTCGTTCCGGGACGGCGTCGCGCAGCGGCTATAGTGCCCGCATGTCCAGCGACCCCACAGACGCCGCGCTGCGGCGCCTCGCCGAAGCACTCGGCCAGGCCGCGCTCAGCCATCACCACACGCTGGTCACCGCCGAAAGCTGCACCGGCGGCTGGATCGCCAAGACCCTGACCGACATCGCCGGCTCCTCGGCCTGGTTCGAATGCGGGCTGGTCGCCTACAGCTACGAGGCCAAGCAGGCGCTGCTCGGCGTGCGCCCGGAGACCCTCGAACACCACGGCGCGGTCAGCCGCGACGCGGTGCTGGAGATGGTGTCCGGCGCGCTGGTGCATTCCGGCGCCAGCCTGGCCGTGGCGGTGACCGGCATCGCCGGCCCCGGTGGCGGTACCGCAGACAAACCGGTGGGCACGGTCTGGGTCGCTTGGAAGCGCCGCGGCGGCTACCCCGCGGCCGAGGTGTTCCATTTCGAGGGCGACCGCGATGCGGTGCGACGGCAGACGGTCGCCGCCGCGCTGCGCGGGCTGGGTGCGTTGATCGCCTGACCTCTACGCGGAGCTTGCGTTCTCGTAGTCGTTAGTAGTATTACTACTAACATGAGCCTGACAGACACCCAGCGCGCCATCCTCGACATGATCGCCGACCGGATCGAATCCGAGGGCATCCCGCCCTCGCAGACCGAGATCGCCGCCGCGTTTGGCTTCAGCGGGGTGCGCGCCGCTCAGTACCACCTGGAAGCCCTGGAGCAGGCCGGTGCCATCCGGCGCATCCCCGGCCAGGCGCGCGGCATCCGCCTGTGCCAGCCCCGCGAGGTCGTTGCCGAGGTCGCCAATGACGACGCCTTGCGCCTGCCGGTGCTCGGCAGCGTTGCCGCAGGCCGGCCGATCGGAGCCGGCTCCGATGGCATCGGGCTGGACGCGGACGATTACGTGTTGCTGGACAAGAACTTCTTCGCGCCGGCGCCGGACTACTTGCTCAAGGTCAAGGGCGACTCGATGCGCGACGAAGGCATCTTCGACGGCGACCTGATCGGCGTACACCGCACGTCGGAGGCGCGTTCGGGCCAGATTGTGGTCGCGCGCATCGACGAAGAGATCACCGTCAAGCTGCTGAAGATCGCCAAGGACCGCATCCGCCTGCTGCCGCGCAACCCGGATTACGCCCCGATCGAGGTGCTGCCCGACCAGGACTTCGCGATCGAGGGGCTGTATTGCGGCCTGGTGAGGCCGAACCGGTGAGGGGCGGGGCGATGCGCGAGGTTGTCGATCCGCGCGCAGCCATTCCCCGGCCGGCGACGCGGCATTTTCCCACCCCGAACCAAGCCCTGCCCCCGATGCAGTCCAGCCGACAGCGGCGCTAATTTCCCTTTCGGACGAGTTGTCTCAGTCCTTGCGATCCACCTTCCCTACATTGCCCATCAACGCACACGACCCAAGGAAACTCCACGATGGATGAGAACAAGAAGCGCGCCCTCTCGGCAGCCCTGAGCCAGATCGAGAAGCAGTTCGGCAAGGGCTCGGTAATGCGCATGGGCGACCGCGCCGTGGAAGCGGCCGAGGTCATCGGCACCGGTTCGCTGATGCTCGACATCGCCTTGGGCATCGGCGGCCTGCCCAAGGGCCGCGTGGTCGAGATCTACGGGCCGGAGTCGTCCGGCAAGACCACCCTCACCCTGCAGGCGATCGCCGAGTGCCAGAAGAAGGGCGGCACCGCGGCCTTCATCGATGCCGAGCACGCGCTCGATCCGATCTACGCGGCCAAGCTCGGCGTCAACGTCGACGACCTGCTGCTGTCGCAGCCCGACACCGGCGAGCAGGCGTTGGAGATCGCCGACATGCTGGTGCGTTCGGCCGCAGTCGACATCGTGGTGATCGACTCGGTCGCCGCGCTGACCCCGCGCGCCGAAATCGAGGGCGAGATGGGCGACCAGCTGCCAGGCCTGCAGGCCCGCCTGATGAGCCAGGCGCTGCGCAAGCTGACCGGCAACATCAAGCGTTCGGGCACGCTGGTGGTGTTCATCAACCAGCTGCGCATGAAGATCGGTCAGATGATGCCCGGCCAGAGCCCCGAGGTGACCACCGGCGGCAACGCGCTCAAGTTCTACGCCTCGATCCGCCTCGACATCCGCCGCATCGGCGCGATCAAGAAGGGCGAGGAGATCATCGGCAACCAGACCCGCATCAAGGTGGTCAAGAACAAGCTGGCGCCGCCGTTCAAGCAGGTCATCACCGAGATCCTCTACGGCGAAGGCATTTCGCGCGAGGGCGAGCTGATCGAGATGGGCGTGGAGGCCAAGCTGGTCGACAAGGCCGGCGCCTGGTACAGCTGCGGCGACGAGCGCATCGGCCAGGGCAAGGAGAACGCCCGCCAGTACCTCAAGGACAACCCCGCGGTCGCCCAGCGGCTGGAAGCGGCGCTGCGCGAGAAGTTCGTCCCCACCGACATCAAGCCCGACGAGGTCGAGGACGCCGAGGTCTGAGTCGCGAACGGGAGGAGTAGATGGCAGACAGGCTGCCCCCGGAAGACCGATCGGAAAGCGATCGGTCCGCCGCGCCCGACGGCGGCGAATCCGCCCACCCCGGGCGCGGCCGCCGCGCATCTCGAGAACTGACCCCGCTACAACGCGCGCTGGGTCTGCTGACCCGGCGCGAGCATTCGCGCAAGGAGCTCACCCGCAAGCTGGCGACCCGCGGGATCGCCAGCCAGGACGCCGAGGCGGCGGTGGCCAAGCTGGCCGACGCCGGTTGGCAGGACGACACCCGCTTCGCCCAAAGCTTGCTGCGCAGCCGCGTCAGCAGTGGATACGGACCGCTGCGGATCCGAGCCGAATTGGCGACCCATGGCCTCGACCATGAGGCCATCGCCAGCGCGCTGGCGACGTTCGACGGCGATTGGGCCGAGAACGCTCGCGACCTGGTGCAGCGACGTTACGGCGAAGCGCTCGCCCGGGATCCGGCGGCGCGGCGCAAGGCCGCCGATTTCCTGATACGCCGCGGTTTCGAGTTCGCCAGCATCGGCAGCGCGACCCGTTTCGACCCGGACGCCTGATCAACCGGGTCCAAAGGCTTGCCGTCGTCCGCCGAGGCGTGCACTGGGCCGGCCTGCTAACCTAACGGGCTTGCCGGCATTTGGTTGCACGCTCGAATCGGCGCCCCCATCTTGGGAGCATCGTCCCGCGGCCGTGGCCGCCGGCCTCTCCGATTCCGACCCTTGCGCCTGGCATGAACACTCCATCCAAGATCAGCACCGCCCAAATTCGCCGCGACTTCCTCGAGTTCTTCCGCGGCAAGGGCCACACCATCGTGCCCTCGGCGCCGCTGGTGCCCGCCAACGACCCGACGCTGCTGTTCACCAACTCGGGCATGGTGCAGTTCAAGAACGTGTTCCTGGGCAGCGAGAAGCCCGGCTACGTGCGCGCTGCCGACGTCCAGCGTTGCCTGCGCGCCGGCGGCAAGCACAACGACCTCGATCAGGTCGGCTACACCGCGCGCCACCACACTTTCTTCGAGATGCTCGGCAACTGGTCGTTCGGCGACTACTTCAAGGACGACGCGATCGCCTGGGCCTGGGAATTGCTCACCGGCGTCTGGGGTCTGCCGGCCGAGCGCCTGTTGGTCACCGTCTACCACACCGATGACGAGGCCTACGATCTTTGGCACCGGAAGATCGGCATCCCGGCCGAGCGCATCGTCCGCATCGGCGACAACAAGGGCGCGCCGTTTGCCTCCGACAACTTCTGGCAGATGGCCGACACCGGCCCGTGCGGCCCGTGCACCGAGATCTTCTACGACCACGGCGAGCAGCACTTCGGCGGCCCGCCGGGCTCGCCCGACGAGGACGGCGACCGCTACATCGAGATCTGGAACCTGGTATTCATGCAGTTCGACCGCCAGCCCGACGGCAGCCTGGCGCCGCTGCCGGCGCCGTGCGTCGACACCGGCATGGGCCTGGAGCGGCTGGCCGCGGTGCTGCAGCACGCGCACAGCAATTACGAGATCGACATCTTCTCGCGCCTGATCGCCGCGGCCGCGCAGTACACCGGCACGACCGATCTGAACAACAAGTCGCTGCGGGTGATTGCCGACCACATCCGCGCCTGTTCGTTCCTGATCGTCGACGGCGTGCTACCCGCGAACGAAGGCCGCGGCTACGTGCTGCGTCGGATCATTCGCCGCGCGTTGCGCCACGGCTGGATGCTGGGGCAGAAGCAGCCGTTCTTCCATCGCATGGTCGCCACGTTGGTGGAAACGATGGGCGAGGCCTACCCCGAGCTGGCCGCCAAGCAGCAGTTCGTCGAGCGCGCCCTGCAGGCCGAGGAGGAGCGGTTCGCCGAGACGCTCGATTCGGGTATGCGCATCTTCGACGAGGTCGCCGCGCGCTCCAGCGGCACCATTCCTGGTGGCGACGCGTTCCGCCTGTATGACACCTACGGTTTTCCGGTCGACCTGACCGCAGACATTGCGCGCGAGCGCGGCCTGTCGGTCGACATGGCTGGCTTCGACGCAGCCATGACCCAGCAACGCGACACCGCGCGCGCCGCCGGCAAGTTCGGCAACACCAGCACGATGCCGGCCGAACTAGCCGCGCAACTCGCGCCGACCGGGTTCCTGGGTTACGACAAGCTCACCGAAGGTGGCTTGGAGGTCGTGGCATTGCTGCGCGACGGCCGCCCGGTCGACGCGATCAGCGCCGGCGACGAAGCGGTGGTGATCCTCGATCGCACCCCTTTCTATGCCGAAAGCGGTGGCCAGGTCGGCGATGCCGGCGAACTCGACGAGTCCGGTACGCGCTTCGTCGTCCGCGATACGGTCAAGTTCGCGGGCCAGTTTCATGGTCACCTCGGCACGCTGGGCGCGGGCACGCTCAAGCGCGGCGACCGGGTGCTCGCAGCGGTCGACGCGCAGCGACGCGCCGCAACCGTGCTTAACCACTCCGCCACGCACCTGCTGCATGCGGCGTTGCGCAGCGTGGTCGGCGAGCACGTGACCCAGAAGGGCTCGCTGGTCGCACCCGATCGGCTGCGCTTCGACTTCGCGCATTTCCAGCCGCTGACCGCCGCCGAACTGGCGGAGATCGAGCGTCGCGTCAACGCCGAAGTGCGTGGCAACCATGCGGCCGAAGTCCACAACATGGGCATGCAGGAGGCGCTGGATTTCGGCGCGCTGGCGCTGTTCGGCGAGAAGTACGGCGACCAGGTGCGCGTGCTGCGCATGGGCGCCGGCTCGACCGAGCTGTGCGGCGGCACCCACGTATCGCGTACCGGCGACATCGGCCTGTTCAAGATTGTGTCCGAGGGCGGCGTCTCCGCCGGCGTGCGCCGGATCGAGGCGGTGACCGGGCAGGGCGCGCTCGAGTACGTCGCCGCCGAGGAGCGCCGGCTTGAGGAGGCTGCGCAGCTGCTCGGTGGCAATGCCGCCGACGTGGCGGACAAGATCCGCGTGCTGCTCGATCGCCAGAAGAAACTGGAGCGCGAGCTCGAGTCGCTCAAGGCCAAGGCCGCTTCGGGCGCGACTTCCGACCTCGCCGCTTCCGCGATCCAAATTGGGGACATCCGGGTGATCGCGACGCGGCTCGAAGGGTTCGACGCCAAGGCTTTGCGTGATGCCATCGACCGCCTCAAGCAGCAGCTTGGAGACGCCGTAATCGTCCTGGCAGGTGCCAGTGAGGGCAAGGCGGCATTGGTGGCCGGCGTGAGCGGCGCGGCCGCCGGCAAGGTCAAGGCGGGGGAACTGTTGTCCCACGTGGCCGGTCAGATCAATGGCAAGGGCGGCGGGCGGCCGGACATGGCGCAGGGCGGTGGCGATGACGGCCCGGCACTGCTGCAGGCCTTGGCCGGGGTGGCGGATTGGGTTGAACGGAAACTGTCCTGATCCAGCCGTTGGCGACTAACCCTTGCGGCCATTCATGTCCGCTCGTTAACATAGCAAACGTTTGTTTCGAAATTGGAAGCGTCCGTCCCTTGGTGGACGGCGCTAGAGCCGGCAATAGGATTGCTGGCATGAGGAGGTTTTCATGCTGATCCTGACGCGTCGCGTCGGCGAAACCCTGATGATCGGCGACTCGGTGACCGTCACCGTGCTCGGCGTCAAGGGCAACCAGGTGCGTATCGGTATCACCGCACCCAAAGATGTCGCGGTTCACCGCGAAGAAATCTACCAGCGCATCCAGCGCGGCGAAGAGCAGGCCGACACCGGCAAGAACAGCGACGGCTGACGAAAGAATTGTTTGCCGCGCGTGAAGTGAGCCGTTATGCTTCCCGCCCGCAACACGTGTGTGTCGCGGAGAGTTGCCCGAGAGGCTGAAGGGGCTCCCCTGCTAAGGGAGTATAGGGTCAAAAGCTCTATCGAGGGTTCGAATCCCTCACTCTCCGCCAGTTGCAAAGAACCGCGGTTTCAAGCGGTTTTTTGTCGGTTTCGACGGAGTTCTTTCTGATCGGATCGACGCAAAAAATTGTCGCGGAATATTGACGGACTACGACCGTGTCGTCATAATTCTCCGACTGCGCGCCCGTAGCTCAGCTGGATAGAGCACCAGGCTACGAACTTGGGGGTCGGAGGTTCGAATCCTTCCGGGCGCACCATCTGCGAAGAAAAATCAGCAACTTGGGGTGTCAAGTTGCTGATGTGCCACTTAAATACCCCCTACGATCTGATCGTGGGACGGACACGAAAAGCCACCTTCGGGTGGCTTTTTTGTTTTTCGGCACGCGAAAGGTGTTCCGCAAGCTGCGGATGCGAGCTGTGGATGGTGGACGCCCCTCCTTCACGGCCCTGGTCATTTTCACGCGACGCAGTTGGCCTCATCGCGGCCTGTGGATACGCTGAAGCTCCTCGTGCGGCTGTTCTGTGGAGCTCGTTTCCAGGCGGCCTCCGGCCGATGCGGTATGCACGGATCGGTTGTCGGCAAGTTCGTTACGGCTCCATCCGCCAGCTCGTGGCACGATAGTCGAATGGCCGACCACGTCATCGATATCGTTCGTCTGCGCCGCGGCTGCGCGCAGTGCTCGCTGCAGCAGCTGTGCCTGCCCGCGGGCATCTCTGCCCACGAGTTGGTCCGCCTCGATGAAATCGTGCGGCGGCGCCGGCCGATGGAGAAAGGCGAGCGCTTGTTCCGCTTCGGCGATGCGTTGTCGGCGGTGTATGTCGCCCGCGACGGCGCGTTCAAGACGATCAGCATCAACGAGGCCGGCGACGAACAGGTGATCGGCTTCCATTTGCCGGGTGAACTGGTCGGTCTCGACGCCCTCGGCTCGGGGGCCCATCGCTGCGAGGCGGTTGCGCTGACCGCGGCGAACGTCTGCGAGGTACCGTACACGGATCTGGCCAGCGTGGCGTCGCAGTTGCCGAGCCTGCAGCAGCAGCTGATGCGGGTCATCGGTCAGAGCGTCAGTCGTGATCACGACCACTTGGCAATGCTGGTGCGGCGCCAGGCCAACGAGCGAATCGCGCTGTTCCTGCATGGACTGGGCGAACGCCTCACCCATATCGGCCAGTCTGGCACCGACTTCAAGCTGCCGATGAGCCGCGAGGACATCGCCAGCTTCCTGGGGTTGGCGCTCGAGACCGTCAGCCGCGGTTTCACCCGGCTGCAGGACGACGGCGTGATCAGCGTGTTCGGTCGCCGGGTCGAAATCCTCGATACCGCCGAGTTGGACCGGCTCGCGCACGGTGCCGAGGCCGGCGCGACCCGCGCGCGCGAAGCCAAGCCCCAGGCTGGTTAGTGAGCCGGCTCAGGCCGGCAGCGTGCTGCAGCCCATCGCGGTCAGCAGGGCGTGCAGAGCAGGTGTCCGAATCAGCCAAGGCGCCCCCAGGGTCAGCACGCCGGCCGACAGCACCAGCGCGCCGGCGGCCGCACGCCAGCCACTGCGCTGCAGGCGTTGGCCGATCCTCGCGCCCGACCAGGTCAACGGCAGCATCAGCGGCAACGTGCCCAGGCCGAACGCCGCCATCGTCAGCGCGCCGTTGCGGGCATCGGCCTGCAGCCAGGCGGCGGCAAGCAACGTGGTGCTGAGTCCGCACGGCATCCAGCCCCACAGCATGCCCAACGCGATGCGCTTGCCGCTGCTGTTGGCCGGCAACAGGCGGCGCTGCAAGGGCCGCAACCCCTGCCAGAGCCGGCCCTTGCCCGGCGCCTGCAGGAAGGCCAGGCGGCCGTGGCGGTCGAGGAGCCGCAGTGCCGCGACCACCAGCACGACGCCGACCAGCATCCGCGCGCCGAGCGCTATCCACGGGCTTTGCGCGAATCCGACGATGCCGTGGCCGACGCCGCCGGCAATCGCGCCGGCCAGCACGTAGCCCAGCACGCGGCCCAGGTTCGGCTCGACCGCGTACTTCCAGCCCGCGCGCGGGCCCATCGCCGAAAATCCGGTCGCGATGCCGCCGCACATCGCCGCGCAATGCACCCCGCCCATGAGCCCGGTCAGCAGGGCTGCCCCCAGCGTGAGCCAGTCAATCGGCATCGGCGCCGCCTCCCGGTCGGTCGACGGGCCCCGGAGCGGATGTGCCG
Organism: Lysobacter koreensis; assembly: GCF_042677045.1. Lineage (NCBI taxonomy): Bacteria > Pseudomonadati > Pseudomonadota > Gammaproteobacteria > Lysobacterales > Lysobacteraceae > Lysobacter > Lysobacter koreensis. The sequence continues at coordinate 145,975 of NZ_JBHTIH010000002.1, forward strand.
GCCGGCGCCTGCCGGTCGTGCGCGTCCTCGCGCAGGATGTCGATCGCCGGCGTGTCGAGGTCCTCGAACTGGCCGCGCCGCACCGCCCACACGAACGCCCAGATCGCCGCGGCAAGCAGCAGCAGGCTGAGCGGGATCATCAGCAGCAGGATGTTCATCGCGCGGACTCCCCGGTGCCGGTGGTGCGGGTCAGGCGCAGCGCGTTCGCGGTCACCGCCAGCGACGAGATCGCCATACCGAGTGCGGCGAGCCACGGCGTGACCATGCCGGCCGCGGCCAGCGGCAGCGCGAGCAGGTTGTAGCCCAGCGCCCAGCCGAGATTCTGGCGCACCACCCGGCGGGTGCGCCGTGCAATCGCGATGGCTTGCGGCACGCGCGACAACGAGTGCCCGGTGAGCACCAGGTCGGCGGCGCGCTGGGCCAGCGCGGCGCCGTCGCCGAGCGCCAGCGAGACATCGGCGCCGCCGAGCACCGGCGCGTCGTTGAGGCCGTCGCCGACCATCGCGACCACGCGGCCGCGCTGCTGCAGCGTGCGCACGAAGGCGAGCTTGTCCTCGGGACTCTGGCGCGCGTGCGCCTCGCCGATCCCGACCTGGCGCGCGAAGCGCTGCACCGGCCCGGCCGCATCGCCGCTGGACAGGTGCACCGCCAGTCCGAGTGCGCGCAGCGCATCGATCGCGGCACGGGCGTCGACGCGCTCGCTTTCCTTGAGCGCGAAGCGGGCCATGGCGCGCTCGCCGTCGCCGAGCCAGAGCTGGCCGTCATCGGCGCCGCCGGCCGCAAAACCCGCCTGACCCAGGCGCCAGTGCCGCCCTTCGACCACGCCTTCGATGCCCTGGCCCGGCACGGCGCGCACGTCGTCGGCGTTCGGGGCGCCGTCGACCTGCGCGAACGCGGCCGCGATCGGGTGGCCGCTGTCGCGTTCGAGCGCGGCCGCGATGCGCAGCGCCCGCGCTTGGTCTAAGCCGGCGAATGCCTCGACCGCGGCCAGCACCGGCCGCCCGTCGCTGAGCGTGCCGGTCTTGTCGAACACGATGTCGGTCGCCTGCGCGAGCCGGTCGAGCGCGTGGTCGCGCACCGCGAGCACCCCGAGCCGTGCGAGTGCGCCATGCGCCGCGGCGAGCGCGGCCGGCACCGCCAGCGACAACGCGCACGGGCAGCTGATGACGAGCAGGGCGAGGGTGACCTCGAACGCGCGCGCCGGGTCGTGCACGCGCCAGCCGGCATACACCGCCAACGTGGCGAGCAGCAGGCCGGCGACGAACCGGTGCGCGATGCGGTCCGCCGCCAGCGCCAGCGCCGGCCGCTGCGCCTGGGCCTGGTCGACCAGGCGCGCGAGCTGCGACAGCCGGGTCGTGCTGCCGGTGCCGGTGACGCGCAGCCGCGCCGGCTGTTCGCGGCAGACGGTCCCGGCATAGACGCGGTCGCCGCTTGCCTTGTCGACCGGCGACGATTCGCCGGTCAGCAAGGCTTCCTCGAACCGCGCCGGCGCGAGCAGTTCGCCATCGGCCGGCACCACCTCGCCGACCGCGACGCAGGCGATGTCGGCGATCGCCAGCGCTGCCAGCGGCACCGATTCGCGCTGGCCGTCGGCCGTCTCGCGCGTCGCGAACGCGGGCCGTGCCCGCGCGAGCGCATCGACCTGCGCGCTGGCGATGGCGCGCGCGCGCTGCTCGAGCATGCGCGCCGCCAGCAGCAGGAACACGAACATCACCGCCGCGTCGTACCAGACGTGCGCGCCGCCGCGCACGGTTTCCCACACGCTGGCGAAGTAGGCCAGCAAGGTCGATCCGGCGATCAGGGTGTCCATGCCGAACCGGCGGTGCCTCAGTTCGCGCCAGGCCCCGGCCAGGAACGGCCAGCCGGCGTAGAACACCACGGGGGTCGACACCAGGAACGTGATCCAGCGGAAGAAGTCGCGCGTCGGCAGCGACATGCTCGACGAGAAGTCGAGGTACAGCGCCTCGGCCAGCATCATCGCCTGCATCGCGCCGAGCCCGGCGATGCCGATCCGGATCAGGTCGCGGTTGCGCGAGCGCCGGCGCTCGCGCTCGCGCGCCTCGCCGCTGGCCAGGTAAGGCCGGTAGCCCAGCGCCACCAGCCGCTGCAACGGTGCCGACAATGCCGTGCGCCGCGGGTCCCACGCCAGCCGGATCCGGCCGGTCACCGCGTTTGCGGTGGCTTCGAGCACGCCGGGCTCGCGCGCCAGCACGCGGTCGATCAGCCACGCGCATGCGGCGCAGCGCATGCCGTCCGTGAGCAGGGTGATCTCGCGGCCGCCCTCGATCACGAGCGCATGTTCGGCCAGCACTTCGTCGCGATCCCACACCCGCAGGTCGACCGCTTCGGTGCCGACGCGGCCCGCGTGCTCGCTGCGCAGGCGGTAGTAGTCGCCGAGGTCGGCTTCGCGGATCCACTGCGCGGCGGCCGCGCAGCCGTCGCAGCAGAATGCGCGGATCGCGCCATCGAACTGCAGCCGCGCCGGCGATGGCGGCAGCTCCTCGCCGCAGTGATGGCAGCCGCCGGCATCGGCCAGCCGCAGATCGCCGGGGTGTGCCACACCCGGGTCCAGCGCGATTGTCGTTGCCGCTGCGCTATTCATCGTCGCTGCGCTACCGGTCCGGCAGCGCCGGGCGCAGGTTCGTCGCCTGCTGCCCTTTTGGCAGCCGACCGCGCAGGCGCCAGCGCGCGTCCGCCGGCCCGAGCTGGACGTTCCAGTCGTGGCTGCCGTCGACGCTGGCCTCGGTGCGCCAGCCCAGTTCGGTGGGCTGCAGCCGCAGCACCCGGTCCGCACTCGCATGCGTCGGATGCGCGAGGCTCAGTTGCAGCGGCACGGCGCGATCGAACGGGCCACTGACCGGCAGCACCTCGACCAACCCCCGTTCCGCATCGACGCGCACGATCGCGCTGAGTTTCTCGTTCCGCGCGACGCCGTCCGGACCCAGGTCGGTGGTCTGCACCTGCGCCATGCGCTGCACCGGCTCGCTGACCGCGTCGGTGCTGCCGTCGTTGGCGACGATCACCATCAAGATGCCGCCGATCACCGCCGCGGCGACCAGCACCACGACCAGCCACACGATCGGCTGGCGCCAGGGCGAGGCGTGGCCCGGAGGCGTTGCGGGGGAAGGGGGCTGGATGGGCATCACTGCGGTCCGAAGAAGCTGCTGTCGACCGTCTCGCGGGTGCGGCCGTCGCCGGACACGATCACGAAGCGCACGGCGTGCCGGCCCTTGAGCGTCGCCGGCGCGGTCGCCTCGACCGGCACCGACACGACCTGCTCGGCCAGCGCCTGCACCGTGCGGGGCCCGCCGCGCAGGACGATGCCGGGCGTGCCGGATTCGAGGCTGATGCGGTAACGCTGCGCGGCCGCGGTCTTGTTGACCAGCTTGAGGGTGTAGCCGTTGTCGATGCCGTCGTCGGTGACGCGGTACAACGCGTTGCGGTCGCGCAGCACCTCGGCGATCAGCGGGCTGCGCGCGGCGATGCCCCAGCTCCAGCCGGCCACCAGCGCCAGCAGCAGCGCGGCGTAGACGAACACGCGCGGGCGCAGCACGCGGGTCGGCTCGCCGTCGATCGCGTTCTGGGTCGAATAGCGGATCAGCCCGCGCGGGTAGCCCATCTTGTCCATCACGTCGTCGCAGGCGTCGATGCATGCGCCGCACGCGATGCAGTCGTACTGCAGGCCGTTGCGGATATCGATGCCGGTCGGGCACACCTGCACGCACATCGTGCAGTCGATGCAGTCGCCTGCGGCGTCCGCGGCGGGACGCGGCAGGGGTTCCTCGATCCGGGCCAGGAATGCGGCGTCGTTCTCCAGCCCGGCCTGGGCGCGCGCCTGCGCCATCGCGTCGCCGGCCGAGGAATGGCCGCCGGCGCGGAACACCAGTTCGTAGGCGAGCACCTTGTCGAGCACCCCGCGCCCGCGCGCGACCACGTCGGCCAGGCCGCGCCTGCGCGGCCCACGCGGTTCGCCGCGCAGCGGGTCGTACGCGATGATCAGCGTGTTGCGATCGAACATCGCGCTCTGGAAGCGCGCGTACGGGCACATGTATTTGCACACCTGCTCGCGCAATACGCCGGCGTTGCCCCAGGTCGCGAGCGCGTAGAACAGCACCCAGAACGTTTCCGTGCCGTTCCAGTCGAATGGCCACACGCGCACGGCGAGGCTCGTGATCGGGGTGAAGAAACCGACGAAGGTGAAGCCGGTCCACAGCGCGAACACGAGCCACAGCACGTGTTTGAATCCCTTGCGCAGCGCCTTCTCGCCGGTCCACCGGCCAGCATCGAGTTTCATCCGCTTGTGGCGGTCGCCCTCGGCCCGGCGCTCGATCCACAGGAACACCTCGGTCCACACCGTCTGCGGGCAGGCATAGCCGCACCACAGTCGCCCGGCCAGCGCGGTGACGAAGAACAGCAGCAGCGCCAGGATGATCAGCAGCATCGCCAGGAAGGTGAAGTCCTGCGGCCAGAACGTCAGCCCGAACACGTGGAACTTGCGCGCCGGCAGGTCGAACAGCACCGCCTGGCGGCCGTCCCACTGCAGCCACGGGAAGCCGTAGTACATGCCCAGCAACCACACCACCGCGAGCTTGCGCAGCCGGTCGAAGCGGCCGGCGACGTCGCGCGGGTAGACCTTGCGCTCGCTGACGTAGAGCGAGTCGCCGCCCGCTTCCAGCACATCGATGGGAATGGTCTTGCTCACAGCGCGGGTTACTCGGGCGGCAACGACTTGTTGAAGCGGCTCGCCGGGCGCAGCAGCAGCCAGGTGAACAGGCTCGACGACGCGGTCGCCAGCCAGAACGTGAAGAAGCCGACGGTGTAGCCGGCGCTGCGCGTGATCCGCAGCTGCGGGAACGTCATGTCGCGCAGTTCCAGCGGGTCGACGAAGGCGAAGAACACCATCGTCGCCACCCCGGCGGCGAAGAAGCTCGGCCACAGCACCGCGCCGACCCGCTGCGCCATCGGCCGCGGCGGATGGTCGAACGACGGGGCAGGGCGCACGCTCATCTGGCCGGTTCCGAGTTGGCCGCGGACGCGGATCCCGCCGGTGCCGGCCGGTTCGACAACGACCACACGTACGCCGCCACCAGCCGCGCGCGGGTCTCGCCGAGCAGTTCGGCGTGCGCGGGCATCACCCCGTGGCGGCCGTTGACGATCGTCTCGCGCAGGCTGGCGGTGCTGCTGCCGTGCAGCCAGTAGTCGTCGGTGAGGTCGGGCGCGCCGAGCTCGGTGTTGCCCTTGCCGTCGACCCCGTGGCAGGCCACGCAGACGCCGTCGTAGAGCTTCTTGCCGGTCGACGCGAGGTAGTCGTTCTGCAGCGACTTGCCCGGCGCCGCCAGCGTGCGCACGTAGGCAATCACGTAGTCGACTGCGTTGTCGCCGCCAATGCCGGTCAGCACCTTGCCCCACTCGGGCATGACGCCTTCGCGCCCGTCCATCACCGTCTGCAGGATGCGCTCGGGCTCGCCGCCCCAGTGCCAGATGTCGTCGGCGAGGTTCGGGTAGCCGATCGCGCCCTGCGCCGACGAGCCGTGGCAGGTCGCGCAGGTGTTGGCGAAAATCGATTGGCCCAGCGCCCGCGCCGCCGGATCGGCCGCCAGTTGCGGGATCGGCGCGCCGTCGTAGGCGCGGAACGTCTCGGCCAGGGTCGCGTTGCGCGCGGCCTTGTCGCGCTCGTGCTCGCGCGCCGAACTCCACTGGCTGTAGCCCTGGTACGTGCCTAGGCCGCCGTACCAGAACAGGTAGCCGATGCCGAACGCGATCGCCAGGTAGAAGCCGTTGATCCACCAGCGCGGCATCGGCTTGTTGTACTCGGTGATGTCCTCGTCCCAGTAATGGCTGGTGTCCTCCGGCTTCGGGTCACCCGGCCGACGCCTGGCGGTCCACCACAGCAGCCAGGCGATGCCGAGGATGTTGAGCGCGAGCAGGGCGATGACGTACCACGACCAGGTGGCGCTCATGGCTGCGGTTTCCCGTTACCGGCGCTGGCGCCCTGGTGGCCGGCGTCGTCCTCGTCGAGGGCGAGGCGCGCGGCGCGGTCGAAATTCTGCTGGTGCTGCGGCCGCCAGGCCCAGGCCCAGATGGCGACGAACAGCAGCAGCAGCAGCAGTGTGACGATTCCCGAAAGCATCGCTCAGCCTCCCTTGGGTGCGTGCTTGCCGAGGCCCTGCAGATAGGCCACGACCGCATCGAGTTCGTTCTTGCCGGCGACCTCGCCGGGCGCCTTGGCAATCTGCGCGTCGGTGTAGGGGTCGCCCAGCCGCTGCAGCGCCTTCATCCGGTCGGCCACCTGGCTACCGTCGACCGGCGTCTCCAGCAGCCACGGGAACGCCGGCATGTTGGATTCGGGCACCACCGCGCGCGGATCGGCCAGGTGCACGCGGTGCCAGTCGTCCGAATAGCGGCCGCCGACCCGGGCCAGGTCCGGACCGGTGCGCTTGGAGCCCCACTGGAACGGCCGGTCGTAGACCGACTCGCCGGCCAGCGAGTAGTGGCCGTAGCGCTCGGTCTCGAAGCGCAGCGTGCGCACCATCTGCGAATGGCAGTTGTAGCAACCCTCGCGCACGTAGACGTCGCGCCCGGCCAGCTGCAGCGGCGGATACGGCTTGACCCCGGGCAGCGGCTCGATCGCCTCGGCCTGGTACATCAGCGGCACGATCTCGGCCAGGCCGCCCAGTGAGACCGCGACCGCGACCAGCACCGCCAGCAAGCCGATGTTCTTCTCGATTTTTTCGTGTCCAAGGCTCATCGGTAGCTCCTCAACCCAGCGCTTCGGCGGCATGCGGCGCCAGTACCGGTTGCGGCACGGGCTCGTGCACGAGTTGCCAGGTGCGCCAGAAGTTCCACGCCATCAGGCCCATGCCGGCAAGCACCATCAGCCCGCCGAGCAGGCGTCCGAGGTAGTAGGGGTACGTCGCCAGCAGCGACTCGACGAAGCTGTAGGTCAGCGTGCCGTCGGTGTTGGTGGCGCGCCACATCAGGCCTTGGGTGATGCCGGCGATCCACATCGACACGATGTAGAACACCACGCCGAGCGTGTGCAGCCAGAAGTGCGCGTCGATCAGCTTGATCGAGTGCATCGCCTTGAGCCCCAGCGTGCGCGGGAACATCGAATACAGCGAGCCGATCGTGATCATCGCGACCCAGCCCAGCGCACCGGCGTGCACGTGGCCGACGGTCCAGTCGGTGTAGTGGCTCAGCGAGTTGACCGACTTGATCGACAGCAGCGGGCCTTCGAACGTCGCGATCATGTAGAAGCTGATCGCCACCACGAGGAACTTCAGAATCGGGTCGGTGCGCAGCTTGTGCCACACCCCCGACAGTGTCAGCAGACCGTTCATCGCGCCGCCCCACGACGGCGCCAGCAGGATCACCGAGAACACCATGCCGACCGACTGCACCCAGTCCGGCAGCGCGGTGTAGTGCAGGTGGTGCGGGCCGGCCCACATGTAGATCGAGATCAGCGCCCAGAAGTGCACGATCGACAGCCGGTACGAGAAGATCGGCCGGCCGGCCTGCTTGGGCACGAAGTAATACATCATCCCCAGGTAGCTCGTGGTCAGCATGAAGCCGACCGCGTTGTGCCCGTACCACCACTGCGCCATCGCATCGACCGCGCCGCTGTAGACCGGGTATGACTTGCCCAGCGACACCGGGATCGCGAGGTTGTTGACGATGTGCAGGATCGCGATGGTGATGATGTACGCGGCGAAGAACCAGTTGGCGACGTAGATGTGCTTGACCCGGCGCTTGGCGATCGTGCCGAAGTACAGCCAGCCGTACGCGACCCAGACGACCGTGATCATCAGGTCGACCGGCCACTCCATCTCGGCGTATTCCTTGCCCTGGGTAAGGCCCATCGCCAGCGTGACCACCGCGGCGACCAGGCACGCCTGCCAACCCCAGAACACGAACGAGGCGAGCTTGTCGGAGATCAGCCGCACGTGGCAGGTGCGCTGCACCACGTAGAGGCTGGTGGCAAACAGCGCCGAGCCGCCGAACGCGAAGATCACTCCGTTGGTGTGGATCGGCCGCAGCCGACCGAAGCTCAGCCACGCGGTGTCGAAGTTCAGTGCCGGCCAGTACAACTGGGCCGCGATCAGCGCCCCGACCGCCATGCCGATCACGCCCCAGACGATCGAGGCGATCGTGAACTGCTGGACGACCTTGTCGTTGTAGAAGCCGCGCGGATCCGCCGCAGCCGCGGAGTGGGATGGGTTGCCGCGCGCAGGCAAAGGGGCGGCGCCCGTCGCGGCGCCAGGGGGATCGAACGCAGTCATGGCAGACCTTGGGAATTCGGTGCTGCGCATTGTCCCGGCGGGGGCCGGATCACGACTTGATCTGGATCAATTGGGCCCATGCCGTAGCGGGCGGCTCGGCCAAAATCCCTGCGGGATCCTTGGCATTGCGGCAAATCACGCACGTCGGCGGTGTTCCTGGAGGAGAGGCAATTATCTGCCTCCACTCCGCAGGGCGAGTCGCAAACGGTCCGGCGCCCCGGTGCTACGAGCAACCACCGCAGCAATCGCTGCCCTGGCCGCTGTGCGGCGCGGCATGGCGGGCAGGGTAGCCGGCGGCGGCCAGGGCGCTGATCGCCTGCTGACCGGTCAGCAGCCCTTCCACGCGCACGCGATTGGCGCCGGTGTCGACGGTGACCGCCGCGGTCGGATCGATGGCGCGGATCGCTTTCTTGATCGTGCAGCCGCAGGTGTGGGAGGCGATCTTTTCTAGGTCGAGCAACATGGGTTGGTCCGGGTTCGGGTGGGCTGGCAGCGTCGCAGCGTCGGTGCGCGCGCGCATTGATCCAGGTCATGCGCGCGAAGAACGCAGGCCGGGCCCGCGCTGCACGGGTCGCACCTCGGTCCGGCCCTTTTTTGTGGGTGACAGCCGGCGCTGCCCGGCACCGGTCAAAAAAAAAGGCGGAGAGAAACTCTCCGCCGTCGGCATCTTGCGCAGATGGGGGCGGGCGACGCGCCTATTTCGTCACCACCAGCTTGCCCTTCATGATCCCGGCGTGGCCCGGGAACGAACAGAAGAAGCTGTAGTCGCCGCCGGCCTTGAGCTTCTTGCCCGGTAGCTTGGTGCTGGTCTTGGCGCCGCCGCCGATGACCGCGGTCGCGGCGAGGACGCGGACGTCGGCCTTGGGCACGTAGGCAGCGGCGGCGCCGGCCTTCATGCCGGCGGCGGCCACGGCGGACACGTCGCCGGTCGCGCTGACGACGATATTGTGGCCCATGACGTTGGCGGGCAGCTTGCCGGTGTGGGCCAGTTCGATCGTGATCGTCGGGCACGCGGCGGACACGGTCGCGGTCTTGAGGTCGAACTGCATGGCGTCGTTGCCCTTGAGCTTGATCGTGCAGTTCGGGGCGGCATGGACGAGGCCGGCGGAGGCGAGCAGGGCCAGGCCGAGCAGGGCCTTGGAGGTGCGATTCACGGAGGTAACTCCTGGTTGGGAAAGGTGAATAGGGCGGGTTTCAACCCGCCATCGGGTGGAAGAGGAATTCGGCGCGAGCGGTTCGGCCAGCCGCGACCGGCAGGTTGAAAACCCGCCCTACGGCGCGGCGGCCTGGCGCACCGCGGCGACGAATGCGGGATCGGGCTTGCTGCCGACCTGCTCGGTACGCGCGAGGATGCGGCCGTCGCGATCGAGCAGCACCAGCGCGCTGGTGTGGTTGAACTCGCCATCGGCGAGCGCGCGGTAGCGGATGCCGAGCACGCCGGCGACCGCACGGACGTCGCCGGGCGCGGGGCGGGCGAGGGTCCAGTGCCGCGGATCGAGCTTGCGCTGCGCGGCGACCTTGGCCAGTGCCTGCGGGGTGTCGCGCTGCGGATCCATGCTGACCAGCAGCAGGCCGACGCGAGCGCGCTCGGCCGGCGTCAGCTGCTTCTCGATCGCCTTGCCGCTGTCGACGATCAGCGGGCAGATGTACTGGCACGAGGTGTAGAACATCGTCACCACCTGCGGCGTGCCGCGACGCGCGCGCCAGTCGAACGGGCGCCCGGTCTGGTCGGTCAGCGGCAGCGACAGCTGGTAGACCGAATCGGTGGGCAACGCCGCGGCCGATCCGGCGCGGGAGGATTTCGCAGCTGCGGGCGCGGCATGCTCCGGTGGTGCGGCCAGCGCGCCGGCGCACAACAGCGCCGTGGCGAGGGCGAGGGTGGTGGGGGCGATCAGCGTCATTTGGCGCTCCAGGCGCAGCGGAATCCGAGGTTGGCGGTGGCGTTGTGACCCTGCAGCGAGGACAGCATCGCCACCCGCATCAGCACGGCGTAGTTCTCGCGGTCGTCCATCGACAACGCGCCGGCGCCGCAGAACTTGGCGTTGTCGGGATCGCCCTGGTTGCGGTTGTCGCCGTCGACCAGCAGGGCGGAGTAGTCGTCGGTCCACTCCCACACCAGGCCGTGCAGGTCGTGCACGCCCCAGGCATTGGGGGCCTGCAGGCCGGTGCGCGGCAGCGCCTCGTTGGACGGGCGCGAGTACCAGGCCAGGATGCGTTCGCGCCACGCCGGGTCCTTGCGCGCGTCGGTGCGGGTCTCGTCGGCGGCCGCGGCGTACTCCCATTCCGACCAGGTCGGCAGGCGCGCGCCGAGCGACTCGCAGTAGGCGTTCGCGGCAAACCAGGTCACCCACACCACCGGCTGTTGCGGTAGCGCCCGCGGGCCGGGCTGCACCGGCGACTGCCAGTGCGAGAGGTAGCGCGGCTCGGCGAACACCGCGGCGACGCGGTCGCGCCGCCATTGCGGGTTGCGCTGCACGAAACGCAGGAACTCGGCGTTGGTGACCGGCTTGCGCATCAGCGCGAACGGCGCGATGCGCACGCCGTCCTTCGCGTCCTCGTACTGCAATGCGGAGCGGAACACGCCGCCGGGCAGCCCGGCGTAGCGCGGGCCCGCATCGCCGGCGAGGCCGGCGAGCGGCAGCACGAGCATCAGCAGGGCGGCGAGGCGGCGCATGGCTCAGTGGCCTCCCGACGCGTTGGCCGGCTTGGCGGCGCGCGCGGCGGCGGCGTCGGCCTTGGTGACCCGGCCGCCCGGGTTGCCCCAGCTGTTGAGCACGTAGGTGGAGATGTTGGCCACTTCGTCGTCGGTCAGCTGGTTCATCGGCGGCATGTTGGAGTTGTAGTCCTTGCCGTTGACCTTCACCGGCCCGACCAGGCCGTGCAGGATCGTGCTCGGCAGGCGCTTCGGGTCGGCGGCGATGTAGTCGGATTTCGCCAGCGGCGGGAACACCCCCTCCATGCCCTGGCCTTCGGGCTGGTGGCAGGTCGAGCAGGTGCCGGCGAACAGCGCCTTGCCGGCGTTGATCTGCTCCTCGACCGACAGGTCGCCGGTCTTGGCCGATGCCGCCGCGGTGGCCACCGCCGCCATGTTCGGCGCCGCGCGGTCGCCGAGGTAGACGTAGTCGACTTCCTTGCCGGAGTAGATCGCCTTGTTCTCGGGGCCGTCGGCCTTGAGGATCGCCAGTGCGCCCTTGTTGAACGCGCGGAAGATGCTGTGGTCGACCAGCACGTAGCTGCCCGGCACTTCCATGTGGAACTCCATCATCGCCGCGCCGCCGGCCGGGATCAGCGTCGTCTGCACGTTCTCCTGGAACTTGCTGCCCCCCTCGTACCAGACCTTGTCGAAGATCTCGCCGATCACGTGGAAGCTCGACACCAGGTTCGGGCCGCCGTTGCCGACGTACAGGCGCACGGTCTCGCCGACCTTCGTGGTCAGCGCCTTGTCGCCGGTCAGCGCGCCCTCGGCGCCGTTGAACAGCACGTAGGTCGGGTTCTCGTCGATGCCCTTCTGCATGTCGAAGGCCTGGTGGCCCTTCTCGCGGTACTTGCCGGCCGTGTAGAAGTCGCCCTGCATCACGTAGTACTCGCGGTCGACCTTCGGCATGCCTTCCGGCGGCTCGACCAGGATCAGCCCGTACATGCCGTTGGCCACGTGCATGCCGACCGGGGCGGTCGCGCAGTGGTAGACGTAGAGGCCGGCGTTGAGCGCCTTGAACGTGAAGCGCGAGGAATGGCCCGGCGCGGTGAAGCTCGACGCGGCGCCGCCACCGGGGCCGGTGACGCCGTGCAGGTCGATGTTATGCGGCATCTTCGAGTCGGGCATGTTGCGCAGGTGGAACTCGACCGTGTCGCCCTGGCGCACGCGGATGAAGCTGCCCGGCACGGTGCCGCCGAACGTCCAGAACGTGTAGGTGACGCCTTCGGAAATCGGCAGGTCCTTTTCGATCACGTCGAGCTCGACGATGACCTTGGCCGGCGCGGTGCGGCCGGTGGCCGGCGGCACCAGCGGCGGCGACGTCAGCACCGCCTTGATCGGCTCGCCCTGCGGCGGGCCGAAGTCGCCCTTGCGCGAGCCGCCGGTCTGGTCCTCGGGGGCAGTGGTTTGGGCCGCGTCGGCCGCGGGCTTGTCGTCGCTGCGACACGCCGGCAATGACAGCGCCAGCGCCGCGATCGCCAGCAACAAAGGACGGGTGACACGCTTCATTGCGAACTCCCCAAGGTTGGCGCAAGGCCGGATGGCGGCAGGTTGCCGCGGCAGCGGCAGCGCCGCCCTGATTTGGATCAATTCATCGGCTCAATCTGCAGGGAGCTGCAGGAACCGCATTCCGGCTTGATTGGGATCAAGATGGCTTGACCGCGGCCGCGCGAGGCTGCGTTCCAACCACAACCAATGACAGGGGTTTGCCGATGTCGTGTCGCCATGGCGCGTTGCCCGCGCTCCTGCTTGCCGCGTGTGCGCTGCCGGCCGCGGCCGGCGACGTCGTGCAACCGCAATGGAACCTGCGCCTGCGCCACGAACACGTCGCCGACGACGCGTTCGCGCGCAACGCCGGGGCCACCACGCTGCGCCTGCGCGCCGGGCTGCGCTTCGCCTGGGCCGACCACTGGCAAGCGCTGGCGGAAGCCGAGGGCGTTGCCGCCGACGGCCGCTACAACAGCGGCGCGAACGGACGCGTTGGCCATCCTGGGGTCGCCGATCCGGCCGGCGCCGAGCTCAACCAGCTGTGGCTGGGTTGGCACGGCGAGCGCGCCAAGGCCACGGCCGGGCGCCAGCGCGTGCAGCTCGACAACCAGCGCTGGCTCGGCAACAGTGGCTGGCGCCAGAACGAGCAGACCTTCGATGCGGTTGCCTTGGAATGGACCCCGGTCGCCGCGCTCACCGCGCGTTATGTCTGGCTCGACCGCGTGCACCGGGTCAACGGCGATGATGCGCGCGATCCGCTCGCGCGCGAACGCGACCTCGACAGCCATGCGCTCGATCTGGCGTTCGCGCACAACGATCAGCAATGGGGCGGGTATGCGCTCGCGCACGAGGACCGCGACGTGCCGGCGGCGTCGACCCTGACTGCCGGAGTGCGCTGGAGTGGCCAGTACGCGCACGACGGCGGCGGCAACCGTTGGGGCTGGCGGGTCGAGGCCGCACGCCAGCGCGACCACGCCGGCAATCCGCACGATTTCGCCCACGCCTACTGGCTGTTCGAACCATCGCTGGTGCGGCGCGGCGTCACTTGGCGGGCCGGCTGGGAGCACCTGGGCGGCGATGGCCGCCATGCGCTGCAGACCCCGCTGGCGTCGTTGCATCCGTTCAACGGCTGGGCCGACAAGTTCGGCGTGACGCCGGCGGGCGGGCTCGACGACCGCTACCTCGCCGTGGCGGGCAAGCTCGGCCGCGGCGCCCACGCCGGCAAGCTCAGCTGGACCGCGGCCTGGCACGACTACCGCGCCGACAGCGGCGGCCGCTACGGCCGCGAGTGGAACGCGTCGCTCGGCTTCCCGGTGCGCGGACCGGTGACCGGGCTGGTCAAGCTCGCCGATTATCGCAGCGACGGGTTCGCGCGCGACACCACCAAGCTGTGGCTGCAGCTGGAGTGGACCCGGCCCTGAGCTGCGATCGCAGGGCCGCGGCCCCGCGTTGGCCCGATGGTGGCCGCGGTGACGCGCTCCAGCGCGGCGCGTCATCGCCAGTCGCTCGCATGTCGCGGTGTGGCATTCCTGGCGCAGCGGCCTTGATCCGGATCGCCCGCCGCCGATTGCGCCATCGCTGCGCGGGCCCTGCGCCGCATGCGGTGATGCCTGCGCGCTTTGGCTTTGTCCGATCTGTCCGAGTTCGGCCGCGCCAAGAGGAAAAAAAGGGGTGGCCGAAGCCACCCCAATGGGGTCCTGCTGACCGGAGATTTCAGCCTTCGGCGTTGCCGGCAACGCCGACCAGCGCCGGGTCGCGCGTCGGCACCACCCATAGGCGCAGCACGAACCAGGCCAGCGCGACCGCGCCGACGCTGAAGATCGTGTCGCCCGGCATCCGCAGCCACACCAGCATGTCGATCAGCGGCTGCTGCATGAACTCGGCCGAGCGCGAGTACCAGTAGCCGTGTTCGATCGAAGCGCGCAGCTGCAGGATGCCCAGCGGCAGCAGGGTCAGCAGCGCCATCAGCACCAGGCCGAGGTTGAGCGACCAGAACGCCAGCTTCACCGGTCGCACGTCCCAGACCATCTGCCCGCGCAGGCCGCGCAGGCAGAACAGCATCAGCGCGATGCCGAGCATGCCGTACACGCCGAACAGCGCGGTGTGGCCGTGCAGCGCGGTCAAATTCAGGCCCTGCATGTAGTACAGCGACAGCGGCGGGTTGATCAGGAAGCCGAACAGGCCGGCGCCGACCAGGTTCCAGAACGACACCGCGATGAAGAACAGCACCGGCCACTTGTAGCGCGCCATCCACGGCGTGGCCTTGCCCAGCTTGTAGGTGTGGTACGCCTCGAAGCCGATGTAGGCCAGCGGCACCACCTCCAACGCGCTGAAGCTCGCGCCGAGCGCGACCACCGAGGTCGGCGTGCCGATGAAGTACAGATGGTGCAGGGTGCCGAGCACGCCGCCGGTCATGAACACGATCGTGGCGAACAGCACCGCGACCGTGGCCACCGAGGTCTTGATCAGCCCGAGCCGGGTGAAGATCAGCGCCATCACCGCGGTGGCGAACACCTCGAAGAAGCCTTCCACCCACAGGTGGACCAGCCACCAGCGCCAGTACTCGACCTCGGAGATGTGGGTGTGCTCGCCCCACATCAGCGCCGCGCCGAAGAACACGCCGATCGCGACTGTGGACAGGAACAGCAGCGAGATGATCGACTTCGCCTCGTTCGCCGCGCCGCGCAGCACCGGCCACAGCGCGCGCCCGACCAGGGTCACCCACAGCAGCAGGCCGACGAACAGGAACCACTGCCAGAAGCGGCCCATGTCGGCGTACTCCCAGCCCTGGTGGCCAAACCAGAAGTTGTTGTCGAGGCCGATCTTCTGCATCACCGCGAGCCACTGCCCGGCGAACGAGCCGACCACGATCACCAGCAGGCAGACGAACAGGAAGTTGACCCCGAGGCGCTGGAACTTCGGCTCATGCCCGGACAGCGCCGGCGCGATGTACAGGCCGGTGGCCAGCCACGACACCGCGATCCACAGCACCGCCAATTGCGTGTGCCAGGTGCGCGACAGCGAGTACGGCAGCCATTGCGACAGCGCGAAACCGTACGCCTCCTGGCCCTCGACCTGGTAGTGCGCGGTGATCGCGCCGAGCAGGATCTGGCACAGGAACAGCGCGAGCACGACCCAGAAATACTTCGCGGTGGCGCGCATCGACGGGGTAATCCGCAGCAGCGCGAACGGATCGGATTTCGGGATCTGGTGCGGCTCCTCGCCACGGCCGTGGCTGACCGCGTAGTGCCAGCCGAGCAGGGCGATGCCGGCGATCAGGAACATCACGCTGAACACCGACCACAGCCACAGTGACGCGGCCGGCTTGTTGCCGACCAGCGGCTCGTGCGGCCAGTTGTTGGTGTAGGTGACGGCGTTGGCGACCTTCAGCGGATAGCCGCCAGCGGCAGCGTTGTCGGCCGCTGCGGGCCGTTCGGTGGTCGCCGCCCAGGCGGTCCACCAGAAGAACGCGGTCAGGGCGCGGCGGTGCTCGAGCGTGTCGACCGTGCCCTCCTTCATTGCGTAGGCTTCGCGCAACTCGGCCGTGGCGGGATCGTTGCCGAACAGGCTCACGTAGTGGGCGGCGACGTTGGACGCGGCGACGGCGCGATCGCGCGTCAGCGTGATCGTGCCGGTGGCGGGGTCGTAGGTGTTGGCCCGCATCATCGACTGCAGGCGGCGCTGCAACGCGGCCTGCTCGTCCTCGGGCAACTGCGCATAGCTGGCCATGCCGCCGTCGGCGCGGGCCCAGATGTCGAGCACCCCGGTGGCCTCGCGGTGCAGCCAGTCCGCGCTCCAGTCCGGGGCGACGTAGGCGCCGTGGCCCCAAATCGAACCCAGCTGCATGCCGCCCATCGACTGCCAGACCTGCCGGCCCTGTTCGATGTCCGCACGCGTGTAGACCACCTCGCCTTGCTGCGTGACCACCCGCTCGGGCATCGGCGGCGCGGTGCGGAAGATCTCGCCCCCCGCCCACAGCAGCACCGAAAACGATGCGATGAGCAGGGCAGCCAAGCCCAGCCATAGCTTCCTGTTATTGCTCATGATGGCCTCCCAATGAATGGACGCATGGTCGGCCACCGCGGGCAGGCACGCCCTGATCCAGATCAAGTTGCGCGGCGCGGCATGCGGGCACGCGGCTATCTGCCGTGCGACGGCGGGCTGCAACCGGGCGCAGAAGCCGGCGTCTTGTGTTGCGTCAGCGCGTGGCTTCTATCGGCGCAATACCGGTGCCGCGAGCTCCGCGAGCTGCGCGTGCTGAAGTACCTCCAGCTCACGCCGGTCCACGCGCAACACGCCCTCGGCCTGGAACCGCTTGAGCACGCGGCTCACGGTCTCGGGGGCCAGGCGCAGGTAATTGGCGATGTCGGTGCGCGGCATCGTGAGCTGGAAGCGGTGCGGCGAGAAGCCGCGCGCGGCCAGCCGCCCCGACAGCCCGATCAGGAACGCCGCCATGCGCTGGTCGGCGGTCCAGTCGCCCGCGAGCAACGCGGCGCGGCCGATGTCGCGGCTGAGCAGCCGGAACAACTGCCGCTGCAGGCCGGGCAGGCGCGCGGCGAGCATCGCCATCTTCGGGAACGAGAAGCGGCAGAGCATGACCGTGTCGAGCGCGACCGCATTGCACGGGTAGTGCTCGCCATCGATCGCGTTGAGGCCGATGACCTCGCCGGGCAGATGGAAGCCGAGCACGTGCTCGCGGCCCTCGCGGTCGATCACGTAGGTCTTGACCGTGCCGGCGCGGACCGCAGCGATCGCGTCGAACGGATCGCCCTCGCGGAACAGGTGGTCACCGGCGTGGTAGGGCCCGACATGCTCGACCAGCACGTGCAGGTCCATCAACGCGCTCTTGTCCATGCCCTCGGACAGGCATGCCTGCGAGAACGCGCAGGTCGAACAGAAGTGCAGGGTGTCGCCGTCGTCCGCGAGCGTGCGCGGGTCGAGGCGCGGGAAGGTGGCCGGATTCACGACAACTCCCATGCAGCCGCTAGATCGCGCGGGAGAATCGCGGCTGGGTGACCGCAACGGGTTTGTCCAGGTATCGGTCGAAGCACATCGCGATGTTACGCAACAGCAGGCGGCCCCGCGACGTCACCGTGATCCGGCGTGGCTCGATACGGACCAGCCCATCGGCGGCCAGCGGTTGCAGCCGTTCGAGGGAGTCGGCGAAGTAACGGCCGAAATCGATGTCGTAGCGGCGCTCCAGCGCCGTGATCGGCACCTCGCCCTGGCACATCAGGCTCTGGATCAGGTCCGCGCGCAGCTGGTCGTCCTCGCTCAGGCGCATGCCGCGGAATACCGGCAGCCGGCCCTCGTCGATCGCGCCCTGCCAGCTGATCAGGTCCCGGGGGTTCTGGCTGAAGCTGTCGCCGATGTGGCTGATCGCGCTGACGCCCAGGCCGACCAGGTCGCTGTCGGCATGGGTGGTGTAACCCATGAAATTGCGGTGCAGGCCGCCGCGCGACTGGGCTTGCGCCAGCTCGTCGTCGGGCAGGGCGAAATGGTCCATGCCGATGTAGACGTAACCGGCTGCGGTGAGCTTTTCGATTGCCCGTTGCAGCAGGGCCAGCTTCGCTTCCGGCGATGGCAGGTCGGCGGCCTCGATCTGGCGCTGCGGCTTGAACAGCTCGGGCAGGTGGGCGTAGCTGTAGACCGCGATCCGGTCCGGGCGGATGCCGATGACCGTGTCCAGGGTGCGCGAGAAGCCCTCGGCGGTCTGCTTCGGCAGGCCGTAGATCAGGTCGACGTTGACCGAGCGGAAGCCGCTGGCACGGCAGGCCTCGATGACCGCCACCGTCTGCTCGACGCTCTGGATCCGGTTCACCGCTTCCTGCACCGCCGGATCGAAATCCTGCACGCCGAGGCTGGCGCGGTTGAAACCGATCGTCGCCAGTTCGGCAACGTCGGCCGGCGAGATGAAGCGCGGATCGAGTTCGATCGAGATGTCCCGGTCGCGGCTCGCGGAGAAATGGAACTGGCGCTGCAGGGTCTCCACCACCTCGCGCAGCTGCGCCGGGGTGAGGAAGTTCGGGGTGCCGCCGCCGAAGTGCAGTTGGATCACTTCGCGGTCGCGGTCGAACAGCGCCGCGGCCAGGTCGATCTCGCGGTACAGCCGCGCCAGGTAGGTGTCGGACCGCGACAGATCGCGGGTGATGATGCGGTTGCAGCCGCAGTAGAAGCACGGACTGAGGCAGAACGGCACGTGCACGTAGAGCGATAGGCGCCGTGGGATCGGATCGCCGTTGCTGGCCTGCGCGGCCTCGCGCAGTTGCGCCTCGCCGAACTCGCCGCTGAACTGCGGCGCGGTCGGGTATGAGGTGTAACGCGGGCCGGGCCGGTCGTAACGGCGCAGGAGGTCGGTGTCGAAGGCTGGCATGGGGCTGGGTGTCGGGCTCGGGGCGCCGCCGCCTTGAGCGGACTCAAGCGGCGGTCTGAAGGTCGCGAATCGGCGCGACAGTTATTGCCGGCGCGCTGGACGCGCAGCGGCTTTTTCGGATCGCCGCAATCAGGTGGCCAGGCCGGCGTTCGCTTGCTGGATCGGGCGCAGGTCGTTGGCGAAGCCGTGGTTGACGTCGCGGTGGCCGGCCTCGTCGGCGCGCACCGCCAGCACCACCTCGCGCAACCTGGCGGTCGCGGGCAGCTGCCAGTAGTCGCGCGCGACCTGTGGCGCGGGCACGTTCTCGACCCGGCCGGCATCGATCTCCTGCAGGTACTGGGTATAGCTGATCACCGCCTGCTCCTCGAAGTAGCCGACCAGGCGGTGGGCGGTGCGCGAGGACAGCAGGTACAGCAACAGGAAGAAGCTGAAGAACGCTGCCTGCGCGACCAGCACCAGCGCGCGCTCGAGCCAGTTCGGCCGCGCGATCTCGATGAAGGTCATCAGGTGCATGCGCTCGTTCTCGGCCTCCTCCATCAGCGTGCGGATCCATCCGCGGTCATCGCGCATCCAGCGCAGGCAGCGCAGGTGGACCAGCGCGGCGCCGACCAGGCCCGGCACTGCAGCGACCGTTTCCAGCACAATCGCGCGGTTGCCGTAACGCTTGGCGAAGAACGTGTCGGCAAGGAAGCGCAGCCCGCGGGTGATGCCGAACGCGACGCGGTCGGACCAGTCGCGGGCGGCATGGTGCACGTCCAGGTCGACGGCGGCGGGGGTTTGGACGAAAGGCGTGATCAGCGTGTTCAAGGGGAGCCTCATCTCTCGCGCCGCAGGTCGCGCGGTGATGCGTGCGGTGCGGCCGGTTGGCCGCTTCACGCCGGTGCCGGAGCACCGCCTGCGGAATGCAAGGTACGGCCCGTGGGCGAAGACGGCCTTGATCTCGATCAATCGGCTGCCGGACCGATCGGGTCATTCAGCCGACTGCAAGCAATCGGGGCGCCGGGCCCCGGCGCGAGGCACCGGTTCAGGGCGGGAGAGTGTCCTTGCGCCCAGCGTGGCTTGCGCGCGAGCGCGTCCGGGCCGACCAGTCCCCGTTCGGGATGGACCGCTGCGATCAGCCCAACCACCGAAGGAAAATGCCGAGCGGATGGTGCGCACGCGCGATGATGTAGATCATCGCGAACGTGGCCAGCGCGGCGACGTAGAACCCGGCCTGGGCCGCGCGCGTGCGGCCGCGCTTGATCGCGAACACGCCCAGCACGATGTACACCACCAGCAACACGATCTTGGTCGCGAGCCAGCCGTTGGCGAACATCGCCCCGGGCAGGATCGTCAGCAGCATCAGCGCGGCGGTCAGCAGCGCGGTGTCGATCGCGTAGCTGGTCCAGCGCACCAGCAGCCACTTCGGCCAGGCCATGCCCGCGAGCACGCCGGCGCCGCGCAGCGCGAACAGCCCACCGCTGGCCAGCGCCAGCAGGATGTGGACGTGCTTGATCTGGGGGTAGAACTCGATCATCGAGCGACTTTCCTTGGGGTTTCGGACCGGTGGAGGATTCAGTGGTCGGGCCGCACCATCAGCCCGGCTTGCCGTCGGCGCGCGGGCTCAGGTAGATCCGGCCCAGGCGCACCACCCACGGCGCGAATGCCAGCAGCCAGCCCAGCGCCGCGAATGCCTGCCAGGCCATGGTGTCGGGCGCGATCTCCGCCGCGACGCGCATCGCCGCCACCAACTGGATCGCGACGAACGCGAACCACGCGGCCGCCGGCATCACCAGCGGCCGTCCGGAATGCCCCTGGGTCACCCGGGTCACCATCGCGACCAGCACGCTGCCGAAGAAGCCGATGAACAACGCGTGCGCCGGCCCGCGGCCCAGCCAGTACACCCCGGTCATCGCGTACGCCCAGCTTTGCGCCGAATACAGCGCGAACGCCAGCGGCAGCCAGGCCAGCGCGAGGAACAGCACGGCCAGGATCCCCGGCTTGTCGCCGCGCGGCCACCAGCGCCACAGCAGCGTCGCGGTCAGGCCCAGCAGTGGCAGGTCGACCAGCCACAGCCACACATAGAGGTGGAGCAGTTCCAGCAGCAGATGGCCCAGGCACAGCGGCCACAACGCGGCAAGGATCCACAACGGCCGCCACGGCTGGTAGCCGGGCACGATCCGGCTGGCGAAGAACGGAAACATCCGGTGCGCCACGGTCAGGTACACCGGCAGCAGCAGGCCAAAGCTGCCGATCTTGATGCTGGCGAACACCCAGATCGGCGACCCGCCGAGCACGAACGCGCCCCACGCCGCGATACCGACAAGCCCCAGCGCGAGCGCGGCGAAGCATGAGCGGGCATGCCAGTTCGCCGATTCGTCGCGCCACAGCAGCGACCCCAGGATCCACAGCCCCGCCAGCCAGCCGCCGGCGGTGAACACAGTGCCGACCAGCATGCCGGCCTCCCAGCCCAGCGCACCCAGCAGGGTCGCGATCTGGCCACCGAACAGCCCCAGCCCGACCGGCACGTAGCGCCAGCGCTCGACCTCGGGCAAACCCATCCATTTCGGGAACGTGGTCAGCAGGAACCCGAAGAA
Source organism: Lysobacter koreensis (assembly GCF_042677045.1). Lineage (NCBI taxonomy): Bacteria > Pseudomonadati > Pseudomonadota > Gammaproteobacteria > Lysobacterales > Lysobacteraceae > Lysobacter > Lysobacter koreensis. The sequence continues at coordinate 167,386 of NZ_JBHTIH010000002.1, forward strand.
GAAGCTCGGCAGCATCTGGTACTGCATGACGAACGCATGCACCCAGCCGGCGGGCAGCGATGATTGCGGCATCGCCAGCACCGGCCAGCGCGCGGCTGCCAGCCACGCGGCCCACCAGGCCATCGCCAGCAGCAGGTTGGTGGCGCCGATGAAGAACATCAGGCGGTGCGGCGCCGCGGCCAACAAGCCGGGCGAGGAGCGACGCGGTGGACTAGTCATGGGTCGCAGTGTGGGCAGGTGCCGGGGGCCGCCGCCTTGACCTGAGTCAGTTGGAGCCGCTCGACGACGCCCGGATCTGCGACGGTGCCTCGCCACTCCAGCAGCGGCGTGGCCGACCAGGCGCGGCCGGCGGCGTCATTGCGACAATGCCAGAGTGTCGCGTGATCAGGCTTTTCCCGCGTGCCCACGACCGGAGAACGGCGGGTCGCGAGGCGGCTAGCGCACGATCGTGACCGGCACCGCGCAGTGGGTCAGCACCTTGATGGTGATCGAGCCCAGGAACAGGCTGGTGAGCGCGCCGCGACCGTGCGAGCCCATGACCACCAGGTCGCACTTGGCGGAGCTTGCGTACTTGACGATGGTGTCCGCCGGATCGCCGACCAGCAGCTGCTCGTCGTAGGCGACATCCGCCCGGTTGAGGGTCGCTTTCGCGGTCTTCAGCGCGAACTTGCCGTTGTCGGCGTGATACTTCTCCACGCCTTTCACGCCCAGGTGGATCGCGACGCTCTGCAGGAGTGGCTCGTCGACATGGAGCAGGATGACCTCGGGTTTCTCCGCCAGCCTGGACGCCAGCCGCGCCACGAAGCGGGCGGCGCGAGCCGCTACCGGACTTCCGTCTACCGCAAGCACGATACGCATGGCCTGGCTCCGTTGATGCTGTGCACACTGGTGATGGGAAACATCCGATCCCAGTGTCGTCATGCCGGCTGCGGAGTCGTTGACCTGCGTCAACTTCGGTGACGCTAGCGGTGCGGCCGCAAGTCCAGGCCGGTCGAGGGCGCGCCGAACCGGCGGCATCGCTTGATTGATCCAGATCAACAAGCGCAGCGGCGCCGGGCGCGTAATGAAGGCCACGTTGCCGGCTCTGCCGCTGCTGGAGCACCGATCATGGTCAAGGACCTGATGATCCCCATCACCAACACCGCGGGCGATGCCAATGCGCTGGCTGCGGCGATTGCGCTGGCGGCACGCACGGACGCGCACCTGTGCGTGCTCGAGGCATTCAACCTGCCGATGCCGGCCCCCAGTCCGTGGGGGCTGCTGCCGGACCTGGCCATGAGCGACCTCTACACCACCTTGCGGGCCAAGGCCGAGGGCGATGCCGCGGTGTGGCGCGAGCGGTTGGCCAAGGAGTCCGTCCCGTCCGAGGTCCGCGTCGCCGAGGCGCTCTTTGTCGAGCCTCCCAGAATGGCCGCCCTGCATGCGCGCTACAGCGACATGGCCGTGATGACGGCGGCGACCAGCGGCTACGCAAGCGACGAACCGGTCATCCACGGCTTTTTTTCCGCGCTGCTGCTGGAGTCGGGACGCCCGGTGCTCGTGGTGCCACCGCGGTTCACGTCGCATCAGCCGGCCAAGCATGCCGTCGTCGCGTGGCGCCCGACCCGCGAGGCCACGCGTGCCTTGCACGACGCGATGCCCCTGCTGCACGCGGCCGAATCGGTCGATGTGCTGGAAGTGGGGCCGCAGGGCGGCGAGCGCGGCGATGGCCCGCAGCCGGGCGCCGACATCGCCACGCACCTGGCCCGGCATGGCCTGAAGGTGCGGGTCGTGGTGAGTGAGCCATCGGGCGAGTCGGTGGCGATGGCGTTGATGAAACACGCAGAACAGTCCGGCGCCGAGCTGCTGGTGGCCGGTGGCTATGGCCACTCGCGCTTCCGCGAATGGGTGCTGGGCGGCGTGACACGCGAGCTGCTGAAATTCAGCTCGGTGCCGATCCTGTTCTCCCACTGACGCGCCTCCCACCAGCTCGCCGGAGACGAAAGGCATCGACGGCGAGGCTGTCGACGCCGCCCCTGCCGTCCGCGAACACGGCAAGTTCGCGCGGGGGCTGTCTGTGCCGAGCCACCTCCGCTTTCGACCGAAGTGGCTGGCCCTGCTGCGTCGGTTGCGGCGACCTTGGCGCCGTGGGCAGGTCTAGAGCCGCGGCGCGTAGGGGAGGTAGCAGAGCACCAGCGCGGGAACGATCAGAAAGAACCAGATCGCGAGCTTGTAGAGCCCGAGCAGGAAGTACGCGATCGCGTCGAACTTGGCGACCGGAAGCTCGAACCAGCGCCGGTGCAACCGGTACAGCCAGTCGTGCGCCAGGACGAAGCCGACGAACGCCAGCGTCAGCGCGGCGTAGTTGAACACCGCACACCACATCACGAACGCAGGCCAAAGCGTGCTGTCCATCAGGCACATCCTCCATCAGGGGCATCGGCAAAGCGCGAGTTCGCGCAAGCCCTGGGGTGGATCGCTCGGGGTCACGCGGGTCGGGGATTCCCGCACCTTAGGAGGGCGGCGCGGCCGCACGTTGACTTGCGTCAAAGACCCGCGCGTTTGCAGGCTTTGTTGAGGCAGATCAAGGTGATCGCGGCTGGGTGGGGCAGTCTGGATTCGTCCGACTGGAGGGCACGACATGTTCAAGGACATCCTGGTTCCGCTGTTGGCCGGCGAGGTCCACGAGGCCGCGCTGGCGACGGCCTGCGCGCTCGCCGCCCACGATGGCTCGCACCTGGTGGCGCTGGTCGGGGTCAGCGTGGTGACGCCCAGCGCCAGCGCCTGGGCCTACTATCCCGCGGGCGTCTACGAAACGTTGAATGAAGCCGCGCAGGCCACCGCCGCTGCCTTGGCGCAGGCGGTCGAGGAGCGTCTTGCCCGGGAAGCAGTCGCCCGCGAAATCCGCCGTTCCGATTCGTTCTGGCTGACGTCGGCCGAACTGGCGGCGATGCACGCGCGCTATTCCGACCTGGTCGTGCTCGGCCTCGCACGCCCGCCGCAGGACGCCGACCGGCGCGTCTTCGCCGGGGTGTTGTCGGGCGGCGGACGAGCGGTGCTGGCGGTGCCGGCCGCCGCGCCCGCGGTCGCGAGCTACGGCCACGCGGTGGTGGCGTGGAAGCCTTCGCGGGAAGCTGCGCGGGCGGTGCACGACGCGCTGCCGCTGCTGCAGCGGGCCAGGTCGGTGGACGTGGTGATGATCGGCCCCGGCACCGACCACGGAGCGCGCGACGAGCTACCCGGTGGCGACATCGCCACCCACCTGGCGCGGCACGGGCTGGTGGTGAACCTGGTGCAACGGCCGCGTGCGGCCCAGGCCACGGGCGAGTCGATCCTGGCGCATGCGCAGGAGTCGCGCGCCGATCTCATCGTCGCCGGTGGCTACAGCCGCGCCCGCGCGTTGGAGCAGGTGTTCGGCGGCGTGACCCGCCACCTGCTGGAGCACTCGAGCATCCCGGTGCTGTTCTCGCACTAGCGCGTCCACTCGCGCGCGGTTTCCGCGGCGGTCGATTCGCTTCCGCTTCCGGGCACGTGCGCCTGGGTGCGCGTGTGCCGCGCCAGCGCTTCGTAATGCGCGCGATAGCGATCCAGCGTCAACTCGTCGAGTTCCTCGAGGTCGAGCAGTGCGTTGCTGGCCCGGTCGGTGACCCGGATCAACTCGTCCAGCTTGATCTGCATCGCCTCGGTATCGCGGCTTTGGGTGTTCTGGATCAGGAACACCATCAGGAACGTGACCACCGTGGTGCCGGTGTTGATCACCAGTTGCCAGGTGTCGCTGAACTGGAACACCGGCCCCGACACCAGCCACGCGAGGATGACGAAACTGGCCAAGGTGAACGCGAGCGGCCGGCCGGTGGTGCGCGCGGCGGCCTTGGCCAGCTTGTTGAACGTCGTGGAAATGTTCATGCCCCGGATCTCCTGGCTGCGTTTGGGCGCGTTGCGTTGGAGGCACGCTTGGGCAGGCCGCTACTGCAGCAGCGCTGCTATCTCCGCCGCGACCTCCTGCTGGTGCCCCACCAGCAGGTGCCCGCCGTTCGGGTAGCCGATAAAGCGGGCGCGCGGAATGTGTGCGGCGCTGTAGCGGGCGCCGTCGAAGGTGCCGTACAGATCGTCGGCCGCGCTGATCGCCAGCGTCGGCACGGCGATGCGCTCGAGCTCGTAGCGCGGCAAGGACGAGGTCACCGCGGCGTCGTTGAGCAGTCCCAGCCGGCGCGGACTGACCGGCAGGATGTGGTCCAGGGTTTGCGCGACGCTCGCCTGCTCGTCGGCGCTGGCGCCGGCCACCACCTCGGGCGGAGTGGCGAGGATCGCCCGGATCATGGTGGGACGTGCCAGCCGGATCCCGGCCCAGAACACGAAGTCCGACTTGAGCGCGGTTTCGAACAGGAAATCGGTTCCCGCTGGCGTCCGCATCGGCGGCGCGCTGCCTGGCCTTGGCACGTACGCCGCCGGAACCAGCAGGACCAGCGCGGCCGTGCGCTCGGGATGGCGCAGCGCCAGTTGCATCGATGACGGTGCGCCGGCCGAGACCCCGATCACCGCCGCGCGCGGGATATCGAGCGCGTCGAGCAGGCAGGCGTGGGCATCGGCCTGGGCCGCGGCGGAGGCGTCGGCCGGAAGCGGGGTGCGCAGGTAGCCGAAGCGGGACATGGCGATGACCCGGAAACCGCGCGGCACGAACGCTTTGGAAATATCCATGCCCTGGTCATGGCCGCCGCCGGCGCCATGCACGACCAGCACCGCCGGGCCATCGCCGTCGACCGCGTACTCGATCGCCCCGCAAGGCGTGTCGACCACGGTGCTTCCGGTCGCAATGCGCGCGCGTGCCGGGCCGATCTCGCGCTGGTAGCGCAGGTGGACCAGCACGCACAGCGCCGCTACGGCCAGTAGCGCGACCGCCGCTTTGAGCTTGCTCCTCGCCATTGGCTACTCCCGTCTGCCTGGCGGGCTAGCGCGCCGTGTAGCCGCCGTCGATCACCAGTTCGGTCCCGGTCACGAACTTGGCTTCATCCGACGCGAGATAGACCACGCCCCAAGCGATGTCATCGGGGTCGCCCATGTGCCCGAGCGGATGCAGCCGGCCGACCTCGGTTCGGGCCGCGGCCAGGTCGCTGGCGCCGCTGTCGCGCAGGTGCTGCTCGACCATCGGTGTCCAGATGTAGCCCGGGTGCACCGAGTTGACCCGGATCTTGTCGGGGGCGTAGATCAGGGCGTCGGTCTTGGTCATCAGCCGGACCGCGCCTTTCGAGGCGTGATAGGGCGGCACGTCGGGCGCGCCGACCAGGCCGTAGATCGACGAGAGGTTGATGATGCTGCCGGTCCCGGCGCGCTTCATGTGCGCAATCGCGTGCTTGGTGCAGAAGAACACGCCCTTGACGTTGACCGCCTGCACCCGGTCCCACTCCCGCTCGGTGATCTCGTGGGTGGGCTTGTTGATGCCGGCGATGCCGGCGTTGTTGACCAGCACGTGCAGCGCGCCGTAGTGGGCGGCGACGCCGTCGATGGCGGCCTGCACGGCGTGCTCGCTGGCCACGTCGACGTGCCAGTAGCGCGCGGCCACACCCTGGGCCCGCAACGATTCGACCAGCGCGTTGCCGGCCTCGTCGAGCACGTCGAACAGCGCCAGCCTGGCGCCTTCCTCGCCCAGCCGAAGCGCGCAGGCCTGGCCGATGCCGAGCGCCGCGCCGGTGACGATGCAAACCTTGCCCTTGACCCGTTCCATTGCCGCACCCTCCACGCCGCGCCATCGCCGATGGGCTGGTTGTGATGGACTCGCTGGCGCCGGCCGTGGACCGCCAGTCGCCGCATGGCCGGGAGTAGACGGCATGCGCGCCGAACCGATGTTGATGCAGGTCAAGGCGGTCGGCGAGCAGGGCTTTCGGCCGGCGCGCAAGGTGCGCAGGCCGACCGGGTTGCGGGTGTGGGTTCGCGTGCCGTGGCCGGCACCAATCGTTGACCCAGATCAATGTGGCTGTGCTCGCGTGGTAGCAGATTTGCCACGACATCGAAGGCGTCGGCGCATCACCGCTGCCCGACGATGCACTCCCGACCGCCACGAGGAGCCCGCCATGGCACTGCCCACCCGCTACAACCCGTTTCGCCAGGTCAGCCTGCTCGACCCCCTGGTCGATCTGGACGACCTGTTTCGGGGACTCGGCGCCCGCTCGTTGTCGCGCGGGTACGAAAAGACCCTCGAAATGCACATGGACGTGCATGAGGACGACAAGGCGTACCGCATCAACGTCGACGTTCCCGGCGTCAAGAAGGAGGACATCGACGTCTCGGTCGAAGGCAATCAGGTCACGATCACGGCCGAAGTGAAGCGCGAACAGTCGCGTGACAAGGAAAAAGAGGTGCACAGCGAGCGCTTCTACGGCAAGGCCTCGCGTTCGTTCTCGCTGCCCAGCGACGTCGACAGCGGCAAGTCGGAGGCACGCTACGACGGCGGCGTGCTGAGCCTGACCCTGCCCAAGAAGGGCAACAGCGAATCCCGGCACCTGTCGATCAACTGATCGGCGGTCCGCGGCGTCGTCGCCGGACGAACGAACCAAGGAGAAGCCCATGAACACCGTCTCCCGTGCTTTGACGGCGGCCCTGTTGCTGGTCGCCGCGCCAGTGGCGGCCGCCCAGTCGACAGCCAAAACGCCGCCGGATCCGCCCCAGGCCCAACAGCCCGCCGAACAGCCCCCAGATCCCCAGGGCAGCGGCGACGTCAGCAAGGAAATCGGACACACCGTGGACGCGATCCGCGCGTACTCGGCCGAGCGTCGCGCCGAGGCCGTGGCCAACGCCAGGCGCGCCGCCGACGACCTCGACCGGCAGATGCAACGGCTGCAAGAGCAGTCGGACCGGGGTTGGGCGCGGATGAGCCAGGCCGCGCGACAGCGCTCGCAGGCGACGATGGCGGACCTGCGCCAACGCCGCAACGCGCTGGCCGAGTGGATGGGCGGCATGCGCCACAGTTCCGCCACGGCCTGGGACGAAGTCAGGAGCGGCTTCGTCAACAGCTACCACGAGCTCGCCGATGCGATTCGCAGAACCCGGGAGGAGCTCGACAAGGACAGCAAGACCAGCAACGACGTCAAGGACCAGGACCCGGAGCAGGCCGGCGAGACGGAAAGCGACGACAAGCCGTGAGCACGCGCGGGTCGAAGCCGTACCTGCCCCTCAGCGGAGAACCCAGATGAACCAGCTCAATACCGATCGATTGCGCCACAACCTGCGCGCGGTCGTCGACAACGTGGAGCAGGCCCTGCACCACATGTCCGACGCGACCGGCGAAGAGGTCGACGAACTCAGGTCGCGCGCAGGCAGGCGACTGCATGATGCCCACGATCGCCTCGGCGAGATCGAGCACCGCGCCGCCGCGCAACTGCGGCGTGCTGGTCGGCGCACCCAGACCTATGTGCACGACCACCCGTGGCAGCTGCTCGGCGGGCTGGCGATCGCCGCCGCCGCGTTGTCGCTGCTCGCGCGCACGCGCCTGTGACGCGCAGCAACAAGTAGCAGTTCGTTGCAGCAAGGCCCCGGGCGAAAGACCGGGGCCAGCCCGTGTCCGGTCACGGCGCCAGGTCAACCTGTTCGAGGTACTCGGGCACGTGCGCGTGCCAGCCCAGCTCGCGTTCGATCCGCAGGCGCAGGGCGTCGGCGGCATCGGGTTCGCCGTGGGTCACGAACACCGTGCGCGGCGCGCGGGGCGCGGTGCGCAGCCAGTCGAGGACCTCGTCGGCATCGGCATGCGCGGACGCGGCCGAAAGCGGCACCACCTCGGCGTTGACGGCGACATCCTGCCCGTAGATCCGCAGCGAACGCGCGCCCGCGGCGAGGCTGGCGCCGCGGGTGCCGCCGGCCTGGAAGCCGCACAGCACGATCGCGTTGCGCGGATCGGGCGCGAACGCGATCAGGTGGTGCAGCACGCGGCCGCCGGTGGCCATGCCACTGGCCGAAACGATGACCATCGGCCCCTTGCGCCGGTTCAGCGCCTTGGACTGCTCGACGCTGCTGACGATCTGGGTGGTGCGTTGCACCGCATCCAGCGCGGCGGCGTCGAGGCGATGCAGGTCGGGGTACTGCCGATACAGCGCGGTGACATCGGTCGCCATCGGACTGTTCAGGAAAACCGGCACCACCGGCACCTCGCCGCTGGCTTGCAGTTGCGCGATCACGTGCAGCAGCAGCTGCGCGCGGCCGACCGCAAACGCCGGAATCACGACAACGCCAGCGCGCGCCGCCACCCGCCGCAGCACCTCGCGCAGTTCCTGCACCAGCGCGGTCGCAGGATGGCGGCGGTCGCCGTAGGTGGACTCGCTGACGATCCAGTCCGAATCCGCCGGGGCGACGGGTGCCAGCATCACCGGATCGTGCGGGCGTCCGAGATCGCCGCTGAAGGTGATGCGGGTTCCCTGGTACTCCAGCGTCACGGCCGCCGCGCCGAGGATGTGGCCCTGCATGCGCAAGCTTGCCTGCACCCCCGGCACCGGTTCGAACGCCTGCCCGAACCCCACGCCCCGCAACCGCCGCAGGCAGTGCTGGGCGTCGCTCTGGCTGTAGAGCGGTTCCGCCGGATGATGCTTGGACGTGCCCTTGCGGTTGGCGTAGCTGGCTTCCTCCTCTAGCAGGCGTCCCGAATCGGGCAGCAGGATCCCGCACAGGCTGACCGTCGCGTGCGTGCCCCAGACCTGGCCGCTGAAACCCGAACGGACCAGTCGCGGCAGGTAGCCGCTGTGGTCGAGGTGGGCGTGGGTGAGCACCACCGCGTCGATCGACCCCGGGTCGACCGGGAACGGCGCCCAGTTCCGCAGGCGCAGGGACTTGTAGCCCTGGAACAGGCCGCAGTCGACGAGGATGCGGCGGTTGCCGGCCTGGACCAGGTAACGCGAACCGGTGACGGTGGCGTTGGCGCCGAGGAACTGCAGGCGGAAGTCGCCAGCGGGCATTGCGGGCATCGCGCTCATCCTGATCGGTCCTCGACTGGACTCAAGGTCCTTGGGTGCAACGGAACGTGGGCTCGCTCAGGCCATAGGCGCCGGCCAAGCGTGAGGTCGAGGCGATCGTCTGCGGGTCCGGTTCGCCGCTCAGCGCCAGCGGGTAGTCGATGGGGGCATCGATCCAAGGCTGGATCGCGGCGCGTATTCCCAGCTGCGCACGCAGCCTAGCCTCGGCGTCGACCGCCGACCGTGCGCCCGGTTTGCTGACGGCCTCGCCGCGGCGCGGTGGCGCCGGATCCAGCGCGTCGCTGGCGTTGTTGCTCAGCAAGGCGAGGCGGGGTTGCAGCGCGATCGCGGTGAGCTTTCTGTGGCGGATCCCCCGGCACAGCGCATCCTCTATCACCGCCGGCGCGAGGCCGCGGTCGCGCCAGAGCGCGACCCGGTACCGCGGGCTGTCGTCGATCGGGCCGCGCTCAGCGGCCAGTTCCGCGGTGCCTTGCAGGGTGCCGGTGGCCAGTGCCTTGGCCACCGCCCGCGCCTGCTCGGCGGCGCCGGTGTCCTCGTAAGCCAGCCCGAGCAGGTGCAGCGCATCGCCCAGCCCGATCAGGCCGATGCGCAGGTCGGCGAACGTCGCCGCTGCACCGTGCATTGCCACCAATGCGTCGTCGAGCAGGCGCACGGCCAACGCGGCGATCCCGGCGAAACGCTCGCCATCGAAGCGCGCCCGTTGCGTCAGCGGGGCGAGCACGAACGCGGCCACGTTCAACGTGGCGCCGGGCGAGTCGAAGGGGTGCAACCGGCTGTCGGTGCCGGCCATGCGCAGCAGGCGTTCGTCGGGCAGCAGCTGCCAGCGGCTGAACGCGTCCACGTAGCGCTGCGCCCACGTCCGCGCCTGCCCCCCCTCCACCCCGGCGAGGGCGTCGGCCACCCGCCACCACGTGGCATCGATGGTGCGATCACGCAGGCCGTCGCCGTTGCGCCAGCGGAACCAGCGGTCCCAGGCGTCAACGGCGGCGGGATCGGTGAAGCGCGTAGTGGAAACCATGTGGCGACCTCGCTCGGCCGAGGGGGCTTGACGACGCCACTATCCACCGCGGCGCGGCGCGGCCTTTGACCGGCGTCAACAACCAGCGCGCCGGTTACCGGTTGTTACTTTCGGTTACACGCCGCACATCCCCGCGTGCACCGGCGCCACTACCGTGCAGGCCTGAGCCCTTCCACCGACCGGAGCCGCCGCCATGCTGCAGTCGCAAGTGTCAGCCGAGTCCCTGCCTCATGCCGAGTACGATGGCCCGACACCGGTCCTGCGGCAGTGGGCCGCGCCGGGGCTGGCCACCCTGGTGGCGGGCCTGCCGTTGCAGCGCCGCTGCATGCGGGCCAGGCAGTATCTGTTTCGCGCCGGAGAGCGCCGGCAGTCACTGTTCCTGATCCACGCCGGCTGCTTCAAGACCTGCGTGATCAGCCCCGACGGTCGCGAGAAAGTCACCGGTTTTCGCCTGCGCGGCGACCTGCTCGGCATCGATGCGCTGGACATGCCGCACTACGCCTGCAACGCGATTTCGCTGGACGTCGGCGAGGTCTGGGAATTGCCGGTGGCGCAACTGCGCGACAGCCTGCCCGATTTCCAGCAGCGGCTGACCGCGGTGCTCGCCAGCGAGATCCGCCGCGACTGGGGCTGGATGCTGGCCATCGGCACGCTGTCGGCCGAACAGCGCGTGATCACGTTCCTGCTCGACCTGTCCGCCCGGCTGGAAGCGCTGGGTTTCAGCGCCCGTTGCCTGACCTTGCGCATGACCCGCGCCGACCTTGGCAATTTCCTGGCGCTGCAGCTGGAAACCGTGACCCGCGCGCTGTCGCACCTGCAGGCGCTGGGCATGATCGGAGTGGAGCGTCGGCAGATCCGGATCGAGGATCCCTCCGGCCTGCGCGCAATGCTGGGCACTGCGTCCTTGCACTAGTCGGCACCCTCAATCAGCACCGTCGCAGCGGGCGAGGCTGCGGCGCACCGCCGCGGCCAGTTGTTCGCGCCGGTACGGCTTGCGCAGCAACGCGAACCGCTCGCGGTCGCCGCGTTCGCCGCCACCCAGCGGGTCGTCGTAACCCGAGGTCAGCAGCACCGCCAGTTTCGGCTGCAGCCGGCGTGCGGCCCGCGCCAGTTCCTTGCCGTCCATGCCATTGCCGAGCATGACGTCGCTGAACAGCAGCGCGGTCGTGTCGTCGCGCTGCAGATGCTGCAGCGCCTCCGCGGCACTGGCGAAGGCATGGACCCGATAGCCCAGGGAGTGCAGGAACGCCACGGCAATCTGGCGCACCGCCGGTTCGTCTTCCACCACCAGCACCGTCTCGCCTTCGCCCGGGGTGACGGGCGTTCCGGCCGCGGTTGGAGCCGCGGCCGCGGTCTCGGCGACGGGCAGGTAGAGCTCGACCCGGGTGCCGTACCCCAGCTGACTGTCGACGTGGAGATAGCCGCCGCTTTGGCGGACGAACCCGTAGACCATGCTCAAACCCAGGCCGCTGCCGCGGCCGGGCTCCTTGGTGGTGTAGAACGGCTCGACCGCACGCGCCAGCGTCTGCGCGCCCATGCCCAAGCCGGTGTCGCTGACCGAAAACACCACGTAGTGGCCGGCCGCCAGTTCCGGCCGGGTTTCCTGCGCGGAGATCCAGCGTTCGCTTGCCGCCAGCGTGATATCGCCGCCTCGGGGCATGGCGTCGCGCGCATTCAGCGCCAGATTTACCAGCGCGGTGTCCAGCAGCATCGCGTCGGCATAGGCGCAGGGTAGGTTCGGTGCGCATGTGACTTCGATCCGCACCAGGTCGCCCAGGGTGCGCCCGAGCATCAGCTCCAGGTCGCGCAGCAGGCGCGACGCGTCGATCGCGCTTGGATTCAGCCGCTGGCGGCGGGCGAAGGTGAGCAGCTTGGCGGTGAGCTCGGCGCCACGCGCCACCGAGCGCTGGACACTGGCGATCAGTTCCGCTGCTTCAGGCCCCTGCGGGTATTCGTCCTCGAGCAGCTGCAGGCTGCCGGACATCACGGTCAGCAGGTTGTTGAAGTCATGTGCGATGCCGCCGGTGAGCTGGCCGATCGCATCCAGCCGCTGCGAATGCGCGAGCTGCTCTTCCGTGCGCCGACGCTGCACCAGCGCCGCGATCAGGTTCGCCACCGACTGCAGCAGGTGCAACGCGTCGTGGTCGAAGCGGCGCGGTTGGCGCGAAAGCGCGATCAGCGCGCCCATCGGCCGGTCGCGGTCGAGCAGCGGAACCACCACGCCGGTACGGGCCTCGTCGGGCACGCGGATCGGCAGGGCCTGTTCGGGCAGGGCGGCCAGGTCATCCAGTACCCGCGGCCCGGCGCTCGCCAGGGCTTGCCAGAACGGCAGATTCGACGGGCCCAGGGCCTGCGCCGACTCCATCCATTCCTCGTCGAGCCCGAACGACGCGCGGACCTCGATGCCGTCGCGATCGGCGCGCATCAGCGCCACCGCCACGCTTTCCACGCCCAGCGCCTCGGCCAGCAGCGCCGGCACCAGTTCGATCACGCTGCCGTCGTCGGCGGCTTCCAGCGCGAGCTGGCCGATGCGCGCGACCAGCGTGTCGTAGCGCGCCCGCACCAGCGCCTGGCGCGCACGCTGGGTGGCGGTGACGTCGCGGATGGAGGCGAGGAAGCGGATCCCGTCGTCGCTCTGGATCGGGCTCAGGGCGATCTCGACCGGGAACTGCTGGCCGTCGCGTCGTTGCCCGGTCAGCGCCTGGCCGGTGTCGCCCATCGCGCGGATGCGCGGGCTGGCGCTGTACCCGGCGCGATGCGCGCGGTGGTGGGCGCGCACGGCTTGCGGCATCAGCGCCTCGACGGCAAGCCCGGCGAGTCCCCCGGGCGGATACCCGAACAGGCGCTCCGCCTGGGGGTTGGCGATCACGATGCGGCCGTCGTGGTCGACCACGATCAGGGCATCGGGAACGCTGTCGAAGAGCTGCGGGAACACGGGGTCGGCTCGCGGGCTGGCCGGCTCAGTGGTGCTCGACCGCGGTGGCCAGCAGATAGCCTGCGCCGCGCACCGACTTGATCAGGCGCGGATGCGCCGGATCGGTTTCCAGCTTGCGGCGCAGGCGACCGATCTGCACGTCGATCGCGCGATCAAACGGCCCGGCGTCGCGGCCGTGCATGCAGTTCATCAGCTGGTCGCGCGTGAGCACCTGGTTTGGCCGTTGCAGCAGCGCCTGCAGCAGGTCGAACTCGCCGCTGGTGAGGGCGACCTCGCGGCCCTCGCGGTCGGTCAGCCGGCGCGACAATGGCTCCAGTTCAAAGCCGTCGAACTTGAAGCCGCCGTTGGGCGCCGCGGCTGATGGGCCTGGCTCCGGGCGTGCGCGGCGCAGCACCGAGCGGATGCGCGCCAGCAGTTCGCGCAGGTCGAAGGGCTTGGTCACGTAGTCGTCCGCACCGAGCTCGAGCCCGACCACGCGTTCGACCGACTCGCCACGGCCGCTGACCACGATTACCGGGCCGCGCCAGTGGCTCTGCAGGTGGCGCAGCAACAGCAGGCCGTCCTCGTCGGGCAGGCCCAGGTCGAGCAGGATGAGATCGATCGGCGGCCCACCCAGGGATGCCCGCAGTTGCGCGCCGCTGGCCACCGTGCTGACCCGGCAGCCGTGGCTACCCAGATACCGGCAGAGCAGGGCCGCGATTTCACGATCGTCGTCCACGATCAATACGTGGGGGGGAGATGGACCTGCCGTCGCCTCGGTCGCCTGCATGCGGATGCCTGATCCCGATCGTTGGGCCATAACCTACGCCAACGCGCGCGCCGGCGCCTGCAGGCCTTGGGGCTGGCCGGCATCGCTGCGCCCGGCATCGTCTTCGTCCTCCGCTGCTGGTCGCGCCCGGGTCGACCGGGACCCGTGGAACGTGCCGGTTGGCAGTCGTGTCCCGAGTCGCTGCCGGTCAGGGGATGCGCGCCCTGCCGAGGCGGGCGGCGTTGCTCACCACCGAGACCGAACTCAGGCTCATCGCCAGGGCGGCGATCATCGGGCTCAGCAACAGGCCGATGAAGGGATACAGCAGGCCTGCCGCGACCGGTACGCCCAACGCGTTGTAGAGCAAGGCAAAGACGAGGTTCTGCTGCATGTTCGCGACCGTCTGGCGGGAGATCGCGCGGGCGCGGAAGATGCCGCGCAGGTCGCCCTTGACCAGCGTGACCTGGGCGCTGGATGCCGCCACGTCGGTGCCGCTGCCCATCGCGATGCCGACATCGGCCGCCGCGAGCGCCGGCGCGTCGTTGATGCCGTCGCCGGCCATCGCCACCCGGCGACCTTCGCCGCGGAGCCGCTGCACCAGCGCAACCTTGTCCTGCGGACGCACTTCGCCGTGCACTTCGTCGATGCCGAGCGCGCGCGCCACGGCGTACGCGGTGGTCAAGCCGTCGCCGGTGGCCATGACGATGCGCACGCCGGCCGCCTGCAATTGGCTGATGGCTTCGGGCGTGCTCGGCTTGATCGCGTCGGCGACCGCGAGCAACCCCGCCAGGCGCCCGTCCACGGCCAGCCAGATCACGCTGGCGCCCTCGTCGCGCAGCCGTTCCGCCGCGGGTTCCAGCGGCGCCGTGACGATGCCGGCGTCATGCATGAGCACGGCATTGCCCAACGACAGCGATCGGCCGGCGATGCTGCCGCGCACGCCCTGTCCCGTCACGGAGTCAAACCCGGTGGCTTGCTGCTGCCGCAACCCGCGCTCGCGGGCGGCCGCCACCAGCGCGGCCGCCAGCGGGTGCTCGCTGCCCTGGTCGAGGCTCGCTGCGAGACCCAGCAGCTCGCTTTCGGAAAATCCGCCGGCCGCCACCGCGCTGCGAAACGTCGGCCGGCCCTGCGTCAATGTCCCGGTTTTGTCCACCACCAATGTGTCGATCTCGCGCAGGCGCTCGACCGCCTGGGCGTCGCGGAACAGCACCCCGACCTGCGCCGCGCGGCCGGTGGCGACCATGATCGACATCGGCGTCGCCAGGCCCAACGCACAGGGGCAGGCGATGATCAGTACCGACACCGCGTTGAGCACGGCGTAGGTCCACGACGGTTCCGGGCCGAGCAGTCCCCAGACCGCGAACGTCGCCACCGCGACCGCGATCACCGCCAGCACGAACCAGTAGGCGACCCGGTCGGCCATGCGCTGCAGCGGCGCGCGCGAGCGCTGCGCCTGCGCCACCATCTGCACGATCTGCGCCAGCACGGTGTCGGCGCCGACCTTCTGCGCGCGCATCACCAGGCTGCCGGTGCCGTTCAAGGTCGCGCCGACCACCGCGGCGCCAGCGGTCTTCTCGACCGGGATCGGCTCGCCGGTCAGCATCGATTCGTCGACGCTGGAATGACCGTCGATCACCACGCCATCGACCGGCACCTGTTCGCCCGGACGCACGCGCAGGCGGTCGCCGACGTGGACATGGGTCAGCGGGATGTCCTCCTCGCCGCCATCGTCGCGCACCCGCCGCGCGGTTTTCGGCGCCAGGCGCAGCAAGGCCTTGATCGCCAGCGACGTACGTGAACGCGCGCGCAGTTCCAGCACCTGGCCGAGCAGGGTCAGCGACACGATCACCGCGGCGGCCTCGAAGTAGACACCGATGCGGCCGTGCTCCCGGAATGACGCCGGGAACCACCCCGGCGCGAGGGTGGCGACGACGCTGTAGCCGAACGCCGCCGCGACGCCGATGCCGATCAGCGTCCACATGTTGGGGCTGCGGTTGCGGATTGACTGCACGCAGCGCACGAAGAACGGTGCGCCGGCCCACAGCACCACCGGCGCGCTCAGCGCGAGTTCGAGCCAGGTGCGGGTCGCCGTGGTCAAGCCGGGCAGGCGATGGCCGGCCATCGCCAGCAGCAAGGTCGCCACGCTCAGGGGCAGCGTCCACCAGAAACGGCGCGCGAAATCGCGCAGCTCGGGGCTGTCGTCCTCGTCCAGGTTGGGCATCTCCGGTTCCAGCGCCATGCCGCACAGCGGGCAGAAGCCGGGGCCGTCCTGGCGGATCTGCGGATGCATCGGGCAGGTGTAGATCGTGCCGCGCGGCGTCTCGATCACCGCGGCGGGGCGCGGTGTCGGGAATTTTTCCGGCTCGGCGATGAAGCGCGCGCGGCAGCGCGCCGAACAGAAGTGGTGGGCCGTGCCGGCATGCTGGGCGTGGTGTGCCGTGCGGGCTGGGTCGACCGCCATGCCGCAGACCGGATCGATCGCGAATCCCAGGCCGTCCCGTGTCGGCGCGGTTACCGACGCTGGATCGTGGCCGTGCTGGCCGTGCGAGACCGGGTGGGGCGTGCGGGTCATGCGTCCTCTTCAGCCAGCGCAGGCTGGGTCGAACAGACAACCTTCAGCACGAGCCGGGCGGCATCGGACCGTCCATCCCAGCGCTGCGAGCGAGACGGACCGAGGCTCGTGCCAGCCGGCAGGACAACGGCGCGGCCATCAATGCACGCTGGCGCCAAGCTTCGAGGTAAAGCTGCTCAACGGCACGGCGTGCTCCACGATGGGCAGATGCGCCGCGTCCACGACCAGGGTCGCGTCCGGCGGTTTCTGGCACAGTCTTTCGAGGTCGGCGAACGCGGTATCCGCGCCGCGACCGCCCTCCGTGCAGAAAAACGCCACGTGCGGGGCCTGGGTCCCGTAACGCTGGGCGTAGGTGCGCACGGGCGCGGCCATGCGACCGGCCCACACCGGGCCACCGATCACCAGCAGCTCGTAGTCGGCCGGATCGTGGCTGGTCGCCAGGATCGGTGGCGTGCGCCGGGCGACGGCGTCGAACAGCGCGCGCACGACCCCGCCGAAGCCGTGCCGCGGCTGGGGCTCGCGGATCTCTTCCAACTCGGCGCCGGTGGCGTTGCGGATCTCGTGGGCCAGGCTGCGGGTGTGGCCGCTCATGGAGTAGTACGCAATCAGGGTATGGGCTGTCATGGCATATCTCCTGCTGGACTGATGGCGGATGGACCCGGTTGGGCTTTCGGACCTGTCTGCCCGGACTGACAAGCGCGCGATCGTCGGTCCGGCGGGCGGTGGCCTCGCCGTGCGATCGTCGCCAAGCGATCTGCCAGCCAGCTGCGATCCCTTGGCCGACGCGGCCGCGACGCCGGCGTCCATTCCAACCGGGTCAGTCAGCCGATCAGCAGGTGCTCACTCACCGCCCGCACGCCCGGCGCAGACCACACCGCCCGCATCACGGCTTGCCGTTCGTCCCAGTTGTCGACACCGCCCTCGATGTCGACCGTGCCGCCGTCGCGCACGCTGATCTGGATATGGCTGGCCTCGACCTCGGCGTGGCGCTTCAGGGCATCGGTGATGCGCTGCTTGACATCTCCGGCCTGGACGGACGGCTTCAAGGTCATGTCGTTGACGACACCCGAGACGCCGGCGAGCTTGCGGACATCGGCCATCGCCGCCTCGCGCTGGAAGTTCCAGTCAAGCTGGCCGGACAGCGTCACCCAGCCGTCCTGAACTTTCACGTGCACCGAATCCTTCGGAACCACCACGTTCCAGGCCAGGACGTTGAGCGCGCGTTGCGCGATCTCGCCATCATCCTGCCGGCTGTCGCCGGGGAAGCGCACCTGGATTTCCTGCGCGATGCCCTTGACACCCTTGACCCGCCAGGCGGCGCGTTCCGCCGCCGTCTTCTGGGCATAGTTGGGCACGTATCCGGTCAGGGTCACGACGCCGTGTTCGGCCGCCACGCCGATATCGGCGGCGTCGATGCTGGGTTCGAAGTCGAGTTCATCGATCACGTTCTGACGCAGTTCTTTGTCGTTCATGGCTGGTCCCTCCAGGGGACATACAGGAACGGTATTACGCGCCCGACGCGCACGCGGAATGTTGATCGAGGTCAACGGACGGACGGATCGGGCGCCGATCCGACCTGCAGGTGGGTACAGGGACGGCCGCCAGTGCGATAGTTCGAGTGACTCTCCGCCGGAGCATCTGCATGCCAGGCCCGCCGTTGCCTGACGACATTCTTGGACTGGGCATTGCCTTGGGCATCGGCCTGCTGATCGGCGTCGAGCGCGAACGTGCCAAGGGCGTTGGACCCGGCCGCGCCGCCGCGGGCGTACGCACCTTCATGCTGCTCGGACTGGCCGGGTCGCTCGCGCACCTGGTCGGTGCGGTGGGCATTCTGGTGGCGGGCATTTTCGTCACCCTCGCGATGCTCGCCAGCTATCGCCGTTCGCAGGCAGCCGACCCGGGACTGACCACCGAAGTGGCGATGCTGCTGACGTTTTTTCTCGGCGTGCTGGCGATGCGGGCCACGCCGCTGGCCGCAGGCCTCGGCGTGGTGGTGGCGCTGGTGCTGGCCAGCAAATCGAAGCTGCACCGGTTCACGCGCCAGGTGCTGTCCGCTCAGGAGTTGCACGACCTGTTGTTGCTGGCGGCGGCCGCATTCGTGGTGCTGCCGCTGTTGCCCAATCGCACCGTCGATCCCTGGGACGCGCTCAACCCGCGCAAGCTGTGGCTGCTGGTGGTCGCGGTGATGGCGGTGAGTTCGGCCGGCTACGTGGCGCTGCACGCGTTTGGATCGCGGCTGGGACTCGCGCTGGCGGGACTGGCGGGCGGGTTCGTGTCCAGCACGGCCACGATCGCGGCGATGGCCGATCGCGCCAAGGCCGCGCCGCAGTCGAGCCCGGCGTTCGCCAGCGCCGGGCTGATCTCCAACGTCGGCACCATCATCCAGCTGGCGATCGTGATCGCGATGCTGTCGCCAGAACTGCTCGGGTCCGCGGCATGGCCGTTGGCGGCGGCGGGCGTGGTCGCGATCGGTGCCGCCGTGGTGGCCAGCTGGCGAGCGTTCTCGTCGTCGAGCGACGGCCGCGCCCTGGCCGGCAAGCGGCCGTTCGAGCCGCTGCGGGTGTTGGCGTTCGTGGCGATCCTGGCAGCGATCGTCCTGTTGGCGGCGATCGCGCGGCATTGGCTCGGTGCAGGCAGCCTGCCGTGGGTGCTGGCCGCGTCGGGCCTGGCGGACGTCCATGCCGCGGCCGCGTCGGCAGCGCAGCTGGTCGCGACGGGGCAGGTGGGCGCGGAGCAGGGGGTAGTGGCGGTGCTGGCCGCGCTGGCCACCAATTCCTCGGCGAAGTGCGTGGTGGCGGCGATCAAGGGCGGCCGGCAGTACGCGCTGCGGGTGATCCCGGGCATCGTGCTGATGGTGCTCGCGTTCGCGGTCACGATGGCGCTGATGCCGTCGGCCTGGCGCGTCTGAAAGCCACGGCGTCCAGCGGTGCTTCGCGCACGCATTGCCTTGTGCGGGACGCGCTACCTGCATCGATGATCGGATCAATCGACCCGCTGGTCGCTGGCGATCGAGCCCGCAGGCTTGCCCGGAAGCTGCTTGCCCGGGACATACGCGCGCAGGCGCGACAGACGCCCGGCCACGCCATCCCATGCGGTCCCGGCGAACTGCTTCAAGCGTGGCGAGAACCGGCGTTCGATCAGCACATGCACCGCATACGCAATCACCAGCATGAGCAGCAAGGTGCCCCAGAACAGCAGGTGCGCGTTGATGGCCGGGTATGCGACGTTGAAGATCATGAATCCGATGTTCTGGTGGATCAGGTACAGCGGGTAGGTGAGCGCGCCAGCCACCAGCCAGCGTTGCCGGCCAACGGCGCCGGTGCGCCGCAGTGCCACCAGCAGCATGACGACGAAGAACGCGCTGACGATTGCGCCGACCGCGAAGCGGTTCATGTCGGTATGGAAGTGTTGTTCGAATCCGGGAATACCGGCCAGCGATTGCTGCAGCGCCAGCGCCAGGCACGCCGCCATCACGCAGACGCGATAGATCGTCACCCCGCGCGACCAGATAAGGAACGACATCGCGCCGCCGATGAAATACGCCGAGTAGCCCGTGAGCAGCAGGAATCGCAACGAGCCGATCGGGAACATCTCGAGCGCGATGCTTGCCAGCAGCCACAAGCTTAGGAAGAACTGGGCTTGGTGGATCCGTCCGATCGCCACCAGCACCGCCACCAGCGCATAGAACTGCAGTTCGACGAACAGCGACCAGTACACGCCGTCGATCGACGGCACGCCGACGAATCCGCTCAGCATGGTCATGTTCACCAGGTACTGGGGCAGGGTCGCCGAATAGCGCTCTGCACCGAGCACCGCGATCGCGAGGAAGGTCAGCGTGCAGCAGGCCCAGAACGCCGGGTACAGGCGTACGAACCGCGACACCGCGAACGCCTTCAAGCTGCCGCGCGAGGCGGTCATCAGGATGACGAAACCGCTGATCAGGAAGAACAGTTCCACGCCCAGGTAGCCGTACTTGGCGACCGGCGCCAGCAGCGGGTACGGCATGATCGATCGGTCATCGGCGGCGTAGCCGCGGAACGCGTAGTGGAAGAACACCACCGCGAGCGCCGCGGCGAATCGCAGCAGGTCGATCTCGTTGACGCGTCGGCTTTCCATCGGTGCGGTCATGGAGGATCCACTCACGCCCCGGCGGCCGCCGGTTGCATCGCGACGCGGCGCGTTGCGCGCGCCGGGCTGGTGGCCGCCTGCGCCTGGGGATCGCGGGCGAAGTAGAAGCCGTAGTAGCAGTCGATATCGCAGTCCGGCGCGAACGGCACTTCCAGGTGGCGTTCGAACGTCTCCCAGCGGTCGACGATGGAGTAGCCCAGCGCCTGCATGCCGGCGACGAACTCCGGCACCGCCGATACCCGATAGGGGCAGATCGCGAAACCGATGTTCTGCAATGTGAAGTAACCGCGGCTGGGATGCATCGGGACGAGGTTGACCAGCACGTGTGCGGGCGGGCGCTGCAGGCCTCGCAGCAGGTCCGGCAGCGTGTAGTCCAGGTACTGCAGCGCGCCGGCGGTGAACAGCACATCGGCGCCATCGGCGGCCTCGCGCGAGTCCGTGAATGCCAGCCGGCGTTCCGGGTCGTGTTCCGTCGCCCATTCGCGTCCGGCCGCCAACACGGCGGGGACATCGTGGATCAGCCAATGCAGGTCCGCCGGGTAGTCGACGTAGCGGCGAAATCCGTAATAGCTGACGCCGATATGCCCGCCCAGGTCGAATATCCGGCGCTGGCCTGACGCCAGCAGGCGCGACAGCCAATGCACGGCCGGGTAGTCGCTGACCTTGATGTGGTCCAGGTGGCTGCGGTAGATGCGGCCGGAGACCTCCTGGTCGTAGGTGCTCGGCAACGTCGGCGGCGCATCGGCCAGCGCCTGGCCGTAGGTCTGGTAGACGCCGTAGTAGTGGTTGCCTCCCTGGTAGGGGCGTTGAAACAGCCGCCGATAGAGCGGCCGGGCCAGCAACCGCAGTCCCGGAAGCTGGCCGATTTCCATGGCGATGTGCTTGAGCTTGCGGCGCAGGCCGGCCCAGTTGCCACGATGCATCTTCATCCCCTTGGCCCGGACGACCACTGCTACCTGCCTGCTGAAAACGGCACCCGGGCCCCTGCGAGGACAGCGCGGACACATTCGAGCCCAGCCCTGTCCGACTTCCTGTATCCGACGCGTTGGTTGGCGTAGGACCCAACGTCGCTGGGGTCGTTGACGGTGGTTGGCGGCAATGCAGGGGGAAATAGATGACCAGTTCGAGTGGCTCCCGCGAAACTGGCGCGGCCGCATCCGGTCCCATGGATCTGGATGCGGCTTTCGCGGCCGCATCGCGCGACGTCCTGTCGCCGCGGCGCATCACCGTGGCGCTGATGGAGGTCGGGGCTTGGCATCCATGGCGGCAAGACGCGCACGCGCTGCTGGACGCAGCGGAAACGGCGCGGGTCCAGCGGCGGCGCGACCCGGCACAGCGCGACGCGCTGGCGCTGGCCTATGCGTGGCATCGGCTGCTGCTGGCGCGATTGCTGGGCCTGGACCCGGCGGACGTGCCGCTGCAGCGCGACGCGCGTGGCTGCCCTCGGCTGGCCGGTGATCTGGCCCACACCAGCCTGAGCCACGCCGATGGCGTGGTCGCCGTCGCGATGACGACCTCGGGCCCGGTCGGGGTGGACATCGAGTTGGCCACGCGCGCCGCGGTGATGGCCGAGATCGCCCGCTGCGTCTGCCACCGCAGCGAGTCAGAACACTTCGCTGCGCTCATGGGGCCGGCGCGCGCCACCGCCTTCCTGGCGCTGTGGGTCCGCAAGGAGGCGGTGCTGAAGGCGGCCGGGGTGGGGCTCGAGGTGGCCATGGAGACTTTCGCGGCGCCCGAGCACGACGCCTTGCCGTTGCCTGGTGCGCGCTCTGCCGTCGTGCAGGTGCGGATGCTCGAGGCCGGTCCATCCTGCGTCGCGGCGGTTGCCGGCCCGGCCGGCGTCGCGGTGTCGTGCAACTGGCTGCGGCCACCCGCCGCGCGCGGGGTCGGTGGTCCTGCGCACTGGGGGCGCATCGCCGATCCGCTCCATCTGTCCGCGGCTGAAGCCGCCTAGGCGCGCCATGGCCCGCTGGCATCCACTGGTATCGGGAATTTCCACTATGCGCAAGTGCACATGCATGGCGTCACGCGCGGATTTCGTTCGGCCGGGAGTGCACCTGTGAAGACCACGAAATCCAGTCGCAAGGTTCGGGTCATCCGCGCGCTTTGGCTGGCCGAGGTGCTGCTGATCCTGCTGGCGGCCGTGGCCGCGATCAACCTGCGCTTCTTCAACGACCCCGCCGGCTACGAGCTGTTCCTGAGCCGTTCGCCCGTGCGCGTGCTGTTGCTGGCGGTGGTCATCACCGTCGCCATGGCCGCGTTCGGCTTGTACCAGGTCCACGTACGCCACAACCGGCTCGACTTCCTGCTGCGGCTGTTCCTGTCGTTCGCGTTCGGCGGCATCGGCCTGCTGGTGCTGTACTACCTGGTGCCGCCGATCTACATCGGCCGCAGCGTGTTCGCGATGTCGCTGGCCCTGGGCTTCGTCGGCGTGGTCGGCGTGCGTTCGGCCACCCAGCATTTCTTCCGCGGCGATGCGTTCCGGCGGCGGATCCTGGTCTATGGCGCCGGCAACAATGCCGAGCTCATCAACAGCAGCCTGCGCCGCCGCTCCGACCGGCAATCGTTCGTGGTGGTCGGGTTCGTGCCGGTGGCGGGACAGGCCACCGCGGTCCGGGAGGAACTGCAGGTGCGGGCCGACGAGGGATTGTCGGCGCTGGCCAGCAAGTTGCGGGTGGACGAGGTCGTGGTGGCGCCCGATGAGCGGCGCGGCGGCCTGCCGATGGACGAGATGCTGGTCTGCGCCCAGCGCGGGATCTCGATCTCGGACCTGCCGACGTTCTTCGAGCGCGAGGCCGGGATGGTCAAGGTCAACATCGCCGACCCGTCGTGGCTGGCGTTCTCCGGTGGCTTCGATCGCTCGACCCCGCGTCGCCTCAACAAGCGCTTCTTCGACCTGGTCGCGGCCTGCGCCCTGTTGCTGGTCGCCTGGCCGTTCATGCTGCTGGTCGCGCTGTGCATCTGGCACGAATCCGGTGGTCCGATCCTCTACCGGCAAACGCGCGTCGGCGAGAACGGCCGCTGCTTCGAACTGGTCAAGTTCCGCAGCATGCGGACCGATGCCGAGGGCGACGGCGTCGCGCGCTGGGCCAGCCGCGACGACGATCGCAGCACCCGGGTGGGGCGGTTCATCCGCATGACCCGGCTGGACGAGTTGCCGCAGTTGTTCAACGTGCTGCGCGGCGACATGAGCTTCGTCGGTCCGCGGCCGGAACGCCCGCAGTTTGTCGACCTGCTCAACCACGAGGTCCGCTACTACAACGTCCGCCATTGCGTGAAGCCGGGCTTGACCGGCTGGGCGCAGCTGCGCTATCCGTATGGCGCCTCGGTGCGCGATGCCGAGGAGAAGCTGACGTTCGACCTGTTCTACGTCAAGAACCAGGGGCTGGTGTTCGACCTGATGATCCTGCTGCAGACGGTGGAGGTTGTGCTGTTCCGTCGCGGCGCGCGTTGAAGGGCGCGATGGCGAGACCGCCGGATGCGTCGGGCGTCATTGCGCCGAGAGCGTTAACCAGTCCCATGACGCCAGCAGCACCAGCAGGGCCAGGAACAGCACCACGAGCCAGATCGACGATCGGGCGGAGCGCTCGCTCCCGTCACCCGACGGCACGACGGTGGGCAAGCCGGGGCGCGAGACGGACCTCGCCGAGAGCAGCGGATGGCTTGCCACGGCGCGGGGCGTCATGCCCGGCATGCGTCCATAACGACGGTGGAATCGATTCACCGCGACATAGGTTGCGATCAGTTCGGACAGCGCGGCCTGGGCCGCGTCCGACCCGCCATCGGTGCCCGTCCTGTCCGGATGCAGTTGGGCGATGCGTCGCCGGTAGGCGCGCTTGAACTCGTCCAGCGAGCAGTCCGCGGGAAGGTCCAGTTCCGAGTACAGCTGCGGAAAATCGGGTGTCATCGCCGGCCCTCGAGCGTTGCCAATCGTAGCGCGTACGTCGCCGCCTAGGCGCCCGCTTGTTTTTGGCCGCCCACCGCCCAGCGGAACGTTCTCTTCCATGCCGTGACGCCAATGCGTCGGCGACCAAGGGTGGGGGCAGATGCATACAAGGAACGTTACCGATCAAAGGCCGGGGCCATCGGAGCGCGCGAGGCAGGGCGCCACGATGCCCGCGGGCCAAGAGTGCGGCGTACGTGGATCCAGCAAAGGCGAGTGGCAAGTTCGATGAACACGCGTGCAGAGCCGACCGAAGCGGCAATCGATGAGCTGCCGTTGCTGGATGTGCTGCCCGTGCGTGCCCATGCCATCGCCGGCGCATGGCAGCATCGGGTGTTCGAGCTGGACGCGCTGCCGGCCGACGCCGTGTGCGGTTGGTTGAAGCGCCACGACCACGCTGCAGACGCCCTGTTGCTGGCTGCCTTGGCGTTGGTCGAATCACGTCTCGCTGGCGCCCGCCGGGTGCTGGTGACCCGCATCGCCGAGGGGGCCGTCGCGCAGGGCTGCGTGGAAGTCGAAGGGCACGGCAGTTGCGACCAGTGGCTGGCGGCGACGCCGACGTTGGTCGCGCAGGTTGCAGGCAATCCGTCGCCCGCGGCATGGGCCGCGCTCGACGCGGCCTCGCTGGCTGCTGCTGCGCCCGAACCCGTCGTCTCGACCTGGCGCCTGGCGATCGGCGAGACCGCCGATGCTGGAGATCACGCCGAAGAACAGGCGCGCCTGGAGATCACTTTTCGCGCACCGCTGGACGCCGACGCAATCGCGCTGCTTGCCGGCTGCGTGCAACGCGCATTGGCGGCACTGGTCGCGGGGGTGGCCCCGGCGCAGATCGATGTGCTCGACCCGGCCGAGCGCCACAGGCTATTGGTCGAGTGGAACAGCCCGGCCGTATCGCGGCCGACAGGCGATTCGGTCGTCACGCGGTTTGCGGCGATCCGTGATGCGCATGGCGCGTCGATCGCGGTCACCGACGCCTCCACCACGCTGACCTACACCGAACTGGACCGACGCGCCGATACGCTGGCACGGCAGTTGCGCGAAGCGGGCGTGGCAAGCGGCGCGATCGTCGGCGTGGCGATGGAGCGCTCCGTTGCGGCCGTCGTCGCCGTGCTCGGCGTGCTCAAGGCCGGTGCCGCGTATCTGCCGCTGGACCTGGCGCATCCCGCGTCGCGTCTGGCCTTCATGCTCGAGGATGCCGGCGCGGAGGTCGTGGTGGTGGATGGCCGCGGCCCGAAGCCACCGCTGCCGGCCGCGATTCGACTGGTGGATATCGGTGGCGGCACGGAAGCGCCGTTGTCGCCGACCGACCACACCGATCCCGAACCCGACGGCGCGGCGCTGGCGTACGTGATGTACACCTCCGGCTCGACCGGCACGCCGAAAGGCGTCGAGATCCCGCATCGCGCGATCCTGCGCCTGGTCTGCGAGGTCGCCTACATCGACCTGGGGCCGGACACGCGGATGCTGCACGCGGCGCCGCTCGGGTTCGATGCATCGACGCTGGAGATCTGGGGCGCGCTGCTCAACGGCGGCTGCGTGGTCGTGCACGGCGAGGCGCTCCCCAGCGGCGCCGGCCTGGCCGCGACCATCGCCGGGCAGGGGGTGACCACGGCGTGGTTGACCGCCGCACTGTTTAACGCGGTGGTCGACAAGAACCCGCGTCAACTCGCCGGGCTGCGGCAGCTGTTCACCGGCGGCGAGGCGCTTTCGGTCGACCACGTGCGGCGGATGCGCGCCACGGCGCCGGACACGCAACTGCACAACGGCTACGGCCCGACCGAATGCACGACCTTCACCTGCACCTACGCGATTCCAGCGGAAGTTCCCGCAGGCACCAGCGCGATCCCGATCGGCCGCCCGATAGCCGATACCCAGCTCTACGTGCTCAACGCGCGTGCTCAGCCGGTGCCAGTCGGCGTGCTCGGTGAGCTGTACGTGGGCGGCGCCGGGCTCGCGCGCGGCTATCTCAAGCGGCCGCAGCTCAGCGGCGAGCGGTTCGTCGCCAATCCGTTCGGGGAACCGGGCGAACGGCTGTACCGCACCGGCGACCAGGTGCGCTATCGGACTGATGGCGTGGTCGAGTTCGTCGGGCGCGCCGACACGCAGGTCAAGATCCGCGGTTTCCGCATCGAGCTGGGCGAGATCGAATCGGTGCTAGGTGCGCACCCGGGCGTGCAGTCGTGCGCGGTGGTGGCCTGCGCCAATGGCCGCGGCGACAAGCGCCTGGTGGCGTACTACGTCGCCGGCGATGCGCTGCCGACCGCGCAGGCGCTGCGCGCGCATCTGGGCGCTGCATTGCCGGAGTTCATGGTGCCGGCGCGCTACCTGCGGCTGGAGGCATTGCCGGTCACGCCCAATGGCAAGCTCGACCGCCGCGCATTGCCGGCGCCGGATGACGCGCGCCCCGAACTGGCGAACGCGTACGAGGCGCCCGGCAATGCCACCGAGTCGCGCATCTGCGCGCACTACGGCGCATTGCTCGACATCGCCAAGGTCGGGCGCCACGACAACTTCTTCGAGCTCGGCGGCAACTCGTTGCTGGCGATGCGCCTGCTCGAGTTGCTGCGCGCTGACCGAAGCGCGAACAACGCCGGTGCAGGCGAGGATTACGCGCTGGCGGCGATCAGCCTGTTCCGCAACCCGACCCCGGCGACCCTGGCCGCGGCGCTCGACGGACGCGCCGCCAACGCCATCGACCCGGCCCGCATGGCGCCCGGCGCAATCCGCAGCGGCGACGCCACGGAAGACGACCCGATCGCGATCATCGCCATGGCCGGCCGCTTTCCGGGCGCCGCCGATGTCGAGGCGTTCTGGGACAACCTGTGCGAAGGCCGCGACTCGATCACGGTGTTCGCGCCGGACGAACTGGACCCCTCGATCGGCGCGGCCGAACGCGACGACCCGGCGTATGTGCCAGCGCGCGGGGTGATCGACGGTGTCGAGCTGTTCGACGCGGGCTTCTTCGGGATCAGCGCCAAGGAAGCCGAGCTGATGGATCCGCAACAGCGCATCTTCCTGGAGCTGTGCTGGGAATGCATGGAGCGCGGCGGCCAGGTGCCCGACGCGTCGACCGGGCCGGTCGGCGTGTTCGCCGGCATGTACAACGCCAGCTACTTCCAGCGGCATGTGGTCACGCGCCCGGACCTGATCGACAAGCTCGGTGCGTTCCAGGTGATGCTCGGCAACGAGAAGGACTACGTCGCCACCCGCGTAGCGCACAAGCTCAACCTCACCGGCCCGGCGATCAGCGTGCATACCGCGTGCTCGACATCGCTGGTCGCGATCTGCCAGGCGGTGGCCAGCCTGCGCGCCGGCCAGTGCGACATGGCGCTGGCCGGCGGCGCCTCGGTGACGTGCCCACCGCGCAGCGGTTACCTGTACCAGGAGGGCGCGATGCTGTCGCCCGACGGCCACACGCGCAGCTTCGACGCGCGCGCGCAGGGCACGGTGTTCAGCGACGGCGCCGCGGTGGTGCTGCTCAAGCGCCTGTCCGATGCGCGCGCCGACGGCAATCCGGTGTACGCGGTGATCCGCGGCGGCGCAATCAACAACGATGGCGGCCACAAGGCCAGTTTCACCGCGCCCAGCAGCGACGGCCAGGCGGCGGTGATCGCAATGGCGCATGCCAACGCGCGGGTCGATCCGCGCAGCATCAGTTACGTCGAAACCCACGGCACCGCGACCCCGCTCGGCGACCCGATCGAGATCGAAGGGCTAACTCGCGCATTCCGCCGCGGCACCGACGACGTGGGCTTCTGCACGATCGGCTCGGTCAAGAGCAACGTCGGGCACACCGTGATCGCCGCCGGCGCCGCGGGCGTGATCAAGACCGCGCTGGCGCTGGCGCAGCGGCGTATCCCGGGCACGGCGCATTTCGAACACGCGAACCCGGTGATCGATTTCGCCAGTTCGCCGTTCGTGGTCAATGGCGGTCTGATCGACTGGCCCGACCACGGCGCGCCGCGCCGCGCCGGGGTCAGTTCGTTCGGCGTCGGCGGCACCAACGCGCACGCGGTGCTCGAGGAAGCGCCGGCCGCGCCGGTGTCCGAGCCCGCGCACGGCCCGCAGTTGCTGGTGCTGTCGGCGCGCACGCCGGCGGCGCTGGGGCAGGCGATGTCGAACCTCGCGACCCACCTCGAAAGCAACGCCGAGGCCAACCTGGCCGACGTGGCGTGGACACTGGCGACCGGGCGCAAGGCGTTCGCGCATCGGATCGCGGTTGTCGCCGACGACGTCGCCGCGGCGGCGGCCGCGTTGCGCGACGCCGACACGGTCTCCGCCGCCGCGCGCAGTCGTCCCGCGCGTTCCAGCGAGGTGGTGTTCCTGTTCCCGGGCCAGGGGGCAACCTATCCGGGCATGGGCCGCGGCCTGCACGCCAGCGAACCCGCGTTCCGTGCCGCGTTCGACGAGTGCGCCGAGGCGTTGCGCGGCGAACTCGGGTTCGACCTGCGCGAGCGCGTGTTCGGCGACGACCCGGATGCGCTGTTGCCGACCGCCGTGATGCAGCCGGCGACGTTCGCGATCGAGTACGCGCTGGCGAAGTTGTGGATGAGTGTCGGCCTCACGCCGGCGGCGATGGTCGGCCACAGCGTCGGCGAGTTCGTCGCGGCGACCCTGGCCGGCGTGTTCGCGTTGCGCGATGCGCTACGCCTGGTCGCGCGCCGCGGCGCCCTGATGCAGGCACAGCCGGCCGGCGCGATGGTGTCGGTGCGGATGCCACTGGACGCCCTGCTGCCGCGCTTGCCGGCGCAGCTGTCGCTGGCGGCCGAGAACGCGCCGGGCGCCTGCGTGGTCGCCGGGCCGCTCGACGCGGTGGCGCGGTTCCAGGCCGCGCTGGAAGCCGACGGTGTTGCCTGCCGCGCGTTGCGCACTTCGCACGCGTTCCACTCGGCGATGATGGAGCCGATGGTCGCGCCGTTCCTGGCCGAGGTGGCCGCGACGGCGCGCGCCGCGCCGCGGCTGCCGCTGGTCTCGACCGCGAGCGGCGAGTGGCTCGACGCCGACACCGCGACCTCGCCCGCATACTGGGCCCGCCACCTGCGCGAGCCGGTGCGCTTCGCCGCCGCGCTTGGCCGCGCGCTCGAGGAGCCGGCGCGGGTGCTGCTCGAAGTCGGCCCGCGCGCGAGCCTGTGCGGCCTCGCGCGCCAGCACCCGCTGGTGCAGAAGCAATCGATCGGCGCGGTGGCGACGCTGGCCGACACGCCAGCCAGCGAGCCCGCCGATTTCCGCAAGGCCGCCGGGCAGCTGTGGTGCCGCGGCGTGGCGGTCGATCCGGCGGTATTCGATCGTCGCGGCGTGCGCCAGCGCCTGCGCCTGCCCACGTACCCGTTCGAGCGCCAGCGCTACTGGCTGGAAGCCGCCGTCGCGACGCCGTCCACCCTTGCGCCAGCGGTGCCGCAGCCTGCTGCCGCAACCATCACCCCACAGTCCGTCGTCGCGTCTGCGACGACGTTGGAGCCTGTCATGTCGCCATCCGCCCCGGCCGCGGCCGCCAACCCCGCACCGTCGCCCAGCGCCGACCGCAAGCCGCGCCTGGTCGCGCAGCTCAAGGACCTGTTCGAGGACGTGGCCGGGTTCGACCTGGCCGATGCCGACGCCGATGCCAACTTCATCGAGCTCGGCCTCGACAGCCTGATGCTGACCCAGGTCGCGCTGCAGCTGCAGCGATCGTTCCCGGTCAAGATCACCTTCCGCCAGCTCATGGGCGAATGCGCGAGCCTCGACAAGCTCGCGGCGATGCTCGACGCGCAGTTGCCGGCCGAGGCGATCGCGGCGGCGGTTGCGCCGACCTCCGTCATCGCACCGGCGGCAGCCGCGCCGGTGCCCGCGGCCGTCGCGCCAGCCGCGATGCCCACACCGATGCCAATCATCGGCGTCGGCGACGACTTCGCCCGCCAGCTGATCGCCCAGCAGATGCAGCTGATGTCGCAGCAGCTCGCGCTGCTGTCGGGGAGCACCGCCGCGGGCACGGCCGCGCCTGCTTTCGCGCCCGCCGTAGCGGCCGCGCCGACAACGCCGGCACCGCCAACCGAGCCGCCGCCCGTTGCCGTCGCCACGCCCGATGCACCGGATGCCGCGGCCGAGGAAGCCGCGCTCGCCCACACCCAGTACGACGTCAAGAAGGCGTTTGGCGCGATCGCGCGCATCCACAACAGCAATGCCAATGCCGAGCTCAGCGGCCGCCAGCGCGCGCGGCTGGACGCTTTCATGCGCCGCTACATCGCGCGCACCCAGCGTTCCAAGGACTACACCCAGGAGCACCGTTCACACCTGGCCGACCCGCGCGTGGTCAACGGCTTCCGCCCGCTGCTCAAGGAGATCACCTACCAGGTCGTGGTCGGCCGTTCGCAGGGTTCGCGCGTCTGGGACCTGGACGGCAACGAGTACATCGACGTGCTCAACGGCTTCGGCATGAACCTGTTCGGCTGGCAGCCCGAGTTCGTGCTCAACGCGGTCAAGCGTCAGCTCGACCTGGGCTACGAGATCGGCCCGCAGCACCCGCTGGCCGGGGAAGTGGCGCGGCTGGTGTGCGAACTCACCGGCTTCGCCCGCGCCGGGCTGTGCAACACAGGCTCCGAGGCGGTGATGGGCACCATCCGCATCGCCCGCACGGTCACTGGCCGCAACACGCTGGTGATCTTCACCGGCTCCTACCACGGCATCTTCGACGAGGTGATCGTGCGCGGTACCAAGACGCTGCGCTCGATCCCGGCGGCGCCGGGGATCCTGCGCAACACCGCCGAGCACGTGCTGGTGCTCGACTACGGCACCCCGGAAAGCCTGCAGATCATCCGCGAGCGTGCGCACGAAATTGCCGCGGTGCTGGTCGAGCCGGTGCAGAGCCGGCGCCCCGACTTCCAGCCGCGCGAGTTCCTGCAGGAACTGCGCACCATCACCCGCGACGCCGGCGCATTGCTGATCTTCGACGAGGTCGTGACCGGGTTCCGCGCCGACCCGCGCGGCGCGCAGGAAGTGCTCGGCATCGACGCCGACCTGGCCGCCTACGGCAAGGTGGTCGGCGGCGGTTTCCCGATCGGGGTGATCGCCGGCAAGCGCGAGTACATGGACGCGCTCGACGGCGGTTACTGGCAATTCGGCGACGACTCGATCCCGACCGTGGGCGTGACCTATTTCGCCGGCACGTTCGTGCGCCACCCGCTGGCCTTGGCCGCGGCCAAGGCGGTGCTCGAGCACCTCAAGGCGGCCGGGCCGGCGCTGCAGCAATTGCTCAACGCGCGCACCGCGGCGATGGCCGGCGAGCTCAACGCGTTCTGCGAGGAAGTCGGCGCGCCGATCGAGGTAAAGCACTTCGCCTCGTTCTGGAAGACGTTCTTCACCGAAGAGCACCCGCTGCAGGATCTGCTGTTCGCGATGATGCGCAGCCGCGGCATCCACATCCTCGACCACTTCCCGTGCTTCTTCACCACCGCGCATTCGGAAGCCGATTTCGCCGCGATCGTGAAGGCGTTCAAGGAGTCGGTGTTGGAGCTGCAGGCCGCCGAGTTCATCCCGCGCCGCCGCGACGCCGAACTGGTGACGCTCGACGCCAACCGGCCCCCGGTGCCGGGCGCGCGGCTCGGCCGCGACGCCGATGGCCAGCCGGCGTGGTTCGTGCCGCATCCCGAAATCTCCGGAAAGTTCATCAAGGTGAGCGCATGAACAACGCCGTCAATGCCCCGCAGTCGGTCGCAGCTCCCGAGGGGATTGCTCCTGAGGGGCTGGTCGACTACGACCCGTTCGCGCAGACGGCGCTGGCGCGTGTCGTGCCGATCACCGAGCCGCAGCGCGAGGTGTGGCTGGCAGACAAGCTCGGCAGCGAAGGCTCGCTGGCGTACAACGAGTCGATCTCGCTGCACCTGCGCGGCGCGCTGGACGCCGACGCGCTGAGCGCGGCGGTACGGGAACTGGGCGAGCGCCACGAATCCCTGCGCGCGACGATCAGCCCGAGCGGCGACGAGTTGTGCATCGCCGAGCACATCGAGCTGGAAACCGCGCGCCGCGACCTGTCGGCGCTGGCGCCGGACGCGCGCGCCGCGGCGCTGGGCGAGCGCCTGCGCGCGGTGGTCGCCACGCCGTTCGACCTCGAACACGGCCCGCTGCTGCGCGCCGAGTTGCTGCGCCTGGCCGACCAGGAGCACGTGCTGCTGCTGACCGCGCACCACATCGTCTGCGATGGCTGGTCGTTCGGCGTGCTGGTGCATGACCTCGCCGCCAGCTACGCACGCCGCGTCGGCCAACCCGGCGCGGGCGTGCTGCCAGCGGCGCAGTCCTTCGCCGACTACGTCGATGGACAGGCGGCCTGGGCGAACAGCGCGCAGGCGCAGGACGACGAGCGTTACTGGTTGTCGCGCTTCGACGGTGCCGTTCCGGCGCTCGAGTTGCCGGTGGACCGCCCGCGGCCGCGGCAGCGCACGTTCGCGGCCTCGCGCGAGGACGTGCTGCTCGATGCCGACCTGGTGGACGCGCTGCGCAAGCTCGGCGCGCGCCGCGGCGCGAGCCTGTTCGCTACCCTGTTCACCGCTTTCACCAGCGTGCTGCGGCGCCTGTCGGGCCAATCCGACGTCGTCGTCGGTATCGCCGCGGCGGGGCAGGCGGTCGGCGGCCATGGCGCGTTGGTCGGGCATTGCGTCAACATCCTGCCGGTGCGCTCGGAGATCGCGCCCGACACCGGCTTCGCCGCGGCAATCGAGGCGACCGCCGGATTGCTGCTCGATGCGTTCGATCACCAGCAATACACGTTCGGCACGCTGCTGAAGAAACTCGCGATCCCGCGCGATCCGGCGCGGCTGCCGCTGGTGAGCGTGCTGTTCAACCTCGACCAGCCGCTGGACGAGTCGACGGTGGCGTTCCCGGACCTGGAGTTCGAATGCAGCGCCAACCCGCGTAGCCACGAGAACTTCGAGCTGTTCGTCAACGCGGTGCCGGTGACCGGCGGCCTGCGGCTGGAGTGCCAGTACAACCGCGACCTGTTCGACGCCGCCAGCATCCGGCGCTGGATGGGCGCTTACGCCACCTTGCTGCGCGCCGCGGTGGAGCAGCCGGATCAGGCAATTGCGACATTGCCGCTGCTGGATGCGCCGGCGCGCGCCGAACTGGTGGCGCTGCAGCCGGCGCCAACGGCCTACGACCGGCAGATGCGCGCGCACGAATTCTTCGAGGTGCAGGCCGACCGAACCCCGGCGCGGGTCGCGGTGCGTGCCGGCGCCACCACGCTCAGCTACGCCGAGCTGGAGGCGCGCAGCAACCGCATCGCGCAGCTGTTGCGCGCGCGCGGCGTGCGTCGCGGCAGCCTGGTCGGGCTGGCGCTGGACCGCGACGCGGACATGCTAGCGGCGGTGCTGGCGGTGCTGAAGGCCGGAGCGGGGTACGTGCCGCTGGACCCGGCGTTCCCGGACGAGCGCCTGGCCTACATGGTCGAGGACGCCGGCCTGGCCGCGCTGCTGACCCAGCGCGAGCACGCCGCGCGCTTCGACCTGCAGGGCCGGCCGGTGCTGGTGCTCGACGCGCTGGGTGCCGAACTCGACGCCGCGGCCAGCGATCGCCTCGGCCGCGACGAGGCTGCGGCGCTGCCCGACTCGATCGCCTACGTGATCTACACCTCCGGCTCCACCGGCCGCCCCAAGGGCGTGCAGGTGCCGCACCGCTGCACCGCGAACTTCATCCCGGCGATGCAACAGGCACCGGGCATGAGCGCCGACGACGTGCTGGTGTCGGTGACCACGCTCTCGTTCGACATCGCCTTCATGGAGCTGATGCTGCCGCTCAGCGTCGGCGCGCAGGTGGTGATCGCCAGCCGCGAGCAGCAACGCGACGCGGCCGAACTGCGCAAGCTGGTCGAGGGCAGCCAGGCCACTTACCTGCAGGCCACCCCCGCGGGCTGGCGCCTGCTGGTGGAATCGGGATGGCAGGGCCGCCCCGGGTTCAAGGCCGTGTCCGGCGGCGAGCCGCTCGCGCTCGATCTGGCCGAAGCCCTGCTAGCTCGCTGCGGCGAAGTGTGGAACGGCTACGGTCCGACCGAGACCACGATCTATTCGAGCTACTGGCGCGTGCAGAACCCGCGCGCCGGCATCGTCATCGGCCGACCGGTCGCCAACACCCAGGTGTGGGTGCTCGACGAACAGCGCCAGCCGTGCCCGATCGGCGTGCCCGGCGAGCTGTGGATCGGCGGCGACGGGGTGGCTCTGGGCTACCTCAACCGCCCCGAGCTGACCGCCGAGCGCTTCGTCGATGATCCGTTCTCGGACGCCGCGGGCGCGCGCCTGTACCGCACCGGCGATCGGGGGCGCTGGCGCAACGACGGCACCATCGAGCACCTCGGACGCCTCGACTTCCAGGTCAAGGTGCGCGGCTACCGGATCGAGCTGGGCGAGATCGAGGCCAACCTGGCCAGCCACCCCGATGTCGCCCGCTGCGTGGTGATCGCGCGCGAAGACCGGCCGGGCGACGTGCGGCTGGTCGGCTACGTGGTGGCGCGCGAGGGCGCGCAACCGGAAGACAAATCGTTGCTCGCCCACCTGCGTGCGGTGCTGCCCGACTACATGGTGCCGCAGCACCTGGTGTGCCTGGCCGCGATCCCGCTGCTGCCCAACAGCAAGGTCGACCGCAACGCGTTGCCGGCCCCGGACCTGCTGGCCCAGCGCGCGCCCGAACGCATCGCACCGCGCACCGAACTGGAGCGCCAGATCGCGGCGGTGATGGAGCAGGTGCTGGCGTTGCCCGAACTGGGCGTGGACGACAACTTCTTCGCGCTCGGCGGCCATTCGCTGCTGGCCGCGCAGCTGACCACGCGGCTCAACCGCGAGCTGGGCGTGTCGCTGTCGCTGCGTGCGTTGTTCGATGCACCGACCGTGGAACGCCTGGCGCACCTGCTGGAAAGCGATGCCGCCGCCGGGGTCGCCCCACCGCCGCCGATCGAACGCCGTGGCGACCAACGGCGCGCGCCGCTGTCGCTGATGCAGGAGAGGCTGCGGATGCTCGAGGAGTTCAACCCGGGGCAGGTGTCGTACAACACGCCGTCCGGGCACCGCCTGTCCGGCCCGCTGGACGTAGCGTTGCTGGACCGCGCGCTGCGCGACCTGGCCCAGCGCCAGACCGTGCTGCGCACCACCATCGGCATGCACGCCGGTGAACCGGTGCAGGTGATCCACGACGACATCGAGACCGGCCTGCTGCAGGTCCAGGACCTGTCGCACCTGCCAGCGGCGGCTCGCGAGGCGGAACTGGCCACGCGCCTGCGCGCGCTGGTGGAAGTGCCGTTCGCCGATCTCAGCCAGGCCCCGCTGTTCTGCGCGCGCTTGTTCAAGCTCGACAGCGACGAACACGTGCTGTTCTTCATGCCCCACCACATCATCTGGGACGGCTGGTCGTTCGACCTGCTGTACGCGCAGCTATCGGAGCTGTATGCGGCGCACGTCGAGGGCCGGCCGCCGACGCTAGCCGAGCTGCCGGTCACCTACGGCGACTACGCGGCGTGGCACCGCGAATGGGTCCACGGCCCGGAGTACGCGCGGCAGTTGGCGTTCTGGCGCGAACGGCTGGGCGGGCAGGGCGGCGAGCGGGTCAAGCGGCTGCAGGCGATGCCGACCGACAAGCCGCGCCGCGCCGGCATGTCCGGGACGGGCAGCTCGCAGGTCGTCGCGGTGCCCAAGGACTTGACCATCGCGCTGCGCGACACCGGCCTGCAGCTGGACGCGACCTTGTTCGTCATCCTGCTTACCGCGTACTACGCGCTGATGAGCCGCCTGACCGGGCAGCGCGACCTGGTGGTCGGCACTCCCGTGCGCGGCCGCAACTCGGCCCAGGTCGAGGAGCTGATGGGCTACTTCACCAACCTGCTGCCGCTGCATGTCGAGGTCGATCCGGCGCAGTCGTTCGCCGATACGGTGAAAGCCGTCAAGGCGGTGGTGCTGGACAGCTTCGCCAACCCGGACATCCGCCTGGAGGACCTGGTGCGCGAGCTCAGCCTGCGCAGCGCCGGCGGCGGCGCGATGCTTTACCAGTCGCTGTTCTCGTTCCAGGACATCCGCCAGCGCGTCACCCAGTGGGGGCCGCTGCGGCACGAGCGCGTGGAGGTGTTCCAGCCGGCGGCGACCGAAGACCTGGGCATGTGGTTCATCGAGGACGCGGCGGGGTTGACCGGCGGGCTGATCTACAACTCCGACATCTTCCACGACGCCACCATCGTGTTGCTGAGCCAGCGCTACCTGGAGGTGCTGTGTGCGATCGTGCGCGACCCGACCCAGTCGATCGAGGCGCTGACCCGGTTCAGCGATGGCGAGTCGGCGTTGATCGGGGATGCCGTGGCAGTCGCGGGCGAACGGTCGGCCACCGACCAGGCCCGCTTCGACGGCGCGGCCGGCGCGCAGCGCCCGGCGCGCATGCAGGCGGCCAGGCCGATGCCGGCCAACGCCGACCCACGCGTGCGCTACCTCGTCGACCTATGGACCGAGTTGCTCGGCACCCGGGTCGAGCCCGGCGACAACTTCTTCGACCTGGGCGGCAACTCGATGCTCGGCGTGCAGATGGCCGAGCGGGTCGCGCGCGATACCGGGCTGCGCATCAAGCTGTTGCGCCTGGCATCGCAGAACCTCGACGAAATCGCGGCCGACCTGCCGGCGTCGTTCGACCCGCATCGCCCGGCCGGACTTCGCAGCCGGTTAGCCCGCAACGTCCGGCGCCTGTTCGGCGGCACGGTCGCGGAGACACCCCAGTGAACGGCCCGCCGTTCACTGCGATGGCAGCCGCCAGGGCCGATATCGGCTCGCGGGTGCATGGCAGCAGAGCTCAACGGTGGGCCGCATGGGCGACGCGTTGACCCTGCAGGCGAACAGGACCGGCATCGGCGCCTGGGAGCCGTTCTGGCTGGGCGACCCGGGCCGGCAGCTGTACGCGTCGCTGCATCGGTCCGCGATAGCCGGTCCGCGGTTGGGCGTGCTGTTCGCGGCGCCGCTGTTCCACGAGCAACCGCGCAGCCGTCGCCTGCTGGCCGAAATGGCGAGCGGTTTCGCCGCGATGGGCTTGCCGTCGCTGCGTTTCGATTTTTTCGGGACCGGCGACTCCGGCGGCGACAGCGACCAGGCCGACTTCACCTCGATGTGCGCCGACCTGACGCTGGCCGCGCAAGCGCTGCGTGCGCAGGCGCAGGTGCAGCGGATCGTGGTGTTCGCGTGGCGCGCGGCGGCGTTGCCGGTGGCGCGCTGGATCGGCGAGGGCGGTGATCCCGACCTGGTGGTGCTGTGGGAACCGATCATCGATGGCGCCAGCTGGCTGGCGGAGCTGCAGCGCGCCGATGCCGCCGAGCGCAATTCCGCGAGTCGCTACCGGCCCGATCATGCCGGTGCGGTGCCTGCCGATGAGCGGCAGCTGATGGGCTTGGCGGTATCGCCGCGATTGCTCAGCGACATCGCCGGCGCGCGCCTGTCGGGACACGCGCCGACCCACGCGCCGACC
The DNA here is from genome assembly GCF_042677045.1 of Lysobacter koreensis. Classification (NCBI taxonomy): domain Bacteria; kingdom Pseudomonadati; phylum Pseudomonadota; class Gammaproteobacteria; order Lysobacterales; family Lysobacteraceae; genus Lysobacter; species Lysobacter koreensis. The sequence goes on from NZ_JBHTIH010000002.1 coordinate 205,112, forward strand.
CAGGGCGCCCGTTACTGGGCGGTGCTGCGGCCTGTCCAATCGTCGCCGCAACAGAAGCCGGAACTGGCGTTGCAGCGGGTGTTCGACCTGCCGGTCGACTCACCAGACCTAGGCAGTGGCTTGCGGATGGACTCGGGGTTGTTTGTCGGGCCCTCCTTGAAGCGTACGGCCGAAGAATTGGCGTGGGCATTGCTGGAGGAGGGCTGAAGCATGGACCGCATCGTGCAGTTCGGGCCCGAGGGTCGGCTGGTGGGCGTGCTCAGCGGCGCATCACTGCCCGCCGATGCGCCCACGCTGGTGCTGCCCAGCGCCGGCCTGCTGCCGCGTTCCGGTCCGTTCCGGATGAACGTCGAACTGGCGCAGCGCCTGCTGTCGTGCGGGTTCCGCACGTTCCGCTTCGAGGTGCCCGGGGTCGGTGAGACCCCGCGCCTGCCAGGGTGCGGATCGCGCGAGGCGACGTTGGCCGCGCTCGATCACCTGGCGTCCGAGTACGGCTGCCGCCGGTTCGCGGTCGGCGGGGTGTGCAGCGCCGCCGACGTGGGCTGGAGTGCGGCGCTGGCGGACGAGCGGGTGACCGCGATGGTCTTGCTCGACGGGCTGTCCTACACCGGGCCGTGGTACCAGCTGGCACGCATGGCCGGAGTCCTGCGCCGCCCGCGTGACTGGTTAGGAGTGCTGTGGCGATGGGTAGGACGTGCCGGCAGGGCATCCCCCAAGGCGGACATCGCGGACTACCGCGAATGGCCGGAGCGGGGCGAGGCGCAGCGTCAGTTCGCGACGCTGGTGGCACGCGATGTCCACTCCTTGTGGATCTACACCGGGGGCTACACCGACCGTTTCCTGCATCCGCGCCAGTTCGCCTGGAGTTTCGGCAAGGCGGCCGGCGACAAGAGGGTGGCCATGCACTACTGGCCTGATTGCGACCACACCTTCTATGCGCGCGCGCACCGCGACCGGCTGCTCGCGACCATGCAGGACTGGCTGATATCGTCTTTCCCGCCGACCGCGGTGCAGGCATGAACCGCGCGCCGCCGCTGCCCGCCGACCCGCCACCGGCAGTCCCGTCGAGGCCGGCGCGGACGCCGCTGTACGTGATGCCGACCGAGCCGGCGCCGCGGTTCAAGGTGGTGCTGGTCGCGCCGCGGCGGTTGCCGGGCTGGCTACTGCGCTTTCTCGAACTGGCAACGGAACACCCGTGGCTGGAGCTGGTGGTGCTGCCGATCGCGGGGGAGTCCGAGGTGCCGACTCATCCGACGCCGCTGGACGTGCGCGCGCTGCTGGCCTACGAGGGCCGCCGCAAGCTCGGAACGGGATTGGCCTTGGTCGAAGCCACGCCGCAGGACGGGATCGCATTCGAGCTGGCGATCCCCCATGACCTGGACACCGCCGAGATGCGCGCGACCGTCGGCGCATTGCGGCCCGACCTGGTGCTGCTGGTTGGAGCGGCGCACTGGGCCGAAGCACTGGGCGATCGTGCCGAGTGGGGCTGCTGGGAATTCGGCCGCAACCTCACCGATGCCGTGGAGGCCGCACAGGCCTTGCTGTCCCCGGTCATGCGCGGCGAAGTAGCCACCGCCGTGGAGCTGCAGCTTCACCACCTCGACCGTCCGCCGACGCCGCTCGCCGCCGGCTGGAGCTCGACCTGCCGTGCCTCGGCCAGCGCCCAGCGCGAGAGGGCCTTCCTGCGGATGCCGGGGTTGCTGATGCGCTCGCTGCGGAAGTTGGCTAACGGCGAGTTGCCGGTGCCGTCACAGCGCACCGCCCGCCTGCAGCTGGCGCCCGCGCCGACACGGTGGGGCGCTGGCGTCCTGACTTTCGCCAGGACCCTGGCGTTTCGCCTGGCCACGCGTCGGCGCGCCAGGTCCAACGACGAGGCCTGGCACATCCTCCTGCGCCAAGGTGCCGCCCCGATCGACCCGGATGCGCCCGACATCCGGCAGTCCACCTTCCTGTCGGCCCCGGGCAACCGGTTCTGGGCCGATCCGTGCCTGACCGTCCACGCCGGACGCCGACTTCTGTTCGTCGAGCAATGGGCTGAAGGCGACACCAAGGGCGTTATCGCCTGCGTGGAGCTGGCTGAAACTCAAGCGCGTCCTTTGGGGGTGGTGCTGGAGCACCCGTTCCACCTGTCCTACCCGCAGGTGTTCCGCTGGGAGGACCAGTGGTACCTGACCGTGGAATCGGGGCAGGACAAATGCGTGCGCCTGTACCGGGCCGAGGCTTTTCCGCTGCGCTGGCAGCACGTCACCAACCTGGTCAGCGGCTGGGGCTTCGTCGATCCGACCCTGCACTACCACGACCACCGCTGGTACCTGTTCGCGAATGTCGGCGAGAGCGGCGGCAGCAGTTGCGACGAGTTGTTCCTGTTCGTGGCCGAGAGGCTGGAAGGGCCCTACCGCCCGCATCCGGCCAACCCGGTGGTGAACGACGTCCGTCGCGCGCGCCCCGCAGGGCGTCTGTTCCAGCGCGATGGGCGCCTGGTGAGGCCGGCCCAGGACTGCGCGCCGCGCTACGGAGCCGCGGTCGTGTTCAACGAGGTGCTGGAGCTGAGTCCTACCCACTACCGCGAGCGTCCGCTGGGGCGGCTGGATACGCGCTGGACGTCCGGTCTGGACGGTTGCCATACCTACAACGAAGCGGCCGGGGTCGAAGTACTGGATGCGCGCGGCACGCCGCCGCGGAATTGCGACCGGCTACCGGCCGTGGAAACCACGGGGGTGGACGAAGCCACGGGCAGCGACGCTGTCGGTGCTTACCGGAAGGTGCTGCCGGTGCTTGCGAAGACCTGAGCCGCGGCACCCCGCTCCACCCCATCCGCGGCGCGCATCGGCCACGCTGAAAACAAAAAAGTCGGGCGAGTTTCCTCGCCCGACTCGGTGATGTACCTGCTGCGACTCGCGGATCGCCGGACCCGCGCCTTGGCGGTGGTCCGGCGCCGCTGGTCGTTAGCGGCTTACGGCTGGGTCACGCCAAAGGTGCTGCGGGCGGTGACGGTCTTGCTGTTGCTGGTGACGGTGGCGTCCAGCGTGTAGTTGCCGATCGAGCTGGGACCGGTGCCCGACACGAACGACTGGCGGGCGTAACCGTCGCTGCCGGTGGTGGCGTCGAGGGTGATCTTGATGCCGTTGGGCTTGGTCGCGACGAACCGCACCGAGGCACCGCTGACCGGCTGGCCGTTAAACAGCACGCGGGCGTTCATCGCCACCGTCTGACCACCGACGTAGCTGGCCTTGTCGGTGCCGACCGTTTCGGTCAGGCCGGTTGGCGCGGGCGGCGGGGTGGTGCCGGCCTTGCTGACGCTGAAGGTGCTGTTGGCGGTGACGGTCTTGCCAGCGCTGGTCGCCAGGGCAGCCAGCGCGTAGTTACCGATCGAGCTGGGGCCGGTGCCGGTGACGTAGGACTTGCGGGCAAAGCCATCGGCGCCGGTGGTGACGGTCATGTTGACCTTGGTGCCCGAGGGCTTGGTCACGGTGAACTTGACCGTGGCACCGCTGACCGGCTGGCCGTTGTTGAGCACGCGGGCGCTCATATAAACGGTCTGGCCCGCGATGTAGGCGGTCTTGTCGGTGCCGATCGTCTCGGTCAGGCCGGTGGGCGGAACGGGCTCCGAGTTCACGTCCTTGACCGTGTAGGTCGCCGACGCGTTGCCGGTGTGGGCACCGCCGATCGCGCTGCTCACGCCAGTGCCGATGCCGTAACCGCCGGCGGCGCTGCCGCTGGCCGACGTCACGCTGAGCGTGGCATTGGCGCTGGCACCCGGGGCCAAGCTGAGGCTGGTGGCGCTGAGCGTGCCGGTCCAGCCGGCCGGAACGGTGCGGGCCAGGCTGAAGCTGGTGGCCGCGCAGTTGCTGCTGTCCTTGTTGGTCAGGCTCATGGTGTAGCTGACCGTGGTGCCGGCGGCCACCGCGGCGGTCGGGCCGCTGAGGCTGACGGTCGGCGCGGCGCGGGTGCAGGTCGGGGCCGGCGGCGGGGTCGTGCCACCGGTCTGGACTTCATAGGCGCCGATGTCGGCGGCGCCGCCGACCGGACGGGCCTGCAGCAGGAAATCGGTGGTCACGCCGCTGAGCAGCGGGGCCTTGTCGATCACCGGGCTGCCGGCCTGCGGGGTGCCATCGAAGTTCGCCAGGGTGATGTTCTTCAGCTTCGGGTCCTGGCCGCAGATGCTGCCGGCTGGGCACTGGTTGTTCTTGACGTTCCACACCAGGTTGCCCGAGAAGCTCACCGTGCTCGCATCGTTGTAGGCGTAATGCGCGGCGGTCTTGTCGTCCGGCCAGCCCGACTGCGCGGCCAGGAAGTCGGTCTGGCCGATCAGCGCGTTGTTCTGGATGTAGACCTTGCCCGAGGCCACGCCTTCGCGGGTCAGGATCAGGTTGTCGCCCTCACCGGTGATGGTGTTGTGGCGGATGTTGATGACGGTGTTGGCCGACGGGGTCAGCGAGATGGTGTTGCCCGAGGCGCGGCACACTTCGCCGTTCTTGAGGATGCCATTCCAGTAGCCGCACGAGCTGACCAGCACCGAGTTCTCGATGGTGGTGTTGCCCAGGCTCTTGATCTGGTTGCCGGCGTTGGCGATCGAGTACACGCGGCGGAAAATCACCGAGGTGCTCGGCGCGCCGTCCATGTACAGGAAGTCCAGGCCGTCGGAGGCGTTGTGGTGGATGAACGCGTCCTCGACCAGCCACTGGCCGCCGGTGGTGTTCAGGCCGATGCCGTCGCCGTAGCCGCCGGAGACCTGGCCCCAGCAGTTGACCGCCGCGCCCGTGCTCGGGTTCTCGCCGCAGCCGTTCCAGGCCACTTCAATGTCGCGCAGGATCATCTGGCCGGAGTTGGAGCCGTTGTCGCCGACGTTGCTGTCCCAACCGGCCCAGCCGTTGGCGTTGATCTTGGTGCGTTCGATGGTCCAGTTGCTGAGCTTGCCGGCGTTCAGGCCGGTGTGGGCCATGCCGTGGATGTTGACGTCATGAATCCAGACGTTGCTGGAACCATAGGCGTAGATGCCGTAGCCGGCCCAGGTGCCGCCGGTGCCGCAGGCGGCGCTGGCGACGTTGTGGCGCGTGACGCAGGCGTTCTTGTCGGTGATCTCGAGATGGCCGACTTCGACGTTGGAGCTGGTGTTGAGGTTGAGGACGATCGAGTTGCCCTCGCTGCCCCACAGCTTCGGCGGCGCCGAGGCGTTGCCCAGGATGCGGGTCTTGGCGGTGGAGCTCGGGCCGCTCGGGATCTGGCCGAGCCAGCAGCCGGTGCGGTCGCCGCTGGTGCAGGTCGAGCCGGGCGCGCCGTAGCCGATCATGTACTCGCCGGCGCCGATCATCAGGGTGTCGCCACCGGCGATGCGCGCGGTGCCGGTGCTCGGCAGGGCGTAGGACGGGTGCTTCCAGGCGCAATTCTGGGCGGTGCCGCTGCCCGGGTACGCGGTGTCCGCGCGGCCGTTGCACTGGTTGGCATCACCGCCGTCGGTGCGCACGAAGAAGGTGGCGGCCTGGGCCGAACCGATGGCGCCCAGGCCAAGGGTGGCAGTCAGCAGGACCGAGGTAAGGGGGTTGATGCGAAAGGTGCGAGTGAACAAATCAGACTCCAACTGCCGCTCGGCGGCAAGACCAGAAAAGGGGGGAAGAACCGTGGGGGGCCCTCCTTGTGCCGGAGCGAACTTTAGGCAGCGGGGTCCTGGGGTTCTGTGGGTCGGGTCACGCATTCCCCGGCGCCCCGGCGACCTGCGTCACACTTCACCGGCCCTTCACGTGACAGTTCAGCCCGCAGTTGGACTTCACGCGTCGACAACTGCCGTGCAAGGGCCTAGGGCGTTTGCGTAAGTGCCGTGCAAGTGCCGCTGGACCGCGCGAGGAGCGGGTTGCGCGGCTAGCGAGCGGTGCGGCCGCTGGCCTCTGGCGATCCCATGTCGCGTTGGTATTGAGTGGATTTCCGGAACCATCCACAGGCGAACACGGCCCTGGGAGCGGTAGCCACGGGGGCGTTGCTCATTTGCGCAATGGATGGATCGACAATGAAAACGGCGGGCAACCCATGACTTCCTGGTGCCGCCGAGCCGACTGCTTCCGTCCCGCTGGCGCGCACTGGGGCCTGAGCGGGTCCCGTGCGCGGACCGGTGCCCACCTGCCGCGCCGGCGGTATTCGCGCGGATCGCGGCGCCGGCTGGCGATGGCGCCGCTGCGATGAACACCTCCACCGATACCACCTTGGCGGAAGAGCCCCCGGCCGCCGCCACGCCTCCCCGCAGCTCGGGCATCAGCAAGCATTACCTGCGTTACTCCGGTGCCACCGTGGTGATGATGGCCACCGGGCTGGTCTCGTTCCCGATCCTTACCCGGCTGCTGGACAACACCGAATACGGGATCCTCGGCTACTACGAGACCTGGGTGCTGATGATCTTCGCGGTCATCAAGCTGGGGGGGCAGCACGCGGTCCTGCGCTTCTATCCGTTCGGCGGCGACGCCGCGCGGCTTACCCACTTCGCGACCAACCTGGTATTCCTGCCTCTTACGGTGTCGGCGGTGCTGTGGACGGTGGGGATCGCGGTGTTCGCGGGGGTGAGCTGGTGGCGGGGGATAGCGCACTCGCCGGTGCTGTGGTGCGCGCTGCTGGCGATCCCGCTGATGGTGTTCATCAGCCAGGTGCAGATGACCTTGCGCGCCAGCGAGCGTTCCGGCCTGCTGACCACGACCAAGGTCACCGCGCGCTGGGTGGAGTTGGCGCTGGTGCTCACCGCGGTGGTGCTGATCCAGCGCAGCGCCCTGGCGGTCTATGCCGGCCGGGTCATCACCATGCTGCTGCTGGTGGGCTTTTACCTGCACTGGGTGCGACGCCACCTACAGTTCTCGCGGCAATCGCTGGACCCGGGCGCCTACCGCGAATCGCTGATCTACGGATTGCCGCTGGTGGCCAACGAGATCGTCGGGGCGGCGCTGGCCTCGATCGATCGCCTGATGCTCAAGCACATGCTGGACGACTACGCCGCGGTCGGCATCTACACTATCGGCTATGCGCTGGCGATGCAACTGGGCGTGCTGGTGAACGGGCCGTTCTGGGACGCCTTCACCCCGGCGTTGAACCGGGCCTACACCGAGCACGGCGAGGCGCGCGTGCGCGAGATGAAGGCGCGCGTGCTGTTGCCGGCGACGTACGCCTGCGTCGGCGTCGCGGTGGGCATCTGGATTGCCGGCAGCGACGTTTTGCAGATGCTCAGCGGCTCGGCGAAGGCGGCCTCGGGCGAAGTATTCGCCTGGGTTGGCACGATGTACGCGGTGATGCTGCTGCTCGACCTCAGCGGCTACGGCCTGCTGCTGCGCAAGCGCACCGGCATGGTGCTGCTGCTCACCGTGCTGGCGCTGTCGATCAACGTGGCGTTGAACCTGGTGTGGATACCGCGGTTCGGCTACATGGGCGCGGTGTACTCCACGGTGCTCGCCTATCTGGTGTTCGGCATCAGTCGCTGCCTGGTCTGCCCGCCGGGCATGCTGCAATTGCCCGATCGCCGGACGCTGCTGGTCTCGCTGGGCGCCGCGGCGTTGTTCCTGCTGATGGTCGATGTCTGCGGCATGGCCGAGATTCAATCGCACCTGACCCGCGCGGCGCTGGCTGGCGTGCTCTGGCTGGCGTGTTACCTGTTGCCGGTGCTGGCGCTGGACGCGCGGCTGCGCGGTCTCATCCTCGAGCGCTGGCCACGGGCGCGTGGCTGACGGCGCGCCCAGGCCCGTACGCCGGGAGGCGCGCGAATGCTGTCGCCGCTGAGTTGGTTGCTGGTGGCATTGCTCGCGGTCTGTCTCGGATCGTGGCTGCACGAACGCGGTCGCTGGCTGAGGCCCGCGGGTGCCGTCATCGCCTGCGTCGCCGTCGTGGCGATGACGCCGTGGGTGGCCAACGCACTGGTCGGATGGCTGGAAGCTCCGGGCTCGATGCCGCGTTCGTGCCAGTCCTCGCCGCCGCAGGTCGCCGTGGTGCTGGCCGGCGGCGTCGACGCCGAACCCAGCGGTCCGACGGACTTTTCGGCGCTGTCGATCACCAGCCGCCGGCGGATCGAGCGCGCGGTCGCGTGGTGGCGCGACCAACCCGGGCGCTCGCTGGTCGTATCCGGCGGGCCGCAGTTGGCCGCGGGCGTTCCGGCCTCGGCGCTCATGCTCGTGTACGCAAGGCGCCTGGGCGTGCGCGACGACGCGTTGCGCGCCGAGCAGGTCTCCACCTCGACCTGGGAGAACGCGCGTGGCCTGGCAGCGCTGTCGCCGCCGATTCCCCGCCGGGTGGTGCTGGTGACGTCGGCGATGCACATGCCGCGCGCGCGCTACGCGATGACGCGCGCCGGCTTCGAGGCCTGCCCCTTGCCGGCCGATTCGCGGCTGGTCCCGTTCGGGTTGCCGGGCTACCTGATCCCCGGCAGCAGCGCGCTGGTCAAGACCGAAGCGGCCCTGCACGAACTGGTCGGCCTGGTCTATTACCGTTGGCTGGACAGGCGTTGGCGCCGCGAAGAAACCGCGCGCGCTGCAGCTGGACCGTGATCGGTGGGGGCAGGTTGCAGCCGCGGTCCCGGCCGCGGGTGTGCGCTCGGGCCTGCCGGTCCTGACGCCCCGTTACAGCAGCGACGTGCCGGTCATGTACCCGGGCGGCGTCACCCCGAACGCCGCCAGCATCGTGGGCGCCACGTCGCGCAGCGGCACCTTGTCCGGGTGTTCGCGGTGCGGCCGCGCCGGGTCGCGGATCCACAGAATCCCGTCGGGGTGGTGCATCCCGCTCTTGAGTCCCTCGACCTGATAGAACAACTCGAAGAACGGCCGTGGCTCGCCGCCTGGCCGCGCCAGCGGCACGTCGCGATCCAGCTGGCGGAATACCGAGCAGCCGGCAAACACCGACGCACCGTCGTGCTTGACCTCCATCGCCGGCTGCCCTTCGAGCCGCAGGCCACGCAGCGCGGTGGCCGCTGCGAGCGCCGCTGGCTCGGAGTCGAAATGCACGTGGAACTGCTCCGACATCACCGGTTCCACCCGGTACGGCCGCGGCACGCCCGCGTACTCGAGCACGCGCTCGAACTCGCGCGGCCGGTAGAACGTCTTGCCGCCGCTGTCCTCGTAGCGCAGACACGGTTGCTGGCTGAGCGCAGACATCATCACCACGGTGACGTCGGGACCGGCCATCTCGAGCGTCTGGCCGACGATCTGGTCCATCATCTGGTAGCCGTAGCGGATCGCGTGCTGGTACTCGCGTTGCTCGTCGTCGCCGGGCTTGAGCTTGAACGGCGCCGGGTCCATGTTGCGCCAGTGCATGTGCTGCAGGTGCGCGGTGCTGTTGACGAAGAACGTGGAGAAGTCCGGGCGCTCCTTCTGGTAGTACCAGCGGAACACGTCGAACTGCAGCCGGTCGAGGATCGTCGCGCGCCGCCACTTGCCCTTGCGCGTGAGCCGTTCGCCGCCGAGCTGGCGGGCGATCGCCGAGGCGGTCTTCAGCGACAGGCCGTGCGCGGCCATGAACGACACGAACCGCAGGTAGTCGCTGTGCGACAGCGGCACGCGGGTGTTGGTGTACTCCTGCACGTTGCGCTGCACGAACGGGAAGTACGCGTCGAACAGATCGCCCGGGAACGGGTCGGTGCCCGCGGCCCAGGGATCGGGTAGCACCGCGCCGTTGATCGGGCGGTCGTAGCGCAGGTTCATGCTGCCGCACACCCATACCTTGAGGCCGTGGTCGGAGAGCAAGTCCCAGACCTGCTTGGTCTTGAGCTTGTGGCCGTCGCCCAGGTGGTAGACGCCGTGATCCCGGTACGACTGCCCCGAGTGGGCGGTGACCCACTGGATCCACGGCTCCAGGTTCGGCGCGGCTTCCTCGGCGTCGGTCACGTAGGCCTGGGCGTCGCCGTGCAGCCGGCTGAAGTTCGGCAGCACGCCCTGCGCCATGAACTCGCGCATCAGCGTCGGGCTGAGTTCATTGAACTCCAGGACGATCACGCGCGGCCGGGTCGACACGGCGGGGGCGGCGACAGCGTTCATGGTGAATCCCCTGTGGTGCTGGCCCGGTGGCCACTGGCCTGGACTTCGATTGCGCCGATGTCGGGGGCCGTGCCGATCGGGCGCGGGTGACGGAAGAAGTCGTGATCCGGTTGCGGTTGCGGCTGGCCGGCATCGATCAAGGGGCTGCCGGTTCTGGGCGTGGCTTCGAAATCCGGGTAGCTGGTGCGGGTCAACAGCGGATCGCGCGCGCACAGGTTTCCGGGCGGGCAGAAATCGTCCTTGACGTGCCAGAACAGGTTGCCCTCGAACGTCACCGGCGTCTGGCTGTTGACCGCGTAGTGGGCGCAGGTTCGCTGCTTGAACAGCGAGTCCTGCCCCCATTCGTCGCCACCGACGAAGGCGTTGTTCTGCACCAGCACGCGCGCGGAGGCGGCGCCGCCGGTGGTGATCATCAGGCAGTCGCCCTGGCCGGCGATGGTGTTGTGGCGCAGGACCGCCAGCGCGCCGGGTGTCGGCCGGATCGACAGCGTGTTGCCCTTGGCCCGGCAGTGGTCGCCGTCGCCGAGGTTGGAGGTGGGGAAGTCGGCGAAGTAGCCGCAGTCGCCCAGCGCGATGGTGTTCTCGATCGTCAGCGGCCCCGACACTTTGATCTGGTTGCCGGCGTTGCCCTGCGCGCGTACGCGCCGGATGGTGACGTGGCCGCTGCCATCCAGGTACAGCAGGTCGAGGCCGTCGGAGGCGTTGTGGTGGACGCTCATGTCCTCGAACACCCAGTCGCCGCCACTGGTTTCGGTGCCCAGGCCGTCGCCGTAGCCGCCTTGCTGCTGTGCCCAGCAGCCGAACGCGCGCTGGTCCGGGTAGCGCTCGGCGCAACCGTTCCAGGCGATCTCGCCACCGCTGAAGCGCACGGTGCCGCTGTTGCTGGAGCCTTGCCCGCCGCCTTCGTTGAGGTTGCCATCCCAGCCGGCCCAGCCGTTGGCGCGCAGCCGCACCCGCAGCAAGGTCCAGTCGCGCAAGCGGCCGGCGCGTACGCCGTTGGCGCCGAGCCCGTGAATGTGCAGGTCGCGCAGCAGCACGTTGCGCGAGTCGGCGGCGTGGATGCCGTTCTCGCCCCAGCTGGCCGTCGGCGAGCTGGCATCCGCGCACGGCGCGTTTGCGCCGCGGGGCGTGCCCTCGCGGTTGTGGTCGATGACGCAGCTGCTGTGGTCGGTGAGTTCCAGGCACGCGATCTCGACGTTGTCGCTGCCGTCCAGCTGCAGCACCGCGCGCGCGCCGCGGGTCGCCCACAGCTCGGGCCCCGCCGGGCATTGCAGGTTGTAGCTGTGGCCGAGGATCCGCGTTGGCCGCGATGGCGAGGGGCCGCTGGGCACCGGCGCCAGCACGCACAGCGACGGGGCGTCGGGATCGCAGGCCTGGGTGCCGGGTGCGCCCAGACCCATCATGTAGCTGCCTGGCCCGATCAGCAGCGTGTCGCCCCCGGCGATGCGCGGCGTGGCGTTCGGCGGTAGGGCGATGAACGGATGCTGCCATGCGCACTTGCGGCTGCTGTCGCCGCGCGCATAGGCCGCGTTGGCGCTGCCATCGCATTGCGCGGCGCTGCCGCCGTCGCTACGCACGTAGTGGGTGGCGGCCTCCGCGCGCGGGAGGGCCAAGGCCATCCAGAGCAACAGCCCCGGCGGCCACGGACCAACCAGCAGCGGCCGCAGCGTGGTCATTTTTCCTGTGGGCGGTAAAGCCCCGGCGCGATCTGTCCGGCCATGGGAAAGCGTTGGTATATGGCGTCGGTGACGGGCGCCGGTGCGACAACCGGCGAGGTCCGGGCATGGCGCTTGAGCGTGGCGTAGTGCTCGACCAGGCCGCACAGGATCCAGAAATTCGCCATCACCAGCCCTTCGTTGAACGACGACCCGTACAGGTTGCCCATCGCCATCGCGACCACCGCCAAGCCGAAACCCAGCGCCAGCGCCTGGCTTTCGCGGTCGTCCGGGTCCGACGATCGTCGCACCGTGATCGCCAGCTTCAGTAGGCGCCATAGCAGCCACAGCATCGCGATCAGTCCCAGCGGGCCGCACTCGGCCAGCATCAACACGTACATGTTGTGCGCGTCGTAGCCTTCGTAGTCGGAGTAGCTGCCGATGTAGCTGGGAAAACGGCCGAACCCGACCCCGGCGGGGTTGTCGCGCCACATGCGCATGGCGCCGTCCCAGATGTCGAAACGGCTGGCGGTGCTGACGTCCAGTTCCGCCTCGCCGATCTCGTTGAGTTGCTGGGTTTCGACCACGCGTTGGGTCACGCCCTCGGGCAGCAGGCTGATGGCCGGTACCATCGCCACCGCCAGCAGGCCGGCGAGCAGCAGGTGCCGGCGCAGCAGCAGCAGCGCCGTGGTCACCACCGCGATCAGGTAGGACTGGCGCGAGAACGTCACCATGATCGCCACCACCAGCACCACGATCCCGGCGATCGCGATCAGCCGCCAGATGCGGCGTCCGCGCACGAACAATGCGAACGCGACCAGCAGCGGCAGGAACATCGCGAAGAACACGCCCGCGCGGTTGGACACGCGCGCGCCACCGAACGGCCCGGCGATGCGCTTGCTGTCGTCGAAGCTGCTGAACGAGTCGCGCGCGATGCCTTCGCCCACCGACTCCAGCCCGGCGACGATCGCCACCACCAGCATCAGCGCGAGCAGCTGCCGAGTGCCGGCCAGGTCCTGGCGGCAGTGCCGGTACACGAAGTACAGCAGCGGATAGAAGATGAAGTTCTTGAGGTCGGTGAGGTCGGTGACCAGCGTGCCCGGCCGCGTCGCCAGCGCGATCAGCAGCCCGATCACCAGCGATGCGAACAGCAGCAGCAGCGGCGCGCGCAGGATCCCGGGCGCGGGCGGTGGCATGTCCGGACGACGCGCGGGCATCGACAGCAGCAGCACGATCAGCAGCAGGTTGGCCACGTTCAGGCCCGCCAGTCCGGTGTCGAACGGCACGTGCAGCGAATTGGGCATCAGCACGATCGGGATGGCCAGCAGCGCGCGACGGAACATGCTCAGTCCTCCACGACGGCCGAATCGAGGAAGCGCTGCGCCCACAGTTCCAGGCAGATCACCTGCCACAACACCTGGCGGCGGTCGACCCGGCCGCTGGCGTGTTCGTCCAGCAGCGCGTTGGCCACCGCCGGGTCGCACAGGCCGCGCTCGCGGAACGCGCGGCTGGCGAAGGTGTCGCGCGCGACCTCGCGCAGCGGCCCGCGCAGCCATTCGCCCAGCGGGATCCCGAAGCCCTGCTTGGGCTTGGCCACCGCGCGTGGCGGCAGCCAGCGCTCGGCGACCTGGCGCAGCAGGACCTTGCCGGTGCCGGCGCGGATGCGGAACGACTCCGGCAGGCTCAACGCGAAGCTCGCCAGCTCCGGGTGCAGGAACGGCGAGCGGCCTTCCAGCGAGTTGGCCATCGCCATCCGGTCGAGCTTCACCAGGATGTCGTCGGGCAGGTAGCTCTGCAGGTCGATCGCGACCGCGCGGTCCAGCGGCGAGCGGCCCGCGCCCAGGTCGGCGCCGGCCTCGTCGAGCACCGGCAGGTGGTAGTGGCGGCTGCCGCCGGCGTCGGCGTGCAGCGCGCGCGCGGTGCCGGCGCGCTGCAGGGCGACGGAGCTGAGATAGCGTTCCTCGCCGGGCAGCTGCAGGCGCTCGCCGATGCGGTCGAGGCGGTCGCCGATCGGGTCGGGCAGCAGCGCGCCGGCGACGCGCAGCACCGCCGCGGCCGGGCGGGTCAATGGCCCGAGGCGGTCGAGCGCCAGCAGGCGCAGGTAGCGGTCGTAACCGCCGAACAGTTCGTCGCCACCGTCGCCGGTCAGCACCATCTTCACGTGCTGGCGCGCGAGCTGCGACACCAGGAACGTCGGGATCGCCGAGGCATCGGCGAACGGTTCGTCGAAATGCCAGACCAGCTGCTGCAGCAGCGCCGCCGCGTCGGGTTCGACCACCAGTTCGTGGTGCTCGGTGCCCAGGTGACGCGCCACCAGGCGCGCGTCGTCGAGCTCGCTGTAGGCCGCTTCCTTGAAGCCGATAGTGAAGGTCTTGACCGGCGCATCGAGGTGGCGCGCCATCAGTGCCACCACCGTGCTCGAGTCCAGCCCGCCGCTGAGGAACGCGCCGAACGGCACGTCCGAGGTCAGCCGGCTGGCGACGGCGCGGTCGAGCAGTTCGGCCAGTTCTTCGCCGGCTTCGGCTTCCGACATTCGGGTCTTGGTCGCCAGGCTCGGGCGCCAGTAGCGCTGCAGTTCGACCTGGCCGTCGCGGTAGCGCAGCCAGTGCCCGGGCGGCAGCTTGGACACGCCGGCGAAGATGCTCGACGGCGAAGGCACGTAGCCGTAGCTCAAATACGCGCGCAACGCGTCGGGGGCGACGTCGCGCGGACAGTCGCTCGACTGCAGCAGCGACTTGAGTTCCGAGCCGAACAGGATCCGGTGCCGATTGCGGGTGTAGTACAGCGGCTTCTCGCCGAAGCGGTCGCGGGCCAGCAGCAGCTCATTGCTGCGCCGGTCCCAGATCGCGATCGCGAACATCCCGTCCAGGCGCGCGATCGCGTCGGTGCCGTGGCGCAGGTAGGCCTGCAGGATGACCTCGGCCTCGCTTTGGGTGCGGAAGTCGTGGCCGTCGCGTTCAAGTTCGCGGCGCAGCTCGCGGAAGTTATAGATCTCGCCGTTGAAGACCAGGCAGACCTGCTGCTCGGCCGCGTAGGCGGGTTGGTGGCCGCCGGCGATGTCGATGATCGACAGCCGGCGCATGCCGAGCACGGCGCGCTCATCGACGTGGTGGCCGTCATCGTCCGGTCCGCGGTGACGGATGACCGCGGTCATGCGGCGGCCGAGCTCGGCCGAGGGCGGCGCGTGCCCGGGGGCGACGACGATGCCTGCTATGCCGCACATGGTGTGGTCCTCGCCATGCTCAGCTGCTCCTGCTCGGCAGTTCGGTCGCCACCAGCGGCGCGCGCTCGCCGCGGTACAGCGCCATCAACCGCGCCACCACCTGCTCGACGCCGGCCTGGCGCTTGACGGTGGCGCGGGCCTCGTCGCCCATCGTGCGGCGCTGCAGCGGTGTCAACGTCGCGGCCCTGGCCATGCAGCGGGCCAGTCCCGCGCGATCGCCCGGCTCGAACAGCCAGCCGTTCTCGCCGTCGCGGACGAAGTCTTCGTTGCCGCTGATGCGGCTGGCGACCATCGGCAGTCCGGCGGCCATCGATTCGAGCAAGGTGTTGGACAGCCCTTCGATCCGCGAGCACTGCACGCCGATGCTGGCATCGCACAGTTGTGCCTCGATGTCGTCGCGATGCCCGGCGAAGTCGATGCGCGCGCCCAGGCCCAGCCGGTGCGCCTGCTGCCGCAGCGGCGTCTCCAGCGCGCCGGTACCGACCAGCAGCAGGCTGGCGTCGCGGTGGGTGGGAACGATGTCGGCGAACGCGTCGATCAGGGTGTCCAGGCTTTTTTCCTCGGTCATGCGGCCGATGAAGATGAAACGCGCGGGCATGTCCGGCGCGCGTTGCAGGTCGGCAAAGCGTTCGGTGTGGACCGCGTTGGGCAGCGCCACGATCCGCGACGCGGCGATGCCGCGGGTGGCGAGCGTCGCCGCCATGCGCCGGCTGATCGCCTGCCACGCCCCGGCGTGGCGCAGGCCGAGGTAGGCGAGGCGGTTGAGGGCGCCACTGCCCGGCGCCAGCGTGCCGCGCTCCAGCTCCCAGGAGCCGGCGACCTTGACCAGCACGCGCTTGTTCAGGCAGCGCCCGAGCAGTGCGCAGATCGCGGCCAGGTGGTGGGCGATGTGCACGTGCCACGCGTCGTAGCGGTGGCGGCGCCGGACCAGGAACGCGGTCGTGGCCAGCCACAGCCAGACGCTGCCCAGCAGCGGCACGCGCGGGTAGGCCAGCCGGCACACCGGCACGCCGTCGACGCGCGCGATCTTCTGCTGCGGCCCGCGGCGCAGGCGCGGCACCAGCACTGTCACCCGCTGGCCGCGCGCGCGCAGGCCGCGCGCGAGGGTGCGCACCTGGCCCTCGGCGCCGCCACCGCGTTCGGCCGGATACGAAGACTCCAGCACCATCAGCACGTGCAGCGGACGCGCGTTCACGCACCACCCCCGAGCTTGGGCTGGGTCACCTGGCGCGATTCCGGGGCCGCATGGGTATCCGCGCGCAGGCAACGTTCGTAGACCGCGACCGTGGCATCGACCAGGCGTGCGATCGAGTAGCGGCTGCGGATGCGCGCCGCCGATTCGCGGCCCAAGCGCGCGCGCAGCGCGGGTTCGGCCACTAGCCGCCGCAGTTGCGCCGCAAGCGCGTCGCTGTCGTCGCTGCGGAACAGCAGGCCAGTGGCATCGTGCTCGACCAGTTCCGGGGTGCCGCCGACTTGCGAGGCGATCACCGGGCAGCCCACCGACATCGCCTCCATCACCACGTTGGGCATGCCTTCGTGGAACGAGGGCAGCACCAGGAAATCGGCGGCCTGCATCAGCCGCGGCGCGTCGCTGCGCTCGCCGAGGAAATGCATGTCTTCGCGCAGGCCGGCCGCCTCGCACAGGTGCTGGAGTTCGCGGTCGAGCGGGCCGTGCCCGGCCAGCGCGATCCACGGACGGTCCTGCGCGGGCAGGGCGAGCAGTGCGCGCACCAGGCAGCGCAGGTTCTTCTGTTCGACCAGCCGCCCGACGAACAGGCCGAAGGTCCGGCCCTCCGGCACGCCGAGGGCCTGGCGCAGCTGGGCGCGCTCCAGCGTGGCCAGCGGTTGCGCGGACGCGATGCCGTTGGCCACGAAATCGAAGCGCTCCATCGGGAGCTTTACCTCCGCTGCGGTCGCGGCGGCCGCGGCCCGTGAGTTGGAGATCACCGCGGCGCTGCGTAGCAGGGCGAAGCGCTTCAGGCCCCAGAACAGCGGAGACTTGTCCAGGTAGAGGTTGCGCACCGACGACACCTGTCGCGGCGCGTTGGCCACCAGCCAGCGTGCCACCGCGGTCCACAGCTCGGCGGTGAGCGAGTACGCATGGACCAGGTCATAGCGTCCCTGGCGCAGCAAGGCGGCGTAGCGCAGCACGAAACCCAGGTCGAAGCGGCCGCGCTTGGGCAGGTGGTGCACGCGGATGCCCTGCGCGCGCAGCTCGTGCACCAAAAACGACTCGCTGCGGAAGAACAGCAGTTCCGGCTGCCAGCGCGCGCGGTCGAGGCCGCCCAGGAGGTAGGAAATCTGGCGCTGGCTGCCGCCCACCTCCATCTCGTCGCTTACCAGCAGCAGCCGTCTTGCCATCATCGTGTCCGGTTCCAATTGCGTCGATGCCACCGTGTCGACCGCCTCACTGGTTCGCGCTGCCGTCGAGCACGCCCGAGCGTGCCGGCGGATGGGTTGCGAGCGCATCGCCAGCCGGCTGTCGGCGCCCGTGCTCACGCACGGCGTCGCGCATGTGCGCGGCCAACCTACCGGCCTCCTTGACCACGTCGAACTCGCGCTCCACTTTGCGGCGGCCTTCGACCGCGAAGCCTTCGCGCAACGCCGGGTCGGCGAGCAGCTCGGCGACCGCATGGGCGAGCGCCTGCGGGTCGTTCGGCATGACCAGGCGACCGCATATGCCGTCATCGACCAGTTCGGGAATGCCCGAGACGTGGGTGCTAACCACCGGCAGGCCTGCCGCCATGGCTTCGGTGAGGACGTTGGGAATGCCGTCGGCGTTGCCTTCGGGGGTGACCACGCAGGGCATCACCATCACCGTTGCATCGGCCATCGCCTGGCGCACGAAGCCGCTGGGCTTGGCGCCGACGAAACTCACCCGGTCGCCGAGGCCGAGCGCATCGCGTTGTGCTTCGAGCTGGCGGCGCAGCTTGCCCTCGCCGATGACCACGCTGTCGAACGGCACCCCGCGGCGCTGCAGCTCGGCCAGCGCCGGCAGCAGCACGTCGTAGCCCTTGATCGGGTCCAGCCGGCCCACCGAGAGCAAGCGGTGCGGCAGGCGCGGCGCGTGCGAGAACGGGTTGTTGGGCAGGTCGAGCGCCGAATGCACCACCTGCACGAGCCGCGGTCCCGGGGTCGGCATCCACTGCGCCAGGTGACGCACGTTGTTGCGGGTGATGGTGACCGGCAGCGCGGTGCTGGCCAGTTTGTCGGCCATCATGTGGTCTTCGACGAAAATGTCGTGGGCGCGGCTGGTGAACGAGTACGGCACATCCAGCAGGCGCGATAGGAACCAGGCGACGGTGGCAGGGTAGGTGGCCCACGCGGCGTGGATGATCTGCGGGTCGAACCGGCGGATCCAGCGCCACTGACCGGCCGCGTGGCACAGCGCGCCGATGCTGCGCAGCAGGTTTAGCGGTTGTCGCCACATGCGCGCGCACATCAACCCCAGGAAACCGCCGACCTTGAGCGGGTGGTGCAGCGCCAGCGTGAGCAGCGCGAGCATCGAACGCAGCGCGCCGAGCGGATGGCGGGCGCGACCGAGCAGTTCCACCGTGCGTTCCTGCTCGATCTTCTCCGACGCCGGCTTCAACGACAGGATCGCCAGGTCGGCGCGGTGCCCGATCAACGCGTGCATCTCGCGCACGATGAAGGTCTCCGACAAGCTCGGGAACAGCGAAACCACGTACAGCACGCGCAGCGGCTCGGAGGCGGGGGGGTCACTCATGGGGCAGGGATCCGGTCAGGGCTGGGGTGCCACAAATGGGCGTCGGGATGGCGCAGGTAGTCGAACAGCGCCATCGCAGCGGCAAAGTTGAGGCTCACGAATGCCGCGCACACGCGCAGCGGCCACCAGCGCGTGGTGATGGCGGGGCGGACGCGGCCAAGCCAGGCCACCGCGTAGGCAGCCAGTTGCGCTGCCATCAGCACCCGCCAGCCCAGGCCCTGGTCGAACAACGCCGCGTTGCTGAGGAGCATCAGCAGCAGGCACCACGGCACTGCCAGCCGCAGCCATTTGTGGCCCCACAGGCGCAAGGCCAGCGGGTGCGCACCTGGCAGCGCCAGTTGCGGCCAGTGATGCAGCAACTGGAAGTTGCCGGCCAGGGTACGGCGCTTGCGGCGCTCCTCGTCGGCGGGGTTGGACGCCACCCGGTCGTAGGCCAGCGCCTCGGGCGCGAACACCACCCGATAGCCGGCCGCGGCGATGCCCAGCGGTATCCACATGTCGTCGAGCACGATGCCGGCCGGGACCGATGCGATGGCCTCGCGCCGCGCCGCGTACAGCGCGCCGGTGACACCGACCAGCGAGCCGCTCGCGCTTTCCAGCCGCCGCAGCCACTTTTCGTAGCGCCAGTAGGCGTCCACGCCTTGCCCGTAGCCGGTGTCGGCCTGCAACAGCAGCTCGCCGCTGGCCGCGCCCACCGTGGGGTCGGCCAACGCCGCGACCAATGCCCGCGCCGCGCCCGCATCGATGCGTTGGCGGACGTCGCAGAACAGCACCAGCTCGGCGTCCAGCTGCGGCAGCACCTGGCCGAGGCAGGCGGACTTGCCGCGGCGCTGCGTGTAGGCGAACACGCGCACGCGGTCGGAGGGGAAGCCGCGCGCGATGCGCTCGCTGCCGTCGCGACAGCCGTCGCAGACCACGTTCACCCGCAAGTGCGAAGACGGGTAATCCAGCGCCAGCAGGTTGTGCAGCTTGGCGGCCAGCAGGCTGGCGCCGTCGTGCACGACCAGCAGCACGTCGATGCGCGGCTCGCGGCTGATGGGTGTCGGCGGCTGGATTGGCAACGGCCGCAGCCGTGCCAACGCGGCCATCGCCATCGGATAGCCCAGGTAGGCGAAGGCCACGACGGCCAGCGCGAGGAAGAACGCCAGGCTCATGCCGGACACCGCGCGCGTCCAAGCCGCCGGTCCGTGGCGTGCAGGGTGTCCTGGCGGAAGGCGCTGGGAGGGGAGTCGACAGCCATCGGCAACCCCTTCAACGCCGGTAGTTGAACGAGAGCTGGGCGGAGTTTTCCCGATAGTCCTGTCCGGGTACCGCGCTGTCGCGCTCCCGGCGGCTGACGTGGAAGCTTGCGCTCCAGTGCCGGGTGAAGCGCTTGGTCACGCCCACGTCGATCAAGGTGTCCTGGTCGTTGCGCGCCAGGTCGTCGTAGTCGCGCTTTTCCTGGCTGGCGTACAACGACAGGCTCAACAGCGGGCGCGGGCGATACTCGATGTCGAACGCCACGCCCTTGAGGTCCTGGTCCTGGTCCTGGGTCGTCGGGTTGAAGTAGTCGATGCGCCGGATGTAGGGCTGCACGCGCGCCGATGTGCGTATGCCGTTGAACTCGTAGCCGACCCGCACGCTGCGTTCGCGGAACACGTTTGGGTCGATGCTGATGTCGCGATACGCCAGTTCGGAGAAGCGGCGATCGCTGAAGTCCAGGACCGGCGTGATCAGGTACTGGGTGGCGTCGGTGTACTGGCGGCGGACGTCGGCGCGCAGGGTGCTGCGCGGCGTGAGCTTGTAGGCGGCGACGGCCCGCAGCAGCGGCGAACTGGAGGTGCCGGCGCCGGCGGCGCGGTCGAGCTGCGAATAACCGGCGTCGAGATCCAGGTCCAGCGCCACCCGCCGCAGCTTGTACGACAGGTAGGCGTCGTAGCGCTCGTAGTTGGCGGCGCTGCCGACGCGGTCGTACTCGATTTTCGCCGCCTCCAGGTTGCCGGCGATCTCCGTGGTCGGGTTCAATTCGCGCCGCACGCGGGCCGCGGCGCTGTAGCGGTCGCCCTTGAACGCCTCGCTTTCCTCAGCGTAGGTGTTGCCGTAACGCAGGTCGAACTGGCCGCGCGTTGCCGGGTTGAAGCGCGTATGCAGGCTCGGCCCCATCACGAACAGGTTGACGTGCTGGAGGTTGTCCGGGGTCGAGCTGTCGAGGTCGTTGATGTTCTGCTGGCTGAGGTAGTCCTGGAACACCAGGTTGAGGCGCTCGGGCACGATCGCCCAGTCGAGGCCACCGGCGAAGCCGGCGCGCAATTCGTCCTTGAAGGTGTCGTCCAGATAGTCGGTGTACTGCAGCAGCCCAATCCCGCTGAGCTGGACGTCGGCACCGGCCTGGCTGAGCTCGAAGCGCAGCGTCGGCGCGACCACGTTGTCGTCCTGCGGGGCGTTCGGGGAGAGGTTGATGTTGTCGCTGTGGCGCAGGTACGCGCCCACGTCGTAGTCCAGGTCGAGCGCGGGCGCAGGCAGGGCGGCGGCCAGCGTCAGTGCCAGCCCACTCGCCAGCGCGCGCCGCAACGGCCGCCGAGGTGAGCGATCCGTTCGGCGTGTCCACGTCCTTGCGTTTGTCATTGCCCTGGCCTCATGGCGCCTGGTTGAGGACGACGCCCGCGAACTTGTTGGGGTCGAAGTTGGCCGCGGCCTGTGCGATCGACGCCGCGCTGTCGCGGCCGTGCCCGGCAACCAGCACCACCAGGTCGACCAGGTCGGCCAGGATCCGCGCATCCGGCGCGCCACGCACCGCCGGCCCGTCCAGGAACAGGTAGCGGGCCGGGTAGCGGTTGCGCAACGTGTCGAGCAGCAACTGCATCCGCGGCGAGGAGAAATACTCGCCCCCGCTGCCGTTGACATTGCCGGCCGGGATCAGCCGCAGCCTCGGGATGCCGGTCTCGTAGACGACGTCGCTGCTTTCCGCCGCCGAATCGCCCAGGTAGTCGACCAGGCCGCCGCGATACGGCTCGATGTGCATCGTCTGGTGCTGGCTGGGGTGGTAGGGGTTGCAGTCGATCAGCACCGCGCTCTTGGTCTCGTCGAACGCGAATGCCGCGGCCAGGTTGCGGCACACGTAGCTGCCGCCGCTGCCGCGGCTGACCGGCACCACCAGCGTCACGAAGCTGCGGCCGTCGCCGACCGCGAGCAGGCGCGTACGCAGTTCGCGGAACGCGTTGACGTCGACCCGCGGCCCCGGGCCGTTGCAGATCAGTGAGCGTTCCTCCATCTGCGCGGGCGACAGCTGGGTGTGCTCCTCCATCGGCGCGATGGCGTGTCCGCGCGCCGCGTTTTCGAAGGCTGCATGGATGTCGCCGTCGTCGGCGTTGCGCATCAAGGCGTGAAGGCGGCTCATGAGTTCATCATCCACTTCGCGGCTAGCGCCGACCCGTAGGCGATCGGCACGGCGGCCACCAGCGCGCAGGCGATGGCGAGCCGGCGCCGGTCGCGCTCGTGTCGCTGGCGAGTGGGCTGCATCGGGATCGAGCCGAGCACCGGCAGCCCGGCCAGTTGCTCGACCTGCGCCGGCGAACGCACCCGCGGATCGACCCGCAGCCAGCCGAACAACAGCGCCAACGGCGTGGCGACGGCCAGGATCAAGCCGATGATCGCCACGTGCATCAGCCTCAGGCCCGGATCGGGCTGTACCGGGATGGCCGCCGGTTCCTGCACGCGCAAGGTCAGGCCGCGCTGGGCGACGTCGAGGTTCATCGCGACGCGGGCGGTCTCGCGGCGCTTGAGCAGGTCTTGGTAGACCTCGTGGTCGACCTCGTAGTTGCGCATGAGGTCTTCCAGGTTGCCGCCGGCCCCGGTAATGCGCTCGGAGCGGGCCTGTTCCTGGCTCAGCAGCCCTTCGCCCAATGCCACGCGCGATGCCGACGCGGCGCTGCGGCTGCGTGCGTCGGCCAGCCGGCTCTTGAGCTCGCTGTAAAGCGGATTGAACCCGCTGGCGCCGGGCACGCCGGTGTTGGTGACTGCCAGTCGCGCGCTCGAGCGCGTGGACTCGTCGCGCAGGCTCGCCTGCAGGTCGCGCATCTGGCTCTGGATGCGCAGCACGTCCGGGTGCTGGTCGGTGTAGTTGAGCAGCAGGCGGTCGTGCTCGGCCTGCAGTTCGGCCAAGCGCACCTGGATCTGGTTGCCGCGGCTCTGCATGACGCCCATCGGGTTCTCACCGCCGAGCTGCGAGCTGATCGTGCTCTCCTGCGCGCGCGCCTGCACCAGGTCCAGGCGGGCGAGGTCGATCGAACGCCGCAGTTCAGCGACGCGGCGGTTGGCTTCCTCGTCGCTGCCCTTGCGCGAATCCGGGTTGGCCAACTGGTAGGTGGTGAGCCGCGCCTGCGAGTCGAGCAGCTTCTTGTGGTACTGCGCGGCCTGCGAATCGATGAACTGGTAAGCCTCGCGGCTTTCGCGCGCCTTGGTGGCGAGGGTCTCGCGGATCACCAGTTCGCTCAGACGCTGGGTCACCTTGAAAGCGCGTGCGGGGTCGGAGTCGGTGTAGCTGATGCGTACCAGGTTGGGCAGTTGGCGCGGGCTGGATACATCCAGCCGCCGCGCGATCCCGGTGATCAGGCGTTGCTGTTCGACCGCGCTGGGATTGCCTTGCATCCAGCCGCCGGTGGCCAGCAGGTCGAGCATGACCTTGCGGCCCACGGCGATCTCGCGCGCGGCCGCGGCGCGCGGTTGCAGCTTGGGATTGGAGGCGCTGGCCTTGGCCGACGGCGACGGCACGCCGTTCTCGTCGATGGCGATGGTGGTCGTGGAGGTGTAGGCCTTGGGTAACAGCATGCCCACCAGCAGCGCGCACAACGCGACGGCGGTGAACACGCCCGCCATCAGCAGTGGGCGGCGCCGGGCTTCCTCCGCGGCGATCGGCAGGATTGGCACCACCGCCGGACCGCGGATGCCCGGGGCGGCCCATTCGACCAGGCTGGTGTTCATAGGGCGCGTTCGGGGATGGTGATCACGTCGCCGGGGGCGACCGGATAGTTGGTGGTCAGGTCACCGCGGTTGAGGATGCGGTCCAGGCGCACCGGATAGCTGCGCGTGCCGTTGTCGCTGCGGCGGTACAGGTCGGAGCGGTCGGGCGAGGCGAAGTCGGTGAGGCCACCGGCGGCCAGTACCGCGTCGAGCACGGTCATGCCCTGGCGGTACGGGATCGAGATCGGCTGCCGCACCGCGCCGGTCACACGCACGCGCGACAGGTACTCGTGGCTGCGCAGCTCGGTGAGAATCACCGCGACCTGCGGTTCACGCACAAACGCGGAGAGCTTGGTTTCGATGTCGCGCGCGACTTCCGGCGGGGTGCGGCCACCGGCCATGACGTCGCCGGCCAGCGGCACCGAGATCATTCCGTCGGGGCGCACGGGCACGGTGATGCCCAGTTCCGGGTTGCGCCATACCGAGACCTGGACGATGTCGTCGACGCCGATCTGGTAGGTCTCGACGGCGGGCGCGGTCTCCGCCGGCGGCGGACCGGCCGTGCCGGCCCCGGAGGTCGCGCAGGCGACCAGCGTCAAAGGAAGAAGAAGCGATGCAAGCACTGCGCGATAGCAAGCCATGGTTATTTCCCCGTTTTCACTGCTCTATAAACGGCGCCGTTGCGGTTGACCGGCCAGTGGACCGGGTGTTTCGAGCCACCTGTGACGCAGCGTTGGTGCGGTTTCCAAGGTGCCGGCCGGGTTTGCCCGGCAGGCAGCCGTTTCCGATCCGGTGGTGACGCCAGCGGCGTAGCGCCGCCAGTCCCGCTACACGCCGTAGTAGTCGCGATACCAGCCCACGAACCGCTCGATGCCGACCTCGATCGTGGTCGACGGGCTGTAGCCGGTATCGCGGCGCAGTGCCTCGACGTCGGCATGGGTATCGGGCACGTCGCCGGGCTGCAGCGGCAGCAGCCGCAGTTCGGCCTTCCGCCCCAGGCATTGCTCGAGCACCTCGATGTAGCGCAGCAGTTCCACCGGCTGGTGGTTGCCGATGTTGTAGACGCGGTAGGGCGCGGACGAGCTGGCCGGGGACGGGATCATCGGGTCGAAGTCCGGGTCGGCGCCGGGCACGCGGTCCAGGGTGCGGATCACGCCCTCGACGATGTCGTCGATGTAGGTGAAGTCACGGTTATGGCGGCCGTGGTTGAACACGTCGATCGGCTCGCCGGCGAGGATCTTGCGCGTGAACAGGAACAGCGCCATGTCCGGCCGCCCCCAAGGCCCGTACACGGTGAAGAAGCGCAGGCCGGTGGTCGGCAGCTGGAACAGGTGGCTGTAGGTGTGCGCCATCAGCTCGTTGGCCTTCTTGCTGGCCGCGTACAGGCTGACAGGGTGGTCGACGCTGTCCTCGACCGCGAACGGCAGTTTCTTGTTGGCGCCGTACACCGAGCTGGACGAGGCGTAGACCAGGTGCTCGACCCCGGAGTGCCGGCACGCCTCCAGCACGTTGAGGAAGCCGACCACGTTGCTGTCGATGTAGGCGCGCGGGTTTTCCAGCGAGTAGCGCACGCCGGCCTGTGCCGCCAGGTTGACGACCCGCTGCGGCGCGAACTGCGCGAACGCGCGATCCAAGGCGTCGCGGTCCTCCAGCGAGGCCTGGGCGAAGCGGAAGTTCGGGTGCGACGTCAGCCGCGTCAGCCGCGCCTGCTTCAGGCTCGGCTCGTAGTAGGGGTTGAGGTTGTCGTAGCCGAACACCTCGTCGCCGCGTTCTAGCAATCGTTCGCTGAGCTTGGCGCCGATGAAGCCGGCTGCGCCGGTGACCAGTATTCGCATCGTGGGTTTCGTCCGATCGGCCAGAAGGTTGCGGCAACGACTACAGGCAGCCGTCGACGCTGGCGCGCGGCAAGGCGCGCTTGACGTCGAACAGCACCATGTCGGGGGTGCCCAGCGCGCGGATGCCGTCCGCACCCAGGGCGACGAACTCGCGGTGCGGCACGGCCAGGATCACCGCGTCGTAGGAACCCGGGCTGGGCCGCTCGATCACATCGATGCCGTATTCGGCGTGCGCGTGCCGCGCGCTGACCCAGGGGTCGTGCACGTCGACCTGGGCGTTGAAGCTGCGCAGCTCGTTGACGATGTCCACCACCTTGGTGTTGCGCAGGTCCGGGCAGTTCTCCTTGAACGCCAGGCCCATCACCAGCACCTTGCTGGCATTGGCCTGCTTGCCGCGTTGCGACATCAGGCGGATCGCGCGGCGGGCGACGTGGCTGCCCATGCCGTCGTTGATGCGCCGGCCGGCGAGGATCATGTCCGGGTGGTAGCCGATCTGCTGCGCCTTGTGAGTCAGGTAGTAGGGGTCCACGCCGATGCAGTGGCCGCCGACCAGGCCGGGCCGGAACGGCAGGAAATTCCACTTGGTGCCGGCGGCCTCGAGCACCTCGTGGGTGTCCATGCCCAGCCGGTGGAAGATCAGCGCCAGTTCGTTGATCAGGGCGATGTTGACGTCGCGCTGGATGTTCTCGATGACCTTGGCGCCTTCGGCGACGCGGATGCTCGACGTCTTGTGGGTGCCGGCGGTGATGACCCGGCGGTACAGGCTGTCGACGAACTCCGCGGCCTCCGGGGTCGAGCCCGAGGTCACCTTCATGATCGTGTCCAGCCGGTGTTCGTGGTCGCCCGGATTGATGCGCTCCGGGCTGTAGCCGGCGGAGAAGTCATGGTTGAACGCCAGCCCCGACTCGCGTTCGAGGATCGGCACGCAGACCTCCTCGGTCGCGCCCGGGTAGACGGTCGATTCGTAGACCACCACGCCGCCACGCCGCAGCGCGCGTCCCACCGTGCGGCTGGCGGACTCCAGCGGGCGCAGGTCGGGGCGTTTGTACTCGTCGATCGGGGTCGGCACGGTGACGATGAAGACGTTGCAGCCTTCCAAGGCGGCCGGATCGCTGGCGAAGCGGAGCAGGCCGGCCCCGCGCAGCGCGGCTTCCGAGACCTCCAGGGTGTGGTCGTGGCCCCGGTCCAATTCGGCCACCCGGTCGACGTCGATGTCGAAGCCCAGCGTGGGCAGGTGCTTGCCGAACGCGGCGGCAAGCGGCAGCCCGACGTAGCCCAGGCCGATCACGGCGATTCGGATCTGGTCCGGGGAAGGTAGCGGTGCAGTCATCGGGTCGCGGGTCTCTGGTCGGTCCTTCGTAGAGTCCGGCGACCGAGCGCGGCCTGCTTTGAGCCAACGCACTGACGACGCCAGTGGATCACTGCGTCATCGCCCCCTACCAGCCATTGCAAACGCGAAACCCGGCGATTTCCGGCAAACCGGCACCGCAAGCCGACCGGTTACCGGCAAACCGCGGGTTCTGCGTTGGTAACAGGCAACGGGGCGGAATTCGAGAACGCGATGCATATCCTGGTGACCGGTGGGGCCGGCTATATCGGTTGCCATACCTGCGTGCAGCTGCTCGAACGCGGGCACCGGGTGGTGATCGCCGACAGCTTCGTCAACAGCTCGCCGGCGGTTCCTAGGCGTCTGCAGCGGCTAACCGGCACCGCGCCGGTCGTGCACCGCCTCGACCTGCGCGACAAGACTGCCTTGGCGGCGTTGTTCGCTACCTATCGGTTCGACGCGGTGGTGCACTTCGCAGCCCTCAAGGCGGTGGGCGAGTCGTGCGCCAAACCCCTGGATTACTTCGACAACAACATCGGCGGCACGATCGCCCTGCTGCAGGCGATGAAGGCGGCCGGGGTGCGGCGGCTGGTGTCGAGCTCATCGGCCACGGTCTATGGCGACCCCGAATCCGTGCCGGTGCCCGAGCACGCACGGCTGCAGGCCAGCAATCCCTACGGCCGCACCAAGCTGATCGCCGAGCAGATGCTGGGCGACCTGTGCCAGGCGGACGACGGCTTCCGGGTCGGCAACCTGCGCTACTTCAACCCGGTCGGCGCGCACCCGTCCGGGTTGATCGGCGAGGATCCAGGCGGGATCCCCAACAACCTGATGCCCTACATCTGCCAGGTGGCGGTGGGGCAGCGCGAGCGCCTGCAGGTGTTCGGCGACGACTACCCGACCGTCGACGGCACCGGCGTGCGCGACTACCTCCACGTCACCGACCTCGCGCGCGCGCATGTGGATGCGCTCGAGTACCTGCAGCGCGCCGACCGCAACCTCACCGTCAACCTGGGCACCGGGCGTGGCGTGAGCGTGCTCGAGCTGCTGCGGGCGTTCGAACGCGCATCCGGTCGCGTGGTGCCCTACGAAGTGGTGGCGCGGCGACCCGGCGACGTGGCCGAGGTCTACGCCGATCCAACGCTGGCCGAACAATTGCTGGGTTGGCGTGCGCAGCTGGATGTCGACGCCATGTGCCGCGACGCTTGGCGCTGGCAGTCACTCAACCCGCAGGGCTACCGTTCCACCGGAAAGCCGATGCCTGCGCCGAAGCCACGCCGTCGCCGCGCGATGCCCGAAGCGGTGGTCAGCGCGAGCTTCTAGGCGCGAAGCCAGGTCTGCCGGAATGGGCGTGATTCGCGAGCGACCAATGCTGTGGTCGCAAGGTGCCGGTCAGCGTGTCAGCAATTCGGCCAGCGCCGCCGGTTGTTGCATCCAGCTGAAATGATCGGCACGGGCCTGCAGGGCGTGGTCGCCCAGCAAGGTGACCGTCGCGCGCGAATGCCGCATTTTCGACAGCAGGAACCGCACCGAGGACGCCGGCGCCAGCCAGTCGTTTTCCATGACCACGGCGTGCACGTCGACCGACAATGCGCCCAGCGCCGCCTCGATGTCGATGCCGATGCCGGCCGCGGCATAGCGTCCGCTGAGTGCGCTGCGCGCCCAGTCGCCGATCAGCCCGCGCGACTCCTCGCCGCCGAAGCCCAGTCGTCGGCCCGGCAACCTTCCGAGTCGATCGGCGAGCCACGGCAGGAACCGGTAAGCCAGCGGCAAGCCGTAACGCACGGGCGCCGGGAAAGCGCGCCAGTAGGGCGCGCCGCTGGCGACCAGCCACAGGTGCTGGGCCACGTTCGGGGCGAGTGCCAGCCGGCAGCACGCCAGCTGCCCGCCCAGGCTATGACCGCCGAAGGTCAGGTCTAGACGCGGCAGGCGTGCGGCGATCGCGGCCTCGCTGCATGGCAGGTCGTGGATGAGCAGTTCACGGTAGCCCCAGTCGCTGGCCCGGCCCGGTCGCAGAATGCTGGAGCCGTTGCCGCGCCACTCGTGCACGAACACGGCGGTGCCGCGCGCCGCGAGCGCATCGGCAAACGGCAGGTAGTGCTTCGCGGCGACCCCCAGGGCGGGCATCCACAGCAACGCGGCCTGCGGTTGAGCGGGAATGCGGGCGAGCAGCTGCCAGCGGTGTCCGTCCTCCGCCTGCAGCGGCAGTGCGTCGCTGGAAACGCGCTCATCCACGCGGCGCGGCCCCGAAATGGTCGAGCACCACCACGTTGCCGCGACCGGGCTTGTAGCCACCGCGCAGCGCCGCGTGCACGTAGTCCGCCGCGGCGATGCAGCTGTCGTGCAGCGAGCGGCCCAGGCACAGGTTGGCCGCGACCGCCGACGCCAGCGTGCAGCCGGTGCCATGCGCCTGCAGCGGCAGGCGCGGGTGGCCGATCTCATGCACGCCATGCTCGTCGGCGACCAGGTCGACCACGTCGCCGCCGCCGGGCAGATGCCCGCCCTTGAGCATTACGCCGCGCGCGCCGATCCGTCGCAACGCATCCAGCGCGGCGTGCATCGCAGCGCGGTCGCCGATCGATCGGCCCAGCAGCAGTTCGGCCTCGGGCAGGTTGGGGGTCAGCAGGGTCGCCAGCGGTAGCAGGCGCTGGCGCAGGGCGTCGAGCGCGTCGGGTTCGAGCAGGCGCGCGCCCGAGGTCGCCACCATCACAGGGTCCAGCACGATTTGCGCGGGCCGGTGGTGCTCCAGCGCATCGGCGACGGCATGGATCACCTCGGCATTGGCGAGCATGCCCAGCTTGACCGCGCCGATCGCGAAATCGTCGA
Organism: Lysobacter koreensis; assembly: GCF_042677045.1. Classification (NCBI taxonomy): domain Bacteria; kingdom Pseudomonadati; phylum Pseudomonadota; class Gammaproteobacteria; order Lysobacterales; family Lysobacteraceae; genus Lysobacter; species Lysobacter koreensis. The sequence continues at coordinate 234,632 of NZ_JBHTIH010000002.1, forward strand.
AGCAGGCGTCGACCTGCGCGCGCAGGAACGCCACCGGTGGCACCTGCACCGCGGTCACACCGCGGGTGTGCTGTGCGGTCAGGGCGGCGAGCGCGCTCAGGCCGTGCACGCGGTGCGCGGCGAAGGTCTTGAGGTCGGCCTGGATGCCGGCGCCACCCCCGGAGTCGGAGCCGGCGATGGTGAGGGCGCACAATGGGCGGAGGTCGGTCATCGAATGGCTACTCCTTCCCCCGTCAACGGGGGAAGGTAGGGGGCAGGGACGAGGTGGGGCGGGTGGCATCACGCCCACCCGCCCGGATCGCGGCTGGCGCTACAGCACTTCCGAGGCGTAGTCCGCCAGACGCGAGCGTTCGCCGCGGCGCAGGGTGATGTGCGCGCTGTGCGCCCAGCCCTTGAAGCGGTCCACCGCGTAGGTCAGGCCCGAGGTGGTCTCGGTCAGGTACGGCGTGTCGATCTGTTCGACGTTGCCCAGGCACACGATCTTGGTACCGGGACCGGCGCGGGTGATCAGCGTCTTCATCTGCTTCGGCGTGAGGTTCTGCGCCTCATCGAGGATCAGCCAGCGGCTCAGGAACGTGCGCCCACGCATGAAGTTCATCGAGCGGATCTTGATGCGCGACGCCAGCAGGTCGTTGGTCGCCGCGCGGCCCCAACTGCCGCCATCCTGGTTGTGGGTCAGTACTTCCAGGTTGTCGGTCAGCGCGCCCATCCACGGCGTCATCTTTTCCTCCTCGGTGCCGGGCAGGAAGCCGATGTCCTCGCCGACGCTGACCGTGGCCCGGGTCATGATGATCTCGCGGTAGCGCTGCTGGTCCATCGTCTGCGCCAGGCCCGCCGCGAGTGCCAACAGGGTCTTGCCGGTGCCGGCGGTGCCAAGCAGGGTGACGAAGTCGATCTCCGGGTCCATCAGCGCGTTGAGCGCGAAGTTCTGCTCGCGGTTGCGCGCGGTGATGCCCCATACCGCGTGCTGGTTGTGGCGGTAGTCGTCGACGATCTGCAGCGTGACCTTGGTGTCGCTGAGCTTGGCGACCTTGAGCTCGGCCTCCTCGTCGCCGGGCAGGTACAGGAACTGGTTCGGGTACCAGTCATCCTCGTCGGTGCGCGCGATCTCGTAGTAGGTGCGGCCCTTGTCGGTCCACGAGCGCAGCTCCTTGCCGTGGCGCTGCCAGAAGTCCTCGGGCAGCGCGGTGGCGCCGGTGTAGAGCAGGCTGAAATCGTCGAGCGCGCGATCGTTCTCGTAGTCCTCCGACACGATCCCGGCGATCGCCGCCTTGATCCGCAGGTTGATGTCCTTGGAAACGAACACCACCGGCACGCCCGGCTCGGCCTCCTGCAGCGCGAGGATCGCGCCGAGGATCTGGTTGTCGGGAATGATCGCGCTGAAGCGTTTGCCGGCATCGAACTGTCCGGTCTGGAAGCGCAGCTTGCCGATGCTCGCCGCGCCGCGCAGCTGCAAGCCATTGGGGCGGTTGAGGGTGATGCCCTCGGCGATCTTGTGGGTGCCCTCGACCTCGATCAGTTCATTGAGGAAGCGGCTGACCTGGCGTGCGTTGCGGCTGGCCTCGGTGGTGCCTTTCTTGCCGTTGTCGAGCTCTTCGATGACCTGCATCGGCAGGTAGACGTCGTGTTCCTCGAACTTGAACAGCGCGGTCGGGTCGTGCATCAGCACATTGGTGTCGAGCACGTAGATCCGCTTGCTTCTCGTCATCGCGAGCTCCGGTCAGTGGTGGTGCGACAGGGGTGAACGTCTGGAAATGGCAGGACGAAAGCGGGGAAGAACTCGCAGCAACAGGCCACCACATTCCCGCGGGGCGGGGTGGTGGGAGCGCGGTTCGTCGGGGTGGTCACTGCGTGGTGGCGACCTTGAGCGCGTCGAGAACGGCTTGGGCATGGCCGGCCACCTTCACCGGGCGCCATGACTGGGCGATGACCCCGCTGGGGTTGACCAGGAAGGTGCTGCGCTCGATGCCCATGTGCTTGCGGCCGTACAGCGTCTTTTCCTTGATCACCCCGAACGCGTTGCACAAGGCCTCGTCTGCATCGCTGACCAGGTCGAACCCGAAGCCCTGCTTGCCGCAGAAGTTCTGGTGCGACTTGATCGAATCGCGCGATACGCCCAGCACCGTCGCGCCAAGGCGCTTGAACTTGGGCAGCAGCGCGTTGAAATCGAGGCCTTCGGTGGTGCAGCCCGGGGTGCTGTCCTTCGGATAGAAGTACAGGGCCAGCCACTGGCCGGCGTAATCGCTGGTACGGGCGGCCGCGCCGCTGGACAGCGCGAGCGGCAGGTCGGGAATACGGTCGCCGGTATCGAGTGCGGTCACTTCGCCATCCTTCAGAACTTCATCGGGTCCATGATGGCGTCGAGGTTGAGGTGGTCGCAGAACTCGAGGAAGTCATCGCGCAATGCGGCGATGTGCATGCTCGCCGGCACGCCGATGGTGACCTGTGCGGAGAACATGTCGGCGCCGGTCTGCATGGCGCGGTAGCGCGAGCAGTGCAGGCTCTCGATGGTGATGCCCTGGCGGTCGAAGAAATCGGCCAGTTGGAACAGGATGCCCGGCTTGTCCGCCGCCACGACCTCGACGATGTACGGCAGCAGGTTGGATTGCACCTGCTTGGCGCCGGTGCGATACCAGATCAGCTTGAAGCCTTCCTCGCGCTCGAGCCGGGTCAGCATTGCCTCGAGCTTGGCGATCGCGTCCCAGGAGCCCACCGCCAGCGCGGTCACCGACACGTCGCGGCCGACCGTGGACAGGCGTGCGTCGACCAGGTTGCAGCCGCTGTCGGCGATGCGGCGCGTCACCGACAGCAGTGGCGACTCCGGATGCGTCGTGTAGGCGTTGATCAGGAGGTGGTTTTCGTTCGGCGACGGCCGGGCAGCGGAATCGGTCAAGGCGGCGCCTGCAAGATGGGGATGTACAGCAATGGAGCCTGACTTTACGGATTTGACTACTCCGAGCACCCAAGGTGACCGCATCCCCGGTTACTGAACGGCGGCCGCGCATGGAGCGTTGGCTTCGGGGGAGCATACTTGCCCGCGCTTTCACGCCGCAAGTAACATCGGTGCATGCGCGGCGCCTGTTGCCGCCCTTCACGCGACTTCCACGCAAAGGCTTCCCACTTGCGACTTTTCGGCAGCATTACCGCGCTGGCGACGCCGTTCAACGCGTCCGGCGAGATCGATCTCGAAGCGTGGCTGCGCCTGCTGGCGCTGCAACTCGACGGCGGTACCCAGGCGATCGTGGTCGCCGGCTCGACCGGCGAGGCCGCCGCGCTTTTCGATGTCGAGTTCGACACTTTGCTGCGCAGCGCGGTGGAGTTCGTCGCCGGGCATGCTGGTGACAGGCATGTGCCGGTGCTGGCCGGGACCGGCGGCTCCAACACCGCCAAGACCATCGAGTACACCCGTCGCGCCGCGGCGCTGGGCGCGGACGCCGCCTTGGTGGTCACGCCGCCCTACGTGCGACCGACCCAGCCCGGCTTGGTGGCGCACTACCGCGCGATAGCCGACGACGGCGCGCTGCCGGTCGTGCTCTACAACGTGCCGGGCCGAACCGGCGGCGACCTGCTTCCGGAGACGGTTGCCGAACTGGTTTCGCATCCGCGCATCATCGGCATTAAGGAAGCGCGCAGCGAGCCCGAGCGCATGGCCGCGTTGCTCGCCTTCAAGAGCGAGAACTTCGCGGTGCTCAGCGGCGACGACCCGACCGCGTGCCGGGCGATGCTCGCCGGCGCCGACGGCGTCATCTCGGTCGGCTCGAACGTGTTGCCGGGGTCTTTCCGGCGCTTGTCCGACCTCGCCCGCGCCGGCAAGGGCGCCGAAGCCCTGGCCTGGGACGCGCAACTGGCCGCGGTCTACGATTTCCTCGGCGTGGAATCCAACCCGATCCCGGTCAAGGCGCTGCTGTCGCGCCTGGGAATCGGCCACGGCCTGCGGCTGCCGCTGCTGCCGCTGTCCTCCCAACATGCCGATGCGGCCGCGGCGATCGCCGCGGCCGTACTCGAACTCGAACACGCCTGCCGCGATTCGCTCGCGGCCTGAACCTGGAGATTCCCATGTCCGTTCCCGTCCCCGTTTCCTTGCCGCGTGCCGCGGTTGCCGGCCTGCTGGTGGTGGGCCTGCTCGGCGCCAGTGGCTGCAGCTGGTTCCGCAAGGGCGACAAGCTCTATGCGCAGAGCGCGGAAAGCCGTCCACTGGAAGTGCCGCCGGACCTCGACCTGCCGCGCAGCGACGGCGCGATGGGAGTGCCGAGCGGTTCGGTCACGGCGTCTGGCCAAGCGTCCGCCGCGCCTATGGCACCCGCTGCAGCCGCCGGCACCGCGGCCACGCCGGCAAGCTCGACGATCGGCTTCACCACTCCGGGCAGCCGCGACGAGGTCTTCAACAAGGTCGGCGACGCGCTGGCCAAGGTCGGAGGCGTCAACGTCGCCAGCCGCGCACAGCTGCTCGGTGCGTTCGATGTCAACTACGAAGGCAGCAACTTCCTGGTGCGGGTCAGCGCGGCCGACGCCGGTGCCTACGTGTCGGCGGTCGATCCGCGCGGTCTGCCGGCCACCGGCGAGCCGCCGGCCAAGCTGATCGCCGCACTCAAGGCGGCGATCGGCGGCAACTGAGCCGGTTCGACCGCGAACATGAAAACGGGCGCCCGAAGCGCCCGTTTTTCTTGGTGCAATCCAGCCCGTGCGTGGGGGTGGATCAGCGTTCGAGCAACGCCAGCTTGTCGGGCTTGCCTTCCCAGTCCTTCGCATCGGCCGGCGCGTCGATGCGCGCGGTGATGACCGGCCAGGCCTTGGCCAGCTCGGCGTTCAAGGCCACGAACATCTCCTGGCCGGCCGGCACGTCATCCTCGGGGTAGATCGCGTTGACCGGGCACTCGGGCTCGCACAGGGTGCAGTCGATGCACTCGTCCGGATCGATCACCAGGAAGTTCGGGCCGACGTGGAAACAGTCCACCGGGCACACCTCGACGCAGTCGGTGTACTTGCACTTGATGCAGCTCTCGGTGACGACGAAGGGCATGGCGGAATCCGTGTGGAATGGGCGATGAAGGCGGTGGCATTCAGTAGTGTAGCGAGTGCGCCATGGCCGCCCAAGAGCGGGGAGTGCCCTTCGCAGGCAAAAAAAAGCCCGCGCATCGCTGCACGGGCTTTTTGCGAATGAATCGCGAAATTGGTGCTCCCAACGAGATTCGAACTCGTGTTTTAGCCTTGAGAGGGCCACGTCCTAGGCCTCTAGACGATGGGAGCAGGGTCCGCGCCGGACTCTCAACGTAACGCGGCCTGCTAGTATATGCGGCGCTGTTGCCGTCGGCAATGGTTTCCGCCACATCAACATGGAACGCGGCGACGCCCGCAAGATGCAGCCCGACTACAGCCCAGCCAATCCCATCCTCCGGGTCATCCCGCGCGACCAGCACAACGTCTCGCGCCGGGACATCAGCCCCAATGCGCTGCGCGTGCTGTACCGCCTGCGCGACGCCGGCTTTGGCGCCTACCTGGTCGGGGGCGCGGTGCGCGACCTGCTGGTCGGCGGCCATCCCAAGGACTTCGACATCGCCACCGACGCGACGCCGGAGCAGGTCAAGCAGCTGTTCCGCAACTGCCGCCTGATTGGCCGCCGATTCCGGCTGGCGCACGTGGTGTTCGGGCGCGAGATCCTCGAGGTCGCGACCTTCCGCGCCAACGTAGACGACGGCAGCGGCGACCGCGAGACTCACGAGGGCGGCCGACTGTTGCGCGACAATGTGTTCGGCACGATCGAGGACGACGCGATCCGCCGCGACTTCACCGCCAACGCGCTGTACTACGCGATCGAGGATTTCTCGGTACGCGACTACACCGGTGGCTTCGAAGACGTGCAGAACCGGCTGATGCGCCTGATCGGCGACCCGGAGACGCGTTACCGCGAAGACCCGGTGCGCATGCTGCGCGCGGTGCGGCTGGCGGCCAAGCTCGATTTCGAGATCGAGGCGGCGACCGCCGCGCCGATCCCGCAGCTCGCACCGTTGCTGGCCGAAGCGGCCCCGGCGCGGCTGTTCGAGGAGTGCCTGAAGATGTTCCTGTCCGGCCACGCCGTGCAGAGTTTCCTCGGCCTGGAGCGTTACGGCCTGCTGCCGGCGCTGCTGCCCGAAACCGCGGCAGCGCTCAAGTCCAACCGCAGCGGTGCGCTGCGGCGGATGCTGCTGGAGGGCCTGCGGGGCACCGACCAGCGCGTGGCCAACGACGAGCCGGTATCGCCGGCGTTCCTGTTCGCGTTGCTGCTGTGGCCGGCCTACTGCCGGGCGCTGATGGCGCTGCAGGCGGGGGGCATGCACGCGGTCGAGGCCGAACGCCGCGCCGCCGACCGCGTCACCGTGCACCAGTTGTCGACGATCGCGCTGCCGCGACGGTTCTCGCTGCCGATGCAGGAAATCTGGCTGTTGCAGTCGCGCTTTTCGCAGCGCCAGCGCAAGCGCGTGTTCCGCTTGCTCGCGCACCCGCGCTTCCGCGCGGCATTCGATTTCCTGAGCCTGCGGCTGGCGGCTTCGCCCGAACATGCCGAGGACGTCGCGTTCTGGCGCGACGTGCAGGACCAGCCTGGCGACGTGCTGGCCGCCCAGCTCGATGCCCAGCCCGAGCCGGCCGGGGAAATCGACGGGGAGCCGCGCAAGCGGCGCCGGCGTCGACGCGGTCCGGCCACGGCGGCGGAGTGAAAGCGGCGACGGTGGCGTTCGTCGGCCTCGGCGGCAACGTCGGGGACGCCGCCGCGACCTTGCGTGCCGCGCTGCGTGCGCTCGATGGCCTGGCCGGTACCCGCCTGCTGCGCGCCTCGCGCCTGTATCGCACCCCCGCCTGGGGCGTGACGGCGCAGGCGGATTTCGTCAACGCGGTGGCGATGCTGGAAACGCGCCGCGAGCCGCAGGACCTGCTCGCCGAACTGCTGTCGATCGAACGCGGGGCCGGTCGTGACCGCAGCGGCGACGATCGCTGGGGCCCGCGCACCCTGGACCTCGACCTGCTGCTCCATGGCGACACGCTGATCGACGAGCCGGGCCTGCACGTGCCGCATCCGCACCTGCACGAGCGCGCCTTCGTGCTGGTACCGCTGCTCGAAATCGCGCCCGACCTGGTCGTGCCCGGCCACGGTCCGGCCCGGGAGCTGCTGGCCGCGATGGCCACCGTGGACATACAAGCGATAGGCTAGCGCCATGTACGCCGCCGCCCCCAACGAAAAGCCCTGGACCGTGCCCGCGCTGCTCGACGCCAAGCGCGGCGGCCGCAAGCTGGTGATGCTGACCTGCTACGACGCCGGCTTCGCGCGTGCGCTCGATGCCGGCGGCGTCGACCTGGTGCTGGTCGGCGATTCACTGGGAATGGTGGTGCAGGGCCACGGCAGCACGCTGCCGGTGACGGTCGACGACATCGCCTACCACACCGCCTGCGTCGCCCGCGGCCTGGCGCGCGCGCTGTTGATCGCCGACCTGCCGTTCCAGGCCGATGCCTCGCCGCAAACCGCGCTGGCGGCATCCACCCGCCTGCTGCAGGCCGGCGCCGGCATGGTCAAGCTCGAAGGCGCAGGCCACAAGCTCGAGGTGATCCGCTACCTGGTCGAGCGCGAGATCCCGGTCTGCGCGCACCTGGGTTTGACCCCGCAATCGGTGCTGCGCCTGGGCGGCTACAAGGTGCAGGGGCGCGACGATGCGGCCGCGTCGCAGGTGCGCGCCGACGCACTCGCGGTCGCGCAGGCCGGCGCCTCGCTGCTGGTGCTCGAATGCGTGCCGACCCCGCTCGCCGCCGCGATCACCGCCGACCTGGAGATCCCGACGGTCGGCATCGGTGCCGGCCCGCAATGCGATGGCCAAGTGCTGGTGCTGCACGACCTGCTGGGCATCAACAGCGGGCATCGCCGGCCGAAGTTCGTCAAGGATTTCCTCGCCGATGGCGGTTCGATCGCGGGAGCGATCGGGGCATTCGCTGCCGCGGTGCGCGATGGCACCTTCCCGGATGCCGAACATTCCTACGCCTAGCGCAGTGCCCGCGCGCTGCCGCGTCGCGCCGGCGCCGAATATCCAGGAAACCGCATGATCGAAACCGTCACTGAGCTGGCCGTGCTGCGCGAGCGCATCGGCCAATGGAAGCGCGCCGGCCTGCGCATCGGCTTCGTGCCGACGATGGGCAACCTGCACGCCGGCCACCATTCGCTGCTGCAGCTCGCGCGCGAACGTGCCGACCGCATCGTCGTCAGCGTATTCGTCAACCCGACGCAGTTTGGTCCCAATGAGGACTTCGGTTCCTACCCGCGCACGCCCGAGGCCGACGCGGAGGGCCTGGCGGCGGCCGGTGGCGACCTGCTGTGGCTGCCCTCGGTCGCGACCATGTATCCGCACGGCGCGCAGGCCGCGGTGCAGGTGCGCGTGCCGGGCGTGACCGAAGTGCTCGAGGGCGCGCACCGGCCGGGCCACTTCGATGGCGTGGCCACGGTGGTCACCCGCCTGTTCAACCAGGTCCAGCCCGACGTCGCGGTGTTCGGCCGCAAGGATTACCAGCAACTGGCGGTGATTCGCTATCTGGTCGAAGACCTCGCGCTGCCGCTGGAGGTGCTCGCCGGTGACACCCTGCGCGAGGCCGACGGATTGGCCATGAGTTCGCGCAACCAGTACCTGTCCGCGGGAGAGCGCCCGCGTGCGGCGCTGATCCAGCGCACGTTGCAGGCCATGCGCGAGGCGATACAGGCGGGGAAAGCCACGGCGGGGGTGGAGGCTGAGGCCGCCGCGCAGCTGGCCGCGGCGGGCTTCCTCGTCGATTACGCGGTGGTCCGTGGTCCCGACCTGCAGCCTGCCGAGGACGCCGCGCGCGGACCGCGGATCGCGCTGGTCGCGGCCCGGCTGGGCCGGACCCGGCTGATCGACAACCTCGAGTTCTCGCGCTAGCAAGGTTCGGTAATGCCAGCCCGGCTGGACCAAAGCCAGACGCCGGCTGAACGCTGCCCGGCCCGATGTTGCAGCGCGGAATGCGCTGCTAAACTTCGGTTTTCGCGCCCGCACGTCCGCGGACGGAGACCGACATGCAGCTGAATGTGCTCAAGGCCAAGATCCACCGGGCCACCGTTACCCACGCCGAACTGCACTACGAAGGCTCGTGTGCGATCGACGGGCGCTTGCTGGATATCTCCGGTATCCGCGAGTACGAGCAGGTCCACATCTACAACGTCAACAACGGCCACCGCTTCATCACCTATGCCATCCGGGGCGAAGAGGGCAGTGGCGTGATCTCGGTCAACGGTGCCGCCGCGCACCGCGCCCAGCCCGGCGACCTGCTGATCATCTGCGCCTACGGCAGCTGCGACGAGGCCGAGGCGGCCAAGTTCAAGCCGACCCTGGTCTACGTAGACCGCCACAACCAGCTGACCCACACCAACCATTCCATGCCCGCCCAGGCCGCCTGAAGCGACCGGCATGGACGCTGCTGACCGTATCGAACTGCTGCGCGCCCACGCGGCGCGTCTGGCTGGCAGCCGCATCGCCGAACTGATCGAGGCCGATCCAGCCAGGGCCAGCGATTTCGCGTTGCGGGTCGGCCCGATCTACGCCACTTTCGCGCGCCAGCGTTACGACCGCGAGGCCCTCGCGGCCGGGTTCGGCATGCTCGAGGCGATCGGGGCGCCCGCGCGCCTGCGCGCCCTGGTCGACGGCGAGGCGGTCAACGCCACCGAGGCCCGCCCGGCACTGCACACCGCGTTGCGCAGCGATCTGTCGACGTCCCCCGCAGCCTCTGCCGCACACGCCCAAGCGGTTGCGGCGCGCGACGCGATGCGGGCCATGGTCGAGTCTCTGGCGGCCAGCGAGGTCACCGATATCGTCAGCGTCGGCATCGGCGGCTCGGATCTGGGACCGCGACTCGCGGTCGATGTGCTCGGACCCTTGCAGGGGGGGCGGTTCCGCGTGCATTTCCTCTCCAACGTCGACGGCCATGCCGCGCAGCGCGTGCTTGCCGGGCTCGATCCGAAGCGCACCGCCGCACTGCTGATCTCCAAGAGCTTCGGCACCCAGGAGACGCTGCTCAACGGCGCGATCCTGCGCGAGTGGCTCGGCGACGACTCGCGTCTCTACGCGATCACCGCGAACGTGGCGCGCGCGGCCAGCACTTTCGCGATTCCATCCGAGCGCGTCCTGCCGATGTGGGACTGGGTCGGTGGGCGCTATTCGCTGTGGTCGGCGGTCGGTCTGCCGATCGCGCTGGCGATCGGCATGGACGGTTTCGAAGCCTTGCTCGCGGGCGCCGCGCAGATGGACGCCCATGTGCTGGCCACGCCGATGGCGCAGAACCTCGCCGCATGGCACGCGTTGACCGCGGTGTGGAACCGCAACGCACTCGGCTTCGGCACCCACGCGGTGCTGCCGTACGACGAACGCCTGAAACTGCTGCCCAGCTACCTGCAGCAACTGGTGATGGAAAGCCTCGGCAAGTCGGTGCGCGTCGACGGTTCTCCGGTGGCGGCCGACACAGTGCCGACTTGGTGGGGCGGGGCAGGCACCGATAGCCAGCACAGCTTCTTCCAGGCGTTGCACCAGGGCACCCAGGTCGTGCCATCCGACCTGATCGGGGTGCTGGCGCTGGATCATCCGTATCCCGAGAACCACCGCGCCCTGCTCGCCAACCTGTTCGCGCAGGCCGAGGCGTTCGCGACCGGTGAAGCCAGCGACGACCCGCACCGCGCTTACCCGGGCAACCGGCCGAGCACGCTGATCCTGCTCGATGCGTTGACCCCGCACGCGCTAGGCGCGTTGCTGGCGTTGTACGAGCACAGCGTCTACCTGCAGGCGCTGGTCTGGGACATCAACCCGTTCGACCAGTTCGGGGTCGAACTGGGCAAGCAGGTCGCCACGCGCCTGCGGCCGGCGTTGGACGGGCAGGTCGCGGCGGATGATCCGGTGACCCGCGAGATATTGAATGAGTTGCGCGCGCGGGCCTGATGAGGGCATTTCTGCCGCTGTTCCTGCAACGCACCATCTGACTTGAGTCGTCATCCCAAACGGAGCGGGGAATCCAATTCCCTGCGAGTGTCCTGCAGCAGGTCCGTCACTGCGTTCGGGACGACGGCTCACTGGGCACCATGGCGTTGCAGCGCCCACTGGACATGCTCGCGCACCACGCCGTTGTCCGACTGGCGCCTTGATTCGAGCGCGGCAAGCACCTCCGGCGACGTCGGCGCGTTGCCCAGCGCGATCGCGATGTTGCGCAGCCAGCGCTCGTGGCCGCTGCGGCGGATCGCGGTGCCTTCGGTGCGCTGCAGGAATTCCTCCTCGTCCCACGCGAACAGCTGCGCCAGCGTCGCGCGGTCCAGTTCGTTGCGCGCGCGGAAGTCCGGCTCGTCGCTGCGCTTGGCGAACTTGTTCCACGGGCACACCAGCTGGCAATCGTCGCAGCCGAAGATCCGGTTGCCGATCAACGGCCGCAACTCCTCGTCGATCGCGCCGTCGTGCTCGATCGTGAGGTAGGAAATGCAGCGACGGGCATCGAGCCGATTCGGCGCGACGATCGCCTGGGTCGGGCAGATGTCGATGCAGCGCGTGCAGGTGCCGCAGTGCGCACTCGCCGGCTCATCGACCGGCAATGGCAGGTCGAGGTAGATCTCGCCGAGGAAGAACCAGCTGCCGCCGTCCTTGTCGATCAGGCAGGTGTGCTTGCCGATCCAGCCCAGCCCGGCGTTGCGCGCGAGCGCGCGCTCCAGTACCGGCGCCGAATCGACGAACACGCGGTGGCCGAACGGCCCGACGGTCTCGGCGATGCGGTCGGCCAGGCGCTGCAGGCGCTGGCGCATCAGCTTGTGATAATCGCGGCCGAGCGCGTAGCGGGCGACATAGGCGCGTTCGCCATCGGCGAGCGTGATCCAGGCCTCGTCGTCGTCGCGGCGCCCGTAGTCCAGGCCGACCGAGACCACCCGCAAGGTGCCCGGGACCAGCTCGTCCGGACGCGCGCGCATGCCGCCGTGCCGCGCCATCCACTCCATCGAACCGTACAGGCCCTGTGCGAGCCAATCGCGCAGGTGGTCCGCGTCTTCGCTCAGTTCGATGCCGGCGATGCCGCAACGCTGGAAGCCGAACTCGCGCGCGAGTTCTCGGATGCGCGCGGCAAGGGCGACGTAGTCCGGGGTGGGAACCAGCGTGTGTTCGAGGGGCTTCACGGCCAAACCAGTATAGAAGCGGGCAAGTATAGAATCGCGCGATGTCAGCCGCCCTTGAAACACCGGCCAATGCGCTGTTCGACGCCGCCTCGCTGCGGGCGATCGAAGCGCGCGCGGCGCAACTGCTCGGTGACGAGTTCGCATTGATGCAGCGCGCCGGGCAGGCGGCATGGCGCGAGTTGCTCGACCGCTGGCCGAAAGCGCAGCGCCTGCTGGTGGTCTGCGGACCGGGCAACAACGGCGGCGATGGCTACGTGTTGGCGACCCATGCGCGCTCCGCCGGTCGCGAGGTGCGGGTACTGCATTTGCCCGAACATGCCCCGCGGGGCGTGATGGCGCAGCGCGCGCACGCCGGCTACGCGGATGCCGGTGGCCGCACCGAAACCTTTACCGGCGAGTTGCCGGCGGCGGACGTGGTCGTCGATGCGCTGTTCGGCATCGGCCTGTCGCGCGCGCCGGATTCGTCCGTTGCGACGATGATCGCGGCGGTCAACGCCCAGCCGGCGCCGGTGTTCGCGCTGGACGTGCCCAGCGGCGTGGACGCCGGGCTCGGCAGCGCGCCGGGCGTCGCGATCAATGCACAGCACACGCTGGAGTTCATCGCCCGCAAGATGGGGCTGTGCACCGGCACGGCGCTCGATCATGCCGGCAGCCTCGCCCTGGCCACGCTCGACCTGCCAGCGGCCGCAATCGCGGGCATCGCGCCCGTGGCGGTCTGCGTCGACACGTCGCATCTTTCGCGCTGGCTATCGCCGCGCACGCGCGACAGCCACAAGGGCTCGCACGGGCGCGTGCTGGCCATCGGTGGCGACCATGGCGCGGGCGGCGCGATCGTGTTGTGCGCACAGGCGGCACTGCGCTCGGGCGCCGGGTTGGTCGAAGTCGTGACGCGGCAGGTGCACGTCGCGGCACTGCTGGCACGCCTGCCCGAAGCCATGGCGCAGGCCGACGATGCCGAGTCACTGGCCGCCGGGCTGGCGCGCGCCGATTGCGTCGCGGTCGGCCCGGGACTCGGCCAGGGCAGCTGGGGGCAGGCGTTGTTCGCGCGCGCCCTCGCTGCTGGAAAGCCGCTGTTGCTCGACGCCGACGCGCTCAACCTGCTCGCCGTACACGCCGCGCCATTGCCGCCAGACAGCATTCTCACGCCGCATCCCGGCGAAGCCGCGCGACTGCTCGGCATCTCCACCGCGCAGGTCCAGCAAGACCGTTACGCCTCGGTACACGCGCTGCGCGATCGCCACGGCTGCGTGGTGGTGCTCAAAGGCGCGGGCACGCTAATCGCCGCGCCGGGCGAAACCACCTGCGTGATCGCGGCCGGCAATCCGGGCATGGCGGTGGGCGGCATGGGTGACGTGCTCAGCGGGGTGATCGCGGCGCTGCGCGCGCAGGGATTGCGCGCGTTCGATGCCGCGGTGTGCGGCGCCTTGCTGCACGCGGCGGCGGGCGATGCCGCCGCGCGCGATGGCGGCGAGCGCGGCCTGCTGCCGAGCGACCTGATGCCGTGGTTGCGGCGCCTGGCCAATCCCGGAGGTGGTCGCTGATGTCCTGGTGGTTGGCCGATGTCGACGCGACCGACGCGCTCGGTGCCGCGATGGCGAACACGCGCCCCGACCACGCGGTGGTGCACCTGCAAGGCGACCTGGGCGCGGGCAAGTCGAGCCTGGCGCGCGCGCTGCTGCGCGCGCTCGGCGTGGTCGGCGCGATCCGCAGTCCAACCTACACGTTGGTGGAGCGCTATCCGCTGGCAAGCGGCGGCGAAGCCTGGCACCTCGACCTGTACCGGATCGCCGACGCCGGCGAGCTGGAGTTCCTCGGCCTGGACGGCGACGAGGCGCGGCTGTGGCTGGTCGAATGGCCCGACCGCGGGCAGGGCGGATTGCCGCCGCCCGACCTGCTCGTGGCCTTGGCGGTGGACGGCGTGGGACGGCGCGTCGAGCTGTCCGCGCCTACCGAGGTGGGGCAGGCATGGCTGGCCCGAATCAGCGCGGCCACCGCCACGCTTGGCTCTCCGGGCCTCTCCTGAACGGTTCCGCAGGAAGTTACGCCAGGTTGCGGATTCCAAAGGAAAAAGTGCTTGCAATCCCCGGGGGCTGGTGCTTGACTACGGCCCATGCGAGTCAAAGGCGACACCTTCCAGAAATTGCTGCTTGGCACCGCGTTGCTCGCGGCGCTGGCCTGGAACCTTGCTCACGCCAGTGAAATCAAAGGCTTGCAGATCGCCACCGGGGCCACCGGCACCCGCGCGGAGATCGCGCTCGACCAGGAAGCGCAGTTCAAGCTGATCAGCCTGGCCGGCCCGGACCGCTTGGTCGTCGACCTGCCGGCATCGAGCCTGGCCCGTGGCTTCCAGCTGCCGGCCGCCGCCGGTGTGGTGAAGGCGATTCGCACCGGCTCGCCGACGCCCGGCACCGCCCGCATCGTGTTCGACCTCGCCCAGCCCGTCGCCGTACTGAAGCCGCGGATCGAGGCGGGCAGCTCGGGGCCGCGGCTGGTGCTCGAATGGCCGGGCGATGGTGCCGAGCCGACCGCGACCAAGAGTGTCACTGCCGCGACAGCGAATCCGACGCCGGCAACTCGCGCCGATTCGATGGCCGCGACGCCGTCCGCCACCGCGAGCGCGCCTGCGATCGATCCGGCCGCCGCCTCCAGCGCGGCGACCTCGCGGCTGATCTCGGAACTCGCCGCGCGCTCGGCCGCGAATACTACGAACAACGCCGCTAACACCGCCGCGAACCCGATCAGCACCGCCGTGCCCGCCACGTTGCCGCCGCCCGCGGTCGTTGTCGCCGACAGCACCGCGCTGCCGACCCGCGTCGCCACCGGCGTTCCCACTCGCGTGGCCACCGGGCAGCCCACCCTGATGCCCGGCGCCCCGGCGAGCGCGATTCCGGCACCGGCCGCGACCGACGTGCCGCCGTCCGGCGCGGTCAAGACCATCAAGGACGTGATGCGCGGCCGCGGCATGCGTCCACTGGTGATTGCAATCGACCCCGGCCACGGCGGCCAGGATCCCGGCGCGGTTGGCCTGGCCGGCAACCGCGAGAAGGACGTGACCCTGGCGATCGCGCGCGAGCTCGCCCGCCAGATCAACGCCACCCCCGGGCTCAAGGCCTACCTGACCCGCAACACCGACATGTTCATCCCGCTGCCGCAGCGCGCGCGCCTCGCGCGGCAGGCGAGGGCCGACATGTTCGTGTCGATCCACGCCGACGCCGCCGAAAACCGCAACGCCAAGGGTTCGTCGGTGTACGTGCTGTCGCTCAAGGGCGCGTCCTCGCAACGCGCGCGCTGGCTGGCCGACAAGGAAAACGCCGCCGACCTGATCGGTGGCGTGCGCCTGGAAACCACCAGCAACACGCTCGCCTCGGTGCTGCTCGACCTGACCCAGAGCGGCCACATGAAGGCTTCCGAAGACGCGGCCTCGCACGTGCTCGACGGCCTCAAGCGCGTCGGCAACAACCACAAGCCGCACATCGAGCGCGCCAACTTCGCGGTGCTGCGCACCTCGGACATGCCGGCGATGCTGGTCGAGACCGCCTTCATCTCCAACCCCGACGAAGAGCGCCGCCTCACCGATCCGGCGCACCAGCGCGCGCTCGCACGCGCGGTGCTCGACGGCGTCAATACCTATTTCCTGCGCCAGCCGCCGCCAGGCACGATGTACTCCGCGCGCGCCGATGCGCAGATGTCGCCCGGCGCGGGCGGCGGCAGCCCGTAGGGCGGGCTCAAGCCCGCCGATTTCCAAGCAACGGCAGCAGCTCGACAAAGGCAGCAGCGGCCCCAAGCCCACCGCACGCTACGGGCTATCATCACCGCTGACCTTTTCGACGGCATCCGCGCGGTGCTGCAGACGCCGTGCCGATACGCCAGCTGCCCGACATCCTGATCAACCAGATCGCCGCCGGCGAAGTTGTCGAGCGGCCCGCGTCCGTGGTCAAGGAACTGGTCGAGAACGCCCTGGATGCCGGCGCCACCCGCGTCGACATCGACCTGGAGGAAGGCGGCTCCCGCCTGATCCGCATCCGCGACGACGGCGCCGGCATCCCCGGCGACGAGTTGCCGCTGGCGATCTCGCGCCACGCCACCAGCAAGATCGCCTCGCTCGACGACCTCGAGGGTGTCGGCACGCTCGGCTTCCGCGGCGAGGCGCTGCCGTCGATCGCTTCGGTCAGCCGCTTCTCGATGACCTCGCGTCGCGGCGATGCCGCGCACGGCGCATCGCTCGACGTCGACGGCGGCCGGGTCGGCGCGGTCACGCCCAAGCCGCACCCGCAGGGCACCACCGTCGAGGTCCGCGACCTGTTCTTCAACGTGCCGGCGCGGCGCAAGTTCCTCAAGGCCGAGCGCACCGAGCTGGGTCATATAGAGGAGTGGCTGCGGCAGCTCGCACTGGCGCGCCCTGACGTCGAGCTGCGCGTGTCGCACAACGGCCGTCCGTCGAAGCGCTGGAAGGGCGAGAGCGACCTGTTGTCCGACGTGCGCCTCAACGAGACCCTCGGCGAGGAATTCGCGCGCAACGCCCTGCATGTCGACCACGCTGCCGCCGGGCTGCGACTGCACGGCTGGATCGCGCAACCGGCGTACAACCGCGCCAGCGCCGACCAGCAATACCTGTACGTCAACGGCCGCGCGATCCGCGACCGCAGCGTCGCGCACGCGGTCAAGCAGGCGTATGCCGACGTGCTGTTTCACGGCCGGCAGCCGGCGTACGTGCTGTTCCTGGAGCTTGACCCGCGCCGCGTCGACGTCAACGTGCACCCGGCCAAGCACGAGGTGCGGTTCCGCGACGCGCGCCTGATCCACGATTTCGTCTACCGCACCCTGCAGGGCGCCTTGGCCGAGACCCGCGCTGGCACGGCCATAGGGCAGGGTGTGGGAGGCGCTTCAGCCCCGGCCGACGCCTGGCAAGTGATCGCGGCCGACGCCGCGCCAACAGGTTCCGCCGCCTACCGCTGGAACGCGCCGCAGGCGCCGCTCGGCCTGCAGGTCGCCGACACCCGCGCCGGTTACGCGCAGTTGTACGGCGCGCCCGCGCAGGCGCTGCCGATGCAGGCGACCGCCTTGCCCGCGAGCGACGACGCCACCCTGCCACCGCTGGGCTACGCGATCGCGCAGCTGCACGGCATCTACATCCTCGCCGAGAGCGCCGACGGCCTGATCGTGGTCGACATGCACGCCGCGCACGAGCGCATCGGCTACGAGAAGCTCAAGTCCGCGCACGACGGCGAAGGCCTGCGCACCCAGCCGCTGCTGGTGCCGGCGATGCTGGCGGTGTCCGAGCGCGAGGCCGAGACCGCCGAGCGCGAGGCCGCGACACTCGCCACCCTGGGTTTCGACGTGACCCGCAGCGGCGCGCAGTCGCTGACCTTGCGCAGCGTGCCGGCACTGCTTGCGCACGGCGACGTCGAGGCGCTGCTGCGCGACGTGCTCGCCGACCTGCGCGAACACGGCGAGTCTCGGCGCGTGGCTGCGGCGCGCGACGAACTGCTGTCGACCATGGCCTGTCACGGCGCGGTGCGCGCGAACCGGCGCCTGACGCTGCACGAAATGAACGCCCTGCTGCGCGAGATGGAAGCCACCGAGCGCTCGGGCCAATGCAACCATGGCCGTCCGACTTGGGCGCGCTTCAGCCTGACCGAAATCGATCGCTGGTTCCTGCGAGGACGTTGAGATGCGCCACACCCAGAAACACGTTTCGACGATGGTGGCCTGCGCGGCAGCACTGCTCGCGCTGGCGGCCTGCGGCGAGGACGAGGCCGCCAAGGCCGCCGCCGCCGCAAGCGCGCGCCAAGCCCAGGCGGCATTCGTTGCCGCACAGAAACCCTGGCGCGACGAGCGCCACGCCGAGCTGACCCAGCCCGACGGCTGGACCAGCCTGGTCGGCCTGCACTGGATTGATCCGGGCGCGCACTACCTGGGCAGCGACGCCGACAACGGCATCCGCCTGGCGATGGGTCCCGCGCACCTGGGCATGCTCGACCGCAAGAACGCCAAGCTGCGCTTCGTGCCCGAGCGCGGCGTCGCGGTCACGCTCGACGGCGCGTCGTTCAAGGGCAGTACCGCGCTGCGCGCCGACGACGATGCCGCCGGCCCGAGCAAGCTCGGCTTCGACGACGGCAAGGGCGTGGCCACCGTGATCAAGCGCGGCGATCGCTATGCGCTGCGCGTCAAGCACGCCGACGCGCCCACCCGCACCGGCTTCAAGGGCATCGACTACTGGCCCGGCGGCGCCGACTGGAAGCTCAGCGGCAAGTTCGTCGCGCACCCGGCCGGCAAGACCATCCCGATCGCCAACATCATCGGCACCACCGACGAGACGCCCAACCCCGGCGTGGTCGAGTTCGAGCGCGACGGCAAGCCCTACCGGCTGGAGGCGCTGGACCAGGGCGACGGCGGCCTGTTCCTGGTGTTCGCCGACCGCACCAGCGGCCACGGCAGCTACGGCGCCGGCCGTTTCCTCGACGCGCCCAAGCCCGATGCGCAGGGCCGGGTCGCGCTCGATTTCAACCAGTCCTACAACCCGCCGTGCGCGTTCACCCCGTTCGCGACGTGCCCGTTGCCGCCTCCCGAAAACCGCCTCGACCTGGCGATCGCCGCCGGCGAAAAGAACTATCTCCAGTCCAAGCCCTGAGACCGAACCGCATGCGCAACGCCACCTTGCTGGGCCTGTCCGTACTTGCCGTGGCGCTGCTCGCCGCCGCCCCGCTGATCGCCCCGGCGCAAGACGCCGGAAGCGTGGCTCCGAACCCCGCGACCAGCACCGCCACCCCGACCACCGCGATGCCCGCGGCGAGCGCCGCCAAGGCGCCGCCGCTGCCGCTGCTGTGGAAGCTGTCCGACGCCGACAACGCGGTCTACCTGCTCGGCTCGTTCCACCTGCTCAAGCCCGACGACTACCCGGTGTCGAAGGACATCGACAACGCGTTCGCCGCCGCCGACAAGCTGGTGTTCGAAGTGCCGCCGGCGGAAATCAGCGACCCGGCGGTGGGGCAGAAGGCGCTGCTCGCGGCCGGCTACGGTGACGCGCGCACGCTCAGCACCGTGTTGCCGCCGGACCTGCGCGACAAGTTCAGCGCGATGCTGGCCCAGCGCGGCGGTTCGATCGCGCAGCTCGATGCGTACGAGCCGTGGTTCGTAAACCTGTCACTGGTGATGGGCGTGTCGCAGGCGATGGGCTTCCGCGCCGAGAACGGCCTCGACCAGCACCTGATGCGACAGGCCGCGACCGCCGGCAAGCCGACCTCCGGGCTGGAAACGATCGACGTGCAGCTGCGCACGCTCGACAGCACGCCGATGGCCGAGCAGATCGTGTCCCTGCAGGAGTTCGTCGACGAACCGCAGAAGATGCCCGGCCTGCTCAGCGAGCTGCACCAGGCCTGGCGCGACGGCGACCTGGCCAAGCTCGACGAGATGACTCGCGGCGAGATGCTCGCCAAGACCCCGGAGACCTACCGCCTGCTCAACGTCGTCCGCAACGACGCCTGGATGCCGCAGATCCGCGCGCTGCTGGACGGCTCGAAGACCGACGACACCCTGGTGGTGGTCGGCGCGATGCACCTGCTCGGCCCCGACGGGCTGGTCGACCGGATGCGCGCGGGTGGTTACAAGGTCGAGCGCGTGTGTTCGGCGTGCACCGGTCTAAAGGCCGAGAAAGCCGTCGCGCCGGCGGCCAACCAATAGTTAGGCCTCATATGCAGTATCTCCGCGACTTCCTCAAGACCGCTCATAACTCGGCATCAATGCAGCCGGATGATTCCTCGTGGATTGACACGGCGGATGTCCCAAACAAGGCTGGTTGGTACTACATCAGCACGAATGCACCGATCGAGCTGCTTGCTCGCCAAGAACTTTGGCAGCAGGAGTATCCGAAGAGGCGATCAGGACACGTCACGCCTGTAAGAAACTACGACCTAGCTGCGCGTTCGCGTCGACACTGCCAAGCACTGTCAACCTTTTGGAACACTAAGCACGTCTACTCAGGGTTTGCTAAAAACCTTCGAACTCGCGCAAGGGAGCACACGCTGCCAGACCCGGGCACTGCTGCACTTGCACTTGGTCGTTACCCAGAACTAGCTAACTACAGCTGGCAGTTCAGCTACCTCACGCTGGAGGGGTTCATGCCAGCTTGTCCCAATCCAACCTTTATTCTTAGGCTTGGCGAGCAGATCTGGCGTGCCGAAAATGGCTGGCCCGTGCTTTGCGCGGCGTGAGGCCTGACAGTTCATTCAAGCCGAAGTCGCTTCGCGGCTCGGCTTAGTTCAGGGCTTAGGCAGTACGAGAGAGATCATCGAACTTGCTCGAAATCTGAGCTTTGCAGAGCGGGGGGCATTGTCCGAGATACGGGGGTAATGGCTTTGAGCTGGAGCGAGCCAAGCCGCCGTTTTGAGGCTGGAAAGCGGCCTAGCTATCAAGCCGAACGCGCTTGGCGTGCCGGTTCAATTCAGGCGTTAGGGGACAGTATGGAATTGCGCGGATGATCGACTGGCTAAACCCAATTGCAACGCTTATCGCGTCATTCGGCGGGGCATGGGCCGCCTTCAAGCTGCAATCTGTTGAGCGGACTCGAGACGTTCGTCGCGCAAACATTACAGCTGCGAATAGAGCGTTGATGACAATGATGCAGCAGGCAAACACGCTGAAGCTATATCAGGAGGATCAAATTGATCCTCGTCGCGAACATCCCGGTCGCCACCTTGCTATCCGCGCAACCTTACCCCACGAGCTAGATGCGCTTCGATTCGACTTCAAGTCGCTGGATTTTTTGGACTCTCCGAAGGAGCAGCAGTTGCTTTTTGAGCTTTCGGTTGAAGAGCGCCGCTTTACCGAAACGCTTCGTGCGATCAACGCACGATCCGAGATCTTGCTTACTGAGGTCGATCCAAAACTCAGTTCTGCTGGATTTCTCGACGGTGGAAGTTACGAAAGCAAGGATCTGAAGCAGGCTCTTGGACAGCCGCTCTATAACAAGCTGAAGCGCCTGACCGATGATGTGATCCACCATGTAGACAGAACCAACGAGTCCATTGTTGAGATGAAGAACAAGTTCCTGCTTGCGGCCAGGGCGCGGTACCCAGGAACGAAGTTCGTAGACTTCGAATTTCCTGATGCGTCAACTGCCGCTTCTTAGCAGTCAGTTCAAGTCGAAGCCGCTTCGCGGCTCGGTCTAGTTCAGGCGCTAGACGTTGTTTGGAGAAACTCGATGTCTGACCTGCAAGAGCGCATCTCCGCCAGCTTTTCCGCTCAAGGGCTGATGGCCACTTTGGGTGCCCAGCTCATCCTGGTCGCCCAAGGCGAGGTGCGGATTGCGCTGTTGCCGCGGCCGGAACTGTCCCAGCAGCACGGCTACATTCATGCCGGCGTCCTCACCAGCGTGCTCGATAGCGCTTGCGGTTACGCCGCCTTGACGGTCGCGCCGGCCGGGCTGGACGTTCTTACCGTCGAGTTCAAGATCAACTTCGTCCGGCCCGCGGTTGCGGACCGGTTCGTGGCGGTCGGCAAGGTGACCAAGGCGGGCAAGACCCTGACGGTGTGCCAGGGCGAGGTGATCGGCGAGCAGGGCGCGCGCCGCGAGACCATCGCGGTCATGCAGGCCACGATCATCAATGTGTCAGGCCACAGCTGACAGTTCATTCGAGTCGAAGCCGTTTCGCGGCTCGCCGCATCTTGAACATCACCCAAGGAACAAGTCGGATGCTGCCTCAATCGTTTTTTCGGTGGACTGGCCTGGCCCTGATGTTGGCGGGGGCGCTTACGCTGTTGATCAGCATCGCCCTGACCCCCTTGGTCGCTGGCGCTGATCGTCCCTTTGTCGAGACTGCGGCGAGCTCTGCGTTCCTTTGGCGCCAGAGTCTTTCCGCGCTCGCAGCGGCATTGCTGCTGTTCGGCTCCGTGGGCCTGTATCTGCTGCAGGCCAATCGCGCGGGGCGTTTCGGCGCGGTCGCGTTCGCGATGGCCTTTGTCGGTTCGGCGTTGTTGTTGGCCTGGGAATGGGTGGATATCTTCATCCTGCACGACCTCGCATTGCGTGCACCGGACGCGCTGCGGGTGCTGGACGAGCAGGAAGGCCTGCACTTCTATGACCTGGGTGCGCTCATTCCCATTGGGCTGTTCGCGCTGGGGTGGATCGCGCTCGCGGTGTCCACGATCCGGGTCTGCCGTCCGCACCGCCGCGCGGCGTGGTTGCTCGTGATCGGCTTCTTCGCGGTTCCGATGCTGAGCGCGGCGTTCGGTCCGCTATGGGGCGGCGCGCTCGGCAACGCAGTCTTGTGTTCGGGTTGGATCCTGCTTGGCCTCGCGGTCAGTCGTGGGACAGCCCTGGACGCCACGGGCGGCCCAGCAGGCGACCTGGCTCCCTGAGTTCGTTCCGCCGGGTCCGCTTCACGGCTGGGCTTCCTGCGGACTGGCGCGACGTTCCCGGGCTGGCGCGCGACTCTCCAGGTGTCGTGCACGACACTCTGGGTATCGCGCGCCACTCTCCGAGAGTCACGCGCGACTCTCAAAGAGTCACGCGCGACACTCCGGGCATCAAGCGCCACTCCCGGAGAGTCACGCGCGACACTGCGGGGTATCACGCGCCACTCTCAAAGAGTCGCGCGCCACACTCTGAGAGTCACGCGCGACACTGCTGGGTATCGCGCGCCACTCTCAAAGAGTCACGGGCGACACTAAAAGAGTCGCGCACGGCACTCGGAGAGTCGCTGGCGACACTCCGGGTATCGCGCACCAGCCGGCATGGTGTTCAGCGTGTCGCGGTCGAGCCGGCGGCGGCCGCCGGTGGCACCAGCACGATGCAGTCGACCGGGCAGGCGGGGACGCACAGCTCGCAGCCGGTGCACAGCGGTTCGATCACGACGTGCATGTGCTTGGAGCCGCCGATGATCGCGTCGACCGGGCAGGCCTGGATGCACTTGGTGCAGCCGATGCAGTCGGCCTCGACCACCAGCGCGACCTGCGCCGGCTTGTGCTCGCCGCGGCTGCGGTCGAAGGGTATGGGCGGCACGCCGAGCAGCTTCGCCAGCGCACGCGCGCCCGCATCGCCGCCGGGCGGGCAGTGGGCGACGCCGGCCTCGCCGGCGGCCATTGCCTCGGCATACGGCCGGCAGCCGGCGTAGCCGCATTGGCCGCATTGCGTCTGCGGCAGCAGGCGGTCGAGGCGCTCGACGAGGTCGACGGAATCAGGGGTCATGTAGGGCGGGTTTTAACCCGCCATCGCCATACATGCATGCCGAGCCGCGCGGGGAAGATTCGTTGCCGTGGTTCCTCGCGATCCGGATTGGCGGGATGGCGGGTTAAAACCCGCCCTACGCTTGGCGCTCCCACGGATGCGCGGATGGCAGGTGGCAACCCGCCCCACGTCAGCGGACCGGCATGCCCGGCTGCGCGCCGGGGTCGGCGTCGAGCAGGTGCAGGCCGTCGCCGTCGAAGCCGGCCGACAGGATCATCCCCTCGCTGATGCCGAAGCGCATCTTGCGCGGGGCCAGGTTGGCGATGAACACCACGGAGCGGCCGACCAGCTTGTCCGGCTCGCCGTACGAGCCGCGGATGCCGGAGAAGATCTGCCGGGTGCCCAGGTCGCCGGCGTCCAGCTCGAAGCGCAGCAGCTTGTCGGAGCCTTCGACGAACTCGCAGGCCAGCACCTTGCCCACGCGCAGGTCGAGTTTGGCGAAGTCGTCGATGCCGATCGTCGCGGCGCCGCTGGCTGCAGGCGCGGCTTTGGTAGGAGCGGCTTCAGCCGCGAGCTTTTTGCCGGCGTTCGCAACGTCCGTGGTCGCGGCTGAAGCCGCTCCTACGCCGCGAAGCAAGTCCCCTTGGGGGACGGGCGCCGGTGCGGCGTCGGTCGGCTTGAGAGATTCCTTGCTGGCTTCGGTCATGGCTTCGATGTGCTTGGGGTCGATACGGGTGAACAGCGGCGTGTAGGCGGCGATGCGGTGCGCGAGCAGCGGCGCGGCCAGGTCGTCCCAGTGCGCGACCGGCGCGGCCAGGAACGCCTCGGCCTGCGCGGCCACGCGCGGCAGCACCGGCTTGAGCGCGGCGGCCAGCACCCGGAACAGGTTCAGGCCCTGGGTGCAGACGCCGTGCAGCTGCGCGTCGGCGCCTTCCTGCTTGGCCAGCACCCACGGCTTGGTGTCGTCGATATAGCGGTTGGCCTCGTCGGCCAGCGCCATCGTCAGGCGCAGTGCGGTCGCGGCCTCGTTGCGCGCGTAGGCCTGCGCGATCGGCGCGAGCTGAGCGACGAAGCGCGCGTACATCGCGGGGTCGGGCAGGGCGTCGGCGAGCTGTCCGCCGAAGCGCTTGTCGATGAAGCCGGCGCAGCGGCTGGCGAGGTTGACGAACTTGCCGACCAGATCCGAGTTCACGCGCGCGACGAAGTCGGCCAGGTTGAGGTCGAGGTCGTCGACGCCGCCGGAGGTCTTGGTCGCGAAGTAGTAGCGCAGCGCCTCGGGGTCGAGGCCGGCGTCGAGGTAGCTGCGCGCCATGACGAAGGTGCCGCGCGACTTCGACATCTTGGCGCCGTCGACAGTGAGATACCCGTTGACGTGCAGCCGGGTCGGCGCGCGGAAGCCGGCGCCGTGCAGCACCGCCGGCCAGAACAGGCCGTGGAAGTTGACGATGTCCTTGCCGATGAAATGGTGCAGCTCGGCTTTGCTGTCGCGAGTGAGGTAGCTGAAGAAATCCAGGCCTTCGCGTTCGCACAGCGCCTGAAAGCTGCTCAGGTAGCCGATCGGCGCGTCCAGCCACACGTACAGGTACTTGCCCGGGTGGCCGGGGATCTCGAAGCCGAAGTAGGGCGCGTCGCGCGAGATGTCCCACGCGCGCAGGCCGCCCTCGGCGTCCAGCCACTCCATCAGCTTGGCCTTGACGCCGGGCGTGGCGACGTCGCCGGCCAGCCACTCGCGCAGGAAGTCCTGGAAGCCGCCGACCTCGAAGAAGAAGTGCTCCGAGTCGCGCAGCTCCGGCGCCGCGCCGCTAAGCACCGAGCGCGGTTCCTTGAGCTCGGTCGGCGCGTAGGTGGCGCCGCAGTTCTCGCAGTTGTCGCCGTACTGGTCGGCGGTGCCGCAGTTCGGGCAGGTGCCCTTGACGTAGCGGTCGGGCAGGAACATGCCCTTGACCGGGTCGAACAGCTGCGCGACCGAGCGCCGCTTGATGTGGCCGGTGTTGTCGAGCTTGGCGTAGATCGCCTCGGTCATCGCGCGGTTGCGCGGCGAGTTGGTCGAGTCGAAGTGGTCGAAAGCGACGCCGAAGTTGGCGAAGTCGCGCTCGTGCTCGGCCTGGATGCCGGCGATGAAGGCTTCCGGCGTGGTGCCGGCTTTCTCCGCGGCCAGCATGATCGGCGTGCCGTGGGTGTCGTCGGCGCAGACGAAGTGCGCGGTGTGCCCGGCCAGGCGTTGCGCGCGCGCGAAGATGTCGCCCTGGATGTAGCCGACCAGGTGGCCCAGGTGCAGCGGGCCGTTGGCGTAGGGCAGGGCGCAGGTGACGACGAGCTCGCGGGACATGGCAGCGACGGTGCGAAGGGCCGGCGATTATCGCATGCGGTGGCGGACGGGCCGGAGTGGCGCGCGTCCGGCAAGGGCGGCGACCCGCGGCAAAAGAAAAGGCCCGGCGAACCGGGCCTTTTCACTTCCAGCGAAGAACGCGGTGCTTACTGGCGAACCCAGGTCTGGGTGCGGCCGAGCAGCGAGAAGCCCATGAAGCCGCGCACGTCGAGCTTCTTGCCGCCGGCCGTGGGGCTGACCTTGGCCGAGTAGACCTTGCCGGTCGCCGGGTCGAGGATCTGCCCGCCTTCCCAGCCGCTGCCTTTCTTCTTCAGGCCCCACAGGATCACCATGCCCTTGACCGGCTTGTTCTTGCGTTCGCCCGAGCACTTGTCGCAGACCGGGTTCGGGCCGCGGTCGGACTGCAGGATCTCGTTGACGCGGCCGGCGAGCGTGCCGTTGCTGGTCTCGTAGATCTCGACCACGGACTTGGGCTTCTTGGTCTTGTCGTCGATCGTGGTCCAGGTGCCCACCGGCGAAGACTGCGCGAACGCCGCCGTGGAAATGGCCAGCAGCGGCAGTGCGAGCAGCAGGACGAGCAGTTTGTTGCGCATGTTCCCCTCCCAGGGTTTGGCGTGGTCCGGCCGAACTCAGCGGCGCGGTTGCGGCCTTTATATACCGCATCCTCCGGCGTATGGAAGTCGCGCCGGTGCGCGGTTCAGCGAGCTCGACGCCGCCGGCGAGCGGCAGGCGGCGGCAATGTGCGTCGGCGTGGCGCTTGCCACGCCTGCGACAATGCGCGCGTCGTCCCCCACGCCACTCCAAGGCCCGCCGTGACCGAGTTGAACCGCAACGAGTTGATCCGAGACGAAATCGCCGCATTGGCGATCCCCGCCACCGCGCACACCTTCGCCGACTCCGCCGCCCGCATCCGGGTCGCAGTCGCCGACGCGCAGGCCGCGGTGGAGATCACCGCCGGCTTCCCGGTGGCCGGCATGCACGACGAGGTCCGCGCCGCGATCGCCGCGGTGCTCGCGCGGCACCAGCTGACCTTGGCTCGGCTGGAACTGGGCCATCGCATCACCACCCACGCGGTCCAGCCCAAGGTCACGCCGCTGCCGAACGTGCGCAACCTGATCGCGATCGGCTCGGGCAAGGGCGGGGTGGGCAAGTCAACCACCGCGGTCAACTTGGCGTTGGCGCTGGCCGCCGACGGCGCGCGCGTGGGCGTGCTGGATGCGGACATCTACGGTCCGAGCGTGCCGATGATGCTGGGCCTGACCGGCCGCCCCGACAGTCCCGACGGCAAGTCGATCGAGCCGATGCGCGCGCACGGCATCCAGGCGATGTCGATCGGGCTGCTGGTCGAGCAGGACACGCCGATGATCTGGCGCGGGCCGATGGCGACCTCGGCGCTCACGCAGCTGCTCAACGACACGCGTTGGGACGATCTGGATTACCTGATCGTCGACCTGCCGCCGGGCACCGGCGACATCCAGCTGACGCTGGCGCAGAAGATCCCGGTCGCCGGCGCGGTGATCGTCACCACGCCGCAGGACGTGGCCACGCTGGACGCGCGCAAGGCGCTGAAGATGTTCGAGAAGGTCGAGGTGCCGGTGCTGGGGCTGATCGAGAACATGGCGGTGCACGTGTGCTCGAACTGCGGCCACGCCGAGCACGTGTTCGGCGAGGGCGGCGGCGAGCGCATGGCGTCGCAGTACGGGATCGCGCTGCTGGGCAGCCTGCCGCTGGAGGTCGGGATTCGTGAACAGGGCGATGCCGGTGTTCCGATTGTGACGGCACTGCCGAAAGCCGCCGCCGCCGATGCGTACCGCTTGACCGCCCGTCGGCTTGCGGTCGCACTTTCCTGCCGTCCGCAGGTCGCAAGACCGCTGGCTGTGTCGCTCTTGGGCCAATAACGCCTTAATCGACCTGCTGCGTCGCAGCATGCAATCACCTGATTGCGACAACTAGATTCGATGGGCGCGGCCGACCGGCCGCGTTTCCATGTTCTCGTTGAGGGCAATTCCTGATGAAGCACCCCATCCGTACCGCGGCGCTCGCCGGCGCCGTCATCGCCACCCTGGGTCTGTCGTCCGCCGCGTTCGCCGGTGGCCGTCCCGACCTCGTGCTCGCGGGCCTCAAGGCCGGTCGCGCGCACGTCGGTGGCGAGCTTCTGGTGAAGTACCGCGACGGCTCCAGCGCCGCGCAGCAGACCGCAGTACGCCATGGATTGGGCGCGGAAAAACTCGACACGGTGCGCCGCGGCAACGCCCAGCGCGGTGAACTGGCGCTGCTGCGCCTGCCGGCCGGCCGCGACCTGGCCGCCACGATCAGCGCGCTGAGCCAGCAGTCGATCGTCGAGTACGCCGAGCCGAACTGGACCTACCAGCACCAGGCCACGTCCAACGACACCTATTACACCAACGGTTCGCTGTGGGGCATGTACGGCGACGCCAGCAGCCCGGCCAACCAGTACGGTTCGCAGGCAGCCGAGGCATGGGCCGGTGGCCACACCGATTGCAGCAACGTCGTCGTCGGCGTGATCGACGAGGGGATCTACTTCGGCCACGAAGACCTGGCGGCCAACATCTGGACCAACCCGTACGACCCGGCCGATGGCGTCGACAACGACGGCAACGGCTACGTCGACGACGTGCGCGGCTGGGACTTCGACGGCGGCAGCAACAACATCAACTCCGGCGGCGCCAACGACGACCACGGCACCCACGTCTCGGGCACGATCGCCGGCGTCGGCGGCAACGGCAAGGGCGTGGCCGGCGTGTGCTGGAGCGGCGTCAAGCTGATCAGCGGCAAGTTCCTCGGCCGCCGCGGCGGCACCACCGCCAACGCGATCGCCGCGGTCGACTACTTCAACGACCTCAAGACCCGCCACGGCGTGAACATCGTCGCGACCAACAACTCGTGGGGCGGCGGTGGCTTCTCGCAAGGCCTGTCCGACGCGATCGGTCGCGCCAACACCGCCGGCATCCTGTTCATCGCCGCAGCGGGCAACAGCGCCTACGACAACGACGTGACCGCGAGCTATCCGTCGAACTACCCGCAGGCCAACGTCATCGCGGTGGCCTCGACCACCAGCGCCGGCGGCCTGTCGAGCTTCTCGCAGTGGGGCAAGGTCACCGTGGACATCGGTGCACCCGGTTCGGGCATCTGGTCGACGGTGCCGAAGAGCTCGAAGGGCAGCCTGATTTCGGGTTACGCCAGTTACAACGGCACCTCGATGGCGACCCCGCACGTGACCGGCGCCGCGGCGCTGTACGCGTCATCGCACCCGGGAGCCACGGCGGCCGACATCAAGGCGGCGATCTTGAACTCCGCCGTGCCGACCCCGTCGCTGCAGAACAAGGTCGTGACCGGCGGTCGCCTCAACGCCAGCGGCTTCTGAGCCACGCAGCG
Source organism: Lysobacter koreensis (assembly GCF_042677045.1). Taxonomy (NCBI): domain Bacteria; kingdom Pseudomonadati; phylum Pseudomonadota; class Gammaproteobacteria; order Lysobacterales; family Lysobacteraceae; genus Lysobacter; species Lysobacter koreensis. Next base: position 263,684 of record NZ_JBHTIH010000002.1, read on the forward strand.
GTTGCAGTACGGAAGGCCCGGCATTGCCGGGCCTTCTCTTTTGCGGTTGGGCGCGCCCGGCCGGTGCCCGGGTGTCGGACGAGCGGCTAGAATCGCCGCTTCCGTTTGCTGGGACGACCCCGCCACATGAGCATCAAATCCGACCGCTGGATCCGCACCATGGCGCAGGAGCACGGCATGATCGAGCCGTTCGAGCCGGGCCAGGTCAAGCATGCGGCCGACGGCCAGCGCATCGTCAGCTACGGCACCTCGAGCTACGGCTACGACGTGCGCTGCTCGCGCGAGTTCAAGATTTTCACCAACATCAACTCGACGATCGTCGACCCCAAGCACTTCGATCCGGGCAGCTTCGTCGACGTCGACAACGACGTGTGCATCATCCCGCCGAACTCGTTCGCGCTGGCGCGCACGGTCGAGTACTTCCGCATCCCGCGCGACACGCTGGTGGTGTGCCTGGGCAAGAGCACCTACGCGCGCTGCGGGATCATCGTCAACGTGACGCCGCTGGAGCCGGAATGGGAAGGCCACGTCACCCTGGAGTTCAGCAACACCACGCCGCTGCCGGCGCGCATCTACGCCAATGAGGGCGTGGCGCAGATGCTGTTCTTCCAGTCCGACGAAGTCTGCGAGACCTCGTACAAGGACCGCGGCGGGAAGTACCAGGGGCAGACGGGCGTGACGTTGCCGCGGACTTGATGTTTTTTCCTTCTCCCGCCGGGAGAAGGTGCCCCTGGCCTCGATTGAAGCCGGGGCGGATGAGGGTACGGCGGAGCAGCGATGCTCCAACCTGGCACCGAAGGTAACGCGTTCGCGCGCTAGCTCTGCAGAGCGGCGCTTCGCCGAACCCTCACCCCAACCCTCTCCCGACGGGAGAGGGAGCTACATCACGGCCTCTGGTACGTCACAAAGAAGCCCTGCAGGTCGCCGTTCTCGATGTACGGCTCGACCGTCAGCACCCGGTAGCCGCGCGCGGCGAACGACTGGTGTGCGCGGTTGAGCGCATTGGCCGCGCCCTGGTTGCGGAAGCCCCAGCTCACGTCGACCCAGATCGACACCGACTGCATGCCGGCGCGCTCGGCTTCCAGCGCCGCGTCTTCCGGCTTCTTCTCGAACAGGCCGGCCTGCGCGGGCGCGGCGGGCAGCAGGGTGGCCAACGCGACGGCGCAAACCAGCGCGGTGGGCAGAAAGGCGGACAGCGGCTTGCGCATGGGGAGCTCCTGGGGGATTCAGTGTTCGGCGCCGGCGGCGATGCGCAGGTCGGTGGCGTGGGTCAGCGCGCTGCGCAAGGCGATACGCAGGCCGGCGCTGACGGTGTCGATCGGCAGGCTCGCCGCGCCGGGATGATAAGCGGCCTGCGCCGGCGAAAACGGAACGTGGATGAAACCGCCGCGCACCCCGGAGCGGTGCAGGGCGTGCATCAGCCCGTAGAACACGTGGTTGCAGACATAGGTGCCCGCGGTCTGCGAGACCTCGGCGGGAATCCCCGCGGCGCGCAGGTCGGCGAGCATGGCCTTGATCGGCAGGTCGCTGAAGTAGGCCGCGGGGCCGTCGGCCGCGATGGGTTCGTCGATCGGACGCGCGCCGGCGTTGTCGGCGATGCGCGCGTCGTCGATGTTGATCGCGACGCGTTCCAGCGACAGTTGCGCGCGGCCGCCGGCCTGGCCGACGCACAGCACCAGTGCCGGCTGCAGTTCGGCGATCGCCTGGCGCAGGGCGACCAGCGAGGTGCCGAACTCGCATGGCAGGCAGCACGTGGCGACCCGGTGCGAGGCGATGCGTTCCCCATGCAGTGCACGCACGGCGTCCCAGCTCGGGTTGCTGGTTTCGCCGCCGAACGGCTCGAAGCCGGCCAGCAGCACGCCGGGCAGGCGCGGCTTGGGCGAGCTTGCCCTGGGCGAGCGCGCGGTCATCGGAACACGATCCAGTACATCAGCAACACGTTGCATGCGAGCAGCAGCGCGCCGGTCGGCCATTGCGCGCGGATCACGCCGTACGGGTCCTTGAGTTCGAGCAGCGCGGCCGGCACCAGGTTGAAGTTCGCCGCCATCGGCGTCATCAGCGTGCCGCAGTAGCCCGACAGCATGCCGATCGCGGCCAGCGACGCGGGTTCGGCCCCGTGCTGCTGCACCAGCAGCGGCAAAGCGATGCCGGCGGTCATCACCGGAAACGCGGCGAAGGCGTTGCCCATGATGATCGTGAACAGCGCCATCCCCAGCGCGTAGGCGGCGACGACCACGAACGCGTTGTCGACCGGGATCAGCGAGCGCACCACGCCCGACACCGCCTGGCCGACGCCGGCGGCCTCGAACACGCTGCCCAGCGTCGCCAGCAGCAACGGGAGCAGCGCTGCCCAGCCGATCGCATCGACCAGCCGGCGCGATTGCTCGACCGCGCTCCACGGGGTCTGCCGGGTCAGCCGGCACGCGGCGGCGAGCGCGACCACGCAGGCGATCGCCAGCGACACCAGGGTGACGTTGGCCGGATCCAGCAGCGGCGGGCCACCGAGCGACACGCGCTTGAGGCCGAGCGCGCCGACCAGGGTCACCGCCGGGATCAGCAGCGCCGGCCAGAACAGGCGGTTGCCCAGGCGCCGGGCTTCGGCATGTTTTTCCTCGGCATCGCTCTGCGCGTAGCGCCCCATGCGTAGGCCGCCGAGGCCGGCCAGCAACGCCAGCAGCACCACGATCGCGCCGACCAGCTTTGTCGGCAGGTGTTCGGCGACGAACAGCGTCGGCGCCAGCAAGCCCCAGAACAGCGCGGTGGTGTGCCGGCGCGGGTTGCCAAGGTCGCGCCAGCCGCGCCACGCCAGGGCCGCCAGGTAGGCGCCGAGCAGCCAGTAGACGTAGGTCAGGCTGATCATGGTTTCGGCGTGCCGGACGCGGCGTCGTCCACGGTGCCCGCCGCCACGCGACGCGCGAGCTGGCGCTCGAAACGCAGCACGCGGAAGGCATGGATCCCAAACGCGCAGATCGCGGTCGGGATGCCCCACAGCGCGATCTGCAGTGGCTCCAGCACGATGCCGTTCTCGCTCATGAAGCCCTGGATCAGCAGCACCGCGCCGAACGCGATGAAGATGTCCTCGCCGAAGAACAGGCCGACGTTGTCGGTGCCGGCGGCCATCGCGCGGATCCGCTCGCGTTCGTCCTCGGGCAGCTCGCCGTGGCGGGTCTGGGCCGCGCCCTCGGCCATCGGCGCCAGCAATGGCCGTACCGTCTGCGGGTGGCCGCCCAGGCTGGTCAGGCCGAGCGCGGCCGCGAACTGGCGCATCAGCAGGTAGGCGATCAGCAGCCGGCCCATCGTCGCCCCGCGCAGGCGCGCGACCCAGGCCTGCGCGTGCTCCTTCAGGCCGTGGCGTTCGAGCAGGCCGATCACCGGCAGGGTCAGCAGGAACAGCAGCAGGTAGCGCTTCTCGGTGAATGCGGTGCCGAGCACTTCGAGCACGTCCAGCGGCGTGAGCCCGGCGGCGAAACCGGTGACGAATCCGGCGGCGACCACCACCATCGCCGGGTTGAGGCGCAGCACGAAGCCGAGCACGACCGCGGCGACGCCGAGCAGGGGCCAGTAGTTCATGCAGGCGCTCCGATGGGGAGGATGTGGATGGCGTCGGCCTGCAGCGCGGCGCGCAGCGCGCGTGCGAACGCGGCAGCATCGGCACGGTCGCCGTGCAGGCAGAGGGTGTCGGCGCGCAGCCGCAACGTGCTGCCGTCGTGCGCGGTCAGGCTGTTTGAGGTCGCCAGTTGCCGCGCCTGCGCGATCGCATCGTCCAGCGTCTCCAGCACCGCGCCGGGCGTGCCGCGCGCCAGCAATTGGCCGTCGCTGCCGTAGCCGCGCTCGGCGAACACCTCGTGTGCGACCTGCAGCCCCGCCGCGCTGCCGGCCGCGGTGAGCTGCGAGCCGGACAGGCCGAACAGCACCAGCGACGGATCGAACCGGGCGACCGCCGCCGCGATTGCATCGGCGACGTCGCGCTCGCGCGCGGCCAGGTTGTAGAGCGCGCCGTGCGGTTTCACGTGCACCAGCGGCACGCCTTCGTCGCGTGCGATGGCGGCCAGGCGCGTGAGCTGCGCGCCGAGAAGCGCGCCGATGTCGTCGCGCGACAGCGCGGTTTCGCGGCGCCCGAAGTGCGCGCGGTCCGCGTAGCCCGGGTGCGCGCCGGCGGCGACCCCGTGCACGCGGCACAGCCGCAAGGTCGCGCGCATGCTGGCGTCGTCGCCGGCATGGGCGCCGCAGGCGATGCTCGCGGAACTGATGAACGGAATGATCGCGGCATCGTCGCCGCAGCCTTCGCCGAGGTCGCAGTTGAAGTCGATGCGGCGGATGGGCACGGAAGCATTCATTGCAGGAGATTCATGTAAACCGCTCCTCGATCGCCAGTTCGATTCTGGCCAGCCGTGCGCGCCAAGAGCAAGCCGCGCGGGCCGCGGTTTCGGCATCGCAGGCCTGGAAACGCAGGGCGTCGCCGGGTCGCAGTTGCGCGAGCCGCGGCAGGTCGGCGGCGATCACGTGGCCCAGCCGCGGGTAGCCGCCGACGGTCTGCGCGTCGGCCAGCAGCACGATCGGTTGCCCGTCCGCCGGTAGCTGGATCGTGCCTGGCGCGACCGCCGCGGAAATGCCGTCGCCGGCCAGCGCGTCGAGTGCATCGCCTTCCAGCCGCAGGCCTTGCCGGTTGCTGCGCGCGCCCACGCGCCAGCGACGCTCGGCGAGCGCGGTTGCTGCGTGGGACGCGGGCCGGTAGCGGATCGGCGCATCACGGGCCACGTCGAAGTCGGGGTCGATCCACCAGCCCGGAATGCGTGGTGCGCTGCAGTCCAAGGCCGGGGCCGCGCCGAGCGGCAGCGCATCGCCGCGCTGCAGCGCACGGCCTTCGACCCCGCCGAAGCCGCCGCGCAGGTCGGTGCTGCGGCTGCCCAGCACCGGCGCGACGTCGATTCCGCCGGCGATCGCGAGCCAAGCACGGGCGCCGCCCGCCAACGCGCCCACGTGCAGGATGCCGCGCGGCAGGTCGACCGGGCGTCCGCTTGGAATCGGAATCGGTTCGCCAGCCGCGGGTTCGAACCGCGCCGCCACGACCGCGCCGCACAGCGCGACGCGCAGCGGCTGCACCAGTTCCAGGCTCGGGCCCTGCAAGGTCATTTCCAGCACCGCGGCGGCCGCGGCATTGCCGACCAGGCGGTTGGCGAGCATCGCCAGGCGCGGATCCAGCGCCCCGGCGCGGGCCACGCCGAGGTGGCGCCAGCCTTCGCGGCCCAGGTCCTGGACCGTGGTCTGCGGGCCCGGCGCAAGCACGCGCAGGCTCATGCGCCGTGCTCCGACAGGCGCATGAACTCGGCCTCGTCGATCGCCCGGAAGCGCACGCGGTCACCGGGGGCCAACAGCGCCGGGGCCGCGCGCAACGGATCGAACAGCCGCAGTGGCGTGCGCCCGAGCAGGCGCCAGCCGCCGGGGCTTTCGCGCGGGTAGATGCCCGTCTGCGCGCCGCCTATCGCGACGCTGCCGGCGGCCACCCGCGTGCGCGGCGTCGCCAGCCGCGGCAGCGCCAGGGCCGGGTCGAGCCCGGACAGGTACGGGAACCCCGGTGCGAAGCCGATCATCGCCACCGTGTAGGTCGCCGCGGCGTGACGCTGCACGAGGGCGTCGGACGGGATTCCCAGTTCGCCGGCCGCGTCGAGCAGGTCGGGACCGAACGCGCCGCCGTAGGCGACCGGGATTTCGATCGTGCGTCCGGCGGCGACCGCGGCATCGGCGCGGCTGTCCGAGGCGTAGAGTCCTTGCAGCACGGCGTCGCGCACCGCGTCGGGGTCGATCAGGTCCGGGTCGAAGAACACGCCGAGGCTGGTGTAGGCCGGCACCAGGTCGCGCAGCCACGGCGGGCGCGCTGCGCGCAGCCGTGCCGCCAGCGCATGCACGCGCGCGTTCGTGGTGTCATCGATTGTGCTGCCCAGCTGCACCAGCCAGGCGTCGTCCGCGAGTGGCTCAATAGCAGCCGGCGGCACGTGGCCGCTCACGTCGCCAGGACAGCCTGCAGGCGCTGGATGCGGCGTACCAGTTCGTCGGGCGAGTACGGCAACGCGGTGGCCATGCCCCAGACCGGGCGCGGCCAGGCGATGTCGTCCTGGAAGCGCGCGATCACGTGCACGTGCAGTTGCGGCACCAGGTTGCCGAGCGCGGCGACGTTGAGCTTGAACGGCTTGAACGCCGCCTGCAGCGCGCGACTCGTGGTGGCGACCTCGCGGGTCAGCTGCGCCTGCTGGTCCTCGTCCAGGTCGACCAGTTCGACCGCGCCATCCACGCGCGGCACCAGGATCAGCCACGGGTGGTTGGCATCGTCCATCAGCCGCAGCTCGCACAGCGCGAACTGGGCGAGCGGATGGGTGTCCTGCGCCAGCTGCGGGTGCAGGTGCCAGCCGGTCTTGGGCACGTGCGTGCTCATTGCAAAGCCTCGGCGAGGAAGTCGGTGGTGCGCCGCCAGGCGAGGGCGGCGGCGGCGGGCGCGAAGTCGGCGCGCTGGTCGCAGTTGAAGCCGTGGCCGGCGTCGTAGAGGTGGATCGTGGCGTCCGGGTGCTTTGCGCGGTGTGCGGCGATCGCCTCGGGCGGAATGCTGGCGTCGCGCTGGCCGAAATGGAACAGCATCGGCGCGCGCAGCGGTTCGTCGAGGAACGGCACGGTGCGTGCGCCGTAGTAGCTGACCGCCGGCAAGCCGAGCCGGGTGTTGGCGAGGAACGCGAGGCTGCCGCCCCAGCAGAACCCGACCGCGCCGGTGCGCAGGCCTTCGGACTGGAACACCTTGGCCGCTGCGCCGACCAGGAAGGTGGCGCGCTCGAAGCCCAGTTCAGCGACCAGTTCGCGGCCGCGGGCGATGCCGGCGGCGTCGTAGCCCAGTTCGACCCCGCGCTCGACCGGATCGAACAGGGCCGGGGCCACTGCCTCGAACCCGGCCGCGGCGAACCGCTCGGTGACGCCGCGGATGTGCGCGTTGACCCCGAAGATCTCCTGGATCACCACCACCGCGCCCCGCGACGGCCCGGCGGGATCGGCGCGCCAGCCGCGGATCGGGCCGTGTGCGGTATCGATATCGATCCAATGGCTCATCGCGGCTCCGTTCAGGTTGAAGGCGGGTTCAGCTTGGGGACCTGAATACCGGAGTTGATTCTAGCCCCGCGGCTATAATTCGCGCCCCTCCGGCGGCGCCGGCGGGTTTCTTCTTTCACGGTCGCATTCATGTCCCTTGCCAACCCCAAAGTCGGCTTCGTCAGCCTCGGCTGCCCGAAGGCGCTGGTCGATTCCGAGCGCATCCTCACCCAGCTGCGCGTGGAGGGCTACGACATCGTGCAGACGTACGACGCTGCCGACGTGGTGGTGGTCAACACCTGCGGCTTCATCGATTCGGCGGTGACCGAATCGCTGGACGCGATCGGCGAGGCCATCGCCGAGAACGGCAAGGTCATCGTCACCGGCTGCCTCGGCAAAAAGCCCGAGCAGATCCGCGCCGCGCACCCGGACGTGCTGTCGATCAGCGGCCCGCAGGACTACGGCAGCGTGATGAGCGCGGTGCACGCGGCGCTGCCGCCGCGCCACGACCCGTTCGTGAACCTGTTGCCCGACTACGGCCTCAAGCTGACGCCGAAGCACTACGCCTACCTGAAGATTTCCGAAGGCTGCAACCACCGCTGCAGCTTCTGCATCATCCCGTCGATGCGCGGCGACCTGGTGTCGCGCCCGGTCGACGAGGTGCTGCGCGAGGCCGAGAAGCTCGCGATGGGTGGGGTCAAGGAACTGCTGGTGATCTCGCAGGACACCTCGGCCTACGGCGTCGACGTGAAGTACGCCGAGCGCGAATGGCGCGGCAAGGCGTACCAGACGCGCATGAAGGCGTTGTGCGAAGGCCTGGGCGAGCTGGGCCTGTGGACGCGCCTGCACTACGTCTACCCGTACCCGCACGTCGACGACATCATCCCATTGATGGCGGACGGCAAGATCCTGCCGTACCTCGATATCCCCTTCCAGCACGCCAGCCCGCGCGTGCTCAAGCTGATGAAGCGGCCCGGCGCGGTCGACAAGACGCTGGAGCGCATCGCGCGCTGGCGCGGCATCGCCCCGGACATCACGATCCGCAGCACCTTCATCGTCGGTTTCCCGGGCGAGACCGAGGCCGAGTTCGAGGAACTGCTCGACTTCCTCGACGAGGCGCAGCTGGACCGCGTCGGCGCGTTCGCCTATTCACCGGTCGATGGCGCCCAGGCCAACGCGCTGCCCGACCCGGTGCCGGACGAGGTCAAACAGGAGCGGCTGGCACGCTTCATGGAGCGCCAGGCCGAGATCTCCACCGCCAAGCTCGAAGCCAAGGTCGGCACGGTGCAGCGCTGCCTGGTCGACGCGCTCGACGGCGAGCTGGCGATCGCGCGTTCGATGGCCGATGCGCCGGAAATCGACGGCCTCGTTCAGATCCAGGACGGCGCCGAGGCTGGCCTCAAGCCCGGCGACTTCGCGTCAGTAAGGATCATGGGCAGCGACGAGCACGACCTCTACGGCGAGGTCGCCTGACCGACGCGAACGCCCGTCGCGGGAGGTCGCATGAAATGGGCGGTGGCGTGGTGCCTGGTGCTGGCGCCGATGGTGGACGCCGGCGCGCGCGAACCGACGAGCACGCTCAGCGACGCTGACCTGCTCGCCTACCTGGGCAACCTGCAGGTCGAAGCGCGTCTCGACGCCGACGTGACCGGCGATGGCCGCACCGACACGGTCTACGTGGCGGGCGACCAAAACTCGCGCGTGCTCGGCGTGATCGCCGCTGGCGAGCGCGACGTGCCGATCGGTCGTCGCGTGATCGGCGAGGCGGCGCTGGACCTGCCGGCGCAACTGCCGGTCACGCTGGCGTTCAAAAGCGGCGTGCTCAGCGTCGACGACCTGACCGGCACCGACACCGCGACCCTCGCGCACTACCGCTACCAATACGACAACTCTCAGCAGCGCATGCGCCTGTTCAACCTGGTGTGCGAGCAGTACAGCCCGACGCTGCGGCACGACAGCAGCCGGATCAGCTGGGACTTCGGCCGCGGCGAACTGCTGGTCGAGCACGGCGACGTGGTCAAGCTCGACACCGGCGAGGAGGTCTACGTGTACGCGCCCCCCGAACGCCTGTCGCGCCCGGTCGTGCCGGTGTACATGGAACAAGCGCCCAACCCGACGCGGTTGCTGGATGTCGAGCGCAGCGCGCGCTCGGTGACCGCGGCCGACCAGCGCGGACAGTCCGCGCAATCGCCTTGATCGGGTCCCGCCGCGCGCGGGCACTGCCCGCCGGCGTGGTCTGCTGCTAGCCACTGCATCGGCAGCGACGGGATGTCGTTGTCGCCAGTGGCTTGCCCGTGGCGGTGGAAACCCAGCTTCTTGTAAGCCGGCACCGCGCCGCGCGCGGCGTTGACCGTGACCATGCCGACGCCTTCGGCCAGCAGCACGGTGCGCGCCTGCGCCCACAACCGTCGCGCCAAGCCTCGCCCTTGCCAGTCGTCGGCGACGAACAGGTGGTACAGGTGGTGCGGCGGGCGCAGCACGAGTATCGCGACCAGCGCATGGACCTCGGCATCGATGGCCACCCAGGCGCGATGGTCGCCGCGCAGGCGTGTGCCGGTCGCGGCCGCGTCCATCGATGCGAGCAGCCGGGCGGCACCGGCGGCGCTGCAATCCGGAACGATGTGGCGCAGCGCCAGCCGCGAGGTCAGGGCGCTTATCGCCGCTGCGTCGTCGCTCGTCGCCCGCCGTATCTGGATCCGCGCCTGCGCCATCAACGGGCGCTCAGTCGGTGTAGCGCACATCGACGATCACGAAGCGCTGCGGGCCGCCGGGCAGGGTGGCTTCGAACTCGTCGTCGAGGCGCTTCTTCAGCATGGCCCGCGCCAGCGGCGAATCGATGCTGATCCAGCCCAGCCTGGCGTCGGTCTCGTCGGGGCCGACGATGCGGTAGCGCTGGCTGTCGCCGCTGGCGAGGTTCTCGACCTCGATGCGCGCGCCGAAGTACACCGCCTCCGGGTCGGTCGGCGCGGTCTCGACCACGCGCAGTGCCGGCAGCCGCTTGCTGAGGTAGCGCACGCGCCGGTCGATCTCGCCCAGCTGCTTCTTGCGGTAGGTGTATTCGGCGTTCTCGGAGCGGTCACCCTCGGCGGCGGCAGCGGCGAGCGCCTTGACCACCTCCGGGCGGCGCACCCGCCACAACTCCTCGAGCTCGGCCTTCAGGCGGGCGTGGCCCTCGCGCGTGATCAACGCGGTGCTGTGTTCTGCGGGCGGGCGCCAACGGCTCATGCGCGGATTCGGAAGGAATGGAAGGGACTTATGCCAAACGCCGCGGCAGCGATCAAGGCGCGATCCCGCGTCGCCGCGTCGATCAAGCCTGGCATGGCAGGCACAAAAAAAAGTGGCCCGGGTCGCGGGCCACTTTCCGGTACTGCGATGCGCCGGTCGGCTTACTTTGCCGCGGCGTCGCGCTTCAGGCTGGGGCCGCTGGCGGCCGGCTGGCCGTCCTTGCCGAGCAGGCGGATCTCGTCGTTGCCGACGATCTCGTACAGGCGGTCTTCCTCGCTCTTGCTGTTCGGGTCCAGGCGCACGCGCTTGCCGTTTTCCTCGGCGGTCCAGGTGCCGTCGCCCTTCTTCTCGCCCTGGTGGGTCTCGGCGATCTGGTAGCTGCCGTCGGCGGCCAGCATCAGCTTGGTGTCGGCGCCGCTGAAGGAGCCGGCGAACGCTTTCTGGCTGAACTCGATTGGGGCGTCGGCGACCGCGGGCGCGGCAACCTCGGCCGGCGCGGGGGCAGCGGCGGGGGCCGCGGGTTCGGCCGGGGGCTGCGGCTTGCAGCCGGCGATGGCGAGGGTGGCGAGGCAGGCGAGGGCGAGCAGTTTCAACTTCATCCGTAAAGACTCCGGTAGGTGGGAAACACGTTGGGGGGACATATTCGCGAGAAGCAGCGAGTCTAGCGGCGACCGCCGAAGATGCCGCCGAGCACGCCGCGCAGGATCTGCCGGCCGATCTGGCTGCCGACCGTGCGCGCGGCCTGCTTGGCCATGGTCTCGACCATGCCCTGGCGGCGCTTGGTGCCGAACACGGCGTCCTTGACCGATTGGCCGATGCCGCCTGGTTCGGCGTCGTCCTGTTCTCGCGTCTTGGCCGGCGGCGCTTTGGCTTGTTCGGCCACGGTTTCAACCTTCTTGGCGAGCATTTCGGACGCGGACTCGCGATCGACCGTGGCGTCGTACTTGGCGCCGACCGGGCTGCCGGCACGCACCTGCGCGCGTTCGGCTTCGGTGATCGCGCCCATGCGGCAGCGCGGCGGCGCGATCAAGGTGCGCTCCACCGGCATCGGCACGCCCTTGTCCTGGAGCGTCGAGACCAGCGCCTCGCCGGTGCCCAGCTTGGAGATGGCTTCGGCCACGTCCAGCGCCGGGTTGGCGACGAAGGTCTCCGCCGCGACCCGAACTGCCTTCTGGTCGCGCGGCGTGAACGCGCGCAACGCGTGCTGCACGCGGTTGCCGAGTTGGCCGAGGATGTCGTCGGGCACGTCGTCGGGGAACTGCGAGCAGAAGTACACGCCCACGCCCTTGGAACGGATGATCCGCACCACCTGCTCGACGCGTTGCTGCAGCGCCGGCGGTGCGTCCTCGAACAGCAGGTGCGCCTCGTCGAACACGAACACCAGCTTGGGCTTGTCGAGGTCGCCCACTTCCGGCAGCGTCTCGAACAGCTCCGAGAGCAGCCACAACAAGAAACTGGAATACAGCCGCGGCTTCAGGATCAGGGTCTCGGCGGCGAGGATGTTGATCACGCCGCGGCCATTCGTGGTGGTGCGCATGATGTCGGCCAACTCGAGCGCCGGCTCGCCGAAGAACACGTCGCCGCCCTCCGATTCCAGCCGCAGCAGCGCGCGCTGGATCGCGCCGATCGACGGCGTGCTGACCAGCCCGTACGCGGTCGAGATGGTCTTGCGCTCCTCGCCGACCAGGGCGAGCAGGGCGCGCAGGTCCTTCAGATCAAGCAGCAGCAGGCCGCGGTCATCGGCGAGCTTGAACACGATGTCGAGCACGCCGGCTTGGGTGTCGTTCAACTCGAGGATGCGCGACAGCAGGGTCGGACCGATCTCGCTGACCGTGGTGCGCACCGGGTGGCCGAGCTTGCCGAACAGGTCCCAGAACACCGCCGGACTGCCTTCGTGGGTGTAGTCGTCGATGCCGATCTCGGCGATGCGCGCCTGCAGCTTCTCGTTGGGCGTGCCGGCTACGGCCAACCCGGCGACGTCGCCCTTCACGTCGGCCATGAACACCGGTACGCCGATTCGCGAGAAGCCCTCGGCCAGCGTCATCAGCGTCACGGTCTTGCCGGTGCCGGTGGCGCCGGCGACCAGGCCGTGGCGATTACCGAGCTTGGCCTGCAGGAACACCTTGCCCTGCGTCTCGGGCAGCGCCCCGGGCGTGGTGACCGCCTTGCCGAGGAGGATCGCGAGCGCGTTCGGGTCCATGTCTGCATCCGTCGATAGGTGTGGCCGATTCTATGCGGGGAAGCGCGCGAACGTCTGTCGCGTGCTCCGCCGCTCCAGCACGCGCCATCACATGCGGTCGCGAGCGCAGTGGGGGCAACTGTCGTGTGGGGCGCCAGGCGTACGGCAAGTCCTTCGCTGCGCTCGGGATGACGCGAAAGTGAAATTCGCCAGATGAACGCCACGCCACCTGCCGGCCGCGACTGCGCGTGACGGCTTGCCCCTTTTTGCGCGACGGGGCTACCCTGCAGCTCCCCCGTCGTCGTTGCCTTCCATGTCCCGATCCGCTCGTTTTCCCGGAGCTTTCGCCCCGCTGGCCCTGCTGCTGTTGCTGATCGCGCCGTTGGATGCCAACGCGCTCTCGCGTCGCGATCAGGCTGCGGTCGACGCGTTGAACCAGCGCATGGCGAGCGCGGAGGGCAAGTATCGCGAGGCGATGGTGCAGGTCCGCAATGCCGACCCCGACGGCCAGCGCCAGGCCGATTCGGCGCTGGAGGACATGGAGGACGTCATCGCCGCCTGCGGCAAGCAGCGCGGCTGCTCGGTCGCGACGCAGTTGGCGGCGTTCAAGCGGCTGCTCAAAGCCGATGCCGATGCGCAAGGCGGTGACGACGGAGACACCACCCTGGTGGCCGAGCCGATCGATGCGGCCAGCGACGTGCCGGCCGCTGCCGGTGCCGCCGCGTTGCTGAGCCCCGACGGCCAGCGTTTCGTGAAGATGGTGCAGTACAACCCGGCGGTGCAGGCCGGCATCCGCCGCTGGCTGACCGACATGCGCGTGGCGTTGATCCAGAGCCACGAGAACTACCAGTACATGCGCCACTTGATGTCGCCGGCGTTCCAGCGCAACGGCCTGCCCGAGGCGTTGCTGTTCGGGATCATGGCCAAGGAATCCAACGGCAAGGTGCACGTCGGCTCGCGTGCCGGCGCGGTCGGGCCGATGCAGTTCATGCCCGCGACCGGTCGCCGCTTCGGCCTGGGGCCGGACGGTACCGGCTTCGACACCCGCTACGACCCGCGCGCCTCGGCCGATGCGGCGGCGAGTTACCTCAACGAACGCTTCGCCTCGCTCAACAACAACATCGAGATGTCGCTGGCGGCCTACAACGGTGGCGAGGGCCGCGCCGCGCGCGTGTTCCGCGACAGCGGCGGCCGCAATTTCTGGGATGCCGACGTCTACAGCCAGTTCCCGCCGGAAACCCGCGACTACGTGCCGATGGTGATCGCTGCGGCGTGGCTGTACCTGCACCCGAAGGAGTACGGCCTGAGCTTCCCGCGCGTCGACGCGCGCCCGGCGACGCTGCGCCTGACGAAGCCGTCGTCGATCTACCAGCTGACCATCTGCATGGGCAACGGTGGCACCCGCGACGGCTACATGCGCGTGCTGCGCAACCTCAATCCTCGCTACGAGGCCGACAGCTTCCTGCCGGCCGGCACCGCGCTCAACGTCACCACCAAGATGACCGGCCTGTACAACCGCTGGTGCACGCAGGGGCCGCGCGCCGAGCTGGCGCGCACGCTGGTGCTCAGCGACCCGCAGTCGGCGATAGTGCGGATGGGGCCGGTCGAGACGGTGGAGCCGCCGGTGTCGACATTCGTGCCGGCCGCCGGTGCCGTCACCACCACCGTGGCGACCGGCAAGCCCGCGCCACTGTCCACGCGCGACTACCAGGTGCAGGGCGGCGAGACCCTGACCTCGATCGCGCAGAAGTTCGAGTGCGACATGGGCGTGCTGGCCAAGGCCAATGGCATCGCCGCGCCGCGCTTCACCATCCAGCCGGGGCAGCAGCTCAAGTTGGCGGGCTGCCGCAACTAGGCTTGCCAAGGCGGATGGGTTGGGCGGTGCGCGACCCATCCCGCCCAACAATTCCTCACTATCCGGAAGGCAGGTTAAAACCCGCCCTACGACGGCCGGATTGCAGGGCGGGTTTCAACCCGCCGACGCGTCAGCCGATCCGCGTCGCCAGCCGCTCGCCCAGCCTCACCGCCACCTGCGCCGACAGCGCCGGTGCCAGCTCCGCCACGCCGCGCGGCAGCAGCACGATCACGGTCGAGCCGTAGTTGAAGCGCGCCATCTCGGCGAAGCGCTCGAGCACGATGTGCTCGCCGCGGTAGTCCTTGACCGTGACCGGGCCGCCGTAGGGCGGGATCTCGACGCCGCCCCACACCGTCTCCACGCCCGACACCAGCAGCGCGCCGACCATCACCACCGCCATCGGCCCGAAATCGGTGTCGAAGTGGCAGACCAGGCGCTCGTTGCGCGCGAACAGTTTCGACACCGTACCGACCGCGTCCGGGCCGACGCTGAAGAGGCGGCCGGGGACGTGCACGGTCTCGCGCAGGCGGCCGGTCCACGGCATGTGCACGCGGTGGTAGTCCTTCGGCGACAGGTAGACGGTGGCGTACACGCCGCCCTCGAAGGCGTGCGCGGCGGTTTCGTCGCCGAGCAGCTCGGCGGTGGTGAAGCCGTGGCCCTTGGCCTGGAAGATATGGCTGGCGTCCTCGTGCAGCACGCCCTCGTCGGCGCGGCCGATGTGCCCGCACTCGCTGATGCGGCCGTCGGCGGGCATCAGCAGGGCATTGGCGTCCGGCTCGGCAACGCGCGCGCCGGGCTTTAGGGCGCGGGTGAAGAACGCGTTGAAGCTCGGGTACGCGGTCGGGTCGGGCTGCTCGGCTTCGGACAGGTCGACGCCGAACTTGCGCGTCACCGTGTCGATCAGCCACTGCTTGGTGCGCGGATGGGTCGAGTAGGCGAGCTTGCGCGCCAGCGACGACATCGCCCGGTGCGGCAGCAGGTAGGTGAGGGTGGTGATCAGGCTCACGGGGTCGCCGCCTTGGTCAGGGAAATCAGGTCGGCGCCGATCGCCTTCGGATCGAACGGTGGCTGCACCACGCCCGACATGCGCCCTCGTGGATCCAGCAGCACCATCCCGGCGCTGTGGTCGAGCGTGTACTGGTCGGCCGGCACGCCCTCGGCGGCCGGCACCTTGGCGAACACCATGCTCAGCGAACGCGCGAACTGCTCCAGCGCCGGCACGTCGGCGGTGGCGGCCAGGGTGTCGCGGTGGAACGCGTGCGCGTACTCGCCGATCCGGTCCGGATTGTCGCGTTCCGGGTCGACCGACACGAACAGCAGCCGCGGCCGCGTCGACTCGGGGATCGCGGCCCACTGCTTTTGCGCCTGCGCCATCTGCGCCAGCGTGGTCGGGCAGACGTCGGGGCAATGGGTGAAGCCGAGGAACACCAGCGTCCAGTGGCCCTTGAGCTCGCCCGGGACCAGCGGCGTGCCATCGGACTGGCGCAGCGAGAACGCCGGCAGTTCGCGCGGCGGATCGAACAGCTGCACCGCCTGGGTCGCCGGCCACGCCGAGCCGCCGGCCTGGCCGAAGTAGTGCCGCGACGCCCACAGCCCGAGGGCGGCGGCCAACGCGGCGACAAGGATGATGGCGGTGGTGCGAGTGAGCATGACGATCCCGGGTTCGACGTGCGCGCATGATACCGGCCGCGCCTGCCGCAGGCCGTGGTGGCGGGGCGGCCCCTATAATGGCCGCCTTGCGCCGTGCTGGAACCGCCGTGTCTGCCGACTCCGTCATCTTCGAACAACTCACCATCGTCGACCTGATCCGCCATGGCGCCAGCCGCTTCGGCGCGGCCGGGTTGACCTTTGGCCACAGCTACGACAACGCCCTCGACGAGGCGACCCAGCTGGTGCTGCACGCGTTGCACATGCCGCACGATCTCAGCCCGGTGTACGGCGCCTCGCGCGTCACCAGCGACGAGAAGGCCCGCGTGCTGGCCCTGTTCGAGCGCCGCATCGCCGAGCGCATCCCGGCCGCGTACCTGACCGGCGAGGCGTGGTTCGCCGGCCTCAGCTTCAAGAGCGACCCCCGCGCGCTGGTGCCGCGTTCGCCGATCGCCGAGCTGATCGAGTCGGGCTTCGAGCCGTGGCTCGGCGGCCGCGAGGTCCACCGCGTGCTCGACCTGTGCACCGGCTCGGGCTGCATCGCGATCGCCACCGGTCACTACCACCCGGACTGGCAGGTAGATGGCGCCGACATCAACGACGACGCGCTGGCGCTGGCCGCCGAGAACAAGGCGCGCCTGCACGCGGACAACGTCACCCTGCGCAAGTCCGACCTGTTCGGCGGCCTGCAGGGCGAGGTCTACGACCTGATCGTGACCAATCCGCCGTACGTCACCAACGACGAGACCGATGCGCTTCCGCCCGAGTACGCGCACGAGCCCGACCTGGGCCTGCGCGCCGGTTTCGATGGCCTCGACCTGGCGCTGCGGATCCTGCGCGACGCGCCCGAGCACCTGAGCGAGGACGGCGTGCTGATCTGCGAGGTCGGCGAGGCCGAACAGGCGCTGGTCGCGCTGCTGCCGGAACTGCCGCTGGCCTGGGTCGAGTTCAAGGTCGGGCAGATGGGCATCTTCGTGGTCGAGCGTGCCGACCTGGTCGAGCACCACGACAAGATCCAGGCACTGGCCGACGCGCGCGGTTGATTGGATAGATGAACACCTTCGGACAGCTGTTCCGCGTCACCACCTTCGGCGAAAGCCACGGACCGGCGATCGGCTGTGTGGTTGACGGCTGCCCGCCGGGGATCGCGATCGCGCCGGAGGATTTCCGCCACGACCTCGACCGCCGCGCCACCGGCAAGAGCCGCCACACCTCGGCCCGCCACGAGGCCGACGAGGTCGAGATCCTCAGCGGCGTCTACGAAGGCGTCAGCACCGGTACCCCGATCGCGCTGCTGGTCCGCAACGTGGATGCGCGCAGCAAGGATTACGCACAGATCGCCGAGCAGTTCCGGCCGGGGCACGCCGACTACACCTACTGGCACAAGTACGGCATCCGCGACCCGCGCGGCGGCGGGCGCGCCAGCGCGCGCGAGACCACGATGCGCGTGGCCGCCGGCGTGATCGCCAAGAAGTGGCTGGCCGAAAAGCACGGCGTGCGCGTGCAGGGCTACCTGGCGCAGATCGGCGAAGTGGTGCCGCATGGCTACGACCTGTCGGTGGTCGAGGACAACCCGTTCTTCTGGCCCGACGCTGCGCAGGTACCCGCGCTGGAAAGCTACATGGACGCGTTGCGCAAGTCCGGAGATTCGGTCGGCGCGCGCGTCGACGTGGTCGCCGACGGCGTGCCGCCGGGCTGGGGCGAGCCGGTTTACGGCAAGCTGGATGGCGAGCTGGCCGCGGCGCTGATGAGCATCAATGCGGTCAAGGGCGTCGAGATCGGCGACGGCTTCGCGGTCGTCGCGCAGAAGGGCAGCGAGCACCGCGACCATATCGCGCCTGACGGCTTCGCCTCGAACCACGCCGGCGGCATCCTCGGCGGAATCAGTTCCGGCCAGCAGCTGCGCTGCTCGGTCGCGTTCAAGCCGACCTCGAGCCTGCGCCTGCCGGTCGACAGCCTCGACATCCACGGCAACACCGTTGAAGTGGTCACCACCGGCCGCCACGATCCGTGCGTCGGCATCCGCGCCACCCCGATCTGCGAGGCGATGGTGGCGCTGGTGTTGATCGACCAGGCGCTGCGCCATCGCGCGCAGTGCGGCGATGTCGGCACGGTGTCGCCGCGGGTGCCGTCCGTCGCGGTCGAAGCCGGCTCCGAACTCGAACCCCAGGCCGGCGGCAAACGATAGCGGCCAGCCGCGCGCCCGGGTTTGGGTTGGGCGAGACCGTTGCAGCTGCGTCGCACCATCGTTGCATCCGGCCCCTCATTCCCGCGGGGCGGGTTCGCGCACAATCGGGCGCTACCCGCCATTCGCTCCAGTCCAAGGACACGCAACATATGAGCAAGACCGTCACCGTAGCCATCGTCGGTGCCACCGGCGCCGTCGGCGAGACCCTGCTGAAAATCCTGGCCGAACGCCAGTTCCCGGTTGGCACCCTGCACGTATTGGCGAGCGAGCGTTCGGCCGGCGAGAAGCTCGAATACGGCGCCCGACAGCTGGTGGTGCAGGACCTGGCCACGTTCGACCCGACCGGGGTCGACATCGCGCTGTTCTCCGCCGGCGGCAGCATCTCGAAGGAGTACGCACCTAAGTTCGCCGCCGCCGGCGCGGTGGTGATCGACAACTCCTCGGTGTTCCGCGGCGACGACGACGTGCCGCTGGTGGTTGCCGAAGTGAACCCGGAGGCGGCACGCAACCGCCCGCGCGGGATCATCGCCAACCCCAATTGCTCGACCATGCAGCTGATGGTCGCGCTGGCGCCGATCCACCGCGCGGTCGGGATCGAACGCATCAACATTGCCACCTACCAGTCGGTGTCCGGCACCGGTCGCCGTGCGCTGGAGGAGCTCGGCAAGCAGACCGCCGGCATGCTCAACTTCCGCGAGGTCGAGCCGGAGGTGTATCCGGTGCAGATCGCGTTCAACGTGATTCCGCACGGCGGCGACTTCCTCGACAACGGCTACACCAGCGAGGAGATGAAGCTGGTCTGGGAGACCCGCAAGATCCTCGGCGACGACTCGATCGGGGTGAATGCGACCGTAGTCCGGGTGCCGGTGTTCTACGGCCACTCCGAGGCGGTGCACATCGAGACCCGCGAGAAGATCACCGCGGCGCAGGCACGCGCGCTGCTGGAGAAGGCGCCGGGTGTCGAGGTGGTCGACGAGCAGGTCGGCGGCGGCTACCCGACGCCGGTCACCCACGCCTCGGGCAACGACCCGGTGTACGTCGGCCGCATCCGCGAGGACATCTCGCATCCGCGCGGGCTGGACCTGTGGGTGGTGGCCGACAACATCCGCAAGGGCGCTGCCCTGAACGCGGTCCAGCTGGCCGAACTCGTGCTGCGCGAAGCCTGAACCGCGACGCCATTGGATTGCGCATGGGGCGCGGCGACCGCTAGAGTCGCCGTCAGGGGATTGTTATGGGATGGACTGTGAAGCACTGCACGCGGCATCCATCGTTGAAGATGGCGTTGGCAATCGCGCTGGCTCTGGCCAGCAGCACCGCGGCCGCGCTCGGCCTCGGGCAGATCGACGTGAAGTCGCGGTCCGGGCAGCCTTTGCTGGCCGAAATCCCGATCGTGTCCAACGACCCGGCCGAACTGGAGCAGCTGCAGGCGCGGCTGGCGTCGCCTGATACTTTCACCCGCGTCGGCCTGCAGCCGCCGCAGGGCATCGTCTCCGGGCTGCAATTCACGGTGGCGCTGGACAACTCAGGCAGTCCGGTGATCCGCGTCACCAGCGCCGAGCCGGTCACCCAGCCGCTGCTGACCTTCCTGGTCGAGGTCGACTGGGGGCAGGGGCGCCTGGTGCGCGAGTACTCGGCGCTGATCGATACCCCGCAGACCGTGTCGGCGCCGTCGCAGCCGGCGATCCAGGCGCCGGTGGTGGCCCCGCCGAACGTGATCGAACGGCCGGTCCAATCATTCCCGCCACCGTCCGCCAATGCCACGCCGATCGCCACCCAGCCGGCGCCGAGCCGCGCCCCGGACACCACGATCGGCGTGCCCCCGACCCCGGTGCCGGCAGCAACGCCGCAGGCGCCAGCGGCCGCACCCAGCAACGAATACGGCCCGGTCAAGCGCGGCGAATCGCTGTCGCAGGTCGCCGGCCGCCTCGACGTCGGCGGCGCCAGCCTTGACCAGACCATGGTCGCGCTGCTGCGCGCGAATCCGGACTCCTTTATCGGCGGCGATCTCAACCAGTTGAAGCAGGGCGCGGTGCTGCGCGTGCCCGACAGCGATGCGCTGACGGCGATCGACGCGGCACAGGCCAGCGAGATCGTGCGCGGCCAGGTCCGGCAATGGCGCGACGCGCGTCGTGCGGTGCCGCAGCCGGCGAGCGCCGCGAGCGCGGACTCGGCCAGCAGCAAGGCATCGACCATGGCAGGCAACGCCAGCGCGCCGCGCAGCGGCGGCGCGCGGCTCGAGATTGCTCCACCCGGCGCCAGCCGGGCGATGCGGGCAGGAACACAATCCGGTATCAACGCCGGCGGCGAGGGCAAGATGCTGCGACAGGAACTGCAAGAGACCAAGGAATCCCTGGCCGCACGTGACGCGGAGCTGCAGGAACTCAAGAGCCGGATCGCCGACCTGGAGAAGCTGCAGGCCGATCAGCAGCAGCTGATGGCACTGAAAGACAGCGAGCTGGCGGCCGCGCAACAGCGCCTGGCGACGTCGCAGGCGACGCCTGCGACGCCACCGCCCGCCACCGCGACCACGAACGATTCGACCCTGCCGTGGGTGTTCGGCGGCGCGGGACTGCTGCTGGTCATGCTGGTCGGCGGCTGGTGGATGCGCGGCCGCAGCAAGCCAAAGCCGGGTTTCCGGGTGCCCCACACCGCGCCGTCGCCGCTGGCGGCCGCCTTCCCGTCAGCGCCGGAACCGGCAGCCGACGGCGCGCGAATGGCAGCCCCGGCAACCCCGGCGGCAGTTGCGGTACCGGCGCTGACGGTGGTCCCTGCACCGAAGACGCCGCCCGCACCCGCGCCGGCCGCGAAGCCCGCGCCTGTATCTGCATCTGCATCTGCATCTGAGCCGGCGTCGGCAGCCGAGACCGACCCGTTGCCGTTCTGGGATCGTCGCGAACGCAGCCAGATGTCCGGTGGCCGCGTGGCCGCGCCCGCCGCCGCACCGGCCTGGCACACCGGCGGCGCAGCCCGCATGGATGCTCCGCCGGCCGCGCCGCTACCGGTCAGCGATGCCGCCGCTGCGGAGCGTCTCGAGCTGGCCCAGGCCTACCTCGACCTCGGCGACCGCGACAGTGCGCGCCAGCTGCTCAGCGAAGTGGCCGTCAACGGCGACCATGCCACCCGCCAGCAAGCGACGCGGATGCTGCGCGAACTGGAGTAGGCGGTGTTGGTCCCGCAACCGGCGGACGGCGAGGTGGTTCTTCGCCGCTACGCGCTGGGCATCGAGTACGACGGCAGCGGTTTTTCCGGCTGGCAGCGGCTCAGCAAGCCGGGAGAGCCCGATCTTCGCGGCGAACCGACGATCCAGGCCTCCCTCGAGGAAGCCCTGTCTTTCGTCGCCGGGCGCCCGACCGAGGTCGTCTGCGCCGGCCGCACCGACGCCGGCGTGCACGCGGCCGCGCAGGTCGTGCATTTCGATGGACCGGCGCAGCGCGACCCGCGCGGCTGGATGCTAGGCACCACCTCGCGGTTGCCCCCGGCGGTGTGCGTGCGCTGGTGCCTCCCGGTCGCGGCGGATTTCCATGCGCGCTTCTCAGCGCGTGCGCGCCGCTACCGCTACCGCATCCTCAACCGCACCGTGCGCCCGGCGCTGGAGCGGCAATATTTAAGCTGGGAGCGCAAGCCGCTCGACGCCGACGCGATGCACCGCGCCGCGCAGGCGTTGCTGGGCGAGCACGACTTCTCCGCGTTCCGCACCGTGCACTGCCAGGCGCCGCACGCCCGCCGCGACCTGCAGCACATCAGCGTGCGCCGCGACGGCGACGTGGTCGCGATCGAGGTCCAGGCGAACGCCTTCCTGCACCACATGGTCCGCAACATCGTCGGCAGCCTGCTGCCGGTCGGGCGCGGCGAGCAGCACGAGGGCTGGGTCGGCGAGCTGCTCGCCGGCCGCGACCGCACGGTCGCCGGGCCGACCGCACCATCGGCCGGGCTGGTGTTCCTTGGCCCACGCTACCCCGCACAATGGCAGCTTCCCGCCGAGGTCACGCTGTGACCGCCGACGCCGACTCACCCCGGTGACCACCCCTGCCTTGGACCAGCCACGATGAACCGCACCCTGTTCCGCACCCGCATCAAATTCTGCGGCCTGACCCGGCCGGGTGACGTGCGCCTGGCCAGCGAGCTGGGCGTCGACGCTATCGGGTTCGTGTTCGCGCCCAAGAGCCCGCGCCGGGTCGAGGCCGAGGAAGCCCGCGCTATGCGCCACGCGCTCGCGCCCCTGGTGGATGCGGTGGCGTTGTTCATGGACAACCCGGTCGAGGAGGTCCGCGAGGTGATCCGCCACGTGCGGCCCAGCCTGCTGCAGTTCCATGGCGGCGAAGACGACGCGTTCTGCCGCGGTTTCGGCTTGCCGTACATGAAGGCCGTCGCGATGGGCGACCCCAATGCAGGCAATGCGCTGGACCTGCACCGGCGCTACCCGACAGCATCCGGGTTCCTGTTCGACAGCCACGCCGAGGGCGAGGCCGGCGGCAGCGGCCGCGCATTCGACTGGTCGCGGGTGCCAACCGGCATGCACAAGCCGTTCATGCTCGCCGGCGGCCTGACCCCCGACAACGTGTTCGATGCGATCTGCGCGACCCTGCCCTGGGGCGTGGACGTGTCCAGCGGCATCGAAACCGCGCCCGGCCTGAAGGACGGCGACAAGATGCGCCACTTCGTCGAGCAGGTGCGGCGCGCCGATTGCCACAACGACTGAGCGTGGGCGTCCCCGCCGGCGTGGCGGTGGGCGCAGGCGCCGCGCTACGGCACGCGGACCGGGCTCGGCGCTCGTCAGGCTTGGCCGAATCAGGCTTGCCCTAGACTGTGCCTCCACGTCGCGCTGGCGGCGCGACTTCCCCTTCTTCCACGATCCGGTCGCATGTCCTCCGAACAACCCCTCGATTTTCACGCCTACCCGGACGCGGCCGGCCACTTCGGCCGCTTCGGCGGCCGCTTCGTCGCCGAAACGCTGATGGGGCCGCTGCAGGAACTGGCCGCGGCCTATGACGCCGCCCGCGTCGACCCGGCCTTCATCGCCGAGGTCGACCGCGACCTGGCGCACTACGTCGGCCGTCCGAGCCCGATCTACTTCGCGCAGCGGCTGAGCCGCGAAGTCGGCGGCGCGCGCATCCTGCTCAAGCGCGAGGACCTGAACCACACGGGCGCGCACAAGATCAACAACACCATCGGCCAGGCGCTGCTCGCCAGCCGCATGGGCAAGACCCGGATCATCGCCGAAACCGGCGCCGGCCAGCACGGCGTGGCGTCGGCCACGGTGGCCGCGCGCCTCGGGCTGGAATGCGTGGTCTACATGGGCGCGACCGACATCGAGCGCCAGAAGATCAACGTCTACCGCATGCAGCTGCTCGGCGCGACCGTGGTGCCGGTCACCAGCGGTTCGGCGACGCTCAAGGACGCGCTCAACGAGGCGATGCGCGACTGGGTCACCAACGTGCGCGACACGTTCTACATCATCGGCACCGTCGCCGGTCCCGATCCGTACCCGCGCATGGTCCGTGACTTCAACGCGATCGTCGGCCGCGAGGCGCGCGCGCAGATGCTGGCCGAGTACGGTCGCCTGCCCGACGCGGTCACCGCCTGCGTCGGCGGCGGCAGCAACGCGATCGGCATCTTCCACGCGTTCCTCAACGACCCCGGCGTACGCATCGTCGGCGCCGAGGCGGCGGGCGAGGGCATCGCCAGCGGCCGCCACGCCGCCTCGCTCGCGGCCGGCCGCCCGGGCGTGTTACACGGCAACCGCACCTACGTGCTGTGCGACGACGACGGCCAGATCATCGAGACCCATTCGGTGTCCGCCGGCCTGGACTACCCCGGGGTCGGCCCCGAGCACGCGTTCCTCAAGGACACCGGCCGCGCGCAGTACGTCGGCGTCAGCGACGACGAGGCGATGGCGGCGTTCCACCAGTTGGCGCGTACCGAGGGCATCCTGCCGGCGCTGGAGTCGAGCCACGCGCTCGCGCAGGCGGCGAAGCTCGCGCGCGAGCTGCCCAGGGACGCGATCGTGCTGTGCAACCTGTCCGGGCGCGGCGACAAGGATGTGCACACCATCGCCGCGCGCGAAGGCCTGCACTTGTAGCAGCGGCTTCAGCCGCGATCTGTTGATCTGCTACAAAAAGGCTCGCGGCTGAAGCCGCTCCTACGCCCAAAGGAAGTCCTCTTGGGGGACAAAAGCACTGTGATGAACCGACTCGACACCCGTTTCGCCCAGCTCAAGGCCAGCGGCCGCAAGGCGCTGGTGCCGTTCATCACCGCCGGCGACCCGTCGCTGGAAACCACCGTGCCGGTGATGCACGCGCTGGTCGAGGCCGGCGCCGATGTGATCGAACTGGGCGTTCCCTTTTCCGACCCGATGGCCGACGGCCCGACCATCCAGCGCAGCTCCGAGCGCGCGCTGGCTCGAGGGGCGGGGCGGGAATACGTGTTCGAGACGGTGCGCCGCTTCCGCGTATCCGACGCCGACACCCCGGTCGTGCTGATGGGCTACCTCAACCCGGTGGAAATCCGGGGCGCGCAGCGCTTCGCGACCGAGGCCGTGGCCGCCGGCGTCGACGGCGTGCTGCTGGTCGACCTGCCGCCGGAGGAATCCGGCGAGTTCCGCGTCGCCTTCGCGGCCGCCGGCCTGGCGCTAATCCTGCTGGCCGCGCCGACCACCTCCGACGAGCGCATCGCGCAACTGTGCGCCGATGCCGCGGGTTACCTCTACTACGTGAGCTTCGCCGGGGTCACCGGCGGCGACCAGCTCGACACCGGCGCCGCCAGCGAACGCCTGCAGATGATCCGCGCGCGCAGCGCGGTGCCGGTGGTCGCCGGGTTCGGCATCAAGGACGCCGCAAGTGCGACAGCGATGGCCCGCCAGGCCGATGGCGTGGTCGTCGGCAGCGCCCTGGTGGCCGCGCTGGACGGTGCGGCCGACCCGGCCGCCGCGGCCCGCGCGTTCCTCGCGCCGCTGCGGGCCGCGCTGGATGGCGGTCCGCAGGCAGGTGTGGACCCTGCGCTAAACTGACCCACTGGGCCGGCCGCGGGAATTGCCGCGGGCCGCCACCTGCCTCAACACGGGAACCCTGCATCGATGTCCTGGCTCAAGAAACTCATGCCATCCGGCAGCCGCACCGGCATCCGCACCGACGCCGCGGGCGCGGGCGCGGGCAAGCGCCGCAGCGTGCCCGAGGGCCTGTGGGAAAAGTGCGACCGCTGTGGCGCCGTGCTGTACCGACCCGAGCTCGAGGAGAACCTCGAGGTCTGCCCGAAGTGCAACTTCCACATGCCGATCCGCGCGCGCGCGCGCTTGGCCGCACTGTTCGATGCTGGCAGCACCACCGAGATTGCCGCCGAGCTGGGCCCGGTCGACGTGCTCAAGTTCAAGGACCAGAAGAAGTACTCCGACCGCATCAAGGCGGCGCAGAAGGCCACCGGCGAGCGCGACGCGCTGATCGCGCTGCGCGGCACGATGAGACAACGGCCGCTGGTCGCGTGTTCGTTCGACTTCGCCTACATGGGCGGCTCGATGGGCTCGGTGGTCGGCGAGCGCTTCGCGCGCGCCGCCGAGACCGCGCTGGAGATCGGCTGCCCGTTCGTGAGCTTCTCCGCCAGCGGCGGCGCGCGCATGCAGGAAAGCCTGTTCTCGCTGATGCAGATGGCCAAGACCTCGGCTGCGCTCGGCCGGCTGCGTGCGGCGGGCTTGCCGTACGTGTCGGTGATGACGCATCCGACCACCGGCGGCGTGTCGGCCTCGTTCGCGATGCTCGGCGACATCAACATGGCCGAACCCGAGGCGCTGATCGGCTTCGCCGGCCCACGCGTGATCGAGCAGACCGTGCGCGAGACGCTGCCCGAAGGCTTCCAGCGCAGCGAGTTCCTGGTCGAACACGGCGCCATTGACCAGATCTGCGACCGCCGCGAGATGCGCGACCGCCTGTCGCACCTGCTGGCGCTGATGATGAAACAGCCGCAGCCCGAAGACGACGCCGAGGTCGTTGCGTGAGCCGCAGGTACTTCGGCACCGACGGCATCCGCGGACGGGTGGGCGAGGGCGCGATCTCGGCCGATTTCGTGCTGCGCCTGGGCAATGCCTACGGCCACGCGCTGACCCGCGCCTACGAGGGCCGCGAGTGGCGCAAGCCGGTGGTGATCATCGGCAAGGACACGCGCATCTCCAACTACATGTTCGAGGCCGCGCTCGAGGCCGGGCTGGTCGCCGCCGGCGTCGACGTGCAGTTGATGGGGCCGATGCCGACCCCGGCCGTCGCCCACCTCACCCACTCAATGCGCGCTGACGGCGGCATCGTGATCTCGGCCTCGCACAACCCGCACCACGACAACGGCATCAAGTTCTTCTCCGCCGAGGGCGAGAAGCTCGACGACGCCACCGAACTGGCTATCGAGGCCGCGCTCGAGCAGCCGTTCCGCACCGTGCCGTCCGAGCAGCTGGGCAAGGCGGTGCGTACCCGCGACGCGCTGGGCCGCTACATCGAGGCCTGCAAGACCTCGGTGCCGAAGGGTTTCGACCTGGGCGGCATGCGCATCGCCATGGACTGCGCCAACGGTGCGACCTACCAGCTCGGGCCGCTGGTGCTGCGCGAGCTGGGTGCGCTTGTCGATGCGATCGGAATCGATCCCAACGG
Source organism: Lysobacter koreensis (assembly GCF_042677045.1). Lineage (NCBI taxonomy): Bacteria > Pseudomonadati > Pseudomonadota > Gammaproteobacteria > Lysobacterales > Lysobacteraceae > Lysobacter > Lysobacter koreensis. The sequence continues at coordinate 290,470 of NZ_JBHTIH010000002.1, forward strand.
CGTCAACATCAACGACCGGATCGGCTCCACGCATCCGGAGACCCTCGCCGCGCACGTGCGCGCGACCGCCGCCGACCTGGGCATCGCCTTCGACGGCGACGGCGACCGGGTGCTGTTCGTCGACCACGAGGGCCGCGTCTGCGACGGCGACGACCTGCTGTACGTGCTGGCCAACGACTGGCTCGCCAGTGGCCGCCTGCGCGGGCCGGTGATCGGCACGCTGATGACCAACTACGGGCTGGAACGCGCGTTCGAACAGCGCGGCATCGGCTTCGTGCGCGCCAAGGTCGGCGACCGCTACGTGCACCAGCAGTTGATCGCGCACGACGGCGTGCTCGGTGGCGAGGCCTCGGGCCACCTGCTGTGCCTGGACCGGGCCAGCACCGGCGACGGCATCGTCAGTGCGTTGCAGGTGCTGGAGGTGCTGCGCCGCCGCGGGGTCTCGCTGAAGGCCGCGCTGGAAGGCTTCAGCAAGGTGCCGCAGCAGACCGTCAACGTGCGTTATGCGGGCGCCTCCAAGCCTGCCGATGCGCCGGCCGTCCAGGACGCGCTGGCGCACGCGCAGGCGGCGGTCAACGGGCGCGGCCGCGCCTTCCTGCGCCCGTCGGGGACCGAGCCGGTGGTGCGCGTCACCGTCGAGGCCGATGACGCGGCCCTGATGCAATCCACGCTCGATCGCCTGGCCGATGCGGTGCGCGCGGCCGCGCAATAACCTGGTGTTGCCGGGCTCGCCCGGCTCGTCCCGGAAGCGGCGAAGCAAGCTCCGGTATACAAAACCCTATGAGTCGCCCATGAGCCCGCAGATCCCCACCCTCGACATCCGCCGTTTAGACACAGACCGGGACGCCTTCGTCGCCGAACTCGGCGCGGCCTACCGCGAATGGGGTTTTGCCGGCATCCGCGGCCACGGCATCCCGGCGGCGCAGATCGATGCCTCGTACGAGGCGTTCAAGCGTTTCTTCGCGCTGCCCGAGGACGCCAAACGCAAGTACCACGTGCCCGGCGGCGGTGGCGCGCGCGGCTACACCCCGTTCGGCGTCGAGACCGCCAAGGGCGCGCAGTACTCCGACCTCAAGGAGTTCTGGCACGTTGGTCGCGAGATCCCGCGCGATTCCAAATACGCCGACGTCATGCCGCCGAACCTGTGGCCCGAGGAGATCCCGGAGTTCCGCGAACAGGCCTACGGGCTGTACCAGGCGCTCGACCAGCTCGGCTCGCGCGTGCTCAGCGCGCTGGCACTGCATATCGGCCTGGCGGAGACCTACTTTGTCGACAAGACCGACTCGGGCAACTCGATCCTGCGCCCGATCCACTACCCGCCGATCACCACCGACGACATCCCCAACGAGCGCGCCGGCGCGCACGAGGACATCAACCTGATCACCCTGCTGGTCGGCGCCAGCGCCGAAGGCCTGGAAGTCCGCTCCCGCAAGGGCGAGTGGGTGCCGTTCACCGCCGATGCCGACACCATCGTGGTCAACATCGGCGACATGCTGCAGCGCCTGACCAACCACGTGTACCCGTCCACGACCCACCGCGTGGTCAACCCGCCGGGCGAGAAGGCGCGCCAGCCGCGGTATTCGACCCCGTTCTTCCTGCATCCGAACCCGGATTTCGTGATCGACGTGCTCCCCTCGACGATCACGCCGGAAAACCCGAGTCGCTACCCCGAGCCGATCACCGCGCAGGGCTACCTCGAGGAACGGCTGCGCGAGATCAAGCTCAAGTAGCGGGTTGGCATCCGGCCAGGCGGACGCCCGCTTGCTGTAGCGCGCTACGCCACGCATCCAACTTGAACTGGTCGGATTGCGAGGCGTTCGCCGGGCTGGTGGAGGGCAGCCGGTGAAACGCGAGGTCCGGGCGAGCCAGTGACGGTAGGGCGTGCCGCATGAAGCTCGCCTCGGCCTTGGCACCGTTGAACAGCACCGTGCCGACGCGTGGATGCGAGGCGAGGAATTCCGCGAAATCGTTGACGGTCTCGTCGCGGATCGCGCTGTCCAGGCTGCCCACGCGCCGGCATTGGCCGATCACGTCCCACACCGCGATCCCGGCCTCGCCTAGCCGTTGCACCCGCTCTGCGTACGGCAGCGCCGGGTTCGCGCCGACCAGTTCGCCCATGTACCGCCAGAACCGGTTCCGGCCGTGTGCGTAATACTGGCCGGCCTGCAGCGACGCAGCACCGGGCATGCTGCCCAGGACCAGCACGCAGGCGTCGGCATTGGCGATCGGCGGAAGTCCCTGGAGGGTGGGCATGGCCGGATTCTAGGTGCGCTGCTGTAAACTTCGCGCCTTCGCATTCAGGGAGTGGCCGATGCGCCGCCGAATCGTTGCCGGTAACTGGAAACTGCACGGCGATCGCCAGTTCGCTTTCGCGCTGCTCGATGCCGTTGCCGCCGAAGCGGCTCCCGCGGGCGTCGAGCGCGTGATCCTGCCGCCGCTGCCGTACCTGGGCGACCTGGTCGAGCGTTATTCCGCCAAGGGCCTGGATTTTGGCGCCCAGGACGTCAGCGTGAACGAGAAGGGCGCGTACACCGGTGAGGTTTCGGCGGCGATGCTGGTGGATGTCGGTGCGCGTTACGGCCTGGTCGGCCATTCCGAGCGCCGCCAGCACCACCACGAAGGCAGCGAACTGGTGGCGCGCAAGTTCTTCGCGGCAAAAGCCGCTGGCCTCACCCCGATCCTGTGCATCGGTGAGACGCTCGGCGAGCGCGAGAACGGCCAGACCGAGTGGCGCCTGCAGGAGCAGCTGGAGCCGCTGTTCGAGCTCGGCGGTGCGATGGCGCTCGACGGCGCGATCGTCGCCTACGAACCGGTCTGGGCGATTGGCACCGGCAAGACCGCCACGCCCGAGCAGGCGCAGGCCGTGCACGCATTCATCCGTAGCGAAATAGCGGCGCACGATGCTAGAATCGCCGGCTCGCTACCGATCTTGTACGGCGGTAGCGTGAAGGCCGATAATGCCGCCGCGCTGTTTTCGCAGCCCGACGTCGACGGCGGCCTGGTGGGTGGCGCCTCGCTGGTGGCCGCCGATTTCCTTGCCATCGCGAGAGCGGCGGCCTGACTTCATCGGACCCGTCCGGTGGACCCAATCTTGAAGAGTTTTCGCTGATGCTGTTGTTCCTCAACGTCATCTATGTGCTGATCGCGATCGCGATGATCGCGCTGATCCTGATGCAACGCGGCGCCGGTGCGCAGGCGGGCTCGGGCTTCGGCGGCGGCGCGTCCGGCACCGTGTTCGGCGCGCGCGGCGCGTCCAACTTCCTGTCCAAGAGCACCAAGTGGCTGGCGATCGCGTTCTTCGCGATCAGCCTGTTCATGGCGTGGAACGCTACGCGCAACGCCGCGGCCCCGGATGCCCGCGACCTGGGCTTGATGTCGCAGGTCCCTGCGGCCCCGGCTCCGGCGCCTGCCGGCAACGCCGCGGTGCCGGTTGCTCCGCCAGCAGCGGCAGCGGTTGCCCCCGTCTCGACGGTTCCGGTCGCGCCGGCCGCGGACAGCGCGGCAACGGTGACGCAACCGTCCGCACCAGCAACCGAAGCGGCGGCCCCCGCCAAACCGGATCCCGCTTCGGGCAACTGAAGCGACCCGATACAATTGGTTTCAACACCGTGGCGATGAATGGCCAAGGTGGCGGTCAGCGATGATCGCAAGCTGCTGCGCTCCTGGCAGCGGCATGCAGAAGTCTTAAATGCCCAGATGGCGGAATTGGTAGACGCACTACCTTGAGGTGGTAGCGACTTAGGTCGTGGGGGTTCGAGTCCCCCTTTGGGCACCAAACCAGCAACACCCGCAACACGTTCCATGGCGACACCGACACCGCAACAACTCCACTGAAGGTGGCCCGCGCGGCGGGCCGTCTGCGCGGCGCCGAGACGCCGCCGAGCCAAGGCCGCGGAAACGCGGCAATAGCCCACAGCCGCGGCAACGCGGCCCTGCCACACGTAGAGCCGAGAGAACACAAGTGCTGGCCGAATACCTGCCGACCCTGCTGTTCCTGATCGTCGCCAGCGGCATCGGCGTCGCCCTGTTGCTGGTGGGCAAGCTGCTCGGGCCGCGGCGCCCGAACGCGGAAAAGCTCTCCCCATACGAATGCGGCTTCGCGCCGTTCGACGACGCGCGCATGCAGTTCGACGTGCGCTACTACCTGATCGCGATCCTGTTCATCGTCTTCGACCTGGAAATCGCCTTCGTCTTCCCGTGGGCGCTGGTGTTCCGCGAACTCGGGTTGTTCGGCCTGATCGAGATGGGCGTGTTCCTCGCGCTGCTGGTGATCGGCTTCGTCTACGTCTGGAAGAAGGGAGCGCTCGAATGGGAGTGATCCAGAAGGTCGGCGACACCGTCTCCGGGCTCATGCACAACCCGCTGCCGGAAGGTCGCCTCGACGACATCCTGCGCCCGGAAGGCGACAACCCGCTGCTGCAGCAGGGCTTCGTCACCACCAACCTCGACACGCTGTGGAACTGGGCGCGCACCGGCTCGATGTGGCCGATGACGTTCGGCCTGGCCTGCTGCGCGGTCGAGATGATGCACGCCGGCGCCTCGCGCCTGGACCTGGACCGCTACGGCGTGGTGTTCCGCCCGTCGCCGCGCCAGTCCGACGTGATGATCGTCGCCGGCACGCTGGTCAACAAGATGGCCCCGGCGCTGCGCAAGGTCTACGACCAGATGCCCGACCCCAAGTGGGTGATCTCGATGGGCAGCTGCGCCAACGGCGGCGGCTACTACCACTACTCCTACGCGGTGGTGCGCGGTTGCGACCGCATCGTTCCGGTCGACGTCTACGTTCCGGGCTGCCCGCCGACCGCCGAAGCGCTGGTCTACGGGATCCTGCAGCTGCAGCGCAAGATCCGCCGCGGCACCAACTTCGGCGACAACAAGCAGGGCGTGCGCTGACATGGGCCAGCCTGCTGAAAGAATGTCCGCTGGCGCGTTCGCCGAGCGCCTGCGCGCGCGCTTTGCCGAGGGCCGGGTCGTCGTGGCCGAACCGCGCGGCGAAGTTACCCTGGAAGTGCCGGCAGCCGACTGGCTCACCACCGCTCGCGCGCTGCGCGATGAGTTCGGCTTCGAACAGTGCGTCGACGTCAGCGGCGTCGACTACCTGAGCTACGGCAGCGACGAGTGGGACACCGACGTGTCCTCGGAAGGTTTCTCGCGCGGCGTCGAAGGCAAGGGCGCCGGCCGGTTCGCCTGGGGCGAGGCGGTCAACGGCGCGGCGATGGCACCCGAGCACCGCTATGCCGCGGTCGCGCATCTGCTGTCGTACCAGCACAACCAGCGCCTGCGCCTGCGCACGTTCGCCGACAACGACGACATGCCGGTGGTGGCCTCGCTCACCTCGGTATGGCCGGGCGTGAACTGGTTCGAGCGCGAGGCGTTCGACCTGTTCGGCATCATCTTCGACGGCCACCCGGACCTGCGCCGGATCCTGACCGACTACGGTTTCGTCGGACATCCGTTCCGCAAGGATTTCCCGCTGATCGGCAATGTCGAGGTGCGCTACGACGCCGAGAAGCAGCGCGTGGTCTACGAGCCGGTTTCGATCGAGCCGCGCGTGCTGGTGCCGCGCGTGATCCGCGATGACGCCCGCTACCAGACCGCCGTGGGCGAGGCCGCGCAGCGCGCCGAGGTGAAGAAGTGAGCGCCGTCCCGACCTCCAGCCTGAATACTTCCGGCCTCAACAACGCCGAGATCCGCAACTACACGCTGAACTTCGGCCCCCAGCATCCGGCCGCGCACGGCGTGCTGCGCCTGATCCTGGAAATGGACGGCGAGGTCGTGCAGCGCGCGGACCCGCACATCGGCCTGCTGCATCGCGGCACCGAGAAGCTGTGCGAGTCCAAGCCGTTCAACCAGTCGATCGGCTACATGGATCGCCTGGACTACGTGTCGATGATGTGCAACGAGCACGCCTACGTGCTTGCGATCGAACGGCTGATGGGGATCGAGGCGCCGGAGCGGGCGCTGTGGATCCGCACGATGTTCGACGAGATCACCCGCATCCTGAACCACCTGATGTGGGTCGGTTCGAACGCGCTCGATCTCGGTGCGATGGCGGTGTTCCTGTACGCGTTCCGCGAGCGCGAAGAGCTGATGGATTGCTACGAGGCGGTCAGTGGCGCGCGCATGCACGCGACCTATTACCGTCCCGGCGGCGTCTACCGCGACCTGCCGGAGCGGATGCCGAAGTACAAGGAATCGCCGTGGCGCAAGGGCGGCAGCCTCAAGCGCTTCAACGAATGGCGCGAGGGCTCGCTGCTCGACTACCTCGAGGCGTTCGCCAACGATTTCCCCAAGCGCGTCGACGAGTACGAGACGCTGCTGACCGAGAACCGCATCTGGAAGCAGCGCACCGTCGGCGTCGGCGTGATCAGCCCGGAAACCGCGCTGGCGTGGGGCATGACCGGCCCGATGGTGCGTGGCTCGGGCATCGCCTGGGACCTGCGCAAGAAGCAGCCGTACGCGAAGTACGCCGAGGTCGATTTCGACATCCCGCTGGGCACGAACGGCGACTGCTACGACCGTTACCTGGTGCGCGTGGCCGAGATGCGCGAGTCCACGCGCATCATCCAGCAGTGCGTGAAGTGGCTGAAGGCGAACCCCGGCCCGGTGATCGTCGACAACTTCAAGGTCGCGCCGCCGTCCCGCGAGGGGATGAAAGACGACATGGAAGCGTTGATCCACCACTTCAAGCTGTTCTCGGAAGGCTACTGCGTGCCCGAAGGCGAGACCTACGCGGCGGTCGAGGCGCCCAAGGGCGAGTTCGCCTGCTATCTGATCTCCGACGGCGCCAACAAGCCGTTCCGCTGCAAGCTGCGGGCACCGGGCTTCGCGCACCTGTCGTCTATGGACGAGGTGGTGAAGGGCCACATGCTGGCCGACGTGGTGGCGATGATCGGCACTTACGACGTCGTATTCGGCGAGATCGACCGCTAAGCGGTCCGATCGACTAGGAATTTGAGCGAATGAAGGCGACCGGAAATTTCGAGGCCTGTCAGCACGTCGACCCGATGGTCGCGTTGTCCGAGCAGACCCGCGCGCACATCGACCACTGGCTGGCCAAGTTTCCGCCGGACCGCAAGCGCTCGGCGGTGCTGCAGGGCCTGCACGCCGCGCAGGAACAAAATGGCGGCTGGCTGTCCGACGAACTGATTGCCGCGGTGGCCAAGTACCTCGGCCTGCCGCCGGTGTGGGCGTACGAGGTCGCGAGCTTCTATTCGATGTTCGAGACGCAGCCCGTCGGCCGCCACAACGTCGCGTTCTGCACCAACATCAGCTGCTGGCTCAACGGCGCCGAAGACCTGGTGAAGCACGCCGAGAAGAGGCTGGGCTGCAAGCTGGGCGAATCCACCAGCGATGGCCGCATCTTCCTCAAGCGCGAGGAAGAGTGCCTGGCCGCGTGCTGCGGTGCGCCGGTGGTGGTGGTCAACGGTCATTACCGCGAGAAGCTCGACACCGCCAAGGTGGACGAGATTCTTGATGGCCTGAAGTGAGGCGATAGACCGATGGCGCATCACAGTCACTATTCCGAAGGCTACGGCCCGGTCGGTCCTGCTCCGCAGGAGCACAGCGTCGTCTACACCACGCTGCACTTCGACAAGCCGTGGTCGTACGAGAACTACCTCAAGACCGGCGGCTACAGCGCCTGGCGCAAGATCCTGGCCGAGAAGATCGAGCCGGCGGCCGTGATCGAGATGGTCAAGCAGTCCGGCCTGCGCGGTCGCGGCGGCGCGGGCTTCCCGACCGGCTTGAAGTGGAGCTTCATGCCCAAGGGCAGCGGCACCCAGAAGTACATCCTGTGCAACTCGGACGAGTCCGAGCCGGGCACCGCCAAGGATCGCGACATCCTGCGCTACAACCCGCACGCGGTGATCGAGGGCATGGCGATCGCGTGTTACGCGACCGGCTCGACCGTGGCCTACAACTACCTGCGCGGCGAGTTCCACCACGAGCCGTTCGAGCACCTGGAGGCGGCGCTGGCCGAGGCCTACGAGAACGGCTGGCTCGGCAAGAACGTGCAGGGCAGTGGCGTCGACGTCGACATGTACAACGCGCTGGGCGCGGGTGCCTACATCTGCGGCGAAGAGACCGCGCTGATGGAGTCGCTGGAAGGCAAGAAGGGCCAGCCGCGCTACAAGCCGCCGTTCCCGGCCAACTTCGGCCTGTTCGGCAAGCCGACCACGATCAACAACACCGAGACCTACGCCTCGGTGCCGGCGATCATCCGCAACGGCGCCGAGTGGTTCCTCAACCTGGGCAAGCCGAACAACGGCGGCCCAAAGATCTTCTCGGTGTCCGGCCACGTCAATAAGCCGGGCAACTACGAGATCCGCCTGGGCACCTCGTTCGCCGAGTTGCTGCAGATGGCCGGCGGCGTGCGCGACGGCCACACCCTCAAGGGCGTGATCCCGGGCGGTTCGTCGATGCCGGTGCTGCCGGCCGAGACGATGATGGCGCTGACGATGGACTACGACTCGATCCAGAAGGCCGGGTCCGGCCTCGGCTCGGGCGCGGTCATCGTCATGGACGAGACCACCTGCATGGTCCGCGCCTGCCAGCGCATTGCGCGCTTCTACTTCAAGGAGAGCTGCGGCCAGTGCACGCCGTGCCGCGAGGGCACCGGCTGGATGTACCGCATGCTCACGCGCATCGTCGAGAAGCAGGCCACGCTGGAAGACCTGCACATGCTGCGCGCCGCCGCCGGCCAGATCGAGGGCCACACCATCTGCGCGTTCGGCGAAGCCGCGGCGTGGCCGGTGCAGGGCTTCCTGCGCCACTACTGGGCCGAGTTCGAGTACGCGATCGTCAACAAGCGCTTCCTGGTCGACGACCAGCGCGCCGGCACCGTCGTCGCTATGCCTGAAGGAGTCGCGGCGTGAGTGCTCAACCCGTCAATCCGAACCTGGCGCCCGACCACGTCACCGTTTTCATCGACGGTGTCGAGATGGCCGCGCCCAAGGGCTCGATGATCATCAATGCCGCCGACAAGGCCGGCATCCCGATCCCGCGTTTCTGCTACCACGACAAGCTCAGCATCGCGGCGAACTGCCGCATGTGCTTGGTCGAAGTGGAGAAGATGCCCAAGCCCGCTCCGGCCTGCGCCACGCCGGTGATGGACGGCATGAAGGTCACCACGCGCAGCGAGAAAGCGCTCAAGTCGCAGCGCAACGTGATGGAGTTCCTGCTGGTCAATCACCCGCTGGACTGCCCGATCTGCGACCAGGGCGGCGAGTGCGAGCTGCAGGACCTGTCGATCGGCTACGGCCGCTCGGTCAGCCGGTTCGCCGAGCGCAAGCGCGTGGTGCCGGACGAGGACATGGGTCCGCTGGTCGCCACCGAGATGACCCGCTGCATCCAGTGCACGCGCTGCGTGCGCTTCACCGCGGAAGTCGCCGGCACCTACGAGCTGGGCGGCATGTACCGCGGCGAGAACCTGCAGATCGGCACCTACGACGGCAAGCCGCTGACCACCGAGTTGTCCGGCAACGTCATCGACGTCTGCCCGGTCGGCGCGCTGACCAACAAGGTCTTCCAGTTCAAGGCCCGTCCGTGGGAGCTGGTCGCGCGCGAGTCGCTCGGCTACCACGACGCGCTCGGCAGCAACCTGTTCCACCACGTTCGCCGCGGCGAAGTGCTGCGCAGTGTGCCGCGCGACAACGAAGCGGTGAACGAGTGCTGGCTGTCTGACCGCGACCGCTACGCGCACCAGGGCTTGTACGCGCAGGACCGCGCGACCCATCCGCTGGTCAAGGATGGCGACGCTTGGCGCGAAGCCTCGTGGGACGAGGCGCTGGCCAAGACCGCGAAGATCCTGCGCGACAACGGCGCCGATGCGCTCGGCGTGCTGGTGCATCCTTCGACCTCGAACGAGGAGGGCGCGTTGCTCGCCCGTCTGGCCGACGCGCTGGGCACCGGCAACCTCGATCACCGCATCGGCCAGACCGACCTGTCCGACGCCGCCGTCGCCGAAACCTTCGAGATGCCGGTGGCCGACCTTGAACACGCCGGTGCGATCGTCATCGTCGGGGCCAACCTGCGCCACGAGCTGCCGCTGGTGAACCAGCGCGTGCGCAAGGCCTGGACCCGTGGCGCCAAGGTGTACGTGGTCAATCCGGTCGATTTCGATTTCACCTTCGATGTCGCCGGCAAGCAGATCGTCGCTCCGTCGCAGCTGGCCGCCGCCCTCGGCGACGCCGCGCTGCGCGAGGCCGTGACGGCCGCCGGCAGCGCCGCGATCATCGTCGGCGCGCTCGCCGAGAACGGTCCGCACGCCGCGGCGATCCGCCAGGCTGCCGCCGACTTCGCCAACGCGACCGGCGCCAAGCTGTGCCGCATCCCGCAAGGCGCGAACGCAGTCGGCCTGTCCGACTACGGTGTGCTGCCGACCACGCGCGATTCGCGGGCGATGCTCGCCGAGCCGCGGTCGGCCTACGTCGTTTACGGCATCGAGCCGGGACTGGATTTCGCCGACACCGCAACGGCGCTGACGGCGCTGGGTGCGGCGCAGGTCGTGGCCTTCAGCCACTTCGCCTGCCGCTCGACCAAGGCCATCGCCGACGTGATCCTGCCGATCGGCCTGCTGCCGGAGATCGACGCGACCCTGACCAACCTCGATGGCCGCCAGCAGGCCACGGTCGCCGGCGGCAAGCTGCCGGGTGAGGCGCGTGCCGGCTGGCGCGTGCTGCGTGCGCTGGGTGGCGAACTGGCCGCCGATGGCTTTGAGTTCACCGATCTGGCTGGCTTGCGCGATGGCATGCAGATGCGCGAGGTGCAGCCGGTCGCCGGCCAGGCCGCGAATGCGTCGGGCGAAGGCCTCGAGATCGCCGCGAGCGTCGCCATCTACCGCAGCGACGCGGTGGTGCGCCGCTGCGCTGCACTGCAATCGCACCCGCTCAACCTGGCACCGCGTGCGGTGCTCCATCCGGCCGATGCCGAGACGCTTTCGCTGGCCGAAGGCGACACCGGCAAGTTCGGCGCCGCCGCGGGCACGGCCACTCTGCCGGTCGTGCTCAGCGACAAGGTCGCACGTGGCACCGTCTGGATCGAAAGCGGGCACGGCGCGACCGCGCCGCTGGGCAGCGGCCGCGTGAAGGCGGGGAGGGCGTGAGCATGGTGGGCATGATTACCGACCCGTTCCGCGACTGGCTGCTGTCGTTCGGTGACGTCGGCGCGGTCGCCTGGATCGTGCTGAAGATCCTCGCGATCGCGATGCCGGTGATCATCACGGTGGCGTTCTACGTGGTCTGGGAGCGCAAGCTGATCGGCTGGATGCACGTGCGCCGCGGCCCGATGTACGTCGGCATGGGCGTGCTGCAGGCGTTCGCCGACGTGTTCAAGCTGTTGTTCAAGGAAGTGATCCAGCCGACCCGCGCCGAGCGCTTCCTGTTCAAGCTGGCGCCGCTGCTGGCGCTGGCGCCGGCATTCGCGGCGTGGGCGGTGGTGCCGTTCGACGCGAAGCTGGTGCTGTCGAACGCCAACGCCGGCCTGCTGTACCTGCTGGCGATGACCTCGATGGGCGTGTACGGCATCATCCTCGCCGGCTGGGCATCGAACTCGAAGTACGCGTTCCTCGGCGCGATGCGCGCCGCGGCGCAGATGGTCTCGTACGAGATCGCGATGGGCTTCGCGATGGTCGGCGTGCTGATCGCTGCCGGCAGCCTCAACCTCACCGAGATCGTGATGGCGCAGTCCGGCAACGCCGGCGCGTTCGAATGGTTCTGGTTGCCGCTGCTGCCGCTGTTCGTCATCTACTTCATCTCCGGCGTGGCCGAGACCAACCGCGCACCGTTCGACGTGGTCGAGGGCGAGTCGGAGATCGTGGCCGGTCACATGGTCGAGTATTCGGGGTCGGCGTTCGCGCTGTTCTTCCTCGCCGAATACGCGAACATGATCCTGATCAGCTTCCTGGTCTCGCTGTTCTTCCTCGGCGGCTGGCTCAGCCCGTTCCAAGGCCTGGGCATCCCGTTGCTGTCGGTCGATGGCTGGTGGTGGCTGCTGGCCAAGGTGTTCTTCTTCGCCAGCTGCTTCATCTGGTTCCGCGCGTCGTTCCCGCGTTACCGCTACGACCAGATCATGCGGCTGGGCTGGAAGGTGTTCATCCCGATCACCATCGCGTGGATCTGCGTGACCGCGTTGCTTGCGTACTACAACGTCTTCACGCCGGGGCAATGAGACAGGCATGACTCGCATCGTTTCCTATCTGAAAAGCCTGCTGCTCATCGAGTTGGCGCAGGGGCTTGGGCTGACGCTCAAGTACCTGTTCAAGCCGAAGTACACGCTGATGTACCCGATGGAGAAGACGCCGCAGTCGCCGCGCTTCCGCGGGATCCATGCGCTGCGCCGCTACCCGAACGGCGAAGAGCGCTGCATCGCCTGCAAGCTGTGCGAGGCGGTGTGTCCGGCGCTGGCGATCACGATCGACTCGGAAAAGCGCGAGGACGGCAGCCGCCGCACCACGCGCTACGACATCGACCTGTTCAAGTGCATCTTCTGCGGGTTCTGCGAGGAATCCTGCCCGGTCGACTCGATCGTGGAGACCCATATCCACGAGTATCACTTCGAGCAGCGTGGCCAGAACATCCTCACCAAGCCGCAGTTGCTGGCGATCGGCGACCGTCTCGAGTCCGAGATCGCCGAGCGCCGCGCCGCCGACGCGCGGTTTCGATAAGAATTCACCGCTGAGTGCACGCCATGGATTTCGCCCAGATCGCCTTCCTGACCTTCGCTGCCGCGACCGTGATGTCCGCGCTGGCGGTGATCAGTGTCCGCAACCCGGTGCATGCCGCGCTGTTCCTGGTGCTGACGTTCTTCTCGGTGGCATGCACCTGGATCATCGCCGGCGCCGAGTTCCTTGGCATCGCGCTGATCCTGGTCTATGTCGGCGCGGTGATGGTGTTGCTGCTGTTCGTGGTGATGATGCTCGACATCGACGTCACGCCCTTGCGCGAGGGCTTCGTGCGCTACCTGCCGGTCGGGCTGCTGGTCGCGGTGGTGATGCTGGTCGAAATGCTGACCCTGATCGGCGCCAAGGCGAGCATGGCCAGCCCGTTCGCGTCCAACGCGGCGCAGGCCGTGACGGCGGCGGACGTGCCCAACACCACGTGGCTGGCGCGCTCGCTGTTCACCGACTTCCTGCTGCCGTTCGAGGTCGCCGCGGTGATCCTGACGATCGCGGTAATCGCGGCGGTGATGCTGACCCTGCGTCGCCGCGTCGGTGCCAAGCACCAGGACCCGTCGGCACAGGCGCGCGTGCGTTCCAGCGACCGCCTGCGCATGGTCAAGATGGAGGCGGTGAAGCCGCTGCCGCCGCAAGTCGCGGCCAGCGAGGAGGCCCAGCCATGATGTTCCTCGGCGAAGGCATTGCCCTGGGCCACTACCTCGCGCTCGGCGCGGCGCTGTTCTGCATCAGCGTGGCCGGCATCTTTCTCAACCGCAAGAACGTCATCGTGCTGCTGATGTCGATCGAGCTGATGCTGCTCGCGGTCAATATCAACTTCGTGGCGTTCTCGCGGCAGCTCGGCGATCCCGCCGGCCAGGTGTTCGTGTTCTTCATCCTGACCGTGGCCGCGGCCGAGGCCGCGATCGGCCTGGCGATCCTGGTCACGCTGTTCCGCAACCGGCGCACGATCAACGTCGCCGAGATCGATTCGATGAAGGGGTGAGCCAACGCGTTTGCGAGCCATTGGCTCGCGCGTTGGCGAACGCCCGGCCATGGATGGCCGGGGCGGACAACCCGGAAGCAATGGCGGTTCGCCATGGACGGCGGCATTGAAGTACGACAGGACCTCGCAACGGATAACTCATGGCGATCTCTAAACTCCATCTGCTTCTGATCGTCCTCGCCCCGTTGCTCGGCGCGATCCTCGCCGGCCTGTTCGGCCGCCGCATAGGGCGCGCAGGCGCGCACGCCGTCACCATCGCCGGCGTGGCCGCCAGCTGCGTGCTGTCGGGTTACGTGCTCTGGCAGCTGGTCGGGCAGGGCGCCGCGCCGTTCAACGAGAACGTCTACACCTGGTTCCAGGTGGCCGGCTATGACGCCCACGTCGGCTTCATGGTCGACAAGCTGACCGCGATGATGATGGTGGTCGTCACCTTCGTCTCGCTGCTGGTGCACATCTACACCATCGGCTACATGGCCGAGGACGACGGCTACCAGCGCTTCTTCAGCTACATCTCGCTGTTCACCTTCTCGATGCTCATGCTGGTGATGAGCAACAACTTCCTGCAGCTGTTCTTTGGCTGGGAGGCGGTCGGCCTGGTCTCGTACCTGCTGATCGGTTTCTGGTTCAAGCGCCCGACCGCGGTGTTCGCCAACCTCAAGGCGTTCCTGGTCAACCGCGTCGGCGACTTCGGTTTCCTGCTCGGTATCGCCGGCGTGCTGCTGATGTTCGGCTCGCTGGACTACGCGACCGTGTTCGCCAACGCGCCGACCATCGCCGGCAACACCATCGCGATCTTCGCCGGCCACGAGTGGTCGGTCGCGACGGTGATCTGCATCTGCCTGTTCATTGGCGCCATGGGTAAATCGGCGCAGGTGCCGCTGCATGTGTGGCTGCCCGACTCGATGGAAGGCCCGACCCCGATCTCGGCGCTGATCCACGCCGCGACGATGGTGACCGCCGGCATCTTCATGGTCGCGCGCATGTCGCCGCTGTTCGAGCTGTCGCAGACCGCGCTCAACTTCATCCTGTTCATCGGCGCCACCACGGCGTTCTGGACCGGCCTGATCGGCATCGTGCAGAACGATATCAAGCGCGTGGTCGCGTACTCGACGCTGTCGCAGCTGGGCTACATGACTGTCGCGCTCGGGGTGTCGGCCTACAGTGCCGGCGTGTTCCACCTGATGACGCATGCTTTCTTCAAGGCGCTGCTGTTCCTCGGGGCCGGCTCGGTGATCATCGGCATGCACCACGAGCAGGACATGCGCCGCATGGGCGGCCTGAAGAAGTACATGCCCATCACTTACTGGACGATGCTGATCGGCACCCTGGCACTGGTCGGCACGCCGTTCTTCAGCGGCTTCTACTCGAAGGACACCATCATCGAGGCCGCCGCGCACAACGCCCATGAGGCGCACCACTGGGTGGCGACCTATGCCTACTGGGCGGTGTTGCTCGGTGCGTTCGTGACCGCGTTCTACAGCTTCCGCTTGCTGTACCTGACGTTCCATGGCAAGGAGCGTTTCCACGATCCGGTGCCCGACCACTACGTCGCGCCCGAAGCCGATTCGAGCGAGCACGAGGCTGCGCTGGCCGAGGCGCATGGTCACGACGACCATGGCCACCACGCGCACACCCCGCACGAATCGCCGTGGGTGGTGACGCTGCCGCTGGTTCTGCTGGCGATCCCGTCGATCCTCATCGGTTTCTTCACGGTCGGTCCGATGCTGTTCGGCACCGACATGCTCGGCCACGCGAAACAGTTGCCGTTCTTCCTCGGCGCGATCGACGTGCCGGCCGCGCGCGACGTCGTCGGCGCGCTGGCCAAGGAGTTCCACGGTCCGGTCGCGTTCGCGCTGCACGGCTTCCAGGCTCCCGCGTTCTGGCTTGCCTTCGCTGGCTTCGCGCTTGCCACGGTCATGTACTGGTGGAAACCGGAGCTGCCGGCCAAGGCCCGCAAGCTGTTCGCTTGGCCGGTGCGCGTGCTCGAGAACAAGTACGGATTCGACGACCTGTGGATCGGCGGTTTCGCCGGTGGCAGCCTCGCGCTGGGCAAAGCCTCGCGCGCGGTCGACACCCACGTCATCGATGGCGCCGGGGTCAACGGCAGCGCGCGCGCGGTCGATCTGGTCGCGCACCTGGTGCGCCGCGCGCAATCGGGTTACCTCTACCACTACGCCTTTGCGATGATCCTCGGCCTGATCGTGTTGTTGGCCGTGCTCATCCGCTATTGGCAATAACCACAGGGACCGTGACGTGAGCCCCGAGCCCTTGCAGAGTGCCTTTCCCTTGCTGAGCCTGCTGATCTGGCTGCCGATCCTCGGCGGTTTCGCCACCCTTGCGTTCGGCAACGAGCGCGCGGGCGCCGCCCGCTGGTTCGCCACCGCGATCGCGACGGTCGCGCTGGCCTTGAGCGTGCTGCTGTTCACCGGCTTCGACTTCGTCGCCCCCGGCATGCAGTTTGTCGAGGACCACGCCTGGATCCCGTCGTATGACATCCGCTACCACCTGGGCGCGGACGGCATCTCGGTGGCGCTGATCGCGCTGACCACGCTGACCTCGCTGCTGGTGTTGATTGGCGCGTGGACGGTGATCGACAAGCGCGTGAGCCAGTACTACGCCGCGTTCCTTGTGCTCGAAGGCCTGATGGTCGGCGTGTTCTCGGCGCTCGACGCGATGCTGTTCTACGTGTTCTTCGAGGGCATGCTGATCCCGATGTTCATCATCATCGGCGTCTGGGGTGGCCCGCGGCGCGTGTACGCGTCAATCAAGTTTTTCCTCTACACCTTCCTCGGCTCGCTGTTCATGCTGGTCGGGCTGATCTACCTGTACCTCAAGGGCGGCAGCTGGCAGCTGGCCGACCTGTACCAGCTGCAGCTGAATTCGACCGAGCAGATGTGGATCTTCTTCGGCTTCCTGGTCGCGTTCGCGGTCAAGGTGCCGATGTTTCCGGTGCACACCTGGTTGCCGGACGCGCACGTCGAGGCGCCGACCGCCGGTTCGGTCGTGCTGGCGGCGGTGATGCTGAAGATCGGCGGCTACGGCTTCCTGCGCTTCACCCTGCCGATCGTGCCCGACGCCGGCCACGAGTACGCCTGGCTGGTGATCGCGCTGAGCCTGATCGCGGTGATCTATGTCGGCCTGGTCGCCCTGGCGCAGGACGACATGAAGAAGCTGATCGCCTATTCGTCGGTCTCGCACATGGGCTTCGTCACCTTGGGCACGTTCATCGCGTTCGGCCTGGTGCGCGACTACGGCAACGTCGACGCCGCGCGCCTGGGCCTGCAGGGCGCGATGGTGCAGATGATCAGCCACGGTTTCATCTCCGGCGCGATGTTCAGCTGCGTCGGCGTGCTGTACGACCGCATGCACACGCGCCGGATCAAGGACTACGGCGGCGTGGCCAACGTGATGCCGTGGTTCGCGGTGTTCTACGTGCTGTTCGCGATGGCCAACTCGGGCCTGCCGGGCACCTCGGGCTTCGTCGGCGAGTTCATGGTGATCCTGGCCAGCTTCCAGAAGCATCCGTTGATCGCGTTCGCCGCGGCGACCACGCTGATGATCGGCGCCGGCTACACGCTGTGGCTGGTCAAGCGCGTGCTCTGGGGCGAGGTCGCCAACGCGCACGTCGCCGAGCTGGAGGACATCAACCCGCGCGAGGCCTTCGTGCTGGGCGTGTTCGCCGCCGGCGTGCTGTTCGTCGGCCTGTGGCCGAAACCGCTGACCGACCTGATGGAGCCGTCGATCGCCAACCTGGCGAGCCAGATCGCGGTCTCGAAGCTGTAAGCAACCTTCAAAGAGCTAGCAATGACCCCGAACATGCCGACCGCCGCCGACCTGCTGCCGCTGCTGCCCGAGCTGGTGCTCATCGGCGCGGCCTTCGCGCTGCTGATGCTCGACCTGTTCCTGCCCGAGCGCCGCCGCGTGGTCACCCACGTGCTGGCGATGGTGACGCTCGCGGTGGTGGTGGCGATGCTGGCGTTTGGCGTGGGCGGGCAGGGCACCGTGCTCAACGGCATGTTCGTGCGCGACATCGCCGCTGATGTGCTGAAGATCGCGATCGGCGTTACCAGCATCCTGTCGATGGTCTACACCTGGCCGTACCTGCGCCAGCGCGGGCTGTACCAGGGCGAGGTCTCGATCCTGATGCTGTTCGCGGTCGCCGGCATGATGCTGATGGTCTCCGCCGGCAGCCTGGTGATGGCCTACCTCGGGCTGGAGATGCTGGCGCTGTGCTCGTACGCGCTGGTCGCCACCGATCGCGACAGTCCGCTGGCCTCGGAAGCGGCGATCAAGTACTTCGTGCTCGGGTCGCTGGCCTCGGGCCTGCTGCTGTACGGCATGTCGCTGATCTATGGCGCGACCGGATCGCTCGACCTGGCCACCATCGGCGCCGTCGCGCAGCAGACCCAGTCGACGATGCTGCTGATCACCGGCGTGGTGTTCCTGGTCGCCGGCATCGCGTTCAAGTTCGGCGGCGTGCCGTTCCACATGTGGTTGCCCGACGTCTACCACGGCGCGCCGACCCCGATCACGCTGTTCATCGGTTCCGCGCCCAAGCTGGCGACGTTCGGCATGGCCTATCGCCTGCTGGAAGTCGGCGCCGGCCCGCTCGACGAGCGCTGGCGCCTGCTGATTGCCGGTGTCGCGGTGGCGTCGCTGGCGATCGGAAACCTGACCGCGATGGTGCAGGGCAACTTCAAGCGCCTGCTGGCGTACTCGACCATCTCGCATGTCGGCTTCCTGCTGGTCGGCATCGCCGGCGGCGGGGCGCAGGGCTTCGCGGCGGCGATGTTCTACGCGATCAGCTACGCGCTGATGGCGGCGGCGGCGTTCGGTGCGATCGTGGTGTTGTCGAGCCGCGGCTTCGAGGCCGACCGCATCGACGACTACAAGGGTCTGAACGCGCGCGATCCGTGGCTGGCTGGCCTGATCCTGTGCGTGATGGCGTCGCTGGCCGGGGTGCCGCCGTTCCTGGGCTTCTGGGCCAAGCTGGCGGTGCTGCGCGCCGCGCTGGCGGGCGACATGCTCTGGCTGGCGATCGTCGGCGTGATGTTCGCGGTGGTGGGCGCGTTTTACTACCTGCGCGTGGTCAAGGCCATGTACTTCGATGAACCGGAAGGCGCGATGCCCGAGCCGGTCAACGACCGCCCCATGCGGGTCGTGTTCGGGGTCAATGCGCTCGCCCTGCTCGCGCTTGGGTTCGGCTGGAACCCGATCATGGCGTGGTGCCAGCGCGCGTTCGCTGGGTGACGCAAAGATATTCAAGCCAATTGATGAATTGGGCTTGCCAAGGTTTACGTCGTTCGTTAATATGATCGGCCTGATGCGGGGTGGAGCAGTCTGGCAGCTCGTCGGGCTCATAACCCGAAGGTCGCAGGTTCAAATCCTGCCCCCGCTACCAGCTTTGGCCGCAAGCTGAAATGTTTCAGGCAGCTTGCTGAAAGCCTCTTCGTGAGGCTTTCTTTTTTGGCCAGTAGGCTCGGGCTTTGTAGTCGCGCTCTGCTCGCGCGGCGACACCGAAATCCAGCAGTACCGGACAAGGGGCCCATCGGGCCCCTTGTTGTTTTCAGGGTGCCGCGATTCGAAGCACTGCATGTCGCAACGCCGTTTTTTCGAAAGTTTCACCATGCCGGTAGTAAATGCACACGCCGCACAACGCTGATGTCGTAACCGCAGGAGAGCCGCGCCCGTGACGGACAAAGCCACCGAAATCGCCAGACTGCTCGCCCCGACGGTGGCGTCGCTGGGCGTGGAGTTGATGGGCGCCGAGTACCTGCCGTCCCCCGGCGGCGCGGTGTTGCGGCTGTACATCGACGTGCCGGCCGGCGAAGTGACCGCCGAAGGTGCCGAACCGCGCTACGTCGCGATCGAGGATTGCGAGGCGGTCAGCCGCGAAGTGTCGGCGCAGCTCGACGTCGAGGACCCGATCAGCGGCAACTACACGCTGGAGGTATCCTCCCCCGGCATCGACCGGCCGTTGTTCACGATCGACCAGTTCGCGCGCTTCATCGGCGAGACCGCGAAGGTCGGCCTGAAGCTGCCGCAGAACGGCCGTCGCCGCCTGCAGGCGCAGATCGCCCGCATCGAGGGCGACGCCGTGGTGTTCGTGCTCGACGGCGCGGAGTTCGTGGTGGCGTTCGACAATATCGACAAGGCGCGACTGGTCCCCGACTGGGCCGCGCTGGGGCTGGCGCCGACCAAGCCGGTTGGCCCGCCCAAGCAGGAAAAGCCGGGCCGCGGTGCGCGTCCGGAAGACAGCAAAACCAAGAATCAAACCAACAAGCCAACCCAAAAGCCGGCGGCCGACAAGCCGACCCGTGCGGAGTAAGCAGATGAGCAAGGAACTGTTGCTGGTCGTTGATGCAGTCGCAAACGAGAAGGGCGTGCCGCGCGAAGTGATCTTCGACGCGATCGAGGCCGCGCTGGCTTCGGCCGCCAAGAAGCGTTACCACGAGCAGGACGTGCTGGTGCGCGTGTCCATCGACCACAAGGACGGCAACTACGAGACCTTCCGCCGCTGGGAAGTGGTGGCCGACGACGTCGTGATGGAGTCGCCCGACCGCCAGATCCGCATGATGGACGCGGTCGACGAGGCCGAAGGCGTCGACCTGGGCGACTACATCGAAGAACAGATCGAGAACCCGGATTTCGGCCGCATCGCCGCGCAGGCCGCCAAGCAGGTCATCGTGCAGCGGGTGCGCGAAGCCGAGCGCGCGCAGGTCATCGACGCGTGGAAAGACCGGGTCGGCGAGCTGGTCACCGGCATCGTCAAGCGCGTCGAGCGCGGCAACATCTACGTCGACCTGGGCGGCAACGCCGAGGCGATCATCACCAAGGACAAGGGCATCCCGCGCGACGTGCTGCGCGCCGGCGACCGTGTCCGCGGTTACCTGTTCGACGTGCGTCCCGAGCCGCGGGGACCGCAGCTATTCATCAGCCGCGCCGCGCCGGAATTCATGATCGAACTGTTCAAGATCGAAGTGCCGGAAGTCGGCCAGGGCCTGGTGTCGATCCGCGCCTGTGCGCGCGACCCGGGCGACCGCGCCAAGATCGCCGTCCTCGCGCATGACAACCGCACCGATCCGATCGGCGCCTGCATCGGCATGCGCGGTTCGCGCGTGCAGGCGGTGTCGAACGAGCTCAATGGCGAGCGCGTCGACATCGTGCTGTGGTCGGACAACCCGGCGCAGTTCGTGATCAGTGCGATGGCGCCGGCCGAGGTGCAGTCGATCGTCGTCGACGAGGACAAGCACTCGATGGACCTGGCGGTGGCGGAAGACCGCCTGGCGCAAGCGATCGGCAAGGGCGGCCAGAACGTGCGCCTGGCCAGCCGCATGACCGGCTGGCAGCTCAACGTGATGACCCAGGACCAGGTCACCGCGAAGTCCGAGGCCGAGCAGTCCACCGCGCGCCAGCTGTTCATCGACAAGCTCGAGGTCGACGAGGAGATCGCCGGAATCCTGGTGTCGGAAGGCTTCAGCACGGTCGAGGAAATCGCCTACGTGCCTGTCGGCGAGTTGCTGGCGGTCGAGGGCTTCGACGAGGACATCGTCGAGGAACTGCGCGCCCGTGCCCGCGACGCGCTGCTCAACGAGGCGCTGGCCGCCGAGGAAGAGCTCGACGAACACCAGCCGGCCGCGGACCTGCTTTCGCTGGAGGGCATGGACGAGGCCACCGCGTTCGCGCTCGCCGCGCGCGGCGTGGTCACCCGCGACGACCTGGCCGACCTCGCGGTCGACGAGCTCAGCGATCTGGAGGACGTCGACGCTGAACGCGCCGCCGCCCTGATCATGGAAGCGCGCAAGCACTGGTTCGAGTAGCAACTAGCTGTAAGGCGGGCCCTCTGGCCCGCCGTTCGTTGTCCGGCGGCTTGAAACCCGCCCTACAATTGCTCCATCACGCGCGGGATGCGTCCCACGCCACGAGGACACGGAATCCGAATGTCGCAGCAAACCACCATCCGCAAGCTCGCTGAACTGGTGAACACGCCGGTCGAGAAGTTGCTGGAGCAGCTGGCCGAGGCCGGCATGAGCTTCAGCGGCCCCGACCAGGTCGTGACCAGCATCGAGAAAGTCAAGCTGCTCGGCTTCCTGAAGCGCGCCCACGGCAAGGTCGAGAAGACCACCGCCGACGGCAGCGATGCTTCGAAGAAGATCACGCTCAACCGCAGCCGCAAGCAGGAACTCACCGTCGGTGGCGGCAAGAACCGCACCACCGTCGACGTGGTCGTGCGCAAGAAGGTGACCCTGGTCGACCCGGCCCGCACCGCGATGTCGCCGACCGACGAGCGCGCCGAGATCCTGCGCAAGCTCGAGGAGTCCAAGCAGCGCAACCTCGCCGAGCAGCAGAAGCTGGCCGCCGACGACCAGCGCCGCGCCGACGCGATCGTGACCGCGCGTCTGGAAGCCGAGGCAGCCGCGCGCCAGGCCGAGGAGGCCAAGCAGGCCGCGCTCGCCGATGCCAGCGCCGTCGCTTCCGACGACGAGACGCCGCGCAAGGCGCCGGCGACCCATGGCCATGGCCATCCGAAGCCGGCCGCGCCGCGCGTCGAGGCGCCGCGCGCCGCCGACCCGAAGCACAAGACCCGCGGCTCGCACGCGATGGTCGCCGGGGTCGAGGACGACGACCGTACCAACCGTTTCGCCGGGCAGATGCACCTCAGTGCCTCCGACCGCGCGCGCCGCAGCACCAGCGCCCGCGGCAAGCCCAAGCCGCCGCGCCGCCACGCCGACCAGTCGCGCGCCGGTGCCGGCCCGCACGGGTTCTCGCGCCCGACCGCGCCGATCGTGCGCGAAGTGTCGATCGGCGAGACGATCACCGTGGCCGACCTCGCGCAGAAGCTCGCGCTGAAGGGCGGCGACGTGGTCAAGGCGCTGTTCAAGATGGGCGTGATGGCGACCATCACCCAGTCGATCGACTTCGACACCGCGTCGCTGGTGACCGAGG
This sequence comes from Lysobacter koreensis, assembly GCF_042677045.1. Lineage (NCBI taxonomy): Bacteria > Pseudomonadati > Pseudomonadota > Gammaproteobacteria > Lysobacterales > Lysobacteraceae > Lysobacter > Lysobacter koreensis. Next base: position 313,074 of record NZ_JBHTIH010000002.1, read on the forward strand.
AACTCGGCCACACCGTCGTGCGCGGTGGCGCCGACGACGCCGAGGACGCGCTGCTGGCGCACGTCGAGGACACCCAGGGCGAGAAGACCGCGCGTCCGCCGGTGGTCACGATCATGGGCCACGTCGACCACGGCAAGACCTCGCTGCTCGACTACATCCGGCGCACCAAGGTGGCGTCCGGCGAAGCCGGCGGCATCACCCAGCACATCGGCGCGTACCACGTCGAAACCGGCAAGGGCGTCATCACCTTCCTCGACACCCCGGGCCACGCCGCGTTCAGTTCGATGCGTGCACGCGGCGCCAAGCTCACCGACGTGGTGGTGCTGGTGGTTGCTGGCGATGACGGCGTCAAGCCGCAGACGATCGAGGCAGTGCAGCACGCCAAGTCGGCCGGCGTGCCGCTGATCATCGCGATCAACAAGATGGACAAGTCCGACGCCGATCCGCTGCGCGTCAAGAACGAACTGCTCGCGCACGACGTGGTCGCCGAGGAATTCGGCGGCGACACCCAGTTCGTCGAGCTGTCGGCCAAGGCCGGCACCGGCGTCGACGACCTGCTCGATGCGATCTCGCTGCAGGCCGAAGTGCTGGAGTTGTCGGCCATCTCCGAAGGCCGCGCGGTTGGCGTGGTCATCGAGTCCTCGCTCGACAAGGGCCGCGGCCCGGTCGCGACCGTGCTGGTGCAGCAGGGCAGCCTGAAGAAGGGCGATTACCTGGTCTGCGGCGTGCAGTACGGCCGCGTGCGTGCGCTGTTCGACGAGACCGGCAAGCAGGTGGACGAAGCCGGCCCGTCGATCCCGGTACAGGTGCTCGGCCTGTCGGGCGTGCCCGACGCCGGCGACGACTTCGTCGTGGTCGAGGACGAGCGCCTGGCCAAGGACGTGGCGCAGCAGCGCGACGCCAAGCGCCGCGAGTCGCGCCTGGTCGCGGCCGCGGGCAACCGCATGGAAGACATCATCGCGCAGATGGGCCAGGGCGAAGGCCAGCTGTCGCTCAACCTGGTGGTCAAGGCGGACGTGCAGGGTTCGGTGCAGGCCCTGCGCGAGGCGCTGGTGGCGCTGACCACGCCGGCGATCCGCATCAACGTGATCGGCGGTGGCGTTGGTGGCATCACCGAGTCCGACGCCACGCTGGCGGCGACCTCGAAGGCCACGATTATCGGCTTCAACGTCCGCGCCGATGCGTCCGCGCGCCGGGTGATCGAATCCAATGGCGTCGACCTGCGCTACTTCTCGATCATCTACGACGTGATCGACCAGGTGAAGCAGGTCGCCTCGGGCATCCTGGGCGTCGAGATCCGCGAGGAGATCATCGGTACCGCCGAGGTCCGCGACGTGTTCCGCAGCTCCAAGTTCGGTGCGGTCGCCGGCTGCATGGTGGTCGAGGGCGTGGTCAAGCGGAACAAGCCGATCCGCGTGCTGCGCGACAACGCCGTGATCTTCGAGGGCGAGCTGGAATCGCTGCGCCGCTTCAAGGAGAACGTCGACGAGGTGCGCAACGGTACCGAGTGCGGCATCGGCGTCAAGCAGTACAACGACATCAAGCCGGGCGACCAGGTCGAGTGCTTCGAGCGTATCGAAGTGCAGCGCACGCTCTAAGTCATGGCGCAGAAATCGTTCTACCGCAGTGATCGCGTCTCCGCCCAGCTCCGTCGCGAGCTGGGCAAGATCGTCCACGAAACCGTCCGCGAGCACGGCCTGCCGTCGCTCAGCGTGTCCGACGTCGAGGTCACCCGTGACCTCGCGCACGCCAAGGTGTTCGTGACCGCGCTGTTGCAGGACAGCTCGGCCGAGGCGGTCAAGGCGTTGAAGGCGCTGACCCCGGAAATGCGCTACCAGCTGGGACGCGCAATGAAGCTGCGGCATGTGCCGGAACTGCATTTCCACTACGACGATTCGGTCGACCGTGGCGAGCGCATCGGCAACCTGCTGCGCGACAACCCGCCGACCAGCGACGAGGCCGAAGACGGCGACGTCGAGGGCGAGGGTGACGACGTGGCTGCTGCAAAGGGTGACGACGACGCGGGCCGTAGCCGGGATTGATCGGACGCAGTCCGTTCGCATGCAAGGCGGCGAATACGCCGCCTTTTTGTTTTCCAGCCGACGCCGTCGGTTCCGACATCGCCGTGGCCGCGCCCGCGCGATGCCTCCTGGAGTGACCCGATGAGCAAGCCGCCTCGCACCGTGTTCCGCGCGCTCCACGGCCTGCTGCTGCTCGACAAGCCTGCGGGCTTGAGCTCGAACCAGGCGCTGCAGCAGGCGCGCCACCTGTTCCGCGCCGAGAAGGCCGGACACACCGGCAGCCTCGACCCGCTCGCGACCGGGCTGCTGCCAATCTGCTTCGGCGAGGCGACCAAGATCGCCGGGCTGCTGCTCGGATCGCGCAAGGCTTACGAGACCGTCGCGGTTCTCGGCGCGACTACTGATACCGACGACGCTGACGGCCAAGTGCTGCTGGAGCGTACGGTGCCTGCGCTCGACGATGCCACCCTGGAAGCTGCGCTGGCACCGCTGCGCGGCGCGATCCGCCAGCGCGCGCCGATCTACTCGGCGCTCAAGCAGGGCGGCGAGCCGCTGTACGCCAAGGCGCGTCGCGGCGAGGCGATCGAGGCCCCGGAACGCGACGTGCTCGTCCACGACCTGCGCCTGCTCGAGCGCGACGGCCCGCACCTGCGGCTGCAGGTCGAGTGCGGCTCGGGCACCTACATCCGCAGCCTGGTCCGTGACCTGGGCGAGGCCCTGGGCTGCGGCGCGCATGTCGCGGTGCTGCGCCGCTCGTGGGTCGACCCGTTCACGAAGCCGCGGATGTTCACCTTGGACGAGCTGCGGGCGCTGGCCGAACAACCCCCGCAGGCGCTGGAAGAATGCCTGCTGCCGATCGAGGCCGGCCTGGTCGGGTTTCCGCAGTTGGAGATCGACGCGGCCACGGCTGCGCGGCTCGGCATGGGGCAGGCGGTCCGCCTTGACCCGGCGCCCGCGCCAGCCCCGACCGGGCCGATCGCGCTGCACGATGCAACCGGACGGGCCTTGGGACTGGGCTATCTGGATCCCACCGGCGCGCTGCGTCCGCAGCGCCTGTTCACCTGGATCGCCGACCGCGCCGGTTGAGCTGTAAAGCCTTGTTCGGACAAGGGTCGCGGGCTACAATTCGCGCGCTTTGCAAGCACGCAAGGCCGCTACACCCAGCAAGATTCCTCAAGCAAACGGCGAGCCAGGCGGTGCGTCGGGGCGGTCATCCGCTGCCGATTCGCGTTCTGCAGGCCACGCATCGACAAGGTAACCACATGTCCATCGACACCAGCAAAGTCATCGAAACCCACAAGCGCGCCGACAACGACACCGGCTCCCCGGAAGTCCAGGTCGCGCTGCTGACCGCCCGCATCGAGCACCTGACCGGCCACTTCAAGCTGCACAAGCAGGACCACCACAGCCGACGCGGTCTGTTGATGATCGTCAACCGCCGCCGCAGCCTGCTCGACTACCTGAAGCGCAAGGACAACGTGCGCTACAAGGCACTGATCGAGAAGCTCGGCCTGCGTCGCTAAACGAGATACCCGCCGCGGCGCAGAGATGCGCCGCGGTTTGTTTTTGCGAGATCGGTTTCAACGAACACGCAACACCGAACACAGGCCGCCCTGCCGCGGCCGACCGGAGCGGGGCAAGGGCCCCGACCGGAACGCATCGAACCGAGGAAATTCCAACGTGGCAAAAATTACCAAGACCTTCCAGTACGGCAACCAGACCGTCACCCTCGAGACCGGCGAGATCGCCCGCCAGGCCGGCGGTGCCGTCATGGTCTCGTGCGATGGCACCGTGCTGCTGGTCAGTGCGGTCGCCAACAAGACCGCGCGTGAAGGCCAGGACTTCTTCCCCCTGACCGTCGACTACCAGGAGAAGTTCTACGCCGGCGGCCGCATCCCGGGCGGCTTCTTCAAGCGCGAAGGTCGCCAGACCGAGAAGGAAACGCTGATCTCGCGCCTGATCGACCGTCCGATCCGCCCGCTGTTCCCGGACGGCTTCCGCAACGAAGTGCAGATCATCGCGACCGTCATGTCGATGAACCCGGAAGTCGATGGCGACATCCTGGCGCTGCTGGGCGCGTCCGCCGCGCTGTCGCTGTCGGGTGCGCCGTTCGACGGTCCGATCGGCGCCGCCAAGGTCGGTTACAAGGACGGCCAGTACCTGCTCAACCCGACCAAGACCGAACTGCTCGATTCCAAGCTGGAACTCGTGGTCGCCGGCACCGCCGACGCGGTGCTGATGGTCGAGTCCGAAGCGCAGGAGTTGTCCGAAGACGTGATGCTCGGCGCGGTCATGTTCGGCCACCAGCAGATGCAGGTCGCGATTAACGCGATCAACGAGCTGGTCGCCGAAGGCGGCAAGCCGAAGTGGAGCTGGACCGCTCCGGCGCGGCACGACGCCATCGTCGGTGCGCTGACGACCGCGATCGGCGATCGCCTTGGCGCCGCGTTCCAGATCCGCGACAAGGCCGAACGCCGCGATGCGATCTCGGCGCTGAAGAAGGACGTGCTGGCCTCGCTGGCGCCGCAGTGCGAAGCCAATGAGTGGAAGGCCGCCGACCTGGCGAAGGAGTTCAGCGAACTCGAGTACGAGACCATGCGTGGCGCCGTGCTCAGCAGCAAGATCCGCATCGACGGCCGCGCACTCGACACCGTGCGTCCGATCGCCTCCAAGGTCAGCATCCTGCCGCGCGTCCACGGCTCGTCGCTGTTCACCCGCGGCGAGACCCAGGCGATTGTCGCAGTCACCCTGGGCACCGCGCGCGATGGCCAGATCATCGACGCCGTCTCGGGCGAGTACAAGGAACACTTCCTGTTCCACTACAACTTCCCCCCGTACTCGGTGGGCGAAGCCGGCCGCATGATGGGCCCGAAGCGTCGCGAGATCGGCCACGGCCGCCTTGCCAAGCGCGGCGTGCTTGCGGTGATGCCGACGATGGAAGCGTTCCCGTACACGATCCGCATCGTCTCGGAGATCACCGAGTCGAACGGCTCCTCGTCGATGGCGTCGGTCTGCGGTTCGTCGCTCGCCCTGATGGACGCCGGCGTGCCGATCAAGGCACCGGTGGCTGGCATCGCGATGGGCCTGGTGAAGGAAGGCAACGACTTCGTCGTGCTGTCCGACATCCTCGGTGACGAGGATCACCTCGGCGACATGGACTTCAAGGTGGCCGGCACCTCGGAAGGTATCTCCGCGCTGCAGATGGACATCAAGATCCAGGGCATCACCGAGGAAATCATGAAGGCCGCGTTGGCGCAGGCGAAGGTCGGTCGCCTGCACATCCTGGGCGAGATGGCGAACGCGATCACCGTGTCGCGCACCGAGTTGTCGGAGTTCGCTCCGCGCCTGCTGACGATGAAGATCCACCCGGACAAGATCCGCGAAGTGATCGGCAAGGGTGGCTCGACCATCCAGGCCATCACCAAGGAAACCGGCACCCAGATCGACATTCAGGACGACGGCACCATCGTGATCGCGTCGGTGAATGCCGCCGCTGCCGAAGCCGCCAAGGCGCGCATCGAGCAGATCACCTCGGACGTCGAGCCGGGCCGCATCTACGAGGGCAAGGTCGCAAAGATCATGGACTTCGGTGCGTTCGTGACGATCCTGCCGGGCAAGGACGGCCTGGTGCACGTGTCGCAGATCTCCAGCGAGCGCGTCGAGAAGGTCAGCGACAAGCTCAAGGAAGGCGACCTGGTCAAGGTCAAGGTGCTGGAAGTCGACAAGCAGGGCCGCATCCGCCTGTCGATCAAGGCCGTGGAAGAAGGCGAGGGCGTGACGGCCGAGTAAGCCGCGCGCGTCGTTGCTGCGTTGAAAAAAGCGGGCTTCGGCCCGCTTTTTTCGTTCTTGCTGCTAATTGGTCTTGGGCCGCAGGCGCGGCATCGTTCTCACTGTGGTGGTACTTGCTCGCGGGCCGGCTTCGGCCCGCTTTTTCTTTGTGTTGATCCGAACGAGCAACAGCGGTCCGGGCATGGCCGGCGGCCGATGCCAATCAGTGGCGAACTTCGTTGTCGGCGTCCACGCGATGTAGGGGCGGGGCGTTGCCGCTGGCCATCTCCTGGGCGAGGCGGGCTTCGAACTGCTCGAAGCTCAAACCTTGCTCGGATACTTCACGCTGCGCCGCGTCTCCCAGCATCGTCGACACATTCAGGCGCACCGCGGTGCCCTGGCTCTCGTGCAGCGCCGCGGCGCGCTTGAGCATGGCCAGCACCCGCGCGGCGCTGTCGGAACCGCCGGCGATCTTGCCGCCCATGCCCAGCACCCACTCGTCGTCGCGGCGGACGATGCCGCCGAGCAGCTGGCCGTGCTCGTCGCGCAGGTCCGCGTGCGGCTCGATCGGCGCGGCGGCGACCGTAGGCGCGTTGCGGGCCTTGGCGAGCTTGCGTTTCCGGGCGTCGCGACGGGCTTTCGAAGTGATGGACATGTCGGGGCTCCGGTAGGTCTGGCCCGATGATAGCCGGTGCCCGGTGAGCGGCCCGGAGTCTTGTCGATGGGATGGGCAGCGGGCGAACAGCGCGTGGGTTCCACGCTCGCATTTAAGTTAAACCGTATGGTTGACAATGATTCGCGCCGGGATTAAATGCAACCGCATGGTTGAACAATCAGCACGGCTCGATCACATCTTCGGCGCGCTCGCCGACCCGACGCGGCGCGCGATGCTGCGCAGCCTGTCGACGCGGGAGCTCAATGTCGGCGAGCTGGCGGCGCCGTACCGGATGTCGCTCGCCGCGGCGTCCAAGCACGTCAAGGTGCTAGAGCGCGCAGGCCTGGTGCGGCGCACGGTGCTGGGGCGCACGCACCTGTGCAGCATCGAACCGGCCGCCCTGGCGCAGGCAGACCAGTGGCTGCGCTTCTACGAGCGTTTCTGGACCGATCGCCTGGACGCACTCGACGCGGCGCTGCAAGCCGAAGATCGGTCGGCGGCCGTCAAGCCTGGCAAGGCGAGGCGCAAGTGATGAGCAACGGCCCCGGACCGTCCATGAACGCGTACTCGATCGATTCCGATCGCGGACACCGATCCGCGCGCCACGTTTCAACGAACCCTCGAGGATGCGGCAATGAACGATTTCGGCGTAATCACGCAACCTGGCACCTTGCGTCTTGAGCGTGTGTTGCCCGGGCCGATCGAACGGGTGTGGGCGTACCTCACCGATTCGGACAAGCGCGGCACTTGGCTGGCGTCCGGCGAGATGGAGCTGCACGTGGGTGGCAAGGTCGAACACGTGTTCCGCAACGCCGACCTGACCGCCCCCGATGACCTGCCTCCACCCAAGTACGCGCAGCACGCCCACGAAAGTCGCATGCACGGCCGGGTCACCGCCTGCGAGCCACCGCGCCTGCTCAGCTACACCTGGTTCGAAGGCAACGGCGAGGACTCGGAGGTGAGCTTCGAGTTGAGCGCGCACGACGGCGGCAACGTCCTGCTGGTGCTGACGCATCGCCGCCTCGCCTCGCGCGATGAGCTGCTCAGCGTCGCGGCCGGATGGCACGCCCACGTCGGCATCCTGATCGATCGTCTTTCGGGCCGGCAACCGCAGCCGTTCTGGTCGACGCACACGCGCCTGGAGGCGGAGTACGCACGGCGGATTCCGGCCGATCCGCAAGCTTAGGCTGGGTTGGCTCCATCAACCCAGCGATTCCCATCGCGAATGGAGCGCCGGGTTGGTGGAGCCACCCGGGCGATGGCGGCGAGGCTGCCTCAGACCAACCCGGTGCCGTAGAACACCCCGATCACCACGAACACCGCCAGCGTCTTGATGATCGTGATGGCGAAGATGTCCTTGTAGGCCTGGCGGTGGGTGAGGCCGGTCACCGCCAACAGGGTGATGACCGCGCCGTTGTGGGGCAGGGTGTCCATGCCCCCGGACGCCATCGCCGCGACCCGGTGCAGCACCTCCATCGGGATGCCGGCCGCGTTGGCGTTGGCGATGAAGGTGTCGGCCATCGCCGCCAGCGCGATGCTCATGCCGCCCGACGCCGAACCGGTGATGCCGGCCAGCGCGGTGACAGTGACCGCTTCGTTGACCAACGGGTCCGGGATCGCGCTGAGCGCGTTGGCGACGATCAGGAAGCCTGGCAATGCCGCGATCACCGCGCCGAATCCGTACTCCGATGCGGTATTCATCGAAGCCAGCAGCGCACCGCCGATCGCCGACTTGGTACCGTCTGCGAAGCTCGCCATCACCGGCTTCCACGCGAACGCGAGCACGGCGAGAATGCCGACCAGTAGCGCGCCTTCAACCGCCCAGATCGCCGCGACTTTCGCCACTTCCTGCACCACCGGCGCGGCGTTTCCGATCACCGCCGGATCGAACGAGTGGCTGTCGCCGTAGAACTGCGGGATCCACGTGGTGAACAGCTTGTTGGCCACGCCGACCAGCACCAGTGGCAGGATCGCGAGCATCGGATTGGCCAGCGCGCCGCCAACGAACGGCGCCGGTTCGTTGAGCAACAGCGTGGCATCGCCGTAACCTTCGCCAGCTTTGAGCGCCACGCGGCGTCGCCAGTCGAGATAGAGCAGGCCGACGACCAGGATAAACACGCCACCGAGCGTGCCGAGCACCGGCGCGGCCCAGGTATCGGTGCCGAAGAACGAGGCCGGGATGATGTTCTGGATCTGCGGCGTGCCCGGCAGCGAGTCCATGGTGAAGGTGAACGCACCCAGCGCGATCGTGCCCGGGATCAGCCGCTTGGGGATGTCACTTTGGCGGAACAGCTCGGCCGCGAACGGGTACACCGCGAACACCACCACGAACAGCGACACGCCGCCGTAGGTTAGCAGCGCGCACACCGCCACGATCGACAGCATCGCGCGGCCGGCGCCGAACAGCTTGATCGTCGCGGCGACGATGGACTTGGAGAACCCCGAAAGTTCAATGAGTTTTCCGAAGATCGCGCCGAGCAGGAACACCGGGAAGTACAGCTTCAGGAAGCCGACCATCTTGTCCATGAAAAGCCCGGTGAACATCGGCGCGACCAGCGACGGGTCGGTCAGCATCACCGCGCCCAGCGCCGCCACCGGCGCGAACAGGATGACGCTGTAGCCGCGGTAGGCGACGAACATCAGGAACACCAGCGCGGCCAGCACGATCACAAACGCCATTCCACCCTCCGGGGCTTCCGCTATGGCCGGGGAGTGTCGGCAACAACGCCGGGGCGGGGCATTGTCCGAAGGTACAGCTGCCGCCCGTAGCGGTGTCCTCCTAGTCTTTGCCGCAGATGGCAGATCGACTGCCAGCCGGATGTCTTGGGCCAACGCCCGGGTTTCTGCATATTCTCGAGGGGAGAGCGTGGTGATGGGTCGTATCAACAACAGCCGCAAGCATCTGAGCATCGCCATTGCCTGCGCGCTGCTCGCGCCGACCGCCTGGGCGCAGGACGCCGCGCCGGCGCAGGAGGCAACGAGCGATGCGACCACGCTGGGCGCAGTGACCGTGACCGCGCGCAAGCGCGAGGAAACGATCCAGGACGTGCCGATCGCGGTGACCGCGTTCACGGCCGATGCGCTCGACAAGCTCAACATCCAGGACCTCGGTGACCTCGACGCGCAGGTGCCGAACCTGACCATCTATGCCGCGCGCGGCTCCAGCAGCACGGTGACCGCCTACATCCGCGGCGTCGGTCAGGCCGACCCGCTGTGGGGCGTCGACCCGGGCGTCGGCATCTACATGGACGACGTCTACATCGCGCGACCGCAGGGTGCGTTGCTGGACGTGCTCGACGTCGAGCGCGTCGAAGTGCTGCGCGGCCCGCAGGGCACGCTGTACGGCAAAAACACCATCGGCGGCGCGATCAAGTACATCTCGCGTGGCCTGCCGACCTCGACCGACGGCTTCGCTTCGGTCACCGTCGGCAACTACGGCCAGCTCGACGTCAAGGCCGCGATCGGCGGCCCGATCGGGGGCGACGACGCGCTGCGCGCCCGCATTGCCGTGGCCAGCCTGAACCGCGACGGCTTCGGCGAGAACGTGATCACCAACCAGGAGGTCAGCGACAAGGAAATCCTCGCGTTGCGCGGCCAGCTTGGCGCCTACGTCAGCGACGACCTGAACTTCCAGTTCGCGTTCGACTGGATGGACGACCAGTCCGGCGTGCGCGGCGCGAAGATGCTGGCGCCGAACCGCTTCGCATCCGGCGTGGCGCCCCTGGACAGCCGCTACGACGTACGCAACGGCATGCCCAACATCAACGACACCTCGATCCGGGGTGCGTCGGCGGTGGCCAATTGGCGTGCGAGCGAGGACTGGGGCTTCAAGTACGTAATGGCCAAGCGCGAGTCCGATACCGAGACCAACATCGACTTCGACACGCTGCCCAACAAGCTCGCTGACGTGAAGGCGTTTTACGCCGACGAGCAGGTCAGCCACGAGCTGCAGGCCAACTACGACGCCGGCGGGCGCATGCGTGGCGTGATGGGCATCTACGCCTTCGACGGCCAGGCCGGTGGCCAGGTGCGCAACAACTTCTTCAACCTGCTGTTCGGCGACACCCAGGGCACCGTGTTTACCGAAAGCGTCGCGCTCTACGCCGACTGGACCTTCGACCTGACCGATCAGCTCAAGCTCGACGTCGGTGCGCGCTACACCGACGAGGACAAGAACGCCCGCGTGCTCAACCGCGGATACACCGACGCGACCTACACCCGCCCGAACGGCGTCGTATCGGCGAACTTCGACAAGACGATCAACTTCAAGAACACCTCGCCGAAGGTCTCGCTCGACTACCAGGTAACCCCGGAAATCATGGTGTACGGACTGGCAGCGCGCGGCTTCAAGTCCGGTGGCTTCAACATCCGCGCCAATGCCACGGCGGTGCCGCGTTCGGCCGAGCCGTTCGAGGACGAGGTCGTCGACAGCTTCGAAGTGGGCAGCAAGATGGCGTTCTTCGACCAGAGCCTGCTGCTCAACCTGGCGTACTTCCACAACCAGTACGAGGACATCCAGCTGTCGGTGTTCACCTCGTTCGACAGCAACGGCGATGGCGTCGACGACGCGTTCTTCGGCGACTTCACCAACGCCGGCAAGGGTACGGTGCAGGGCGTCGAGGTCGAGTACCAGTGGCTGCCGACGCGGAACTGGCTGCTGTCGGGCAACCTGGCCTGGCTGGACGCGCAGTACGACGAGTTCCTCACCACCACCGCGACCCGGCCGCCGGTCCAGATCGATATCGCCGATTCGCAACGCTTTACCAATGCCCCGGAATTCTCGGGTGCGATCAACCTTGAGTACCGCACCGACCTGGCGGGCGGCGGCAACCTGTCCGCGCGGGTCGGCTACAGCTACCAGAGCGAAGTGTGGCCGACCACCGACCTCAGCCCCGCCATCCGCCAGGACGGTTACGGCTTGGTCAATGCCGGTGTGAACTGGCGGGTCAACGACGCGTGGTCGCTGTCGCTGCAGGGCAGCAACCTGGCCGACGAGGAATACCGCACCACCGGCTACAACATCCCGACCCTGGGGGTCCTCACCGGCTTCTACGGCCCGCCGCGCCAGTACAGCCTGACGGCGCGCTACAGCTTCTGACCGACCCCGAAGCGGTCAGCTGACGGCGGGCTTCGGCCCGCCGTCTTTTTTTCGATACTCTGCGGCTGGGCAGGAGAGCGGTTGAAAGCAGGTGATGGCGACGACTGACGACAGGCACCCATGTTGAGTCTCGCCGCGGTGGCACTCGCGAGCCTGGCCTGGCTTGCGCTGATGTTCGGCACCGCGTTGTACGCCGAGCGCCGCCCGAGCGTGCTGGCCAAGCATTGGCACCACGTCTACGCGCTGTCGCTGGCGGTGCACTGCACCTCGTGGACGTTCTACGGCACGGTCACCCAGGCTGCGCGCTACGGCTGGCCGTTGCCACCGACATTCCTCGGTTCGATCCTGCTGTACGCGTTCGCGGTCGGCTTCATGGTGCGGCTGGTGCGCCTGGCGCGCGAGACCAACGCGACCTCGCTGGCCGACCTGATCGCCACCCGCCTGGGCAAGGACGCGTGGCTCGCGGCCACGGTCACGCTGGTCACCGCACTGGGGCTGGTGCCGTACATCGCGCTGCAGCTGAAGGCGGTCGCGATGAGCGTGGCGATGCTGACCACGCGCGACAGCCAAGGGCATGCGCTGCCGGCCTGGCAGGACAGCGCGCTGTACGTGGCGCTGGCGATGGCGGCGTTCGCGATGCTGTTCGGCACGCGCCGCGCCAGCGCCGCCGAGCACAACCGCGGCCTGGTGCTGGCGATGGCGTTCGAGTCGCTGTTCAAGCTGGCGGCGATGCTGTCGCTGGGCATCTTCGTGTGGTTCGGGCTGGATGCACTGCCGGCGCCGACGCCGCAGGCGATGCCGCCGGCGGCCACCGGCGGCTTCGCGCCGCTGGTGTTGCTGGGCGCGTTGGCGATGTTCATCCTGCCGCACCAGTTCCACGTCGGTGTGGTCGAGTGCCGCGACGAGCGCGACGTGCGCACCGCGCGCTGGCTGTTCCCGCTGTACCTGGTGCTGATCGCGCTGCCGGTGCTGCCGCTGGCGAAAGCCGGGCAGGCGTTGCTCGGCGGCAGCGGGGTGCCGTCGGACTTGTACGTGCTGGCATTGCCGTTGTCGCAAGGGCACGAGGGTCTGGCGCTGTTCGCATTCCTCGGTGGACTTAGCGCCTCGACCGGCATGGTCGTGGTCAGCACACTGGCCTTGAGCCTGATGATCGGCAATCACTGGTTCGCCCCGGGCCTGCTGCGCGGCGCATGGGCGCGCAACGACGGCAGCGACCTGCGCGGGCGCGTGCTCACGCTGCGCCGCGCCGGCATCGCCGTGATCATGCTGCTGGCGTGGGCATACAGCCGCCTGCTGGCCGGCAGCGACGCGCTGGCCGACGTCGGCGCAGTGTCGTTCTCGGCGCTGGCCACGCTGGCGCCGGCGCTGGGGTTCGCGGTGTGGCGGCCGCAGACCTCGCCGCGTGCGGCGGTGATCGGGGTGCTGGCCGGCTTCGCGACCTGGGCGTGGGTGCTGCTGCTGCCGATGACGCTGGAGTTGCGCGGCGGAACACCGGCATGGCTGGAAGGCGGGCCGTTCGGCATCGCGTTCCTGTCGCCCGACGGACTGTTTGGCTTGACCGGCTGGAGCCGGCTCGGGCGCGCGGTGGGCGCGAGCCTGTTCGTGGGCACGTTCGCGACCGTGCTGGCGTCGCTTTGGCGGCGCGAAGCCCCGCGGCGCACGCAGCGCGGCCTGGATGCGCGGACCCTGGGCGAGGCGGGGCGGCGCTTCCTGCCGCGCGAGCGGGTCGCGCAACTGCTGCAGGGCGCGCCCGCGGCCGGCGCGGTGCCGCTGCAGACCGAAGAACGCGTGGAGCGCGAGCTCGCCGCGGTGCTGGGTTCGGCCTCGGCGCGCGTGCTGCTGGACGCGGCGCGACGCGAGGCCGGGCATCTCGACACCGTCGCGGCGATCGTCGGCGAGGCCTCGGCCGACCTGCGTTTCAACCAGCGCGTGCTCGAGGCGGCGCTGCAGAACATGAGCCAGGGCATCAGCGTGGTCGATGCGCAGCTGCGCCTGGTCGCCTGGAACCGCCGCTATGCCGAGCTGTTCGGCTTCCCCGAGGAGTTGCTGCAGGTGGGGCGCCCGATCGCCGAACTCTCGCGCTGGGCGTTGCAACGCCTGCCACCGCAACGGGGTGAACGCGATCTGGAACAGGTGCTGGAGCGGCGGATGGCGTTCATGCGCGCCGGCACGCCGCACTTGTCCGAGCGCGTGCTCCCCGACGGCAGCATCGTCGAGATCCGCGGCAACCCGATGCCCGGCGGCGGGTTCGTCGCCACCTTCACCGACGTCACCGCGTTCCGTCGCGCCGAGGCCGGCCTGATCCAGGCCAACGAGACGCTCGAGCAGCGCGTCGCCACCCGCACCACCGATCTCGCCGCGGCCACGCGCGAGGCCGAGCGCGCCAACGAGGCCAAGAGCCGCTTCCTCGCCGCGATCGGCCACGACCTCATGCAGCCGTTGCACGCGGCGCAGTTGTTCACCGACGCGCTGCTGCAGCAGACCAGCAGCGACCACGTGGATGCTGCGCAACAGCACGCCACGATCGGACAGATCAGCGGCGCGCTCGATTCCACCAGCGACCTCCTGCTGGGCCTGCTGGACATGTCGCGGCTCGACGCCGGCGGGCTGGTGCCGCAATCGCGCGACTTCCCGCTGGCCGAGGTGCTCGAGCCGCTGGCGTCGGAGTTCCGCGCGATCGCCGCGGCGCAGGGCCTGCGTTTCCGCTTCGTCGCCAGCGATGCGTGGACGCGCAGCGACCCGCAGCTGCTGCGCCGCGTGCTACAGAACTTCCTCGCCAACGCGGTGCGCTACACCGCCACAGGCAGCGTGCTGCTGGGCGTGCGCCGCGACAACGAGGGCCTGCGCATCGAGGTGCACGACACCGGCGCCGGCATCGCCCTCGAGCAGCAGGCGACGATTTTCGAGGAGTTCCGTCGCGGCGACGACGCGTCGGGGCAGGGGCTTGGACTGGGCCTGGCGATCGCCGACCGCATCGCCCAGCTGCTGCACGCGCCGCTGGCGCTGCGCAGCCGCGTGGGCCGCGGCACGGTGTTTTCGGTGCAGGTCGCGCACGTGGCCGTCGGTCGCGCCGAGGCGCCCGCCGGGCCGCGCCGTGGGTTGGCCGGCACGCGCGTGCTGCTGGTCGACAACGACCCGTTGGCGCTGGCCGCCTCGGCGAGCCTGCTGCAAGGCTGGGGTTGCGATGTCGTCACCGCCGCCGGTGCCGGTGCCGCCGAGCAGGCGCTGGCGGCAGGTGCGGCGGCGCTGTGGCTGTTCGATTACCACCTCGACGACGGCGACACCGGCACCGCGCTGGTCGCCCGGCTGGGCGCGTGCTTCGAGCCGCGACCGGCAGTGATTCTGAGCGCGGACACCAGCGCAGCGGTACGCCGCGCAGTCCACGAGGCAGGCTTGCCGCTGCTGGCCAAACCGATGAAGCCGCTGGCCCTGAAGTCGGTGCTGGACAGGCTGCTCGCCGCGCGCGAGGTGCAACTGACGTAGGGCGGGCTTCAACCCGCCATCCCGCCCCAGCAGATCGCGAGGAGTCGCGACGTCGTAGCGACATCCGTAGGTACCGGCACACCGTGCATGGCGACGGCGGGTTGAAACCCGCCCTACGACGCGAGCTGCCGCGCCGGGTCGGTGAGTTCCAGCTCGCGCAGCACCACGCCGGCCTGGGTGCGGTTGCGCACGCCAAGCCGCTCGAAGATCGCCGACAAGTGCGCCTTGACCGTGCGTTCCTGCACGTCCAGGCGGTCGGCGATCTGCTTGTTGAGCAGCCCCTGGGCCACCAGCGTCAGCACCCGGAACTGTTGCGGCGACAGGCTGGCCAGGCGCGCGGCGAGGTCGGCATCGTGGCTGGAACTGTGGGTGCGCGCGACGCTCGCGCGCAGCGAGGCCGGCAACCACTGCTCGCAGGCGAGCACCGCGCGGATCGCGTCGCGCAGTTCGTCCAGCCCTGAACTCTTGGGTAGGAAACCGGCCGCGCCGTGGTCAAGCGCGCGCCGCACCACGCGCGGATCGTCGTTCGCGGACACCACTACCACTGCCACCCCGGGATGCTGCGCGCGGATCGCCGCCAGCCCGGCCAAGCCGTGGTTGCCCGGCATGTGCAGGTCGAGCAGCACCAGGTCGATCCCCGGCTCGGCCTCGAGCGCGGCAAGCACGCCGTCGAGGCTGCCGGTCTCGCGGATATCGGTGCCCGGCACCGCGTCCACCGCGGCCTGGCGCAGCGCCGCGCGGAACAGCGGGTGGTCATCGGCGATCAACAGGGAGGGCATGGGCAGCGGCGGCGTGGCGCGATGGGATATCGCAACCAGACTAGCAAGCGCGGTGCACGCGTGCGCATGCAGGCGCTGGTACCAAAGTACGATGGGCCGCGCCGACGGGCTTGTTAGGCTGCCGGCATGGCTAATTCTCCGTTCCGTGTCGCCGCGGCCAGTGCCGCGCCCGTCCTGCTGCTGCTCCTGGCCGCGTGCAGCACGCGCGGCCCGCATCCAACCCGCGAGACCACACCGATGTTCAGCGCGCCGCGGGTCACCGAGCATCGCAACGGCGACGACCTGCTCACCGCTGGTCTTGGTCGCGACGGATTGCGCGCGATGCTGGCGCCTGCGTTCGCCGACCCCGAACGTCCGACGTCGACGGAACTGCGCCGTCGCGCGCTGTGGCAGAACTGGCGTGGCATCGCCGACCTCGCGCCCGGCGGTGGCTACGGCGACCTCTACGGCAGCACCGCCGATGTGCCAGGACGAGAGTTCAGCGCGCTGGCGACCGTGCCCGGCGCCACCCATCCGCACCGCGTGCTCGCGCAGGTGCCGGACGGCTTCGATGTCGGCAAGCGTTGCGTGGTGGTGACCGCGTCGTCGGGCTCGCGCGGCATCTACGGGGCGATTGCGGTGGCCGGTGCCTGGGGCCTGCCGAAAGGCTGCGCGGTGGCCTACACCGACAAGGGCGCGGGCACGGACTACTTCGACCTCGATGCCGACCAGGGCGCACGCGCCGATGGCACCACCGGCCCACGCGGCGATGGCCTCGCGTTCGCAGCGCAGGCGACGGCGGCGTCCGGCGTCGCGTTCAAGCACGCGCATTCGCAGGACAACCCGGAGGCGGACTGGGGCCGGCACGTGCAGCAGGCCGCGCAGTTCGCGCTGCAGTCCCTGGGCGAAGCTTTCCCGCAGGCCGCGCCATTCACCTTCGACAACACGCGGGTGATCGCGGTCGGCATCTCCAACGGCGGCGGCGCGGTGCTGCGCGCCGCGGAGTTGGACGGTGACTGGCTGGATGCGGTGGTCGCCGGCGAACCGAACGTGTACGTGGTGGGCGAGGGCAGCCGCGCCCTCTACGACTACACCACCGAGGCCGCGCTGCTGATGCCGTGCGCGTTGCTCGACGCCGCGTTGGCGCCGCTGCCGCAGCCGCCGCTCGCGGCGCAGGCGACGCCGGCGTGGACCCAGCACTGCGCCGCCCTCAAGGCCGCCGGACTGGTCGAGGGCGACAGCGTGGCAGCTCAGGCCAGCTTCGCGCATGCGCGCCTGCGCTCGGTCGGCTGGACCGACGCGGCACTTCGCAGCGGCGCGTTGTCGGTGGGATTCGACCTGTGGCGCGCGGTCGCTGCCACTTACGCGTCGGCCTACGGCCGGTACGCCGCGGGCGCCCATCCCTGCGGGTATGTGTTCTCGGCGACCAATCCCGACGGCAGCGCGCGCGTCGCCAGCGCGGCCGAGCGTGCTGCGTGGTGGAGCGACGCCAGCGGCATTCCGCCCGGCGCCGGGGTGGGCCTGGTCGATGCCACGCCAGCAGGCTCGCCACCGCTGACATCACTTCGATGCCTGCGCGGGCTTTGGAGTGGTTCGCACGCCGACGCGCAGCGGGTGCGCCGCGGCATCGACGAAACCCGTGCCGCGTCGCCGCGCGCCGGCCTGCCGGTCATCGTGGTCCACGGCCTCGACGACGGCCTGATCCCCGCCGCATTCAGCAGTGCGCCATACGTGGCCATGGCGCAGGGCGCCGGCCGCGACGTGCGCTATTGGCAGGTGCGCAACGCACAGCATTTCGACGCGTTCCTCGGCCTGCCTGATTACGCCGCGCGCTACGTCCCGCTGCTGCCCTACGTCTATGCCGCGCTGGATCGGGTGAAGGCGCACCTCGACGGCGCCGCCGCCTTGCCCGCCAGCACCGTGGTCGACACCACGCCGCGCGGGGCCGGCAAGGCGCTGGACGCGACGCATCTGGCACTGCCGCGTTAGCGGATGACGAGGGCCGTTGGCCGAAGGCTTCACGGCGGCCCCGAGCGCGCTTACTTGCCGGCTTCACGCCAACTTTGGCAGGCTGTGACCTTCGTTCCCCGGAACGGCCAACCACGGACCGCCGCATGAAGCGCCACTTCTCGATGCTCCGCGAATTCCACCTCGCGGACTGGTTCACCCTCGGCAACGCGTTCTGCGGCACCGGCGCGGTCTTCGCCGCGATGCGTTTCCTGCAGGAAGGCGGCGTGCGCGACTTGCTGATCGGCATGGCGCTGATCCCGCTGGCCTTCATCCTCGACGCGCTCGACGGCAACGTCGCACGCTGGCGCAAGTCGGCCTCCACGCTCGGGCGCGAACTGGACTCGCTGGCCGACGTGATCTCGTTCGGCGTCGCCCCGGCCGCGCTGGCGTATGCCTGCGGGCTGCAGGGCGGCTGGGACTGGATCGTGCTGAGCTATTTCGTCGGTTGCGGCGTCAGCCGGCTGGCACGCTACAACGTCACCGCCGAAGCGCTGTCAGGTGACGGCGACAAGGTGAAGTACTTCGAAGGCACGCCGATCCCGACCAGCCTGGTGCTGGTGGTGGTGCTCGCAATCGCGACCTGGCAGGGCGCCATCGGCGACAACCTGTGGTTTGGCATGGTCCAGTTCGGGCCTTGGCAGTTCCACCCGCTGGTGCTGATGTTCTTCGTCTCCGGCTCGCTGATGATCAGCAAGACCCTGCGTATCCCCAAACCCTAGAAAAAGAACCGTTGTAGATCCGAGCCTACTCGGATCGCATCTCGGGCCGACCGCAAGAGCGATCCGAGCGGGCTCGGATCTATTGAGTCGCGGGGCCGCGGCGCCCGCAACAGCCGCGTTGCTATCATTCCGCGACGACCCGGAGGATGCGATGGCCAACACCGATTTCGACGCGATGGCGCGGCAGTACTGGAACGCGTGGGGCGAGTCGATGCGCGCTGCCCAGCCGCCCGCGCAGCCGGCCGTGCCGGGCTGGGACCAGGCGATCGCCTGGTGGTCGCAGCTGGCCAAGGGCGCGCCCGGGTTCCCAGGCATGTCTGCCGGCGCGAGCGGCGCTGGCCATTCCGGGGTCAACGACACGTTGGATCGCTTCAACAGCCAAGCGCGCGGCTGGTACGCGCAGATGCAGCAGCTAGCGGCGCAGTTCGCCGGCCAGGACGCGGGCGCCGCCGATATCGCCGGCGCCTGGAAGCAGGCGATGGGCGGGCAGGGCGGCAACCCGTTCGCCGAGATGTTCAGCCACATGCAAGGCCCCGGCCAGCACGGCGTCGGGCAATGGTTCGAGCAGGCCAAGCCCTACCTGCAGGGGCTGGAAGCCTGGCAGCGCGGCAGCCAGTCGTGGCAGGCTACGCCGGCGTTCGGCTTCGCGCGTGAACACCAGGAGCGCTGGCAGCAACTCGCCCAGGCGCAGGCCGATTACCAGGAAAAAACCCAGGCCTACAACGCGCTGATGGGCGAGGCTGGGCAGCGCGCATTCGAAGTGTTCGAGGCCAAGCTCGCCGAACGCAGCGAACCGGGCCGGCAACTGACGACCGCGCGCGCGTTGTTCGACCTGTGGATCGATGCGGCCGAGGAGGCCTACGCGAAGATCGCGTTGTCGTCGCGCTTCCGCGAGGTGTACGGCGACCTGGTCAACTCGCAGATGCGCCTGCGCGCCGGCGTGCAGCGCGAGATCGAGCAGGCCAGCGGCGTGCTCGGGATGCCAACCCGCACCGAGATCGATTCGGCGCATCGCAAGATCGTGCAGCTGGAGCGCGAGCTACGCCGGTTGCGCGAGGCGATGACAGAACGCGACGCCGCCAAGCCGGTTGTCGAACCGGCTGCGACCAAGTCCGACGTGGCGAAGCCCGGCGCGGTCCAGCGCGTCAGCAAGCGTGATGCCGCGCAGCGCGCTGGCAAAACCACGACAACGCCGGCCAAACCCGACCGGAAGGACGCCGCACCTGCGGCCAAGCGCAGTGCGGTAGCGAACGCGTCGAAGCCGAAGGGGAAGCGCTGACATGAACGGTTTCGACCTCAACGGCCCGCTCAACTTCACCGCCGAATCGCTGGCGCAGGAAGCATCCAGCACCCAAGCCAAGCTGCAGGCCGGCCTGGGCACCCTGCGCGACGTCGACGACGTGACCTACGGTGCCACCGCCAAAGACGAAGTCTGGCGCGACGGCAAGGTGGTGCTGTACCGCTTCCGCGGCGCGCACGCGCCATCGGCGAAGGTGCCGCTGCTGATCTGCTACGCGCTGGTCAACCGCCCGTACATGGTCGACCTGCAGGCCGACAAGTCGATCGTCCGTGGCCTGCTCGAGCGCGGCGAGGACGTCTACGTGCTCGACTGGGGCTACCCCGACCGGTCCGACCGCTACCTCGAACTCGAGGACTACATCCAGCGTTTCCTCGGCGGCGCGGTCGACCATCTGCGCCGTACGTTCGGTCTCGATGCGATCAACCTGCTTGGAATCTGCCAGGGCGGCGCGTTCTCGTTGTGCTACAGCGCGCTGAACCCGGCCAAGGTCCGCAACCTCATCACCATGGTCACCCCGGTGGACTTCCACACCGACGACAACATGCTGGGCAACTGGACCCGCGGGCTCGACGTCGACCTGTTCGTCGACACGCTCGGCAACGTGCCGGCCGACCTGATGAACATGACCTACCTCACGCTCAAGCCGTGGCGGCTGTTCGTGCAGAAGTACGTGGGGATGGTCGACATCCTCGACAACAAGGCCGCGCTGGAGGATTTCCTGCGCATGGAGAAGTGGATCTTCGATTCGCCCGACCAGGCCGGCGAGGCGTTCCGCCAGTTCGTCAAGCAGTTTTACCAAAGCAACGGCTTCGTCAATGGCGGCATCGACATCGGCGGCCGCGAAGTGCACCTGGGCGATGTCGCGATGCCGGTGCTCAACATCTTCGCCGAGCAGGACCACCTGGTGCCGCCGGCGGCGTCCAAGGCATTGGCGGGACTGGTCGGCACCGACGACTACAGCGAACTGTCGTTCAAGGGCGGCCACATCGGGATCTACGTGTCGGGTCGCGCGCAGCGCGAAGTGCCCAGCGCAATCCATGACTGGCTCGCGCAGCGGGCGCGCTGATCGCGCTGATCGCGCGTTGGGCTGCCGGGCGGTGACACGCGGTTGATGCGCACATGAAAGCCCGCCGCCTGCCGTGCGCCCTGGTCCTTGCGTTGCTGGTCAGCACGACTGCCGCCGCGGCGCCGATCGCCAGTCCCGAACGCGAGATCGAGCAGCTGATCAGTGCGCTGGGCGCATCGGGGTGCCAGTTCCAGCGCAACGGCAGCTGGCACGATGCCGCGCAGGCGCAGGCCCACCTGCGAAAGAAATACGCGTACCTGCACAAGCGCCACATGGTTGCCAGCGCCGAGCAATTCATCGAGCGCGCCGGCAGCGAAAGCAGCCTCAGTGGCCGCGCTTACCAAGTGCGCTGCCCGGGCCGGCCGCCGGTCGCTTCGGCGGCGTGGTTGCGCGCGAAGCTGGCCGAGATCCGCCGCACCGCGCCATCACGCTGAGGCGCTAGACTCGTTGCCATCGCTGCCAGGACCGAGCCGCCATGAACACATCTCGACCCTTCGCCCGTTCCCGCCACGACCGCATGATCGCCGGGGTGATCGGCGGCATCGCCCAGCGCTACGGCTGGAACTCGACGCTGCTGCGCGCGATCTACGTGATCGCCTCGATCGCGTCGGTGGCGTTCCCCGGCATCCTCGTTTACCTGATCGCATGGCTGCTGATGCCGGAAGAGGGCAACTGAGCGAACGGCATCCCAGGCGGTGGCTGCGGACGCCGGTGTTGGCGCTGGGCATGCTGTGGGCGCTGCCAAACACGGTGCTCGGCCTGATCGGTGGTGGCGTGGGCCTGGCGTTCGGCGCGCACGTGCACCTGCGACGTGGCGACATGGCCCTCGTGTTTCACCGCTGGCCGTGGGGGCCGGGCGGGGCGATCACCCTGGGCAACGTCATCCTGCATACCGGCGACACCCTCGATTCGCCATGCGTGACCTACGCCCACCGCGCCGGCCACGGCGACGAGCCGCACATCCTGCTGTCCGACCATGAACGCGCGCATGTCTACCAGTACATGGCGCTGGGCCCGTTGTTCCTGCCGCTGTACCTCGTCTGCGGCGGGGTCAGCGTCCGCAACCGCTTCGAACGCGCCGCCGATCGCTATGCGATGACGGGCCACGGCTGGTGGCCGTGGTAACCGACCGACGAACGGCACGGGCTTTTTTACCTTGCGATAACAGCGACGGGACTAAAGTCGCAGGCGTCGGAGGAAATCGCAGAAGGCGCAAGCCCGAAGCCCGCATCCGACACGGAAGGCTCAGCCACCCGAGAGTAAATCCTCGCCGAGACTGGGCCTTCTCTATGTCTGGTTGTCGGCGCGCCCCACCTGGGCAGCGAATTTGTCGCCCAGTGCGATTGGCATTCTCGGCCTGAAAAAGAAAACGCCCGCCGAGGCGGGCCCTTCAATCAACCGCTCCGGAACGCCTTCGGCCTTCGGTTGGCGAGGCGCCAGCGTTTGGCTTGCTGACCCGGTTACGTGGTGCCGGAGGTGGGACTCGAACCCACACGCTTTTAAGGGCGGCGGATTTTGAGTCCGCTGCGTCTACCGATTCCGCCACTCCGGCAGCGGGCGCGCAGTATAGCCGAGCGCGGTGGCGCAGGTCAGCCCGATGCGCGGTCGCAGATTCAGAAGCCGCCGTAACGGGCCATCGCGGCGGCCAGCACGAAGATCGCCGCGACCAGGACCAACTCGAAGCGCACGATGCCGCGCAACTTGGCGACTTCGCCCGCCTCCGGCAGGTAACCGGGATTTCCGGCCAGCGCCTTGCGCCAGCGCGCGATGCGCACGGTCGGCAGGATCGACAGCAGGCCGACCAGCACGAACGCGCCGAGCTTGGCGTGGAACCACGGGTTATGCAGGTAGAAATCTTGGCCCTTGATGCCGTGGAAGACCCGCACCAGGCCGGCCACCAGCAACAGCCCGGCGACCAGGCCGTACCCCTGGTCGAGCCGCGCAAGTCGTTGCAAGGCCGGGACGTCGACCGTGCCGCGCAGCAGCGCCGATTCCGCGACCAGCATCGCCACCAGCGCGAACACCAGCAGGTGGTGCAAGGAGGCGAGCAGCAGGTCGGTCAGCATCGGGTTCGCCCCTGTAGGTCCGAGCCTCGCTCGGACGCCTTTCCGTGGATTCGCTCAACCGCGTGCCGAGCCCGACTCGGAACTACAGGAAACTACTCGGTGTCGTCGGTGCACAGGGTCTTGTCGAGGCGCGCGAACCACTCGCCGTCCTGCGGCACGAACATCGAGCACGCCTCCATCGGCGCCTTGTAGATGTGCAGCGTCACGGCGACATGGTCGGAACTGGCGTTGCGGATGGTGTGGTACTCGTGCGGCGGGATCAGGCTGCCGGCGCTGCCGGGGCCGGCCTGCATGCCGCCGGCGGCGCGGAAGCGGAAACGCTCGCCGTCGCGTTCGAGCAGTTCGTACTGGGTGATCTCCAACTCGCCGTCCCAAACGCCCTCGACGCACCACAGACCGCAATGGTCGTGGACCGGCGTGCCCTGGCCCGGGGCCCAGGTCATCGCGACCACGCTGTAGCCGTGGGTCGGGCTGCGGTAGATCTCGCGGCGCGCGTAGTGGTCCTCGATCGGCTCGTGCACGCACGCCGGCAGGTGCACGTCGCGGTCCCGGATCATCGTGCACAGCGTATTGCGCAGCGCCTTGGTCACCGCGTGTTCGTCGCCGCTGGTGACCGCGGCGTCCAGTGCGGCGACCAGCTTGTCGTGGCCGGGGAAATCCACGTCGGGACAAGGATTGGACTGCGCATCGTTCATGTTCATGGACTCAAGTTTACGCCGCCGGCAACGCGGCGAGGAATTGGCCGACCGCCGGGCCGAAGCGGGCGATGTCGACCAGGAACGCGTCGTGCCCCTGCGGCGACTCCAGCGGCAGGAACTGCGCGTCGGCGCCGCCTGCGCGCAGGCCATCGGCGATCTCCTGCTGCTGCTGCAGCGGGAACAGGATGTCGGTGTGCACGCCGATCGCGAGCGCTTTGTCGACGTGGATCTGGGCGAGTCCGAGGCGCGTATCGCGATCGCTGTCGCCGGATTTCTCCATGCAATACTCGCCCAGGTCGAACCAGTCCATCGAACGGCTGAGATACAAGTAGCAGTTCGGGTCGAAGCGGCGCACGAAGCGGCGGGCGTGGCCTTCGAGGTAGCTTTCGACCTGGAATTCGAGCCCGAACGGCTCGTCGTCGGGGCGGTCCGGGCTCTGGGTGGCCTGGTCCAGGCGCACGCGGCCGAAGCGTCCGTCCCATTCCAGCGCGGAGCGGTACGTGATCACGCCGAGCTTGCGCGCCATGCGCATGCCCGACTCCGGGTAATGGGTGTCGTCGTACTGGCCGTGGTTCCACTGCGGGTCGAGGCGGATCGCCTCGCGCTGCAACGAGCGGATCGCGATCGAGAACGGCAGTGCGTGCGCCGCCCCGGAGATGTTGATGTGCGCGCGCGCGCCGCCCGGATGGCGCAGCAGGTACGCCAGCGCCACCATGCCGCCCATCGAATTGCCAATCAGGCAGGCCAGCGTGTCGATGCCCAGCGCTCGCACTACGTGCGCGGCTGCATCGGCGCCGTCCTCGACCGACAGCTCGGGGAAGTCGAGCCGGTACAGGTCGCCGGTGGCGGGGTTGACCGAGGCCGGCCCGGTCGAGCCCTTGCAGCTGCCCAGCGAGTTCACGCAGACCACGAACCAGCGATCGGTGTCGATCGGTTTACCCGGACCGAGCATCGCCTCCCACCAGCCGGGGTCGGGATTACCGGCATTGGCCGCCGCATGTGCGTCGGGCGACAGGCCGGTCAAGATCAGCACCGCGTTGTCGCGCGCGGCGTTGAGCGTGCCCCAGGTCTCGTAGGCCGCGCGCGCGCCGTACAGCGCGCCGCCGCGCTTCATCGGGAGCGGCGAGGGCAGGTCGACGAACAGCGTTCCGGGCGGAATGAATTCGGTCATTGCGTCGGCTTCAGTGGGCTACGGGCGGACGCGGTCGATCACGAGTTCAATCGTGCCAGCGTCCTTGCCTGCGGGTTGGGGAGTGCCTTCCAGGTCGCCGGCCTGCGGCGTGGCATCGCCGCTGGCGGAGATGCGCGCGCTGACTTCGACCCGGTCGAGTTGCGACAGTTTCAGGGTCGGCATCAGGCTGTCGCCGTCGTCAAGGGTGACGTCGATCGGGAAACCGCGCGCCGGCAGTTTCTCGGCAGCCACCGGCATCGGCGGGCCGCCGGGTTGGCGCGCGAGCACGAACAGGCTGGCATCGACGGGCAGTTGCGCGGCCAGCGCCCGCGCCAGCGAGACCCTGACCGTGATGCTGCGGGTCGCCGCGACGGCGGTGGCCGGCAACGGCGGCAGGCCGGCCTCGGCGCGCGCGGCGTCGATTTGCGGGCGCAGGCTGGCCGCGGTCTTCGCATCGACCATCGCGAGCAACGGCTCCCAGGTCTTCGCCGCTTCGGCCGGTTGCTTGGCCTGGCGTTGCGCGATGCCACGGAACCAGCGCGCGCGCTGGTGCATGGGTTGTTGGGTCAAGGCGTGTTGCAGCATCGCCACCGCCTCGGTATCGAACTGGCGTCCAGGCGTCGCCAGCGCGCGCGCCTCGGCGCCTTCGGCGAGCAGATCGGCATCGTCCGGCGCCAGCTTGATGGCCTTGGCGAAGGCATCGCGGGCCTCGGTCGCGCGCGACTCCGCGGCGTACGCGCGGGCCAGCAGGCGCCAGCCTTCGACCTGGTTGGGGTCGCGCTGGAGTTCGGTCTCGAGCTGGGTCACCGCATCGGCCAGCGTCTGCGGCGACTGCCGCTGCGCGGGATCGAGCGCCTGAGGCGTGCCCACCAGCGCGTAGGTCAGGCCGGTGGCGAGCGCCAGGGCCGCGAACACGCCGATCCCGGCCAGCGGCTTGGCCTGCCACAGCGGGCGCAGAACGAAGGCCAGGGCCAGCAGCACCAGCGCGGCGCTGGCGACTAGGAACGCGGTCATCTCACCACTCCCCGCCGTCGTCGATCCCGCTGCCATGGCGGGCGTCGTCGCGCGCGGGCGGCACCGGCTTGCCCGCGCGCTTGCGCACCACGCCGGCGACCACGGCGCCGCCGGCCAGCAGCAGCAAGGCCGGGCCGAACCACAGCAGCCAGGTCTTGGACTCCACCTGCGGGCGGTAGAGGACGAACTCGCCGTAGCGCGCGACCAGGAACTGCTTGACCTCGCGGTCGCTCTTGCCCTGCCGCATCAACTCGAGCACCTCGCGCCGCAGGTCGCGGGCGATCTGTGCGTTGGAATCGGCGAGCGACTGGTTCTGGCACATCACGCAGCGTAGTTCGGCGACCAGCGCGTGGAAACGACGCTCCTCGGCGGCGCTGGTGAACTGCGGCGGGGTGGCATCGCTGCCGGCCTGCGCGAACGCTGGAGGCGACGCGAGCAACGCGAACAGCAGCGCCGAGAGCAGCCAGAGCTTCATCGCGCCTTCTCGATCTCGGCCAACATCGGCAGCAGTTCGTCGTTGACGACCGCGTCGCTGAGCGGCCCGACGTGCTTCCAGCGAATCACGCCGGCGCCATCGACGAGGAACGTCTCCGGCGCGCCGTAGATGCCCCAGTCGATCGCGGATTTGCCTTCGTAGTCGGTCAGCACCATGAAATACGGGTTGCCGAACTGCTCCAGCCAGCGCAGCGCGTCGGCGTGTTCGTCCTTCCAGTTGTAGCCGATCACGCGCACGCGCTTGGTCTCGGCGAAACGGGTCAGCACCGGGTGCTCGACACGGCATTCCGGGCACCAGCTGCCCCAGACGTTGAGCAGGTACGGCGCACCGCGCAGGTCGGAGGACGACACCAGGCGTCCGGCTTCGTGCAGCAGCGGCAGGCTGAACTCGGGCGCGGGCTTGCCGATCAGTGGCGACGGCAGCGCCTCGCGGTCCGGGTTGCGGCTCAGCCGCACGCCGGCGAACAACAGCACGCCGAGCACGGCGACCACCGCCAGCGGCAGCCAGCGCATCGGCGACTTGCGCGGCGGGGACGTCGGATTGTCGGTCATCGGGCAGGCTCCGGAACGGCGTCGGGCGCGGCGTCGCGCGGCACGGGCAAAGGCTTCGGCACGCGGAATCGCCGGTCGGTGGCAGTGACCAGGCCGCCGAGCATCATCAGCAGCGCGCCGCCCCAGATCCAGCGCACGAACGGCTTGGTGTGCACGCGCAGCGCCCACGCGCCGCCACCGAGCGGTTCGCCGAGCGCGACGTACAAGTCGCGGGTGACGCCGGGATCAATGGCGGCCTCGGTCATCACCTGGCCGCCGCTGGCGTAGGTGCGCTTTTCCGGGTGCATCACGGTCAGCGGTTGGTCGTTCTCGAATACGGTCACGGTGCCGCGGTCGGCTTCGAAGTTCGGGCCGATGCGGTGGGACACTCCGTCGAAGCGGAACGCGTAGCGGCCCAGTTCGACGGTCTGGCCCTGCGCCACGGCGAGCTCGCGTTGCTGGCTGAGCCCCTCAGTCAGCAATGCACCGACCAGGAACACCGAAACGCCCAGGTGCGCCAGGGTCATGCCGAGCATCTCGGCGGTAAAGCGCGTGCCGCTGCTGCGCAGCCGCGACCAGACGAAACGCGCCGTGCCGGCGCCGAGCCAGACCGCGCCGAGCACGCCTGCGGCCACCTTCCACGCGCCTTGCGGGGCGAGGAAGAACGCGGCGATACCGGCGCCCAGCGCGAGCCCGGCCCACGGCAGCAACATCGCCAGCGGCCGCGAGACCTGCTCGCGCTGCCAGCGGGTGACCGGGCCGAACGGCAGCAGCAGCACCAGCGGCGCCATCAGCAGCACGAACATCAGCGCGAAGTAGGGCGGGCCGACCGAGATCTTGCCCAGCTCCAGCGCGTCGGCGAGCAGCGGGTAGAGCGTGCCGAGCAACACCATCGCGCAGGCGGTCGACAGCAGCAGGTTGTTGGCCAGCAGCAGCGTCTCGCGCGAGCTGGCCGCGAACGGCTGGCCTTCGCCCTCGTTCGACGGCGCGCGCAGCGCATACAGCAGCAGCGAGCCGCCGATGACGATGCCGAGGAAGATCAGGATGAACAAGCCGCGGGTCGGGTCGGATGCAAACGCGTGCACGCTGGTCAGCACGCCCGAGCGGACCAAGAACGTGCCCAGCAGCGACAGCGAGAACGTCGCGATCGCCAGCAGCAGCGTCCAGCCGCGGAAGCTGCCGCGCTTCTCGGTGACCGCCTGCGAGTGCAGCAGCGCGGCGCCGGCGAGCCACGGCATGAAGCTGGCGTTCTCGACCGGGTCCCAGAACCACCAGCCGCCCCAGCCCAGCTCGTAATACGCCCACCACGAACCCAGCGCGATGCCGAACGTCAGGAAAGCCCAAGCGATGTTGGTCCACGGCCGCGTCCAGCGCAGCCAGCGCGCGTCGACGCGGCCGTCGAGCAGGGCGGCGATCGCGAACGCGAACGGCACCGCGAAGCCGACGTAGCCGACGTACAGCATCGGCGGGTGGATGATCATGCCCGGGTCTTGCAGCAGCGGGTTGAGGTCGCGGCCTTCGGCGACCGCCGGCAGCAGGCGCTCGAACGGGTTGCTGGTGAAGATCAGGAACGCGAGGAAGCCGACGCTGACCACGCCCATCACCCCGAGCACGCGCGCGATCACGTCGACCGGCAACCGCTGCGAGAAGCGCGCGACCGCGGCCGTCCACAGCGCCAGGATCAGCGCCCACAGCAGCAACGAACCCTCGTGCGCGCCCCAGACCGCGGTGTAGCGGTACACCATCGGCAGCAGCGAGTTGCTGTTCTGGGCGACATAGGCCAGCGAGAAATCCTGGCCGACGAAGCCCTGGGTCAGGATCACGAACGCGACGAATACCAGCGCCAACTGCGCGTACGCGGCCGGACGCGCCACGGCCATCCAGCTGCCGATCCCGCGCTGCGCGCCGGCCAGCGGCAACGCCGCCTGCAGCGCCGATACCAACAGCGCCAGGATCAGCGCGACTTGACCCAGTTCGGGCAGCACTTACCGCGCGCCCGGGTTGCTGGCCGGCGTCGGCGCTTCGACGTCGTGCTTCTGGTGCGCCTGGCCCATCTTGTCGGCCACTTCCTTGGGCATGTAGGTCTCGTCGTGCTTGGCGAGGATTTCCTCGGCGACGAATTCCGCGCCCTGCATGCGACCGGTGGCGACCACCGCCTGGTTCTCGCGGAACAGGTCGGGGAGGATGCCGCTGTAGAGCACCGGCAATTCGGCATCGCCGTCGGTGACGCGGAAACGCGCGTCGAGGGTGCCGGGCATGCGCTGGAACGAGCCCTTGGCGACCATGCCGCCGAGGCGGAAGCGCGCGTGCGCGCCGGCTTCTCCGCGCAGCACTTCGACCGGGGTGTACAGGTAGGCGATGTTGCGCTGCAGGGCCATCGCGACCAGCACCGCGGCGATGCTGGCGGCCACGACGAGGGCCAGCACCCAAAGCAGGCGACGGCGGCGGATCGGGTTCATCGGCTCAACTCGCTGGCAGCGGTGCGCGCCGCCGCGCCGTCGGACTTGCGCGCGGCGCGCAGGCGCGCGTTGCGCAGCTCGCGCCGCAGCTGCAGGCGGGTGGCGACGAAGTCCCAGCCCAGCACGACCACGAATACCGCGTAGGCGGCGATCACGTAATTGAGATAGCTCATGCCGGCTTGCCTGCGGTCGTGGCGGCGGCCAGCTTCGGCCCGGCCAGTTCGGCGACCCAGGCCTTGCCCGACTCGCGGCGCAGGTTGTCGGCGCGCGCGCGCGCGAGCAGCGCGCCGATGAACCACAGCTTGGTGCCGACGATCATCCACACCAGCGGCTGCACCATGCTCGCGTCCATGCTCGACTCGCCGAACAGGCGGATGGTCTGGCCCTGGTGCAGCGAGTTCCACCACACCACCGAGTAGCGGATCACCGGCAGCAGCACCACGCCGACGATCGCGAGCAGCCCGGCGGCGCGCGCGGCGGCGCGGCGGTCGTCGATCGCGTTGTACAGGCCGATCACGCCCAGGTAGAGGAACAGCAGGATCAGCTCGGTGGTCAGGCGCGGATCCCAGTCCCACCACGTGCCCCACATCGGCTTGCCCCAGATCGAGCCGGTGAGCAGGGTGATCAGGGTGAACGCGGCGCCGATCGGCGCGCAGGCCATCGCCAGGATCTCGCACAGCTTGATCCGCCAGACCAGCGCGATCGCGGCGTAGAACGCCATCAGCCCGAACACGAACAGGCTCATCCACGCGCTGGGCACGTGGATGTAGAGGATGCGGAAGCTGTCGCCCTGCTGGTAGTCGGCCGGCACCTGGAACAGCGCGCCGAACAGGCCCCAGGCCATCACCAGCACGCCCAGCGCGTACGCCCACGGCGCCCAGCGCGCGGCGAAGCGGTCGAAGTAGGGGGGCGAGCCGAGTTTGTGGAACCAGCGCAGGAGTGGATTCATGGTTTCAGACTCCGCTCCGGGCGGCGGAACAGGGTTTGGACTGGGTAGCGATAGTTTCGCCGGCGGCATTCCACGGCGACTTGACCTGACTCAATTCAATGCAATCCGTATGGCAGCGGCCGCCGCCAGCGGTGCCAGGACCAGCGAAACCACCAGCCCCGCGCCCAGCAGCAGCAGCGCGCCGACCGGATCCAGTCCCTGGGCCGAGGCGGCCACGCTGCCTGCGCCGAACACCAGCACCGGCACGTACAACGGCAGCGCCAACAGGGCGACAAGTATACCGGAGCGCCTCATGCCGACCGTCAGCGCGGCGACCACCGCGCCGAGCAGACTCAGCAAAGGCGTGCCCAGCGCCAGCGACGCCAGCAACACCGGCAATTGGCCGCGCGGCAGGTGCAGCAGTTCGGCCAGGAATGGGGTGGCGAGCAGCAATGGCAGCGCCGTGGTCGCCCAGTGCATGAACGTGCGCACGCCGACCAGCCACGCCAGCGGCACCGGCGCCAGCATCCACTGCTCGAGCGAACCGTCCTCGGCATCGCCGCGAAACAGCGTGTCCAGCGCCAGCAGCCCGGCCAGCAGCACCGCCAGCCACAGCACCGCGCCGGCGACCTTCGACACGCTGGCGTTCTCGCCACCCAGCGCCAATGCGAACAGCACCACCACC
This sequence comes from Lysobacter koreensis, assembly GCF_042677045.1. Taxonomy (NCBI): domain Bacteria; kingdom Pseudomonadati; phylum Pseudomonadota; class Gammaproteobacteria; order Lysobacterales; family Lysobacteraceae; genus Lysobacter; species Lysobacter koreensis. The sequence continues at coordinate 343,999 of NZ_JBHTIH010000002.1, forward strand.
AGCAGCGCGAACAACGCCGGCTGCAACGCATCGCCGCGGCGGCGCCACAACAGGCGCAGGTCGCGCACCATCAGCGCCCGAGCTGCACCGGCCAGGCCGGGGACGGCGACGCCACTGAGGCGCGAGCTTCGGTTGCTCGAAATGGGCTCGGGACTCGAAAGACGGGTGTTCATGCGCCTTTCTCCAGCACCAGCATCCGCGTGCGCACCGGCGGCGCGGCGTAGGCACCGTGGGTGGTGACCAGGGCGGCGCCGCCGTCGCGCAGGTGCGCCTGGACCATGCGGTTGACCAGTTCGATGCCCTCCAGGTCGAGGTTCGCGTACGGCTCGTCGAGCAACCACAGCGGCGCCGGCGACAGCCACAACCGGGCGAGCGACAGGCGCTTCTTCTGGCCGGCCGACAATTGCCGGGCGAGGGTGTCCTCGTAGCCGGCCAGGCCGACAATGCCCAGCGCGCTGGCCGGCGACTGCGCGCGGCGGCGGCCCTGCAGCCCGCATAGGAACTCGAGGTTTTCCAGCGCGCCCAGGTCGGCCTTGAGGCCCGGCAGATGGCTCAGGTAGGCGATCGCGCGGGCGCGGCGCCCGGCGCGGGCGCGCTGGCCGTCGATGTGGACTTCGCCGCCATCGGCGCGCAGCAACCCGGCCAACACGCGCAGCAGAGTGGTCTTGCCGGCGCCGTTATCGCCCTGCACCAGCAACGCCTCGCCGGCATCGACGGAAAAATCGAGGGGGCCGAAAACGGGTTCGTCGTTGCGGGCGAAACGCAGGCTGCGGGCTTCGAGCAGCGGCGGGGCGGGTCGGTCGGTGGGGGTCATCGATCAGGCGCTAGCGGCCGGTGGACCGCAGGGCCGTCATTCTACCCAGTCGGTGGCGTCGCCAACGGCCATCTCCGCGGGGCGCGGCATCAGCATCCGCAGGCGCACCGGCTGGCCGCGTTCCCAGGCCAGTACCGCGGCCTGGCCGAACTCGCAGGCCAGCGTGTCGCGGGTGGCCGGATCCAGGTCGGCGACCAGCCAGCCCGGCTCGCGCCAGTCGCCGTCGACGTCCTCGGCCCACGCCGGCTGGCGCGACGCGCCGGCCGCGTCCAGCTGCGCGACCAGCAAGGCATCCGCGGTCTCGTTGGCGCTGTCCGACCGCGGTTCCGAGGCCGGGTTCCAGGCCGTGATAAACACGTAGCGCGTGGCCGGCCAGTAGGCCTCCAAGTCGAGCGCCGGTTCGCCGACGCGCAGCGCGAACGTGTCGCCGTCCAGCGCCACACAGTAGCGGGCGGCGGCGTAGGCGGTGGCCAGTTCGGCAGCGTCGACGACTTGCAGTTCGTGCATCGGCGCAGTGTCCTGCCGTTGCCGCCCGCGCGCAAACGCGGGCTGCGCGGTGCCACCGGCATTCCGTAAACTCGGTGCCACCCCAGCCTGCCGCACGACTACGCCTGATGACCACCGCACCCACGCGCACGATGACCCCCGAGACCAAGCTGCCCAAGGTCGGCACCACCATTTTCACCGTGATGTCGCAGCTGGCGATCGAACACGGTGCGGTCAACCTGGGCCAAGGCTTCCCGGATTTCGACGTGCCCACGCGCCTGGTCGAGGCGCTCGCCCGCGCCATGCAGGAGGGCAAGAACCAGTACTCGCCGATGACCGGCATCCCCGCGCTGCGCCAGGCAATCGCGGCCAAGACCGAGCGCTGCTACGGCTACATGCCCGACGCCGACAGCGAGGTCACCGTGGTATCCGGGGCCAGCGAGGCGATCTTCGACGCGGTGCACGCGGTGGTGCGCCCCGGCGACGAGGTGATCGTGCTCGACCCGTGCTACGACTGCTACGAGCCGGCGATCGAGCTGGCCGGTGGGGTCGCGGTGCACGTGCCGCTCGATCCGCGCAGCTTCGCGCCGGACTGGCAGCTGGTCCGCAACGCGGTCACCGCCAAGACCCGGATGCTGATGATCAACTCGCCGCACAACCCGTCCGGGGCGATGCTCGACGCCGACGACATCCGCGCGTTGACCGAGCTACTGCGCGGCACCGACATCATCCTGCTCTCGGACGAGGTCTACGAGCACATCGTGTTCGACGGCGCGATCCACGAGTCGGTGCTGCGCTACCCGGAACTGCGCGAGCGCGCGTTCGTGGTCTCCAGCTTCGGCAAGACCTACCACTGCACCGGCTGGAAGATCGGCTACTGCATCGGGCGGCCGGCGCTGTCGGTCGAATTGCGCAAGGTCCACCAGTACAACACCTTCTGCAGCTTCACTCCGGCGCAGTGGGCGTTCGCCGAGATGATCGAGGCGCAGCCGGAGCACTACGAGCAATTGGGCGCGTTCTACCAGGAAAAGCGCGACCGCTTCCGCGAGCAGCTGCTGACGACGAAGCTCAAGCCGCTGCCGGTGCCGGGCGGCTACTTCCAGCTGGTCGACTACTCGGCGGTCAGCGACCTCGATGACGCCGCGTTCTGCCGTTGGCTGACGGTGGAGAAGGGCGTGGTGGCGATCCCGCTGTCGCCGTTCTACGGCGCCCCGCCGCCGGGCCAGCGCCTGGCGCGGCTGTGCTTCGCCAAGAACGAGGCGACCTTGGACGCGGCCATCGAACGTTTGCAGAAGTTGTGATGTCCAGTAGGAGCGGCTTCAGCCGCGAGGCCTCCGATCAGATAGCGATGAAGCCTGCTTCATTTCAGGATTGACTTCAGTCGCGATACCCAGCCCCTTCAACGATGTGCACCCACCGAACAACGGCAGAAGCTCGCGGCTGAAGCCGCTCCTACGAAAGCCGGAATCCGGATACCGCCATGCAAAACCTCCGCATCTCCCTCGTCCAGGGCGCCACCCGCTGGCTCGACCCGGACGGCAATCGCGACTACTACGGCCATCTGCTCTCGCAGCTGCGCGGCATCACCGATCTGGTGTTGCTGCCGGAAACCTTTACCAGCGGCTTCAGCAACGAGGCGCTCGACAGCGCCGAGACCATGGACGGCCCGACCGTCGCCTGGATCCGCGAGCAGGCCGCGCGCCTGGGCGCCGCGGTCACCGGCAGCGTGCAGTTGCGCGACGAGGGCGGCGTGTTCAACCGGCTGCTGTTCGCCACCCCCGATGGGCAGCTGCAGACCTACGACAAGCGCCACCTGTTCCGTTACGCCAAGGAACACGAGCGTTACGCCGCGGGCCGCGAGCGCCTGACGGTGGAATGGAAGGGTTGGCGGATCTGCCCGCTGGTCTGCTACGACCTGCGCTTCCCGGTGTACTCGCGCAACCGCTTCGACGTCGAGCGCCCCGGCGGGCTCGACTACGACCTGCTGCTGTACGTCGCCAACTGGCCCTCGGCGCGTGCCTACCCGTGGAAGACCCTGCTGCGCGCACGCGCGATCGAGAACCTGAGCTACGTCGCCGGCCTCAACCGGGTCGGCACCGACGGCAACGGCCTGCATTACGCCGGCGACAGCGCGGTGATCGATTTCCTCGGCCACCCGGTCAGTGAATGCACCGATGAGGAGGTCGTGGTCACGACCACCTTGCAGGCGGCCGAGCTGCTCGCCCACCGCGAGCGCTTCCCGGCGATGCTCGACGGCGACGCGTTTTCGCTGGTGTAGTCCGCTGCGCACGCAGGCATCGCTCCTGCTCAGGGAAAAGACAAAAACAATGGGCGCCGAAGCGCCCTTTGTTTATTACCGAAGACTGGCGTCAGCGATCACGCGCCGCGCGGGCCGCGCCCGCCGCCGGGACGGCCGCCGCCGCGCGGACCACCGGGGCGCGGGCCGCTCGGACGCGGGGCGCCGCCCGGCTTGCCGCCGGCCGGACGCGGGCCGCGGGCGCCGGCGGGACCGCCGGGACGCGGGGCCCGCGGCTTGTCGCCGTAGGGATTGAACGCGCCGGGATTGGCGTGGTCGGACGGAAAGCTCGGCGCGTTGCCCGGGTGCCCATACGGGCGCGGGCTGCGCTGGCCCTGACCCTGGCCGCCGCCGGGCCCGCGACGCTCGCTGCCGTAGCCACCACCGCCGCCACCCGGACCGCGCGGGCCCCGCTCGCCGCCGGGACCACCGGGGCCGCGCGCGGCGCCACCGCCATACGGGCTGCCGCCGCCACCCGGGCCGCGCTCGCTGCGGCCCTGGTAGCCACCGCCGCCGCCCGGACGACCTTGGCCGCCGGGACGCGCGCCGCCGGGCTTGCCGCCGTAGGGCTTGCGCGGCGCCTGGCCATCGGCGTTGCGGTGGCCGCTGGGACCGGTGTCGACGCCCTCGGGCACGAACCAGGTGCGGAACGCCGCCGGGTTGCCTTCGGGCAGGGCACGGTTGCCCTTCTCCGGACGCTGCTTGAACGGCTTGTGCGACTGCTTGGCCGCCGCGTCGCCGCTGACGGTCAGGCCGCCGTGCGGCTTCTTGTTGCCGAAACGGCCGCCGCGATCCTCGCGGACGTGGTCGAAGCGGCGCAGCTCTCGGCCTTCATCGGCGCGGCTGGGGCCGCCGACGTAGCCGGCCGAACGCTCGCCGGTCAGGTGCACGGTCGACTTGGCGGCCTTGCGCTGGCCGATCACCGGCTGCAGCGTCAGCGCCGACGGCGTACCGTCCTCGAGGCCGAGTTCGGTGCGCAGCTTCTCGACCTTGTCGCTGGCCATTTCCTGGGTCTGGCCGCGCAGGAGTTCGCGCGGCAGTTCGACGCTGCCGTAGCGGATCCGCTTCAACCGGCTGACCTGGCAACCCTGCGACTCCCACAGGCGGCGGACTTCGCGGTTGCGGCCTTCCTTGAGCAGCACGCGGAACCAGTCGTGCGAGTCGCTGCCGCCGATGCGCTCGATCTCGTCGAACTTGGCTGGGCCGTCATCCAGGGCGACGCCTCGGGCGAGGCGGTCGACGAGGTTGTCGGGGACCTTGTCCTGGCCTTCCGGCGCGCGGACGCGGCAGACGTATTCGCGTTCGACTTCGAACGACGGGTGCATCAGCGCGTTGGCCAGCTCGCCGTCGGTGCTCAGCAGCAGCAGGCCGGTGGTGTTGATGTCGAGGCGGCCGATCGCGATCCAGCGCGCGCCCTTGAGGGCCGGCAGTGCTTCGAAGATCGTCGGGCGACCCTCGGGATCTTCGCGCGTGGTCACTTCGCCTTCGGGCTTGTTGTACATCAGCACGCGGGCCGGTTCGGTCAGCGCGCTGGCGACGAACTGGCGCCCGTCGAGCTCGATCTTGTCGCCGCTCCCGATACTCTGGCCGACCTGCGCGACTTCGCCGTTGACCTTGACCAGGCCGTCGGCGATGCGCTGTTCCAGCGCGCGGCGCGAGCCGAGGCCGGCCTGGGCGAGCACCTTGTGCAGGCGTTCTTCCATGCGCGGGGTGTCGGGGCCGGTGGTGTCGCCGCTGCGCTTGAGGGACAGCTTGCGGGGTTTTTCGTCAGTCATTTTTGCTGCTCCGACCGGTCGAGTTCATCGGACTCGGTCTGTGTTTCGGTGGCATTCCCATTGAAGGCATCGGTCGTCGTCTCGACGGCGTGGGTGTCTTGATCGGGATCGTTCACGTCCGCCGCGCGCTCGCCCGGCGCGGCATCGGGATCGCCCTCGTCGTCCGCGCTGGGCGCGGCCGTGGGGGCGGTGGGTTCGGGGTGTTCGGTGGTGCTGAGATCGGTGTCCGCACCGGCGCTGGCTTCGCTGGTGTCAAAACCGTCGTCGCCGCCGTCATCGTTGGCGTCAGCGTTGGAGGCTTCGACGCCCGCGCCGCTGGCGATGCCGCCGGCGCTGATCGGCTTGCCGTCGGCAGGGATGCCGTCGAACTGCAGCTGCGGCTCGAGTTCGCCGATGTCCTTGAGCTCCGACAGCGGCGGCAGCTCGTCCAGGCGCTTGAGGCCGAAGTAGTCGAGGAAGGCCTTGGTGGTGCCGAACAGCGCCGGCTTGCCGGGCACGTCGCGGTGGCCGACCACGCGGATCCACTCGCGCTCTTCCAGCGACTGGATGATGTTGCTGCTGACCGCCACGCCGCGGACCTGCTCGATCTCGCCACGAGTGATCGGCTGGCGATAGGCGATCAGCGCCAGGGTTTCCAGGGTGGCGCGGGTGTACTTGGTCTTGCGATCGGTCCACAGCCGCGCGACCCAGGGGTGCACGTCGGCCTGGACCTGGTAGCGGAAGCCCGATGCGAGCTCCACCAGCTCGACGCCGCGCTCCGCGCTGTTGCCGCGCAAGGTCTCGAGCGCCTGCTCGACGCTGTCGGCCGGCGCCGGCTGGTCCTCGGCGAACAGGCCATGCAGCTGCGCCAGCGTCAGCGGCTGGTTGGCCGCGAGCAGGGCGGCTTCGACGATGCGGGTGATGAGGGCTTGGTCCATTGGTTCTCTGCGTCTGCGGTTGCCGTCATACCCGCGAAGGTGGGTATCCGGCGACTGGGTTGTTGCGTTGGGTTATCGAAGTGGCTTCGACGAACGAAAGCTCACGGCGCGGCGTCATCGTTGGCCGCGTCCTCGTCGAACTCGCTGCTCAGCTCGATCTCGGTCGGGTCGACGGTCAGCGCCAGCGACTTGACGTAGATCGTCGCCAGGTTGCCTTCCTGGACGATCTCGACCAACTGCTCCTTGGCCAGCGTGAGCAGGCCGAGGAAGGTCACCACCACGCCGAGCTTGCCTTCCTCGACAGTGAACAGCGACTCGAAGCGGTGGAACGAGCCGTCTGCCAGGCGCGTGAGCAGCTCGCCCATGCGCTGGCGCACGCTCAGCGCGTCGCGCTTGATCGCGTGCTGGGTGTACAGCTCGGCGCGCTTGAACACGTCGTGCAGCGCCAACAGCATTTCCTTGAGGTCGACCGGCGGCGGCAGCTTGACCGCGGCGCGGTCGGGCACGAAGGCGCTGACCGGCACCGTGTCGCGGTCCTGCCGGGGCAGGGTGTCGATGTCTTCGGCCGCCTTCTTGAAGCGCTCGTATTCCTGCAGGCGGCGCACCAGTTCCGCGCGCGGGTCGTCCTCCAGGCCTTCCTCGGTGGCCGCGCGCGGCAGCAGCATGCGCGACTTGATCTCGGCCAGGATCGCGGCCATCACCAGGTAGTCGGCGGCCAGCTCGAAGCGCATCTCGTGCATGGCCTGGATGTAGTCGACGTACTGCTTGGTGATCTCGGCGACCGGGATGTCGAGGATCTCGAGGTTCTGGCGGCGGATCAGGTACAGCAGCAGGTCGAGCGGGCCTTCGAACGCGTCGAGGATGACCTCCAGCGCGTCGGGCGGGATGTACAGGTCCTGCGGAATCTGCAGCACCGGCTGGCCATGCAGCATCGCCAGCGGCATCTCGTGCTGCTGTGGTGCCGGCGGCTGCGCATGCGGCTGCGCGGGAGCCTGGTTGTGCGCGGTGTCTTGCGCGGTCGCGGCGGGCGCGGGGTCGTCGGTCATTCGGGGCTGGCCCCTCCGGGGGCCATGCGGGTCAGCCCTCGCGGGCCTGCCTTGCGGCTGGGGTACAGCGGTTCACTACGGTGCGGGCGGCGCGGGTGCGGCCACGTCGAACGCAAGACGGCAGGTAAGGCGAGACTGCAAAAGTCTGGGCTGACCCAATCAGGTCGCCAAAAACATCCCCGGCATGCGCGTCACGCAGGGCGTGGCGGCGGATGGCGATAAGAAGCGTCGGGTGCGGGCCGGTGTGGCGCAGCTGGCCGTGTGTGGGGACACGGGGCATCGCGATGGGCGGGAGGCAATGGGCCTGAAGCCGGGATCGAGATGGGCCGCTGCTTCCGGCCTTGGGCAATTGCGGCCTAGGTTACGGGGTGGCGCCGGGCATTGTCCAGCCGGATCGTGGGGTGCTTCGCGGGCGCGTGGCTACAATTCAGGCAGGCCCCGTCCGGGGCGATCGAGGATGCCCCGAGCATGTGGTACGTGATTGAAGGCTACGACGGCGCCGATGTGCTGCCGCAACGGCTGGCCGCACGGCCGGCGCACGTCGCGCGGTTGACCGCGTTGCGCGACGCCGGACGGCTGATGCTGGCCGGCCCGTGCCCGGCGATCGACGCCGAGGACCCCGGTCCGGCGGGCTTCAGCGGTTCGGTGGTGATCGCCGAATTCGAATCGCTGCCCGACGCGCGCGCCTGGGCCGACGCCGATCCGTACCTGGCCGCGGGCGTCTACACCCGGGTCGAGGTGCGGCCGTTCAAGCGGGTGCTGCCGTGACCGGCGCCGGTTCCCCGGCCGGGCCGATCGCCGGCTCGCTGCCGCGCGAGCAGCGCGTCGAGGCGATCCGCGCCGCGCTCGAGGCCGCACTGGCGCCTTCGTGGCTGGAGATCGAGGACGAGAGCCACCGCCACGCCGGACACGCCGGCGCGCGCGATGGCCGGGGGCACTTCCGGGTCGACGTGGTCAGCGAGGCGTTCGCCGGACTCAATGCGATTGCCCGGCACCGCGCGGTGTATGCCGCGGTCGGCGGACTGATGGACACCGACATCCACGCGCTCGCGATCAAGGCGCGCACGCCGGCGGAGGCGGGCTGAGGGTGGGCGACGCGGCGTCCGGTCGCTAGGCGCACCAGTGGATCTGCAGGGGTACCTCGAAGCTGTCGCCCAACGCCAGCAGTACCGGCCACGATTCAACGTCGCCGCTGGCCAGCGCGTACTCGAACGCATCGAGCTTCTCGCGGCCCCGGATCAGCAGCACGCGGCTGCGGCTGTGGCGCAGGCCGGTCGGCGTCAGGCTGATGCGCCGGCTCCACTGCTGGGCGCCGACGCAGCCACTGGCGTCGACCGCGACGTAGGGCTGGCGGCTGTCGAGTGCGCGGTCGAGGTCGCGCATGCGCGGAAACAGCGAGGCGAGGTGGCCGTCGCTGCCCATCCCGAGCACCGCCACACTGGCCGGCTGCAGGCCGTGCGCGCTGGCGATCGCGACCGCTTCCTCGATCCGGCGGCCGGGTTGGGTCATTGGTTCGAACCGGGCCTGCGCGGCGTGGTGCTGCAGCAGGTGGGTTCGCACCAGCCAGGCGTTGCTGTCCGGGTCGTCCGGCTGCAGCCAGCGTTCGTCGACCAGCGCCACGTCCACCCGATCCCACTGCAGCGGCGCCTTCGACAGCGCGCGGTAGACCGAGGCCGGGGTGTCACCACCGGCGACCAGCATGCGCGCACGCGGGCGCCGCATCAGTTCGCGGCGCAGTTCGGCGGCGATCGCGATCGCGCTGGCCCAGGTCCAGACCTCGGCATTGCGATGCACGTGCAGCGCGTAGCGGCCGGCGTGCGGCTCGTGGATGACGACTTCCGTGGCGGTGGCGTGGTTGAACATCACCGGATAGTCGCACGCGTCCGCGGCGCGTTGCGTGCGGCGGATCGAAATCCCGGTGGCGGAGGGATGCCGGCCAATATGGGCATGGGCATCGGCAACGGCAGTCCGACGCATGGGGCCTCGCCAGCGGTCGGCGGTCGGCATCGCGGGTAGCTGGGCTAGGCGGCCAGCGCCGGGCCTGGGCGCGCTGTTTGCCAGGCACCCCATCGGGTCAGCTTGGCCGATCCGCGGTCGCCAGCGGTAAGGCCGCCTGCCGCTCGGCGCGGCGCGGCCGGCCTGCTCGGTGCACGCACCCGGCCGCTATACTCGCGAGGAACTGCGCGCGAAAAACCGCATGGTTGATTTACTAATCAATCGTTTACGCGCCACATTTAACCAAACTTGACATTGAGTGGCAGCGTCGCCCGGCGGCGCGCCACGAGGCAACCCCGGCGCATGCGTCTGTCCACGATCAAGCTCTCCGGCTTCAAGTCCTTCGTCGATCCCACGACGCTCCACCTGCCGACCAACATGACCGGCGTGGTCGGTCCCAACGGCTGCGGCAAGTCCAACATCATCGACGCGGTGCGCTGGGTGATGGGCGAGAGTTCCGCCAGCCGCCTGCGCGGCGACTCGCTGACCGACGTGATCTTCGCCGGTTCCTCGGCCCGCAAGCCGGTGTCGCAGGCGACGGTCGAGCTGATCTTCGACAACTCCGACCACACCATCACCGGCGAGTACGGCGCGTTCGACGAGATCTCGGTCAAGCGCATGGTCAGCCGCGACGGCGCCAGCCAGTACTACCTCAACGGCGCCAAGTGCCGCCGCCGCGACATCACCGACCTGTTCCTGGGCACCGGCCTGGGGCCGCGCAGCTATTCGATCATCGAGCAGGGGATGATCAGCCAGATCATCGAGGCCCGGCCGGAAGATCTGCGCGTGTACCTCGAGGAGGCCGCCGGCATCTCCAAGTACAAGGAGCGCCGCAAGGAAACCGAGACCCGCATCCGCCACACCCGCGAAAACCTCGACCGCCTCAACGACCTGCGCGAGGAAGTCGGCAAGCAGCTCGAGCATTTGAAAAGGCAAGCCCGCCAGGCCGAGCAGTACCAGGCGATCCAGGCCGAGCGCCGGGTCAAGGACGCCGAATGGAAGGCATTGGAGCACCGCGCCCTCGACCAGAAGCTGCAGGGCCAGCGCGAGAAGCTGGCGCAGCAGGAAACCCGCCTGCAGCAACTGATCGCCGAACAGCGCGAAGCCGAGCGCGAGATCGAGACCGGCCGCGTGCGCCGCGAGGAAGCCGCCGAGTCCTTGAACAAGGCGCAGGCCGCCAGCTACGAAGTCAGCGGCGCGCTGGCCCGCATCGAACAGCAGATCCAGCACCAGCGCGAGATGTCCACGCGCCTGCAGCGTGCCCGCGACGAGGCGCAGACGGCCTTGGCCGAGATCGCCGCGCACATCGGCAGCGACCAGTCGCGCCTGGACGTGCTGCGCGCGGCGGTCGAAGAGGCCGAACCGCAACTCGAACAACTGCGCGAAGACGACGGCGCGCGCCAGGAAGCGTTGCGCGACGCCGAGCTCAAGCTTAACGACTGGCAGCAGCGCTGGGACACCCATACCCGTGCGCAATCCGAGGCCGCGCGCGCCGCCGACGTCGAGCGCACCCGCATCGAGCACCTCGACCGGCAGGCGCTCGACGCCGACCGCCGCCGCGAGCTGCTCGGCAACGAACGCACCGGCCTGGACCTGAGCGCGTTGGCGGAGGCCTTCGCCGGCCTGCAGGAGCAGCACGAGACCCGCAAGCTGTCGCTGGACAGCCTCACCGAGGAGCTCGAGACCCGCAAGGGCGGCGTCGACGCGCTGCAGCAGCAGCAGCGCGCGATGCAGACCGAGTTGGCCGAGGTGCGCAAGAACGCCCAGGCCGCACGTGGCCGGCTGTCGTCGCTGGAAACCCTGCAGCACGCCGCGCTCGGCCAGGAGCAGGGCGCCGCGCTGAGCTGGCTCAAAGCACGCGGGCTCGATTCGGCCGCGCGCGTGGGCGAGACGCTGGTGGTCGAGGCGGGTTGGGAGAACGCGGTCGAAGGCGCGCTCGGGCAGCTGATCGAAGGCGTGCTGGTGGAAGCGCCCGAAGCGCTGGTCGATGCGATCGGCGAGCTCGGCGAAGGCCGGCTGACGCTGGTGTCGCCGCAGACCGATGCCACCACGTACCCGGCAACGTCGCTGGCGTCGAAAGTGCAGGGCCCGGCCGCGATCCGCCAGCTGCTGGCCCGCCTGCACACCGCCGAGGACCTCGCCAGCGCGCGCGCGCTGCAGGCCTCGCTGGGCGCGGACGAGTCGGTCATCACCCGCGGCGGCGAACGCCTCGGCGCCGGCTGGGTGCGCGTGCTGCGCTCCGGCGCGGCCAAGCAGGGCGCGTTGCTCAGGGAAAGAGAAATCCAGTCGCTGCGCGGCGAGATCGAGTCCCTGCAAAACCGAGAGCGCGAGCTCGATTCGGGCCTGACCCAGTTGCGCGACCGCCTGCTCGCCGCCGAGCAGCAGCGCGAGGACGCGCAGCGCACCTTGTACATGGCGCACCGGAGCGTGTCGGAACTGGCCGGGCAGTTGCAGAGCCAGCAGGGCCGGCTGGATTCGGCGCGTGGCCGGATCGAGAAGATCGAGGCCGAGCTGGCGCAGCTGGCGGGCACCTACGAGGAAAGCCGCGAGCAGGCCCGCCAGGCGCGCACGCGCCAGGAAGACGCTGTCGCGAAGATGGGCGAGCTTGAGGACGCGCGGCTGGCCCTGGATGCCGAACGCCGCGCGCTGGGCGAGGCTCGCGACGCCGCCCGCAACGCCGCGCGCGAATCGCGCGATACCGCGCATGCGCTGGCGCTGACGCTGGAGGCGCAGCGCGCGCAGATCATCGGCCTGTCGCAGGCGCTCGACCGCATGGGCGGGCAGCGCGGCCAGCTCGACTCGCGGCTCGAGGACCTGGTCATGCAGTTGGCCGAAGGTGACGCCCCGGTGCACACGCTGGAGGAGCAGCGCCAGGTCGCGCTGGAACAGCGCGTGGACTCGGAGCAGAGGCTCGCCATCGCGCGCACCACCCTGGACGGCATCGACAACGACCTGCGCAAGTTCGAGCAGACCCGCCACCAGCGCGACGAGCAGGCGTTGCAGCAGCGCGAGGCGATCGGCCAGCGCCGGCTCGAGCAGCAGGCGCTGGTGCTCAAGGCCGAGCAGCTCAGTGCGGCGGTGGTCGAGGCCGGGTTCGTGCTCGACGACGTGGTCAACACCCTGACCGACGACATGCAGCCGCAGGTGTGGGAGCGCACGGTCAGCGAACTGGACGGCAAGTTGCGCCGGCTGGAGCCGGTCAACCTGGCCGCGATTGCCGAACACGCCGAGGCCGCGCAGCGCAAGGACTACCTCGACGCGCAGAACACCGACCTCACCACCGCGCTGGAGACTCTGGAGGACGCGATCCGCAAGATCGACCGCGAGACGCGCGGCCGCTTCAAGGACACCTTCGACCGGGTCAATTCGGGCGTGCAGGAACTCTACCCGCGCCTGTTCGGCGGCGGCCATGCCTACCTCGAGCTCACCGGCGAGGACCTGCTCGACACCGGCGTGGCGATCATGGCGCGCCCCCCCGGCAAGCGCGTGTCGAACATCTCGCTGCTGTCCGGCGGCGAGAAGGCGATGACCGCGGTCGCGCTGGTGTTCGCGATCTTCCGTTTGAACCCGGCGCCGTTCTGCCTGCTCGACGAAGTCGACGCGCCGCTCGACGAAGCCAACGTCGGCCGCTTCACCGCGATGGTCAGCGAGATGAGCGAGCAGGTACAGTTCCTCTTTGTCAGCCACAACAAGGCGACGATGGAAGCCGCGCAGCAGCTGTCGGGCGTGACCATGCGCGAGCCCGGCGTCAGCCGCCTGGTGTCGGTCGACCTGGCCGAAGCCACGCGCCTGGCCGGCGCAGCGTGACCGTCGCGCCCGCGCCATCCGCCCAGCCTTAAGGAGACGAGCAACGATGTCGGACGTGACGATGCTGCGGGCCGCGATCCTGGTCGCCGGTTTGATCCTGATCGGGGCGATCGTGTTCTTCGGGCGCCCACGCAAGCCCGGGCAGGGCAAGCGCGTCGCGCGCGAGGCCGGTTTCGCGCGGGCCGGCGGCGAGGGCAGGGTGGAGCCGACGCTGGGCGAGCAGCTCGAAGGCGAACTGGGCGGCAACGCTCACATCGCCAGCGAGGCGACGACCCAGGCCGAGCTGGACCTGTTCGAGCGCACGCTCGAGGGCAACGCGGCTGCGGCCAACAGCGAGCTGGGACGTCGGGTCGGCGACGAGTTCGACAAGATCGTGACCCTGTACCTGGCCGCGCGCGCGGGCGAGAAGCTGCAGGGGGCGGACATCGTGGTCGCCGCCGAGAAGGCCGGCCTGGTCTACGGCCACATGGGCGTGTTCCACCGCCTGGTCGAAGGCCATCCCGAGCGCGGCCCGGTGTTCAGCGTCGCCAATATCATGAAGCCCGGCAGCTTCGATATGACCCAGATCCAGACGCTGGAAACCCCGGCGATCGCGTTCTTCCTGACCCTGCCGGCGCCGATCGCCGCGCTCGACGCATGGGAAACCATGCTGCCGACCGCACAGCGCATGGCCGAACTGCTCGACGGCGTGGTGCTCGACGAGCAGCGCAACGCGCTGGCCCGCCCGCGCATCGGCCAGGTGCGCGACGAGCTGCGCCTGTACGACCGCCAGCGCGAAGCGCCGCCGCTGACCAAGCCCACCCGCTGGTAGCTTTCGACCTTGCTGGGAGCGGCTTTGGCCGCGATGCAGAGTTGGCGCAAGCGACCAGTTCTCGAATCGCGGCTAACGCCGCTCCTGCGACAGGCAGTTCCTCGATTCGCGACAAACCGGCAGCTCCCACGTGACCGCCAATCCCGCGCCCCGCATCGCCGAGCTGCGCCGCCAGCTCGATGACGCCAACTACCGCTACCACGTGCTCGACGACCCGACGATCCCGGACGCCGAGTACGACCGCCTGCTGCGCGAACTGGACGAACTGGAAGCGGCGCATCCCGAGCTGGCCACCCCCGACTCGCCCACCCAGCGCATCGGGGCGCTGCCATCGGGCGCGTTCGGCGAAGTGCGCCACGCGATCCCGATGCTGTCGCTAGGCAACGCGTTCAGCGACGGCGAGGTCGCCGATTTCGTCCGCCGCATCGCCCAGCAGCTCGACCGCGACGAGCCGGTGTTCTCGGTCGAGCCCAAGCTCGACGGCCTGGCGATCAGCCTGCGTTACGAGCACGGCCGTTTCGTGCAGGGTGCGACCCGCGGCGACGGCGCCAGCGGCGAGAACGTCACGGCCAACCTGCGCACGATCAAGGCGATCCCGCTGACGCTGCGTGGTAGCGACTGGCCGCAGGTGCTGGAGGTGCGCGGCGAGGTCTACATGCCGCTGGCCGCATTCAGACGCTACAACGAACGTGCCCTGGCCGAAGGCGGCAAGGTGCTGGCCAACCCGCGCAACGGCGCCGCCGGCTCGCTACGCCAGCTCGATCCGCGCATCACCGCCAAGCGGCCATTGGCGTTCTACGCGTACGCGGTGGGCCTGGTCGAAGGCGGCGAGCTGCCGGCCACCCATTCGGCGACGCTGGGCCGCTTGCGCGAGTGGGGCTTCCCGGTCAGCAGCGAGAGCGATGTGGTGCAGGGCGTGGATGGTCTGCTCGGCTATTACCGCCGCATCGGCGAGCGCCGCGCAGCGCTGGCGTTCGACATCGACGGCGTGGTCTACAAGCTCGACGACTACGCCGGTCAGCGCGAGATGGGCTTCGTCTCGCGCGCGCCGCGCTGGGCGATCGCGCACAAGTTTCCGGCGCAGGAGCAGTCCACGGTGCTGGAGGCGATCGACATCAACATCGGCCGCACCGGTGCGGCCACCCCGCTGGCGCGGCTGCGGCCGGTGCAGGTCGCCGGTGTGGTCGTGAGCAACGCGACCTTGCACAATGCCGACCAGATCGCACGCCTGGACGTGCGCATCGGCGACACCGTGATCGTGCGCCGCGCCGGCGACGTGATCCCCGAAATCGTGCGGGTCGTGCCCGAACAGCGTGCCCCCGGCGCGCCGGCGTGGCAGATGCCGACGCAGTGCCCGGTGTGCGGTTCGGAGATCGTGCGCGAGGAGGGCGAAGCGGTGTGGCGTTGCTCGGGTGAGTTGACCTGCGCGGCGCAGCGCAAGGAGGCCATCGGCCATTTCGCCTCGCGCCGGGCGATGGACATCGAGGGCCTCGGCGACCGCTTCATCGAGGCGTTGTCCGACCTGGGTTATCTCGAATCGATCGCCGACCTCTACAAGCTCACGCTTGACGACCTGCTGGAGATGAAGCGGCGCGCAGATGAACGAGACGGCACCACTCCGGAGACCGTCAAGGCCGGCAAGGTCGCGACCAAGTGGGCGGAGAACCTGATCGCGGCGATCGCGCACAGCCGCGCCACCACGCTGGAGCGCTTCCTGTACGCGCTCGGCATCCAGCACGTCGGCGAGAGCACGGCGAAGGCGTTGGCGACCTGGTTCGGCGATCTCGAGGTCATCCGCCGACTACCGTGGCCGCTGTTCAAGCGCGTGCCAGACGTCGGCGGCGAAGTGGCGCGCGCGATCGGCCACTTCCTCGACCAGCCGGGTAACCAGCAGGTGATCGACGACCTGCTGGCGCGCGGCGTGGCGATCACCGACCCGCACCCTCCGTCGCCGAAACTGCGCGACGGACTCGATGCGGCGACGTTGCTGGTCGACCTGGAGATCCCCAAGCTCACCCGGATCCGCGCCGAGCAGCTGGTGGCTGTGCTCCCGACGCTGGCGGCGTTGCCGGACATGCCCGAGCACCGGTTCATCACTGCCGGCCTGCCCGCGGACACCGCGCAGGCGCTGGCGGCATGGCTCGCCGAGGCGGACAACGCGCGCTTGTTGAGATCCTCGAGCGACGCCTTGGCGCGGCTCGACGCGATCACCCCGTTGGCCGACGAAGTCGCGGCCGGGCCGCTCGACGGGCAGACCGCGGTGCTGACCGGAACCCTGGCCACGCTGACCCGCGACGACGCCAAGCTCAGGCTCGAGGCATTGGGCGCCAAGGTCGCCGGCAGCGTGTCGAAGAAGACCAGCTTCGTGGTGGCCGGCGAGGCGGCCGGTTCCAAGCTTGACAAGGCGCAGGAGCTGGGCGTCGAGATCTGGGATGAGGAACGCCTGCTGGCGTTCCTGGGCAAGTACGAGTGAGGCCGCTCTTCTTAGCCTGCGTCCGCCAAGAGGACTTGCTTCGCGGCGTTCCCCAAGGGGACTTGCTTTGCAGCGCCCCCCGAGGGGGCTTGCTTCGCGGCGCCCCCCAAGGGGACTTGCTTCGCGGCGTACGAGCGGCTTCAGCCGAGATCGAATCCGGGGGCGCGGGACAATCTCCCATCGCGGCTGAAGCCGTTCCCACAAGATCCCCATGAGCACCGACTGGCGACCAAGCGCAACGTTCGACGCCCTGCGCCTGCGCGCCCGGCTCAACGCGGGCATCCGCGATTTCTTCGCACAGCGCCACGTCACCGAAGTCGAAACGCCGGTGATGTCGCAAGCCGGCAACACCGACCCGAACATCGCCTCGTTCGCGCTGGAATTCACCGGCCGCACCGACGGCGCGCCGCGCACGCGCTGGCTGCGGACGTCGCCCGAGTACCCCCTCAAGCGCCTGCTGGCGGCGGGGTTCGGAGACTGCTACGAACTGGGGCGGGTGTTCCGCGACGGCGAAGCCGGCGGCCGCCACAACCCCGAGTTCACCATGCTCGAGTGGTACCGGATGGGCTGGGATCACCACCGCCTGATCGACGAGACCGCGGCGCTGGTGAACATGGCCCTCGCGCTGGTCGGGCGCGCGGCGCCGCTGGGCCGGACCAGCTACCGCGCCTTGTACCTGCGCGAACTCGGCATCGATCCAGCTACCGCCAGCGAGGGCGAACTGCGCACGGCGCTGGGCGACGTGGTCATCGATCCGGCCGGCCTGGGCCGCGACGACTGGCTCGACCTGCTGATGACGCACCAACTGCAACCGCGGTTCGCGCCCGACCAGCTTCTCGCCATCCACGACTACCCAGCATCGCAATGCGCGCTGGCGCGCGTGCGCGATGCGGGTGACGGGTCGCAGGTGGCCGAACGTTTCGAGCTGTACCTGGGACCGTTGGAGCTTGCCAACGGCTACCACGAACTCACCGATGCCACCGAGCAGGGTGGGCGCTTCGACAACGACCGGCGCACCCGCGGGCAGCGCGGTGCGACCGCGCCACCGCGCGACGAACGCCTGCTGGAGGCGATGCGCGCCGGCCTGGGCGACTGCGCCGGCGTGGCCCTGGGCGTCGACCGCCTGCTGATGGCGATGCTGGGCACCAGCCACATCGGCGACGTGCTGGCGTTCGATTTCCCGCGCGCCTGAACCAGCTGGCGAAATGCCGGCTAAACGCGGTTCCAGAGCGATGTGCACGACAGCGCGTCGTGAAACGTTGTTCATATCCGCCGGTTACAGTTGCACGAGCATTCACAGGGGTATGCCGCGATGGGTTGGTCGTTCCTTTCTGCCTTCGCAGTCGGGTTTGCGGGATGGCTGGCGCTCACGCCCGCCACCGCGCGCGCCGCTGACGCGGATCGCCCCGGCGGGCGAATGCTGAGCTGCGAATCCATCGGCAGCCAACCCACCACGTGCCAAGCCGACACGCGCGGCGGCGTCCGCCTCGCGCGCCAGCTCTCGCGCAGCGCCTGCATCGAGGGCCAGAGCTGGGGCGCAACCGGCGACGGCATATGGGTCAAGGACGGCTGCCGCGCGCAGTTCGCGATCGGCTACGGCGGTCGCGCGGCAGGCAGTGGCTACGGCACCCGGGTGGTGCGCTGCGACTCCAGCGGCAATCGGTGGAACCATTGCGCCGTCGACACCAGCCGCGGGATCGAACTGGTGCGCCAGCTCTCCGACCGGGCCTGCATCCGCGACCGCAGTTGGGGCGTCGACGAGCGTGGCATCTGGGTGTCCGGCGGTTGTCGTGCCGAGTTCCGGATGCGCACGGGTCGTGCGGATCGCGACGACGACAAACCACGCGCGCAGATCGTGCGCTGCGAGTCGCGCGTCGGCCGTCCCACCCGTTGCCCGGTCGACACCGAAGGCGGCGTGCGGCTGGTGCGGCAACTGTCCAAGGCCGCCTGCGCGAAGGACCAGACTTGGAACTTCGACAGCGACGGCATCTGGGTGGAGCGCGGTTGCCGCGCGGATTTCGAGGTCAGTGTCCGCGAAAAGCGGGGTCGTGGCTGGCGCTTCTGGCGTCGCCGCTAAGCGCTTTTGCGCGTTGCGCGCTTCAATTCGGCCAACGCCGGAATTCGTGGTGATGGTGAGCTAGCCGCTCTCGATGGAACGGTGCCCATGCCTTTCGCCGTGGGAGCCGGTTTTCGCTTCCTCGTCTAGAATCCGCGCATGACCGAGCCCACCTTCGACTTCGACCGCTACGACCGCATCCGCCCGATCCGCTGGACCGGCGATGCGCTGGAACTGCTGGACCAGCGCAAGCTGCCGTTCGTGGTCGAGTACGTGCGCTGCGACGACGCCGACGCGGTCGCCGCGGCGATTCACGCGCTGACCGTGCGCGGCGCCCCGGCGATCGGCATTGCCGCGGCGTGGGGCGTGGTGCTGGCCGCGCGCGACATCGACGCCGCCGATGGCAACGCGGCCGCCCCCCAGCTTGAACCAGCCCTGCAACGTCTCAACGCCGCGCGTCCGACCGCGGTCAACCTGGCCTGGGCGCTGGCGCGCATGCGCCGCGTGCTGGTCGCCGCCGGCGCCGACTGGCGCGACGTGCTCGCGCGCGAGGCGCAGGCGATCGCCGACGAGGACCTCGCTGCCAACCGGCGAATGGGCGCGCTGGGTGCGGCGCTGATCGAGCCCGAAAGCGGCGTGCTGACCCATTGCAACACCGGTTCGCTGGCGACCGCCGGCTTCGGCACCGCACTGGGCGTGATCCGCGCCGGCGTCGCCCAGGGCCGCATCGGCAAGGTCTATGCCGGCGAGACCCGGCCGTGGCTACAGGGCGCGCGCCTGACGGTATGGGAGTTGCAGCAGGACGGCATCTCGCCGACCCTGATCGCCGACTCCGCCGCCGCGCACCTGATGAAGACCGGTGCGGTGCACTGGGTGGTGGTCGGCGCCGACCGCATCTGCGCCAACGGCGACGTCGCCAACAAGATCGGCACCTACCAGCTCGCGATTGCCGCGCGCCACCACGGCGTCCGGTTCATGGTCGCGGCGCCGTCGTCGACGGTCGACATGGCGACCCCGTCCGGCGACCAGATCCACATCGAGGAACGCGACCCGGGCGAGCTGTTCGGCGTCGGCGGGGTGCGCACCGCCGCCGAGGAAGTCGGCGCGTGGAACCCGGTGTTCGACGTGACCCCGCACGAGCTGATCGACGCGATCGTGACCGAACGCGGGGTGATCGAGCGCCCCGACGAAGCTGCCATGCGGACCGCGTTCGGCGCCTGATCCGGCGGGGGCGAGCCGGGGCGGCTCGCTTTCCCGCGGAATGCGCGACGTCGGGCAAGCGCGGCACTGCATAAGTCCCGCATAAAAACCCCGCAAGTGCTTGTTTCTGCGTAGGAATAGGGGTGCCGAAAAGTCGCGTTTCGTGATAGGCTGGCGTGTCCTTTTCCCGAGTCCTGATCCACCCCCGAAATGCTGGCGGCGCAGCGGTTTCCGCAGCGTCGCCACGGGGGGCGAAACAGGGCTTCGACCACCGCACAGCACGGAACCCTGATGGCCGAACTCGCCAAGGAAATCATCCCGGTCAATCTCGAAGACGAGATGCGCCGCAGCTACCTCGACTACGCCATGAGCGTGATCGTCGGGCGCGCGCTCCCCGACGTCCGCGATGGCCTCAAGCCGGTCCACCGGCGCGTGCTGTACGCGATGAGCGAACTGGGCGCGCACAGCAACAAGGCGCACTTCAAGTCGGCGCGTATCGTTGGTGACGTGATCGGTAAGTACCACCCGCACGGCGACCAGTCGGTGTACGACACGCTGGTGCGCATGGCGCAGCCGTTCTCGCTGCGCTACTTGCTGGTGGACGGCCAGGGCAACTTCGGTTCGGTCGACGGCGACTCCGCCGCGGCGATGCGTTACACCGAGTCGCGCATGGCCAAGCTCACCCACGAGCTGATGGCCGACATCGACAAGGAAACCGTCGATTTCCAGCCCAACTACGACGAGAAGGAGTTCGAACCCACGGTCATGCCGACCCGGGTGCCGAACCTGCTCATCAACGGCTCGGCCGGCATCGCGGTCGGCATGGCGACCAACATCCCGCCGCACAACCTGACCGAGGTGATCGACGCCACGATCGCGCTGATCGACCAGCCCGAGATCGACATCGACAGCCTCATGGCCTACATCCCCGGCCCGGACTTCCCGACCGCGGGCATCATCAACGGCACCGCCGGCATCATCGCCGCCTACCGCACCGGCCGCGGCCGCGTGCGCATGCGCGCACGGGCCGAGATCGAGGTCAACGAGGACACCGGCCGCGAGGCGATCGCGGTCACCGAGATCCCGTACCAGGTCAACAAGGCGCGGCTGATCGAGAAGATCGCCGAGCTGGTCAAGGAAAAGAAGCTCGAAGGCATCAGCGAGCTGCGCGACGAGTCCGACAAGGACGGCATGCGCATTTTCATCGAGATCAAGCGCGGCGACTCCGCCGACGTGGTGCTCAACAACCTCTATCAGCAGACGCAGATGGAGTCGGTGTTCGGCATCAACATGGTGGCGCTGGTCGACGGCCGCCCGCAGCTGCTGAACCTCAAGCAGATCCTCGAAGCCTTCGTGCGCCACCGCCGCGAGGTGGTCACCCGCCGCACGATCTTCGACCTGCGCAAGGCGCGCCAGCGCGCGCACATCCTCGAAGGCCTGACCGTCGCGCTGGCCAACATCGACGACATGATCGAGCTGATCAAGACGTCGGCGAACCCCAACGAGGCGCGCGAGCGCATGCTCGCCCGCACCTGGGAGCCGGGCCTGGTCGGCGCGCTGCTGGCCGCGGCCGGCTCGGACGCCTCGCGTCCGGAAGACCTGCCCGACGGCGTGGGCTTCCTCGACGGCACCTACCAGCTGACCGAGGCCCAGGCCCAGCAGATCCTCGAGATGCGCCTGCACCGCCTGACCGGGCTGGAGCAGGAGAAGCTGACCGACGAGTACAAGCTGCTGCTGGAGACGATCCGCAGCCTGATCGAGATCCTCGAGAATCCCGACGTGCTGCTCGACGTGATCCGCACCGAGCTCAACAACGTCAAGGAAGAGTTCGGCGACGAGCGCCGCACGGAGATCCGCCAGAGCGAGGAAGACCTCGACATCCTCGACCTGATCGCGCCGGAAGACGTGGTGGTCACGCTGTCGCATTCGGGCTACGCCAAGCGCCAGCCGGTCAGCGCCTACCGCGCGCAGAAGCGCGGCGGCCGCGGCCGCAACGCGGCGGCGACCAAGGACGAGGACTTCATCGACAAGCTGTGGCTGGTCAACACCCACGACACCCTGCTGACCTTCACCAGCGCCGGCCGCGTGTTCTGGCTGTCGGTGTACCAGCTGCCCGACGCCGGCCCGAACGCGCGCGGCCGCCCGATCATCAACTGGATCCCGCTGGAGGAAGGCGAGCGCGTGCAGGCCGTGGTGCCGGTACGCGAGTACGAGGACGGCAAGTTCGTGTTCTTCGCCACCCGCCACGGCACGGTCAAGAAGACGCCGCTGACCGAGTTCGCCTACCGCCTGCAGCGCGGCAAGATCGCGATCAACCTCGACGAGGGCGATGCGCTGGTCAATGCCGAGCTCACCAACGGCGAGCGCGACATCATGCTGTTCGCCAGCAACGGCAAGGCGGTGCGTTTCGACGAGGCCTCCGTGCGCTCGATGGGCCGTACCGCGACCGGCGTCCGCGGCATCCGCCTGGCGGCGGGCGAGGAAGTCCGCAGCCTGATCGTGATCGATGGCGACGGCGACATTCTGACCGCCAGCGAGCGCGGTTTCGGCAAGCGCACGCCGGCCAGCG
This sequence comes from Lysobacter koreensis, assembly GCF_042677045.1. NCBI lineage: Bacteria > Pseudomonadati > Pseudomonadota > Gammaproteobacteria > Lysobacterales > Lysobacteraceae > Lysobacter > Lysobacter koreensis. Next base: position 366,244 of record NZ_JBHTIH010000002.1, read on the forward strand.
AGTACCCACGCAAGGGTCGTGGCACCCAGGGCGTGATCGCGCTGAAGACCTCCGACCGCAACGGCAACCTGGTCGGCGCGATCCAGCTCAGCGACCACCACGAGGTGCTGCTGATCTCCGATGGCGGCACCCTGGTGCGCACGCGTGCCTCGGGCATCTCGCAGGTCAGCCGCAACACCCAGGGCGTGACCTTGATGCGCCTGGCGGCCGACGAAACCCTGCAGGCGGTCGAGCGGCTGGATGCGTCGCTCGACGACGACGACGAGATCGTCGCCGCCGACGCAGCGGCGGTTGCCGACGAGCCGCGCCTGGCCGAGTGACGCTCCGCTTGGAGTGATTGATCGAGTTGAGAAAGACGCCGCCTTCGGGCGGCGTTCTTTTTTGCGCAGCGAGTAGGGCAACCGCAACTCTCCCGCGGCCCCTCCCTGTCAGGGACGGGAGCAACGCCAGGCGCATGACAGCTCGCATGCGCGTCGGCGCATTTCCTCCCCTCTTTGGGAAAGAGGGGTCGGGGGAGAGTTGCTTCATCGCCGCGAGGTTTCCGGTAGCGGGGGCAACGACTCGCGTCTTCCAGCGACCGGCTTGGGCGTCGTCGGTCGGCCCTATACTCGCGCCAAATCAAGGGAGAGATTTGCATGCGCTGCAGGCTTTGGACGAAGGGAGTCGTCAACCGGGACAAGAGCTCGTCTGCGACGGCGCGGATGCTGGCTGGCGCCTTCCTGCTGGCCGCGCTACTGGCCGGCTGCAAGCGCGACCACGACGGCCAGTTGCCGGCTGTCAGCGGCGAGGCGATCAAGGCGCAGCGGGTGGCGGTGCAGGGCTTCGGCCTGGTCGCGGCCTTCCCGGACCAGAAGGACGAGAAGCTGGCGATCGCGCTGGAGTTCAGCCGGCCACTGGTCGGTACCCAGGAGTTCGATGCGCTGCTCGCGGTGACCGACGCCAAGGGCGCGGTGGTCAAGGGCGGCTGGGTGCTCGACGACGGCGGCAAGGTTGTGCGCTTCCCGCATGTGCAAGCCGGTCGCGATTACACCATTGCGATCAAGGCCGGGATAACCGCGGCCGATGGCGACCGCCTGGCCCGAGAGGAGAAGCGCAGCGTCCACACCGGCCCGCTCGACCCCGTGGTCGGCTTCGCCTCGCAGGGCAGCGTGCTGCCGGCGCGCGAAAGCCGCGGCCTGCCGGTGGTGTCGATCAACGTGCCCGAGGTCGACGTCGAATTCCTGCGCATCCGCGACAAGGAGTTGCCGAAGTTCTTCGCCGAATACCAGCGCGGCGGCCGCCGCGGCAGCTGGGAGATGGGCAGCGACTACAGCGACAAGACCCCGCTGGAGAAGCTCGCCGAGCCGGTCTACGTCAACCGTTTCGTGCTCGGCGGCAAGCCTAACGAACGCGTGCTGACCTACCTGCCGCTGCAGGAGATCGAGGAACTGCAGAAGCCGGGCCTGTACTTCGCGGTGATGAAGCGCGCCGGCGCGTTCAAGGACGAATACGAGACCGCGTTCTTCACCGTCAGCGACCTGGGCCTGCACGCGCGCGCGTACAAGGACAAGCTGTTCGTGCACGCCGCGTCGCTGGAAAGCGGCGCGCCGATCGGCGGGGTGGAGCTGAAGGTGCTCGACGCCGCCGGCGAGGCGGTGCTCAAGGGCGAGACCGACCGCCACGGCAATGCGCTGCTCGCCTACAAGCTCGATTCGGCGCAGGTGCTCGTGGCGCAGCGCGGCAGCGACGTGTCGATGCTGCCGTTCAACCAGCCGGCGCTGGACCTGTCCGAGTTCGCGGTCGCCGGCCGCGAGCAGGCCTGGTTCGACGTGTTCGCGTGGTCCGGCCGCGACCTGTATCGGCCCGGCGAAACCGTGCGCCTGTCGGCGTTGCTGCGCGACCAGGACGGCCAACCGCTCGCAACCAAGAGCAAGGCGCTGCAGCCGCTGTTCCTGCGCTACGTGCAGCCCGACGGCAAGACCTTCCTCGAAACCCGCCTGCAGCCCGACACACAGGGTTACGTGCGCCACGCGCAGCTGATCCCGGCGGACGCCGCGACCGGCCGCTGGCGCGCCGAATTCCGCACCGACCCGGGCAGCAAGGAGGCGGTGCAGGGCATGACCCTGCGCATCGAGGAGTTCCTGCCCGAACGCCTCAAGCTCGACCTCGACGCGCAGGCGGTGCTCAAGCCGGGCGAACCGATCCGCCTCGCCGTCGACGCCGCCTACCTCTACGGCGCGCCCGCGGCGGCCAACCGCTTCACCGCCAAGCTCGCGGTCGCGGTCGAACAGCACCCGCTGGAACAACTGCCGGGCTATTTCTTCGGCGACCCGACGCTGACCCTGCCGAAGGAAGCCCGCGACGTCATCGACACCACGCTCGACGCGCAGGGCAAGCTGCGGCAGGACATCGCGCTGCCGAGCGAGGCCAAGCCGGTCAGCACGATCGCGGCGATCATCACCGGCAGTGTCTACGAGACCGGCGGCCGCAGCGTCAACCGCAGCCTCAAGCGCGTGCTGTGGCCGGCCGACGCGCTGGTCGGCGTGCGGCCGTTGTTCGACGACAAGGACGGCGCCAGCGCGAACGCCAACGCCGGCTTCGAACTGGCGCGCGTCGGCAGCGACGGCAAGCCGCGCCCGGGCAAGGGACTGCGCGTGACTCTGGTCCGCGAGCACCGCGACTACCATTGGAACTACGACGAAGACGGCGGCTGGGACTACGACTTCAACCGCCGCTTCGAGGACATCCAGACGCGCGTGGTCGATGCCGGCAACGCGCCGCTGCGCTTCGATTTCCCGGTGGAATGGGGCGAGTACCGGGTCGACGTGTTCGATCCAAACACCAGGCTCACCACGCGCTACCCGTTCACCGCCGGCTGGAGCTGGGACGACCAGAACCGCGGCCTCGACGCGCGCCCCGACAAGGTCAAGCTCGCGCTCGACAAGACCGGCTATCGCGCCGGCGACACGCTCAAGGTCACGCTGACCCCACCGCACGCTGGCCGCGGCCTGCTGCTGGTCGAGAGCGACCGGATGCTCTACGTGCAGGCGATCGACGCCAAGCCCGGCAGTACCTTCGAGATCCCGGTGACGAAGGACTGGGAGCGCCACGACGTCTACGTGACCGCGCTGGTGTTCCGCGGCGGCAGCGCGCCGAGCAAGATCACCCCGGCGCGCGCGGTCGGCGTGGCGCACGTGCCGATGGCGCGCGGCGATCGCAAGGTCGCCGTCGGGCTGGCGGTGCCCAAGCTGATGCGGCCCGGCCGCGACCTGCCGGTCACCGTGAGCGCGCCGCGGTTGGCGGGGCAGTCGGCATACGTCACGGTGTCGGCGGTCGACGTCGGCATCCTCAACATCACCCGCTTCCCGGTGCCGGACGCGGCCGGGCATTTCTTCGCCCAGCGCCGGCTCGGCGTGGATGCGTACGACATCTATGGGCGCGTGATCGAGAGTTTCGAAGGCACGCTGGCCAAGATCCGTTTCGGCGGCGACATGGCACTGGCGGCGTTGCCGCAGGCGCGCCGGCCGACGTCGCGGGTTCAGACCGTCGACCTGTTCGCCGGTCCCGTGCAGCTCGATGCCAAGGGGCTGGCGCGGATCAGGCTGCCGGTGCCGGACTTCAACGGCACCTTGCGCGTGTCGGCGCTGGTGTACTCCGGCGGGCGCTACGGCAACAAGGCGAACGAGACCGTGGTGCGCGCGCCGCTGCTGGCCGAAGCCAGCCTGCCGCGGGTGCTCGCGCCGGGCGACCGCAGCAACGTGACGCTGGACGTACAGAACTTCACCGGCAAGCCGGGCGAATTCAAGGTGCTGGTCAACGGCGAGGGACCTTTGTCGCTAAGTGATGGCGCGCGCAGCGCGAAGCTCGGCGTTGAAGGCAAGACCACGCTGATCTTCCCGCTGGTCGCGCGCGAGGGCTACACCACCGCGCAGGTGCGCGTGCGGGTCGAAGGCAACGGTTTCAAGGTCGACCGCCGCTACGACCTGCCGGTGCGCCCGGCGTGGCCGTCGGTGCTGCGTGCGCGCACCCAGGTGCTGGACGCGCTGGCGCCGGTGCAGTTGTCGGCCGACTTCGCCGACGGGCTGATGGCCGACTCGGTCAACGCGCGGATGGTGGTGAGTGCGTTGCCGCCGATCCCGTTCGCCAGCGCGCTGCAGGGCGCGCTCGAGTACCCGTACGGCTGCGCCGAGCAGACCGCCAGCAAGGGCTTCGCGGCGCTCGAGCTCGACGAAGCCACGGCGAAGATGCTCGGCGTCAAGGGACTGGATGCGAAGCAGCGGCGTGCGCGCATTGAAGGCGCATTCGGGCGGTTGGCAGCGATGCAGATCGGCTCGGGCCACTTCTCGATGTGGGGCGATGGCGACTACGTCAATGCGGCGATCACGCCGTACGTCGTCGAGTTCCTGCTCGATGCGCGCGAGGGCGGGTTCGCGGTGCCTGAGGCGATGCTGCAGAAGGCGCTCAAGCGGCTCAACGAGGACCTGCTCGCCGGCGGCGAGTCATTCTTCGGTTACGACCGCCGCGAGCACCTCAAGTTCGCCTACCAGGCCCATGCCGGGTACGTGCTCGCGCGCGTCAACCGCGCGCCGCTGGGCACGCTGCGCGCGCTTTACGACAACGAGCGCAAGCAGAGCCTGACCGGGCTGCCGCTGGTGCACCTGGGCCTCGCACTCACGCTACAGGGAGACAAGGCGCGCGGTGGCAAGGCGATCGCCGAAGGCTTCGCACGCAGTTCCGACGCCCGACCCGAGTACCTCGGCGACTACGGCAGCCGCCTGCGCGACGACGCACTGATGATCGCGCTGGTGCATGAGCACGATCTGGCCACGCCCAAGTACGACGCACGCGCGGTGCCGCTGGGCCGCGAACTGGACGTGCGCCGCAACTCGGGCTGGCTGTGGCTGAGCACCCAGGAGCAGGTTGCGCTGGCCCGGCTGGGCAAGGCCTTGCTGGCCGACCAGGCCAAGCAGATCTCCGGCCGGTGGAAAGTCGGCGACGCGGTGTCCGACGCCGGACCGGCCAAGCTCATCGCGCGGGTGTTCGACCACGCCGCGCTCGCCCGCGGCGTGCGTTTCGATCCCGTCGGTCAACCGCCGCTGTACGCCAGCCTGGAAGTGGCCGGCGTGCCGCGCACCGCGCCGCCCGCCGACGCCTCGCTGATCAAGGTCGTGCGCAAGTACTACACGACCGATGGCAAGGACTGGGAAGGCGGCGCGCTGGAGGAGGGCGACGCGCTGATCGTGCAGGTCAACATCACCGCTAGCCGCGCGATGCCCGATGCGCTGCTCACCGACCTGCTGCCCGCCGGCCTGGAGATCGAGAACTTCAACCTCGGCGATGCCAAGCAGTGGGCTGGCGTGGTCGTCGACGGCATCGAGATCGCCGATCGCGACGACGCGGCGGAGGTGCGCCACGAGGAGTTCCGCGACGATCGCTACGTCGCCGCGCTCAAACTCGAGACCGGCAACACCGCGCGCGTGTTCTACCTGGTGCGCGCGGTCACGCCGGGCACCTACACGGTGCCGCCGTCGCTGGTCGAGGACATGTACCGGCCCGAACTGCGCGGCGTCGGCAAGGCCACGCCAGCGACGCTGACGGTGAAGCAGCCCGGAGGCTGATTGCTCACCATGACGCCCCAGGCATCGCCGGGCCTGCGGCCGATGCCGCGGCACCGGCGGCGCGGCCTGCAGGTCGCGCTGGCGCTGTTGCTGCTGGCGATCGCCGGCATGCTGCTCGACATCGCGTTCCCGCTGCCGTTGCCCAATCCGCGCGACGCCGGTGCGGTCGTGGTCGCACGCGACGGCACCCCGCTGCGCGCGTTCGCCGACCGCGGCGGGATCTGGCGCTACCCAGTGCGCGTCGGGCAGGTCTCGCCGTTGTACCTGCAGGCGTTGCTGACCTACGAGGACCGCTGGTTCTGGAAGCACCCGGGCATCAACCCGATCGCGCTGCTGCGCGCCGGTGGGCAATGGCTGCGCAGCGGCCGGGTGGTTTCCGGTGGGTCGACCCTGACCATGCAGGTCGCGCGCATCCTCGATGCGCCGTCGCGTGGGGGCTCGCGCCGTCCGCTGCGCAAGCTCGGGCAACTGCTGCGCGCCTTGCAACTGGAACTGCACCTGTCCAAGCGCGAGATCCTCGCGCTCTACCTCAACCGCGCGCCGTTCGGCGGCACCGTCGAGGGCGTCGAGGCCGCGAGTTGGGCCTACCTCGGCAAGCCCGCGTCGCGGCTGTCGCACGCCGAGGCCGCGCTGCTCGCGGTGCTGCCGCAGGCGCCGAGCCGGTTGCGTCCGGATCGCGAACCCGAACGCGCGCGCGTTGCCCGCGACAAGGTGCTGGCGCGCATGGCCACGCGCGGGGTGTGGTCGCACGCGGTGGTCGCCGAGGCGCGCGTCGAATCGGTGGTCGCGCGCGCCCTGCAACCGCCGCGGCATGCCGCGCTGCTGGCGCAGCGCCTGCGCGCCGCCAACCCGCGGCTGACGCGGATCCGCTCGACGCTCGACATCGAGCTGCAACGCACCCTCGAGCAGCGCGTGGCGGCGTATTTCTCGCAGCTGCCGGAGCGCACCTCGGCCGCGCTGCTGGTGGTCGACAACGCCACCCTGGAGGCGCGTGCCTACGTCGGCTCGGTCGAGTTCGCCGATGGCGCGCGGCTCGGCCATGTCGACATGGTCAAGGCCTGGCGCTCGCCGGGTTCCACCCTCAAGCCGTTCCTGTACGGGCTGGCGTTCGACGACGGCCTGATCCATTCCGAGAGCCTGCTGGTGGATGCGCCGCAGGCGTTCGGCGACTACCGGCCGGGCAACTTCGACATGGCGTTCAACGGCCCGGTTGGCGCGGCCCAGGCGCTGCGGCTGTCGCTCAACGTGCCGGCGGTGGACCTGCTCGATCGGGTCGGTCCGGCGCGTTTCGATGCGCGGCTGGCGCATGCGGGAATCGAGCTGAAGTGGCCGCGCGGCGCCACGCCCAACCTGGCGATGATCCTCGGCGGCACCGGGGCACGGCTGGAAGACCTGGTGGGTGCCTACGCCGCGCTCAACCGGGATGGGCTGGCGGGCCGCGTGCGTTACGTCGCGTCGGCGCCGCGCGCCGATCGGCGGCTGTTGTCGCCCGGGGGGGCGTGGATCGTGCGCGAGATCCTCGAAGCCAACCCGCGGCCGGGCAGCGTCGCCGACACCTTCGACACCCACGGCCGCCCGCGCGTGGCCTGGAAGACCGGCACCAGCTACGGCTACCGCGATGCCTGGGCGCTAGGCAGCACGCGCGGCTACAGCGTCGGCGTGTGGGTCGGGCGTCCCGATGGCACGCCGCTGCCGGGCCAGTACGGCGCGGTCACGGCGTTGCCGTTGCTGTTCGAGGTGATCGACAGCCTGCCGGCGCGGCGCGGCGATGCCGCACTGCGGCCACCGCCGGCGGAGGTTGAACGCATCGAGGTGTGCTGGCCGCTCGGCCTGCCGCCCGATCCGCGGGCGCCGCAGCTGTGCCAGAAGAAACTGCAGGCGTGGACACTCGCTGGCTCGGTTCCGCCGACCTTCGCCGAACGTGACGCGCGGCTGTGGAACACCGGGCGCGAACGCTTTCATGTCGATGCGCACAGCGGTCTGCGGCTGTCGGCCGACTGTTCGGCCACGCATACGCCGCGCGCTGGCGAAATCGCGCGGTGGCCCGCGTTGGCGTCGCCGTGGTTGTCGGCGGAAACCCGCCAGGCATCGCGGTTGCCGTCGCTGTCACCGGACTGCAGTGCCGACGGTCGCGATGCCGCCGAGGAACTGCGCATCGTTGGGTTGGACGACAACGCCACGCTGGCGCGTGCGCCGCTGGGCGACGGGTCGACGCGGCCGGCCGGGTTGCGTTTGTCGTTGCGCGCGATCGGCAGCGAGACACGTATCCGCTGGCTGCTGGACGGGCGCCTGATCGGCGAAACCGCAGCCGCGGCAGCGTTGGTGCATGACTTCGGCGAACCCGGCGAGCACACGCTGACGGCGTTGGCCGACAGCGGTGCGTGGTCGCGGGTGCGGTTCCGGGTGTTGCGATAGGGCGGGCTCAAGCCCGCCATGCGCGATCCGGAATGTACAGCTGGCGGGCTTGAGCCCGCCCTACGGCAGCTGCGCGAGCACGTGTTCGGCCGACGACACCCGGAACTCGCCGGGCGCCTCGACGTGCAACTGCTTGACCACGCCGCCCTCGGCATACAGCGCGAAGCGCTTTGCGCGCGTGCCCATGCCGTACGAACTGGCATCGAGTTCCAGTCCCAACGCACGGGTGAAATCGCCATTGCCGTCGGCCAGCATCATCAGGCCGTCGGGCACGTCCTGGCTGCGGCCCCAGGCCTGCATCACGAACGGGTCGTTGACCGACATGCACGCGACCGCGATGCCGCGGCTGCGGAAGTCCTCGAAGTGCCGCACGAAACCGGGCAGGTGCTTCTCCGAGCAGGTCGGCGTGAAAGCACCGGGTACCGCGAACAACACCACCTTGCGGTCGTCGAACAGAGTGCGGGTGTCGACGGTTTCGACGCCTTCGCGGATGCGCTGCAACGGGACCTCGGGGATGCGGTCGCCGACCTGGATGCTCATGGTTTTCTCCTGTGGGGAACGCAGTGTAGGCGGCCTGCGGGCGCCGCGGCGTCAACACGGTGACTTGAAATCGACGCGCCGGCTGCCATCCTGTCGCGGCAGGCCCACGCGTGTGGTGGCCGTGTTCTTAGCCGCGGCGCTTCATCCCGACGCTCCGCCGCGCTCCTGGAGTCACCGATGCAGTTCAAGGATTACTACGAGACCCTCGGGGTCGAGGCCGGCGCCGGCGAGGCGGAGATCAAGACCGCGTACCGGCGGCTGGCGCGCAAGTACCACCCCGACGTCAGCAAGGAAGCCGGCGCGGAAGAAAAGTTCAAGGCCGTCAACGAAGCCTACGAGGCGCTGCGCGACCCGCAGAAGCGTGCCGCCTACGACCAGCTGCGCGCGCGCGGCTATCGCCCCGGCGACAACGTGCAGCCGCCGCCGGGGGGCTTCGGTGGCGGCCGCGGTGGCGTGGATTTCGAGGAGATCTTCGCCGGCGGCGGCGCCGGTGGTGGCTTCAGCGATTTCTTCGAGAGCCTGTTCGGCCAGCGTCGCGCGGGTGGTTACGGCCCGCAGCAACCCGGCCGCGCCGCGCCGCCGCGCGGCGACACCCGCGCCAAGCTCGCGGTGTCGCTGGAGGCGGTGCACGAAGGCGCGAGCGTGCGCATCTCGGTGAACAACAAGACCCTCGACGTGCGCGTTCCCAAGGGCATCAGGCCGGGGCAGGTGATTCGCCTGGGTGGCCAAGGTGCGCACGGCGACCTGCTGCTGGAAGTCGAGTACGCCGCGCATCCGCGCTTCGAGGTCGACGGCCGCAACGTGATCCATGTGCTGCCGCTGGCGCCGTGGGAAGCGGCGCTCGGCGCGGTGGTCAGCGTGCCGACGTTGGGCGGGTCGGTGGAGCTCAGGATTCCCGCCAATTCCGAGGCCGGCCGCAAGTTGCGCCTGCGCGGCCGTGGCCTGCCCGGCGATGCGGCGGGCAAGCAACCGGCCGGCGACCAGATCGTCGAACTGGAAGTGCTGGCACCACGCCCGGACTCCGATGCGCAGCGCGAAGCCTACGAAACCCTGCGCGATGCGTTCGGCAGCGACTGGCGTCGCGCCTAGCCACGATCCGGGCGCTTACCCGGGCATCAGCTGGCCGATGATCTCGGCCAGGTCGTTCTCGCTGAAAGGCTTGGTGATGTAGGCCTTGGCGCCTTGGCGCATGCCCCAGACCCGGTCGGTTTCCTGGTCCTTGGTGGTCACCAGCACCACCGGGATGTGCTTGGTGGTCGGCTCGCGGCAGATCGAGCGGGTGGCCTGGAAGCCGTTGAGGTTCGGCATCACCACGTCCATCAGCACCAGGTCGGGCAGTTCGCGCTTGGCGGCCTCGACGCCGGCGGCGCCGTCCTCGGCGGTCAGCGCCTCATGGCCGAGTTTCTCGACGATGCGACGGATGCCAAGCAACTGCGACGGCGAATCGTCGACGATCAGAATGCGCGCCATGTGTTTTCCCCAAGAACGTGCCGCGATTGTAGCGGGCAGCGGCCCTGCTGCAAGCGCGCGTCAGAGCGTGACCAGGGTGCGCCCGACCGAGCCGCCGGCGAGCATCGTCGGGAATACCTGCGGCAACTGCTCCAGGCTGACGTCGCGGGTGCAGATGCGCTCCAGGTGCGCCGGCTTCCAGTCGCTCGCCAAGTGTTGCCAGACGGCTCCACGGATGTCGCGGGCGGTGCCGGCCGACGCCACGCCGAGCAGCGAGACGCCGCGGATGATGAAGGGCATCACCGTTGCGGCGAGCTCGTGCGATGCGGCCAGGCCGGCGCTGGCGACGTTGCCGTAGGGCGCGGTCTGCGCGAGCAGGCTGGCGAGCATCGGCCCGCCGACGTTGTCGAGGCCGCCGCCGAAACGCGCGGATTCCATCGGACGGCGGGTGGCCAGGGCCTCGCGCCCGAGCACCTCGCTCGCGCCGATCGCCTTGAGGTAGTCGGCATGTTCGGGCTTGCCGCTGATCGCGTGCACCTCGAAGCCGGCGCGGCTGAAGATGTCGACCGCGAGCGAGCCGACGCCGCCGGTCGCGCCGGTCACCGCCAGCGGGCCAAGCTCCGGCACCTGCCGGTTGTCGAACATGCGCAGCAGCGCCAGCGCGGCGGTGAAGCCGGCAGTGCCCAGGATCATGCTCTCGCGCAGGCTCAAACCGGCCGGCAAGGGAATCGCCCATTGCGCCTCGACGCGCGCGTACTGGCCGTAGCCGCCGTCGCGGGTCTCGCTGAGGCCGCAACCGGTGACGAGCACCGGGTCGCCTTCCTTGAATGCCGCATCGGTCGAGGCGACCACGTGGCCGGCGACATCGATGCCGCCGACGAGCGGAAAGCGGCGCAGGATTTTGCCTTCGCCGGTGCCGGCCAGCGCGTCCTTGAAGTTGACCGAGGAGTAGGCGGTCTTGATCACCACTTCGCCGGGGGTCAGGTCATCGAGGGAGATCTGCTCGATGCCACTGCGGTGGCCGGTGGCGTCGCTATGGATGCGGAAGGCGTCGAAACGGGATGGGATCGTCATCGTCAAACCCTCAGCGCAATGCCTTGCGGCGTTTCTCATCGAGCCATTTGTCCGCCTTCACCGGAACGTAGGCCTGCATCCACGCCAGCATCGCCTCGATATCATCGCCATGCCACAGGTCGCGGCGCTGCTCGGCATGCACGAAGCGCTCGGCGACCATGCGGTCCATCATCGCCACCAGCGGCGCGTAGAAGCCGTCGACATCGAGGAACGCGCAAGGCTTGTCGCCGATCCCGAGCTGGCGCCAGGTCAGCATCTCGAACATCTCGTCGAGCGTGCCGAAACCGCCGGGGAGGGCCACGAACCCATCGCTGAGATCGAACATGCGCGCCTTGCGCTCGTGCATGTTGGCGACGACCTCGAGCCGGGTCAGGCCGCGGTGCGCGACCTCCCAGCCGACCAGCTGCTCGGGGATCACCCCGGTCACCTCGCCGCCGCCGGCCAGCACCGCGTCGGCGACGATGCCCATCAAGCCGACATTGCCGCCGCCGTAGACCAGGCCCAGGCCTTGCCGCGCCAGTTGCGTGCCCAGCGCGGTGGCGCGCTGCGCATAGATCGGTTTGGAGCCGGCGTTGGAACCGCAGTAGACGCAGACGGTACGCATGGGCAGGTCAGGTTCCTTCAAGCAGGATGATGCCGGACATGCGGTCCAGCGCGTGCTGGCGGCTCTTGGGCAGGAACGCACGCACGGTGTTCCAGAACCAGGCGTTCGGCATGGTGCGGCCCAGGCGCTGCGATTCGGTCCAGTGCGAACGGAACTCGACTTCGCGCCAGCCGAACGGAGCGAAGAACGCCGTGCCCTCCGTCGGGCCGAAGCGGAACGTCGCGTTGCCCTGGGCGAGCAGCGGCTGCCATTGGCGTTCCAGCATCTTCAGCAGCATCGGCGAGGCGAGGTCGGACAGCCACCATCTCGCCAGGGCAATGTCGTGCAGGTCGCGCGCGAGGTCGGCGACGTCGGCCGGGTCCAGGTAGACGAGCAGCCCTTCGCTGATCACCAGCATCGGCCCGTGCCCGGCCGCGCGGCTGAAGACGTCGCGGCGAATGTCGGCGTCGCGCAGGTCGGCGGCGATGAACTCGAGCTGGCAGCGTGGTGTTTCGCCGGCCATGTGCGTGCGGAAGTAGTCGACCATGTCGGGCAGGTCGACGTGCAGCCAGCGCAGGGTTGCGGGCAGCGGCAGGCGATAGGGGCGGGCATCGAGGCCGGCGGCGAGGTTGAGCACCGTCGTCGCCCCTTGCGCCACGCAGCGCAGGACGATTTCGTCCATCACCGCCGTGCGCACCACCATCGGCCAGCTCATGGCCTTGCCTCTGGGCATCGCGTCGACGATCGCCTGGCCGCGCTCGCCACCGAGCCGGCGTGCGAACGGATCGTTGAAGATCGCGTCCGCGCGCTCGCTTTCCATCGCGCGGTAGATCGCGACCCACAACGCGGTGTCGGAGACGTGGCGGATGGGGTTGTCGGGAGTCATCGGCCGTCCTTCGCTAAGCATCGTCTTCCAGAAATCGCCCTCCAGAACCAGAACGGCGCACCGAAGTGCGCCGCTCGTGGTCGATCCGCCGCGGCGATCAGTTCGCCTTGTGGATCGCGCGCTTGTCGACGGCCATGGCGGCGTCGTGGATCGCCTCCGACAGCGTCGGATGTGCGTGGCAGATGCGCGCCAAGTCGTCGGCCGATCCGCTGAACTCCATGGTCAGCACGCCCTCGTGCACCAGCTCCGACACGCCCACGCCAACCAGGTGCAGGCCGAGCACGCGGTCGGTTTCGGCATGCGCGATCACCTTGACGAAGCCAGCCGGTTCGCCCATCGCCACGGCGCGGCCGATGGCGGCGAACGGGAAGCTGCCGGTCTTGTACGGCGTCCCCTCGGCCTTGAGCTCCTGCTCGGTCTTGCCGACCCAGGCAATCTCCGGCTCGGTGTAGATGACCCAGGGGATGGTGTCGTAGTTGACGTGGCCGGGCAGGCCAGCGATCAGCTCGGCGACGGCGATGCCTTCCTCGAAGCCTTTGTGCGCGAGCATGGCGCCGCGCACGCAGTCACCGACCGCCCAGACGCCATCGACGCCGGTGTGGCAATGCTCGTCCACTTCGATCTGGCCGCGGCCGTTGAGCTTGACGCCGGTGCCTTCGGCCAGCAGGCCGCTGGACGCGGCCCTGCGACCCACGGCGACCAGCAGCTTGTCGACCACGATGGTCTTCTCGCCTTCGGCGTCGGTGTAGGTGACGTGGACTTCGGCATTCTTCTTCGAGCTGGTCTTGACCTCGGTCTTGCTGACCTTGGCCCCGAGCCGGATGTCCAGGCCCTGCTTCTTGAACTCCTTGGCGGCGGTCTTGGCCACCTCGGTGTCGGCGAGGGCGAGAAAGTCGGGTAGCGCTTCGAGGATGGTGACCTCGGCGCCCAGGCGCTTCCAGACGCTGCCGAGCTCCAGTCCGATTACGCCGGCGCCGATGACGCCCAGGCGCTTGGGCACGCTGGTGAAGTCGAGGCCGCCGACGTTGTCGACGATGTACTCGTTGTCGAACTTGGCGAACGGCAGCTCGATCGAATCCGAACCGGCCGCAAGGATCACGTTGGTGCCCTTGAGCTCGACCTCGGAACCGTCGTGCTGCTTGACCTTGACCACGTTGCCCGCATGCAGCGTGCCGAAGCCGTAGAACGGCGTGACCTTGTTCGCCTTGAACAGCATCGCAATGCCGCCGGTGAACTGCTTCACGATCTTGTCCTTGCGGCCGACCATGGTGCCGACGTCGATCTTGGCGTCCTGGGTGGTGATCCCGTGCTCAGCGAACAGGTGTTGCAGGTTGTAGAACTGGCGCGAGCTGTCGAGCAGCGCCTTGGACGGGATGCAGCCCACGCGCAGGCAGGTGCCACCGAGGGCCGGCTTGCCGTCCTTGCCGAGCGCCGCGTCGATGCAGGCGGTCTTGAGTCCGAGCTGCGCGGCACGAATGGCCGCGTGGTACCCCGCGGGGCCGGCGCCGATCACGACTACGTCGAAGTTCTGCTGTTCGCTCATTGTTCGTTCTCTTGTCCTTGGCTTTCTTCCCTTCTCCCCAAGCTTATACAGAGCCGGGGAGAAGGTGCCCGAAGGGCGGATGAGGGGCCGAGGCCTGGTCGAGCTGCACGCTCGCGTCGGCCCCTCACCCCAACCCCTCTCCCGTTGGGAGAGGGGCTCGAATCTGGATCACATCCCCAGCAGCATCCGGTGCGGGTTCTCGAGCTGGTTCTTGATGTCGACCAGGAACAGCACCGCGTCCTTGCCGTCGATGATGCGGTGGTCGTAGCTGAGCGCGATGTACATCATCGGCGCGGCGATAACCTGGCCGTTCTCGACGATCGCGCGTTCCTTGATGGCGTGCATGCCCAGGATCGCCGACTGCGGCGGGTTGACGATCGGCGTCGACATCAGCGAACCGAAGGTGCCGCCGTTGGTGATGGTGAAGGTGCCGCCCTGCAGGTCCTCGAGCGCCAGCTTGCCGTCGCGCGCTTTCTTGGCGTATTCGCCGATGCCCGACTCGATCTCGGCGAACGACATCCGCTCGACGTTGCGCAGCACCGGCGTGACCAGGCCCTTGTCGGTCGACACCGCGATCGAGATGTCGGCGTAGCCGTGGTAGATCACGTCGTTGCCGTCGACCGAGGCATTGACCGCCGGGTGGCGCTGCAGCGCGTTCGCGGCGGCCTTGGCGAAGAAGCTCATGAAGCCCAGCTTGATGCCGTTGGCCTTCTCGAACGACTCGCCCAGCTCCTTGCGCATGGCCATGACCTTGCCCAGGTTGACCTCGTTGAACGAGGTCAGCATCGCGATCGAGTTCTTCGACTGCATCAGGCGTTCGGCGATGCGCGCGCGCATGCGGGTCATCGGCACGCGCTCTTCCGGGCGGGCGCCGCCACCGACGCCGGCGGTCTTGCCGCTGGCGTAGTTGATGATGTCTTCCTTGGTCACCGCACCCCTGCGGCCGGTCCCTTCGACCTGCGCCGGGTCGACGCCTTCCTTGCTGGCGGTGAAGCGCGCGCCCGGCGGCAGCTCGGCCGCGGCGGTCTGGGGCTGCGCGCCCTTGGCCTGCACCGGCTGCGCCTCGGCAGTGGTGGCGGCCACGTTCTTGGCATCGACTGCGGCGGCGGCAGGTGCAGCGGCAGGCGCCGGCGCGGTCGCGGCAGCACCGGCCTCGACGATCGCGAGCAACTGCTCGCTGGTCACCGTGGCGCCGACGTCGAACTTGATTTCCTTGAGCACGCCATCGACCGGTGAGGGCACCTCGAGCACGACCTTGTCGGTCTCGAGGTCGACCAGATTCTCGTCGCGCTTGACCGCATCGCCGACCTTCTTGTGCCAGGTGGCGATGGTGGCGTCGGAGACCGACTCGGGCAGGACCGGGACTTTGATTTCGGTGCTCATGAAGAAAACGTCCTTAGTGAATTGTCGTTCCGAACCAATGGAAATCGGATTTCGTGGTGCGTGCCGCAGGTCCCGCGCGTGGCGCGGGACGAGCGGCAGGGGATTACTCGGGGCAGCTCTCGCCACGCAGCGGGTTGACCATCGCGTCGGCGACCAGTTGCGCCTGCTCGGCGACGTGGTCGGCGAAGTGGCCGGCCGCGGGAGACGGCGAACGCGCGCGGCCGGCGTAATGCAGCGACTGCTTGGGCTGCAGGCACGCCGCCAGGTGGTGGCGGATCTGGTACCACGCGCCCTGGTTCTGCGGCTCTTCCTGGCACCAGACCACGTCGGTGGCGGCGCCGAAGCGCTTGATCTCGGCGGCCAGCTCGGTGCGCGGGAACGGATACAGTTGCTCGACGCGGACGATGGCGACATCGTCGATGCCGCGCTTCTGCGCGTCCTCGAGCAGGTCGTAGTAGACCTTGCCGCCACAGACCACGACGCGCTTGACCTTCTTGGCGCCGGCGGCGCCGCTACCGACGTTGCTGGCCGGGATCAGTTCCTGGAACTTGCCACCGGACAACTCGTCGAGCGACGACACCGCCAGCTTGTGGCGCAGCAGCGACTTGGGCGTCATCACCACCAGCGGCTTGCGGGTGGCCATCAGCATCTGCCGGCGGATCATGTGGTACGCCTGCGCCGGCGTGGTCGGGGTGCAGACCATCATGTTGTCGAGCGCGCACAGCTGCAGGAAGCGCTCCAGGCGCGCGGAGCTGTGCTCCGGGCCTTGCCCCTCGTAGCCGTGCGGCAGGAACAGCGCCAGGCCGCACAGGCGGCCCCACTTGGCCTCGCCCGACGACAGGAACTGGTCGATCACCACCTGCGCGCCGTTGGCGAAGTCGCCGAACTGCGCTTCCCAGATGTCGAGCGTCATCGGGTCTGCGGTCGAATAGCCGTACTCGAACGCCATCACCGCTTCCTCGCTGAGCAGCGAGTCGATGATCGCGACGTCGGCCGGGTTCTTCACCAGCTGGCGCAGCGGCAGGTAGTAGGCGTCGGTCGCCTGCTCGTGCAGGATCGCGTGGCGGTGGAAGAACGTGCCGCGGCCGCAGTCCTGGCCGACCAGGCGCAGCTTGAAGCCCTCGTCCAGCAGCGTCGCGTAGGCGAGGTTCTCGGCGAAGCCCCAGTCGCCGGGCTGCTCGCCGGCCGCCATCTTGCGGCGGTCGTCGTAGATCTTGGCGACGCGGGCGTGCAGCTTGACATCGGCCGGGATCGCGTTGATCGCGCTGGCCAGCGCGTCGAGCTTCTTGCGATCGAAGCGGGTGTCAACCGGATCGGTGGCCTTGCCCGACAGCCACTTCGACCAGTCGATGGTGAACTCGTCGGGTTCGACGTCGACCAGCTCGGTGGTGACCGCGCCGGCATCGAGCTTGTCGCGGTACGTGTCGACCAGCGCCTGCGCGTCCTCGGCCTTGAGCGTGCCTTCAGCGATGAGCTTGTCGGCGTACAGCTCGCGCGGGGTCTTGTGCTTGCGGATCACCTGGTACATCAGCGGCTGGGTCGCGGCCGGCTCGTCGGCTTCGTTGTGGCCGTTGCGGCGGTAGCAGACCAGGTCGATGACCACGTCCTTGCCGAAGCGGTTGCGGAAATCCAGCGCCAGCTCGGCGCAGAACACCACCGCCTCGGGGTCGTCGCCGTTCACGTGCAGCACCGGCGCGCCGACCATCTTGGCCACGTCGGTGCAGTACAACGTCGAGCGCGCGTCCTGGCGTTCGCTGGTGGTGAAACCGACCTGGTTGTTGATGACGATGTGGAGCGTGCCGCCGACCGCGAACCCGCGCGCCTGCGACATCTGCAGCAATTCCATGCCCACGCCCTGGCCGGCGAACGCGGCGTCGCCGTGCAGCAGCACCGGCAACACCTGCGCGCGCCCGGCTTCGCCGCGGCGGGTCTGGCGCGAACGCACGCTGCCGGCGACCACCGGGTTGACGATTTCCAGGTGCGACGGGTTGAACGCTAGCGCCAGGTGCACCGGGCCACCGGGCGTGGCCACGTCGGCGCTGAAGCCCATGTGGTACTTGACGTCGCCGGTGTGCGCCAGCTCGTTGTGGGCGTGGTCGAACTTGCCCTCGAACTCGTCGAACAGGTGCCGCGGCGGCTTGCCGAGGGTGTTGACCAGCACGTTGAGGCGGCCGCGGTGGGCCATGCCGATCACCACGTCCTGCACGCCCTGTTCGCCGGCACGGCGGATGGTGGTGTCCATCAGCGGGATCAGCGCGTCGCCGCCTTCGAGCGAGAAGCGCTTCTGGCCGACGTACTTGGTGCCCAGGTAGCGCTCCAGGCCGTCGGCCGCAGTCAGGCGTTCGAGAATGCGGCGCTTGTCGTCGGCATTGCGGCCGTACTGGTTGCCGGCAGTCTCCAGCCGATCCTGCATCCAGCGCCGCTGTTCGACGTCGGCGATGTGCATGAACTCGGCGCCGATCGGGCCGGTGTAGGTCGCCTTGAGCAGGGCGAGCAGGTCGCCGAGCTTCATGCGCTCTTTGCCTGCCACGCCGCCGGTGCTGAATTCGACGTTGAGGTCGCTCTCGGACAGGCGATGGAAGCCCAGCGCCAGGTCCGGCGCCTCGGGCTTCTCGAGCAGGCCCAGCGGATCGAGGTTGGCCGCCAGGTGGCCGCGCGAGCGGTAGGCGGTGATCAACTTGCCGACCCCGCGTTCGCGGTCGTCGCCAGCGCCGGTGCCGGCGGCCGTCGCGACCACGCCGCGTGCGGCGGCCTTGCCGGCCGCGGCGATCGCGTCGATCACGGCCGAATGCGGCACGTCACCGGCCTCACGGCCCTTGAAGCCGTCGAAATAGGCTTTCCATTTGGGCGACACGCTGTCGGGGGAGACCAAGTACTGCTCGTACAGGTCTTCGATGTAGGCGGCGTTGGCGCCGAGCTGGGAGGACTGCGAGAACTGCTTCAGAAGACTGTCCACGATGGCGATCGGGAAACTCTTGGAGGAAGGCGGGGAGGCCCGGAATCGACGCGCAGGCGGCTATTCAGGCGACAAGAACCGGAATTATAGCGGGTGCCTTCGGCCCAGCGGGGTGTTGGGACCGCGAAACCGTGGGCAGATGTTCACAAGCCCAGTGCGCGGTACTCGCTGCAGGCGCGCGACCGCTCCCAGACCGGCTCGAAGGTGGCCCGCAGTTGCCGCGCGCGTGCGTCGTCGCCCAGCCGCACCTCGCCGTCAAAGCGGTGGCCCAGCGGACGGAAGTACCAGCCGCCAGCGTCGTTGGCCGCGAACGCCGACGGATACGCGCGGTCGCCGGGCTCCTCGACCGCACGGAACGCGAACGCGCTGGGCAGTCGCTGGGCCAGGTTGAGCAGCGGCGCCAGCGCGCGTTGCGGGGCGCCGGCGTCCTGCAACAGCACCCGCACCTCGCCACCGTGAGTCGCCAGGCGGCGCAACGCGGCCAGCACCTCGGGGGCGTCGAGCAGGCCGGGGTCGAGTTCGCGGCTGTACAGGTACAACGAACGGCGCGTCCCCGCGATCATCGCCAGCATGGCCGCCAGGGCCGCGGCGCGGGTTTCCACGACGTTGGGCTTGTCGAGCACGCTGCGCATCGACTGGTGGTCTAGGCCAGCTTCGGAAAAGCGCTCACCGTAGGGCAGGAACCCGCGGCGGGCGTAGAAGCCGATCGCCGACACCTGCGCGTGCAGCGCCAGTTCGCGCCAGCCCAGCTGCCGGGCCTGTTCGATCAGCGCCAGCAGCAGTGCGTCGCCGACGCCTTTGCCGCGCCAATCGGCGAGCACCGCCATGCGGCCGACGCGGTGGTCGGGCGTCAGGCGCCCGGTGCCGATCGGCTGGCCGGCGGCATCGCGGGCGATCACGTGGTGGCACACCGGGTCGAGTGCATCGCGTTCCAGCTCCAGCGGCACGCCCTGTTCGAGCACGAACACCGCGTCGCGTACGGCGCGCAACTCCGCCCTGCCGATCTCATACGCGACGGGTTCGACGCGGAACGCGGGTGTTGGGCTCATTCCTCTTCTCCGTCGTCGAGCTGCAGGCGGTAGTGGCCGGCCCCGAGCAGCTCGAACACGCGGTCGCGGCCGACCTCGGACAGGCTGGCATAGCCAGGACCGTCGAGCATGGAGGCATTCGCGATGCGTTGGGCGTCGCGCACGGGCAGGGCGTAGTCCTGTCCGCTGACGTACAGCCGCGCGCCGCGCGACTTGCCCTGCGACCGGCGCCAGGCCATGCGCGACCACGGGTGCCGCCACAGCGTGCCGCCGTGTTGCAGGTCCCATTCGATCTCGATGCGCGAACGCTCGTCGCCGCTGGGCATCACCTCGCCGGCGGCACGGTAGATGGTGATGAAGCGCCCGAACCAGTCACCGAGGCGGTCCGGATCGTTCATGCGCAGCACGTTCAGCGCCTCGACCACGCGGTTCATCGCGTCGGCGTCGATTTCACCGGCGTCGCGCGCCGGCGCCAGGTCGGGGTCGCGGTAACGCAGGGCTTCATCGGCATCAGCGGACAGGGTGTCGACGAAGTCGCCGAGCAGTTCCGCGGCCGACGGCGCGCGCATCCCGATCGAGAACGTTAGGCAGGCATCCTCGGCGACGCCATGGTGCGGCACGCCCGGCGGCAGGTAGAGCATGTCGCCCGGGCCGAGCACCCAGTCGTGGCTAGGATGGAACTCGCGCAGTAGCTTGAGTTCGACGTCGTCGCGGAACTCCAGCGGCGGGTTGGGTGCGGCATCGACCTGCCAGCGCCGGTGGCCCTGCGCCTGCAGCAGGAACACGTCGTACTGGTCGACATGCGCGCCGACCGAGCCGCCCGGCGCGGCAAACGACACCATGACGTCGTCGATGCGCCAGCGCGGCAGGAATGCGAACGCCTCCAGCAGCACCGCGATGTCCGCGTCCCATTTGTCGACGTCCTGCACCAGCAGCGTCCAGTCCTGATGCGGCATGCCCGGGAACATCGCCTCCTCGAACGGGCCGTGCTGCAGCAGCCAGCGGTCGCGGCCTTCGGGCGTGCTCGCGCGTTCCAGGGTGACCAGGCGCGACAGCGCGGCTTCCTCGCAGGCCAGGCCGGCGAGGTCCTCCGGCTCGATCGGCGAGACGAAGCCCGGGAACGCGTTGCGGATCAGCAGCGGCTTCTTCTGCCAGTAGTCGCGCAGGAACTCGGCGGCGGGCATCCCCAGTGGTGGCAGCGCGGCGGCGTCGATCTCGATCGGCGGAGCGGCGGCCGTGCCGCGTTTCGCTCTTGTAGGTCCGGGCCTGCCCGGACTGCCTTTGCCCGTCTCGTGCTGGCGCGGGTTCCGCGCAGGCTTGGAGCTACGGGTGGGTTTTTTGGAAGTCATGGTGTGGCGATCTCGTCGTAGCCGCGTCCGAGGAATTGCAGCAGGCACCAGCCGTGGCCGAACGGGTCGGCGAGCTGCACGATCCGGCCCCAGGCCCGGGTGCGGACCTCGCCTTCCGCGACCGCGCCGGCGGCCTGCGCCCTGTCCAGCGCGAGCTGGAGGTCATCGACCACCAGATCGCAATGGACCGGGGTCCAATGCCGGCCATAGTCGCGCCGCGATTGCGCCGCGCCGATGCTGCCCGGCGGATTCTGCAGCAGGTAGATGGGAGTGCCGGCACCGAGCAGTTCGATGAATGCATTGTCGAAACGGCGGCCGACGGTCAAACCGAAGGCGGCCGTGTAGAACGCCTCGGCCGAGGCGATGTCCGCGACGTCGATGTTGACCAGCAGTTGCATCGGCTACTCCGCGGCGGTCAGGAACCAATGCGCCAAGGCGGGTTCTTGCGGTTCTCGCCAGCGTGAAACAGGCAAAGCACGTTGCCGGCCGGGTCCTTCAGGCGCGCCTCGCGCCACAGCCAGCGTTCGTCGGTCGGCAGGCGATCGAACTCGATTCCCTGCGACTGCAGCGCGGTTACGCGCGCATCGAGGTCATCGCACTCGAAGTACACGACCACGCCGGAGTCGGGCGATAGCGTGTCGACCAGATGCACGGAGAAGGTCGCCTCGCCGTCGGGGCATTCGAAGCGGGCGTAGCGCGGCGGTGAATCGACGAGCTGCTTGAACCCCATGTCGCGGTAGAACGCGACGGACGCGCCGACGTCGACGGCCGGCAAGGTGACCTGGTTGAGGTTCATGCGCCTCAGATCTCCTTGGCAAGCTGCTCCGCCAGGCCGCTGTAGCTGCCCGGCGTCATGTCGAGCAACCGCTGCCTGGCATCGGCGGGCAGCTCGAGCGCGGCGATGAACTCGCGCATCGACTGCTCGTTGATGCCGTGCCCGCGGGTCAGGGCCTTGAGCTGCTCATAGGGATTGGGCAGGCCGTGGCGGCGCATCACGGTCTGCACCGCCTCGGCCAGTACTTCCCACGACGCGTCGAGGTCGGCGGCCAGGCGGTCCGGATTCGCGGTCAGCTTGTTCAGCCCGCGCAGCAGTGCGTCGTAACCGATCAGCGCGTGGCCGAACGCGGTGCCTAGCGCGCGCAGCACGGTCGAGTCGGTCAGGTCGCGCTGCCAGCGGCTGATCGGCAGCTTGGCGGCGAAGTGCTCGAACAAGGCATTGGCGATGCCGAAGTTGCCCTCGGCGTTCTCGAAGTCGATCGGGTTGACCTTGTGCGGCATGGTCGAGCTGCCGACTTCGCCGGCCTTGACCGCCTGCTTGAAATAGCCCAGCGAAATGTAGCCCCAGATGTCGCGGCACAGGTCGATCGCGATGGTGTCGATGCGCTTGTGCGCGTCGCACAGCTCGGCGATGCCGTCGTGCGGTTCGATCTGGGTGGTGTAGGGCTGCCAGTCCAGGTCCAGCGATTCGACGAAGCGGCGCGAGAATGCGGTCCAGTCGATATCGGGGTAGGCGGCGACGTGGGCGTTGTAGTTGCCGACCGCGCCGTTGATCTTGCCCGGCATCGGCAGGCCGGCGAGCACCTCGCCCTGGCGCTGCAGGCGCGCGACGACGTTGGCCAGTTCCTTGCCCACGGTCGTCGGCGACGCGGTCTGGCCGTGCGTGCGCGACAGCATCGGCAGGCCGGCGTGTTCATGCGCCATCGCGCGCAGCTTCTGGATCAGCTCGTCGAGCTTCGGCAGCAGCACGGTGTTGCGCGCCTGGTTGAGCATCAGCGCGTAGCTGAGGTTGTTGATGTCCTCGGAGGTGCAGGCGAAATGCACGAACTCCAGCGCCGGGCCCAGCTCGGTATCGTCCTTCAGACGTTCCTTGATCAGGTACTCGACCGCCTTGACGTCGTGGTTGGTGGTGCGCTCGATCTCCTTGACCCGCGCGGCGTCGGCGACCGACAGCTCGTCGGCGAGCGCCCGCAGGCGGGCCACGGCCGCGGCGGAGAACGGCTTCAGTTCGGCGATGCCCGGCTCGGCGGCCAGCGCCAGCAGCCACTCGACCTCGACCTTGACGCGCGCCTTGATCAGGCCGAACTCGGAGAAGATCGGCCGCAGCGGGTCGACCTTGCCGGCATAGCGGCCATCGAGCGGGGACAGGGCGAGCAGCTGGGATTCGACGGTGGCGGACATGGCACGCGCGGTTCGGAAACAGGCCGGCAATTCTACAGGCCGGGGCGTTGCCCAGCCCGGCCACCGGAATTCAACGGCCGCGGGCTTATGCTCGCCACTGGCGTGAAAGCTAGGGTGTCGCGGCACGTAGGGCGGTCTCAACCCGCCGGTCGCGCGCAGCGGCTGTTGCACAACGGTGGGTTGAAACCCGCCCTACGTGGTCAAGGAGACGACGATGGCGACGAAGGTGATTTCCAGGAAACCCCGGGGTGCTGTCACCGCGTTCCGCACCGAGCACGACAGCATGGGCGAGCTGCAGGTGCCCGCCGACGCGCTGTGGGGCGCGCAGACCCAGCGCGCGGTGCAGAACTTCCCGGTCTCCGGCGCGCCGCTGCCGCGCGAGTTCATCCGCGCGCTCGGGCTGGTCAAGGCCGCCGCGGCGCAGGTCAATGGCGACCTCGGCCTGCTCGGCACGGGCGCGGCCGCCGCGATCCGCAAGGCCGCGCTGGCCGTGGCCGAGGGCGCGCACGACACGCACTTCCCGGTCGACGTGTTCCAGACCGGTTCCGGCACCTCCAGCAACATGAATGCCAACGAGGTCATCGCGACCCTGGCCGCGCGTGCGGGCAAGGTCCGCATCCACCCCAACGACCACGTCAACCTCGGCCAGAGCTCCAACGACGTGATCCCGACCGCGATCCGGGTGTCGGCGCAGTTGGCGGTGGTCGAGGGGCTGCTGCCCGCGCTCAAGCACCTGCGCAAGACCATCGACCGCCGCGCGCGTGCGCTCGGTACGCTCACCAAGACCGGCCGCACCCACCTGATGGATGCGATGCCGTTGACGTTCGCGCAGGAATTCGGTGCGTGGTCGGCGCAGCTCGAATCGGCGCAGGGCCGCATCGAGGATGCCATCAAGCGCCTGCGCCGCCTGCCGATCGGCGGCACCGCGATTGGCACCGGCATCAACGCCGACCCGCGGTTCGGCAAGGCGATGGCCAAGGCGCTGTCGGCGCTTGCCGGCAGCAAGTTCGAATCGGCGGGCAACAAATTCGAAGGCCTGGCGGCGCAGGACGACGCGGTCGAACTGTCGGGCCAGCTGAGCGTGCTGGCGGTGGCCTTGATGAAGATCGCCAACGACCTGCGCTGGATGAACTCCGGGCCGCTGGCGGGGCTGGGCGAGATCGAGTTGCCGGCCTTGCAGCCAGGCAGTTCGATCATGCCGGGCAAGGTCAACCCGGTGATTCCCGAGGCCGTGGCGATGGCCTGCGCGCAGGTGATGGGCCACCACACCGCGATCACGGTCGCCGGGCAGAGCGGCAACTTCCAGCTCAACGTGATGCTGCCGCTGATCGCCTACGACCTGCTCGATTCGATCCGCCTGCTCGGCAACGCGATGCGGCTGCTCGCGGACCAGGCGATCGCCGGCCTGAAGGTGCGCGAGGCCAAGGTGCGCGAGGCGCTGGACCGCAACCCGATCCTGGTGACCGCGCTGAACCCGGTCATCGGCTACGAAAAGGCCGCGGCGATCGCCAAGCAGGCCTACCAGCAGGGCCGCCCGGTGTTGGACGTGGCAGTTGAAGCGACCGGCATGTCGGAGCAGCGATTACGTGCGTTGTTGGATCCGACGGCCTTGACCAAGGGCGGTATCCGCGAAGGGGCTGGCGGCGGAGGCTGAGGTCGCCGTCATCCCTGCGACTGACCTGCTTTGTGTAGGAGCGGCTTCAGCCGCGAGAATTTGGCTGTTCTGCATCGACAGGTAAAGCTCGCGGCTGAAGCCGCTCCCACAAAGGTAGGGTGTGCACCTTGTTTGTGCCCACCAGCCACCCGAGAACGGTGCGCACGAAATGCGTGCCCACCCTACCTGCTTGTGGTTTCCGTCTTCGGCATGAACTCCGTCGCGGGCGCTGCCGTCATCGCGGCAAAATCGAGCTTCGGCGCGCGCGCCATCCGTTGCGAAACCAGCTTGTAACCGACGCTGTAGCCCGCCCACATCGGGATGCCCGCCTGTGGCGAGCCGAACATCGCCGCGGTCAGCGTGGCCGGATCGGCCGAGTCGAGCTTGCTCGAAAAATCCCGCCACGCGGCGGCATGCGCCGCGTCATCGAGTGCCGTGGTCCAGGGCGCGCGGTGCTCGAACAATGCGCCGGCGAAATAATCGGCGCGGCCTTCGAACACCAGATAGTCGGCGAGAGTAAACGGCTTGGCCGCATCGAACTGTGTCTGCGCCCAGGCGCTGTGGTGCATCTCGTGGGCGAGGGTGTAGGGCAGCGACGTGGCCCAATCGGCATCCGGATGGATCTTGAGCACGATCCGGCCGGCGCCTGCGGTCACGGCCACGATGCCGTCCATGCGATCGCGGGTGAACGCATCGTCCTGGCGCGCCAGATCCACGCAGATGCGCAACGAGGCTTGTGGCAGCGCGGTATTGGCCTTGGCCCAGGCGGCGCGCGCAATTTGTTCGAATGCCGTGTTGTCGAACTTGGCCACTTGCGCCTGGCGCTCCCCGATCGGCATCTTCGGATCGGGTGCGAAGTCGCCAGCAAACTGGGCGAACTCGCCACCCGCGAGGCACTGCGCGAACCACTGGGCGGTCGCGGCCTTGTGGGCGTCGGCGGTCAACGCCTCGCCATTGGCCTGTTGCAGGATCGCGTCGTGGGTGAAGTAGAAACTGACCGTGGCGTTGTCGGCGGATGCGGGCGCGCTGAACGCGAGTGCAGCGATGAGACTCATGCGACGGATGGTGTGCATTAGGTTCTTCCGGTCATGTGAGAAGTAGGGTGGGCACACGTTTTACGTGTTAATCCATCTGGATCAAGCCAGTCGGACGCTGGGCCCCTTCAACAGCAGCCACAGGCCCAACGACACTTCATAGATGAACATCGGAATCATCGCAGCCATCACGAACGGGCTTACCGCCGGAAAAACAATGACGGCGATGGCTGACGCGGACAGCAGCAACGAAGCGAACACGCCCCAGGCGGCCAGGGCCTTGGGCACATAGCGCGACCTCAGCAGCAGGTAGGCGAAGACCGCCGAGCCCAGGCCCAGCAGCACGAATCCGAGATTCAATCCCGCGCCATGCATGCTCAGGGACGCCCGGGCCAGCGCCTGCAATTGGCCCGTGTCGAGCGGCGCCAGATACTCCGCCCCGCTCAGAAGCACGAGCGCGCCGAGGCTGAAGAGGGTCGCGACATAGTGGACGGCGACCTCGGCAAGCCGCAGAAACACAGCCAGCACGGCCAGGTTTCTGCCCACGGGCCTGAGCAACACGTACAAGGCCCAGACCAGCAGCACGACCCCGGTGAACGTGACGATGTCGGCGGCGATACCGATCCGGAACAGCTGCTCGGACCCAGCGATGTTCTGTGCCGTCCGGGTCGCATCGCCCCGCACCAGCAACGAGCCGCGGACAAACGACTGGTTGAAGATCGCGGTGGCCATCGTGACCAGATACAGCGCGCCTGCGAGCCGTGCCGCCCTGACCTGATTGGGTTCCAGATGGGTGTTCGTCATTCGAGGCCTGCGCAAGTGTGCGGTTGCCGGTTGAGGTAGGCCCAGCAGCGACGCCAGGATGTTCGAGCAGGCGGTGAGATCAAGCGTTCGGTCGAGAGCTTGCGATCAGGCGTGTCGGTTGCGGTTTCCGGCTCAGCGCGACGGCAACGTATCCGAAGCGGCTTCGGCTTCGGCCGCGGCGTCATTGGGGACGGGTTCGTCGCGGCCCACGGCGGCGCGGACGCCGCTGCGGATCTCCTGCCGGACCTGCTCACGCACTTCATCCCGGATCTGCGCCCGCTGCGTGCCGGATGCGTTTTCGTTGCCGCAGTCCTCGATGTCCTGCTGGGTCATGGTGGCGTAGGGCGCGAACGCCGGCAGCGCGGTCGCCAACTCATTCTGTGTGGCGAGCATGGCCGGCAGCCGGCCGCACAGCTGCAGCGCTTCGGCCTCGATCTTGTGCGCCTGCGCTTCGATGCGTTGTTCGATGTTGTCGGTGTCGCCGCTGAAGATGCCCTTGATCGCCTCGCCCGCCGCCTGCATCCCCAGGTCGGCGCCCTTGACGCCCAGCGACATGCCGACCTCGATGACATCGATCAGCTGGCCGCGGTACTGCAGCAGCAGCGCGCGTTGGCGCGCATCCACCGGCACGGGCTTGCCGGCGACCAGCAGGTCGCCGGCCGGGCTGATCTCGGCATCGGGAAGGGGCATGCCGTCGACCTCGCGCGCGGGGCGGCGTTCATGCTTGCCGTGGCGGCCGGTGCGGATGTGCAGGTCGCCGCTGACGCTGATGTTCTCGGTGGCCAGCTCCTGGCGGGCCTCGACCAGGGCGCGCTCCACGGTCCTGCCCAGGGCGGTCCGCGGGGCATCGGTCGCCGGTTGCGCGGCCGGTTGCGTCGCGGTGGGTGCGTCGGCGCTGCACGCAGCCAGTGCCGAGGCGAGGACGAGGCAGGCAAGGCGCGGTGCGGTTTTCATCGGAGTTCCCTTTGCAGGTCAGGGCGTTGAAGGGGCGGGGTGCGGTGTAATGGGGATGTTGCGCCGCGCGACAGTGCCGCGACACGGTGTGCTTGTACGCTGCCATCCATGGCGTGACTTCATCGCTTCGGATCGTCCGGCCCGGCCATCCTTGGCCGGTCGTTCGGGAGCGCCGCGCGGCAGTGCCGCGGCACCTTGTGCTTTCACGCAGCCATCCATGGCGTGACTTCATCGCTTGGGATCGACCGGCCCGGCCATCCTTGGCCGGTCGTTTGGCAGGCCGCGCGGCAGTGCCGCGCTGGCGGCCTGCCTCACCCCTCGTCACGCCAGCGGCGCAGGCGGATTGCGCCGAAGACCATGGCCGCGCCGGCGACGATGCCCGCCCACATCTCGGGCAGTGCGAATGCGCCGTAAGCGGTACGCAGCGAGAGCAGTTGGTTGATGTGCTCCAGGCCGTCGTCGCCGAGCTGCAGGTTCTCGCCGCGGTACAGCAGGTCGCTGCCCGGGACCGTGCTGAGCAGCAACCGGCCGACCACGTGCTTCCAGAACCAGCTCGATTCCAGGTTGAACGCCTGCATCAGGTCGAACCAGCTGACGAAGATGCCGGCAAACAGCGGGATCATGATCGCCCACAGGAACGGCTTGCTACGCGCCCAGGACGAGCACAACAGCAGCCAGCCCACGGTCGGCAGCGCCCAGGCCGCGTACACCGGCAGCGACAGTGCCAGCAGGGCGATGATCTTCAGCGGGCTGGCCGGCCCCCACAGCAGCGTCGCCGGGTTGCCGCCGTGCAGCATCGTGATCGCGCTGATGATCAGCATGAAGCCGAACAAGGTGGCGATCGCGGCGATCAGGGCCAGGGTCGGGGCCACCAGGGTCGCGCTGGCGACCTTGGACAGCACCGTGGAAGTGTCCGACAGCGGCAACGATTTCCAGAACAGCACGCTGCGGTCCTTGCGGTCGTCGTACAGGCTGCCCAGGCAGTAGAAGAACACCACGAACGCCAGCACGATGAAGGGCCAGCTCGAGGCCATGACCAGGGCGATGTCGAGGCCGCTGCCGAGCTCGCGCAACTCGTCGGGGCTCATCTTGTCGGTGATCTGGCCCAGGTTGAGGCCGGCTACCTTGAAGCTGCCGCCGTCGACGTTGACGGTTGCGTGTTCGGGGATGTTCTTCGCCGCCATCTCGCCGACGCCGATGCCCATCAGGCTGAGCAGCAGGAAGATCGCGCCGGCCACCATCGGCGCCCACAGGAACCCGCCCTTGTGCTCCCAGAACTCGCGCTTGAGCAGCAGCTTGAAGACGTGGGTGGAGTGGGGCGCGGCCACCGCGGCGCGCTGGTGCGGGACGTCGCGTTCGGGGCGTTCGGGGATGGGGTTTTCAACAATGGCGTTCATGCGTAGGTCCCCTTCATGGTGGCGACGAACAGGTCGGCCAGGCCCGGCGTGCGGGTTTCTCCCAGCGTTTCCAGGCGCTCGGACGGCACGCCGTCGAATAGCATCACGGTCTTGCCGAACGGCAGCGCGCGTTCGTCCAGCGGCTTGAGCGCACGGGCCTCGGTGGCCTGCTCGGTGTTGACCAGCACCTCGGTGAAGCGTTCGCCGAGGGTTTCCATCTCGCTGTGCAGCACGATCTTGCCGTCGCGGATGAACATCACGTCGGTGAGGATGTGCTCGATCTCCTCGACCTGGTGGGTGGTGATGACGATGGTCTTCTCCTCGTCGAAGTAGTCCTCCAGCAGGCGCTGGTAGAACTGCTTGCGGTAGAGGATGTCCAGGCCCAGCGTGGGCTCGTCGAGCACCAGCAGCTTGGCGTCGATCGCCATCACCAGGGCCAGGTGCAGCTGCACGATCATGCCCTTGGACAGCTCGCGCACGCGCATCTGCGGCTTGAGCTGGGTGTTGGCGAGGAAACGCTCGCACTTGGCGCGGTCGAAGCGCGGGTGCACGCCGGCGACGAACTCGATGGCTTCCTTGACCCGGATCCAGCGCGGCAGCACCGCCACGTCGGCGATGAAGCACACGTCGCGCATCAGCTCGTCGCGCTGGGTGCGCGGGTCGCGGCCGAGGATCGACAGCTCGCCCTCGAACGGGATCAGGCCCAGCATCGCCTTGAGCGCGGTGGTCTTGCCCGCGCCGTTCGGGCCGATCAGGCCGACGATGCGGCCGGTCGGGATGTCGAACGTGGTGTTGTCGAGCGCCAGCTTGTTCTTGTAGGCCTTGCGCAGGTTGCGCGCGGTGGCCACCGAGCCGGTCGTGGCAGTGGAGGTGAAGGTGTCGGCGTTCATTGCACACCTGCCTGGGCGTTGCCCGCGACCAGCAGTTCTTCCGTGCTCAGTCCCAGGCGCAGGATGCGCTCCAGCACCAGCGGCCACTCCTCGCGAAGGAAACGCTCGCGCTCGTTGACGAGCAGTTTCTTCGCAGCCTCTTCGGTGACGTACATGCCCAATCCTCGGCGTTTTTCAACAAGTGCTTCGTCCGCGAGCTCCTGGTAGGCGCGCGAGACAGTGATGGGGTTGAGCTGATACTCGGCGGCGACCTGGCGCA
Organism: Lysobacter koreensis; assembly: GCF_042677045.1. Lineage (NCBI taxonomy): Bacteria > Pseudomonadati > Pseudomonadota > Gammaproteobacteria > Lysobacterales > Lysobacteraceae > Lysobacter > Lysobacter koreensis. Next base: position 396,217 of record NZ_JBHTIH010000002.1, read on the forward strand.
CGGAGGGCAGGGCGTCGCCGGGCTTGAGGAGGCCGTCGAGCATCATTGCGATGACGCGCTCCTTCAGCTGGCGGTAGATGGGAGCGCCGTCGCTCCATTGGATGGCGGTCATGGGTTCAGCCCCGCGATACGAAGGAAAAATAGGGCACGGCCATGGACTGGCGGATGCGACTGGAGTTGCCGGACTTGCGGTGACGCGCCTTCGCTACGCCCGGCGGCGTGGCGAAGGCCTGGGATTCGAAATCGACCCGGCTGGCTTCGGCGGCGTTGCCGAGCACGTGGACCGGGGCCAGGGTCGGGATGGCGGCGGCGATGGCCTGCGCGTGCGACGTGCCACTCCGGTCGGGAACGTTGGAGGGGTTGGCGGCGGTCAGCCCCAGCACCAGCACGGCGCCACTGACCATCACGGCGGAGATCGTGTTGTGGAGTTTGCGGCTCATGGCGTCGGTGTTCATGGAGAACGTCCTGCTCGTTGGTTGACCGGTGTTGTAGGCAACTATAACACCAAAATACCCCATGTCAACTGGCCGCTACCCAACTGAAGTCATACTTGGCCCACCCCTAGTCCAGAGATCCCCCCATGCGCCTGCTCCCCCGGAAAACCCTCCTGCGCGGCGGGTCCTTGCTCGCCCTGGCGCTGGTCGCTGGCGCGGTTCTTGCTGCGGGCGGCCTGCTAGATCACAGCTTCCGCCCCCTGGCCGGCAAGCAGGCCGTCAACCTGCGAGGCAGTTACGGCGGCGACGTGCTGCTGGTGGTCAACACCGCCAGCAAGTGCGGCTTCACCCCGCAGTTCGAGGCTCTTGAGGCGATGCACGCCAAGTACAAGGGCAAGGGCTTCGCGGTGCTGGGCTTCCCGTCGGGCGACTTCAAGGCGCAGGAGTTCGAGGACGAGAAGGCGATCCAGGAATTCTGCACGCTGACCTACGGGGTCAAGTTTCCGATGTTCCAGAAGGTGCACGTGGTCGGCGAGCAGGCGACGCCGCTGTACCGCGAGTTGGCCAAGGCCGCCGGCGAGGCGCCCAAGTGGAATTTCCACAAATACCTGGTCGGCCGAGACGGCAAGCTGATCGCGAGCTACGGCAGCAGGACCCGCCCCGACGACGCCAAGGTGATCGCGGCGATCGAAGCGGCGCTCGCCGCGCCGCGACCGGCCTCAAGCAAACCCGCCCGGAAGTAAACCCTCCAACACCGCCGATTGCCGGCGCCGCGCGCGGCCGCGACAATGGCGGTCTTGCGCCGCGAGGGCGGCGTGCATGCGGGCGACCACCCGACAGGAGCAATTCCCGATGAAGGCTTTCATGCGCGGCACCGCCGTGTTGTTGACCACCGCGGCCACGCTGTTCGGCGCCGCCGCCATTGCCAAGGACAAGACCGTGCTGACCACCGAACGCGAGAAAGTGAGCTACGCCATTGGCATGGACGTGGGCGGGTCGATCAAGCCGATCGGCCCGGACCTGGACATCGCGGCGTTCGAGCGCGCGATCCAGAACGCGTTCGACGGCGGCAAGCCGCTGCTCAGTGAGGATGAGGCGCGCGCCACCGACCAGGCACTGCGCGCACGCATCGCCGCGCGCGATGGCGCCGCCAAGCCGGCCACGGCGCCGCCGGCGGTAGCCAAGGACAAGGTGGGATCGCTGGTTGGTGCGTTCATGGTCGGCCCGTCGCTGCTGCCGGTGAAGAACGAGATCGAGTTGCCGGTGCTGGTGCAGGCGATCCGCACCACGGTCGCCGGTGGCCCGACGCTGTTGACCAACGAGGAAGTGAAGACGGTGCTGACCGCCTTCAGCCAGCAGATGCAGTCCAAGATGCAGGCCAAGGCTGCCGCGGCCGCCCAGGTCAACAGCAAGGAAGGGGCGGATTTCCTCGCCAAGAACAAGGCGGTCAAGGGCGTGTTCACCACCGGATCGGGCCTGCAGTACATGGTGCTGCGCCAGGGCGCCGGCACCCGGCCGAAGGCCACCGATCGCGTCCGCGTGAACTACCACGGCACGCTGCTCGACGGCACCGTGTTCGACAGTTCCTACGATCGCGGCCAGCCGACCGAATTCGCGCTCAACCAGGTCATTGCCGGCTGGACCGAAGGCGTCGGCATGATGCCGGTCGGTGGCAAGTTCCGCTTCTGGATCCCGGGTGAGCTGGCCTATGGCCCGAAAGGCACGCCCGGCGGCCCGATCGGCCCGAATGCGACCCTGGTGTTCGACGTCGAACTGCTGGCGATCCTGGACTGACCCGTCAAACTGACCCGTCAAATCGGGCAGCAGATAAACCCAGGTTCAGGCACGGGGCGACACAGTTGCCGGTCCCCCGAGCGCCGGATCAATCCGCGATCGATTTCCGAGGAGTTTTTAATAGATGAAGTTCTTCCCGCATGTTTCCGCCCGACACGTCGCCGCGCTTTCGCTGGTCTCGCTGAGCCTGGCCATGGTCGCCTGCAAGCCCGGTGACAAGGCCGATGCCGCCAAGACCGCCGACGCCACCACCGAGGGCAAGGACGGCGCGCTCGCGATCCCCGGCCTGGCCACCGAGAAGGAACAGGCCAGCTACATGATCGGCATGGCGATGGGCAAGCAGCTCACCCCGATCAAGGATGAGGTCGATCCGGACGTGATCATGAAGGCGATCAAGTCGACGCTGGCCGGCGAGAAGCTGCTGCTCGATGAGAAACAGGCCCAGCAGATCGGCGAGACCTTCGGCCAGAAGATGCAGGCCAAGCAGATCGCCAAGATGATGGCCGACGCCAAGAAGAACCTCGCCGATGGCCAGGCGTTCCTCGCCGCCAACGCCAAGAAGCCCAACGTCAAGACCACTGCCTCGGGCCTGCAGTACGAAGTGCTGACCGAGGGCAAGGGTGCCAAGCCCAAGCCGACCGATGCGGTGAGCGCGCACTACAAGGGCACGCTGCTCGATGGCAAGACCTTCGACAGTTCCTACGACCGTGGCCAGCCCGCGACCTTCCAGCTGACCCAGGTGGTGCCGGGCTGGCAGGAAGGCATCCAGCTGATGCCGGTCGGCAGCAAGTACCGCTTCTGGCTGCCGGCCAGCCTCGGCTACGGCGAGAAAGGCACGCAGGGCGGCCCGATCGGCCCGAATGCCACTCTGGTGTTCGAGGTCGAGTTGCTGGACATCGTCAAGCAATAAGGGGTTTTGAGGCGGTGCAGGGCCCGTCGTGGCCCGGCACCGTCCCAGACTGCGTCAACAGGGACAACCCTACGCAGTCCCACAACGAATACCGGACGGCCCCATGCGCGTAACCATCTTCGGCACCGGCTATGTCGGTCTGGTCACCGGCACCTGCCTGGCCGATGTCGGCCACGACGTGGTCTGCGTGGACATCGACGCGGCCAAGGTCGATGGCCTGAACGCCGGCGTGATCCCGATCTACGAGCCGGGCCTCAAGCCGATGGTGCAGGCCAACCACGCGGCCGGGCGCCTGCACTTCACCACCGACGCCGCCGCCGCGATCGCGCACGGCGAGATCGTCTTCATCGCGGTGGGCACGCCGCCCGACGAGGACGGCAGCGCCGACCTGCAGTACGTGCTGGCGGTGGCCCGCACCGTCGGCCAGCACCTGGACAAGCCGACGGTGGTGGTCAACAAGTCGACCGTGCCGGTCGGCACCGCGGACAAGGTGCGCGCGGCGATCGCCGCCGAATTGTCGGCGCGCGGCGCGGACGTCGCGTTCGATGTGGCCTCCAACCCCGAGTTCCTCAAGGAAGGCGACGCGGTCAACGACTGCATGCGCCCGGATCGCATCGTCATCGGCGCCAGCAGCGCGTCCGCGGTCGACAAGCTCAAGCGCCTGTACGCGCCGTTCAACCGCAACCACGAGCGCATCGTGGTGATGGACGTGCGTTCGGCCGAGCTGACCAAGTACGCCGCCAACGCGATGCTGGCGACCAAGATCAGCTTCATGAACGAGATCGCCAACATCGCCGAGCAGGTCGGCGCCGACGTCGAGATGGTGCGCCAGGGTATCGGCTCGGACCCGCGGATCGGCTGGCACTTCATCTACCCGGGCGCCGGCTACGGCGGCTCGTGCTTCCCCAAGGACGTGCAGGCGCTCGCGCATTCGGCGCAGCAGCACGGCTACCGCGCGCAGCTGCTGAACGCCGTGGAGGCGGTCAACGAGCAGCAGAAGGGCCACCTGTTCGAGCTGATCCAGCGCCATTACGGCGGTCAGCTGAGCGGCAAGACCTTCGCGGTCTGGGGCCTGGCGTTCAAGCCCAACACCGACGACATGCGCGCCGCGTCCAGTCGCCGCCTGCTGGCGCAACTGTGGGAAGCCGGTGCCACCGTGCGCGCCTACGACCCGGAAGCGCGCGACGAAGCGCAGCGCATCTTCGGCGAACGCGACGACCTGGTCCTGTGCGATTCGGCCCACGCCGCGCTGGTCGGCGCCGACGCGCTGGTGGTGGTCACCGAGTGGAAGCAGTTCCGCAGCCCCGACTTCGCGCGCATCCGCCACGCGCTGGCCGATGACGTGATCTTCGACGGCCGCAACCTCTACCACCCGGACGAAGTCGAAGGCGCCGACATCGCCTACTACGGCATCGGCCGCGGCCGTTCGATCCTGCGCGCATGACGACTGATCCGTCCCTCGAGCCACGGCTGATCGAGCTGGAGACGCGCTTGGCATTCCAGGAACACGCGCTGGCCGAGTTGAGCGACGCGGTGGCCGCCGCCCGCGACGAAAGCACGCGCAACCTGCTGCTGCTCCACCGCGCGCTGGAAGACCTCCGCCAGCTGCGCGGCGCGATGTCGAGCGACCTCACCGGCGATCCGGCCAGCGAGCCGCCGCCGCCCCACTACTGACGAGCGCCCGGCCGCGTGCGGCCGCGCGCGGACTGCGAACCAACACGATGAGCCACAACCTCCGCGACCAACTCCTCGGGCTGGGTTTCAAGCCGGCACCGAAACCGGAGCGCAAGCCCGAAACCCCGCAGGCGAAATCGCGTCGGCCGGAGGCGGACCGCGCCGGCGGCGACCGGCGTGGCCCCGCCCGCGCCGAGGGGCTGGCGCCGGGCAAGGCGAGCCCCAAGCCGCATTCCAGGCCGAACACCCGGCCCGGCGCCGCGCCCAACCGCGGTGGCCCGTCCCGCCCGCATAACCCGGCCGGCTGCGGTGGCGCCGCGACCCCGCGCAGCCGCGAGGACATCGACCTGGCCAAGGCCTACGCGATCCGCGCGCAGCGCGAGAAGGACGAGCGCCTCGCCGCCGAGCAGGCCAAGCAGGAAGAAGCACGCCTGCGCCGCGAGGCGCGCGCGAAGCTGGCCGAACTGGTCAAGGACCAGGGCCTGAATGCGGCCGACGCCGAGATCGCCCGCCACTTCCCGTACGGCGGCAAGATCAAGCGCATCTACGTGACCGCGCCACAGCTCAAGGCGCTCAACGCCGGCGAGCTGGGCGTGCTGCAGCTCGAGGGCCGCTACGTGCTGGTGACCGCCGAGCTGCTCGCCCAAGCCGAGGCGGTCTTCGCGCCCGCGGTCGCGCTCAAGGTCGACCCGAACGCGCCGGCCGAAGACGATCCCTACGCCGACCCGCAGTACCAGGTGCCCGATGACCTGGTCTGGTGACCTTGACTCTCTGTAGGAGCGGCTTCAGCCGCGAGCTGCTGCTGCCTTCTGTGCCACGAGCAAGAGGAACAGCTCGCGGCTGAAGCCGCTCCTACGTCCCCAAGCACAGGCCCCGGTGCGGGTTATTCCGGGTCGTAATCCAGATTCGACGCCGCGCCGCGGCTCCATCGGGCTGTGACGATGCCCGAACGCGCCGCTGCGCGATGCAGAATTCCGCATGCGGGGTATGGCACTACTCCGGGTCGTAATCCAGATTCGACGCCGCGCCGCGGCTCCATCGGGCTGTGACGATGCCCGAACGCGCCGCCGCGCGATGCAGGATTCCGCATGCGGGCTTTGGCGTTATTCGGGGTCGTAGTCGAGGTTCGACGCCAGCCAGCGCTCGGCCTGCAGCAGCGACGCCCCCTTGCGCTTGGCGTAGTCCTGCGCCTGCTCCTTCGACACCCGCCCGACCACGAAGTACTGGCTGCCCGGGTGACTGAAGTAGTAGCCCGATACCGCCGCCGCCGGGGTCATCGCGAAGTTCTCGGTCAGGTCCATGCCGGCGTTCGTGTGCGGATCGAGCAAGCGGAAGATCGTGGCTTTCTCGCTGTGCTCGGGACAGGCCGGATAGCCGGGAGCGGGGCGGATGCCGCGGTACTTCTCGTCGATCAGCGCCTCGGCATCCAGCGATTCGTCGGCCGCGTAGCCCCAGAATTCGGTGCGCACGCGCTGGTGGATGCGCTCGGCGAGGGTCTCGGCCAGGCGGTCGGCCAGTGCCTTGAGCAGGATCGCGTTGTAGTCGTCGAACGCCGCCTCGAAGCGCGCGACACGCGGCTCGATGCCGAGCCCGGCGGTGACCGCGAACGCGCCGATCCAGTCGCGCTTGCCGCTGTCGACCGGCGCGATGAAATCCGCGAGGCAGAAGTCCGGCCGTTCCGGCGGCTTGTCGGCCTGCTGGCGCAGGAAGTGCAGGGTGGTCGACTGGCCGTCGACCTGCGCGACCACGTCGTCGCCAACGCTGTTCGCCGGCCATAGCCCGAACACCGCCTTCGCCGTCAGCCACTTCTCGTCGACGATGCGTTTGAGCATCGCCTGCGCGTCGCGGAACAGCTCGCTGGCGTGGGTGCCCACCACCGGGTCGGTGAGGATCGCCGGGTAGCGGCCGGCCAGCTCCCAAGCCTGGAAGAACGGGGTCCAGTCGATCAATCCGACCAGCTCGTCCAGCGGGTAGTCGTCGAACACGTGGAGCCCAGGCTGCTTCGGCGCCGGCGGAGTGTAGTTCGCCCAGTCGCCGTCGAAGCGCTGTGCGCGCGCCTTCGCCAGCGGCACCAGCCGCTTGGCGCCATCGCGGTTCTTGTGGCGCTCGCGGATCTCGGCGTAGTCCGAAGCGTGCCCGGCCGCGAATGCGTCGCGCTGGTCGACGCTGATCAAGGCCTGCGCCACGCCGACCGCACGCGAGGCGTCCTTGACCCAGATCGTGGCCGGCTTGTAGTGCGGGTCGATCTTGAGCGCGGTGTGCGCGCGCGACGTGGTCGCGCCGCCGATCAGCAGCGGGATCGTGAAGCCCTGGCGCTGCATCTCGCGCGCGACGTGGCTCATCTCCTCCAGCGACGGCGTGATCAGCCCCGACAGGCCGATCAGGTCGGCGTTCTCGGCCTTTGCGCGATCCAGGATCACCTGCGCCGGCACCATCACGCCCAGGTCGACCACGTCGAAGTTGTTGCAGGCCAGCACCACGCCGACGATGTTCTTGCCGATGTCGTGGACGTCGCCCTTGACCGTGGCCATGATGATCTTGCCGTTGGACTTGCCGACGTCGCCGGTGCGCAGCTTCTCGGCCTCGATGAAGGGCAGCAGGTACGCGACCGCCTTCTTCATCACGCGCGCGGACTTGACCACCTGCGGCAGGAACATCTTGCCGGCGCCGAACAGGTCGCCGACCACGCCCATGCCGGTCATCAGCGACACCTCGATCACGTCCAGCGGCCTTGCGGCCTGCTGTCGTGCCTCTTCGGTGTCGGCCTCGATCCACTGGTCGATGCCGTGCACCAGCGAGTGGCTCAGACGATCCTGCACCGGCTTGTCGCGCCAGGCGAGGTCCTCGACCCGCTTCTCGCCTTTTTGCCCCTTGTAGCGTTCGGCCAGGTCGAGCAGGCGCTCGGTGCCGTCGTCGCGGCGGTTGAGCACCACGTCCTCGACTGCCTCGCGCAGTTCGCTGTCGAGATCGTCGTACAGGGGCAGGGCACCGGCGTTGACGATGCCCATGTCCATGCCGGCCTTGATGGCGTGGTACAGGAACACGGTGTGGATCGCCTGGCGCACCAGTTCGTTGCCGCGGAACGAGAAGCTGACGTTGGAGACGCCGCCGGACACGTGCGACAGCGGGAAGCGGCGCTTGAGTTCGCGCGTGGCCTCGATAAAGGCGACGCCGTAGCCGTTGTGCTCGTCGATGCCGGTGGCGATCGCGAACACGTTGGGATCGAAGATGATGTCTTCGGGCGGGAAACCGATCTGTTCGGTCAGCAGCTTGTAGGCGCGCGAACTGATCTCGACCTTGCGTTCGACCGTGTCGGCCTGGCCCTGCTCGTCGAACGCCATCACCACCACGGCGGCACCGTAGCGACGCACGAGGCGCGCCTGGCGCAGGAACTCGTCCTCGCCTTCCTTCATCGAGATCGAGTTGACGATGCCCTTGCCCTGCAGGCATTTCAGCCCGGCCTCGATCACGCTCCACTTCGAGCTGTCGACCATCACCGGGATGCGGGCGATGTCGGGTTCGGCGGCGATGAGGTTGAGGTAGGTGACCATCGCCTGCTCGGAATCGAGCAGGCCTTCGTCCATGTTGACGTCGAGCACCTGCGCGCCGCTCTCGACCTGCTGCCGCGCGACCATCACCGCCTCGTCGTAGCGGTTGTCCTTGATCAGCTTGCGGAACTGCGCGCTGCCGGTGACGTTGGTGCGCTCGCCGACGTTGATGAAGTTGCTTTCGGGCGTGATCTGCAGCGGCTCGAGGCCGCTGAGCCGGGTCTGGCGACGCAACTGGGTCACGCCGCGGCCTCCAGCGTGGGCCGCTCGCGCGGAGCGTGGTGTCGCACCGCTTCGGCAATCGCGGCGATATGCGCCGGGGTCGTGCCGCAGCAGCCGCCGACCAGGTTCAGCAGCCCGGCTTGCGCGAACTCGCCCAGCACCCGCGCCATGTCCTCGGGCGTTTCGTCGTAGCCGCCGAACGCGTTGGGCAGGCCCGCGTTGGGGTGGGTGCTGACATAGGCGTCGGCCACCTGCGACAGCAGGTCGACGTGCGGGCGCAGGTCCACGGCGCCGAGCGCGCAATTCAGGCCGATCGCAAGCGGCTGGCTGTGGCGCAGCGAGTACCAGAACGCCTCGGCGGTCTGCCCCGACAAGGTGCGGCCGGAGGCGTCGGTGATCGTGCCCGAGACCATTACCGGCAGCCGCGCGCCGCGTGCGTCGAAGGCTTCCTCGATCGCGAACAGCGCCGCCTTGGCATTGAGGGTGTCGAACACGGTCTCGACCATGATCACATCGGCGCCGCCGTCGATCAGGCCGTCGGTGGCTTCGCGGTAGGCCACGCGCAGTTCGTCGAAGCTGATCGCGCGGAAACCCGGGCGGTTGACGTCCGGGCTCAGCGAGGCGGTGCGGCTGGTCGGGCCGAGCACGCCGATCACGAACCGCGGCTGCTCGGGCGTCTTCGCCTCGGCGGCGTCGCAGGCGGCGCGGGCGAGGCGGGCACCGGTTTCGTTGAGTTCGCGCGCCAGGTGCTCGAGGCCGTAGTCGGCCAGCGAGATCGTGGTCGAGTTGAAGGTGTTGGTCTCGATCAGGTCGGCGCCGGCGTCGAGGTAGGCGGCGTGGATGTCACCGATGATCGCCGGCTGCGTCAGGCTGAGCAGGTCGTTGTTGCCGCGCTGGTCGCGGCTGCAGCCGCAGCCGGCGCCGTGGGCATGGTCTTGCACGGTGTACAGGCGGTCGTAGCCTTCGCTGAAGCGCTCGCCGCGGTAGCCGGCTTCGTCCAGTTCGCGCTGCTGGATCATCGTGCCCATCGCGCCGTCGATCACCAGGATGCGTTCGCGCAGGCGTTGTTGCAGCGCTTCGGCGCGGGCGGGGTTGAGCCAGGGGAGGGTGTTCATGTCAGGACTTCTTCGTGGATTTGCGAGTGTCGGATGTGTGCGCGGTCGCGTTGCGCGAAGCCGGGCTTCGCGCGGCAGGGCCATCGCCGATCGCCTTGCGGGCGATGAGCGCGATCACCTCGAAATGCGGCGGCCGCCGCTCGCGGGTCACGGTTTCGCAGCTGACGACCTCGAGCCCGCCCTTGGCGGCGAACTTCTGCAGTTCCTTCTCGGCGAAACCCAGGTTGACGTGGCCGAACGCTTCGACCGCGCCGCGATGCTCGTGTTTCGCCAGGCTGGTCAGCAGCAATAGTCCGCCGGGTCGCAGCACGCGTCCGGCTTCGATGACGGCCTGTGCCGGTTGCTCCGCGTAGGTCAGCGCGTGCATCAGCACCACCAGGTCGAAATGCGCGGCCGGGAACGGCAACGCGTGCATGTCGCCCTCGCGGACCTCGACATTCTTGAGCCTACGCAGGCGCTCGGACGCGGCCAGCACCACCTTGGTGCTGGAATCCAGGCAGACATAGCGGTGCGAATGCGGCGCCAGCAGTTCGGCCAGCACGCCGTCGCCGGAAGCGATGTCGAGCACGTCGCCGGGTTGCAGCAGCGGCAGCGCCGAGCGCGCCATCGCCTCCCAGGTGCGGCCGGGCGAGTAGTGGCGTTCCATGTCGCCGGCGACCGAGTCGGCCCAGTTCTGCTCCGAGGCGCGCGCGGCGAGCACGGCGGCCACGCGTTCGGCATCCTGGCGCAGCAGCGGATCGTCGCTGCCTTCGCGCAGGGTCTGCCACAGCGAGCGCTGCGCCGAGTCGAGCGCGGCATCGTCGAAACGGTAGTAGGCCGACACGCCGGAACGCCGGTCTCGGACCAATCCGGCTTCCTTGAGCTTGGACAAGTGGGTGGACACGCGCGGCTGCGCCAGGCGTGTGATCGCCGACAGCTCGGCCACGGTCAGTTCCTCGCGCTCCAGCAGCGCCAGCAGGCGCACGCGGGTGGCGTCGGCAAACACCTTGAGGCGGCTCGACCAGCCTTCCAGATCCATATGTATCAACCTATCGCGATATAGAGATAAGTTTGATCGGCGGGGGCGCGAGGGTCAAGCCTCGGTCGCCGGATCCGGCCGTTGCATCTGCCCGGGTGCGGTCGTTGGCCACGCGCGGCTACAATTCAAGGCTGTTGCGCGCGGTCGTGCATGCATGCCGACGCCGCGACGCCATTACCAAGCCCATCAGAACCCGAGGTGCCGCCGTGGATTTTCGCTTCACTGAAGAGCAATTGATGATCCAGGACGTGGCGCGTCGCATCGCCCAGGAAAAGATCGCTCCCAGCGCCGAGCACCACGACCGCACCGGCGAATTCCCGCTCGAGAACATCCGCACCCTCGGCGAGAACGGCCTGATGGGCATCGAGGTGCCGGCCGAGTACGGCGGCGCCGGCATGGACCCGATCAGCTACGTGCTGGCCATGGTCGAGATCGCCGCGGCCGATGCCGCGCACTCCACGATCGTTTCGGTCAACAACTCGCTGTTCTGCAACGGCATCCTCAAGTTCGGCACCGAAGCGCAGAAGCAGCTGTACGTGCGCGCGATTGCCGAAGGCCGCGAGATCGGCGCGTTCGCGCTGACCGAGCCGCAGTCCGGCTCCGATGCCACTGCGATGCGCTGCAAGGCCACCAAGCAGGCCGACGGCACCTACCTGATCAACGGCAAGAAAAGCTGGATCACCTCGGGCCCGGTCGCCAAGTACCTGGTGCTGTTCGCGATGACCGACCCCGACAAGGGCGCGCGCGGCATCACCGCGTTCATGATCGACGCCGAGCGCGCCGGGTTCCACCGCGGCAAGACCGAGCCCAAGCTCGGCATCCGCGCTTCGGCCACCTGCGAGATCGAGTTCACCGACTACGTCGCCCAGGCCGACGAAGTACTCGGCGACGAAGGCCACGGCTTCAAGATCGCGATGGGCGTGCTCGATGCCGGCCGCATTGGTATCGCCTCGCAGGCGATCGGCCTGGCGCGCGCCGCTTACGAGGCGACCCTGGAGTACGTGAAGGAGCGCAAGGCTTTCGGCCAGCCGATCGGCGCGTTCCAGATGACCCAGGCCAAGATCGCCGACATGAAGTGCAAGCTCGACGCGGCGCTGCTGCTGACACTGCGCGCGGCCTGGACCAAGGGCGAGACCGAGAAGAGCGGAGGCCGGTTCAGCACCGAGGCGGCAGTGGCCAAGCTCACCGCGTCGGAGGCGGCGATGTGGATCACCCATCAGGCGGTGCAGATCCACGGCGGCATGGGCTATTCGAAGGAAATGCCGCTGGAGCGCTACTTCCGCGACGCCAAGATCACCGAGATCTACGAAGGCACCAGCGAGATCCAGCGCCTGGTGATTGCCCGCAACGAGACGGGGCTCCGGTAAGACCGGGCCTGCATCGAGCGCACATGAAACGCTTCGGTTCATCGCGGCCCACCGCCTGCCCGGGGCAGCGCGGCGGCCACCTCGATCCGGCTTGCCGCCGCCGCTCCACCGATGCCGCGCTTGACGCGGGCATCGGCGAGGCCTGCATTGGCAGCGTCCCCGATCCGCTCGCGCCGCGACGCGTCATCGCCGCGCACTGAAATCCATACCCCGGCCTGCGCGAAAGCGCGGGCCTCATACCATCGGACATCACGTTCCCATGAGCAGCAAGCCCAAATCCCCCACCGCCAAGCCGGTCAACGCCGCCAAATCCACCGCGAGCAAGGCGGTCGTCCCGGCGGCCCGCAACAGCGTCGTCTCCCTCGACCCGATCATCGCCGCGATGCGCCAGCGCCTGCCCAAGGCGCGCCATGCCGAGGGCGAGGCCTTCATCCAGGCGTTCTACAAGCGCATGGCCGACGACGAGTTGCCCAAGCACAGCCCGGAAGGCTGGGCTGCGCTGGCGACCGATTTCCTCGACTTCGCCCGCGCGCGCAAGACCGGCAGCGCGCTCGTGCGTCTGTTCAACCCCAGCCTGAAGACCCACGGCTGGGAGTCGCCGCACACCGTGCTGCAGATCGCCAACGACGACATGCCGTTTCTGGTCGACACGGTGACGATGGCGCTGGCCGAGAAGGGCATCGGCGTGCACGTGCTCGGCCACCCGGTGGTGACCTTCCGGCGCGACAAGGCCGGCAAGCTGGTCGGCGTGGGCGAGGGCGTGCCCGAATCGCTGATGCACCTGGAAATCGACCGGCAGCCGGCCGAGGCCATGCCGCAGATCCAGCGGGCGGTGCAGGACGTGCTGGGCGACGTGCGCGCCACCGTGCGCGACTGGGCCCCGATGCGCAGCAAGATGATGGAAGTGGCCGACCAGCTGGGCGAGCGTAAGCTGCCGGTCAGCGACGAGGGGCGCCGCGAGGCGCAGGAGTTCCTGCGCTGGGCGGCGGGGGACCACTTCACCTTCCTGGGCTACCGCGAATACGAGGTCGTCAAGCAGGGCGGTGAGGAAGTCCTGTGCGCGGTCAAGGACAGCGGCCTGGGCCTGCTGCGCGGCGAGGACACCCGCAAGCCGCGCCCGTTGAAGTCGCTGGCGGCGCACTACATGCCGCAGTCCGGTTCGGTCGACGCGCTGATCCTGACCAAGACCAACGCGCGCGCCACCGTGCACCGTCCGGGCTACATGGACTACATCGGCGTGCTCAGCTTCGATGCCAAGGGCAAGCCGGTGCGCGAGGAACGTTTCCTCGGCCTGTACACCTCCAGTGCCTACAACCGCCGCCCGTGGGACATCCCGCTGGTGCGCCAGCGCCACAACTACGTGATGGAACAGTCGGGATTGAAGCCCGACAGCCACAGCGGCAAGGCGTTGCGCCACATCATCGAGACGTTGCCGCGCGACGAGTTGTTCCAGTCCAACGAGGAAGAGCTGCTGCGCACCAGCACCGGCATCCTCGGCCTGCAGGAGCGCGTGCGCAGCAAGTTGTTCCTGCGCCGCGACCGCTACGGCCGTTTCTTCTCCGGCCTCGTCTACATTCCGCGCGACCGTTTCAACACCGACGTGCGCCTGCGCATCGAGGCGATGCTCAAGCGGGTGCTGCATGGCGAGCACGTCGATTCCTCGGTGATGCTGGGCGAGTCGCCGCTCGCGCAGCTGCACCTGATCGTGCGGCCGGAGTCCGGCAGCGAGGCGATCCAGGTCGACAACGCGGCGATCGAGGCCGAGCTGGCCGAGATTGTGCGCAACTGGCACGACGACCTGCGCGACCAGCTGGTCGCGCGCCATGGCGAGGAACGCGGCTTGGCCCTGGCCAGCAGCTACGGCCGCGCCTTGCCGACCGGCTACATCGAGGGCGTCAGCGCCGCGGTCGCGGCCAGCGACGTCGAGCACCTGGCCGCGCTCGCCGGGCCCGACGACCTGCGGCTGAGCCTGTACCGCACCCACGGCGGCGAGGGTGGCCTGCGCTTCAAGTTCTACCGCCAGAACGACGACATCCCCCTGTCCGATGCGTTGCCGATGATGGAGAACATGGGCCTGCGGGTGATCTCGGAACACCCGTACCGGATCGTGGTTGACGGCCGGCCGGCCTACATCCAGGACTTCGAGGTCGAGACGCTCAACGTAGATGTCGACGTCACCAGCCTCGACGACAACTTCGAGCAGGCGTTCGCGCAGGCATGGCGCGGCAATGCCGAGAACGACGGCTTCAACCGCCTGGTCCTGGCCGCCGGCCTGTCGTGGCGCCAGGTCGCGATGCTGCGTGCCTACTGCAAGTACCTGCTGCAGGTCGGCGTGCCGTTCTCGCAGGCCTATGTCGAGGCCACGTTCGCGCGCTACCCGCTACTGGCGCGGTTGCTGGTCGAGTTGTTCGAAGCGCGCTTCGATCCGGCCACCGGCAGCGAAAGCAAGGCCGAGGTCAAGGCCGGCATGCAGCGCTTCAGCGAGCAGTTGCAGCGCCTGGCCGCCGGCGATGCCGCGCTGCTGGCGGCGCTGCAGCCGGTCATCGAGGCGCGCAGCGGCAAGCGCGATGCGCAGGTCGCGATCACCCGCAGCACGCTGAAGAGCCTGCTCGATCGCGTCGCCAGCCTCGACGAGGACCGCATCCTGCGCAGCTTCATCGGTGCGATCGACGCCACCCTGCGTACCAGCTACTACCAGCGTGCAGCCGATGGCGGCGAGCGCGGCTACGTCAGCTACAAGTTCGATTCGGCCAGCGTGCCGGACCTGCCCAAGCCGCGTCCGTACCGCGAGATCTTCGTCTACGGCCCGCGCGTGGAAGGCGTGCACCTGCGCTTCGGCCCGGTCGCCCGTGGCGGCCTGCGCTGGTCGGACCGGCGCGAGGATTTCCGCACCGAGGTGCTGGGCCTGGTCAAGGCACAGATGGTCAAGAACACCGTGATCGTGCCGGTCGGCTCCAAGGGCGGGTTCTTCGCCAAACGTCCGCCGGTCGGTGGCGACCGCGACGCGGTGCTCGCCGAGGGCATCGCCTGCTACAAGATGTTCATCAACGGCCTGCTCGACATCACCGACAACCTCAGTGTCGACGGCAAGGTCGTGCCGCCGCGCGACGTGGTCCGCCACGACCAGGACGACCCCTACCTGGTGGTCGCGGCCGACAAGGGCACCGCCACGTTCTCCGACATCGCCAACGGCATCGCCCGCGAGCACGGCTACTGGCTCGACGACGCGTTCGCCTCCGGTGGCTCGGTCGGTTACGACCACAAGGGCATGGGCATCACCGCCAAGGGCGCGTGGGAGTCGGTCAAGCGCCACTTCCGCGCGATGGGCCGCGACAGCCAGAAGCAGGACTTCACCTGCGTCGGCATCGGCGACATGTCCGGCGACGTGTTCGGCAACGGCATGCTGCTGAGCAGGCACATCCGCCTGCTCGCCGCGTTCGACCACCGCCACATCTTCCTCGACCCCAACCCGGACGCCGCCGCGACGTTCAAGGAACGCACGCGCATGTTCGCCGTGCCGCGCTCGAGCTGGGAGGATTACGACAAGTCGCTGATCAGCAAGGGCGGCGGGGTGTTCCCGCGCTCGGCCAAGTCGATCCCGCTGTCGCCAGAGATCAAGGCCGCGCTCGGCATCGACGCCGACGTGGAGGCGATGAGCCCCGCCGAGCTGATGAGCGCGATCCTGAAGTCGCCGGTCGACCTGCTTTGGAACGGTGGCATCGGCACCTACGTCAAGGCCAGCACCGAGACCCATGCCGATGTCGGGGACCGCGCCAACAACGCGTTGCGCGTCGACGGCCGCGAGCTGCGCTGCAAAGTGGTGGGCGAGGGCGGCAACCTGGGCCTGACCCAGCTGGGCCGCATCGAGGCGGCGCTGCACGGCGTGCTGCTCAACACCGACTTCATCGACAACTCGGCCGGCGTCGATACCTCCGACCACGAAGTCAACATCAAGATCCTGCTCAATGCGCAGGTCCAGGCCAAGAAGCTCACGCTGCCGGAGCGCAACAAGCTGCTGGCGTCGATGACCGACGAGGTCGCCGGCCTGGTGCTGGCCGACAACTACCGCCAGAACCAGGCGATCAGCCTGATGGAGCGGATGAGCCTGGCGCGATTGGGCTCCAAGCAGCATTTCATCCGCACGCTGGAATCGCAGGGCCTGCTCGATCGCCAGATCGAATTCCTGCCCAGCGACGCCGAGATCGCCGAGCGCAAGGCGCGCGGCCAGGGCCTGACGCGCCCGGAACTGGCGGTGCTGCTGTCGTACTCCAAGCTCGTCGCGTTCCAGCAGATGCTCGATTCCGACGTCCCGGAAGACCCGTACCTGTCGAAGGAACTGGTGCGCTACTTCCCGGAACCGCTGCAGGCCAAGTACGCCAAGGCGATGGAGCAGCACCGGCTGAAGCGCGAGATCATCGCTACCGCGGTCACCAACTCGACCATCAACCGGATGGGCGCCACGTTCCTGCTGCGCATGCAGGAAGACAGCGGACGCACCCCGGGCGAGGTCGCCAAGGCCTACACCATCACCCGCGAAACGCTCGAGGCACGTGCGCTGTGGGCGCAGATCGACGCGCTCGACGGCAAGGTCGCCGAAGCCACGCAGATCGATGCGTTGCAGGTGATCTGGTCGCTGCAGCGCTCGTTCACGCGCTGGTTGCTGTCGCGCCCGGGCGCGATCCCGGACATCGCCACCGCGGTGGCGCGCTACCACGACGGCTTCAAGGACATCCGCGCCGGGCAGGGCATCCTGCCCGACTCGCAGCGCCCCGCCTACGAGGCGAGCCTGCGCGACTGGAAGGCCAAGGGCGTGCCCGACGAGCTCGGCGGCCAGCTGGCGGCGTTGCCGTACTTGGATCCGTGCTGCGACATCATCGAGCTGGCGCGCGAGCGCAAGCTCAAGCCGGTCGAAGTGGCGAAGGTGCATTTCCGCCTCGGCGAGGCCCTGCGCCTGCCGTGGCTGCAGCAGCAGATCGACGCGTTGGCGGTCGACGGCCGCTGGCATGCGGTCGCCCGCGGCGTGCTGAGCGAGGAACTGGCCACGCAGCAGCGCGCGCTGGTCGGGCAGGTGCTGTCGATGCCCGGCGCGAATGCCGACGCCAAGGTCAAGCACTGGCTGCAGCGCGACGACTCGTCGCTGCGCTTCACCTTGGCGATGCTCGCCGAACTGGCGACGCAGAAGACGCTGGACTATCCGACCGTGTCGGTCGCGGTGCAGCGCTTGTCGCAACTGGCATCGCGAGGGTGAACCCAGGCGCTTGCGAGCCACTGGCTCGCGCCTGGGCGAACGCCCGGCCATGGAGGGCCGGGCAGGGCGATCCGAGATTGCGGACGTCGCGCCAGGAATGGCATCGCGATGCCTGCCGAAGTTGACGAATGACGAGCCCGCTCCAGCATGCTGGAGAGGAGTGAGCAACCGGTACTCGATGTCCGCCGTCTCGGCCGTCGCATTAGGGAAACCAGAAGGCGGGTCCGATGGACCCGCCTTTATTCTTGGTGCCACGACGGCCGGGCGATACCACGCTGGCCTGCCTTGGCTGCCAGCACGCCGCGGCGCGTTGCGCCTCGTGCTAGGTGAAGTGATACCGCGGCGCGGTTATGCTCGACTCACCATCCCGGAGCCGCCGATGACCGCGACGCCCCGCATCGCCTTCCTCGCAAGTCCCGCAGAAGATGCGCAACGCACACTGGCCGAACTGGCCGCTCGCCACGGCGACCACCCGCCGGCCGAGGCGGACGTGCTGGTCGCGCTCGGTGGCGATGGCTTCATGCTGCAGACCTTGCACCGCCATGGCGCGCTCGGGCGGCCGGTGTACGGGATGAAGCTGGGCACGGTCGGGTTCCTGATGAACCACCAGGCCGGCGAGGGCCTGCTCGAGCGCATCCACGCCGCCGAGCCGGCAGTGCTGCGTCCGCTGGAAATGGTCGCGCAGACCGAGTCCGGCGCGACCGTGGGCTCGCTGGCCTACAACGAGGTCTCGCTGCTGCGCCAGACGCGCCAGGCCGCGCACCTGTCGATCGAACTCAACGGCAAGCAGCGCCTCGACGAACTGATTTGCGACGGGGTCATGGTCGCCACCCCGGCCGGCAGCACCGCCTACAACTTCTCCGCGCACGGGCCGATCCTGCCGCTGGGCACCAACGTGATGGCGCTGACGCCGATCGCGGCGTTCCGACCGCGGCGCTGGCGCGGGGCAGTGCTGAAGGCCGACACCGAGGTGCGCTTCCGCGTGCTCGACCCGTACAAGCGGCCGGTCAGCGCGACCGCCGACTCGCACGAGGTCCGCGACGTGGTGGAGGTAATGATCCGCGAGTCGCGCGACCGCACCGTGACCCTGCTGTTCGACCCGGAGCACAATCTCGAGGAACGCATGCTGGCCGAGCAGTTCACCAGCGGCTGATACGCACCCGGAACTGCCTGGTCGCATTGGTTGCGACGCCGCTCGGGCACAATGCCGCCATGCCCGATGCCAATGCCAACCCGCTGATCGTCGCGATTTCCTCGCGCACCCTGTTCGAAATGGAGGACAGCCACGCGCTGTTCGAACGCGACGGCATCGACGCCTACGCCGCGTTCCAGCGCGAGCACGAGGACGACCTGCTGCAACCCGGGATCGCCTTTCCGCTGGTGCGCAAGCTGCTGGCGCTCAACCACGGCGCGCCCCCGGAGGCGCCGCGGGTCGAGGTGATCCTGATCTCGCGCAACTCGGCCGACACCGGCCTGCGCATCTTCAATTCGATCGCGCACCATGGCCTGGCGATCAAGCGCGCGGCGTTCAGCAACGGCGCGCCGCCGTTTCCGTACATCCGCCCGTTCGGCGCCGACCTGTTCCTGTCGGCGCATGCCGAGGACGTGCGCAGCGCGCTCGCCGCTGGCGTCGCGGCGGCCACTTTGTTGCCGGCCAAGGCCGCGTTGCAGCGCCACGACCAGTTGCGCATCGCGTTCGATGGCGACGCGGTGATCTTCGACGACGAAGGCGAGCGCGTCTCGCGCGAGGGCGGCCTGGCCGCGTTCGCCGAGCACGAACGCACGCGCGCCGGCGAACCGCTGTCGGGCGGGCCGTTCCGCGGTTTCCTCGATGCCCTGCACAAGCTGCAGGCGGCCTTCCCGACCGGCGAGAACGCGCCGATCCGCACCGCGCTGGTCACCGCGCGCTCCGTGCCGGCGCACGAACGGGTGATCCGCACCCTGCGCGAGTGGGGAATCCGCCTGGACGAGGCGCTGTTCCTCGGTGGGCGGCCAAAAGGCCCGTTCCTCGATGCATTCGGCGCCGACATCTTCTTCGACGATTCCGAGCACAACATCGCCTCGGCGCGCGATCACGTCGCCGCCGGCCATGTCCCGCACGGGGTCGCCAACTGCAGCTAGCGTGGCGCGTCTTCCAGCGGCAGGCGGATGTCGCTGAGTTTCCAGCGCAGGCCATCGCGGGCGATCACGAAAGTCACCGGCCGGCCGTCGTCGCTCGCGACCGTGGCGGTAAAGCGCGAGGTCGATTCGAAGCCGTAGCGCGCGTCTTTCAGCGGGTCCGGCGCTGGCTGGTTGGCGTAGCTGTCGCTGTCGCTGATGCCACCGCCGCTGGCGCGATGCCACAGGTTGCGGCCCTCCAGGACCGCGCCCAGGCCCGCCGGGGTGACCATCGCATCGACCGTGCCGCCGGTGACGCCGCTGGCGATGCGCAGCGCCAGCGCGCCGAGCAGGTTCGACTGCGCTTCCGCGCCTGCCTTGCGCACCACGTAGTCGTCGAGTTGCGCCTTGAGGTTGGCGCGCAACGTCGGGAAATCGACATGCGTGGTCAATGCCGCAGTGTCCTGCGCCCGGATCGCGTCGCGGATGCCCTTGACCGCGAGGAACGGGCCGGCGACCAGGTAACCCAGCAGCAACACGCCCAGCAACAGCGCCAAGGCCATGATCTTCTTCATCGCTAGAACTCCAGGTCCAACGCGG
The DNA here is from genome assembly GCF_042677045.1 of Lysobacter koreensis. NCBI lineage: Bacteria > Pseudomonadati > Pseudomonadota > Gammaproteobacteria > Lysobacterales > Lysobacteraceae > Lysobacter > Lysobacter koreensis. The sequence goes on from NZ_JBHTIH010000002.1 coordinate 416,244, forward strand.
CGCACAAGTAGTCGGTGAAGGGGGCCAGTCCCGCCAGGTCGGTGGCGAGGGTATTCAGCAGCCGCGGACCGGTGATGGTGGTGTCGTCGATGGCGCGCAACGCGACGAAGTTCTTGCGGCGGAGGTCGTCGGCGTACTCGAAGTCGTCCGGGAAGCCGCGCGGCGCGCGCGTCAGTTTCTCGCTCTCGTCCAGGTCGAAACGCCGACGGAACTTGCCGTCGTGCGCCGCGGCTTTCCAGCTGCCGGGGTTGTCGAGGATGAAATGCCGGACCCGGCGTAGCGTATCGGGTTGCGGATGCCACAGGCCGGCACCGACGAAACAGTTGCCCGGCTGCAGGTGCAGATAGAACGACGGCGCCTCGATCTGGCGCCCGCGCTCGTGGAACAGCCGCGCACCCTGCCACGATTTGTACGGCGCCTTGTCGTTGGCGAAACGGGTGTCGCGCTGGATCCGGAACAGCGAACCGCCGACGGTCTTCGGTTCGGCGCGGTAGTGCGCGCTGCACTGCGCCAACACCGGTTGCAGGTCGGTCAGCAGTCGCTGGAACGGCCCGCGCACGTGCAACTCGTAGTCGGCCTTGTGGGCGTGGAACCACTCACGGTCGTTGTGGCGGGCGAGGCCGCGCAGGAACTTGAAGGTGGCGTCGCTGAAGTAAGTGGCCATGGTGTTCTTTCTTCGCTCGTCATCCCCACGGAAGCGGGGATCCAGTGACGTTGGCTTCTAGCCGTCAGTCGCCGGGGTGCACGATGGGTATCGCTGCGCTCAACCCATCCTACGTCACGGTGGCATCGAGCTCGCGGCCCCAGGCTTCGAGCTGGTCGAGCAACGCGAGCTTGCCACCGTCGTCGGCGTGCGCGGCGCGCAGGGCGTCGATCTCGGCATGGAAGCGAGCGAAACTGTACTCGGACAAGCCGGCTTCATCGCGCAGACGATGGCGGCGGTACTCGTCCCAGCGCGCGCGTTCGCTGATCGACAGCGTGTCGGGCCAGTTGCGGGCGCGGTAGCGGAACAGCAGCTCGGGCAGGCGCGGGTCGCGGAAACCGAACACGCGCGCACCCAGCGCGCCGGGATCGGTGCTGCGGACCTGGTTGAACAAGCGCTTGTCGCCGTCGCCGATGAAGCCGTCGTACAGCGATGCATCGACGTCTGACGGAGCGCGCTGGCGCTCGCTGGCGAACACCCGGCGCACCTTTTCCGCCAGCGCCGGGCCGGCGTCGCGCAGGCGTGCGGCGCGTTCGGCAACGACCAGCGGGTCGATCGCCAGTCGTGCAAAATCCGCCGCGCGCAGGTGGTCCCAGGCGATCAACGCCGGGCACTTGTTGAGGTGCACTTCCTTCAGCGCCACGCGCTCCTCGCCCTCGGGCAGGTCGGCCGCCGGCGTGTACAGGCGGTCGGCGATCTGGCCCGGCTCCAGGTGCAGCAACGCGGTGGGGTCTTGGGCCAGGTCGAACACCAGCACCCGGCTGTCGATATGCGGATGCCGGGCGATCGGCAGGATCGGCGCCGCGCACAGGCGGCTGGCGGGGAAGCGCTGCGACACGTGCAGCGCCGGCGTCATCGCCACGGTGTCGAGCAAGGTCGCGGCGAAGCGCTTGTCGCGCAGCTTGAGCGCGTACTGCCACAGCTTGGGCTGTGCGGCCTTGAGCTGGCGGGCGAGGCCGATCAGCGCGCGCACGTCGGACAGGGCCTCGTGCGCATCGCCTTCGCGCACGCCGTTGGCCTCGGCCAGGTGCTCGAGCTTGAACGAGGTCGCGCCGTCCTCGGCCGCTCCAGCGCGTCCTGCGCCCGCGGCACTCGCATATCCATGTGCTTCGCGCCGCGGCCAGGCGATGCCGTCCGGGCGCAGCGCGTGCGCGAGCCGCATGACGTCAAGCAGGTCCCAGCGCGAGTTGCCGCCGCGCCACTCGCGTTCGTAGGCGTCGTAGAAGTTGCGGAACAGGCCGTGGCGCACGAACTCGTCGTCGAAACGCAGCGAGTTGTAGCCCACGCTGCAGGTCTCCGGGCGCGCCATCTCGTCGAAGATCCTTGCGAACGCCTCGGCTTCCGTCGTGCCCTCGCGCCGCGCCGCCTGCGGGGTAATGCCGGTGATCAGGGTGGCGATGGGCGAGGGCAGCAGGTCGTCGGCGGGCCTGACGAAGAAGCTGATCGGTTCGTCGACCGGGTTGAGGTCGGCATCGGTGCGGATCGCCGCGAATTGCGCTATGCGCGTGGTGCGCGGGTCGGCGCCAAAGGTTTCCAGGTCGTAGAACAGGAAGCTGGCCGGCATCGGCTCAGGCGTCCGCGGGCAGGGGCGCGAGACGCTCGCGGACCGCGGCATCGACCGCGTCCCAGTCCAGCGTATCGAGCGAGTCGTGGCCGCGCGTCAGTTCGACCAGCAAGCCGCGCTGCAGGTTGCCGCGCTCGAACGCCAGCGCGTACGGCAGGCGGTGGAACGTCACCATCGCGTAGCGCGGCACGAAGCGATCGGGATGGCGCGCGGACAGCTTCTGCTCCAGCGCGCGTTGCAGCAGGTAGTCGTCATCGTCGACCCGGTCGCGCATCTCCAGGTAGTTCTCCAGCGCCATGGCCTGGATGGCGCGCGCGTTGGGCAGGCGCTGCGCCTGGAACGCGGCGAACGCGGCGGCGCGGTCGGCCGTGCGATCGAGCTGCTCGGCCAGCGCGACGCAGTCCTCGAACGCGCAGTTCATGCCTTGCCCGTGGAAGGGCACCATCGCGTGCGCCGCGTCGCCGACCAGCACCGCGCGATCGTCGTGGAACCAGCGTTCCAGGTACAGGGTCGCGAGCAGCCCGGCGGGGTTGTGCTCGAAATCGTGTTCGAGGTTCGGGATCAGCGGCAGAGCGTCCGCGAAGTCGCGGGCGAACAACGCGCGCGCGTCGTCGCCGTCGCGCACGGTCTCGAAGCTGGGACTGCCGGGGGCGTCGGACTGGTTGGGAAGGAACAGCGTGACCGTGAACGTGTGCTCGTCGTTGGGCAGGGCGATGCACATGTAGCGGCCGCGCGGCCAGATGTGCAGGGCGTTGGGCTCGATGCTGAAACCGCCATCGGCCGCCGGTGGGATCTCCAACTCCTTGTAGGAGTGGCCGAGGAACTCGGTGCGCTCGCCGAGTTCGATCTCGCGCCCCATCGCCGCGCGCAATGCGGACCCGGCGCCATCGGCCCCGACCAACGACGCGAAGCCGACGCCGTGCGAGCTGCCGTCGCGGTCGTCGCTGAAGGTGGCATGGCGCGCGTCGAAATCGACGCTCGCCAGGCCACGGTTGAAGTGCAGCGTGGCGCCGGCGCGCTCTGCGAGATCCAGCAGGATCACGTTGAGCTCACCGCGGTGCACCGACCAGATCACCTCGCTGTCGTCGCGGCCGTAGCGTTGCAGGTCGGTGCGGCCGTCGGCGAAATGCACCATGCGCCCGCGCATCATCACCGCCTGCGCCATGACCTCGTCGTCGCCGCCGGCCAGCCTGAGCGCATGCAGGCCGCGCTCGGCTAGCGCGAGGTTGATCGAGCGCCCGCCGGCATAGCCTTGCAGGCGCGGGTCGCCGCGTTTCTCGTAGACGTCCACGCGCCAGCCGCGCTGCGCCAGCAGGGTCGCCAGCAGCGCGCCGGCCAAGCCGGCGCCGATGATGGTGATGTGGCGAGGCGCGATCGGCATGTCAGTGGACATCGCGCCAGGCCTCCACCGCGCGTGCGAATCGCAGCACGTCGGCATGGGTGTTGTAGAGCGGGGCGGGGGAGATGCGGATCACGTCCGGTTCGCGCCAGTCGCCGAGCACGCCATTCGCGGCGAGGTAGTCGAACAGGGCGCGGCCCTGCTCGCGACCGCCTGCCACGCGCAGCGACAGTTGGCTGCCGCGACGTTCCCGCTCGGCCGGCGTGACAATCTGCAGGACATCGGCCAGAAGCTCGCGGATCAAGGACTCCAGATAGCCGGTCAGGCGCAGCGACTTGGCGCGCAGCGCGGCCATGCCGACCCGGTCGTACAACTCCAGCGAGGCGCGCAACGGCGCCAAGCCCAGGATCGGCGGGTTGCTGAGTTGCCAGCCGTCCGCGCCGGGGGTGGGCCTGAAATCGGGACCCATCTGGAAGCGCGTGGCCGGTTCGTGGCCCCACCAGCCGGCGAAACGCGGTCGATCCGTGTGCGCATGGCGCTCGTGCACGAAACAACCGGCGACCGCGCCGGGACCGGAGTTCAAATACTTGTAGTGGCACCACACCGCGAAGTCGACGCCGCTGTCGTGCAACGCCAGCGGCAGGTTGCCCACCGCGTGGGCCAGGTCGAACCCGCACACCGCGCCTTGGGCGTGCGCGAGGGCGGTGATCGCCTGGATGTCGAAGGCCTGGCCGGTGCGGTACTGGATGCCCGGCCACAGCACCAGCGCCAGGCGGCGGCCGTGCTGCGCGATCGCGCGCTCGATCGCCGCCATCGAGAACGTGCCGTCGGGCTCGTCGGGTTCAAGTTCGATCAGGTCGGTGGCGGGGTCGAAGCCGTGGAATGCGACCTGCGACGCCAATGCGTAGCGGTCGGACGGGAACGCGCCCGCCTCCATCAGGATCGCCGGGCGCTCGCGGGTGGGCCGGTAGAAGCTGACCATCATCAGGTGCAGGTTCGCGGTCAGCGAGTTCATCGCCACCACCTCTGCCGGATTCGCGCCGACCAGGCGCGCGAGTGGCTCGCGCACGAGTTCGTGGTAGCTCATCCACTGCGCGTCGCCGGTGAAATGGCCTTCCACCGCCTCGTGCTCCCACTTGTCGAGCACGGTCTCGACGTGGGCGCGCGCGCTGCGCGGCTGCAGGCCTAGCGAGTTGCCGACGAAGTACGCCATCTCCGCGCCATCATGTCGGGGAATCAGGAACTCGCCGCGCAGGGTCGGCAGCGGGTCAGCGGCATCGAGCGCGTTGGCGTGATGCTCGCAGAACATGTCGGGCACTTGCTGGTCGGTCACTTGCTGGGATCCTTTGCGCGCGTCACGTGAAGCGCGACTTCGACAGCCCGAGCCATTCCAGCGCGGTGCCGTGGTAGAGGCGGGCCTGGTCGGCCTGCGACAGCTCGAGCGAGGCGATGCCGGCACCGGGCGCCTGCTCGCCAAGCGGGAACGGGTAATCGGTGCCGAGCATCACGCGCGACACGCCGCAGGTGTCGAGCAGGTAGCGCAGCGCGCGGTCGTCGGCCACCCACGAATCGAAGTACAGCTGGTCGAGATACTCGCGCGGGTTGCGGGGGTTGTCGGTGGCGACCAGGTCCGGGCGCATGTTGAAGCCATGCTCGATGCGGCCGATCGTGTACGGGAAACTGCCGCCGCCATGGGCCAGCATGATCTTCAGCTTGGGCAGGCGCTCGAGCACGCCGCCGAACACCAGGCAGCACGCGGCGCGTGATTGCTCGGCGGGCATGCCGACCAGCCACGGCAGCCAGTACTTGGGCATCGACGCGGTGCCCATCATGTCCCACGGGTGCACGAGGATCGCCGCGCCCAGCTCGCTGGCGGCCTGGAAGAACTCGAACAGCTCCGGCGCATCCAGGTTCCAGTCGTTGACGTGGCTGCCGATCTGCACGCCCTGCAAGCCGAGCTGGTCCATGCAGCGCTCGAGTTCCTGCACCGCCAGCCGCGGCGACTGCAGCGGTACCGTGCCGATCCCGGCAAAGTGGCGCGGATGCTCGCGGCAGGTCTGCGCCATGTGGTCGTTGAGGGCCTGGTGCAGTTCCAGCGCGTGCTGCGGCTTGGCCCAGTAGCTGAACATCACCGGCACCGTGCTGATCACCTGCACCTGCACGCCGAAGCGCGCGTAGTCGTCCATGCGCTCCTGCGGGTCCCAGGTCTTGGACCAGATCTCGCGGAAGAACTTGCCGTCCTTGTAGATGCGGTGGCGGCCGTCGTCGGTGTGGTGGATCACCGGGAAGCGGTCGTCGCCGTACTTGCGCGCCAGGTCGGGCCAGTCGCGCGGCAGGTAGTGGGCGTGGGTGTCGATTTTCAGCATGTCGATTGCGATGTTTCCGATCTCGTTTCGTTCGGGTTCAACGTTCGTCGATGTCATCCCGAACGAAGGTGGGGATCTGCTTTCGGCCGTGCCGCGGCAACAGCGCAGTGCTCGCTGCGCCTGGGGTGGCAGCGGCCTAGGTGTCTGGCATCACGTACTTGTCGGGCGCCGGATTCAGATGCCCGCAGCCCTTGCAGGTGCGGTGCTCGCGCGAGGAGTAGAAGCGCTCGAACACCGGCGGGAAGTCCCGCTCGATGTCGTGCAGGCGGAAGAACTCCTCGTACAACTTGGTGTTGCAGCGCTCGCAGAACCACATCAGGCCGTCGTCTTCATGCGCCAGCCGCTTGCGCTCGATCACCAGGCCGATCGAATCGGGCATCCGCTGCGGCGAATGTGGCACGCGCGGTGGCAGCAGGAAGGTCTCGCCGGCACGGATCGGGATGTCGCGCACGGCACCGCCTTCCTGGATGCGCAGCACCATCTCGCCCTCGAGCTGGTAGAACCACTCCGCGCCCTCGTCCCAGTGGTAGTCGGTACGCTGGTTGGGACCGCCGACCACCATCACGATGAAGTCGCCATCGAACACCACCTTGTTGCCGACCGGCGGCTTGAGCAGGTGGCGGTGTTCCTCGATCCAGGCTGGCAGGTTGAGCGGGGCGGGCAGCACGGCGGTCACTCCTCCGCGCCGGCATCGCGGCCGATGTCGGCGACGCACTTGAGTTCGATCGCGATCGGCGTCGGCAACGCGGTGATGCCCACCGTGGTGCGGCAGGGCGCGGCGTCGATGTCGGGGAAATACTCCGCCCACACCGCGTTGTAGGCCTTGAAATCGCGCTCCATGTCGGTGAGGTAGACGGTCACGTCGACCAGGTCCTGCCAGCGCGCGCCACTGGACTCCAGCACGGTGCGGACGTTGGCGAACACGGCGCGGCACTGGGCATCGATGTCGTAGCTGAGCAGCTCGCCGTCGGCGTCGTGGACATTGCCGAGGATCGCGTTCGTTGCCGGATCGCGCGGGCCGATCCCCGACAGGAACAGCAGCCGGCCCACGCGACGCGCATGCGGGTAGGTGCCGACCGGCCTGGGCGCATGGACGGCACGGATCGGGTCGCTCATCGCGGCGAGCCTCCATGCGTGTCGTTCACCCGCGCCACCGCGGCGTCGTAGCTCGCGGTGAGCTGTTCGTAGGCGTCGATGCCCATGCCGACGTCGTGGACGCGGCCGTTCTGCAGGCTGTACACCCAGCCATGCACGGTCAGCTCCTGGCCGCGGGCCCACGCGTCGCGGACGACCGTGGTCAGGCTGACGTTGAGCACCTGTTCAATGACGTTGAGTTCGCACAGGCGGTCGTGGCGCTCGTGCTCCTGCACCGCCGCCATACAGCCGGCGTGCTTGTCGGCCACGTCCGAGACGTGCCGCAGCCAGTTGTCCGCCAGGCCCACCCGCTGGCCATGCAGCGCGGCGTGCACGCCGCCGCAGCCGTAGTGCCCGACCACCAGGATGTGCTTGACCTTCAGCACGTCGACCGCAAACTGGATCACCGAGAGGCAATTGAGGTCGGTATGCACGACCACGTTGGCGATGTTGCGATGGACGAACACTTCGCCCGGTGCCATATCGATGATCTGGTTGGCCGGCACGCGCGAATCCGAGCAGCCGATCCAGAGGAATTCCGGCGCTTGCTGACCGGACAGGCGTTGAAAGAACCCAGGGTCCTCGCGGGTGACGCGTTCGGACCAGTCGCGATTGCGCTCCAACAGATGTTCCAGCGAACTCATGCAGTGCTTATCCCAGGTGAATGCCGATGTTCTTGGCGTCGGTGAAAAATCGCATGGCCTCGAAACCGCCTTCGCGGCCTAGGCCCGACGCGCCGCTGCCGCCGAACGGCGTGCGCAGGTCGCGTTGCAACCAGGTATTGATCCAGACCATGCCGGCGCGCAATTGCGCGGCAAACCGGTGGGCGCGGTTGAGGTCGCGCGTCCACACCGACGCCGCGAGGCCGTAGTCGCCGGCATTGGCCAGCGCCAGCGCTTCGTCGTCGTCGTCGAACGGCTGCAGGGTCACCACCGGCCCGAAAATCTCTTCGCGATTGCTCGCGCAGTCCGGGCCGAGCCCCTCGATCACCGTCGGCGCCACGAACCAGCCGGGCCGCTCCAGCGCGACCCCGCCGCACAGCACCTGGCCGCCGTCGGCGCGGGCGCGGGCGAGGGCAGCGACCACCTTGTCGAAGTGGGCCTGCGACACCAGCGGACCAAGCTGGTTGTCCTCGTCGATCGGGTCGCCGACGCGTAGGGCGAGCGCGCGTTCGACCAGGGCATCGCGGACCTGCGCGTAGATGCGGCGCTCGACCAGCATCCGCGACCCGCACAGGCAGATCTGCCCGGAGTTCTGGAACGCCGAACGCACCAGCGTGTCGAGGTGGACTTTCCAGTCGCTGTCGGCGAACACCAGGGTTGGGTTCTTGCCGCCCAGTTCGAGCGAGAGCTTTTTCAGGCGAGGCGCGGCGAGTTCGGCGATCCGGCGTCCGACCATGGTGCTGCCAGTGAACGACACCGCCTTGACCTGCGGATGCAGCACCAGTGCCTCGCCGACGCCAGGACCCAGGCCGTGGACGACATTGAGCACGCCGGCCGGGAAGCCGATCTGCGCGGCCAGTTCGCCGAGCATCGTCGCCGTCAGCGGGGTGACTTCCGACGGCTTGGCGACCACGGTGTTGCCCGCGGCCAGCGCGGGCGCGATTTTCCAGGTGAACAGGTACAGCGGCAGGTTCCACGGCGAGATCGTCGCGACCACGCCGAGCGGCTGACGCAGTGTGTAGTTCAGCCCAGCCTGGCCGTGGTGCGACTCGCTGGCGAACTGGGTGGCGGCGTGCGCGAAGAAACGCAGGTTGCTGATCGCGCGCGGGATCTCGACTTCGCGGGCGAGCTTGATGGGCTTGCCGCCGTCGCGCGACTCGGCATGGGCGAAATCGTCGAGCTGCGCCTCGAGCGCGTCGGCCAGTTTTTCCAGCCAACGCGCGCGCTCGCTGTTGGGCAAGGCCGACCACGCGGGAAACGCGGACTGCGCGGCTTGCACCGCGGCCTCGACATCGGCGGCGTCGCCTTCGGCGACTTCGGCGAACGCATGGCCGGTGGCCGGATCAAACACCTCGAGCCAGCGACTGCCGTCGGCTGCGCGGGGTTCGCCATTGATCCAGTGGGTCAGACGCATGCGCGAAGCTTAACGCGCGCGGTGCCGCGATGGGTTATCGCGGCACCGGACCGGGCGGTATGGACTGTGGCTCCTGGTACTCGATGCCGATCCGGATGGCGGTCAAGCGCGCAACGCGGGCCGGCACGACCACCGCCGGCTGATCGTCATCGCGGTAGAAGAACAAGCGCACCACGTCCTCTTCGGCCAGCGTGCACGCCGCGGGAAACGCGATGCCGCAGCCACCTTCGGACACGTCCAGCAGTTCGGCGAACCACGCCGACTCGCCGCGCACCACCATCACCCGCGCCGCGAACGGCAGGCGTTCGCCGAGGCGGCGTTCGGCTTCGTCGATCGCGCTCAGGGGGTGGCCCGGCTCGTGCGCGCTCACAGCGAACGGGTCCGCCCGCCATCGACCGGCAGGTTGACGCCGGTGATGTAGGCCGCCGCCGGCGAGCACAGGAACGCGATCGCCGCGGCGGTTTCCTCGGGCCGGGCGAAGCGGCCCATAGGGATCGCGGCAACCATCTCGGCGTGCACGTCGTCGCGGCTGCGGCCGGTCCTGGCGACGGTGGTGTCGATGATCTGGTCGATGCGCGGCGTCTGGGTCGAGCCGGGCAGCACGTTGTTGACCGTGATGCCCTTGCGCGCCAGTTCGCCGGCCAGCGTCTTGGCCCAGCTGGCGACCGCCCAGCGCGTGGTGTTGGACACGCCCAGCCCGCTGATCGGCTCCTTCACCGAGGTCGAGATCACGTTGACGATGCGGCCGTAGCGGTCGCGCTCCATGCCCGGGATCACCGCTTCGGCGAGCACGTGGTTGGCGAGCAGGTGCTGGCGGTAGGCGGATTCGAACGCGGCGATGTCGGCGCCATGCACGGTCCCCGGCGGCGGCCCGCCGCTGTTGTTGACCAGGATGTGCACCGGCTTGCCCGCGGCGAGCGCCTCGACCCGCGCGCGCAACGCCTGCGTGTCGCTGGCGTCGGCCGCGATCCAGCCGTGTTGTTGCGCGGCGCGCGGCGTCGGCAGTTGCGCCGCCAGTTCGCGCAGCAGCGTCTCGCGACGCGCGAGCAGGGTGACGTCGGCGCCCAGTTCGGCCAAGGCGCGGGCGGTGGCCAGGCCGATGCCCTGGGTGCCGCCACAGACGAGCGCGTGCTTGCCGCTCAGGTTGAGGTCCATGTTGCGCTCCTGCGTTTTCTAGCGGTGTGTCGGCGGTGATTCAGGGCGCGAATCGTGCGCGCATCAGCGCGGCGACAGCTCGGTTCGAGTCGGTATCCAGCGCATCCAGCCGATCCGCGACGGCGACCCGGTTCGCTTTCGGGTGGTTCTGGCTCAGCTTGAACTTCAACGTGACCCGGTCGACCGCGAGCCGGAAGCCGACGATGCCGCGCAGCTGGCTGCGGTGATCGTCGCGCTCGGGTTCGAAGCGCCAGTCGCTGCCGACCGCGGCTTCGTGCTGGTTGCTCAGCTCGTCGACCAGCGCCGCCAGCGACGGCTCGTCATCGAAGGTTTGCAGTTCGCCTTCCAGGTGCGCGACGGCATAGTTCCAGGTCGGCACGCGGGCGGCGGCTTCTTTGTCCGGGTACCAGCCCGGCGAGACGTACGCGTGCGGCCCGTGCACGATCGCCAGCGCGCGGCCGCTGTGGCGCGCCTGCGGGTTCGGGCGCGCCCAGTGGCCGCGCAGTTCGACGCGTTCGCCATCGCGGCGGTACAGCACGGGCAGGTGGCTGACGACCGGAGTGCCGTCGTGCACCGTGGTCAGGGTGATGAAGTTGTCGCCGGCGAGCAACGCGTCCAGCGCGCCCAAGTCGGCTTCGGCGAACGCCGCGGGCCTATACATGCGATGCGCTCATGGGCCCGGGCTCGTCAATGCTGCGAAGGAATCTTCTGCACCATCAGCTCGCGCAGGCGCGAATCGTCGCTGCTGTCCGGCGGCACGATCTGGTCGAGCGTGAAACCGCGGGCAAGGGCGTCGTCGGCGTCCATGCCATCGAGGCTGATGAACTCGGCGTCCATCAGCACCGCGCGGGCGGTGTCCTCGCTGTCGTAGCCCAGGGTGTTGCCGTCGCTGTCGAACACTTCGGCCGTACCGGCCTCGCGCACGCGCAGTCGTGCCCAGATGATCGTGCGGCCCAGGGTGGCCAGCCACCACTGGTCGCGAGTGCCTTGCTCGCGCATGCCGTCATCGGCTGCGTCGTCGTTCACCATGCCACCACCAATGAAAGGAGCCATAACGCACCGGCGAGCAGCAGGCCGGCGATGATCGTGATCAGGGAAATGCGCGCCGGTGTCGCCAGGCCGTCTAGGTTGCGGTCACCGGCCTGCCGATAGCGGCCACGCAACAGCCAGCCGAGGGCGACGGGATTGAGGAACGCGCCGTGGCCCAGCGCCTGTTGCAACGACGGATGCCGGTCGCGGATATGCACCAGCGCCAGTGGCCAGAAGATCACGAACGCGGTCGCGCCAGCGATGGCCATGGCGACGAACAACAATGCAAGGAACAGGATCACCGGTCAGGAACCCACTCAGTACTCAGCGTTGCCGGGCGCGCGCGGGTAGGGGATAGCGTCGCGGATGTTGCTCAGGCCGCACACGTAGACCACCAGCCGCTCGAAGCCGAGGCCGAAGCCGGCGTGCGGCACCGTGCCGTAGCGGCGGAAGTCGCGGTACCAGCCGTAGTGCACCGGGTCGAGGCCGAACTGCGCCATGCGCGAATCCAGCACGTCGAGGCGCTCCTCGCGTTGCGAACCGCCGATGATCTCGCCGATGCCGGGCGCCAGCACGTCCATCGCCGCGACGGTCTTGCCGTCGTCGTTGAGGCGCATGTAGAACGCCTTGATGTGCTCGGGGTAGTTGAGCACCACCACCGGGCGGCCGACGTGCTGCTCGACCAGCCAGCGCTCGTGCTCGGTCTGCAGGTCCAGGCCCCATTCGACCGGGAACTCGAACTTCTGCCCGGACTTCTGCAACAAGGTGATCGCATCGCCGTAGTCGATCCGTTCGAACGGCGCGTTGACGAACGCCTCCAGGCGCGTGATCGCGTCGGGCTGCACGCGCTCGGCGATGAACGCCATGTCGTCGGCGCGCTCGTTGAGCACCGCGCGGAACAGGTACTTGAGGAAGTCCTCGGCGACCTGCGCGTTCTCCAGCAGGTCGGCGAATGCGATCTCCGGCTCGACCATCCAGAACTCGGCCAGGTGGCGCGTGGTGTTGCTGTTCTCGGCGCGGAACGTCGGCCCGAACGTGTAGACCTTGCTCAGCGCCAGGCAGTAGGCCTCGACATTGAGCTGGCCGGACACGGTCAGGAAGGTCTCCTTGCCGAAGAAGTCGCGCGAGAAGTCGACTGCGCCGTCCTTGCCGCGGGGCAGGTTGGCCAGGTCCAGCGTCGAGACCCGGAACATCTGGCCCGCGCCCTCGGCATCGGACGTGGTCACGATCGGGGTGCTGATCCAGTAGTAGCCCTGCTCGTGGAAGAACCGGTGCACGGCCTGCGACAGGCAGTGGCGGATGCGGGTGACCGCGCCGAACAGGTTGGTGCGCGGGCGCAGGTGCGCGACCTCGCGCAGGAACTCGAGCGAGTGCGCCTTGGGCTGGATCGGGTAGGTTTCCGGATCGTCGACCCAACCCACGACCTGCAGCGAGGTGGCCTGGATCTCGAACGATTGCCCCTGGCCCTGCGACTGCACCAGCGTGCCGGTGGCGATCACCGAGCAGCCGGCGGTGAGGTGCTTCACCTCGGACTCGTAGTTGGCCAAGGTATTAGGCGCTACGACCTGGATCGGCGCGAAGCAGGAGCCATCGCTGACGTTGACGAAGCTCAGCCCGGCTTTCGAATCACGCCGGGTACGCACCCAGCCGCGGACCGTGACTTCGCCGTCGGCAGGCATCTTGCCCGCGAGCGCGTGCTGCACGCTTGTGACTGTCATGGGCTGACCACCGTCATGCCTTGAATCCTGGCCTGTACGGGCCGATATGGAAGAGGCCGGAGTTTAACCGGAGCGGCACGCCGCCGCCGCTATACTTCACCCTTCCATTGGCAACTCCAGCGCCACCATCGACCGCAACCGCGGCAGCAGCGCGCACCGAAGCAGGAATCTTGCATGGCCGTTGTCCTCAGCCCCTCCGCACTGGCCCGTGTCCAACGCTACCTGGTGGAGACCCCGGAAGCGCTCGGCTTGCGCTTCGGTGTGACCAAGACCGGTTGCTCGGGCTGGCAGCACACGGCCGACCTGGCCCGCGACCAGCGCGAGGGCGACACCGTGTTCGATCAGGACGGCGTGCGCGTATTCGTCGATGCGGTGAGCCTGCCGCTGGTGGACGGTACGGAGATCGATCTGGTCAAGCAGCGCCTGGGCGAGCAGTTCGTGTTCCGCAATCCCAACGCCAGCGCCGAATGCGGCTGTGGCGAGAGCTTCACCACCAACGCCGACGCAGCCTGAGCGCGGCCGGCGGCGATTCCGGGCCAGGCGCTGAGCCGCCAGCTTCGGTCATGGATCGGGGCGGGTAGGCGGGCGGTAGACTCCGACGCTGACCTCCCGGAGTTTGGCCGTGATCCGATCCCTGCTGCTTGCCGTCGCCATCGCGACGGCGCTGTCCGCAACGCCTGCCGCCGCCCAGTCGGGCACCGCCCCGACGGCCACGGCCACGTCGGCCAGCCAATCGCTGCACCGCCTGTTCGAAGAGGAATGGGAGCGCGGCCTGCGCGAGAGCCCGGAAGGCGCCAGCTACAGCGGCGACAAGCGCTACAACGACCGCTGGACCGATGACAGCCTGGCGGCGATTGCCGCCCGCGAAGCCGCCGACCGCGATGCACTCAAACGCCTCAAGGCGATCGACCGCAATGCGTTGTCGGCCGGCGACCGGCTCAGCTACGACGTCATGGCCTGGCAACTCGAACGCGGCGTCGAGCGGCAGAAGTACAAGGAATGGCAGCGCCCGGTGAGCCAGCGCGGCGGCGTCCAGACCGCGGAGGGCATTGCCGAGGTGCTGCCGTTTGCCACGGTCCAGGACTACCGCGATTGGTTGAAGCGTCTGGAAGCCGTGCCGACGATGGTCGAGCAGACCACCGTGTTGCTGCGCGAGGGGCTGAAAGCCGGCAACACGCCGCCGAAGGTGCTGATGCAGCGCGTGACCGGGCAGATCGCCGCGCAGGTCGTCGAGGATCCGGCGAAGAGCCCGTTCTACAAACCATTCACCAAGTTCCCCGACACCGTGCCGCAGGCCGAGCGCGCCGCCTTGCAAGCGCAGGCGAAGCAGATCATCGGCGAGCGGGTGGTGCCGGCCTACCGCCAGTTCGCGACCTTCTTCAACGACGAGTACCTGCCCAACACCCGCGAATCGATCGCAGCGGCCGACCTGCCCGATGGCAAGGCCTACTACGATTTCCTCGCCGCCCAGTTCACCACCACCGACCTCAGCGCCGACCAGATCCACCAGACCGGCCTCAAGGAAGTCGCGCGCATCCGCGCCGAGATGGAGAAGGTCAAGGCCGAGGTCGGCTTCCAGGGCACGCTGCCCCAGTTCTTCGACCACCTGCGCAGCGACCCGAAGTTCTTCCACAAGACGCCGGAGGCGCTGTTGGAGGCCTACCAGGCGATCTCCAAGCGGATCGACCCGCAGCTGGTGAAGATCTCGAAGGTCATCCCGCGCCTGCCGTACGGCGTGCGAGCGATCCCGGACAACATCGCCCCGGACACCACCACCGCCTACTACCAGGGCGGCGCGATCGACGGCAGCCGCGCCGGCTACTACTACGTCAACCTGTACAAGCCGGAGGTGCGCCCGACCTGGGAAATGATGGCGCTGTCGCTGCACGAGGCCGTTCCGGGCCACCACTTCCAGATCAGCCGGGCGATGGAGCTGCCGGAAATGCCGATGTTCCGGCGTACCGGCTATTTCACCGCCTACGGCGAGGGCTGGGGCCTGTATGCCGAGCGCCTGGGCTACGACATGGGTCTGTACGACGACCCCTACGACCGCATGGGCCAGCTGGCCTACGACATGTGGCGCGCGGTCCGGCTGGTGGTCGACACCGGCATGCACAGCAAGGGCTGGAGCCGCGACCAGGCAATCGGGTTCTTCATGGACAACGCCCCCAAGACCCGCCAGGACGTGGTCAACGAGATCGACCGCTATATCGGCTGGCCCGGCCAGGCGCTGGCCTACAAGATCGGCCAGCTGAAGATCTCGGAACTGCGTGAGCGCGCCCGCCTGGCGCTGGGCGAGCGTTTCGACGTGCGCGATTTCAATGACGCGGTGCTGGTCACCGGTTCGGTGCCGCTGCAGGCGCTGGAGGCGCATATCGACGCCTGGATCGCGGAGCAGGCGCGCAAGCCCGCCAAGGGCTGAGCCACGGGGAAGCCCCTAGTGCCGCCGGGCGGGGCCGACGGCGTCGGCGGAACCGCCTCTGCTGGCTCCGCGACACGCGTGGGGGCGGGTGGCGCGTTTCCAGATCCCGCGATTTGCCCCTAAGCCATTGAACCTGCCATACTTTCCGGCTCCCACAGGCCTTGTGCCTGGCGGGACCTTGCCCTACCGCGCCCGGCATTGCGATGCCCGGGTGGCGGGGGGCTACCCGACCCGCGCCGAAAGGTGCGGGCGACATCCACAAGGAATCACCCAATGCGTCATTACGAAGTCGTGTTCCTGGTCCATCCGGACCAGAGCGAGCAGGTCCCGGCCATGGTCGAGCGCTACAAGTCGCTGATCGAGGGCGGGGAAGGCAAGATCCACCGTCTCGAGGACTGGGGCCGCCGCCAGCTGGCGTACCCGATCGAGAACCTGGTCAAGGCCCACTACGTCCTGCTCAACATCGAAGTCAACCAGGCCGTGCTCAACGAGCTGGTCGACGGTTTCCGTTTCAACGATGCGGTGCTGCGCCACCTGGTCATGAAGCGCGACGCGGCCGACACCGAGCAGTCGCTGATCATGAAGTTCAAGGACGAGAAGGCCGACAAGCCCGAGCGCGGTGAGCGCGGCGAGCGCCGCCGTCGTGACGACGAGGGCAGCGCCCCGTCCGCCGACGACTCCGCCACCGACGACAACGCCGAAGCCGCATAAGGAACGCCCCCATGTCCAAGTTTTTCCGCCGCCGCAAGTTCTGCAAGTTCACCGCCGAGGGCGTCAAGGAGATCGACTACAAGGATCTCAACACCCTGCGCCAGAACCTCACCGAGACCGGCAAGATCGTCCCGAGCCGCGTGACCGGCACCAAGGCGAAGTACCAGCGCCAGCTGGCGACGTGCATCAAGCGCGCGCGCTTCCTCGCCCTGATCCCGTACACCGACAACCACAACGCCTGAGTTCGCTGTCCCCTCCGAGGAGGGGACACCGATTTTCCTCGTCCGCTCCGGCGGGCGAGGGCACGGGCGACGCCGCATCCAACGCGGCAGCCCCATTCGGACAGCGAATCCCGCTGCGGGCCTACAGGTCCGCTAACGAAAACGGAGCAACACCATGCAACTGATCCTCCTGCAGAACGTGCAGAACCTCGGCAAGCTGGGCGACAAGATCAACGTCAAGCCGGGCTACGGCCGCAACTTCCTGGTCCCGCACGGCAAGGCCGTTCCGGCCACCGCCGCCAACCTGGCCGATTTCGAAGCCAAGCGCGCCGAGTACGAAGCCAAGGCCAAGGCCAACCTGGAAGGCGCCGAAGCCCGCCAGGCCGCGCTGGAAGGCGCGGAAGTCACCATCACCGCCAATGCCGCCGCCGAAGGCAAGCTGTACGGCTCGATCAGCCCGCGCGACATCGCCGAAGCGCTGACCAAGATCGGCCACAAGGTCGAGAAGTCGGAAGTGGTGCTGGGCGAAGGCCCGCTGCGCCGCACCGGTGAGCACGAGGTCATCGTGCACCTGCATGCCGACATCGAAGCCACCGTCAAGGTGATCGTGGTCGGCGAAGCCGCCTGATCCATCGGATCAGCGGTTGGTCAAGCGAAGGGCGCCGAAAGGCGCCTTTCGTGTTTCCGGTGGTCGGGTATTGCTGAGTGCGCGCAGATCCGGGCGTAGCCGCGAGCTGCTTGGGACGAGCGACGTTCCTGCGGCAGGCCTTCCGACCAACGGCGACAGACTGCGCGCTGGTCGCAACCGGCGAGACGCCGCCGTGCGATGACCACGGCAGGACCTTTCCAGCGAAAGGTTATCCCGCTGATATCCACAGACTTATCTGCAACGCCGCGGCGCACGCGGCCTCTACTATCCCTCACCAGCCGCTGCATCCCGGCCGCGCTGCCCGCACGCGTCGTCCGCCGAAGGAAACCCCAATAGCAATGAATGCACGTCCTGGTTTCCGCGGCGAGCGCGGCGAGAAGCGCTTCGAGACCCGCGCCGAACAGCGCATCGACCAGCTGCGCGTGCCGCCGCAGTCGATCGAGGCCGAGCAGGCGGTGCTCGGCGGCCTGATGCTCGCCCCCGACGCCTACGACCGGGTCGCCGACCAGCTCACCGACCGCGACTTCTACCGCCGCGACCACCAGCTGATCTACCGCGCGATCCGCGAGCTGGCGGAGAAGAACAAACCCTTCGACGCGGTCACCCTGGGCGAGTGGTTCGAGTCGATCGGCGAGTCCGAGCAGGTCGCCGGTGGCGCCTACCTGATCGAACTGGCCAGCACCACGCCGTCGGCCGCGAATATCGTCGCCTACGCCGAGATCGTGCGCGACAAGGCGGTGCTGCGGCAGCTGATCGAGGTCGGTACCGGCATCGTCAACGACGGCTTCCAGCCCGACGGCCGCGACAGCAGCGAGATCCTCTCGGCCGCCGAGCAGCAGGTGT
Organism: Lysobacter koreensis; assembly: GCF_042677045.1. Taxonomy (NCBI): domain Bacteria; kingdom Pseudomonadati; phylum Pseudomonadota; class Gammaproteobacteria; order Lysobacterales; family Lysobacteraceae; genus Lysobacter; species Lysobacter koreensis. The sequence continues at coordinate 434,174 of NZ_JBHTIH010000002.1, forward strand.
TCGCGATCGCCGAGGCCGGCGCGCGCGGTCGCACCGATTTCACCCCGGTCAACAAGGCGCTGTCGGAAGCGTTCGACGTACTGCAGACGCGCTATGCGAACGGCGGCACCGTTACCGGGCTGCCGACCGGCTACACCGAATTCGACGAGATGACGGCCGGCCTGCAGCCGACCGACCTGCTGATCCTCGCCGCGCGTCCGGCGATGGGCAAGACCACGCTCGCGCTGAACATGGCCGAGCACGCCGCGATCCGCACCAAGAAGGCGGTTGCGGTGTTCTCGATGGAAATGTCGGCCAGCCAGCTCGCGCTGCGCCTGATCTCGTCCAATGGCCGCGTCAACGCCCAGCGACTGCGCAGCGGCCAGCTCGAGGACGAGGACTGGAGCCGCGTCACCAGCGCGATCCGCATGCTGCGCGACGCCAAGATCTTCATCGACGACACTCCCGGCCTGTCGCCCGACGTGCTGCGCGCCAAGGCGCGGCGGCTCAAGCGCGAGCACGACCTGGGCCTGATCGTGATCGACTACCTGCAGTTGATGGCGGTGCCCGGCAACAACGAGAACCGCGCGACCGAGATCTCGGAGATCTCGCGCTCGCTCAAGCACCTCGCCAAGGAACTCAATGTGCCGGTGATCGCGTTGTCGCAGCTCAACCGCTCGCTGGAAAGCCGCGCCGACAAGCGCCCGGTGATGGCCGACCTGCGCGAGTCCGGCGCGATCGAGCAGGACGCCGACGTGATCGTGTTCATCTACCGCGACGACTACTACAACAAGGAAAACTCGCCGGACAAGGGTCTGGCGGAGGTCATCATCGGCAAGCAGCGTAACGGCCCGACCGGGTCGATCAAGCTGAAGTTCTTCGGCGAGTACACGCGCTTCGACAACCTCTCGCACGACTCGGTCGGCAGCTTCGAGTAGCGGCCCCAGCAACTCACTGCTGCGTCATCGGCATCTTGGGTTCGAACTGGTGGAGCCAGCGGTAGGCGGCGCTACAATTTGGCCATGGCCCGCCGCGGTGGGCAGTCACGTACAGGCGCCATGACCACACCCGCGAGCCAGCGTCCCACCCGGATCGTCGTGGACCTCGACCACCTGACCTTCAACCTGTCCAACATCAGGTCGCACGTCGGCGTACCGGTCATGGGGATCGTCAAGGCCAATGCCTACGGCCACGGCTTGGTGCCGGTGGCCTTGCACCTGCAGGCGCAAGGCGTCGAACAACTGGGCGTGGCGTTCGTGGAGGAGGGCGTCGCCTTGCGCCAGGCCGGCATCACCACGCCGATCCTTGTGCTCGGCGGCATCTTCGGCCCACAGGTCGCGCAGTTCATCGTTCACGACCTGGAGATCACCGTTTCCTCGCTGGACAAGCTGCGCCAGGTGGAAGCCGCCGCGCAGGCGCTGGGCCGCAAGGCCGTGATCCACCTGAAGATCGACACCGGGATGGAGCGGATTGGCGTGCACAGCTACTCCGCCAAGTCCTTCATCGAGGCGGCGGTGGCGTCGACGTGGTGCGAGCTCAAAGGCATCTATTCGCATCTGGCCTGTGCCGACGACCCCAACTCGCCGATGACCGCGGAACAGTTGGAACGGTTCCTCGAAGCGTGCGAACACATCAGCCGCCTCGGCGCACCGATGCCGCTGCGCCATCTCGCCAATTCCGGCGGCATCCTGCACTTTCCGCAGACCCATCTGGACATGGTGCGTCCCGGCATCCTGCTGTACGGCGTGCTGCCCGATCCTGCGTCGCAGCCCACGGTGACGGTCAAACCGGCGCTGTCGCTGGTATCGCAGGTGGTCTACTTCAAGGTGGTCAAGGCCAACAACCCGGTCAGCTATGGCGCCACTTGGGCGTCGGCGACGGACACCCGTGTGGTCACGATTCCCATCGGATATGGCGACGGCTACCCGCGCGCCTTGTCCTCGCGAGGAGAGGTGCTGATCCGTAGCCAACGCTATCCGGTCGTCGGGCGCGTGTGCATGGACCAGTTCATGGTCGACATCGGTCTCGACAGCGCGTGGAACGAGGACGAAGTGGTGCTTATCGGCGAGCAGGAGGGGCAGCGCATCAGCGCAGAAGCGGTGGCTGAGCGTGCTGGCACCATTCCCTACGAGATCCTCACCGGCCTCAACGACCGCATTCCGCGCGAGTATCGCGGTGGCTCGCCTGCATTGGCGCCGGCCCGCGGCACGACTCCGCCCGCATGGGGCTAACGCAGATGCCGGCCGTGGCCAAGCTGCTCGGCTCTGACGCTGCGCGCAAGGCCATGGCCGCGCGGTATCCGCTTGGCGGCCACGGCCATGCCGACAGTGCGCCCCCGCTCGCCGTGTTCCCGCTGTCGGACGATGCCCGCTGGAGCGGCGGGCAAGCAATCGGCTTCGGCCTTGGTCTCCTGGCGATGCGGCCGATGGTACGGAGCAAGTGATGGCGTTCGCCCTGGTCTGGTTCCGCAACGACCTGCGCCTGGCCGACAACCCCGCGCTGCGCGCCGCGCTCGACGCGGGTTACACGCCGATCCCGGTCTACATCCACGCCCCCGACGAGGAGGGCGAGTGGACGCCGGGCGCGGCCTCGGACGCGTGGCGGCACCACTCGCTGGCGGCGCTGGACGCCGACTTGCGCCGACGCGGCTCGCGGCTGCGCTGTTTCTTCGGCCCGAGCCTGGCGACGCTGCAGACGCTGGTCGCGGCCAGCGGCGCGCAGGCAGTGTTCTGGAACCGGCGTTACGAGCCGGCGCTGGAGAAACGCGATACCCGCATCAAGCAGAAGCTGCGCGCCCAGGGCGTGCGCGCCGAGAGCGCGAATGCGGCGCTGTTGTTCGAGCCATGGACGCTGCAGACCAAGCAGGGCACGCCGTACAAGGTGTTCACCCCATTCTGGCGCGCGGCGCTGGCCGACTGGCGGCTGGCGGCGCTGGAAGAGGCACCGGCCTCGTTGCCGGCCTTCGACGACGGCCCTGACGGCGTCGAACTTCAGGCGCTGAAGCTGGCACCGGCGCGCGACTGGGATCGCCGGTTCTGGGACGAGTGGACGCCCGGCGAAGCCGGTGCACGCGACGCGTTGGAAACCTTCACCGACGGGGCATTGCGCGGCTATGCCACGCAGCGCGACCGGCCGGACCGGGTCGGCACCTCGCGGCTGTCGCCGCACCTGCACTTCGGCGAGATCGCGCCGTGGCGGGTCGTGCACGCACTCGAGGCCCGGCGCGGCGAGGCCAACGGGCAGGACATCGACACCGCGATCAAGGAGCTGGGCTGGCGCGAGTTCGCCCACTACCTGCTGCACCACTTCCCGCACACGCCGGGCCAGAACTTCAACCCGCGCTTCAACGATTTCGACTGGGCGCGGGTCTCGCCGCTTGCGCTCGAAGCCTGGCAGCACGGGCGCACCGGCGTGCCGATCGTCGATGCCGGAATGCGCGAGCTGTGGGCCACCGGCTGGATGCACAACCGCGTGCGCATGATCGTCGCCAGCTACCTCACCAAGCACCTGCGCTACCACTGGGGCCACGGCGCGCGCTGGTTCTGGGACACGCTGGTCGACGCCGACCTGGCCAGCAACACGCTCGGCTGGCAGTGGGCGGCGGGGACCGGCGCCGATGCCGCGCCGTACTTCCGGGTGTTCAATCCGGTCACGCAGGCGGAGAAGTTCGACCCCGACGGCCGCTACATCGCCCGTTGGGTGCCCGAGCTTGCCGCCTTGCCGGTGCCGCTGCGGTTTGCACCATGGCGGGATCGACGCGCCTTGCAGTCGCTGGCGCCTGGCTACCCGCTGCAACCGGTGGTCGACCTGGCCGAGGGTCGCGATGGCGCCTTGGCCGCGTATAGCAAGCTGCGCGGATAGCGCTGACAGGCCCTCGCGTTGACGCACCTCGCGGGCGCGTGATTCACTCGATCCGGACCTTCGGAGGGGTTGCATGGCGACTGCACCAACGCGCAAGCGCGCCAGCCGCGAACCGATGTCGCGGGTCGACACCGCGTGGCTGCGGATGGAACGCCCGACCAATCCGATGATGATCACCGGCGTGCTGATGTTCGCCGAGCCGATGTCGCTCGACAAATTGCGGCGCGTGATCAAGCAGCGCTTCCTCGCCTACTACCGCTTCAAGCAGAAGGCGGTCGACACGCCCGCAGGTGCGTCGTGGCAGACCGACGAGAACTTCGACCTCGAATGGCACGTGCAGCACGCCGCATTGCCCGGCCGCGGCGGCAAGCGCGCGCTCGAGCGCTTCGTTAGCCAACTCGCGTCCAGCCCGCTCAACCACGCCCGGCCGCTGTGGCAGTTCCACCTGGTGGAGCGCTACGACGGCGGCTGCGCGCTGGTGGCGCGCATCCACCACAGCTATGCCGACGGCATCGCGCTGGTGCAGGTGCTGCTGTCGCTGACTGACACCACCCGCGTGCCGGAAAAGGGCAGCGAGCTCTCGCGCGCCTGGCTGAAGAAGGACCACGCCGACGTCGCGCGGCGCGTCGGCGCGGTCGACAAGTACATGAAGCTCGGCGGCAAGGTGGTCGAGAAGGGCATGGAAATGTACCGCCACCCCAGCTTGGCCGGCGTGCTGGCGAAGGAGGGCGGGGAGATCGCGCGCGAACTGCTGCATGCGCTGGCGCTGTCCGACGACCCGCCGTCGCTGCTGCGCGGCAAGCTCGGCGTCAGCAAGCGGGTGGCCTGGGCCGAACCGTTGGACCTGGAGGAAGTGAAGGCGGTCGGCCGCGCCTGCGACTGCACCGTCAACGACGTGCTGATGGCGACCGCCGCCGGCGCGCTGCGCAATTACATGATCGAGCGCGGCGACCACGTCGATGGCGTGACCCTGCGCGCGACGGTGCCGGTCAACCTGCGGCCGCTGGAACATGCCAAGCAGCTGGGCAACCACTTCGGCCTGGTGTTCCTCGACCTGCCGGTCGGGGAGGGGAACCCCATCCGGCGCGTGGAGCGGGTGGCCGAATGCATGAATAACCTGAAGAATTCACGACAAGCGATTGTGGCGTATGGGCTTCTTGCCGCGCTTGGTATGGCGCCGTCGGCGCTGCAGGGCGTCGCGCTGGAGTTGTTCAGCCGCAAGGCGACCGCCGTGGCGACCAACGTGCCCGGCCCGCAGCAGCCGCTGTACATGGCCGGCTGCACGCTGCGCGAGATGATGTTCTGGGTGCCGCAGACCGGCTCGATCGGCGTCGGCATCTCCATTCTGAGCTACAACGGCCGGGTGCACTTCGGCCTGATCGCCGACGGCAAGCTGATACCGGACCCCGACGCGATCATCGGCCGCTTCGCCGCCGAGTTCGACAAGCTGCTGTACTTGGCGCTGATGGGCAACTGGGACGCGACGCTGGATGCCGCCGCGGCCGAAGCGATGGTCGCCGGCTGAGCATTCCTGCCAAAAGCTGAATAGGGAAGACGCGCCGTCACCTGCCGCCGACGTTCCCGTGATTAGCTTTGGGCCGACATTTCAGGCCCACAGCCACAGGAAGGAACGACGCATGAAGACCCAGATCAAGCTTGCAATGGCCGCCGCGGTGATGACCGCGCTGGTAGCCGGTTGCGCCACCGGCGGTGGCGGCTACTACGGCGGCCAGCCGCAGCAGTACCCGGACCAGTCGCGGCCGCAGGACAATGACAACAACCGCACCCAGAAGGGCGCGATCATCGGCGCCGTTGCGGGTGCGGTCGCCGGGCTGCTCAGCGGCGACGACGCTACCGAACGCCGCCAGCGCGCGCTGGTCGGCGCCGGTGTCGGCGGCCTGGCCGGCGGCGCGATCGGCAACTACCAAGACCGCCAGGAACGCGCCCTGCGCGAGCGCATGGCCGGTACCGGCGTCGACGTGGTCCGCCAGGGCGACAACATCACCCTGAACATGCCCAGCAACATCACGTTCGCGTTCAACAGCTCCAGCCTCGAGCCGCAGTTCTACAACGTGCTCGATGGCGTCGCCAGCACGCTCACCGAGTACAACCAGACCATCGTCGAGGTCGCGGGTCACACGGATTCCGTCGGCTCGGATGGCTACAACCAGACGCTGTCGGTACAGCGCGCCAACAGCGTGGGCAACTACCTGATGGGCAAGGGCCTGATGCGCGAGCGCTTCATCATCACCGGCGCCGGCGAGTCGCGCCCGGTGGCGAGCAACGAGACCGATTCGGGCCGCGCGCAGAACCGCCGGGTCGAGATCACGCTGGTCCCGGTGCGTTCGTGATCGCGCAGGCCTGGGATCGCCCCCGGGCCGTGTGAGTCGGCTGCATAGAACCAGCTAGCGGGGGGTGATGTCAGGGACGAGCACGCGCACAGGGAAGTGCAACCCGGTGATGAACAAAAGAAAAGGCGGGGCATGCGAATGCCCCGCCTTTTCCGTGCCGGGGATCGCCCGGCCGTTTCGTTTCCGCTACTTCAACCGATCGAAGCCGAACAGGGGCGCCAGCGGGTGGCGCCGCCTTTCGATCAAGGCCCGCAGCAGGGGCGCACCGGCCATGCTGTAGGTGATGCCGTTGCCACCGTAGGCCATCGCGAACAGCACCCGCGCTCCATACTGCGAATGAGCCCCGATGAAGGGCAGCCCGTCCTCGGTCTCGGCGAACGTGCCCGCCCACGCGAATGTCGGCGTCACGTCGAGATGGGGGAATTGCCGGTGCAACTTCTTCATCAGCCGCTTCGACTTGGCCTGCACGCGCGCATCGCGGCGGGCGGGCACGTCGACCGCGTCATCCTCGCCGCCGACCACCAGCCGCCCGTCGCCGGTGCTGCGCAGGTAAAGGTAGGGGCGGGCGGATTCCCAGACCATCGTCCGCCGCAACTCGCCCAGCGCGGCATCGTCGATCGGGTCGGTGACGTAGGCGTAGCTGCTGCGGTTGCTGGCTACCCGCTGTTTGAGCCAGCGCTGGGCGGCGTAGCCCGTCGCCATCACCACGTGCCGCGCGTGCACGCGGTGGCCGTAGTCGGTGTGCAAGGTGACGCCGCGCGCGGTCGCGACGAGGTGATCGATCCGGGTGCGGTCGTACACGGCGGTGCCGCGCGTACGCAGCCGCGCCAGCAACCGGTAAGCCAGCCGGTAGGGGTCGATCCGCGCCGCCAGCGCGCTGAGGATCGCGCCTGGGGCGTCGATCCCGTACTCGTCGCGTAGCGCGTCCGCGCCCAACCAGCGGACCGCGAAACCGTACTGGCGGCGCAGGGCGAGTTCGTCCTGCATCGCCCCGACATGCCGCGCCTTGCTGGCGTAGTAGAGGCTGCGCATTCGGGCAAAATCCACGTCGCGGATTTCGCTGGCCAGCGCTTGCAGCATCGGGATCGCCTCGGCACAGGCGCGGTAGGCCAGTGCGGCATCGGCCTCGCCGTACTGCTTGGCCAGGTCGACCATCGAGGTGTCGATCTCGTACTGCAGCAGCGCAGTGCTCGCCGCGGTGCTGCCCCAGCCGACCTCGCGCTCCTCGATCACCACCACTTCGTGGCCGTGGCGCGCCAATTCATCGGCAATCAATGCGCCGCTGATGCCGGCGCCAACCACCGCCACCTCGCAGCGCAGATCGGCCTGGAGGGGTGGGAATGCGTGCATCAGCCCGTTCTTGATGGCCCAGAACGGATAGCCGCTTTTCAGGTCCATGAAGGACGGACCGATGGCGCGAAGTCGAAGGAAGGCATGGGCGATCGCGGGGAGGGAAGGGCGCCAGCAAAGCGCGAACGCCGTATCGGCCGGGTGAGCGCGGATCGGTGAACGCGGGCTGGCAGCCGGCGGCTCGTGCCTTGTGTGCGGGCCAGACGCCCCTATACTGGCCGGGCTAGCGAAATCGTTTTCCCCGGGGGTGCACTGGCTTCGACGGGGGTCGCGAAATCACTTGGCGCATGCCGAGGGGGTAGCTTTCCTCGTTAATCCAGCTGCAAAACTCTAGTTGCCAACGACGACAACTACGCACTGGCCGCTTAAGGCCTAAGCCCCGAAATCGCTTGTGTCCGTGCTCGCGACGTAGGGTCATTATCACGGAATCGCCGGAGATGGCCGCCTGCCAGTCACCGGTTAACCCAAAGCAGGCTGGCCCCGGGATGCGCTTTGCGCGCCGTGCTGTCCAGGGGCGAGATCTAACGGAGCGCTAAGCATGTAGTGCCGGGGATGGAGTGCCTTCGGACGGGGGTTCAATTCCCCCCACCTCCACCATTTAAGCTGTAGTTGCGGCTGTAGCGACATCAGAAAGGCCGGAATCCCGACGGATTGCGGCCTTTTTGTTTGGTTCTCGTCCACTGCGATGGGGCGGCGGTTCGCGCGCGATGATCCGCATCGAAGCGCGCAGGTGCCAGCGCGGTGTTCCAACCCTTGAAGGAGTGTCCCGTGTCCTCCGATTTTCCGGATTCTTGGTCCCAGGAACTGCCGCAGCCATCCCGCCGTCGCTTCGTCCAGGGCGTGGCCGCGGGCGGGGCGATCGCGGGACTCGGCCTGTGGCCGAAGCCGAGTTGGGCGCTCAAGTCGCCGGGCACTACCCAGGTGCTGGTCGGCACCGAGTTCGACCTGGCCATCGGCGAGACGCCGCTGAACTTCACCGGACGCACGCGATCGGCGATTACCGTCAACGGCTCGCTGCCTGCACCGGTACTGCGCTGGCGCGAAGGCACGACCGTTAACCTACGCGTGTCGAACCAGTTGCCCGCCAACTCGATCCACGGCCACGAGACGTCGATCCATTGGCACGGCATCTTGTTGCCGGCCAACATGGACGGCGTGCCGGGCATCAGCTTCAACGGCATCCATCGCGGCGAGACCTACCACTACCGCTTCGACGTGCGTCAGGGCGGCACCTACTGGTACCACAGCCACTCGGCGCTGCAGGAGCAGGCGGGGCTGTATGGCGCGCTGATCATCGACCCCGAGCAACCGGAGCCTTTCCGCTTCGATCGCGACTACGTGGTGCTGCTCAGCGACTGGACCGACCTCAGCCCGGCGGCGTTGTTCGCGCGACTGAAGAAGATGTCGGATCACGACAACCGCTCCAAGCGCACCGTCGGCGACTTCCTGCGCGATGCGCAACGCCACGGCCTGAAGGCGACGCTGGCGGACCGGAAGTTGTGGGGCGAGATGCGCATGACGCCGACCGACCTGTCGGACGTCAACGCCAACACCTACACCTACCTGATGAACGGTACGACCGCGCTGGGCAACTGGACCGGCCTGTTTCGCTCAGGCGAGAAGGTTCGCCTGCGTTTTATCAACGGCTCGGGGATGACGTACTTCGACGTGCGCATCCCGGGCCTGAAGATGACCGTGGTCGCCGCCGATGGCCAGTACGTGCATCCGGTGTCGGTCGACGAATTCCGCATCGCGGTGGCGGAAACCTTCGACGTCATCGTCGAGCCGTCGGGCCAGGATGCGTTCACCATCTTTGCGCAGGACATGGGGCGCACCGGTTACGTCAGCGGCACGCTGGCGGTGCGCGAAGGGTTGCGCGCGCCGGTGCCCGTGGTGGATCCGCGCCCAATCCTGACCATGGACGACATGGGTCACGGCGGCATGGGCGGCGGCCATGACATGTCGAACATGAAGGGCATGGAAGGCGGTTGCGGCGCCAACATGGGGCATACGATGCCAGCATCGTCGGGCGCGAAGACGGACTCCGCCGGCACGGATCACCGTGGCCACGACATGCCGGCCATGGACCACGGGGCAGGGGAGATGCAGTCGCATCCGGCCAGCGAGGCGGGCAACCCGCTGGTCGACATGCAGACAATGGCGCCGGTGCCCAAGCTCGACGACCCCGGCATTGGCCTGCGCGACAACGGCCGCAAAGTCCTCAGCTACGCGATGCTCAAGAGCAGCTTCGCCGACCCGGATGGCCGCGAGCCCAGTCGCACGGTCGAGTTGCACCTCACCGGCCACATGGAAAAGTTTGCGTGGTCGTTCAACGGCATCAAGTTCTCCGGCGCGGAGCCATTGAAGCTCAACTACGGCGAGCGGATGCGCATCGTGCTGGTCAACGACACGATGATGACCCACCCGATCCACCTGCATGGCATGTGGAGCGACCTCGAGGACGAGCACGGCAACTTCCTCGTTCGCAAGCACACCATCGACATGCCACCGGGCAGCAAGCGCAGCTACCGCGTGCGCGCCGACGCACTCGGCCGCTGGGCCTACCACTGCCACCTGCTGTATCACATGGAAGCGGGAATGATGCGGGAAGTGGAGGTGCGGGAATGAGCGCCATGGCCTCGGTGCTTTCGGTGCCACGGCTGCGCTTGCTTGGAGTGGCGTTCGCTGTCTCGATCGGTGGTGGTCCTGCATTTGCGCAGGAGGTCGATCACTCCATGCACCTGCCGCCGGCTTCATCTCCGGCGACAAAGACCGCCGCCGAGAAACCCGTCTCGAAGAAACCTGCCGCCGATCCGCACGCGGGTCACGCGATGCCGGCGGCGCCGGTGCCCGCGCCTTCAGCTGAGGACCATGCCGCCATGGGCCATGCGCCGCCCGTGGCGCAGGATCCCGCGCCACCGCTGGATCACGCGGCGATGGGCCACGGCACGCCGATGCCGGAGAGCCAGCCACGAGAACCCATCCCGGTGGTGACGGAAGCCGACCGCATCGCCGCGTTTCCCGATGTCGCCGGTCACGGCGCCCACGACCAGACCGTCCACTCGTACTGGTTGCTCGATCGCCTGGAGAGCTGGGACGCCGATGAAGGCCGCGGTATCGGCTGGGAGGCGCTGGCCTGGGTCGGCACCGACCTCAACCGTGCCTGGCTGCGCAGCGAAGGCGAACAGGTCGATGTGGACACCGAGTCCGCCGAAGTCGAGGTGCTGTACGGCCGCAGCGTCGACCGCTGGTGGGACGTGGTCGCCGGCGTCCGCCACGACTTTGGCGAAGGTCCGTCGCAGACGTTTGCGGCCATAGGCGTGATGGGCCTGGCGCCGCAGAAATTCGAGGTCGAAGCCACCGCCTATTTCGGCCAGTCCGGCCAGACCGCGGCACGAGTGGAAGCCGAGTACGACACGCTGCTGACCAACCGGCTGATCCTGCAATGGCAAGCCGAAGCCGAGTTCCATGGCAAGGACGACGCACGTCGCGGGATTGGCTCGGGCCTGAGCACCGTCGAAGCCGGGCTGCGCCTGCGTTACGAATTCACCCGGCAGTTCGCGCCGTACCTTGGCGTGGTCTGGGAGCGCGGCTACGGCGGCACTGCAGGGTTCCGCCGCGCTGCGGGAGAGGACGTCGAAGAAACCAAGGTGGTGGTGGGCGTTCGAGTCTGGTTCTAGCGGGGCCTCCGGGTTCTGACCGACCCACTAGCGGACTTATTTACATAATATGCATTATGCGAAGTAAAGCATGCACGCACTTGTGGCTGTGCCGCTGAATCTCAGCCGTCGCCTCCTCACGGCGATGCTGGTCAGGCCGCCAATTTTCCCCCTAGTCCACCGTCTGATTCCACCCTGAAATCAGCGTAGCTATGTCCGCAGCGAACCTGCGCCGCGAAACGCGCCAGCGCCAGATAGGTGTCGGCCAAGATGCGGTGGCCGTCGAGGTCAGCACGCAGCGCGGCGAAATGGGCGCGCATGGATGCGGGGGTGTTGTAACGGTACAGTTCTGGATGCAGGGCCTCGTAGGCCTGCTGGATTACATCCACATCGGCCTGCAGCGCTTCGCGTTCGAAGTGCGGCTGAGCGCGCATCACCGGCGCTCACCCCCCCCCGGTCGCGAGCCCTAGGCCAAGGATCAAGGCGATTCCCCATGCCGTTCAGCGCAGCGGTGCCGCCATTTTCAGGCGATCTACGGGATAACCGCGCTTGGCCGCCCGTGCCTTGATGCTTTCGAACACCGCGCGATCCATGTCCGGCTGACGTGACAGCACCCACAGGTATTTCCTGGACGGGCCGCCAACCACCGCCCACTGGTAGTCGCTATCCAGGTCCACGACCCAGTAATCAGCCCAGACAACCGGTAGCCACGACAGCCACTCGGGCGCGAAGCGAACTTTCAGCGCCCCGGGCGAGCCTGCGACCGGGCGCGCGGCGCCGACCGATTCATCCATCTCGCCCGATTGGGTGCGGCAAGCGTTGCGCACTTCGATCGTGTCATCGCTGCGCGGAGTGTAAGTGGCGGTGATCGTGTCCACGCAATGTCGCTGGAAGTACATCGGCAGGTGCGCGATCTCATGCCAGGTGCCGGCGTAACGGGTCAGATCCAGCGCGCCGATCGGCTTGTTCGCGAGTCCGGAAGAGGCAGACGTAGCCGCGGACAGAGCAGCGAGAATCAGGGGCTTGAACACCACGTCGCTCCAAGCTTCAGAGCGGTGGAGCATTACCAGCGCCTCGTCAGGCCTGCGTGAAAGCGGCCGCTCGAATCGACCTGGGATCGGGAGATTTCCGGGCGTGTGCCTATCCTCGCCTTTTCTCTGCTTCCTCCCCTACCGGCACGCCCGATGCACGGTGTCGTTCCACGCCCGCAGCGCGTCATATGATCGCGACAGCCCTACGCGGCGTTCCCACGCATCGCGGTCGCGTTTCGCGCTTTCGCATGCGTTGCCGCCGGTTGGCAGCACGTGACCGCGCGCGCTGTCGCGTTGCCGCCCAGCTTGTCGATCGGTCCCGGCGATGCGCGACAGGTATGCCGAGTCCTGACGGCCTTGGGCTTCCCGGCGACGCCTCTCCAGCAGCTGCTCGTGGGTTGGCGGCGCTTCGGGCCGGTACTCGCGAATCGCAGCGATCCTCGAGCTGGATGGGCACGGCTGGCTCTGGTAGCTCGGTGGCCTGCCCTTGGCGACGCATTTGTAGACGGCCTGGCCACGCGCGGATCCAGGCAACTGCGCGAGCAGCAAAAGTGCCAACGCGCACGCCGACGCGATGCTGCGCGATCCAATCTGGTCCTTCATCGGTGAATCCTCGTCCCTGTCAACGCGCAGCGTAACTGCGGGCTTGGGGTTTGGGCGAGGTCAACCGCGATAGCGCGCCAGTACCAGGCTGCCGTTGGTGCCGCCGAAACCGAAGCTGTTCGACATCACCGTATCGACCTGCCCCGCCCGGCTTTCACGCAGGATCGGGAAGCCTTCCGCGGCCGGGTCGAGCTGGGCGATGTTGGCCGAACCGGCCAGGAATCCATCCTTCAGCATCAGCAGGCAATAGATCGCCTCGTGCACGCTCGCCGCGCCCAGCGAGTGGCCGGACAGCGCCTTGGTGGACGACAGTGGTGGCACGTCGGTGCCGAACACTTCGCGCACCGATTGCAGCTCGACCACGTCGCCCAGCGGCGTCGAAGTACCGTGGGTGTTGAGGTAGTCGATTGGCGCGTCGACGCCGGCCAACGCCATGCGCATGCAGCGCACCGCGCCCTCTCCGGACGGCGCGACCATGTCGACGCCATCGGAGGTCACGCCGTAACCGACCAGTTCGGCGAGGATGCGCGCGCCGCGCGCCTGCGCGTGCTCGAGGCTTTCCAGCACCAGCATGCCACCGCCGCCGGCGATGACGAAGCCGTCGCGGTCGATGTCGTACGGCCGCGACGCGGATTGCGGGGTGTCGTTGTGGTGCGTGGACAGCGCGCCCATCGCATCGAACTGCGAGGTCATGCCCCAGTGCACTTCCTCGCCGCCGCCGGCAAGGATCACGTCCTGCGCGCCGTGGCGGATCAGGTCGGCGGCCGCGCCGATGCAGTGCGCGGAGGTCGCGCACGCGGCGGAGATCGAATAGCTGACGCCGCGGATGCCGAACGCGGTGGCCAGCGTCGCCGACACCGTCGAGCACATCGTACGCGGCACCATGTACGGCCCGACCTTGCGCACGCCCTTGTTGCGCAGCAGGTCGCCGGTCTCGATCTGCCAATGGGCAGAGCCGCCACCGGAGCCGGCGATCAGGCCGGTGCGCACATCGCGGACCTGCGCGTCGCTGAGGCCGGCATCGCTGATCGCGTCGCGCATCGCGACATAACTGTAGCCCGCCGCGTCGCCCATGAAGCGCTTGAGCTTGCGATCGATCTGCGCGTCCAGGTCGATGTCCGGTATGCCGGCAACCTGGCTGCGCATGCCCAGTTCTGCGTACTCGGGCACGTGGCGGATGCCGGCACGGCCTTCGCGCAGCGACGCCGATACGGTGTCCTGGTCGTTGCCCAGGCACGAGACGATACCCATGCCGGTGATGACGACGCGCCTGCCCACAGCGGGCGTAGATGCCTGGCCCATGCTCAGAAACCCTCGGTCGAACTGAACAGCCCCACGCGCAAGTCGCTGGCGACGTAGATCTCGCGGCCGTCCACGAGCATGCGTCCGTCGGCGATCACCAAGGCCAACTTGCCGCGCATTACCCGGCGGATGTCGATCTCGTAACGCACCAGCTTGGCGCTTGGCAGCACCTGTCCGGTGAACTTCACCTGGCCGACGCCGAGCGCGCGGCCGCGGCCGGGTTCTCCGAGCCACGGCAGGTAGAAACCGGCGAGCTGCCACAACGCATCCAGGCCCAGGCAACCGGGCATTACCGGGTCGCCTTCGAAGTGGCACTCGAAAAACCACAGGTCCGGATGGATGTCGAGCTCGGCGTGGATCACGCCCTTCCCGTACTGCCCGCCTTCGGTCGCGATCCGGGTGATGCGGTCGAACATCAGCATCGGCGGTAGTGGCAAGCGCGCGTTGCCGGGACCGAACATCTCGCCGTGGGCGCAGGCGAGCAACTGCTCGTAGTCGAACGAGGAAGGTCGAGTCATCGTGGATGGCTGGGTTGGGAAGTCGAATTGTGCGGCGTCGACGGTGGCTTGTCTCGGTCCGCATCGACGAAAAAACCATACCCGGGCGTAGGTCGGCGTGAACGCCAGTGGCGGTCGCTGGCAACGGCCGACATACGAATCTCAGCTACGTCCGCGCGACGACACCGCGCGGAAAGCGATCCCCCGCCTTCTAGAACGTGATCGGCACGCGCACCGTAAGCGATACGTCCGGGGTGTCACGGGTCACGCCCACGCCGAGCGCGACATTGAGGCTGACCCGTTCGTTGAACCGATAGGAACCTCCCAGCAGCAGCGTGCCCAGAATCACCCGCACCGAACCGGGCACGTCCATGCCGTTCTGTTCGGTCTTGCCGACCAGGTTCTGGTCGTAGCCGATGCTGATCGCGGCCTTCTCGTTCAAGGCCAGGCCCAGGCCAACGTTGAAGCCGATGATGTCGCCGGCCTTGACCTCGCCGATGAACTCGGTGCTGGTCGGCGAAAACGGCGGCGGTGCGCCCGACAGCACCGTGCGCGAGACGTTCTTGCGCGGGAAGTTGTAGAGGTAGCTGAAACTGCCGAAGAACACCACCGGGTCGGACGCGTACAACCAGGTCAGGCCGGGCTGGATCGATTCGAAGCCGCTGCCGATGGGCAGTTCCAGCGGCAGGCCGGTGCCTGTCGCATTGGCAACGCAACGCGTGACGCAGTCGGTGACAACCTCGAACAGGTCCTTGCCGGTGCGGCTCTTGTAGCGCAGCCAGCCGACGTAGAACGGACGGTCCATTGCACCGCGGTTGAGCTGGTAACGCGCGGTGACCTCGACATCGCCAATGCCGTGGCCGCTGGCGTTGAACACCTTGTCCTGCGCCGAGCCGGTGAAGATCTCGCGGCTGACGGTGTCGCCGTTGACGTAGACGTACGGCACCTTCGCCTCGATTTCGAGGCGGTTGGTCAGGCCGTAGCGGCCGGTCAGCGAGACATTGGCGCTGGTGGTCTTGACCTGGCGGACATCGATCAGGCCGATCAGGATCGCGGGGATCACCGTAAAGCCGACCAGCGCGACGCGATCGTTGGCCGAGTAGCCGAACTGCACCGCCGGCTCGACGACGAACTTGCCCCTCGGGGTCAAGACACCGGGCTGATCGAAGATCTGCGCGACTTCCGGCGGCCGCTCCGCTTCCGCGGGCGCGCGGCCCACCGGTTGCTGCGTCTTGGATTCCTGGACCGGTTCGCGGGGTGGATTGGCGGGGAGTTGCTGCGCGCCCGTCGCGGCGGCCGCCGCATCCAGCGTCAGTAGCGGCAGCGCCCCGGCCTGCCCGCTCACCCCGCCCAAGCCGCGCACGTTGTCCAGGCGCTCCTCGGCCAAGGCGCTGCGCAGTTCGGCGACGTTGCGTTCCTGCTCGGCCAGGGTGTCGCGCAGCGCTTCGAGCTGCTCGGTCTGGGCCTTGACCAGGTGTTCGAGTTGGTCGAGGCGCGCGTCGCCGCTGGCTTCTTCGGTGGTGGCTGGGGCCGTTTGCGCATGCGCCAGGCCAACGAGGGCCAGCGACACGCAATTGGCGAGCACCAGCGAAGTGGCCGTGGTGGTGGTCGTCCGCTTCATGGCCATCCCCTGCTGAAAGTCCCCATACGCCTACGGTCCGCCCGCAGCGTTGATCAAGGCGCCGTGTAAGGCGCCATAAGTATTCATTTCCTGGAACATGCCCAAGGTGCTGACGCTGACATTGAGCGTGGTCAGCGTGCTGATCTGCTGCCCGTCGAGCGTGTTCTGGATCACCACGCCCTGCATCCCGGAGGGCTGGAAGGTGTTGTCCGCCCCCACCTGCACCAGCAGCGTCTCGTTGAGCGCCGACAGCCCCTGCGCCTGCTCCACGGTCATGGTGCTGATGTCGGGGATGTTGATGCGCGCCGCCGCGACCAGCTCGCCGTTGATGAAAGCCACCCGTTCGATGCCGAACGACAGCATCATTCCGGTCGGTGTCACGAAGCCGCCGCGCATGCCGTCAAGCCGGTCGAGGTCGACGGCGACCCATTCCAGGCCCAGCGGCGTATGTGCCTGCTGGGCGTGCGCCAGGTCGGCGTAGCCCAAGCCCGTGACCGCCAAGGCGCCGAAGATGCCCATCAGGCGTGCGATGCGTTTCATGGTCAGATGTCTCCCGGGCCGCGCCTGGGCATGACGATGTTGCGCAACCCGTCGCGCTGCACGCCCATCTCCATGGGCGCCGGCGGCGCGGTGCGCCAATCGCGCGAGAGGTTGAACTGCGCGACCTCGCGCCGGTTGTGGACGACAAAGAGCACGCGGTTATCCCACAGGCGTTCGAACTGCGGGCGCGTCATTGCGCGCGTGCCGCGCGCGGGATCTCCAATCAGGACCCGGCCTCCCTTCATTCCCTTGATCACCACGAAGTGGCGGTAGCCGCGATCGTTGAGGAGGACGATCGCAGGCAGTCCCTCCTCCAGCAATTTCTCCAGCGGCAGATCGAATCCGTCCGCCTCGAAGCCCTGCGACAGCAGGTAGCGGCGCATGTCGAGGAGCGAGAACCCCTCGGCGCGAATCTTTGCCTTGTTGCCCGATGCGTACATCTTGGTGAACACATCGGCTTCGGTGACGCGATGGCCGTACTGGTAGGTCAGCAAGGTCGCGGTGGCGGCCGAACCGCAACTGAAATCGTAGCGCTGCGGCACCGTGGTCCGGAAGCGTGCTTCCTTGAGGCTGGTCAGCTGCACCTTGTAGCTGGCGCCATGGGGAACGCGCAGGTCCACCGTCGACGCCGACGCGGCGCCCGCCAGGGCCAGCATCCCTGCCATCACCAAGGACAGCGCGGCTTGCTTCACAGCCCCGGGTCCACGAACTGCACGTTGACGATCATGCCGTTCTGGATCAGCACGTTCGATCCGCTGTTCTGGATCACGGTGTTGATGCCACTGGCGTTGCCGAACGCGCCGTCCGACACCGAGTTGCCGCCGCTGACGATACGGTTGGCCGTGTTGCCGGTGACCTGGCCGTTGATGTCGACTTCTTGGAAACTCTCGTCGCCGCCGCGGAAGTCCTCCAACTCGCCGCTGTCCAGCGCCTGGCCGATGCCGTCGACCTGGCTGGGCGGTTGGCTGGCTTCCAGCGCCATCGCGCCCAGATCAGCCGCGACGGGGAGAGGTGCGAGATAAACAGGGGACGCCGCCGCGCCCAGATCGGTGGCGCCCGCGACTTGGATGAGGCCGAGCGTCGCCACCAGGGCGGCAGCGCCCGCATGGGCAATGGACTTGAACGATCGCATGGGTAATCTCCTTCACCCGTGGGTTCCCGCTGGTCCGCGCACGGCACGACGAAGGCTTCTCGCCGTGTCCAACTCTCGGGCTAACGCCGAAGCGCAGCAGAGCCGGACGTGCGCGACGATGCGCCGTGGTGCGGGGGCAACCACGACGCATCGAGGGAACGCTTAGTTACCGACGTTCAAGTTGGCTTGCACGGTCACGCCTTGCTGGATGAGCGAGGAGGCACCGCTGTTCTGCGCCATCACCATCAGGCCGGCTGCCGCGTTGGCGGAACCGTTCATCTGGTTCGACATGTCGAAGCTGCCGGCGTCGACGGCGATCGAACCGCCCGCCCCGCCTGCACCACCGACTGCGCCGTTGCCGACGCCGCCGTTGCCTTCACCGCCGTTGCCGTCGCCGCCGTTGCCGACGCCGCCCGCACCGCCAGTCGCACCGGCCGCACCGGCCGCACCCACCGCGCCGTTGCCGGCAGTCGCGCTGCCGTTGGTGGCACTGGTCGAGGAGCCGCCGTTGTCGGCGTCGCCATTGGTCGCCGCACCGCCATCACCGCCGTCACCGGCCGTGCTGGCTACCGCACCGCTGTCTCCGCCGGTGCCCGTGCCTGCGCCGCCCGTGGCAGTCGCTGCGCCGGACGAACCCGCGCCGCCAGTGCTCGTGCCGGAGCCGCTGCCGCCACTTGCCGTGGCCGAGCCTGCGGTGCCGTCGCCGCCGGTGCCGGTGCCGGTACCCGTACCGGTGCCGTCGCCGCCCGTGGCGGTCGCATCACCAGCGGTTCCGGTACCACCCGCACCACCTGCGCCGCCGTCGCCGCCGTCGCCAGCACGGCCGGGACCGGCGTCGTCGCCGCCGTCACCGCCGCCGCCGCCGCCACCGCCACCGCCGCCACCGGCGAGGCTACCGGCGCCAGCGTCCCCGCCAGCACCCAGCCCGGCTCCGAGGCCGATCCCGTCGCCACCGTCTGCGTCGCTACCGGCTCCGGCGTCACCACCGGCTCCGAGTGCAGCGGAGTCGCCGCCGGCTGCCAGGCTTGCCGCTCCGGCATCACCGCCGTCGCCGTCGCCGTCGCCGCCACGGCCGCTTTCGTTGTCATAGGAGTCTCCGCCGCGGGCGCCGTTGCCTGCGGTGGCATCACCGATGCTGGTGCCGCCGTTGCTGGCTGCGCCGGCTGTCGCACTGCCGTTGGAGGCACTGCCGCCGTTGCCGCCGTTGCCGCCGTCACCGCCGCTGCCGCCGTTGCCGCCATCGCCGCCGGAGCCGCCGCCGCCGTTGCCTTCGCCGCCGTAGCCGTCGCCACCGTAGCCGTCGCCGCCGTCGCCGCCCGAACCACCATTGGCATTGCCGCTGTTGTTCGCGTAGTTGCCGATGTCGTGGACGTTGTTGTCGGACACGTATCCGTTGAGTTCAGTCTCGGCTATCGCCTTGTTGCGATTGAAGGAGTTGGAGAAATTGGATGTCGCGGTGGATCCGTTGTTGGCCGCGGCATTGCCGTAGCCGCCATCCGCGTCG
Organism: Lysobacter koreensis; assembly: GCF_042677045.1. Lineage (NCBI taxonomy): Bacteria > Pseudomonadati > Pseudomonadota > Gammaproteobacteria > Lysobacterales > Lysobacteraceae > Lysobacter > Lysobacter koreensis. The sequence continues at coordinate 453,604 of NZ_JBHTIH010000002.1, forward strand.
GCTTCGCCGTCATTGTCGCGGTTGTCGCCCGTGCTGTTGTCGGAGTTGTCGGAGTTGTCGGAGTTGTCACTGTTGTCGTCGATCGAGTCGATCGCGATCTGTGCCCAGTTCTGTCCGGGGCCGTTCTCGGTGTTTTCCGCGGCCCAGACGGATCCCAGGGATCCAATTGCCAAGAGCACTGCCGTCGCGATGATGGTTTTGCGAATAGCCATTAGGAGTTCTCCTGCGCGCCGGCATCACGCCGGGGGAAGGCGTCCGATACGGCGGCACTCAATACCATGCATATCCGGCGCCACTCGCGGTTCGTGCGCGCAACAGATTGATTTTGTGTGGTTTATTCGCCAGACAAAGCCGCGCAGACGCATTCTGTCGATAAATCCAAATTGAATGGCGGACTGAGGTTTCAGGATTGAAACCATCTCGTGTGGCTAATGCTTGAAGCGCCGCTCGCAATAGCAGCGATAACGCCCTGATCCGCTGCAGATAGCCGGTTCCTTGGGGCGATTACGCAGGACGTATCAAGGCTGCAACGCGAAGCCCTGTCCACTACCAGGCCCTAGGTCCACCCCAAGGCAGATCAAGGGCTTGCAAGCGAAGTTGCATCCCATTTGGTCGTTACGTGATCGCTACCGCGCGGCGTCTGGCGAATATTGGACGGTCAGGCGTTGGCACGAAAAGGCGCCTCGTCGACGTTCCGTACAGGCTGCTAGCGCGCCGCCTCGTCGTCGTCCGCCGGTCCCCTGGAGGCGCGGCGCGAATCTCGCAAGCGTGCGAGCTTCTCGCCGAGCTTGATTTCCAGCCCGCGCTCGACCGGCTCGTAGTAGATGCGCTCGCCCATCGCGTCGGGAAACCCGGTCTGGTCCAGTGCCACGCCGCCGCTGGCGTCGTGGTCGTACTGGTAGCCCTTCGAATGACCGAGTTGCTTCATCAGCTTGGTCGGTGCATTGCGCAGGTGCATGGGCACCTCTTGGGTGCCGTATTCGTGCACGTCACGATTGGCAGCGTTGAAAGCCACGTAGGCCGCGTTCGACTTGGCCGTGCTCGCCAGATAGACGACCAGCTGCGCCAGCGCGAGCTCGCCTTCGGGGCTGCCCAGACGGTCGTAGGCGTCCCACGATTCGATGGCCATCTGCAGCGCGCGCGGATCGGCCAGCCCGATGTCTTCCACCGCCATCCGCGTCAAGCGCCGGGCGAGGTAGCTGCGGTCGCAGCCGCCATCGAGCATGCGCGCGAACCAGTACAGCGCCGCGTCCGGATTGGAGCTGCGTACCGATTTATGCAGCGCCGATATCTGGTCGTAGAACTGGTCGCCGCCCTTGTCGAACCGACGGGTGCGGTCGGCCAGCACCTGCATCAGCGTGGCCTCGGTGATCTGCCCGTCTTCGCCTTGCGCCAGCTCCGCGGCGATCTCAAGCAGGGTCAGCCCACGGCGCACGTCGCCGTCGGCGGCACTGGCGATCTGCGACAGGGATGCGTCGGACACCGACAGCCCCTGCCTACCCAGGCCTCGCGCGTCGTCCTTCAACGCGCTGCGCAGGGCCGCGGTGATGTCGTCGGCCGACACCGCCTCCATCACGTGCACGCGGCAGCGCGACAGCAAGGCCGAGTTGAGCTCGAACGAAGGGTTCTCGGTGGTCGCGCCGACGAACAGGATCGTGCCGCGCTCGATGTGCGGGAGGAACGCGTCCTGCTGGGTCTTGTTGAAGCGGTGCACCTCGTCCACGAACAGCACCGTGCGCCGGCCTTCGGCGAAACGGTGGGCAGCCTCGGCCAGCACTTGGCGCACCTCGGGCAAGCCGGACAGCACCGCCGAGATCGCCCGGAACTCGGCCTGCGAATAGCGCGCGAGCAGCAACGCCAGCGTGGTCTTCCCGCAGCCCGGAGGTCCCCACAGGATCATCGAGTGCACGTGGCCGGACTCGACCGCGCGGCGCAACGCCGAACCTGCGGCGAGCAAGCGCCGCTGCCCGACCATCTCGTCGAGCGTGCGTGGCCGCATGCGCTCGGCCAGCGGCCGCATGGCGTCGCGATCGACGCTCAACAAGTCCGGGGACGGGAGGGATGGCGCAGAGGGGCGTCGGGGCACGGGTGCTGGCAATGCTGCAGGTCGATCGAAGCCGACACGATATCAAGTTGCCGCTGGTACAAACCGAGGGGGTTTGGCCTACGCACCACCCAAGGATGAGGGTCAATGCCCTGTGCGGATATGCCAGGGATGACGCTTGGTTCCATCAAGCAGCGACGAAGCTCACTCCGTCAGCGGCTGGCCAGCGGACGCGTGGAAACCTCATCCCAGTTGGCGGTGGTACCCAGTTCGTAATCGACCCGCAACCACTGCCCGCTGCGACGGTCGTAGAGGGCTTCGATCTGTGCGGTGGTCGCGCCTTCGCGGCCGAAGTCGGCCGTGCCGATGCCCTGCACGCGCAGGTAGCGGCTACCGGCGGCATTGGTGGTCACCTGGTCCATCAACAGGCGCACCGGTTGCTGCGCAAACTCGTCGCGAAGAGACGAACCGACCCGATCGGACAACGCGAGAGCGAGCTTGGAGTCGTTCGCAATCGGCTCGCCGCCCGCGGTGTCGCCAATCACCAGGTAGGGCTGGCTGACGCTGGTGGCGCTGGTGTCGTACAGCGCGGTGAAGCGGAACGGGATCCAGGCTTCGTCGTCGCCGATCCGCAGGCGACCGCTACCACTGACGTCGCGATCACGCACGCTGGCCGGCATCACCGCCACGGAGTCTAGTTTGACCCCGACCTCACGTTCGCCGAACTGGCGCGCGACGGCACCAATCACGGCCGCGGCGACGGCGCCGTCCATGGCTTCATCCCCCTCGATGCGCGACTCCGGCTGTCGGTCAAGCGATTGCGCCTGGATCGCTACCTGCTTGCTGGTGCCATCGGCTTGGGCGACTGCCGTGGACAAAGTCAATCCGCCGACCAGGACGAGTGCGAGGGTGAGTGCCGAACGACGCATGGCCGGATCCTGCTGTTGCCCGCCGGTGGCGAAGCTTGCAGCCACTCTCAAGGCCTGCTTGTGGATGGACCGTGATCGGCGCGAGGCCTGCTGAACGCTTTGTCAGCTACATAAACGAAAGGCGGGCCTGAGCCCGCCTTTCGCCTCGCCAACCGATCGAGACTGCCTTAGCCGCCGATCACGTCCACGCCCTTGGCGGGGCTGTACTTGAAGGTGCCCTTGGCGAAGGCCGGGTTGCGCTTCCAGCCACTGAAGATGATCTGAGTGCGTTGGCCGAGCGCGTCCACCACATCCATCCTGGCCAGACCGCCCTTGCCGAAGCCCAGCCGCGCCGAGCTGAAGCCGGCTTCCTTGTTGCCCTTGGGTGCGAGCGTCAGCCAACTGAGGCCATTGGCATTGCCCGCATCCTTGACCACGAACTGCGCATCGAGCTTGCCCGGGTCGATCAGCGCCGACAGCGGGCTGTTCTGCTCCTCGGCGCCTTGAGCGCGCTTGGTTGCCTGCTTGAGGTCCGGGTCGTACACCCACACGCTTTTGCCGTCGGCCACGATCAGTTGCGGGAACGGCTTGACGTACTCCCAGCGGAACAAACGTGGCGCGGACAGCGCGACCTTGCCGCTCGAGGCTTCCTTGAGCTTGCCCTTGGGGTCGAACACCTGTTGGCTGAACTGGCCGTCGAGGCCCTTCAACCCCTTGGTGAAGGTATTCAGGTCGTCGCGCGCGCCGGCGAAAGCGGTCGTGGCAAACAACGCGGTGGCGAGCACGGTGTAGCGAGCGAAACGAATCATGGGTCACTCCGGTTGCGTATGCGGCGAGTCTGCCCCGGGCCAGCTGAATAGGCCTTGTCGGGCAACGGCGGCCATCAGACCACAACCGTGTTCGTTCAGTCCGCCATTTCCGTCACCACACCGATCGCACCGCTTGCATGACGTGCCGTTTGGCCGCGGTTTCCGGCTTGCGCTTGGCGTCTTCGGTTTCCGGTGCGCTGCTGACGCCCACGCCGGAACGCGTCGTCTCCAAGCGTCCGCAGCCATCGGCCTCTTCGCACGGATCGGTGTGCATCGACGTTTCCGATGCTTCCCCGCTCGCTGCGGGCTGGAGGTGCAAGTCCGACAGCGTCGTCGTTTCGACGGCTGTACGAACGGGGGCTGGCAACGGTTCGGGCAGCCCAACCGGATTGGTGAGCACCGGCGTCAGCAGTGCCTGGGTCGAGCCAGTTTTTAAGGCTGCGCGGGCCTTTTGTCCGGGCACGCGGGATTGGCGCGTCGCGGCTGCGGACAACGCAGGCTGCGGAGCCGCTCGGGATATCGTCGACGATGCGCTGGCGGGTGGCGCTGCCGGCAAAACCTGCTTGGCCGGGTCGACGCCCAGCGGAATGGATGGGTGCTGCCACCGAAGCCATTCCTGCGCACGGGCCGGAGGTGCGGCCAACAACGAAGCGACGCTGGTGGCAAATACGGCGGCGGCGAATATCGGACTTCCCGGAACTGTCATGACTGACCTTCCTCGAGTCGAAACGCGTGGTCCCCCGCCGGCAGCTTAGGGCTTGGGTGGCGGCGGCGCCAGCACGCTGCGGTCGCCGTTGTGTTCCTGCGGGGAAACAATGCCGGCTGCCTCCATCGCCTCGACCAGGCGGGCGGCGCGGTTGTAGCCGATCTTGAGCCGCCGCTGCACGCCCGAGATCGAGGCGCGTCGGGTCTCGGTGACGATGCGTACCGCCTCGTCGTAGAGCGGGTCAGACTCGTCCCCTGCCCCGCCACCGCTTTCCGGCAATCCGGTCGCGCCGACCACGACGCCGTCGCCCATCGTCTGCACTTCGTCGAGGACGCCGTCGATGTAGTCCGGGCCGCCGCCGATCTGCTTGAGGTGCTCGACCACGCGGTGCACTTCCTCGTCGCTGACGAACGCGCCGTGCACGCGCTCGGGCATGGCCGTCCCCGGTGGCAGGTAGAGCATGTCGCCGTGGCCCAGCAGGGTCTCGGCACCGGACTGGTCGAGGATGGTGCGCGAGTCGATCTTGCTCGATACCTGGAACGCGATGCGGGTCGGGATGTTGGCCTTGATCAAGCCGGTGATCACGTCTACCGACGGCCGCTGGGTCGCCAGGATCAGGTGGATGCCGGCCGCGCGCGCCTTCTGCGCCAGGCGTGCGATCAACTCTTCGACCTTCTTGCCGACGATCATCATCATGTCGGCGAATTCGTCGATGAAGATCACGATGAACGGCAGTTCCTCCAGCGGCCGCGGCGCCTCGCCCAACTCGGCATTGGGCTTGAACAGCGGGTCCATCATCGGCTGGCCGCTGTCGCGCGCGTCCTTGACCTTCTTGTTGAAGCCGGCCAGGTTGCGCACGCCGACGGTGCTCATCAGCTTGTAGCGGCGCTCCATCTCGGCCACGCACCAGCGAAGACCATTCGCGGCCTCTTTCATGTCGGTGACCACCGGCGCCAGCAGGTGCGGGATGCCCTGGTAGACGCTGAGCTCGAGCATCTTCGGGTCGATCATCAGCATCCGCAGGTCCTTCGCGGATGCCTTGTACAGCAGGCTCAGCACCATCGCGTTGACCGCGACCGACTTGCCCGAACCGGTGGTGCCGGCGACCAGCAGGTGCGGCATGCGCGCCAGGTCGGCCACGGTCGGCCGGCCGGCGATGTCCTTGCCCAGCGCCAGCGTTAGCGGGCTGGTCGACTTGTCGTATTCCTTCGAACGCAGCAGCTCGGACAGGTAGATCATCTCGCGCGTGGTGTTCGGCGTTTCGAGGCCTATCACCGACTTGCCCGGAATCACGTCGACCACGCGCACCGACTTCACCGACAGGCCGCGGGCGATGTCCTTGTCGAGCGAGCTGATCTGGCTGACCTTGATGCCCGGCGCGGGTTGCACCTCGAAACGGGTGATCACCGGCCCCGGGTAGGCACCGACCACCTGCGCGTCGATGCGGAAATCCTTGAGCTTGAACTCGATCTGCCGCGAGATCGTCTCCAGCGTTTCCTCGCTGTAGCCCTTGGGCTGCGGCTTGGGATCGTCGAGCAGGGCCAGTGGCGGGATGCCGCTACCGTCGCCGACGTGGAACAGCGGGATCTGCTGCTCGCGCTTGGCGCGGTCGCTTTTCTCGACGACCGGCGCCGGCGGCGGCTCGATCCTGACCGGCGCCCGCTTCGCGCGCAGTTCGGTGTCGACCTTGCGCACTTCCTCGCGCTCCTCGCGAAGTGCCCGCGTCTGCTGCCATTCGGTCGCCTGCTGGCTGCCGCGGCGGAACAGCTTGCCCAGCAATGGACCCAGCGACAGCGTCCACTGACCGATCCGGTCCATCACCGCCAGCCACGAAATGCCGGTGGCGAGCGTCACCGACACCAGCAGCAACGCCAGCAGGAACAGGTTGCCGCCGACCGGGCCGAAGCCGCTGTACAGCGACTTGCCGACCAACTGCCCGAGGATGCCGCCGCTGCGCGCGGAGAAATCCGCGGCCAGGCCGACACGCAGCTCCAGCAGGCCGGTCGCGGCGACGAGGAAGCCGACGATGCCCACCAGGCGCAGCGCCGGCCCGAGGTCGGCATCGCCATCGCCATCCGCATCCATGCCGAACAACGCGATCCACGCGATCAGGCCGAGCATCACCGGCAACAGGAACGCCACATAACCGCACAGGTACAGCAGCACGTCGGCGATCCAGGCACCGACGTGGCCGCCGGCGTTGTGCAGTGGCGCGGTAACGCTGCCCGACTGCGACCAGCCCGGATCCTGCGGCGAGAACGTGACCAGGCTGACCAGCAGGTACAGCAGGAACGGCGCGATCACGATCAGCGCGATGTCGCGCATCAGCCGCTGCCGCCGCGGCGACGGTGGCGCACGCTTGGCGGCATCCGCGGCCGGGCTCTTCTTGCGACTTGCGGTGGACGCTTGCGCCACTATGATGTTCTGCCTGAGCTAGGTTCCGTTAGTTATTGAATATACGGCGGAACCCTGCCAAATGACAGGGTTCGATCAGGGGCCGATCAGAGCTTCATGCCCTGCAACGCCGGGTGAACCAACTGGCCGCCCTCGACATTGATCCCGCGCACCAGCGCCGGGTTGTCGCGCCAGCTGTGGCCGGGCGTGTCGCCCCAGGCCAGTTTGTTCACCCACGGCAGGATCGCCGCGCAGATCGCCTGCGATGAGGTCTGCGGCACCGCACCGGGCATGTTGGTCACCGCGAAGTGGGTCACGCCCTCTTCGACGTAGGTCGGCTCCTTCCAGGTGGTCGGACGCGACGTCTCGAAGCAGCCGCCCTGGTCGATCGAGATGTCGACGACCACGCTGCCGTCTTCCATGTGCTTGAGCATTTCGCGGGTGAGGACGTGCGGCGCCACCGCGCCGGTGACCAGCACCGCGCCGATTACGAGGTCGGCCGAAGCTACCTCGCGCGCGACCACTTCAGCGTACGGGAACAGCGCAGTGACGTTGTTGCCCAGGCGCATCATCTCTTCCATGCGGTCGTGGCGCTTTTCGAACACCACCACGTTCGAGCCGCCGGCCGCGGCCAGCGCGGCGGAGTTGCCGCCGGCAGCACCGGCGCCGAACACCACGACCTTGCCGCGCTCGGTCGACGGCAGCCCGCCGAGCAGCTTGCCCTTGCCGCCCATGGGCTGGTGCAGCAGGTGGGTACCGACCTGCACCGCGATCTTGCCGGCGATGATCGACATCGGCGCGAGCAGCGGCAGGTCGCCGTTGGGCAGTTCGACGGTCTCGAACGCGACGCCGGTCAGGCCGATATCCAGCAGCCGCTTGGTCAGTGCGGGCAGCGGCGCCAGATGCAGGTAGCAGAACAGCAGGTGGTCCTTGCGCAGCAGCGCCAGGTCGCCTTCGATCGGTTCTTTGACCTTGACGATCAGCTCGCCTTTTTCGTACAGCGCGGCGGCATCGGGCGCGATCTTGACCCCGAGCCGGGTGTACTGCTCGTCCTTGAAGCCGCTCTTGATGCCCGCGTCCTTCTCCAACCACACTTCGTGGCCGCGGTTGATCAGGTCGCCCGCCGCTTCTGGCACCAGCGCGACACGCCCTTCCAGGGTTTTGGTTTCCTTCGGTACGCCAATACGCATCACGATCTCTCCGTTGCGGTCCAGAAAAAACGCCGCGTCCGCGGCGCATCCCAGGCCAGGTTGTCCGATGGTGCGCGAAACGTCGACGAGGCACTGTCGAGTCGCTGCGCGCCTTGTTTTGCCGGGACGCCGCCTCCAAGCTATGGCGTTCGCACGCCCACCGTCACACGACATCGTCCGGTGGCCAGTTCCGCGCATCCGGCGCGTCCCAAAATCGACCGCGATTATACCCATGACCCCATCGAAGCACTCCCGTCTCGTCATCCTCGGCTCCGGCCCTGCCGGCTGGACCGCGGCCGTGTACGCCGCGCGCGCCAACCTGAAGCCGCTGGTGATCACCGGCCTGCAGATGGGCGGCCAGCTGATGACCACGACCGAAGTCGACAACTGGCCCGGCGATGCCCACGGCCTGATGGGCCCTGACCTGATGGCGCGCATGCAGGCGCATGCCGAGCGTTTCGACACCGAAACCGTGTTCGACCACATCCACACCGCCGACCTCTCGCAGCGTCCGTTCCGGCTGAAGGGCGACAACGGCGACTACACCGCCGACGCGCTGGTCATCGCCACTGGCGCGACCGCGAAGTATCTGGGCCTGCCGTCGGAAGAGACGTTCAAGGGCCGCGGCGTCTCCGCCTGCGCGACCTGCGACGGTTTCTTCTACAAGGACCAGGACGTAGCGGTGATCGGCGGCGGCAACACCGCCGTCGAAGAAGCGCTGTACCTGTCGAACATCGCCCGCAAGGTCTACCTGGTGCATCGCCGCGACACGCTGCGCGCCGAGAAGATCATGCAGGACAAGCTGCAGGCCAAGATCCAGAGCGGCAAGATCGAGCCGATCTGGCACCACCAGGTCGACGAGGTGCTCGGCAACGACGCCGGCGTGACCGGCCTGCGGGTGAAATCGGTGCAGGACGAGTCGACCCGCGAGATCGCCATCCACGGCCTGTTCGTCGCGATTGGTCATACGCCGAACACGACGCTGTTCGAAGGCCAGCTGGAGATGAAGAACGGCTACCTGACCATCCAGACGGGGCTGCACGGCAACGCGACGCAGACATCGGTGCCCGGCGTGTTCGCCGCCGGTGACGTCGCCGACCAGGTCTACCGGCAGGCGATCACTTCCGCCGGCTTCGGTTGCATGGCCGCGCTGGACGCCGAGAAGTTCCTCGACAAGGACGGCTGATGCCGTTCAGCGGCCCATGACGGACGCGCGCATCCTTGGCGCGCTGTCCGATGTATCGGCGGCGCATTGGGACGCGCTGCACGACGGCCGCAACCCGTTTGTCGCGCACGCGTTCCTGGCTGGGCTGGAACAGCACGGCTGCCTGCGCCCGCAATGGGGCTGGAGCCCACGCCACCTCACGCTCTGGGACGGCGACCAGCTGGTCGCGGCGGCGCCGACCTATCTGAAGGAAAACTCGCACGGCGAATTCGTGTTCGACCATGCCTGGGCGCACGCCTACGCCCAGCACGGCCTCGACTATTTCCCCAAATGGCTGTGCGCGGTGCCCTACTCGCCCGTCACCGGTCCGCGTCTGTTGGCAACCACGCAGGCCCGTCGGCAGCAGTTGCTCGAGGCCATGACCGGCCTCTGCGAACGCCAGGGCTGGTCGTCGGCGCACGTCAATTTCCATGAAGCACAAGACGACACCGCGTTCGCGGAACACTGGCTGGCCCGGGTCGATGTGCAGTACCACTGGCACAACCGTGATGGCTGGCAGGACTTTGGCCAGTTCCTGGCCGCCTTCGACCACAAGCACCGCAAGAACATCCGCCAGGAGCGTGCGAAGGTCGCCCGCGCCGGCGTGAGCTTCCGCATTGTGGAAGGCGCGCAGGCCAGCGAATCCGACCTCGCGGCGATGCACAGCTTCTACCTGCAGACGTTCGCCGAGTACGGCAACCACCCGGCGCTGACGCTGGAGTTCCTGCGCCATCTGGCCGAGGCGATGCCGCAGGCACTGGTGATGTTCTTCGCCGAGCGCGACGGCAGTGCGATCGCGGGCGCGCTGTGCCTGCGCGGCGGCGATACCTTGTTCGGGCGCTACTGGGGTGCGACCGCACCCCTGCCCGGCCTGCATTTCGAGACCTGCTATTACCAAGGCATCGACTACTGCCTGCGCGAAGGCCTGGCCCGTTTCGAACCCGGCGCGCAGGGCGAACACAAGCTCGCGCGCGGTTTCCTGCCGACGCTCGTGCGCAGCCGGCACTGGCTGGCCCACGAGGGTTTTCGCGACGCGCTGCGGCCGTGGTGCGCACAGGAATCCGCGTCGGTGCGACGCTACGCCGCTACCCTCGCCGCGCACTCGCCCTTCAAGGGCGATCACGCCACGGAGGAACGCGATGGCCCTGCGCCCGCCCCTGCTGCCGGCTGACCCCGATGCGCCGTTCCCGCCGGGCGCGTCGGCGTTGCGGCAGCCCGATGGCCTGCTCGCGATCGGCGGCGACCTGACACCGCCGCGGCTGCTCAACGCCTATCGCCACGGGATCTTCCCCTGGTATTCCGATGGCCAGCCGATCCTGTGGTGGTGCCCGGATCCACGCACCGTGTTCCGCACTGGACGTGTGCGGCTGTCGTCGCGCTTCCGGCGCGAGCTGCGGCGCTCATGCTGGAGCGTGCGCGCCGACACGGCATTCGAGCAGGTGATCGACGCCTGTGCGCGAATCCCCCGCGACGGCCAGCACGGCACCTGGATTACCGCGCAGATGCGCGCGGCCTATGTCGAGTTGCACCACCGTGGCCACGCGCATTCGGTCGAGGTGTTCGACGGCCAGCAATTGGTGGGCGGCATCTATGGGGTGGCGGTGGGCCGGATGTTCTTCGGCGAAAGCATGTTCAGCACGCAATCGGGCGGCTCCAAGGTCGCATTGGCAGCCCTCGCCCGGTGCCTGCACGGCTGGGACTGGCCGCTGCTCGATGCGCAGGTCGAGAACGCGCACCTGCTGAGCCTCGGCGCCGAGCTGTGGCCGCGCGACGATTTCCTCGCCCAGGTCGCGGTGCAGACGCAGATGCCCGAGCCCCCTAACGCCTGGACGTCGCGCTTCGGTACCTGGCCCGCACGGCTCCTGGCGGATCCGTCGACCTGAACCCCGCTGGCAGATCCGCAGGTGCCTTTTGCGCCGACCCCGGGGCGCGTGTCAGAATGCCGGGCTTCGCGGGCGCGTTGTGCCCGTCTATACAGTGAATCCAGGAAACACATGGCAAAAGATGACGTGATCGAATTCGAGGGCACGGTGGCGGAGACCCTTCCGAACACCATGTTCCGCGTGCGCCTCGAGAACGGCCACGAGATCATCGCCCACATCTCCGGGCGGATGCGCAAGAACTACATCCGCATCCTGACCGGCGACAAGGTGAAGATTGAGATGACCCCCTACGACTTGAGCAAGGGTCGGATCACTTATCGCATGAAGTAATCGCGGTAAGTTATTGATAAAAAAGGCGGCCATTGGCCGCCTTTTTTGTGGAACGGCCTCGGGCCGGTCCTACACCGTCACTGGCAGCAGCTTCTCCGGCTCGGACTGCATGTCGACCACCAGTTCGTCGTCGCGCACGTCGATCGACACGCGGCCGCCGCCGGTCAACTTGCCGAACAGCAACTCGTCGGCCAGCGGGCGCTTGATCTTCTCCTGGATCACACGCGCCATCGGCCGCGCTCCCATCAGCGGATCGAAGCCGTGCTGCGCCAGCCAGTCGCGCGCGGTCGGGGTCGCCGACAGCGTCACGTTCTTGTCGTGCAGCTGCGCCTCCAGCTCGATCAGGAACTTGTCGACCACGCGCAGGATGTGCTCGAAGCCCAGCGCCTGGAACTGCACCACCGCATCCAGGCGGTTGCGGAACTCCGGGGTGAAGCCCTTGCGGATCACCTCCATCGCATCGGTCGAATGGTCCTGCTGGGTAAAACCAATCGAGCGCCTTGCCGCCAGCGCCGCGCCGGCATTGGTGGTCATCACCAGGATCACATTGCGGAAGTTCGCCTCGCGCCCGTTGGTGTCGGTCAGCACGCCGCGGTCCATGACCTGCAGCAGGATGTTGAAGATGTCCGGGTGCGCCTTCTCGACCTCGTCCAGCAGCAGCACGCAGTGCGGCGTCTTGACGATCTTCTCGGTCAGCAGACCGCCCTGGTCGAAACCGACATAGCCCGGGGGCGCGCCGATCAGGCGGCTGACCGAATGCGGCTCCATGTACTCGGACATGTCGAAACGCACCAGTTCGATGCCCAGCTGCAGCGCGAGTTGCTTGGTGACCTCGGTCTTGCCGACGCCGGTGGGCCCTGCAAACAGGAAGTTGCCGATCGGCTTGTCCGGGTTGCCCAACCCCGAGCGCGCAAGCTTGATTGCCGAGGTCAGGGTACCGATCGCCGGATCCTGGCCGAAGATCACCATCTTCAGGTTGCGCTCGAGGTTCTTGAGCACGTCCTTGTCCGACGCCGACACCTGCTTGGCCGGGATGCGCGCCATCTTGGCCACGATCGCCTCGATCTCCTCGGTGTCGATCCGGCTCTTGCGCACCGACTCGGGCAGCAAGCGCTGGCGGGCGCCCGCCTCGTCGATCACGTCGATCGCCTTGTCCGGCAGCAACCGGTCGCCGATGTGCTTGACCGACAGGTCGACCGCCGCCTGCAGCGCTTCGTCGGCGTAGGTCACGCCGTGGTGCGCCTCGTACTTGGGCTTCAGACCCTGCAGGATCTCGAAGGTCTCGCCCACGGTCGGCTCGACGATGTCGATCTTCTGGAAGCGCCGCGCGAGCGCGCGGTCCTTCTCGAACACTCCGCGGTATTCTTGGAAGGTGGTCGAGCCGATGCAACGCAGGTCGCCTGACGACAGCGCCGGCTTGATCAGGTTGCTCGCGTCCATGGTGCCGCCGCTGGCGCTGCCGGCCCCGATGATGGTGTGGATCTCGTCGATGAACAGCACCGATTCGGGCAACTTCTTGAGCTGCGCGAGCACCGCCTTCAGCCGCTTTTCGAAGTCGCCGCGGTACTTGGTGCCGGCAACCAGTGCGCCCAGGTCGAGGGCGAAGATCGTTGCGTTCGCCAGCACCTCGGGCACGTCGCCGTCGACGATGCGCTTGGCCAGGCCCTCGGCGATCGCGGTCTTGCCGACGCCGGCCTCGCCTACGTACAGCGGGTTGTTCTTGCGGCGGCGGCACAGCACCTGGATGGTGCGCTCTACCTCGTCGGCGCGGCCGACCAGCGGGTCGATCTTGCCGTCGCGCGCAAGCTGGTTGAGGTTGACGGCGAACTCGGCCAGGGCGTCGGACTTGCCCTCGCCCTCGCCTCCCTCGGCCGGCTTGGCCTCGCTGTCGTCCGAGGACGAGCCCTCGTCCGAGCCGTGGCGGGCGATGCCGTGCGACAGGTAGTTGACGACGTCGAGCCGCGCCACGTCCTGCTGGTTGAGGAAATAGACCGCGTGCGAGTCCTTCTCGCCGAAGATCGCGACCAGCACGTTGGCGCCGGTGACTTCCTTCTTGCCGGAGGACTGCACGTGGTAGACCGCGCGCTGCAGCACGCGCTGGAAGCCCAGCGTCGGCTGGGTGTCGCGGTCGATGTCCTCGGGCAGCACCGAGACCGAGGTCTCGATCGCCTGCTCGAGGTCGCTGCGCAGGCGCGCAAAATCGGCGCCGCAGGCCTTGAGCACGCCTTCGGCCGAGGGATTGTCTAGGAGTGCCAACAGCAGGTGTTCGACCGTCATGTACTCGTGGCGCGCCTCGCGGGCGCGCTTGTAGCACTGGCCGATGCTGTATTCGAGATCCTTGCTGAACATGGGACGAAAGTCTCCGGAAGCTACTGCGATCCTAGATGGGGACGCACCGCGGCATTTCCATGCCGCGCTTTCCTGACACCACTCCTGCCGGCCTGCTCAAGCCGGCCTGCTCAAGCCAGCATGACCAACCGGCCCCGACATGTCACCGAGTCACCAGCCTTTGACCCGGGCCCTGCGAACTCGTTCCCTCACTTGCTACAGACGTCCCCCGCGGGCCTTTCAGGCCTTGTTTCCTGACGTTCTAGGCCTTTTCCATCGTGCACAGCAAGGGGTGCTGGTTGAGCCTGGAGAATTCGTTCACCTGCGCCACCTTGGATTCGGCCACTTCGCGGGTGAACACGCCGCATACGCCGCGGCCCCGGGTGTGGACGTGCAGCATGATCTGGGTGGCTTTTTCGACGTTGAGCGGGAAAAAGCGCAGCAGCACCTCGACCACGAAGTCCATCGGGGTGTAATCGTCGTTCAGCAGCAGGACGGAAAACAGCGGCGGCCGTGCCACCTCCGGCTTGCTGGTTTCGACCATCGCGCCGTGGCCGTGCTCGTGTTCTTGTTCGGTGTGCTTGGGCATGGCGGCGATTATAAGCCGGGCCCGTCGGCGCCCATTCGGGAAAAAACCACATGGACGCCCCGGCAGGCGGGCTGCAAAATGCCGTGGAACACGTTTCGTGTTGGATGGACGAGGATCAATCCCCCGTGAGCTATCGCGAAGGCCGCTTCTGGCAACCTGACGTCACCGTTGCCACGGTCGTCGTCGACGGCGGCCGGCTGCTGATGGTCGAGGAGACCGTTGCCGGCCGCCTGGTGTTGAACCAGCCGGCCGGGCACTTGGAGCCCGACGAGAGCCTGGTCGAGGCCGCCTTGCGCGAAACCCGCGAGGAGACCGGCTGGGACGTGCGCCTCACCGCGTTCGTCGGTGCCTACCAGTGGAAAGCACCGTCGCAACCGGACGGCAGCGGTGGTCGCCACTACCTGCGCTTCGCGTTCGCCGCCGAGCCGGTTGCCCACGACCCGTCGCGCAACCTCGACGAGGGCATCGTCCGCGCCCTGTGGCTGTCCCCGGCCGAGCTGGAGGCCGAACGCGTCCGTCATCGCAGCCCGCTGGTCTGGCGCACGGCGACGGACTTCCTGGCCGGGCGCCGCCACCCGCTGGACCTGATGCAGCACCTGGCATGAGCCCGATGCCTGCCAAGGCGGCGCCGGTCCCGGGCGTTCGCACCATCGTCGGCATGTCCGGCGGCGTCGACTCGTCGGTGGCGGCGTTGCTGCTGCGCGATGCCGGCGAACCGCTGGCCGGCTTGTTCATGCAGAACTGGGCCGACGACGGCAGCGGCGACTGCCGCGCGGACGACGACCGCCGCGACGCGGTCGCGGTGTGCGGGCGGCTGGGCTTGCCGATCCACTTCCGCGATTTCTCCGGCGAGTACTGGCAAGGCGTATTCGCGCACTTCCTCGCCGAGTACGCGGCGGGTCGCACCCCCAACCCCGACGTGCTGTGCAACCGCGAGATCAAGTTCAAGCACTTCCTTGACGCCGCGCGCGAACTGGGCGCGGAGTTCATCGCCACCGGCCACTACGCCCGCGTCGAACGCCAGGGCGACGAGTTCCAGTTACTGCGCGCGATCGACCGCAGCAAGGACCAGAGCTATTTCCTGCACCAGCTGGGCCAGGCGCAGTTGTCGGCAACCCGGTTTCCCCTGGGCAGCATCCTGAAAAGCGAGATTCGTGCGATCGCCCGCGACGCCGGCCTGCCGACCGCGGCGAAGAAGGATTCCACCGGCATCTGCTTCATCGGGGAGCGCGATTTCCGCGAGTTCCTCGCGCGCTACCTGCCCGCCCGCGCGGGCGAGATCCGCACCCCGGACGGCCGCGTCGTGGGCCAGCACCCTGGCGTGTTCTATTTCACACTCGGCCAGCGCGAAGGGCTGAACATCGGCGGTGTGCGCGGGTTCGAACCGGCGCCGTGGTATGTCGTCGGCAAGGACGTCGCCGGCAACGTGCTGTACGTAGAACAGGGCATCGACAGCCCGTGGTTGCAGTCGCAGGTGCTGTGGTCGGAAACGGCGCACTGGGTCGCGGGGGCACCACCGGCAAGCCGCTTCGCATGTACGGCGCAGACCCGCTACCGGCAAGCCGACGAGGCCTGCGAGGTGATGCTCAAGACCGACGGTACCGTGCAGGTGCGCTTCGCCCGCCCGCAACGCGCGGTCACGCCTGGCCAGTCGCTGGTGCTGTATCACGACGACATCTGCCTCGGCGGCGCGGTGATCGCCGCCACCGACGCACCACTCGAACTCCGAATGAAGGCCGCTGCTGCATGACCGAATCCCCTACCCCAGAATCCGGCGCCGGAGCACGGGTCACGCAGGCCGGGTTCAGCCCGGTGGTGTTCAACCCGATGTCCGGGCGCGTGCTCGCGCTGGCCGGGCTGGTGCAGGCGCTGGCCCAGGTGCGCCGCATCGCCGACACCGGCCACGCCGATGCCAGCGTGCTGGGGACCGCGCTGGACTCGGTGTTCCGCATCGATGCGGACTCACCGGCCGACGTCTACGGCGACAGCACTGCGCTGCGGCCAGGCCTGATGCTGCTGCGCGACTACTTCACCAGCCAGTCGCGCGACGAGCAGTTGCCGCGGCTCGCGCTGGCGGTGATGCAGCTGGAACGGCGCTTCGTCCGCGACGACGCGATGGCGCGCCGCGTGCAGGCCGGCATCCGCGCGCAAGCCGCCGCCGCGCAACGCCTGGGCAGCAGCACCCACCCCGAAGTGCTGGCGGCGCTCGGCGGCCTGTACTCCGAGACCCTGAGCCACCTGCGTCCGCGGGTCCAGGTGCAGGGCAACCCGCATTACCTGGGGCAGGCAACGGTGGTTGCCGAAGTCCGCGCGGTGCTGCTGGCCGCGGTGCGTTCGGCGGTGCTGTGGCGGCAACTCGGCGGCAGCCTCTGGGATTTCCTGTTGCGTCGGGGCGAATTGGCGGCCGCGGTGCGCGCGCACCTGGGCTGACTGGCGCCCGTGTCGCAGATCCGAGCCGCGCTCGGATCGCTCTTCAGGCTCAACCACGAATCGGTCCGGGCAAGCCTCGGATCCAACGGCGTACGACCACCGGGCGGGCGTCGCGTTGCGTCTCGTATCGGCGTCGCAGGACGAAAGTACAGGGTCGGGCGCGGGCAACACGCCGGCGTTTGCGGCATAATTACGGGGCTTTCTCGCGGTGTTGTCTCCCGCGCTTTCCCCTTTAGCTGCAGCCACGGAGCCCCCAATGGCAGACTCCTTCGCCACCCGCGCGCAACTCGACGTCAACGGCAAGTCGTACACCTATTTCAGCCTGCCCATCCTGGGCCAGCGCTTCGACCTGTCGAAGCTGCCCTACTCGATGAAGATCCTGCTCGAGAACCTGCTGCGCCATGAAGATGGCGGCATGACGGTCGGCAAGGACCACATCGAAGCCGTCGCCCAGTGGGATTGCAAGGCCGAGCCGGACACCGAGATCGCCTTCATGCCGGCGCGCGTGGTGCTGCAGGATTTCACCGGCGTGCCGTGCGTGGTCGACCTGGCCGCGATGCGCGACGCGGTCACCAAGCTGGGCGGCAACCCGAACCAGATCAACCCGCTGATACCGTCCGAACTGGTCATCGACCACTCCGTGCAGGTCGACGTGTTCGGCCGCGCCGATGCACTGGAACTCAACGGCAAGATCGAGTTCGAACGCAACCTGGAGCGCTACAGTTTCCTGCGCTGGGGCCAGAAGTCGCTGGAGAACTTCAAGGTGGTGCCGCCGAACACCGGCATCGTCCACCAGGTGAACCTGGAGAACCTGGCCCGCGTGGTCATGGGCCGTGAGGTCGACGGCGTGCTGCAGGCGTTTCCGGACACCGTGTTCGGTACCGACAGCCATACCACCATGATCAACGGCATCGGCGTGCTCGGTTGGGGCGTGGGCGGCATCGAGGCCGAGGCCGCGATGCTCGGCCAGCCCTCGTCGATGCTGATCCCGCAGGTGGTCGGCTTCAAGCTGACCGGCAAGCTGCCCGAGGGCACCACCGCCACCGATCTGGTGCTGACCGTCACCCAGATGCTGCGTTCGCTCGGCGTGGTCGGCAAGTTTGTCGAGTTCTTCGGCGAAGGCCTGCAGCACCTGCCGTTGGCCGATCGCGCCACGATCGCCAACATGGCACCGGAATACGGCGCAACCTGCGGCATCTTCCCGATCGATGCCGAGGCCGTGAACTACCTGCGCCTGTCCGGTCGCAGCGAGGAGCAGATCGCGCTGGTCGAGGCCTACGCCAAGGCCCAGGGCCTGTGGCACGACGCCAACTCGCCGCACGCGAGCTACTCGGCCACGCTGGAACTCGACTTGGCGGAGATCAAGCCGTCGCTGGCCGGCCCCAAGCGCCCGCAGGACCGCGTGCTGCTCAGCGGCATGAAGGACAACTTCCACGCCAACCTCGAAGGCCTGACCGCCAACCGGCCGGCGCGCAAGACGGAGGTCAAGCGCATGGACGCCGAAGGCGGCGACCAGCCGCAGGCCGAACACCTGGCCGCCAAGCCGAAGTCGAACATCCGCATCCACGACCAGGATTGCGACCTCAACGACGGCTCGGTGGTGATCGCCGCGATCACCTCCTGCACCAACACCTCCAACCCGGCAGTGATGCTCGGTGCCGGCCTGCTGGCACGCAACGCCGCGCGCCTCGGCCTCAAGGCCAAGCCGTGGGTCAAGACCTCGCTCGGGCCGGGCTCGCTGGTGGTCACCGACTACCTGAAGAAGGCCGGGGTGATGGACGACCTGGAGAAGCTCGGCTTCTTCGTCGTCGGCTACGGCTGCACCACCTGCATCGGCAACTCCGGCCCGCTGCCGGACGAGGTGTCCAAGGGCATCGCCGAGAATGACCTGGTAGTGGCGTCGGTACTGTCGGGCAACCGCAACTTCGAGGGCCGCGTGCACTCCGAAGTGAAGATGAACTACCTTGCCTCGCCGCCGCTGGTGGTGGCTTACGCGATCGCCGGCACGGTCGACATCGACCTGACCAACGACCCGCTGGCGCACACGCCCGACGGCAAGCCGGTCTACCTGCGCGACATCTGGCCGACCAACAAGGAAATCGGCGACATGATCGCCGCGACCGTGGGTCCGGAGCTGTTTGCGCAGAACTACGCCGACGTGTTCAAGGGCGACAGCCGCTGGAACCAGATCGCCTCGCCGGAAGGCGAATCGTTCCAGTGGGACGAGTCCTCGACCTACATCAAGAACCCGCCCTACTTCGATGGCATGACCATGCAGGTCGGCTCGATCGACGACGTCCATGGCGCCCGCGTCATGGGCCTGTTCGGCGACTCGATCACCACCGACCACATCTCCCCAGCGGGCAACATCAAGAAAGACTCGCCGGCGGGCCGCTTCCTGCAGGCGCGCGGCGTGCAGCCGGCCGACTTCAACAGCTACGGTTCGCGTCGCGGCAACGACGACGTCATGGTGCGCGGCACCTTCGCCAACATCCGCATCAAGAACCTGATGTTCGGTGGCGAGGAAGGCGGCAACACCCTGTACTTCGACAAAACCGGCAGCGTTGGCGAGAAGCTGGCGATCTACGACGCGGCGATGAAGTACAAGGCCGACGGCGTGCCGCTGGTGGTGTTCGCCGGCAAGGAGTACGGCACCGGCTCGTCGCGCGACTGGGCGGCCAAGGGCACCAACCTGCTGGGCGTGAAGGCGGTCGTGGCCGAGAGCTTTGAGCGCATCCACCGTTCCAACCTGGTCGGCATGGGCGTGCTGCCGCTGCAGTTCCATGCCGGCGAGAACGCCAAGTCGCATGGCCTCGATGGTTCGGAGACGATCGACGTGGTCGGCCTCGCCGATGGCGCTGCCAAGACCGCGACCATCGTGGCCCGCAAGGCCGACGGCAGCGAAAAGACGTTTGAAGTGAAGGTGCTGCTGCTGACGCCGAAGGAAGTCGAGTACTTCCGCCACGGCGGCATCCTGCACTACGTCCTGCGGCAGTTGGCAGCAAGGAAGGCAGCCTGATCGCAAGTTGAGGGGCGGAAGCCCGCCGGCGGCATGGCCGCCGGTCTTCGTCAGGGCGCGAACCAATGGTTCGCAAACACCCTGACTCAGCCACCACGGCGGCATCCTGCATTACTACTTGTTGCGCCAACTGGCGGCGAAAAAGCGGCGTAAACCACGCTTTCTTGCCGATGCTCGGTGGGTGCGAAAAGAGCGGCTACGGCCGCTCTTTTCGTTTCGTCCCTCGCGCTTCGCGAAAGCTAGAGTCGCGGCGTCCAGCGAGCGCTGGTCAAACGCCATTCGCCGTCGTCCAGACGCCAGCCCGTCTCGACGTCGTACAGCTGCGCTGTCTCCGGCAGCATGCCGCCGGAACCGCCGGTCAGCGCCGCGCTGAAGCTCACCGTGGCGTGGCGCGGCCGCAGTGAAACGTCCAGCGGACCCACGTTCACTCCGATGTCGCCATGGCGCAGGAACACTCCCTGCGCAATCCGCTTTGCGCCGGTGCGATCGAGCCCTTCGGGGCCGATGAAATCGTCCGCGAGCCACTGCTGCATCCCCGCGACGTCGCGCGCTTCCAGCGATGCCTTCAACCCGTCCAGAGAGTCGCGCAATCGCTGCTTCGGCGACGTGCGGCCGCACCCGACCGCCAGCAGCATCAGGAGCACTCCGACCCAGCAGGCATGGATCGTTCGCGAAGCGAGCATGGTCCATCACTCCCAGTTCTACCGGACACACGCTGCGTGGCCGCGGATGCCGACAGTATCGGCTGCACGAACCCTCCGTGGCCGCCTTGCCAGTCCCTAGAGCCTATGCTCCAATCCTTGCAACGACCGTACGGCAGCGCATCCGCGACCGGCGTGCAACGACAACAGCGAGCAACAAGGGGATCGCGATGAGTATTGAACGTCCGTGGCTGGCCCAGTACCCGGCAGGGGTTCCCGCGCAGATCGACGTCGATGAGTACCCCTCGATCGTCTCCGTGTTCGAAGCCGCGGTCGCCAACTACCGCGACCGCCCCGCGTTCGCCAACCTCGGCAAGACCCTGACCTACGCGCAGATCGACAAGCTCAGCGCGCAGTTTGCCGCCTACCTGCTGGGCGAACTCAAGCTCAAGAAGGGCGATCGCGTCGCGATCATGATGCCCAATTGCCTGCAATATCCGATCGCCACCTTCGGCGTGCTGCGCGCCGGGCTGACGGTGGTCAACACCAATCCGATGTACACCGCGCGCGAGCTCAAGCACCAGCTGGTGGATTCCGGTACCAGCGCGATCGTGGTGCTCGACAACTTCGGCACCACCGTCCAGGAAGTGATCGGCGGTACCCAGGTCAAGCAGGTCATCACCACCGGTCTGGGCGACATGCTCGGCTTCCCGAAGGGCTCGATCGTCAACTTCGTGCTCAAACACGTGAAGAAGATGGTCCCCGACTACGACATCGCCGGCGCGATCCGCTTCAAGGACGCGCTGACGCTGGGCCAGATGCAGACCCTGCCGGAGATCAAGATCGACCCGCAGGACATCGCCTTCCTGCAGTACACCGGCGGCACCACCGGCGTGGCCAAGGGCGCGATGCTGACCCACCGCAACCTGGTGGCGAACATGCAGCAGGCCGCCGCGTGGGTCGGCACCAACGTCAAGCTCGGCGAGGAAATCATCATCACCGCGCTGCCGCTGTACCACATCTTCGCGTTGACGGCGAACGGCCTGGTCTTCATGAAGTTCGGCGGGCTCAACCACCTGATCACCAATCCGCGCGACATGCCCGGGTTCGTGAAGGAACTGAAGAAGGTCCCGTTCACCGCGATCACCGGCGTGAATACCTTGTTCAACGGACTGCTCAACACCCCGGGCTTCGACCAGGTCGATTTCTCCAAGCTGCACCTGACCCTCGGCGGTGGCATGGCCGTGCAACGGGCGGTCGCGGAGCGCTGGAAGCAGGTCACCGGCAGCACCCTGCTCGAAGCCTATGGCCTGACCGAAACCTCCCCGGCGGCGTGCATCAACCCGATGGACCTGGCCGAGTACAACGGCGCGATCGGCCTGCCGATCCCGTCCACCGATGCCTGCGTCAAGGATGAGAACGGCAACGAGATGCCGATGGGCGAAGTCGGCGAGCTGTGCATCAGGGGCCCGCAGGTGATGAAGGGCTACTGGCAGCGGCCCGAGGAGACCGCGCAGGTGATGGACGCGGACGGCTGGCTGCACACCGGCGACATGGCGAAGATGGACGAGAACGGGTTCTTCTTCATCGTCGACCGCAAGAAGGACATGATCCTGGTGTCCGGCTTCAACGTGTACCCCAACGAGATCGAGGACGTGATCGCGATGATGCCCGGTGTGCTTGAGGTTGCCGCGGTGGGCGTCCCAGACGACAAGTCCGGCGAAGCGGTCAAGGTCGTGATTGTCAAGAAGGATCCCGCGCTCACCGCCGAGCAGGTCAAGGCGCACGCCCGCACCAATCTCACCGGATACAAGCACCCCAAGTTCGTCGAGTTCCGCACCGAACTGCCCAAGACGAACGTCGGCAAGATCCTGCGTCGTGAACTGCGCGATCCACCGGCTTCCTGAACCTCGCAAGAGCCGGGATTCATGAAGAAAAACCCCTCTCCGGAGGGGTTTTTCATTTGTGTCCGGAGCCAGGTGTAGCATCGAAATGCAGGCGCTTTAGCCTGCTTACGTCCTCCGGAGCTCTACCATGTCGATCCCTACTCGCCTCCATGTCAATGCCGATCCTGCGTTGTTCCGCCAGGTCACCGAAGCCTCCGGGCAGGTGGACTGGTGCTACATGCACGCCAACCCCTCGCCGGTGTACCACCCCTGCTTCTCGGAGCGCCTGCTGCAGGAAATGAAGCGCACCCAGGACCGGATCCGTCGCGACCTGGCCGCCGACCAGAATCCGCAGGCAGGCATCCACCACCTGGTGCTGGCGTCCGACGCAGACGTGTTCAACCTTGGCGGCGATTTGTCGTTGTTCGCCCATCTGATCCGCAGCAACAATCGCGGCCGGCTGCTCGAGTACGCACGGCTGTGCGTCGAGGTCGCGTTCAACTTTTATCGGCTGTATGAAGACCGTGTACATAGCATCGCAGTCATCCAGGGTGACGCGCTCGGAGGTGGGTTCGAGGCGGCGTTGTGCTGCCACACGATCATTGCCGAGGAAGGTGCGGGCATGGGCTTCCCCGAGGTGCTGTTCGACCTCTTCCCCGGAATGGGCGCCTACACGTTCCTGACCCGGCGGGTAACGCCGACCCAAGCCGAGCGGATGATGCTCGACGCCCGCGTCTATCCGGTCGAGGAACTGCTCCGGATGGGGGTGGTGGACATGGTGGTGCCCAAAGGCCAAGGCATGCAGGCCGCCCGCGACCTGATCAAGCGCCACCAGCGCATGGGCAATTCGCTGCGCGCGATGAACACGGTCCGACAGGCGTGTCGCCCGGTGAGCCTGGATGAGCTGTTGTCGGTGACCACCGAATGGGTCGACGCGGCGATGCGGCTCAACGACCGTGGCCTGAAAACCATGGAACGCCTGATTCGCGCGCAGCAGAAACGTGCCGAAGCCAGCCCGCAGATCTCTGCATCCGCCTGACCAAGCTCGCTGGATCTGTTGGGGGGAAGTGGATCCAGCCACGTCATCTGACGTGGCAGGATCCTCCGCGACCGCGGTCAGGAAACGTCGGGAACATCCGTGCTGCGGCCGGTCCGCGTGAGCCGGGTGACTTCCTGCCGGCTGAGTTCGGCTACCGCTGAAAGCTGGTTGGACATTTCGGTCACCAGCTTGTGCTGCTCGCGCGCCAGGGCATCTTCGTTGGCGCGCATGATCTGCGAGCAACGCTCGGCCATCGAGTGCGCGCCGAGGTTCTCCGAGATGCCTTTCAAGGCGTGGGCGATTTCGCGGAACTGCTCCCAGTCGCCGGTCGCGCCCGCTTTCGCGAGATCTGCCTGGCAGGCGTTGGCGTCCTTGATGCATTGCTCGACGAAATCGCGCAGGAATGTCGCGCCCAACCCCATGTCCGCCAATTCCTGCAGCACCGCCGGGTTGGTGACCGGGCGCACGACATCGCTGATCGCGCGCACGGCCGGCAGCTTCTGCACGTCCATGACCTCGGCGATGGTCTCCAGCAAGCGGCCTACCACGACCGGCTTGGTGAGGAACGCCCGCGCACCCGCCTCGCTGGCCGCTTCCGCTGCCTGCACCGTGGCATCGGCGCTCAGGACGATCGACGGCGTCCTCGTCGCGCTGCCGGCTTGCATGAAGCGCAGCTGGCGAATCACATCCAGGCCGCTGAGCCCGGGCATGTGCATGTCCAGCACGGCCAGATCGAACGGATTGCCTTCAAGCGCATCCAGCGCCTGTTCGCCATCGACCACCGCCTGCACGCGATGGCCTGCCCGCTCGAGTATCCGGGTCAGCACGATGCGGTTGGCGGACTGGTCGTCGGCGATCAGCACCCGCAGGCCGCGCACGCGGGTCCGGTGGCGAATGAACGGGTCGTCGAACGAGACGACCTTGTTCCCCTGATCCCGGTCCAGGCCGGATTGCACCAGGGTGATGTCCTGGAGCTGCATCGGCAACTCGACCCAGAAGTGGCTTCCACCACCAGGGTTGGCCTCCAGTCCGATCCGCCCGCCGAGCAGTTCGCTCAGGGTTTTGGCGATCGTGGTCCCCAGGCCGGTGCCTCCGAACCGGCGGGTCGGACCTGTCTCGCTCTGCTCAAAGGCGAGGAAGATCCTGTCCATGTCTCCATCCGGCACGCCGATGCCGGTATCGCGCACCGAGAAACGCAGGCGCAGCGGGTCACTGTCGGTTTCGACCAGGCTCACCGAGAGGGCCACGCTGCCCTCCTCGGTGAACTTGATCGCGTTGTGCATCAGGTTCAGCAGGATCTGGGCCAGGTGCCCGCTGTCGCCATGCAGGCGCACCGGCACGTCTTGCCCGATGTCAACCTTGAGCGACAGCCCCTTGGTGGTTGCCAGCGGCTGGAGCATCTTCTGCAGGCGCTGCAGAATTTCCTGCAGGTTGAAATCGACGTCCTTGCGCTGGAGCTTGCCCGCCTCGATGGCGGAGATGTCCAGCACGTCGTTGACCAGCAACAGCAGCGACTGCGCCGAGGTGTGGATGACCTCGGCGTACTCGCGCTGATCCGGGGCCAGCCGGGTTCCGTGCATCAACTCGGCCATGCCGATGATGCCGTTGAGCGGCGTGCGGAACTCGTGACTCATGTTGGCCAGGAACCGGCTCTTGGCGGCGTTTGCGCGCTCGGCCTCCTCGGTGGCCTTCTGCAGGCTGCGCAACAACGACGAGAGATAGGCCGGGATCGCAACCAGGCCCAGCGCGAGCCCACCCGCCAGATAGGGTTGCGCGCGCCAGTAGTCCGCGCCGAGCACGACCGCCAGGAATGCCACCGACGCCAGCGCCGATGCCGAGTACAGGTAGGTGGGGCCGTAACGCAAGCCGTTGCCGATGGTCACCCACAGGATCAGCACGTACAGCGGCGCCAACGAGGGGGCATCCAGCGACATCAGCGTCGCCAGCGTCGTGTAATCGGCCAGCATCCCGATCCAGCGGCGCGGGTGCGAGACACCCGGCGCGATCACGATCGCGGCGAGCAGGGCCAGCCCCACCACCGCCTCGGCCAGCATGACCAGCAACATGGTCTCGCTGGCGCTGCCCCGGTCGCCGACCCCACGCAGACCCCACAGGTAGGCCACGATCAGGCAGGCGATCACCAGCCGCACCAACGCCTGCCCATGCTCGCTGTCGGGGCGATCGGAGAGGCGTCGTTTCAGGCCGGCAATCAGGTGGTTCATGGACTCACGACAGGCCCGGGCGTCGCGCTGTGGCCGAGAATCGCTGGCAGATATCCTCCAGTCGCGATCGACTGTCCAGCAGCGCGTTCACACAACGCGGATCGAACAGCCGGCCGCGCTGGTCGATTAGGTAGGCCAAGGAGGCGTCCAGGTCCCAGGCCTTTTTGTACGGCCGCGGGGAGATCAAGGCATCCAGCACGTCGGCCACGGCCACGATCCTTGCTTCCAACGGGATCTCCTCGCCGGCAAGGCCATCGGGGTAGCCGCTGCCGTCGAAGCGCTCGTGGTGGCGCAGCGCGATCAGCGCGCCGGTCTGGATGAAACGGTTCTGGCTGCCGCTGAGCAACTCGTGTCCGATCAGCGGATGCCGGCGCATGACCGCGGTCTCCTCCTCGCTCAGCGGGCCGGGCTTCATCAACACCGCGTCGGGGATGGCGATCTTGCCGATATCGTGCAAGGGCGCGGCCATCTCGATCATCCGCACCTCGTCCTCGAACATGCCCAACTGCTCGGCGACCAGGCCGGCGACGCGGGCCATGCGTTCGAGGTAAGCGCTGGTGCCGGTGTCGCGGTACTCGATCGCGCGGGCCAGCCGCGAGAGGGTCTCGCGCTCGCGTTCCTCGACCTCGTGCATGCTCGACAGCAGCCGCTGCTCCAGCGACAGCGCGCGCTGCTTGACGTTCTCGGACTGCTGTCGCAGCTGCAACAGGTTGCGGCAGCGCGCGCGCAGCTCGCGCGGGCGCACCGGCTTGACCAGGAAATCGATCACCCCGGCATCGAGCGCGGCCTGCCGGATCGGCTCGTCGCCGACCACCGTCACCAGGATAATCGGGATGTCGCGGTTCAGCGGTAGTCGGCGGAAGCGGCGCGCGAACTCGAGCCCGTCGATGACGGGCATGCGGTAGTCCAGCAACAGCAGGTCGGGATGGTGGCTCTCGCACCAACCCAGCGCGACCTCCGGCTCGCCGAAGTCGTGCACCGCGAGCTCGGGCGCGATGTCTTCAACGATGTGGCGCAGCATGGTGCGCGCGGAGGTTTGATCATCGACGATGACGACGTTCACGCAGGTACCTGGGTGGCGCCATCGATCCGTGATGGCTACGGCATGAGAATACATCGCGGCCGCGGTTCTGGCAGCCGCGCTGTTTTCACGCCACGGGAACGGGTCAGCCGCCGGTCTCGGGGCGCATGTACGGGAACAGCAGCACGTCGCGGATCGAGGCCGAATCGGTCATCAGCATCACCAGCCGGTCGATGCCGACCCCCAGCCCGCCCGTGGGCGGCAAGCCGACCTCCAGGGCGCGGATGTAGTCGGCGTCGAAGTGCATCGCCTCGTCATCGCCGCCTTCCTTCTGGTCGACCTGGGCCTGGAAACGCGCTGCCTGGTCTTCCGGATCGTTGAGCTCGGAGAAGCCATTGGCCAGTTCCTTGCCGCCGATGAACAGTTCGAAGCGGTCGGTCAGCTCCGGGTCGCGGTCGCAGGCACGGGCCAACGGGCTGACCTCGACCGGGTGGTCGGTGATGAAGGTCGGCGCGATCAGGGTGTGCTCGACGGTCTTCTCGAACACCTCCAGCAGCAGCTTGCCCCAGCCGTAGCCGGGCTTGACCGGGATGCCGAGGGCCGCGCAGTGGGCGCGCATCTTTTCCAGGTCGCGCAGTTCTTCGCGTTGGATCTGCGGGTTGTGCTCGAGCACCGCATCCGTCATCGACCAGCGCCGGAACGCCGGGCCGATATCGATCGGGTGGCCGTCCCAGCTCAGCGCGGTGGTGCCGAGCACCGACTGGGCGATGTCGCGGATCATGCCCTCGGTCAGGTCCATGATCTGGGTGTAGGTGGCGTAGGCCTCGTACAGCTCGAGCATGGTGAATTCGGGGTTGTGCCGGGTCGACACGCCCTCGTTGCGGAAGTTGCGGTTGATCTCGTAGACGCGCTCCAGGCCGCCGACCACCAGGCGCTTGAGGTACAGCTCCGGCGCCACGCGCAGGTACAACTGCAGGTCGAGCGCGTTGTGGTGGGTGACGAAGGGTTTGGCCACGGCGCCACCGGGGATGTAATGCATCATCGGCGTCTCGACCTCGAGGAAACGCCGCGAATCCAGCCACTCGCGCATCGCGCGGATCAGCTTGGAACGCTTGACGAACACCTCGCGTGCCTCCGGCGACACGATCAGGTCGACGTAGCGCTGGCGGTAGCGTTGCTCGACATCGGACAGCCCGTGGAACTTGTCTGGCAGCGGCCGCAGCGCCTTGGTCAGCAGCCGCAGCGTGTCGACCCTGACCGACAGTTCGCCGGTCTTGGTGCGGGTCAACGCGCCTTCGGCGGCGATGATGTCGCCCACGTCCCAGCCCTTGAACGCGTCGTAGGTCTCGCCCAGTGCGTTGGATTGCAGGAACAGCTGCAGCCGCCCCGACTCGTCCTGGATCTGCACGAAGCTGGCCTTGCCCATCACCCGCTTGAGCAGCAGGCGGCCGGCGACCGCGACGCGCTGGCCCGTCGCTTCCAGCGTCTCGGCGGTCCACTGCCCCGCATCCGCGTAAGTCGCCTGCAGGTCGCCGGCGTAGTCGGCGCGGCGGAAATCGTTCGGGAACGCGACGCCCTGCCCGCGCAGCGCCGTGAGTTTGGCGCGGCGTTCGGCGATCAGGAAGTTCTCGTCGGCGTGCGTCGGTGCGGCGTTGTCGGTCATGGCGGGATAGGTGCTTTGGGGTTGGTTTTGATCGGCACCCCGCGGAGGGTGGGATCCAGGGCGATCGCGTTTCGGATTCGCAAGCAGAACCAAGTTCGCTGGATCCCCGCCTGCGCGGGGATCACGAACGTCAAACGTGGTCGATGCGTTTGGCGCCAGCCTCGAGGCCGGACTTCAGGCTGGCTTCGACGAACTCGTCGAGGTCGCCGTCGAGCACCTTCTGGGTGTCGCTGCGCTCGATGCCGGTGCGCAGGTCCTTGATCCGGCTCTGGTCGAGCACGTAGTTGCGGATCTGGCTGCCCCAGCCGATGTCGGACTTGGTCGCCTCGAGCGCGTCGCGCTCGACGTTGCGCTTCTGCACTTCCAGCTCGTACAGCTTGGCCGCCAGCATCTTCATCGCGGTGTCGCGGTTGGCGTGCTGGCTGCGACCGGTCTGGCAGGCGACGACGGTGTTGGTCGGCACGTGAGTGATGCGCACCGCCGACTCGGTCTTGTTGACGTGCTGGCCACCGGCGCCGGAGGCGCGGTAGACGTCGGTGCGCAGGTCGGCGGGATTGATCACGATGTCGATGTTGTCGTCGACTTCCGGCGACACGAACACCGAGGTGAAGCTGGTGTGGCGGCGGTTGTCGGAGTCGAACGGCGACTTGCGCACCAGCCGGTGCACGCCGGTCTCGGTCTTGAGCCAGCCGTAGGCGAAGTCGCCCTCGACCCGGAACGTCGCCGACTTGATGCCGGCGACATCGCCGCCGCTGACTTCCATCAACTCGGCCTTCCAGCCGCGCGACTCGGCCCAGCGCAGGTACATGCGCAACAGGATCTCGGCCCAGTCCTGGGCCTCGGTACCGCCGGCGCCGGCCTGGATGTCGACGAACGCCGAATTGCTGTCCATCTTGCCGGAGAACATGCGCTGGAACTCCAGCTTCTCGACGTCCTTGGTGAATGTGTCGATGTCGGCGACCACGGCGAGCGCGGTGCCCTCGTCGTCTTCCATCTCGGCCAGTTCGAGCAGTTCGTCGGCGCCGACCAGGCCCTCGGTCAGGCGACGGATGCCCAGCACCACTTTCTCCAGCGCCGAGCGCTCGCGGCCCAGGGTCTGGGCGCGTTCGGCGTTGTTCCAGATATCCGGGCTCTCGAGCTCCCGGTTTACTTCTTCGAGACGTTCGACCTTGCTGTCGTAGTCAAAGATACCCCCTGAGCGAGTCCAGCCGACCCTTGAGGTCGGCGATGCGCTGGCGGACGGGATTGAGTTCGATCATGTCCGGTTGTCTTGCTGCGGTTGGCGGTCGGCAATTCTACCAGCGGTGCGGGCTGCAGGACCGCGGCCCAGTCCACGATGCGGCCGCGGCCAAGGCCGGAAGCCTGTCAGCGCCCGGCTTCCGGCTGCCGTTCACCGAACCTCGAACTCGCCGACCAGCACGGTCTCCGAGCGCTCGCGCAGCCGCAAGGTGACCTTCTGGTCGTCCTGGCGGACGGTGCCGAAGCCGGTGCTGAGCCACAGGTGCAGGGTCGTCGCGCCGGTGACCAGCTGCTGGCGGTCGCCGAAGAAGTTCGCCTCGACCTTGTACTTGCCGGGCTTGGCTTCGCGCAGCACGAACTCCTCGGGGCCGTAGCCGCCGGTGAAGTCGTTGGACAGGCGGCCGCCCTGGTGGGTGTTGCGGTTGGAGTAGTAGCAGCGTTCGCCGTCGGGATCGGTCACCCACAGGTCCATGTCGCTGTTGTCACTGTCCCAGCTCAGCACCGCGCGCAGATCCAGCGGCAGGTTGCGGCGCAGGCGCGGGTCGATGCGGGCCGTGTCCAGGGACGTGTGGGCGGTTGCGATCACCGCGTTGAGCTCGGCCAGCGCAATCATCGCCACGCCGGAGAAGCGTCCGTCCCAGGGCCGCTGCACGACCTCGTAGAGTGTGTCGACCGCGCGTTGTGGCTGGCCGGCCGCAGCATGGGCCAGGCCGAGGTCGCGGAAACTCTGCGGCTCTTCCTCGGCCAGCCGCGCCACCTGCTCGAACACCGGCAGCGCCAAGCCCGGCTGCCCGGCCAGCAGCAAACGGTAGCCGAGCACGCGCAATACCTGGCGGTTCTCCAGCTCCAGTTCGGCGAGGTTGGACAGCACGCGCAGCGCCAGTCGCGGCTGCTTGATCGCGAACAGCACGTCGGCCACGTCGAGGTAGAACGCCGTGCTGTTGGCGTACGAATCGCGTTCGTCCAGGTACAGCGCGTAGACGCGACCCGGGGCGGCGGCGCGCAGGCGACGCGCGACCGGCGAATCGGGCTGCCACGCCTGCAGGGCGATGCTCGCGCCGGCGCCTTCGTCGCCGCCGCTGGCCGCGGCGGACGCATCGATGCGCGAACCGGTTACTTCGATGCGATCGAGGCTGTCGGCGGATGCGGGCGAGGCCGCGCGCAGCTGCCTGCGGGCGCTGGCCGGCGCCGCGGACGGTGCCGGCGGAGGCGCGGGTGTTTCGCGCTGGCTGGTCGCCGCCTCGGCCGACGCCTGGGCGATCACCGCGGTGGCCATCGGTCGCAGGTCGACGTGCTTGGCGGCCGGCCGGTCCTTCGGAAACGCGGTCGACCACCAGCGGATGCGCTCGGCGTACTCGGCCGCGATGCCGTCGAGGTGCTGCTGGCGCGACGCGTGCTCGGCCTTGCCCTGCTCGGCCTTGAGGCGGGCAAACTCGGCGCGGTATGCCGCCGGCGGCGCGATGTCGTAACGCACGTAGTCGCTGACGGTATCGAGCACGATCAGCGAGGTCTCCGGGGTCACGATGCCGAAGCGCTGGCCCAGCCGCGCAATCGCGGCGCGGTTGCGTTCGGGGTCGGCGCGCAGGGTCCGCAACGTGTAGTCGGCCCACAGATGCGCGGCGAGCCCACCTTCGCTGCCATCGGCTGCGACCGGCAGCTCGATGCTGCGCGTGCGGCCGGCCTCGGCGATCCGGATCCGCACGCGGGCCTGCGGCTGCGTCAGGCGGCCGGCGATGCGCAGGTAGCCCGCATCGGCGCGGTCGGACGCCATTGCCAGTCCGTCGGCACCGCTGGCGTCCAGGGCCATCACGCGCGGGCCGTCGTGCAGCAGTTCCTGCGCGGCGCGCTCGATCTCGCCCGCGCCTTGCCACGTGATCGCGCGCCCACCAGCAGCCTGCGCCAACGCCGACAGGCGCACGTTGTCGGCGGCGGCGCCGACGGAATTCAACGTGTAGAGCCGTTGCGACTTGCGCAACGCCGGCAGGCGACGCTGGCCGTAGTTGAACAGGCCGTCGCTGACCAGCAGGTACTCGCCGACGTCGCGCTCGACCGTCCAGCCGCCCGGGTCGGTGGCGCCGTCGTAGACCGTCGCCTGCAGGGAACGGCGCAGCACGCTCCAATCGCCGCCACGCACGACGTGACGCTCGATCGGATCGGCGCGATCGCGCAGGCGGATCAGGCGCACCTCGATGTCGCCGGCCGCGCGCAGATAGCGATCCAGCAAGGCCAGTTCGCCGGCGTGGTCGCGTTGCCGGCCCGAGCCCGAACTGTCCCAGAGCAGGCCGAGCACCTTCGGCAGTGGCCGTGCGGCACCGACGACCGCCAGCGGCACTTCAGCGAAGAAGTAGTGCTCGCCTTCAAGGGCCTGCGTGTACGCGCGCGCCTGGGTGGCGCCGGCGAAATGCAGGTCGAGCGCGGTGTCGGCGCGGTAGCTGGTGCGCGGCAACCGCGCGACGTAACCGGCGCCGTCACTGCGCAGCGCGACCGGCGCGAACGTGCCGGTAATCCGCGGCATAGCGCTGCCACCGGCCACGCGCAGGTCCACGCCGTTGGCGGGGGCGGCGAACTGCAGCGGCAACCGCAGCAACCAGCCGCCTGCTTCGCGCTGCATCGGCTCGATGAAGGTCAGTTGCACTCTCCGCGTACCGCGGGCCGGGATCGGATACACCCGCAGGCGGAAATGTTGGCCTTGGGTCTGCTCCAGCAGTGCCGGATCGACCCCGCGCCGTTCGATCGCCTCGAACACCTGCCGTCCCTTCGCCTTCGGCACCGGCACCGCTGGGCGCAGCTGGCCGTCGAAGTCGAGCGCGAACCCCACCACCTGCTGCCCCGGCAACAGCGGGAACTGCAGCTGGCCTTCGAGCTGGCGCGCGTTGGGGTTACGCAGCACCAGTTCGATCGTGCTGCGGGCGATGCCGCCGTCCGCCTGCACCGACAGCTGCGCGGACTGCAGCACGATCGGCATCTCCGCGCCGTCGCTGGAGATCAACGGCGGCGCGGTCACCGGGCCGCGCACCTGCGCCACTCCGCCGGCGGCGACCACCGCCAGCAGCACACCCATCCACATCGTCGTTGCGCGCATCGCATCCCCCGGGGTTGATAACCGTCGCGCTATCCAACGCACGGGTTTCGGCGATGGGGTTAACAGCGACCGCCGTGCAGGACGCCTGGGAGGCTCAGACCGGTTCGCGGTGCACGACCACCAGCTGGATCGCGTTGCCGCCGCGGTAGTCGTCCGGCTCGAGCCGGTAGGCGATGCGGATGCGACCGGCGGGCACCACCCCATTCCAGCCGCCGAACTCGATCGCGTTCAAACGCAGGCCGGCGTGGCCGGGCTTCACCAGCCCCAGCTCCAGCTTGAGGTGGCGCTCGCCGACCACGCGCGTGGCCAGCACCTCGAATTCGCCGTCGAACTGCGGTTCGGGGAACCCCTGCCCCCACGGCCCGCCATCGCGCAGCGCCTGCGCACTGTCGCGGTTGAACTCGTCGCCGGCGAGCTCGCCATCGCTGAGCACATTGGCCTGCAACAGCTCGGGGGTCAGCAGGCGCTCCGCGCAGACCTGGAACGCGCGCTCGAACGCGTCCAGCGCCTCGGCCGGCAGCGACAGCCCGGCCGCCATCGCGTGGCCACCGAAGCGCTCGATCAGCCCGGGGTTCCGGGCGTCGACCTCGGCCAGCGCATCGCGGATGTGGAACCCGGGAATCGAACGCGCGGAGCCGCGCAACGTGCCGCTCCCGGGTTCGGCCGGCGCAAACGCCACCACCGGCCGGTGCAGGCGTTCCTTGATCTTGGACGCGACCAGGCCGACCACCCCCGGATGCCACTGCGCATCGAACAGGCAGACCGCAGCGGGCACTGCCCCATCGACTAGCGAGACGCGCGCCAGGGCGATCTCGGCGTCCTCGGTCATCTGCTGCTGCACCGCGCGGCGCTCGCCGTTGATCTCGTTCAAGGTCGCGGCGATGTCGCGGGCCTGCGCCAGGTCGTCGGTAAGCAGGCATTCGATGCCCAGCGCCATGTCCTCGAGCCGACCGGCGGCGTTGAGGCGCGGGGCGATGCCGTAACCGATGTCGGCCGCAGTCAGCCGGCGCGCGTCACGCTGGGCGACTTCGATCAGCGCGCGCAAGCCCGCGCAGCCCTGCCCCGCGCGCAGGCGGCGAAGCCCCGCGCCAACCAAGGCGCGATTATTCGCATCCAGCGGCACCAGGTCGGCCACCGTGCCGACCGCCACCAGATCCAGCAACACGGCCAGATCCGGTTCGGCCGCGGCAAATGCGCCGACCGCACGCAGGTGCCGGCGCAAGGCCAGCAGCACGTAGAACATCACCCCGACGCCGGCCAGCGCCTTGCTCGGGAATGCATCGCCGCGCAGGTTCGGGTCGACGATGGCGTCGGCCGGCGGCAAGGTTTCACCGGGCAAATGGTGGTCGGTAACCAGCACCTGCCAGCCGCGCGCCTTGGCCGCGGCAATGCCCGCGTGACAGGCGATGCCGTGGTCGACGGTGACCAGCAGATCGGGCTGCAACCCGGCAAGTTCTTCCACCAGCGCCGGCGACAAGCCGTAGCCGTGCACCATGCGATTGGGCACCGCGTGCGAGACGCGCTTCGCGCCCAGCAGGCGCAGGCCACGCACGCCTACCGCACACGCCGTGGCACCATCGCAGTCGAAATCGCCGACGACGACGATGTGGCGGTCGCGGGCAATCGCATCGACGAGCAAGGCGGTGGCCGCGTCGAGTCCGCCGAGCGAATCGGGCGGCAGCAGCTGTGCCAGGCGTGGCTGCGCCTGTTCGATGGCGGTGGCGCCACGCGCGGCATAAAGCCGGCGCAGCAGCGGCGGCACCGCCTCGGGCCAACGGCCCGCGTCGGCGGTGGTGCGGCGACGCAGCCGCGGGCCGGGCAAGGCGCCGTCGCCGTTCATGCGTCGAGTGCTGGCAGCGGGCGGCGCCAGAAGCGCCAGCGCTGGCTGGGGGCGAGATCGAACTGCGCGCCGTCGGCGAAATCCAAGCGCACGCGCCCGAGTCGCCGCGCCTGCAGGTCGGCCCGCAACGGCAGCAGCCAGTCGTTCGCCAACGCGGCCAGGTCGCGCGCCTGGCGCAGGTCGACGATGCTGTTGCCCTCGACCGATTGCCAACGCGGCGGCAGGTGCACGGCAGCGACCTTGGCGAGGGCGGCGAACGCCTGCATCGCGTCGTCGTCGGTCTGGACCCGGTCGAACGGCATGCGCACGTGGTCGGGCACGGCGCCGGCGCCCCAGAACCACAGCGAGTTGATCGTCGGCAGGCCGGCCGCGGCGCGCTGCGCGTTGCGCGGGTGGTTGTGCAGCACCACCTGCGCCTCGCTGAGCAACGCGCGCCAGCGGCGGCCCTCGCTGCCCGCGCTGTCGCTGATGCCCGGCAACTGCTCGAACAGGTCGGCGCCGAGCGCGTCGTCGGGGCTGGTGAACGCCGGCAACTTCGCGCCGCGTGGCAGTTGCAGGTACCAGCGTGTCGGCGTGGGCGCGTCGATCGGGAAACCGGCGTCGCCGAACAACGGCTTCAGTGCCGGCAGAAATGCGGTGCTGTCTTCCGTGGTGATCGACAGCGCGTCACCGAACGCCAGCAGGCGTGCACCGTTGATGTCAGGACGCACGTGCACCGGGTCGGCGCGCAGCCACATCGCATGCGCGGCGTCGCCGACGTCGCGCTGGCGGGTGGCCGCCGCGACCGGCCAGCCGCGCGGCAACACGTCGAACGCGCGCGCCACCTGGGTGCCGCCTTCGAGTGTGCGATCGGCGCGCCCCAGCCAGGTGGCGAGCGTCGGGGGCAGCCGCTGCGGTGCCAGTCGGCTGCGTTCGGGCAGCAGCAGCGTGGCGCTCGCCACGTCAGGCGGCCACGGCGGGGTCGCGAAGCCCGGAGTCGCCGCGCTCAGGCAACGTAGCTGACGCCGACGATGTCGTACTCGCGGGTGCCGCCCGGCGCTTCGATGGTGACGCTGTCGCCCTCGTGCTTGCCGATCAGCGCGCGCGCCACCGGCGACGAGATCGCGATCAGGCCCTGCTTGATGTCGGCCTCGAGGTCGCCAACGATCTGGTAGGTGCGCTCTTCGTCGGTCTCGGTGTCGGCCAGCTCGACTGTCGCGCCGAACACGACCCGCGACCCAGC
The DNA here is from genome assembly GCF_042677045.1 of Lysobacter koreensis. Taxonomy (NCBI): domain Bacteria; kingdom Pseudomonadati; phylum Pseudomonadota; class Gammaproteobacteria; order Lysobacterales; family Lysobacteraceae; genus Lysobacter; species Lysobacter koreensis. The sequence goes on from NZ_JBHTIH010000002.1 coordinate 489,293, forward strand.
GTTGAGCGCGGCGATGTCGATCACCTGCGCATGCGAGAGCTCCGACTCGAGCTGCTTGATGCGGCCCTCGATGAAGCTCTGCTGTTCGCGCGCGGCGTGGTACTCGGCGTTCTCCTTGAGATCGCCGTGGGCGCGCGCTTCCGAGATCGCATGGATCACCGCCGGTCGCTTGACCGACTTCAGTTCTTCCAACTCGGCGCGCAAACGCTGCGCGCCCTTCACCGTCAACGGTGCTCTCATTGCCTGTTCCTCGCGTCGGCGCACGGCCGACCAGTTCGTTGGGGACGCCCGATTGTGCCCGGAACGACCTCGCGTTGGCGTCGTGGCCGCCACCCCCTCTTCACGGGAATGGCGGCCAGGGATCCATCAGGCCGTGGCCTTCAGCTCCGCGTGCAGTTCCTGCAACGACCACACCGGGCCGGTGCCGCGGTACTCGAGCGAATGCACCAGCGCACGCGCGCCGGAGACCGTGGTCGAGTAGGTCAGGCGGTGCTGCAGGGCCTCGCGGCGGATCGAGAACGAGTCGGTGATCGCCTGGCGACCCTCGGTGGTGTTGATGATGTAGACGATCTCGCCGTTCTTGATCAGGTCGACGATATGCGGCCGGCCCTCGGTGACCTTGTTGATCGCCGCGCAGGCCAGCCCCTGCTCGCGCAGGAACGCGGCGGTGCCGTGGGTGGCGACCAGCGTGTAGCCGCGTCCGATCAGGTCCTGCGCCACCGGCAGCACGCGCTGCTTGTCGGGGTCGCGCACCGAGATGAACACCTTGCCGGTCGCCGGCAGCGCCTTGATGCCGCCGGCTTCCTGCGCGCGTGCCATCGCCGCGCCGAAGTTGCGGCCGACGCCCATGACCTCGCCGGTCGAACGCATCTCCGGCCCCAGGATCGGGTCGACGCCCTGGAACTTGGCGAACGGGAAGATGGCTTCCTTGACCGAGTAGTAGTCCGGCACGATCTCCTTGAGCGCGCCCTGCGACGCGAGCGTCTGCCCGACCATGCAGCGCGCGGCGATCTTGGCCAGCGGCATGCCGGTGGCCTTCGACACGAACGGCACCGTGCGCGAGGCGCGCGGGTTCACTTCGATCAGGAAGATCGTGTCGCGGCCGTGCTCGTCGGTCTGCACCGCGAACTGGGTGTTCATCAGCCCGACCACGTTCAATGCCTTGGCCAGCGCTACCACCTGCTTGCGCAGTTCGGCCTGGGTCGCGGCAGACAGCGAGTACGGCGGCAGCGAGCACGACGAGTCGCCCGAATGCACGCCAGCCTCCTCGATGTGCTCCATCACGCCGCCGATCAGCACGTGGCCTTCACGGTCGGCAATGATGTCGATGTCGACCTCGACCGCGTTGTCCAGGAAGCGGTCGAGCAGCACCGGCGAGTCGTTCGAGACCTTGACCGCGTCGCGGATGTAGCGCGAGAGGTCGGCGTCGGAGTGCACGATTTCCATGGCGCGGCCGCCGAGCACGTAGCTCGGGCGCACCACCAGCGGATAGCCGATCTGCGATGCCAGTCGCAGCGCCTCCTCGGGGTTGCGCGCGGTGCGGTTGAGCGGCTGGGCGAGGCCGAGCTGCTGGACCAGCTGCTGGAAACGCTCGCGGTCCTCGGCCAGGTCGATCGAATCGGGCGAGGTGCCGATGATCGGCACGCCATTGGCTTCCAGCGCCTGCGCCAGCTTGAGCGGGGTCTGGCCGCCGTACTGCACGATCACGCCCTTGGGCTTTTCCAGGTCGCAGATCTCCAGCACGTCCTCGAGCGTCAGCGGCTCGAAGTACAAGCGGTCGGAGGTGTCGTAATCGGTCGACACGGTCTCCGGGTTGCAGTTGACCATGATGGTTTCATAGCCGTCCTCGCGCAGCGCGAGCGCGGCATGCACGCAGCAATAGTCGAACTCGATGCCCTGCCCGATCCGGTTCGGGCCGCCGCCGAGCACGATGATCTTGTCGCGGCCGGTCGGCTTGGCCTCGCACTCGTTCTCGTAGGTCGAGTACAGGTAGGCGGTGTCGGTGGCGAACTCGGCCGCGCAGGAATCCACGCGCTTGTAAACCGGACGCACGCCGAACGCACGGCGCAGGCTGCGCACCGCGGTCTCGTCGGTGCCGGTCAGCTGTGACAGGCGTGCATCGGAGAAGCCCATGCGCTTGAGCGCGCGCATGCGCTTGGCGTCGAGCGCGGACAGGCCGGCGTCGGCCACGTCCTTCTCGGTCGCGATGATCTCCTCGATCTGGTCGAGGAACCACGGGTCGACGAACGACAGCGCATGCACGTCCTCGACGCTCATGCCGGCGCGGAAGGCGTCGCCAATATAGAAGATGCGCTCCGGCCCGGGCTCCTTCATCTCGCGCTTGAGCTTGGTCAGGTCGGCTTCGCTGCCCAGGTCCAGGCCGGTCGGGTCGAGGCCGACCTTGCCCGTTTCCAGGCCGCGCAACGCCTTCTGCAGCGATTCCTGGAAGGTGCGACCCATCGCCATCACCTCGCCGACCGACTTCATCTGCGTGGTCAGGCGCGCGTCGGCCTGCGGGAACTTCTCGAAGGCGAAGCGCGGGATCTTGGTGACGACGTAGTCGATCGTCGGTTCGAACGACGCCGGGGTCGCGCCACCGGTGATCTCGTTGCGCAATTCGTCGAGCGTGTAGCCCACGGCCAGCTTGGCGGCGATCTTGGCGATCGGGAATCCGGTCGCCTTGGAGGCAAGCGCCGAGGAACGCGACACGCGCGGGTTCATCTCGATCACCACCACGCGCCCGTTTTGCGCGTTGATGCCGAACTGTACGTTGGAGCCGCCGGTGTCGACGCCGATCTTGCGCAGCACCGCGATCGAGGCGTCGCGCAGGCGCTGGTACTCCTTGTCGGTCAGGGTCTGCGCTGGCGCGACGGTGATCGAGTCGCCGGTGTGCACGCCCATCGCGTCGAAGTTCTCGATCGAGCAGACGATGATGCAGTTGTCCTTGGTGTCGCGGACCACCTCCATCTCGAATTCCTTCCAGCCCAGTACCGATTCCTCGACGAGCACTTCGGTGGTCGGCGAAAGCTCCAGGCCGCGGGTCACGATCTCGACCAACTCCTCGCGGTTGTAGGCGATGCCGCCGCCGCTGCCACCGAGGGTGAAGCTCGGACGGATGATGGTCGGATACCCAACCCGCGTCTGGATATCGAGCGCCTGCTCGAGGGTCTTGGCGACCTCCGCCTTCGGGCAGTCCAGGCCGATCTCGGCCATCGCCACGCGGAACAGTTCGCGGTCCTCGGCCATCATGATCGCTTCGCGCTTCGCACCAATCAGCTCGACGCCGTACTTCTCCAGCACGCCGTTGTCGGCGAGGTCGAGCGCGCAGTTCAACGCGGTCTGGCCGCCCATGGTCGGCAGCAGTGCGTCAGGCTTTTCCTTGGCGATGATCTTCTCGACCGTCTGCCAGTTGATCGGCTCGATGTACACGGCGTCGGCCATGTCCGGGTCGGTCATGATCGTGGCCGGATTGCTGTTGACCAGCACCACACGGTAACCCTCGTCACGCAGCGCCTTGCACGCCTGCGCGCCGGAGTAGTCGAACTCGCAGGCCTGGCCGATCACGATCGGGCCGGCGCCAATTATCAGGACGGTCTTGATGTCGGTGCGCTTGGGCATGGCTTCCTCATGGATTCTTCGGGCGCACCGTGGCAGCCCGACATTGCTGGTTCGACTCGTTGTCACGCAGCGCCGGTGGGCGACGCGTATCCAGTCGCAGGGTTCCTTACTTGCGCACGATCCCGCAGTTTTGCGCAGCCACCTCAACGGCGGCGGCGTCCTGATCCGCTGAGCCGAACGACGGGAATTTCTTCTGCATCACTTCAGCGGCAGGAGTCTGCATGAAAGCCGCAATGTCCTGGCGTTCCGCGGCACCCAGGCCGGCCTCTACTGCCGCCATGTCAGGAACGGGCTGCCCCTTGACCTGGGCGATCGTCATGTCGCGCATCGCCCCGAGCACTTTGCTGCCGCCCGGGGTCTTCGCAAACGCGATCCATGCGACCGCCGTGGCGTCGTCGCCGAACATCGAACCGATGCTCTGCCGCATATCGGCGTGCGCGTTCTCGGTCAGCGAATCGAGAAGGCATTTGCGCTGGCCCGGCGGAAACACCTCGAAACTTGCATCCGTCTCAAACAGCTTGGCAAGCACGTAGTCGATCGTCACGTCGAGGCCGAGCATCCGCTCCACGGCCACGATGCTTTGCGGTGTCGGTGCGTCGGCCGCTGCGATGGACGGGAAGCACAACAACAACAGGCACATACTGCGCAGAAAAGCGTTCAACGGACTTCCTTCATGAGTGCGACGAACTTGTCGAACAGCGGCGCGACGTCGTGCGGGCCGGGGCTGGCTTCCGGGTGACCCTGGAAGCTGAAGGCGGGCGCGTCGGTCAGTTCGATGCCCTGGTTGCTGCCGTCGAACAGCGAGCGATGCGTGACACGTGCGTTGGCTGGCAGCGTCGTCTCGTCGACCGCGAAGCCGTGGTTCTGGCTGGTGATCATCACCCGGCCTGTGTCGAGGTCCTGTACCGGGTGGTTGGCACCGTGATGGCCGAACTTCATCTTGACCGTCTGCGCGCCGACCGCCAGGCCGAGCAGCTGGTGGCCGAGGCAGATGCCGTAGGTCGGGACCTTGCGCTCGACGAACTCCCTGATCGCGGCGATCGCGTAGTCGCACGGGGCCGGATCACCGGGACCATTCGACAGGAACACGCCGTCGGGCTTGAGCGCGAACACTTCCTCGGCGCCCGTCTGCGCCGGCACCACGGTCACGCGGCAGCCGCGCTCGGCGAGCATGCGCAGGATGTTGAGTTTGCAGCCGAAGTCGTAGGCGACCACGTGGAACTTCGCATCGGCCTGCGCAAACGTGTTGCTGTCGAGGTCGAGCTGGCCGTCGCGCCATTCGTAGCGCTCGCGGGTGCAGACTTCCTTCGCCAGGTCCATGCCCTTGAGGCCGGGGAACTGCCGCGCCGCCTCGATCGCCTTGGCCGCGTCGATGCCCTCGCCCGCCATCAGCGCACCGTTCTGCGCGCCGCTGTCGCGCAGCAGGCGCGTCAGCTTGCGGGTGTCGATGTCGGCGATCGCGACCACACCGCGCTTGGCCAGCCACTCCGGCAGCGCGACCTGGCTGCGCCAGTTGCTCGGCCGGCGCGGCACGTTGCGCACGATCAGGCCCGAGGCCCAGACCTTGCCGGCCTCGTCGTCCTGGTCGGTGCAGCCGGTGTTGCCGACGTGCGGATAGGTCAGCGTCACCAGTTGGCGCGCGTAGGAGGGGTCGGTCAGGATTTCCTGGTAGCCGGTGATCGCAGTGTTGAACACCACCTCGCCGACGGAAAGGCCGGGCGCGCCTACGGAAATGCCCTCGAAAACGGTGCCGTCTTCGAGCGCGAGGATTGCGGGATGGGTCACGGGGGTTCGCCTTGGCTGCCGGGGGTACTGAAACCGCCGAGCGCGCCCCGGAAAAACCGGGTTGCAGCAAAACACGGACTCGGTGCGGGACCGGTCCGGCGGGCGGGGTTCAGGCGAGCGAGAATTCTAGCGGCGAGCGGCCGCCAAAGCCAGCATCAAATTCGGTGATTTGCGCCATTCGAGGGCACGGATCAGGCCAGCAGGTCGCGCAACCGGTACAGGCCGGGCACGCGCGCAGGCAGGCGGGTGGCGGCGTGCAGCGCGCCGCGGGCGAAGATGTCGCGGTTGGTGGCGCGATGGTTCAGCTCGATGCGCTCGCCGGCGGCGGTGAATTGAACGAAGTGTTCACCGACGATATCGCCGGCGCGCAGCGAGGCGTAACGCGGGGATGCGCCACCGTGTTCGGCGCAGGCACCCAGGGCCAGCGCGGTGCCGGAGGGTGCGTCTTTCTTGTGCACGTGGTGGGCCTCGACGATGTCGCAATCCCAGCCCGGCAGCGCCGCCGCGGCGCGCTCGACCAGTTCGCTCAGCACCGCCACGCCCAGGCTGAAGTTGGCCGACGACAAAACCGGGATGCGGGTCGCGGCGGATTCGAGCGCGGCGCGCTGGGCGTCGCTGAGCCCAGTTGTCCCCGAGACCAACGCTGCGTCGCGCTCGGCGCACAAGCCCAGAATGCCGTCGAACCCTCCTGCGAGGCTGAAGTCGATCGCGACGTCGAACGCCGGCACGCCGTGCATCTCCTTGGCCGCGAAGTACGGCACGCCGTCGACCACCCGCTGCGCGGGCTGCGCGCGTGACACCGCGGCCACGACCTTGGCGTCGTCGCGCTCGGCCGCCAGGCGAAGCAAGGCCTGGCCCATGCGCCCGGACGCGCCGTGGATCAGGATGCGGATCGTGGTGCCGGTCTTGGTGGTGCTCGAAGTCATGCGTGCAGGCTAGCGGTGCCGGCACGGGGCGACAAGCGCGGGCGCAGCAGCCGCCCGCGATGCGATCACGAGGTCATGCGATCCCAGAAGCCCTTGACGCCATCTAGAAAGGTGGACGAACGCGGCGAATGCTTGCGTGCCCCCTCCCCGACGAACGTCGCTTCGAATTTCTCGAGCAGCTCGCGTTGTTCCGGGGTCAGGTTGACCGGGGTCTCGACCACGACCCGGCAGTAGAGGTCGCCGACCTTGCGGCTGCGTACCGATTTCACGCCCTGGTCGCGCAACCGGAACAGCTTGCCGGTCTGGGTCTCGAACGGGATCCGCAATTCGACTTCGCCGCCCAGCGTGGGCACGCGGATGGTGTCGCCGAGCGCGGCCTGCGAGATCCGGATCGGCACGTCGCAATGGAGGTCGTCGCCGTCGCGCTGGAAGATCTCGTGCTCGCGCACGCGCACGTCGACGTACAGATCACCGGGCGGCGAACCGGCCGGGCCAGCCTCGCCCTCGCCCGCCAGGCGGATGCGATCTCCGTTGTCGACGCCGGCGGGAATCTTGACCTGCAGGGTCTTGGTGCGCTCGACGCGACCTTGGCCGCGGCAGTCGCCGCACGGGTTGGAGATGCTCTGGCCGCGGCCGTCGCAATGCGGGCAGGCCTGCTGCATCGAGAAGATGCCGCGCTGGAAACGCACCTGGCCGCGACCGTGGCAGGTGGCGCAGGTTTCGACCTTGCCGTCGGCGGATCCGCTGCCATCGCAGCTGTCGCATTCGTCGAGCGTGGGGATCTCGATCTGTTTCTCGACCCCGTTGATGGCCTCCTCTAGGGACAGCTCCATCACGTAGCCGATGTCGGCGCCGCGGCGCGGTGCGCGCGCGCCGCCACCGCCTCCGAAGATGTTGCCGAAGATGTCGCCGAAGATGTCGCCCATGTCGGCGTGGCCCTGGCCACCGCCGCCCATGCCGTGCTCGAACGCGGCGTGGCCATGCTGGTCGTAGGCGCGGCGCCGGCCGGCGTCGGTCAGCACCTCGTACGCCTCCTTGCACTCCTTGAACGCGGCCTCGGACGAGTGGTCGCCCGGGTTGCGGTCAGGGTGGTGCTTCATCGCGCTGCGGCGATAGGCCTTCTTCAGGTCCTCGTCGGAGGCGTTGCGGGCCACGCCCAAAACTTCGTAGTAGTCGCGCTTGCTCATCGATGCTGCCGTTGTTCCCTAAACAGACGGGCAGGCCGTGGTGGCCTGCCCGTCGCGCTGTTGCGTTGTCGTTGCTGATAGCCTGGTCCCAGTCGACTTGATCAAGCCGGCTCGATCAGGCCTGCTTGTCGTCCTTGACCTCGGTGAACTCGGCGTCCACCACGTCATCGGACTTGCCCGCACCCGCGCCCGCGCCCGGACCCTCGGCATCCGGACCCGGCTGCTGCGTCTGGACCGCCGCAAACAGCGCCTGCGAGGCGGCTTCCAGCGCCTTCGACTTGGCCTCGATCTGGCCCTTGTCGTCGCCCTTCATCGCCGTTTCCAGCTCGGCAATCGCGCCCTCGGCCGCACCGATGGCTTCGCCGGGCAGCTTCTCGCCGTGTTCCTTGATGGTGCTGCGGGCCATGTGGATCAGGCCGTCGGCCTGGTTGCGCGCCTGCACCAGTTCGTGGAACTTCTGGTCTTCCTCGCGGTTGGCCTCGGCGTCGGCGACCATCTTGGCGATCTCTTCCTCGGACAGGCCCGAGCCGGCCTTGATCTCGACCTTCTGCTCCTTGCCGGTCTTCTTGTCCTTGGCAGTCACGTGGACGATGCCGTTGGCGTCGATGTCGAACGACACCTCGACCTGCGGCATGCCGCGCGGCGCCGGCTCGATCCCGGCCAGGTCGAAGCGCGCCAGCGACTTGTTGTAGCGGGCCTGTTCGCGCTCGCCCTGCAGCACGTGCACGGTCACCGCGGACTGGTTGTCCTCGGCGGTCGAGAAGGTCTGCGAGGCCTTGGTCGGGACGGTGGTGTTCTTCTCGATGATCTTGGTGAACACCCCGCCCAGGGTCTCGATGCCCAGGCTGAGCGGGGTCACGTCGAGCAGCAGCACGTCCTTGACGTCGCCCTGCAGCACGCCGCCCTGGATCGCGGCACCCACGGCCACGGCCTCGTCCGGGTTGACGTCCTTGCGCGGCTCCTTGCCGAAGAAATCGGCCACCGCCTGGCTGACCTTGGGCATGCGGGTCTGGCCGCCGACCAGGATCACTTCGCTGATGTCGCTGGCGCGCAGGCTGGCGTCGTTGAGCGCGATGCGGCACGGCTCGATCGTCTTCTTGACCAGGTCCTCGACCAGCGACTCGAGCTTGGCCCGGGTCAGCTTGATGTTGAGGTGCTTCGGGCCGGACGCGTCGGCGGTGACGTACGGCAGGTTGACCTCGGTCTGCTGCGCGGACGACAGCTCGATCTTGGCGCGCTCGGCCGAATCCTTGAGGCGCTGCAGTGCCAGCGGGTCCTTGCGCAGGTCGATGCCCTGGTCCTTCTGGAACTCTTCCACCAGGTAATCGATGACGCGCTTGTCGAAGTCCTCGCCACCCAGGAAGGTGTCGCCGTTGGTGGCCAGCACCTCGACCTGCATTTCGCCGTCGACGGACGCGATCTCGATGATCGACACGTCGAACGTGCCGCCGCCCAGATCGTAGACCGCGATCTTGCGGTCGCCGCCCTTCTTGTCCATGCCGTAGGCCAGCGCGGCCGCGGTCGGCTCGTTGATGATGCGCTTGACCTCCAGGCCCGCGATCTTGCCCGCGTCCTTGGTCGCCTGGCGCTGGCTGTCGTTGAAGTACGCCGGCACGGTGATGACCGCCTCGGTGACGGTCTCGCCCAGGTAGGCCTCGGCGGTCTTCTTCATCTTGGCCAGCACTTCAGCGGAGATCTGCTGCGGGGCCATGGTCTTGCCGTCGAGGGTCTTGATCCAGGCGTCGCCGTTGTCGTGCGCGACGATGCCGTACGGCACCAGGCCGAGGTCCTTCTGCACTTCGGCGTCGGTGAACTTGCGGCCGATCAGGCGCTTCACCGCGTAGAACGTGTTCTTGGGGTTGGTGACGGCCTGGCGCTTGGCCGAGGCGCCGACGAGGATCTCGCCGTCCTTGGTGTAGGCGACGATGGATGGCGTGGTGCGATCGCCTTCCGCGTTTTCGATGACCTTGGCCTTGCCGCCTTCCATGACCGCAACGCACGAATTGGTCGTGCCCAGGTCGATGCCGATGATCTTGCCCATGGGGTTGTTTCCTCTGTGGTTCTTTGATGTACGTGGCGGTCGGGCCGCCGATGTGCGTGATTTGGGGTCGGCCGCAGGCACTTCAAGCGCCAACCCCATTTTTGGACGGCGGGTTTAGCCCGCCGTTTGAGAGTCGGCAGGCTAAAACCCGCCCTACCCCCATTCGTGCTGGATCAATCGTGCTTGCTGACCACCACCAGCGCCGGGCGCAGCAGGCGCTCGTTCAGCAGCCAGCCCTTCTGGTAGACCTGCACCACGTGGCCGGGGGCGTGCTCGGGGCTTTCGACCATGCTCATCGCCTGGTGGTGCTCGGGATTGAAGGCCTGGCCGGCGGGATCGACGGCGGTCAGGCCGTTGTCGCTGGCGACCTTGAGCAGTTGCCGCAACGTCAGCTCCATGCCCTCGCGCAGGTGCGCGGCGGTGTCGCCGGGCACGTTGAGGCCAGCCTCGAGGCTGTCGATCACCGGCAGCAGGTCGCCCAACAAGCGCTCGTTGGCGAACTTGCGGGCCATGTCGACATCCCGCGACAGCCGCTTGCGCTGGTTGTCGAGCTCGGCGCGCTCGCGCAGCGAGTCTTCGCGCAAGCGGGTCAGCTCGGCCTGGGCGGCTTCGAGTTCGGCGGCCAGCGGGTTGGTGGATTCGGTGGTGGCCTCGGCGGCCGCGTCTTGCGTGGGGTCGATCGTCGTCATCATGCTCTCAGCTCGTCCTTCTTGCGCGCCGGTGCGCAACACCCCACCGCTATGGGGGCGGGGTGAGGGGGCTTCAAGGGAACAGCGTGGGCCCATCGCGATGGTGCCGGGACTGGCCGGTGCGCGCGGTGGGACTCACGGCGCGCCGGGCGCGCTACCGCAGGCGTTCAGGGCGGGTCGAAGGCACTGCCCAGGGCATCAGCCGCGGCCTGAACCACCGGGATCACCCGGTCGTAGGCCATCCGGGTTGGCCCGATCACGCCCAGCACCCCCAGCACCTGGCCGCCGGCGGTGTATGGCGCGGTCACCAGCGAAACCCCCTCCAGCGGCGCCAGCCCGGTCTCCTCGCCGATGAAGATCCGCACCCCGGGCGCATGCACGGTGCGTTCGAGCAGTTGCAGGATTTCGCGCTTGCGCGCGAACGCCTCGAACAGCTCGCGCAGGCGGTCGACGTCGGTCAGTTCCTGCAGGCCCATCAGCCGGGTCTGCCCGGCCAGCACCATGTCGTCGTGGCCAGGCACCAGCACCTGCTCGGCCAGCTCGATCGACTGGCTCAGCAGCACTTCCATCTCCGCCTGCGCGGACTTGAGTTCGTGCAGCAAGGTCGCGCGGATGTCGGCGGCATTGCGGCCGGCGAAGTGGCTGTTGAGGTAGTTGGCCACGCGCTCCAGCTCGCCGGCCTCGTAGGCGCGGCGGGTCTGGATGATGCGGTTCTGCACGTCGTTGTCGGCGAACACCAGGATCGCCAGCACGCGCTGCCCGTCCAGCGGCACGAAGTCGATCCGCCGGAACGCGAACTGCTCGCGCTTGGGCACGCTGACCACGCCGACGAAATGGGTCATCGCCGAGAGCAGCTCGGACGCGCTGCCCAGCAGGGCCTGGGTGCCCGACCCGGCCGGCAGCTCGCTGCGCAGGCGCGCGATCTCGCTCTCGGGCAGCGGCCGCACCTGCAGCAGCGAATCCACGAACAGCCGGTAACCCTGCGCGGTCGGCACCCGTCCGGCCGAGGTGTGCGGGGCACTGAGCAGGCCCACGTCCTCCAGGTCGGCCAGGATGTTGCGGATCGTCGCCGCGCTGACGTCGAGCCCGGCGTGGCGCATCAGCGTCTGCGAACCGACCGGCTCGCCGCTGCGGATGTAGCGCCCGATCAGCGTGCGCAACAGCTGGCGCGCGCGCGGGTCGAGGCTGGGGTCGGCGGGTTTGCGGGACATGGGCTGGATATACGTCGCCGGCGCGGGTCGCGCAAGCCGACGTGATCGCCGCTGTCGGACCGGGTAGGCAGCGCGAATCTCAGGTTCAGCGACGCCCGCCGATCAGGCTCGCCGCAACAACGGCGCCATCCACCCTTAGAATCGCGGCCAATGCTTACCCACCTCTCCCTCAAGCAGTTCGCCGTGGTCAGCGCGGCCGAACTTACCTTCGGCCCGGGCCTGACCGTGATCTCCGGCGAGACTGGCGCGGGCAAGTCGTTGCTCGTCGATGCACTGGGCCTGCTCTCGGGCCTGCGCGCCGACAGCGGCGTGGTCCGGCACGGTGCGCAGCGCGCCGAGCTGGTCGCCGACTTCAGCCTCGACGATGCCCCACTGGCGCTGGCGTGGCTGCGCGAGAACGAACTCGACCAGACCGACGAGGACAGCGACGAAGGCGTCCGCCCGCCCGAGGCGGCGTGCCAGATCCGCCGCGTGATCCGTGCCGACGGCGGCTCGCGGACCTGGATCAACGGCCGCCCGGTGACCCTGGCCCAGCTCACGCAGCTCACGGCCTACCTGGTCGAGATCCACGGCCAGCACGAGCACCAGGCGCTGCTGTCCAAACCCAGCCAACTGGCCCTGCTCGACGCCTACGGCCGCACCGACGCGCAGCGCTCGGTGGTGGTCGGGGCGGCGCAGGCGTGGAACGCGCTGCTGCGCGAGCGCGACACGCTGTCCGCGGCGGGCGACGTCACCGACCGCATCGCGTGGCTCGAGCACCAGCACGGCGAACTCGAGCGCGAAACCCTGGACCCGGAGTCGATCGCCAAGCTGCAATCGGACCACCGCCGGCAGGGCCACGCCTCGGACCTGATCGCTGCGTGCGAGAGCGCCTTTGCCCAGCTCGGCGGCGACGACGGCCCGTCCCTGTCGCGCTCGCTGCAGCAGGTGCGCGGCGAATTGCAGCGCGTCAGCGCGCACGAACCGCGCCTGTTGGAAGTCGACGGCATGCTCGACAACGCCGCGATCCAGCTCGACGAGGCCCTCGCCCAGCTAGACCGCGTGCGCAGCGACCTCGACCTGGACCCGTCGGCGTTCGAGACGCTGGAACGCCGGCTGGGCCGCATCCACGAGCTGGCCCGCAAGCACCGCGTCGCACCCGAGCAGTTGGCGGGCCAGCGCGACGCGATCGCGGCCGAACTGGAAACCCTGCGCGGCGCCGGCGAACGCCTGCTCAAGCTCGATACGGAAATCGATGCCGCCCGCGAGGCCTGGCGCGCGGCAGCGGCCACGCTCGGCGCGGCGCGGCGCAAAGCCGCCGAATCGCTGTCGGCGTCGACCACCGCGCTGATCGCGGAGCTGGGCATGGGCGGCGGGCGTTTCGACATCGCGATCGAGCCGCAGGACGGCGACCGCCCGGACCCGAACGGCAGCGAGCGCGTCGAGTTCCTGGTCGCCGCCAACCCCGGCCAGCCGGCCCGCGCGCTGCGCAAGGTCGCGTCCGGGGGCGAGCTGTCGCGGATCTCGCTGGCGATCGAGGTCGCCGCGCTGGGCCTGGACGCGGTGCCGACCATGGTGTTCGACGAGGTGGACTCGGGCATCGGCGGCGGCGTGGCCGAGATCGTCGGCCAGAAGCTGCGTGCGCTCGGCGCCAAGCGCCAGGTGCTATGCGTGACCCACTTGCCGCAGGTCGCTGCCCAGGGCCACGGCCACTACCGCGTCAGCAAGGCGGCCAACGAAGGAGTGACCCAGAGCGCGGTGGCGTCGCTGGACGCGAAGCAACGCGAAGAGGAGCTGGCGCGGATGCTCGGCGGCGTCGAGCTGACCCGCGAGGCGCGGGCGGCGGCGAAGCGGTTGCTCAGCGACGTGGTCTGATCGCCAAGAAGGCCTGGTGACTCGATATCTCCGCGCGTTGCGACGCGCTCATTCCCGCTAGGGCTGTTAGCGTTTCGCGGCGCTATCGCGGCGCGCTCAGCGCTTCTTGCGCACGTACAGCACCAGCGAGTGCTCCTCGATCTCGTAGCCCAGCTTGGCCGCGATCTTGCGTTGCAGCTCTTCGATCTCGCTGCTTTCGAACTCGATGATCTTGCCCGTCTCGATGTCGACCATGTGGTCGTGGTGCTGGCCGCGGTCGAGTTCGTACACCGACTGCCCGGCCTCGAAGTTGTGCTTGAGCACCAAGCCGGCCGCCTCGAACTGGGTCAGCACGCGATACACGGTCGCCAGCCCGATGTCCTCGCTCTGGTCGAGCAGCAGCCGGTAGATGTCCTCGGCCGTCATGTGCCGCGGCTTGGCTTGCTCGAGCAACTCTAGGATCCGCATCCGCGGATGGGTGACCTTGAGTCCGGCGTTGCGCAGGTCCTGCGATTCCATGTCGATCCTCTGGGATTGCCACGCCGGGCTGGGGTAAAAATCGCCCCGAACGCCGCATGAACGCGGCCGCCGCGAGGGTCCGCGGCGATGGCTTCAGTGTATCATCGGCCGACTATTCGACTGCCGCCGCGAGTGGCCCAGACACCTCATGCGCAAGCTCCTGCCCGTACTGCTCGTTGCCCTGCTGACCGCCGGTTGCGGCGTCATCTACCGCCAGCCGATCTACCAGGGCAACCTGCTGGAGAAGGCTGCGGTCGACCAGTTGCAGGCCGGCATGAGCAAGCAACAGGTGACGTTGCTGCTGGGTACCCCGTCGATCGCTGACCCGTTCCATCAGGAGCGTTGGGACTACACGGCCACGCAGCGCGTCGGCCGCACCGGGCGCGTCGAGGCCAAGAACCTCACGCTGTGGTTCGAGGGCGATGCCCTGAGCAAGTGGGAAGGCGACTACTTCCCCGAGCAGGACGAGGCCTTGGCCAAGTCCTCGGTGAAGCAGTTTGGCCGCAACCTGGCCAAGGACAAGAAGAAGAAGCGCGGCGGCGGCTGAGCGCTCGCTGCTTTTCGCTTCAGCGCTGCGACGGCCCCGGCGTGGCCGGCTCGAACGCGGCTACCAACCGATCACCGACCTAAGCGGGCGACCTAGCCGGGCGTTTTCCGCGCCTGCGCGCGACGCCGACGTGCGTCCATCGGGTCGACCTGCAAGGGCCGCAGCAACTCCAGCCGGTCGCCTTCCTTCAGGCCGGTAGCCCGATCCACGCGCACGCCGTGTACCGCGTAGGCCAGCGTGTCGGCCTGATCGACCCACCCTGCCGCGGCCAGCGCGTCGGCTACCCGGCTGCCTTGCGGCAATTCCAGTTCGACGCTCTCGAATCGCCGCGGCCACGCGCGCACCACTTCGATCTTCATCGAACCGAGCCGCTGTCGCCGGGCTCGCCTGTGCCTTCGGCTTGCAGAAGCGCTTCCTCCGCCTCGGTCACATCCGCGTCGCTGTCGGCCACCCGGATGAAATCGTCGACCATGCGGTCGGCCAGGCTCTGGAAGCCCAGCGCCATGGCCGGGGCCAGCAGCTTCACGGTCGGCTCGAAGTTCAGGATCAGGGTGACCTTGCACGCCGATTCGTCGAGTGCGTGGAACTCCCAACGCCCGCTGAGGCTACGGAACGGCCCGTCGACCAGCTTTAGGTCGATGTGGTGCGGTGGCGCCAGCGTGTTGTGGGTGGTGAACCAGGTTCGGAGTGCGCCCAGCCCCAACTCCAGGCGCGCGACCATGTGCGCATCGCTGGCTTCCAGCACCTGCGCGGCGTCGCACCAGTCGAAGCGGCGCGGATACGCGGCCACGTCGTTGACCAGCGAGAACATGCGCGCGGTGGAGTGTTCGACTAGGGCGGAACGGCGGATGGTCGGCATGAACGGGCGGTCGGTTCGCTAAAGGGCCGTGCAATCGGGGACAATGGCGCGATGGCCAAGAACACAAGCACCAAGACAGGCAAGGATAAAGGAAAGGGCGGCGGCGGCGCGGCGGGCAAAGCCGCGCCTGCGGTCAAGACGATCGCGCTGCACAAGCGCGCGCGCCACGACTACCAGCTCGAGGAACGCTTCGAGGCCGGCCTGGCCCTGCAGGGCTGGGAGCTGAAGTCGATCCGCGCCGGCCGCGCCAACATCGGCGACAGCTACGCGGTCGTCCACGGCGGCGAGATGTTCCTGGTCGGCGCGCAGATGACGCCGTTGATCTCGGCCTCGAGCCACGTGGTCGCCGAGGAGCGCCGCACCCGCAAGCTGCTGATGCACCGTCGCGAGATCGACAACCTGATCGGCTCGATCCAGCGCGACGGCTACACCGTGGTGCCCACCGCGCTGTACTGGAAGGGCAACAAGGTCAAGATCGAGCTGGCGCTGGCCAAGGGCAAGCAGGACCACGACAAGCGCGCTGCCAGCAAGGACCGCGACTGGGCGCGCGACAAGCTGCGCGTGATGCGCGGCCACAACCGGAACGCCTGAGCGCGCCGAGCGCGAGCATCGCTGGGGGCGGCGTTACTCCACGCGCGTTGGATTGGGCAGCGTGAAATAGAAGGTCGCGCCCTGCCCTTCGCGGCCCTCGGCGCGGATCATGCCGCCGTGGCGCTCGACGATGCGCTTGACCGACGCCAGGCCGATGCCGTGGCCGGCGAACTCGCCCTGGCTGTGCAGGCGCTGGAATGGCCGGAACAGCTTGTCGACATAGTCCTGCGAAAAGCCCGCACCGTTGTCGCGCACGAAGAATTCGCCCCCGTCCGCGTCATCGGTGAAGCCCACCTCGACGCGGGCCGCCGGCTGGTCGCGGGTGAACTTCCAGGCGTTGACCAGCAGGTTCGACATCAGGTTGCGCAGCAACGCCGCATCGCCGGTCACTTCCAGCCCTGGCTGGATATGCCGTTCCACCACCCGTCCGGGATCGGCCAGGTGCTGCTCCTCGAGGATCTCCGTCGCGACCTGGCTCAGGTCGATGCGCTCGAGCTTGAGTTCGCTGCGGGTGAGCCGCGACATCTTCAGCATCGCATCGATCAGTTCGCCCATGCGTGCGGCAGCCTTGCGCACCCGGCCCAGGTAGTCGCGTCCATGCTCGTCGACGGCGCCCGCGTAGCGCTCGAACAGGATCCGGCTGAAGCCATCGATCGCGCGCAGCGGCGCGCGCAGGTCGTGGGAGATGGTGTAGGCGAACGCCTCCAGTTCCTGGTTGGCCAGACTCAGTTCACGCGTGCGCAACGCGACGCGCGCTTCGAGCGTGCGATTGAGCGCGTGTACGCGGGCTTCGGCGCGTACGCGCTCGGTGACGTCCTCGACCTGCACCAGCCCGGCGATGTCCTGGTCGATGTTGCCTGGCACTGGAGCGAAGGTCAGCTGGGCATGGCGCGGGACGCCGCCTTCCCTGTGCAGGCGACGGGTCGACCGGTACACGCCCTGCTCGTCGGTCGCCACGAACCGGCGGGTGGTGCGGGTGTCGGTATCGTCGTCCTCGAACAGGGCGTCGAAGCGGCTTCCGGCCAGGACGTCCGGCGATTGGCCGACGATCGCCGCCAGTGCCGGATTGGCCTCGACGATCCTGCCCTCGCTGTCCAGCAACGCCTTGCCGATCGCCGAGTACTGCATCGCGACGCGGAAGCGCAGTTCGCTGCGGCGGTACTCCTCGGTCATGCGGGTCGCGATCGCCTGCGCCCGGCCCTCGGTGCGCGCGAGCATCCAGGCCAGGCCGTACATCAGCAAGGAAGCGAACAGCCCCAGCCCCAACATGTTCTGCAGCCCCTGCAACTTGGGCGCCGCCAGCGACTCGGGCGGCGAATCGAACTCGACTCGCCACTGCCGGCCGTAGGATTCGACAGTGGTGCTGTGCTGGAACGCCGGCGCTTCCTCGCCGGACGCGATGGCCGTCGTGAACAGCAGCTCCTCGGCCCCGCCGGTGATGTCGTAGACGCGAAATCGCGCATCCCGGTACGCGGTGCTACCCAACGCGGCGGCCAGGAACGGATCCAGCCGGAACGGCACGTAGACCCAGCCCTGCAGCGACTCACGCCGCGCCGCGACGCTTGCCGGACGGTCGCCACCACGATAGACCGGCAGGTACAGAAGCAGTCCGGTCTTTTTCTCGGCGGCGTCCTGGATCAGGTGCACGGAGCCGGTCATGCGCGCCTCCCCGCTTTCCGCCGCCGCCTGCATCGCAGCCTGTCGGGTCGCCTCCGAGTACATGTCGAAGCCCACCGCCTGCACGTTCGCGATCGTGCGCGGCTCCAGGTAGAGGATCGGCCCGTAGAACGGGCGTCGTCCGTGCGGGCGCACGTCGAGGATGCCGTAGCCCGCATCGCGCCATTCGAGCTGCAGCTCGCCCAGGCCCCCGCCGCTGACATAGCCCGCGAATCCCAGCCCGAGCATGGCCGGGAACCGCTCGCCGATCTGCATTCCCTCTACATAGGCCTGCCACTGCCGGGGCGTCGGCCGCGCCACCGAGGCGAACAGGGCCGCGCCGCCGCGCGTCACCAACTCGTAGTTCACCAGGCGCTGCCGGATCAGGTCGACCACCTCGTCGGTCTTGCCGACGAACTCGAGCTCGGCGGCATGCAGCTCGCGCTCGCGCGCGTTCTGCCAGGTCGCGAAAACCAACGCCAGCGAACCCAGCAACACCGCCAGGGCAAACAGGTAGCCCCCGCGCGGCAGCAGGCCGCTCAACACGGGAGAGTCCGAGGATCGATTCGCGTCCATTCCGCTCAGAGCATACAAGCCCGAAGCGTGAAGGCGCGGCGCGCGGGGCGGCAATGGCGTGTCCGTCGCCCGGCCAACCTCGCCAACCCCGTGCTCATTCCGTGCGCTTGGCCCGCGCGAAGGCGTCCGCCAGCGCGTTGTTGGCCAGGACAGGCTTGGCCGCCTCGGGATTGCGTCCGGATCGGCCCTCGCGGCTGCGTTCGGACGGCCGCGCTGGGCGCGACGCCTCTCGCTGCGCGGGCCGCGGCGCCTGCGGCGCGGGCACGCTGTCGTCCAGGCGCCGGGTCAACGCGATGCGCTTGCGCGGGATATCCACCTCCAGCACGCGGACCTTGACGATGTCACCGGCCTTGACCGCCTCGCGCGGGTCCTTGATGTAGCGGTCGGACAACGCCGAGATATGCACCAGCCCGTCCTGGTGCACGCCGATGTCGACGAACGCGCCGAACGCGGCGACGTTGGTGACCACCCCCTCCAGGATCATGCCGACCTGCAGGTCTTTCAGGGATTCGACGCCGTCGGCGAAGCGCGCGGCCTTGAACTCAGGGCGTGGGTCGCGGCCGGGCTTCTCGAGTTCCTTGAGGATGTCGCGGATGGTGGGCACGCCGAACTGCTCGTCGGTGAACTGCTCGGGCCTGAGCGTGCGCAGGAACGCCCCGTCGCCGATCACCTGCTTTACTTCGCGGCCGCAGCTTTTGACGATGCGCTGCACCAGCGGATAGGCCTCCGGGTGCACGGACGATGCATCCAGCGGCTGTTCGCCGTCGGCGATGCGCAGGAAGCCCGCGCACTGTTCGAACGTCTTGTCGCCCAGCCGCGGCACGTCGAGCAGCGCGCGGCGCGAGCGGAACGGCCCGTGCTGGTCGCGATGGCGGACGATGTTCTCGGCGACCGTCGCCGACAGGCCCGACACGCGCGTCAGCAACGCCGCCGACGCGGTATTGACGTGCACCCCGACCGCGTTGACGCAGTCCTCGACCTTGGCATCCAGTGCGCGTGCCAGCCGGTAGCCGTCGACGTCGTGCTGGTACTGGCCGACGCCGATCGCCTTGGGCTCGATCTTCACCAGCTCAGCCAGCGGGTCCTGCAGGCGCCGCGCGATCGAGACCGCGCCGCGCAGGCTGACGTCGAGCTCGGGGAACTCGCGCGCGGCCAGCTCGGAGGCCGAGTACACCGACGCCCCGGCCTCGCTGACCACGATCTTCTGCAGCTTGAGTTCCGGGCACAGCTTGATCACGTCGCCTGCGAGCTTGTCGGTCTCGCGCGAGGCGGTGCCGTTGCCGATCGCGATCAGTTCGATCGCGTGCTGGGCGCACAACGCGCGCAGCGTGTGCACCGAGGCATCCCACTGCTTGCGCGGCTCGTGCGGGTAGATCGTGTCGGTGGCGACCACCTTGCCGGTGCGGTCGACCACGGCGACCTTGACGCCGGTGCGGATGCCCGGATCGAGTCCGAGCACCGCGCGCGGTCCGGCCGGCGCAGCCAGCAGCAGGTCCTTGAGGTTGTCGCCGAACACGTCGATCGCCTGCGCTTCGGCGCGCTCTCGCGCCTGGCCGAACAGGTCCAGCAGCAGGTGCAGGTGCAGCTTGGCGCGCCAGGTCAGGCGGCAGGCGTCGAGCAGCCACTTGTCGGCGGGCCTGCCCTGCGCCTGGATGCCGGCATGGTGGGCGACGCGGCCTTCCGCCTGGGCGTGGCCGGGGTCGGGATCGGTGCCCGGCTCCAGGTCGAGGAACAGGACCTCCTCGCGCCGCGCGCGGAACAGCGCCAGCAGGCGGTGCGACGGGATCTTCGCCAGCGATTCGGCGTGGTCGAAGTAGTCGCGGTACTTCGCGCCTTCGTTCTCCTTGCCCTCAGCCAGGCGGGCGCGGATCACGCCGACCTCGCTGAGCCAGCCGCGCAGTTCGCCGACCAGCGCCGCGTTCTCGCCCCAGCGCTCCATGAGGATCGCGCGCGCACCTTCGAGCGCGGCCTTGGTATCGGCCACGCCCTTGTCGGCATCGACGAAGCCGGCAGCGAAGGTTTCCGGGGTCAGCATCGGATCGGCCAGCAGGCCGTCGGCGAGCGGCTCCAGCCCCGCTTCGCGCGCGATCTGCGCCTTGGTGCGGCGCTTGGGCTTGTACGGCAGGTACAGGTCCTCCAGGCGCGCCTTGCTGTCGGCCGCTTCGATCTCGCCGCGCAGTTCGTCGCTCAGCTTGCCCTGCTCGGCGATGCTCGCCAGCACCGTGGCGCGGCGGTCTTCCAGCTCGCGCAGGTAGCCCAGGCGGACTTCGAGGTTGCGCAATTGGGTGTCGTCGAGGCCACCGGTCACTTCCTTGCGGTAGCGCGCGATGAACGGCACGGTCGCGCCTTCGTCGAGCAGGCCGATGGCGGCCAGCGCCTGCGCGGGCTGGGCGCCGATCTCGGTGGCGATGGTCTGGGCGATCGTGCGGGCGAGCCTGGGGCTGATGTCGTGCATTGCTTCCGTCGAATGAACCGGCGCGGCCGGGATGCATCGATTGTGGCAATGCCAGCGCGCTGGCGTAAGCCGTTGACAGACCGCGAGATTGCCGAACCCTGAGGGTCGACGATGCGCTATTTCAGCAGCGGCTCCAGCGCCGGCCAGACGTGGTCGCGCAGTTTGGGTTGCGCGCTGGCGACCGGATGCAGGTTGTCGGCCTGGTAGGCGCTGCGATCCAGCGCGATCGGCGCGAGGAGGAACGGCAGCAGCGCTACCCCGTGCTGGCTGGCCACGGTGCGGTAGTTGGCTTCGAAGCCCTGGGTGTAGGCCTTGCCCAGGTTGGGCGGCATGCGCATGCCGATCAGCAGCACGCGGGCGTTGCTGGCCTTGGCCGCGCGCACCATGGCGTCGAGGTTGGCGCGCGTCTGCGCCAACGGCAGGCCGCGCAGGCCGTCGTTGGCGCCCAGTTCGATCACCACCACCGCCGGGCGCGTGCGCTTGAGTTCGCCATCGATCCGCGCCGCGCCGCCAGCGGTAGTCTCGCCGCTGATGCTGGCATTCACCACGCGCCAGCCCGGCTTGGTCTTGCCGATCCGGTCCGCGGTCAGCGCGACCCAGCCCTGCGAAGCGGCCAGTCCGTAGCCGGCGGCGAGCGAATCGCCGAGCACCAGCACCGTGCGCATGTTCGCGGTGTTGGCGTTCACCGCCGGTGCCGTCGTGGGCGCTGACTCTGCAGGCAGTGACTTTGCAGGGGCCGACTTTGCAGAAGCAGTCGGTTGATCCGCCGGCGCGCAGCCCAGCAAAGCCAGCAGCACGGCGGCCCCACCAACGGCACATTGAACCCGCGACCGCCATGCCGCATATCGTGATCGCATCGCATTTCTCCATTGGCTGGCCGGACAACGGCCGGCAACATTGTTCACCAGGAAGATCATGGCCGATTCCGTCGTACCCAACGCTGACCAGACCGATGCCCGCCTCGCGCGGCAGCATGGCGAGGCGCTGAAAGTCACCAACCTGGGCAAGCGGGTGCCGTTGCCGTCGGGCGAGCTCACGATCCTGGATGGGGTCGAGTTCACGATTGCCCAAGGCGATTCGGTTGCGATAGTAGGAGCGTCCGGTTCAGGCAAGAGCACTCTGCTGGCGCTGATGGCAGGCCTGGACACGCCCAGCACCGGCTCGGTAATGCTCGATGGCGAGGCGTTGTCGGCGATGGACGAGGACGGCCGTGCCCGGGTGCGCGGCGAAAAAGTCGGCTTCGTGTTCCAGAGCTTCCAGCTGTTGCCCTCGCTGACCGCGCTGGAGAACGTGATGCTGCCGCTGGAGCTGCGCGGCGACCGCGAGGTCGAGCCGGCGGCCAAGGCGATCCTCGACAAGGTCGGGCTGGGCGAGCGCCTGGCCCACTACCCGCGCCAGTTGTCCGGCGGTGAACAGCAGCGCGTCGCCCTCGCCCGCGCGTTCGTGACGCGACCAGGGCTGCTGTTCGCCGACGAACCCACCGGCAACCTCGACACCCACACCGGCGAGGCGATCATCGAACTGCTGTTCGCGCTCAACGCCGACGCCGGCACGACACTGGTGCTGGTTACCCACGACGAGCATCTCGCCTCGCGCTGCAGCCGGCGCCTGCGCCTGGACAGCGGTGTGCTGGTCGCACAGGAGCGACAGGGATCATGACCATCCTCGCGCTGGCGTGGCGCCAGCTGCGGCGTGACCTGGTCGCAGGCGACGTGCGCATCCTGCTGGCGGCACTGGTGCTGGCGGTGGTCGCGGTGACGTCGGTGGGTTTCGTCACCGACCGCGCGCAGCGCGCGCTGGCGATCGAGGCCAACCGCCTGCTTGGTGGCGATGCGGTGGTGCGCGGCGACGCGCCGATCGGCGGCGCGATCCGCCGCGCGTCGAACGCCAGGGAATTGCGCCGGACCGAAACTCAGGAGCTGCAGACCATGATCCGGGTCGGCGCGGGCGACAACGAGCGCCTGCAGCTGGGCGACCTGCGCGCGCTCGGCGGCGGCTTCCCGCTGCGCGGCGAGTTTCGGATCGTCGATCGCGCGAACGTGGAACGCCGCGCCGACGCCATCCCCGCGCGCGGCAGCGTCTGGCTGAGCCGCGCCGGCGCCGACACGCTCGATGCGCAGCTCGGCGACACCATCGCCGTCGGCGATTCGCGGCTGCGGCTGGCCGCACTGGTCGTGCAGGAACCCGACGCCGCGCTCGACTATTTCAACGTTGCGCCCAAGGTATTCCTCAACCTGGCCGACCTGCCGGCGACGGGCCTGGTGCAGGAAGGCAGCCGGATCCGCTACCGGCTGGTCGTGGCCGGCGATGCCAGCGCGGTGGACCGCTTCGTGCGCGCGGCCAAGCCCGCTCTCGGCCGTGGCCAGCGCCTGGAAACCGTGGGCGATGCGCGGCCGGAGATCCGCTCCGCGCTCGACCGCGCCGGTCGCTTCCTCGGCCTGGCCGCCCTGGTGTCGGTGGTGCTCGCCGCGGTCGCGGTGGCGATGGCCGCACGCCGACACAGCGAACGCCACCTCTCCGGCACGGCGGTGATGCGCTGCCTCGGCGCCAGCCAACGCACGCTCGTGGGCATCCACGTCGGCGAACTGCTGCTGCTGGGCCTGATCGCGTGCACGATCGGCGTCGCGCTGGCATTCGGCCTGCAATGGCTGGTCGGCGGCTGGCTCGCGCAATCGCTGGGTTTGTCGATCCCCGCCGCAGGCTGGCTGCCGGCACTGGAAGGTTACGGCGTCGGGCTGGTCGTACTGCTCGCGTTCGGCGCGCCGCCGGTGCTGGCACTGCGCCGCGTGCCCGCCTTGCGCGTGTTGCGTCGCGACCTCGACCCGACCGAGCCGAGCAGCTGGCTGGTCGCAATCCTCGGGCTGGCGGGACTGGCCGCGTTGCTGTGGTGGAAAGCCGGCTCGCCGACTCTCGCCATCGCGATGCTGGGCGGTATCGTCGCCACGCTGGCGGTGTTGGCCACGCTGGCCTGGCTGATGATCGTGGTGGTGCGCCGCCTGCGTTCGCGCCTGCGCGGCAGCCTGCGCTACGGGCTGGCGAACGTGAGCCGGCGCGCGGGCAGCAGCGTGGCGCAGGTCTCGGCGCTGGGTCTGGGGCTGATGGCGTTGCTGCTGTTGACGTTCGTGCGCACCGACCTGCTCGATCGCTGGCAGCTCTCGCTGGCGGCCGACGCGCCGAACCGCTTCATCATCAACGTGCAGCCCGACCAGATCGCGCCGATGCGCGCGTTCATGGCCGAGCAGCAACTGGCGGCGCCGGCGCTGTACCCGATGGTCCGCGGCCGCCTGACCACGCACAACGGCAAGCCGGTCAGCGGCGCCGACTACGCCGGCGGGAACGGCGACGCCCAGTCGCAACGCCGCGCCGAGCGCGAGTTCAACCTGTCGATGGCCGCCCGCCTGCGCGACGACAACCAGGTCACCGCCGGCAAGTTCTGGTCCGCGACGCCGCCGGCACAGCCCGAGGTGTCGGTCGAGGAAGGGTTTGCCGAATCGCTGGGCTGGAAGCTCGGCGACCGCATCGCGTTCGACATCGCCGGCCAGCCGTTCGCGGCGCGCATCACCAGCCTGCGCAGCGTCGACTGGGAGAGCTTCCAGCCGAACTTCTTCGTGATCGCATCGCCGGGGGCGCTCGACGCCTACCCCGCCAGCTACATCACCGCCGTCAGCGTCCCGGAAGAGCGGACGCGTTTTACCGCCGACCTGGTCGGCCGTTTCCCGAACCTGTCGGTGATCGACGCCGACGCGGTCCTCAAACAGGTACGCAGCACCGCCGACCAGGTGTCGACGGTGGTCGAGGTGGTGTTCTATTTCTCGCTCGCCGCCGGCCTGCTGGTGCTGATGGCCGCGGTCAGCGCCAGCCAGGACGAACGCCTGCTCGAAGGCGGGGTGATGCGCGTGCTCGGCGGCAGCCGGCGCCAGTTGCGGCTGGCGCAGGCCTCGGAATTCATCGCGATCGGATTGCTGTCGGGCCTCACCGCGACCGTCGCGGCGTCGGTGCTTGCCGGCGTGATCGCCAAGCGCGTGTTCGACCTGCCTTGGCAGGCCGACTGGCGCTTGGCTGTGGTCGGTGGTGGGGTCGGCGTGCTCGCGGCTTTGCTGGCCGGGATGTTCGCGACCCGGCGCGTGCTCGATGCACCGCCGTCGGTGACCTTGCGCGAGCTGCAGGACTGACGCTTCGCGAGTAGATGCGGCGCGCCACACATTGGCGCGCCGATACCATCCGCAAAACGACTCAGGCCCGCTTGCGCGGGCCTGAGTCGTTGAACATTGGCGTCCCCACGGGGATTCGAACCCCGGTGTCCACCGTGAAAGGGTGGTGTCCTAGGCCTCTAGACGATGGGGACTTGAAACTTGACCCATCCGCGCGCCGACGAGGCTTGTCAGTGCACGAAATTGGTGGAGCCAGGCGGGATCGAACCGCCGACCTCCTGCATGCCATGCAGGCGCTCTCCCAGCTGAGCTATGGCCCCACGTGCTGGTGAGCCGCAAATCTTAGAGGCCGTTTTCGGAGTCGTCAAGCCGTCTTTTGGATTTCGATCGGCATTTCGCGTTGCGGGTGCAGCGTCGCCACGCCATGGCCGCGCTCGGCCAGGTACTCGAGCCATTTGCCGAGGAACGTGTTCATGCGCATCCGGTGGCTGATCAGCTCGGCCGGCGGCGGGTACATGCCGATCACGTCCTGCCAGCGCCGGCCCACGTAGCAATGCGTGGCTTCCAGCTGGCGGGTGTCGTGGTACAGCCGCAGGTACGCCGACGGATCGGGCTCGCCGGTCAGCGGGTCGGGCATGGCATAGGTGAGCCGCAGCTGCGTGGTGTAGCGGTGCTGCTCGATCACGTCCACCCGCAACGCCAGTCCGTCGCCGATATCGGACAGGTAATGGCCTGCGGCCAGATCGGCCGGCGCGAACAGGCGCGCCAGGCGCGCGTGGTTCTCGGCGTACAAGCCCATCAGCCAGCCGAAGCGGTTGAGCTTCGGGATGCGCGCGGTGCGGGCGACGAGCGAATTCATGGCCCGATCCTACACGGCACCCACGCGTCACGGCAGCGTTGACGGCGCGTGCCGGTCAGCCTAAGTTTGGTGTTCGCATGGAAGGCCGCAACGGCCTTCAGAACATCTCGCGATGAATCCCCAGCGTCGCCAGCACCTTGCTCGAGATCTCCTCGATCGAGGTATGCGTGGTGCTCAGCGTCGGGATGCGTTCGGCGCGGAACATGGTTTCGGCCGCGGCGACTTCGCGCTTGCAGGTCTCGAGCTTGGCGTAGTGCGAGTTCGGGCGCCGTTCCTGGCGGATCTGCTGCAGGCGGATGGGGTCGATGGTCAGGCCGAACAACTTGGCGCGATGCGCGCGCAGGCGCGGCGGCAGGCGGTCGTGCTCCAGGTCTTCCTCGGTCAGCGGGTAGTTCGCCGCGCGGATGCCGTAGTGCAGCGCCAGGTACACGCAAGTCGGCGTCTTGCCCGCGCGCGATACCGCCACCAGGATCAGGTCGGCGTCCGCGTAGTCGATGCTGGCGCCGTCGTCGTGGGTCAGCGCGAAGTTCATCGCGTTGATGCGGCGGTGGTAGGTCTCGAAGTTGACCAGGCCGTGCGCCTGGCCGATTCGGCGCTCGCGCGCCTGCCCCAATTCGCGCTCCAACGGTTCGATGAACGGCGCGAACACGTCGAGCATCAGCGCCCCGCTTTCCGCCAGCGCGGCGCCGACCTCGCCGTCCATGCACGAGTTGATCACCACCGGCCGCACGCCGTGGATGCCGGCGGCGACGCGGATCTTGGCGGCGGCTTCCCGCGCGCGCTCGACGCTGTCGACGAACGCGAGTCGGTCGGTGACGAAGCGGGTGCCGGTGAACTGGGTCAACAGGCTGTGGCCGATGGTCTCGGCGGTAATGCCGGTGCCGTCGGAAACATAGAAAACCGGCCGCACTTCCGCCATCGCCCCACCCCGTCGCCAGAACCGCTGCCCATACGAAAAAGCCCGTCGAATCAACCTTGTATGCACTCGACGCACGGGCGATCATAGCCGCTTGGCCGCGTCCGCACGCGTCTATCCCACGGAGATCGACCGCCTTGAACGAGAACATCCTCTGGCTGCACGCGCTGCGCCTCACTGACCTGGCCCGCGTCGGCGGCAAGAACTCCTCGCTCGGCGAGATGATCGGAAACCTGGCCAACCTCGGCGTGTCGGTGCCCGGCGGCTTTGCGACGACCTCCGAGGCGTTCAAGGACTTCATCGCGCACAACAACCTGCACCAGCGCATCTTCGACAAGCTGGCGACGCTGGACGTCGAGGACGTCGCCGCGCTCACCGCGGCCGGTGGCGAGATCCGCGGCTGGGTGATCGATGCGCCGCTGCAGCCCGGACTCGATGCGGACATCCGCACCGCCTACCGCCAGCTGTGCACGGAGAACGGCGGCGGCGATGTCGCGGTGGCGGTGCGCTCGTCGGCAACCGCCGAGGACCTGCCCGATGCGTCGTTCGCCGGCCAGCAGGAAACCTTCCTCAACGTCACCGGCGAGGACGACGTCGTCCACAAGGTCAAGGAAGTCTTCGCCAGTCTCTACAACGACCGCGCGATCGCCTACCGCGTGCACCACGGCTTCAAGCACGAGGACGTGTTCCTGTCCGCCGGCGTGCAGCTGATGGTGCGCTCCGACGTGGGCGCGGCGGGCGTGCTGTTCACCCTCGACACCGAATCGGGTTTCCGCGACGTGGTGTTCGTCACCTCCAGCTACGGCCTGGGCGAGATGGTCGTGCAGGGCGCGGTCAATCCGGACGAGTTCTTCGTCTACAAGCCGACACTCGCGCAGGGCAAGCCGGCGATCCTGCGCCGCTCGATCGGCGCCAAGCAGCTGCGCATGGTCTATTCCGACCAGCCCGGCGAGCGCGTGCGCACCGAGGACACCCCGGCCGAGCTGCGCAGCCAGTTCTCGCTAACCGACGCCGACGTGCACGAGCTGTCCAAGCAGGCGCTGGTGATCGAAAGGCATTACGGCCGCCCGATGGACATCGAGTGGGCGAAGGACGGCGTCAGCGGCAAGCTGTTCATCGTGCAGGCGCGCCCCGAGACGGTGAAGTCGCGCGGCCGCGCCACCCAGATCGAGCGCTACCAGCTGCTGCAGCGCGGCGACGTGGTCTGCGAGGGGCGCGCGATCGGCCAGAAGATCGGCAGCGGCACCGCCCGCGTGGTGCGCAGCCTGGCCGACATGGCGCGCGTGCAGCCCGGCGACGTGCTCGTCGCCGACATGACCGATCCCGATTGGGAGCCGGTGATGAAGCGCTCGGCGGCGATCGTCACCAACCGCGGCGGCCGCACCTGCCACGCCGCGATCATCGCGCGCGAGCTCGGCGTGCCGGCCGTGGTCGGCACCACCAATGCGCTGGACACCATCGAGGACGGCCAACTGATCACGATCAGCTGCGCCGAGGGCGACACCGGTTACATCTACGCCGGCGCCCTGCCCTTCGAACGCCACACCGCCGACCTGGAGCACATGCCGCCGGCGCCGCTCAAGGTGATGATGAACGTCGCCAACCCGGAGCGCGCGTTCGACTTCGCGATGCTGCCGCACGCGGGCGTCGGCCTGGCGCGCCTGGAGATGATCATCGCCAGCCACATTGGCATCCATCCGAAGGCATTGCTGGAGTACGGCAAGCAGGATGCGGAGACCAAGAAGAAGATCGACGCGAAGATCGCCGGCTACGGCGAGCCGGTGCAGTTCTACGTCGATCGCCTGGCCGAGGGCATCGCTACGATCACCGCTTCGTTCGCGCCGCACCCGGTGATCGTGCGCCTGTCGGACTTCAAGTCGAACGAATACGCGAACCTGATCGGCGGCGCGGCGTACGAGCCGCACGAAGAGAACCCGATGCTCGGCTTCCGCGGCGCCAGTCGCTACGTCGACCCGAGCTTCGCCGACGCGTTCGCGCTGGAATGCCAGGCGGTGCTGAAAGTACGCGAGCAGATGGGACTCACCAACTGCTGGATCATGATCCCGTTCGTGCGCACGCTGGACGAGGGCCGCAAGGTAATCGAGGTGCTGGAGGCCAACGGCCTCAAGCGCGGCGAGAATGGCCTGAAGATCATCATGATGTGCGAAGTGCCGTCCAACGCGTTGCTCGCCGAGGAGTTCCTCGAGATCTTCGACGGCTTCTCGATCGGCTCCAACGACCTGACCCAGCTCACCCTCGGCCTGGACCGCGATTCGGCGATCGTCGCCAAGCTGTTCGACGAACGCGACCCGGCGGTCAAGAAGCTGTTGTCGATGGCGATCTCGGCCGCGCGCGCCAAGGGCAAGTACGTCGGCATTTGCGGCCAGGGCCCAAGCGACCACCCGGACCTGGCCGAATGGCTGATGGACCAGGGCATCGAGTCGGTGTCGCTGAATCCGGACACGGTGGTCGACACCTGGTTGCGCCTGGCCAAGGCCAAGGCGGGCTGAGAAGGATGGCGCTGCAGATCCCGACGACGCTGAGGGAACTCGAGGGCATCAACCTCCTGACCGAAGCACGGCACTTCGGCTTGAAGCTGCTGGGTGCGCTGCTGATCCTGCTGGTCGGCATCTGGCTGGCCAGGCGGCTGTCCAACGCGCTCGACCGCGCCTTCACCCGCGCCAGCATGGAAGCGACCCTGCGCGGGTTCCTGCGCAACGTCATCTATGCCGCGATGATCGTGGTGATCATCGTGGCCGCACTGGACTTTGCCGGCGCGCCGATGACCTCGGTGTTGGCGGTGCTCGGCGCCGCCGGCCTGGCGATCGGCCTGGCACTCAAGGATTCGCTGTCGAACATCGCGTCGGGCGTGATGCTGATCGCGCAGCGTCCGTTCCGCGTCGGCGACTTCATCCAGGCCGCGGGAATCGAAGGCACCGTCGACCAGATCCGCGTGTTCCAGACCCGCATGCGCACCATCGACAACCGCACCGTGGTATTGCCGAACAGCCTGATCACCACCGCGCCGATCATCAACTTCACCGCCAACCCGAAACGGCGGATCGACCTCGCGGTCGGCGTGGGCTACGACGACGACCTGAAACTCGCGCGCGAAACCCTGCTCGAGGTCGCCCTCGCCCATCCGAAAGTGCTCAAGGAGCCCAAGCCCGAGGTGCTGGTGATGGCGCTGGCCGAGAGCAGCGTCAACCTCGAGTTGCGGGCCTGGGCCAAGACCGGCGACCTGGTGTCGACCAGGAGCGAGCTGACCGAAGCGGTGCGCAACGAGGTCATCGGCCGCGGCTTGAGCATTCCGTACCCGCAGCGCGACCTGCGCGTCTACCACCACGACGCCGACGGCCGGCCGTTGCACGAGCTGCTGGTCAAGTCGGTCGCCGAGGTTGGCGACGTCGCCGCGCCGAAGAAGGCCTGAAGGCCGAACTCAGCCGGGCAATCCGCCCAGCTTGCCCATCGCCGCGCGGTAGTGGCGCAACTCGGCGATCGAGTCATGCACGTCGCTGAGCGCGGTGTGCTTGGCTTCCTTGCCGACACCGGCCAGCACCTCGGGCGCCCAGCGCCGCGCGAGTTCCTTGACGGTACTGACGTCCAGGTTGCGGTAGTGGAAGTATTTCTCGAGTTTCGGCATCTGCCGGTACAGGAAGCGCCGGTCCTGGCAGATCGAATTGCCGCAGATCGGCGAGGTGTTGGCAGGCACCCACTGCCCGAGGAACGCCAGCGTGCGTCGCTCGGCCTCCTCCATCGCCACGCCCTGCTCGAGGACGCGTTGCCACAGCCCGGATTTCCGGTGCTGGTTGCGGTTCCAGTCGTCCATCGCTTCCAGGCTGGCGAGCGGATGGGCGATGGCCAGTTCGGGGCCTTCGGCGAGGATCTCGAGGTTGGCGTCGGTGACGACCGTGGCGATCTCGAGGATCGAATCGTTATCCGTATCGAGTCCGGTCATCTCCAGGTCGATCCAGATCAACCGGTGTCCGCTGCCGTTCTTGGCTGTCATAAGTCGCCGTCGTGTCCGTGTCGCGGCATGATAGCCCACGTCTTCCCGGCCACCATCCCAAAATGCTGCAGAGCACCCACTACGCGATCCTGACCGCCATGCTGGCCCCGGCGTTCTTCCTGACGGCAACCGCGTCGCTGCTGATGTCGGCGAACAACCGACTCGCCCGAGTGGTCGACCGGCTGCGCGGGCTGCTGCGCGAACTGGAGGAAGCCGACAACGACGAGCAACAGATCGCCCGCCTCGACCGCCACATCCTGGTGCAGCGTCGCCGCACCGGCCTGGTGCTGCGCGGCAGCCAGTTGCTGTACGGTTCGATCAGCTTCTTCGTCGGCACCAGCCTGACCGTCGCCGCCGATGCGTTGCTGGGCTACCGCTTCGGCGCGCTGCCGACCGCGCTCGCGGTGCTGGGCGTCTTGACGATGTTCGCGGCAAGCCTGTGCCTGTCGCGCGAGTCGGCTCTGGCGGTGTCCGCGCTCAACGAGGAAATGGACCACGCACACGAGCAGGCGCGGATGCGTCGCAAGCCGACGCCGTAGTCCCGGATTCAATACCTCGCAGGACGTAGGGCGGGTTTTAACCCGCCGGCCACCTGGAGCGTCGAAGGGTTGCCGGTGGTAACGCGGCGAGATTGCGGCGGGTTAAAACCCGCCCTACAGCGGGGGTTTTCCGCGCTTGCCCCGGAAGTAGTTGCTGAGGCGCACGCTGGCTTCCTCGCCCAGCACGCCGCCCGTCACCTCGACCCGGTGGTTGTGGCGCGGGTCCGCAAGCAGGTCGAACACGCTGCCCGCCGCGCCGGTCTTGGGGTCGCGGGCGCCGTAGACCACGCGCGCCACGCGCGCGTGCACCATCGCCATCGCGCACATCGCGCATGGCTCCAGGGTCACGTACAGGGTGCAGCCGACCAGGCGGTGGTTGCCCAGCTGCCTGCCCGCCTGGCGCATGGCGACGATCTCGGCATGCGCGGTCGGGTCG
Organism: Lysobacter koreensis; assembly: GCF_042677045.1. Classification (NCBI taxonomy): domain Bacteria; kingdom Pseudomonadati; phylum Pseudomonadota; class Gammaproteobacteria; order Lysobacterales; family Lysobacteraceae; genus Lysobacter; species Lysobacter koreensis. Next base: position 520,696 of record NZ_JBHTIH010000002.1, read on the forward strand.
TGCTCGGTGATGTTGCGGTTCCAGCCTTCGCCCAGCACCGCGCCGTCCGCCGAAACCAGCACAGCGCCTACCGGGATCTCGTCGTCCTCGCGTTCGGCGCGTTCGGCCAACGCGAGCGCGTGCTGCATCCAGCGCTCGTCGGCTGCTGCCATCGCATCCGGATTCGTCACGCTTGCTCCCAAGCTTTGATCAATGCCATTGCCGCCATCCATGGCGCAACACCTTCATCTTCGGATCGTCCGGCCCGGCCATCCATGGCCGGTCAGCAGGCGGCCTGCGAGCCAGTGGCTCGCAAACAGGCCGCCTACTCCCACTCGATCGTCGCCGGCGGCTTGCCGCTGATGTCGTAGACCACCCGCGAGACGCCACGCAACTCGTTGATGATCCGCGTCGACACGGTGCCGAGGAAGTCGTAAGGCAGGTGCGCCCAGTGCGCGGTCATGAAATCGATGGTCTCGACCGCGCGCAGCGCGATCACCCACTCGTAGGCGCGCGCATCGCCGACCACGCCGACCGACTTGACCGGCAGGAATACCGCGAACGCCTGGCTGGTCTTGTCGTACAGGCCGGCCTTGCGCAGTTCGTCGATGAAGATCTGGTCGGCCATCGCCAGCAGGCGCGCGTACTCGGGCTTGACCTCGCCGAGGATGCGCACGCCCAGGCCGGGGCCCGGGAACGGGTGGCGATAGACCATCTCGCGCGGCAGGCCGAGCTCGACGCCAAGGCGCCGCACTTCGTCCTTGAACAGTTCGCGCAAGGGCTCGACCAGGCCGAGCTTCATGTTCTCCGGCAGGCCACCGACGTTGTGGTGGCTCTTGATCACGTGCGCCTTGCCGGTCTTGCTGCCGGCCGACTCGATCACGTCCGGGTAGATGGTGCCCTGCGCCAGCCACTTGGCGTTGGCGAGCTTCTGCGATTCCTCGTCGAAGATCTCGACAAAAAGATTGCCGATGATCTTGCGCTTGGTTTCCGGGTCGCTGACGCCTTCGAGCGCGGCAAAATACCGGTCGGCGGCGTTGACCCGCACGACCTTGATGCCCATGCCACCCTTCTCGGCCTCGCTGGCGAACATCGCCATGACCTGGTCGCCCTCCTTCCAGCGGAGCAGGCCGGTGTCAACGAACACGCAGGTCAGCTGGTCGCCGATCGCCTTGTGCAGCAGCGCCGCGACCACCGAGGAATCGACGCCGCCGGACAGGCCGAGGATCACCTCGTCGGAGCCGACCTGTTCGCGCACGCGCGCGATCTGGTCCTCGATGATGTGCGCGGCGTCCCACAGCGTCTGGCAGCCGCAGATGTCGACCACGAAGCGGCGCAGCATCGCCTCGCCCGACTTGGTGTGGGTAACCTCGGGGTGGAACTGCACGCCGTACCAGCGGCGCGCCTCGTCGCCCATGGCGATGATCGGCACGTCGGCGGTGCGCGCGGTGACCTTGAAGCCGTCCGGAATCGCGGTCACGCGATCGCCGTGGCTCATCCACACGTCGAGCTTGGGCGGCGAACCGGCGTGGTCCTTGAGACCGTCCAGCAACGCGCTTTCGGCGATGACCTCGACCGCGGCGTAGCCGAATTCGCGGTGGTGGCCCGACTCGACGTTCCCACCCAACTGCATCGCCATCGTCTGCATGCCGTAGCAGATGCCCAGCAGCGGCACGCCGGCATCGAACACGTGCTGCGGCGCACGCGGCGAATCGCCTTCGACCGTGGACTCCGGACCGCCCGACAGGATGAGGCCCTTGGCGCCGTACGCGGCGATCTCGGCCGGGTCGTGGTCCCAGGCCCAGATCTCGCAGTACACGCCGATCTCACGGATGCGGCGGGCGATCAGCTGCGTGTACTGCGCGCCGAAGTCGAGGATCAGGATCTTGTCGCTATGGATGTCGGTCATTGAGGGGCCAAGAGCGGGAACGGGGAACGGAGAAACAAGAAACGGGAAGCCGGCGGCGAACAGCGGACAGCGGCCGGGCCGATGCTTCCCCGTTCCCCGCTCCCCATTCCCGCTTTATCCAGCGCGGTAATTCGGCGGTTCCTTGGTGATCTGCACGTCGTGGACGTGGCTCTCGCGCGCACCGGCGTTGGTGACGCGCACGAAACCGGGCTTCTTGCGCATTTCCTCGATGGTCGCGCAGCCGACGTAACCCATCGTCGCGCGCAGGCCGCCGGCGAGCTGGTGGACCACGCCGCCGAGCGAACCGCGGTACGGCACGCGGCCTTCGATGCCTTCGGGCACCAGCTTGTCGGCATCGCTCGCGTCCTGGAAGTAGCGGTCCTTGGAGCCGAGCTCCATCGCGCCCAGGCTGCCCATGCCGCGATAGCTCTTGTAGCTCCGGCCCTGGAACAGTTCGATCTCGCCCGGCGCTTCCTCGGTGCCGGCGAACAGGCCGCCGACCATCACCGTCGACGCACCGGCGACCAGTGCCTTACCGATATCGCCCGAGTAACGGATGCCGCCATCGGCGATCAGCGGAATGCGGTCCTGCAATGCCTCGGCCACCATCGCCACCGCGGTGATCTGCGGCACGCCGACGCCGGCGACGATGCGCGTGGTGCAGATCGAGCCCGGACCGACGCCGACCTTGACCGCGTCCGCGCCGTGGTCCATCAACGCCAGCGCGGCGTCGCCGGTGACGATGTTGCCGCCAATCACCTGCAACTGCGGGAAGCGGGTCTTGACCCACTTCACGCGGTCGAGCACGCCCTGTGAATGGCCGTGTGCGGTATCGACCACGACCACGTCGACGCCCGCCGCAACCAGTGCCTCGACCCGGGCCTCGGTATCGCCGCCGACGCCGACCGCGGCGCCCACCAGCAGCCGTTCGGCGCTGTCGTAGGCGGCGTTGGGGTTGTCGCGCTTCTTCTGGATGTCCTTGACGGTGATCAGGCCGCGCAGCTCGAAGCCGTCGTTGATCACCAGCACCTTCTCGATGCGGTGCTTGTGCAGCAGCTGGATGACTTCCTCGTCCGAGGCGCCTTCCTGGACCGTGACCAAGCGATCGCGCTTGGTCATGATGTGGCGGACCGGGTCGTCGAGCTTGCTCTCGAAACGCATGTCGCGGCTGGTGACGATGCCGACCAGCTGGCCGCCGTCGACCACCGGCACGCCGGAGATGTTGCGCGCGCGGGTGAGCTTGAGCACCTCGGCGATCGTGGTCTCGGGGCCGACGGTGAACGGCTCGCGGATCACGCCGGCCTCGAACTTCTTGACCGACGCGATCTGCGCGGCCTGCTGCTCGAGCGTCATGTTCTTGTGGATGATGCTGATGCCGCCGAACTGGGCCATCGCGATCGCGAGGCGGGCCTCGCTGACGGTGTCCATCGCGGCCGAGACGATCGGCAGCCGGATCGACAGGTTGCGGGTGAGGCGGGTCGAGAGCGAGACGTCCTTGGGCAGGACGGTGGAATGCGCGGGGACGAGCGATACGTCGTCGAAGGTCAGCGCTTCAGCCTGGATGCGCAGCATGGGCGGGCCCGGGGGAATGAAGCGCGCCATTGTAACCGCTCCCGGGCGGCTCGGCGCTCGTCCGTCCTTGGGACGCGATGTTCTGCGTGTCGCGGGGCTGACCAGCGGCGTTCCGGGCGGATGTTCTCGGCTACTGGGTTCCGGGATGGCGGGTTGAAACCCGCCCTACGCCAGCTCGCTCGCCTCGGCCGCTTCCAGGGTGTTCTGCATCAGGGTGGCGACCGTCATCGGCCCCACCCCGCCCGGCACCGGCGTGATCCAGGAGGCGCGTTCAGCGGCGGCAGCGAAGCCGACGTCGCCGACCAGGCGGCCGTCGTCGAGTCGGTTGATGCCCACGTCGATGACCACCGCGCCGGGCTTGACCCATTCGCCGGGAATCAGGTCGGGGCGCCCGACCGCGACGACCAAGATGTCAGCGCCGCGTACCGAGGCTTCCAGCACCTCCGGCGGGGTGAACTTGTGGCAGCTGGTCACGGTGCAGCCGGCGATCAGCAGCTCCAGCGCCATCGGCCGGCCAACGTGGTTGCTGACGCCGACGATGGTCGCACTGGCGCCACGCACCGGGCGGTCGGTGTAGGCCAGCAGCGTGGTGATCCCGCGCGGCGTGCACGGCCTCAGCCCGAACTGGCGCAACGCGAGGTGGCCGACGTTCTCGGGATGGAAGCCGTCGACGTCCTTGCCCGGGTCGATGCGGTGGATCAGCCCGGTGGCGTCGCGGCGGTCGGGCAATGGCAGTTGCACCAGGATGCCGTGCACCTCGGGATCGGCGTTGAGCCGGTCGATGAGCGCCAGCAACTGCGCATCGGAGGTATCGGCGGGCAGGTCATGGTCGATCGCGCGGATGCCGACCTTCTGCGCTGCGCGACGCTTGTTGCGCACGTAAACGCTGGATGCCGGATCGCTGCCCACCAATACCACCGCCAGGCCCGGCCGCGGCTTGCCAGCCGCCACCCGGGCGTCGACCCGCGCCTTGAGGTTGTCGAGCAGGTCCTCGGCGATGCGCTTGCCGTCCAGGATGCGTGCGTTGGCGGCGGGGGGCGTGGAAGCCGTCATGCGGTCTGCGGGCCTGCGCTAAAGTCGGGGCCGCGCATTATCGCCTATCGAGATCACCTATCGAGACAGCCCATCGAGGTCGGTCGCTGCACGCGCTACCCGGCCAGACTGGGCTTCTTGCCCGACCCCCGCCCCGCTCCACCCGCGAGTCCCGCCGCCATGACCGACACCGATTTCGAAACCACCCAGATCGAGGCGGCCGCGTTCCGCCGCCTGCTGCAGCACCTGATGCACGAGCGCCCCGACGTGCAGAACATCGACCTGATGATCCTCGCCGGCTTCTGCCGCAATTGCCTCTCGGACTGGTACCGCGAAGCGGCCGACGCCCGCGGCATCGCGATGACCCGCGACGAGGCGCGCGAGGCGGTCTACGGCATGCCGTTCGGGCAATGGAAAGCGCAGCACCAGGCTGAGGCGACCCCGGAGCAACTGGCGGCGTTCGAGGCCGCGCGGCGCGACCGGCACTGACGCCGCGATGCTGCTCAAGGCCGCGTTGTCCATCGTCGGCACGGTCGCGCTGGCCTATCTCGCGCTATGTGGCTGGATGTATGCCAAACAGCGCGAGCTGGTGTATTTCCCGCAGTCCACCCGCGTCGAGCCGGAGCGTACCGACTTCGCGCTGCGCCGCGACGGCGTGACGCTCAGGGGCTGGGTCGTCAATCGGGGGCAGCCCGGCGCGATCGTGTACTTCGGCGGCAACGCAGAATCGATAGAGGGGATGCGCGAGGACTTCGCGCGCTGGTTCCCCGAGCACAGCACCTACCTGGTGGCCTACCGCGGCTTCGGCGCCAGCGACGGCTCGCCCACTGAAGCGGCCTTGCTGGCCGATGCGCTGGCCGTGTTCGATGCGGTGCAGGCCCGCCACCCTGGCGCTGGGATCATCGCGATCGGCCGCAGCCTGGGCAGCGGCGTGGCGGGGCACCTCGCCTCGCAACGGCCGGTGGCGAGGCTGGCCTTGATCACGCCCTTCGACAGCCTCGCCGACGTCGCCCAGGCCCACTATCGATGGCTGCCGGTGAGGAGGCTGATGAAGGATCGTTATGACGCAGCCGATTGGCTGGCCGAGTACCGCGGCCCGGTGCTGGTCATCCGCGCGGGCCGCGACGAGGTGATCCCGGCCGCGAACACCAACCGGCTCATTGCGTCGCTGGCCACGCCGCCGCAGGTCATCGAGTTGCCTGCGGCCGGTCACAACACGGTCGGCGACGACCCCCGCTTCGGGGAGGCGCTGCGCGGTTTCGTCGAGTGACGGGAATGCCGCCTCACGGCACGGGCGGCTTCGGACAGCGCGGCACCGGCGGTACGGCGCCAACGACACAGTTCACGCAGCACGCCGGCTGCGCCTGGACTCGCGAGGACAGGATCGGCAGCGGCGGCGCGAGCCCCGCAAGCCCCTGCGCCGGCTTGAGCTTGAGCAGCACCGCCCAGTCCTGGCGACTGAGGTTGCAGGCCGCTGCGGTGTCCGGGCTGCAATCCGGATCCACCTCCGCGCGTCGCGGCAGCGACCAGAAGAGGCCGCCGCGATTGAGCGGCAGTAGCCGCATCGTCACGGCCTGCTGGACGTTGCCTCCGACCAGGTATGCCGTGCCGTCATTGCCCGGATTGGCCGCCACCACGACGTCGCAGTGCATCGGCAGGCCCTGTGGATCGTCGTTGCCAAGCGCCTGCCGCAGGCCTTCGTAGCCCAGAACCCGCTCAGGCATGCGCACGTAGCACAGCAAGTCGCCGGTCGCGGGCCGGGTGGTGGCGGGATCGAGATACACGAAAGCGCTCTCGTCCGGGCGCAGGTAGGCGTCGCGCACGTAGTCGACGTGGCTGGCCGAACCGCGGAATCCCGGCAGCGCCGCGCGGCGCATGACCCAACTGATGAATGCCGCCGACCACGCTTGGTCGAGCACGAAGCTGCGGCACTGGGTCGCGGCATAGTGGTCGGACCCGGCGTATCCGCATTCCGGGGCACCGGCAACCCCGGCCATCTGCGGCAGCAGGCCGCTGTCGCGCCAATAGCTGGCGACCCGCTGCCACGCCAGCGTGCCACCGTCATCGAGTCGGCTGGCCTCGGCCTCGGACACCGAGGTGCTGGCGAGGCGGCCGGCCGTGTCGATGAACGGCCGGTACCAGAGCAGGTGCTCGCTGCAGGCCACCGCGGCGATCCGGGTCGCCGCATCGGGCGCCGCCTGCTGGCTGCGCAGCAGCGGGCATACGTCCGCGCCCACGGCGTTGGTGGCGGCGGCAAGGCACAACAGGCCAATCACGAATCGCAGCATCGGTCCTCCCCTCGCCGACCGATGCACTGGGGGCGACTCAACGGGCGGCGCAGAAGGCCGCGTAGTCGCTATATCCGGGAAACGGCGTGAGCGGCGTGCAAAGAGCGCAGTCCGGGTCCGCACCCAGGCGGGTTTCGCGGAACCGCATCGCCAGCGCGTCGAAGTGCAGCAGGCGACCAGCCAAAGGGTCACCGATGCCGAGGATCAGCTTGATCGCTTCGGTGGCCTGCAGCAGGCCGATCACGCCGGGCAGCACGCCCAGCACGCCGGCCTCGGCGCAGTTGGGCGCGGCCTCCGGCGGCGGTGGCTGCGGGAACAGGCAGCGGTAACACGGCGCCACGCCACGGCGGCGGCCGGCGTCGAACACGCTGACCTGGCCTTCGAAGCGATGCACCGCGCCATAGACCAGCGGCTTGCCGAGCTTCACGCAGGCATCGTTGAGCAGGTAGCGCGCGGGGAAATTGTCGGCCCCGTCGACGACGACGTCGGCGCCCTCGATCAGGCGCTCGACGTTGGCGGCGCTGATGCGTTCGCCGAACGCCTCGACGACCACCCGCGGGTTCAGCGCCGACAGCGCGATGCGCGCCGACTCGACCTTGGGCATGCCAATGCGCGCCTCGGTGTGCAGGATCTGCCGCTGCAGGTTGCTGCGATCGACCACGTCGTCGTCGGCCAAAACCAAGGTGCCGACCCCGGCGGCGGCGAGGTAGTACGCCGCCGGTGAACCCAACCCACCAGCGCCCACCATCGCCACGCGCGCGGCCTGCAGCTTGCGCTGCCCCGCTTCGCCCACTTCGGGCAGCCGCAGGTGGCGCGAGTAGCGCTCGTGGAAATCCAGGTCGACCTCGCCGCCGGGCCGCGAGGTCGGCAGGCCTTCGGCGATCCAGCGCGCCGTGCCGCCGTCGACCGAGGCCAACCGGCGATAGCCGGCCGCGTGCAGCGCTTGCGCGGCCTTGAGCGAACGGCCGCCGCGCTCGCAGATCAGCACTACCTCGGCCTCGATGCGCGGCAGTGCCGTCTGCGGATCGGCGACCAGTTCGCTGCTGGCGATGGCGAGCGCGCCGGTCGCGAAACCGCTGACGCGTTCGTGCGAGTCGCGCACGTCGACCAGCACCGCGCCGGAGCGCTGGCGCTGCAGTGCCTCGGCGGGGGAAATCTGTTCGATGCTCATGGCGGCATTATCGCCCCTTCGCCCGCCGCCTCAGGCGTAGGCGATGACGTCGACGACGTCGCCCACCGCCAGCCGTTGCGGCCCTTCCGGCACCACGATCAAGGCGTTGGATTCGGCTGCGGCGCGCAAGCGATGCGAACCGGTGGCGGGATTCGGGACGACGTGCAGCGCGCCGTCGTCGCCGCTGTCCAGCCGTGCGCGCAGGAACTCGCGGCGCGGATGCGGCTTGTCGACCGGTGCCGCCAGTCGCGCGCGCCAGGCCGGCCGGGGTTCGCTGCGGCCCTGCAAGCCGTCGATCAGCGCCCGGCCGACGGTCAGGTAGGTGGCCAGCACCGAGACCGGATTGCCCGGCAGGCCGAGGAAACGCGCCTGGTCGAGACTGCCGAACAGCAGCGGCATGCCCGGCTTCATGCGCACCTTCCAGAAATGTATTTGGCCGAACCGCGCGATCACGGCCGGGATGTGGTCCTTCTCGCCCGCCGACACCGCGCCGCAGGTGATCACCAGGTCGAACGCGCAGCCTGCATCGCGCAGCGCGATCTCCACCTGTTTCGGGTCGTCCGGCAGGCGCGGCCACGCGGTGGGTTCGAGGCCATCCGCCCGTAACAGGCCCAACAGCAGGTCGCGGTTGCTGTCGTAGATCTGCCCGGGCGCCAACGGCAGGCCGGCGTCGACCAGTTCGTCGCCGGTGGTGAACACCGCGACCGTCGGCCGACGCGCGACCTCCAGCGACGGCAGGCCCAGCGAGGCGGCCAGTGACACCCGCGCCGGCGTCAACACCTGCCCTGCGCTCAGCACCTGGTCGCCAGCGCGGACATCCTCGCCGGCGCGACGCACATTCGCGCCTCGCGGGGTATTGCCGGGTGCGATGACGGTGTCGCCGTCCGTCTGGGCGTTTTCCTTGATCACCACCGTGTCTGCGCCTGTTGGCAGCGGCGCGCCGGTGGTGATGCGCAGGCACTCGCCGCTGGCGAGGGAAAACCCGAGTGCCGGGCCTGCGAACTGCTCGCCGACGAGCCGCAGGGAGGTCGCCTCGGCGCGCAGGTCCGCATGCCGCAACGCGAAGCCATCCATCGCGCTGTTGTCGAACGGCGGCAGCGACAGCGACGCATGCACGTCACGCGCTAACACGCGCCCGTGCGTACGCGGCACGGCCAGCGATTCGGTTTCGAGCCGGTGTGCTGCGGTGACCTCGCGAACGATCGCCAGGGCATCGTCGAGCAACAGGTTGGCCGGAAACTCGTTCATGGCGCGGGCACGACGCCGGCAGCAGCCAGGTCTTCGGGAGTATTGAGATTGCCGAAGCGTACGCCGTCGAAGCGGACGCAAGCCATGCCGAGCTCGGCTTGCAGCGCATGCACCGCCGCGCGGTCCGCGGCGATCGCCGCGTCGGCGGCCTCGCGCAAGCTCGCCACGCGCCACAACGCCACCAGCGGCTGCGGGCCGTCATCGTCGTGGGCGTAGGCGCCGTTGGCCGACGAGCCGGCGATCAGCGAGGGCAACAGGCAGTCGTTGACGCCGACCAGGTCGACCGGGATCGTCAGCAACCACGGTGTGCGGCATACGGCCGCCAGAGCGTCGAGTCCTGCAAGTGGCCCGAGGTCGCTGGAGCGTCGATCGGCTACGACTTCCAACCCCGCTCCCACGTACCGCGATGATTCGCGATTGGCGCTTATCAGAGTAGCGGCGGTCTCCGGCGCAAAGCGGCGCTGCCAGCGCAGCACTTGTGGCTCCCCGCCGCATTGCAGCCAGGCCTTGTCGAGACCGCCCAGACGAGTGGCGCGGCCACCGGCGAGGATGCCGAGGGTGATGCTCGAGAGCGTTGGGATAGGTGTCACGTCGGCACGCGCCTCTTGGCTCGTCATTCCCGCGAGGGCGCAAGCAAAGTCGCTGGATACCCGCCTTCGCGGGCATGACGCATTGGCAAAGCCGCTTGCATTACACGCGGGCTAACGCGTCACTTGCCGCGCTTGACGTGCCGGATCAGGCGGCGCTTCTTCGCGACCTGCTTGTCGGTCAGCACGTTCTTCTTGCCTTCGTACGGGTTCACGCCTTCCTTGAAGAAGAACCGGATCGGCGTGCCGACCAGTTTGAAGCGCTTGCGGAAGAAATTCTCGAGGTAGCGCTTGTAGCTCTCGCTCAGGGTGCGCAGGCGGTTGCCATGGACCACGAACGTCGGCGGGTTGGTGCCGCTGGGATGGGCGAAGCGCAGCTTGGCGACGTGGCCACGCACCACCGGCGGCGGGTTGGTCTCGTAGGCGATCTCGAGTGCCTTGGTGACCTCGCTGGTGCCGATCTCGATCGTGGCCGAGGCATGCGCGCGATGCACCGCCTTAAACAACTCGCCCAGGCCCGAACCGAACTTGGCACTGATGCGCACGCGTTCGGCCCAGTCGACGAAGCTGAGCTTGCGTTCCAGCAACGACTCGGCCTGCTGGCGCTGGTAATCCGTCTGGCCATCCCACTTGTTGAGCGCGACAACGAGGGCGCGCCCGGCATCCAGCGCATAGCCGAGCACGCTGGAATCCTGGTCGGTCACGCCTTCGCCGGCATCAAGCATGACCACGACGACCTGGCAGTGCTCGATCGCCTGCAGGGTCTTGATGATCGAAAACTTCTCGACCGCCTCCTCGACCTTGGACTTGCGGCGCACGCCGGCGGTGTCGATCAGCCGGTACAGCTGGCCGTCGCGCTCCATGTCGATCGCGACCGAGTCGCGGGTGGTGCCGGGCACTTCCGAGGCAATCATCCGCTCCTCGCCCAGCAATCGGTTGACCAGGGTCGACTTGCCGACGTTCGGCCGGCCGATGAAGGCCACGCGGATCCGCGACGGGTCGCTGTCGAGCTGCGCCGAGCTGCCCTCTTCCGGCAACCGGGCGACCACGTCCTCGAGCAGGGTGTCGATGCCCTGGCGATGCGCCGAGGACACCGCGAGCACGTCCTTGATGCCGTAGCGCGCGAAATCGTTGATCGCCGCCTGCGCGTCGATGCCGTCGGTCTTGTTGATGACCAGCATGGTCGGCCTCGCGGTCTTGCGCAGCCAGGCCAGGATGTCGTCGTCCATGGTCGACGCCCCTTCGCGGCCGTCGACGATGAACAGCACCAGGTCGGCCTCCTCGGCCGCGGCGCGGGCCTGGCGCGCGGTCGCGCCGGCCAGGCCCTCGTCTTCGCCGGCGATGCCGCCGGTGTCGACGACCGCGAAGTGGCGCATGCCCTCGGGCCGGCAGACGCCGTAGTGGCGGTCGCGCGTCACGCCGGGCTGGTCATGGACCAAGGCGTCGCGACTGCGCGTCAGCGCGTTGAACAGCGTGGATTTTCCGACGTTGGGACGACCAACGAGCGCGACGAGCGGAAGCATGTTGTGATCCAAATAAATGCGGGAATGAAAAACGGGAACAGGGAACCGGGAATCGAGGAGCAACGCGGAAACGCCGATCGCTCCATTCCCTGTTCCCTGTTCCCCGCTCCCGCCTTTGGACTATTGCCCGAGGCGGAACGCGCTCAACTCGCCTTCGACGTTCTGGACCACCAGCACGCCGTCGGCGACCACCGGTGCGGCGCGCAGCGCCTTGCCACCCACGCGCGAGCGCGCGGCGAGTTCGCCGTTGTCGAGCTTGAGCCAGTGCAGGTAGCCGTCGAAATCGCCGACCACCGCGTAGTCGCCCTGCACCGCCGCGGCGGTGAGCTGGCGGCGCGCAAGCGCGGGCTGCTGCCACAACGCGGTGCCGCCGGCCTTGTCGAGGCCGAACACGGCGCCGGCCGCATCCGAAACGACCAGGCGGTCGCTGCCCACGCCGACCCGCCCGGCACCGCCGTGATCGCTGACCCAAGCCGGACGGCCGCTGGGCGCGTCGATGGCGACGGTCTGGTTCTTGAAGCTGCTGGCGTAAAGCATGGTGCCGTCGAGCACGGGCGTGCCGTCGACGTCGGCCATGCGGTCCAGCTCGGTGCGGCCTTCGGCCTGGCCCACGGTCTGGTCCCACAACGGACGGCCGTCGGTCGCGCCCAGCGCGCTGACGGTGCCGTCGTCGTTGCCGACGAAGATGAAGCCCGGACCGAGCACCGGCGCGTCGTTGCCACGCACCGACAAGGTCGGCACGTCGCGCGTCCAGAACCAGCGGCGCTCGCCGCTGGCGGCGTCGAACGCGCTGACACGGCCGTCGTTGGAACGCACGAACACCATGCCCATGCCGATCGCCGGGGCGGCGATGACTTCGTTGTTGACCTTGGCCTTCCATTTCTCGGCACCGCTGGCCGCGTCGAGCGCGATCACGTCACCGTCGAGCGAGCCAATCGCGACCAGTCCCTCGCCCACGCCGGGGCCGCCGGACAGGCGCAACTCGCTTGCGTAGTGCCATGCAGCCTTGCCGGACTGCAGGTCGAACGCGCGCACGCCGCCTTCGACCGCCGCCGCATAGACGCGGCCGTCAGCCACGACCGGACCCTGGCGTGCGCCCAACCGGCCTTCGCCCTTGCCGGCATTGGCCGACCACAGCTTGGAGACGGCGACCGACGGGGTGATGTCGGTCAGCTTGGCCGGTTCGTTGGGCTTGCCGTCGTCCTTCTTGCCATCGAACCAGCCGCGCATCGTGGAGCAGCCGCCCAGCGCGAGTGCGCACAGCAGCACGGTCGAGGTACGCAGCAACAGCGGGGTCGCGGAGTTCTTCAGTGCATTCATCAAGACTGGGCCTCGGGCTTGGTGGGCGTGCCGCCCACCTCGGTGAGCTTGAGTTCGAGCAGGCGACGGTGCGGCGATGCGACGTCGAGCTTGGTCAGCGCCTGCTGGTAGGTCCTGCGCGCTTCCTCGCGCTGGCCGAGCGCGAACTGGGCGTCGCCGCGGACTTCCAGCGCGGACGAAGTATTGGCGGCGGCCACCAGCTTCAGCGCGGCATCAGCCTGCTTGGCGTCGATCAGCAGGCGCGCCAGGCGCTCGTTGACGATCGCGGCGATCGCCGGCTCGGCCGGCTTGAGCGCGCGCAAGGTCGCAATCGCGGCATCGCGCTGGTTCAGGGCGACCTGCGCCTTGGCCAACTCGAGCGACGCCAGCGTGCGGTACAGCCCGGCCTGGAGCGACTTGACCTTGCTCGCGGCTTGCGCGTCCCCGGCGGCGATCGCGTCCAGCGCCTGCTGGTAGTGCGCCGCCGCCGCGGATTGCTGGTTGACCTGGTGCTGTTGCCACCATTTCCAGCCGCCGATCGCGGCCAGCCCCAGGACAATGCCCCCGATCAGGCCGGCGCCGTTGCGCCGCAGCCATTCGAGGACCTGTTCGCTTTGCTCGTGTTCGTCGAGGGGATCGTCTAACGCCATGGATTGGCCACCATAGAAAAGAAGCTGCAAAAACGATACCGCCCCGCCGGTCGGCAGGGCTGGAGAATTCGGGCCTGGTCCACGATGCGGACCAGCGGGGTTGCGCAGACCCGCGACGCGGGTCAGTCGAGGACCGGCGCGAGCGAGCCGTCAGAGGATAGCGTAAAGCGCGCCACGTTCGCGCGGCTGAACGGCGCCAGGTCGACGGGCTTGCCAGCCTGCAGGACCTGCACGGCGGTGGCATTGCCCAACACCAGCCGCGCCACTTCGCCGGCGGCGTAGCTGCGGGTTTGGCCGGCAGCGAGCACACCCTGTTCGATCGCTCGACCATCGGCGGCGAAAACCTGTACCCAGCTGTCGCCGGTGAACTTCAACCGCAGTGCCGGTTGTGCGATGTCCTGCGCTGGCAGCGACGCCATCGACGCGATCAGCGGCGTGCGCTGCGCACTGGCCGAGGCCTGCACGGCGTCGGAAGCGGGTTCGGTGACCGTGGTTGCGGGCATCTCCAGCGATTGCACCGCAAGCTCGTTGTTGGCCAGGTGCGGGCGCATGCCCATCCACACCGGCACCGCAATGGCGGCGGTGATCGCGATATAGATGGCGCGGCGTGCAGCCTGCTCGGCGATTCGCCGGTAGCGCGGCGTGTGGGTATGGCTGACCAGGGCCGAAGGTGTGACCGACGCGACGGCGGCCTGCGCGAGCCGCGATTCGATGTCGACTCCGAGCAGGCGCGCATAGCTGCGCAGCTGCCCGCGGACGAATACCGCCGCGCCCAGCGTGGTCCAATCCTCGGATTCCAACGACTGCACCACCCGTACCGGCATCTTCAGTCGCGCCGAGACGTCCTCGAGCGAGAGCCCGGCAGCTTCCCGGCCCTGCTGGAGGAGCAGGCCACAACCAGCGCCGTCGCCGGGCGCGATCTGGTTCGACTGCATCATGGTTTGCCACCTTCCCCTGTTTCGAAGCCCCGCGTGTCCGGGAACTCCGCCCTTATTCGCTGAACGTATCTCGCCGCTGCAGCGTTGTCGCCGAGTTGTTGTTCGATTTGTGACGCAAGCTGCAACGTCTGCGGATCTGCCGGCGCCACGGCGAGCCGACGCTCGGAGAACGCCCGCGCCTGGAAGGCTCGCCCGGCCTTGAACTCCAGCTCCGCCAAGGCCCCGAGGGCAACCGGGCTGTCGGGATCCAGCATGACCGCGCGGCGCAGGTCGCGCTCGGCTCGCGCGTTCTGGCCGACCTGCATGGCGCAGGCGCCGGCATTGGCCAGCGCGGCACCCGGGGTGGCATAGCCGGGTGCGGCCAGCGCCTGCTCGAACCAGGCGAGCGATTCGGCGGCACGGCCGTTGCTGCACAGCCAGGTGCCGTAATTGTTGAGGGTCCCGCCGCGCTCGGGCGCCAGCTCGGCGGCGCGGCGGTAGTGGTCACCGGCATCCGCGGGCTTGCCCACACGATCCAACGCCAAGGCCATGACGGTGTGGGCGTCGGCGGAGCGCGGGTCGAGTTTCAACCCCTGCTTGGCCGCGGATTGGGCACCCGCCAGATCGCCGGCCGCGAGCCGCTGCTGCGCGAGCTGCACGTGCGCGAGCGCGTTGCCCCCGCGCTTGCGCTTCAGGTTGATCTCCGGCGCGGTGCTTTCGAAGCCCTTGCGCGACGTATCTGGCCGGATGAAGTCGAGGCGGCTGCAGCCGCTGGCCATCAGCAGCCCGGCCAATACCGCCATCGCGACCAGCCAACCCAGGCACCCGGAGCGAACCCAATGCTCGCCGGCGCCCTCGCTGGCGGGCCGATCACGCAGCATCGTCGATTCCTTGGGACTGCAGTGTCTTGCGGAAATCCGCCTGGCGCCGGGTGCGGTCCATCACCTGCCCCTTAAGCTGACCACAGGCGGCATCGATGTCGTCGCCCCGAGTGCGTCGGACCATGGTCAGCACGTGCGAATCCAGCAACAGCTTCTGGAATGCGCGGATGTCTTCCTCGGTCGAGCGCTCGAAGCGCGTGCCAGGGAACGGGTTGAACGGGATCAGGTTGACCTTGCCCGCGTCCTTCATCTGCACCGCGTTATCGAACTGGCGCATCAGCCGTGCCAACTGGCGCGCATGCACCGGCTGGTCGTTGACGCCCTTCATCAGGGTGTACTCGAAGGTGATCGACGAACGCGGCTTGCGCTGCACGTAACGTTGGCAGGCGGCCATCAGTTCGGCGATCGGGTATTTCTTGTTGAGCGGCACCAGTTCGGTGCGCAGCTCGTCGCTGGCTGCGTGCAGGGACACCGCGAGCGAGACGTCGCTCTCTTCACCCAGCCGATCGATCATCGGCACCATGCCGGCCGTCGACAGAGTCACGCGCTTGTTGGCCAAGCCGTAGCCCAAGTCGTCGCGCATGATGCTCATCGCGCGCACGACGTTGTCGAAGTTCATCAGCGGCTCGCCCATGCCCATCATCACCACGTTGGTCAGCTTGCGCTGCTGGTGCGGGACGTTGCCGAGGTGTCGCGCCGCGACCCAGACCTGGCCGATGATCTCGGCGGTCGACAGGTTGCGGTTGAAGCCTTGCGTGGCGGTCGAGCAGAACTGGCAATTGAGCGCGCAACCGACCTGCGACGACACGCAAAGCGTGCCGCGGCCCTTGTCGGGGATGAACACCGCCTCGATGGCGTTCTTCGGATCCATGCCGAGCAGCCACTTGTGGGTGCCGTCGCTGGACGCCTTGTCGAAAATGACCATCGGTGCGCGGACTTCCGCGTGCAGCTCGAGCTTGGCGCGCAGCACCTTGCCCAGGTCGGTCATGTCGTTGAAATCGGTGACGTAGCGGTGGTGGATCCACTTCATCACCTGATGCGCGCGGAAACGCTTCTCGCCGAGCTTCTCCTCGAAGAAGTTCTCGAGCGAAACGCGATCGAGGTCGAACAAGTTCGTCTTGTCCGACCCCGACGCGGTCTTGCCTGCTGCCTGGAAAGCCAGTTGGTTCGACACGCGCACGGCCGCCTGCGTCGCCTCGTCGGCGAAGCTGCCGTCAAGAACAGCGATATCGATCGTGTTGTCGCGTGTCGTGGTCATGGCTTAGCGGGCGTAAACGTCGGTGCTCGGGAAGAAGTACGCGATCTCGTTCGCGGCGTTCTCCAGGCTGTCCGAACCGTGCACGGCGTTGGCATCGATGCTGTCGGCGAAGTCAGCGCGGATCGTGCCCGGCGCGGCATCCTTCGGGTTGGTGGCACCCATCAGGTCGCGGTGCTTGAGCACGGCGTTGTCGCCCTGCAGCGCCTGGATCATCACCGGACCGGAAATCATGAACTCGACCAACGCGCTGAAGAACGGGCGCTCGCGGTGCACGGCGTAGAAGCCTTCGGCTTCCTGCTTGGACAGGTGCTTCATCTTGGCGGCGACGACCTTGAGGCCGGCCTTCTCGAAACGGGTGTAAATCTCGCCCACGACGTTCTTGGCGACGGCATCGGGCTTGATGATGGACAGGGTGCGCTCCAGCGCCATGGAATTTCTCCGGGTAGGCGGGCCGCTGAACAACAAAGTTCGCGCCCGAGAATAACAGAAAAACCCGTGTCAGGACACGGGTTTAGCCGATATGGCTACGGTAATTCTAACGGATTGGCGCGGGGTTTTGCAGCTTCTCCGGCCTCGGATCCGTTGACGGTTCAGATGCCCGGGGCTAGCATCAAACAAGCGTTTGATTCACGCGGTCACCCAGGAACCCACGATGGCCTCCACCGCCCACTTCTCGACCAAGGACCGGATCCTTGGCGCCGCCGAGGAACTGTTCGCGCAGTTCGGCTTCACCGGCACCTCGCTGCGCCAGGTCACCAGCCGCGCCGACGTCAACATCGCCGCGGTTAACTACCACTTCGGCAGCAAGGAGAATCTCGTCAACGAGGTGTTCCGCCGGCGCATGGACGAAATGACCGCGCAGCGGCTGGCGGCACTGAAGGTCGCGACCGAAACCCATCCCGGCGAACTGGAGCCGATCCTGGCCGCGTTCGTGCAACCCGCGCTGGCGATGGCCCAGGACCGCCACGGCGGCGGTGCGTTCGTGCGCGTCGTGGCCCGCGCCTACGCCGAGAAGAACGACGGCCTGCGCAAGTTCCTGTCCGACCACTACGGCCACGTGCTGCGCGATTTCGCCAAGGCGATCGCTGTCTGCATGCCGGGCCTGAGCAAGGAGGAGCTGTACTGGCGCCTCGATTTCCTGGCCGGATCGCTGACCTACGCGATGGCGGACTTCGGCCTGATCAAGCGCCCGTCGGGGGTCAGCGAGGCGACCCATCGCGAGCGCGCGGCGCGCGAACTGATCCGTTTCGCGGCCGCGGGCTTCAAGAGCTGATTGACAACAGAACTATTTAATTACAAGGACTTGGGAAGCATGTCTAACAAACTACTGGTGCGTCGCGCCGCCGTCCTTGGCGCCGGCGTGATGGGCGCACAGATCGCCGCCCACCTCACCAACGCCGGCGTCGACACGGTGCTGTTCGACCTGCCGGCCAAGGAAGGCGACCCCAATGGGGTCGTGCAGAAGGCCATCGCGAACCTCGGCAAGCTCAGCCCCGCCCCGCTCGCCAGCAAATCGCTCGGCGAGCGACTGGTCGCGGCGAACTATGAAACCGGTCTGGAGCAACTGCGCGGCTGCGACCTGATCATCGAGGCCATCGCCGAACGGATGGACTGGAAGCAGGACCTGTACAAGAAGATCGCGCCGTTCGTCGCCGACACTACGGTGCTGGCGAGCAACACCTCGGGCCTGGGCATCAACAAGCTGGCCGAGGTGCTGCCGGAGGAATTGCGCCACCGCTTCTGCGGCGTGCACTTCTTCAACCCGCCGCGCTACATGCACTTGGCCGAGTTGATCCCGGCCAAGACCACCGATGCCGCCGTGCTGGAAGGCCTCGAGACCTTCCTCGTCACCACCCTCGGCAAGGGCGTGGTCATCGCCAAGGACACCCCGAACTTCATCGGCAACCGCATCGGCGTGTTCTCCATGCTGGCCGCGATGCACCACACCGAGCAGTTCGGGCTGGGCTTCGACACCGTCGACGCGCTGACCGGCCCGGCCGTCGGCCGGCCCAAGTCGGCGACCTACCGCACCGCGGACGTGGTCGGCCTGGACACCATGGCCCACGTCATCAAGACGATGGCCGACACGCTGCCCGACGACCCGTGGCACCCGTACTTCAAGGCGCCGAAGTGGCTGGCCGCGCTGATCGAGAAAGGCGCACTCGGCCAGAAGACCGGTACCGGCATCTACACCAAGCGCGGCAAGGACATCCTGGTGCTGGACTTGAAGGCGCAGGACTACCGTGCCTCGGCCGGTGAACTCGATGCTGAGGTCGCCGCACTGCTGAAGGAGCGCGACCCGGCGAAGAAGTTCGCCGCGCTGCGCGCCAGCGCGCATCCGCAGGCGAAGTTCCTGTGGGCCTGCTTCCGTGACACCTTCCACTACAGCGCGTTCCACCTGGAGAGCATCGCCGACACCGCGCGCGACGTGGACCTGGCGATCCGCTGGGGTTACGGCTGGTCGATGGGGCCGTTCGAGACCTGGCAAGCCGCCGGCTGGAAGCAGGTCGCCGACTGGATCGCCGAGGACATCGTCGCGGGCTCGGCGATGAGCAGCGCGCCGCTGCCGAACTGGGTGTTCGACGGCCGCGACGGGGTGCACAACACCGAGGGAAGCTACAGTCCGTGCCGCAATTCCAAGGTGCCGCGCTCGGCCAACCCGGTGTACGCGCGCCAGCGCTACCCCGATGCGCTGCTGGGCGAGAAGTTCTCGCAGGGCCGCAGCGTGTTCGAGAACGACGGCGTGCGGATGTGGGTCGACGAAGGCGACGACATCGCCGTGGTCGGCTTCAAGACCAAGATGAACACCGTGTCCGACGCCGTGCTCGATGGCCTGCAGGAAGCCATCGCGCGCGCCGAGAAGGACTTCGCCGGCCTGGTGATCGGGCAGCAGAAGGAGCCGTTCTCCGCGGGCGCCGACCTGGCTGGCGCGCTGGGCGCGCTGCAGGCGGGCAAGCTGGCCGAATTCGAGGCAATGGTCGCCAACTTCCAGGCCACCAGCCAGCGCATCAAGTACGCGCAGGTGCCGGTGGTCGCGGCGGTGCGCGGCCTGGCGCTCGGCGGTGGCTGTGAGTTCCAGATGCACGCGGCCAGGACCGTGTTCTCGCTGGAAAGCTACGTAGGACTGGTCGAGGCCGGGGTCGGCCTGCTGCCGGCCGGCGGTGGCCTGAAGGAATTCGCGGTTCGCGCCTCCGAGGCCGCCGGTCCGGGCGGCGACGTGTTCGCGCAACTCAAGACCGCGTTCGAAAGCGTGGCGATGGGCAAGGTCTCGGCATCGGCCGTGGAGGCGAAGGAGCTCAAGCTCGCCCGCGACAGCGACGGCATCGTATTCAACGCCTTCGAACTGCTGCACGTGGCCAAGGCCCAGGCGCGCGCACTGGCCGAAAGCGGCTACCGTCCGCCCCTGCCCGCCCGCCGCATCCAGGTCGCCGGCGAAGTCGGCATCGCCACCTTCAAGATGATGCTGGTCAACATGCTGGAGGGCTATTTCATCTCCAAGCACGACTACGAGATCGCCACCCGCATCGCCACGGTCATGTGCGGCGGTGAAGTCGATCGCGGTTCGCTGGTCGATGAAGAGTGGCTGCTGAAACTGGAGCGCGAGCACTTCGTCGCGCTGGCGCAGATGCCCAAGACCCAGGAACGCATCGCGCACATGCTCAAGACCGGCAAGCCGCTCCGCAACTAAGCGACGACGACACAGGACATTATTCATGAGCAAGCAGATCCAGGACGCCTACATCGTCGCCGCCACCCGCACCCCGGTGGGCAAGGCGCCGCGCGGCGTGTTCCGCAACACCCGCCCCGACGACATGCTCGCGCACGTGCTGCGCAGCGTGATCGCGCAGGCCCCGGGCATCGACGTCAGCCGCATCGACGACGCGATCATCGGCTGCGCGATGCCCGAGGGCGAGCAAGGCATGAACGTGGCGCGTATCGGCTTGTTGCTGGCCGGCCTGCCGAACACGATCGCCGCGCAGACCATCAACCGTTTCTGCTCGTCGGGCCTGCAGGCCGTGGCGCTCGCGGCCGACCAGATCCGCCTCGGCAACGCCGACCTGATGCTGGCCGGCGGCACCGAATCGATGTCGATGGTGCCGATGATGGGCAACAAGGTCGCGCTCAGCCCGAGCGTGTTCGCGAACAACGAGAACGTCGCGATCGCCTACGGCATGGGCATCACCGCCGAGAAGGTCGCCGAGGAATGGAAGATCTCGCGCGAGGACCAGGATGCGTTCGCGCTCGCCTCGCACCAGAAGGCGATCGCGGCGATCCAGGCCGGCGAGTTCCAGGACGAGATTTCGCCGTATGAAGTGGTTTCGCACCTGCCCGATCTGGCCGGCAACGCGATCCGGTTGAAGAAGGCGCTGGTCGACACCGACGAGGGCCCGCGTCCGGATTCGTCGATCGAAGGCTTGGCCAAGCTCAAGCCGGTCTTCCGCAACGGCCAGTTCGGCGGCAGCGTCACCGCCGGCAATAGCTCGCAGATGAGCGACGGCGCCGCCGCGGTGCTGCTGGCGTCCGGGCAGGCGGTCAAGGACTACGGTCTGACCCCGCTCGCACGTTTCGTCAGCTTCTCGGTCGCCGGCGTGCGCCCGGAGGTGATGGGCATCGGCCCGATCGCGGCGATCCCGAAGGCGCTCAAGCAGGCAGGCCTGACCCGCGACCAGATCGACTGGATCGAACTCAACGAAGCCTTCGCCGCGCAGGCGCTGGCGGTGATCCGCGATTCGGCCCTCGATCCGGCCAAGGTCAATCCGCTGGGAGGCGCGATCGCGCTAGGCCATCCGCTGGGCGCAACCGGTGCGGTGCGCACCGCGACGATCGTGCATGGGATGCGTCGGAGGAATGAGAAGTATGGAATGGTCACCATGTGCATCGGGACCGGCATGGGTGCAGCCGGCATCTTCGAGGCGCTTTAATGCATCGACGCGACGGATCGCACGCGGCGCGCGGCGGCGCGATGCATATCCGGACTGGAGTGGTCCACCACGGCGCGGTCACGAGGTGCATCGGCACCGGGATGGGCGCGGCGGGCGTGTTCGAAGCGCTCTAGCGCCAGCCATGTAAGAAAGACGACGGCGCCTGTGGGCGCCGTCCTCTTTCTGCCGGCGGCTCAGGGATGTTGTTCGCGCCAGTCCTTCCAGCCGTCCCGGAATTCCGCCCACCAGTAGCTCAGTTGCGCGCCCACGAATCCGGCCGGCTTCAACGCCGACACCAGCGGGTAGTCGGCGAACTCCTGCCAGCGGCGGTCGCCTTCGGCAATGGCCGAGGCGATCACTTCGCCGGCGAACGTGGTCGGCGCCACCCCGTGGCCGCCGAACGCCTGCGCCAGCCACAATCCTTCGTCTATCCGCCCGATCTGCGGCATCTGGTGGCGGGCATAGCTCATTAGCCCCGCCCAGGCGTGTTCGATCCGTACCCCGTCGAGTTGCGGAAACACCTTGAGCAGGTCGCGATAGAGCAGCCGCTTGACCGCCTCCGGTGAACGCTCGAGCACCGAGATGCGCCCGCCCCACAGCAGCCGCGTGTCCGGCAGCGGCCGGTAGTAGTCGAAGGCGAACCGAGTGTCGTAGACCGCGGCCTGGGTGGACAACACTTCGGCCAGACGCCCATCGAGGGGTTGCGTGACCATCACGTAGGTGGCGATCGGCAGGACGCCCGCATCGACCTTGCGGCGCAGGCCGGCGAGGTAGCCACCACAGGCGAGCACGACTTGGGCAGCTTCTACTTCGCCTTCGGGCGTGCGCACGCGCCAGCCGGCGCCGCTCCTTTCCAGTGTGATCGCAGGGCTGTGCTCGTGGATCGCCACCCCGCGGCTCATCGCTGCGGCTGCAATTCCGCGCGCGTACTGCAAGGGATGGAAATGCAGCGCGGACGGCTCGAACAAACCGTCGTGGTAGCGCGCGCTGTGCACCAGTTCGCGCATCCGTGCCTTCGGCATCCACTCCCAGTGCACGCCGAAATGTTCCGCCAGCAGGCGCTGCCGGGCTCGCAGCACCTCGGGATCGCGAAACCAGTTGGCCCAGATCACCCCCGCTTCGCGGTGATCGCAATCAATTGCGTAGGTGGAAACGCGGCGGCGGATCAATTCGACCGCGTCGGTCGTGCCCGCGTAGAGCGCGCGCGCGCGTTGCGGTCCCAATTCGCGCAGCAACGCATCTTCACCGCGAGAGAAGCCGCCAAATACGAACCCGCCGTTGCGTCCCGACGCACCGAACGCGACCTCCTGCGCTTCCAGCACGGCCACGTCGCGCACACCGCGCTCGGCCAGGCCCAATGCGGTATTCAGGCCGGCGAAGCCGCCGCCGATTACGCAGACTGCGACCTGCCTGCTGCCACGCAGGGCAGCGTGGCCGGCGCGCACCGAGTCGGCAGTCAAGGCTTGGTAGTAGCTCATCAAGGGGCTCGACATACGCGCCTGGCTGCCTGGCAAACCCGAACGACTGCCGGCTCAACCGAGCTCTTCGACGCCCAGTTCGGCCAGCGCGTTCTGCATCAGGTGCCGCGCCGCATCGCTCAGCGTCTCGTGGTCCAGCGCGTAGCGGATAGTGGCTTCGATCAGGCCCAGGTGGGTACCGCAATCGAAGCGCGTGCCCTGGAACCGGTAGGCACTGACCGCCTCCTCCACCAGCAATGCCGCGATCGCGTCGGTGAGCTGGATTTCGCCGCCGGCGCCGGGTCGGGTGGCTTCGAGCAACGCGAAGATCCGCGGGTTGAGCACGTACCGGCCGACGACCGCCAACGTGCTGGGCGCGTCCGCGGGCTGGGGCTTCTCGACCATCGAGGTGATGCGGCCCTGGCGGGCGGCAAACGCGTCGGTAGCGACGATGCCGTAACTGCCGGTCTGCGCGCGCGGCACGTCCTGCACCGCGATCACGCTCGCGCCGGACGCTTCGGCAGCGTCGGCCATCTGCTTCAGTGCACCCGGGCCGCGGTTCCAGATCAGGTCGTCGGGCAGCAGCACCGCGAACGGTTCGTCGCCCACCACCGGCTTAGCGCACAGCACCGCGTGGCCCAGGCCCAATGCCTCGGCCTGGGTCACGAACACCGCGCGCACGTTGCGCGGCAGCACGTTGCGGATCAACTCCAACTGCTCGGTTTTGCCGGCGCGCTCGAGCTTCTGTTCCAGTTCGTAGGCCTTGTCGAAGTAGTCCGCCACCGCGTGCTTGTAGCGATTGGTGACGAAGATCAGCGTGTCACAGCCTGCTTCCACCGCCTCGTCGACCGCGTACTGGATCAGTGGCTTGTCGATGATCGGCAGCATCTCCTTGGGCACCGTCTTGGTGGCCGGGAGGAAACGCGTGCCAAGGCCCGCCACGGGAAACACGGCTTTGCGAATGCGAGCGGACATCAGATCTTCCTGGCATGGCGGGCTGGAAACGCCACAACGGTCCCCGATGCCTGCATCGGCGGATGCTGGCCAACGGGCTGGAACTCGGGGACAGCGGCGCGTAGCTGCTCGGCCAGCGCCTCTCGGTCGTAACGGGCGGAAGCTTCGCGCAGCTGGGCAATCGCGTGTTCGATCACCTGAGCAGCGACTTCGCGTGGCTCGGCCTGCAGGATCTTGGGATGCCCGGTCGGGCGGTAGCGCTCGTCGGCGTGGAACAAAGTCTCGTGCAACTTCTCGCCCGGGCGCAGGCCGGTGTAGACCACCGCGATGTCGCGACCGGGCTGCTTGCCGGCCAGGCGGATCATCTGCTCGGCGAGCAAGCGAATCGGCACCGCCTCGCCCATGTCGAGGGTGTAGATCGCTTCGTGCGTACCGATCGCCGACGCCTGCAGGATCAACTGGCACGCCTCGGGGATGGTCATGAAGAAGCGCGTGACTTCCGGATCGGTCACGGTGACCGGCCCGCCATTGCGGATCTGTTCGCGGAACAGCGGCACCACGCTGCCGGCCGAGTCGAGCACGTTGCCGAAGCGCACGGTCACGAAGCGCGTGGAGCGCTGGTCGGCCAACGCCTGGCAGGCCATTTCGGCCAAGCGCTTGGTGGCGCCCAGCACGTTGACCGGATCCACCGCCTTGTCGGTCGAGATCAGCACGAAGGTACCGACCCCCGCATCGCGGCAGGCCGTCGCGACCGTGTGGGTCGAGAGCACGTTGTTGCGCACCGCCTCGCGCAGCTGCGCCTCGAGCAGCGGAACCTGCTTGTAGGCCGCGGCGTGGAACACTGCCTCCGGCTCGGCCAGGCGCAAGGCGTGGGCGATCACCGCCGGGTCGCCGCAGTCGCCGAGCACCGGGATGTACTCGAGGTCCGGGAAGTCGCGGCGCAACGCCGCTTCGGTCGTGGTCAGCGCCAGTTCGTCGATCTCGACCAGCGCGATACGGCGCGCGCCGTGGCGTGCACATTGCCGACACAATTCCGAGCCGATCGAACCCCCGGCGCCGGTGACCAGGACCGAACGCGCGCCCAGCCATCCACGGATCGCCTTCCAGTCGGGAAGCACCGGCTTGCGACCCAGCAGGTCCTCGATCGCGACCTCCTTGAGTTCGCCGGGCAATGAGCGGCCTTCGAGCACGTCCTGCAGCCGCGGGACCATCCGGAACGGCAGCCCGGTGCGCTCGCACGCGGCCACCACCGTTTGCAGCGCACTCGCATCTGCGGAGGGCATTGCGATGACCAGCAACTTGGCTGCGGTCTCGCGCGCAATCTCGGCTAGGTCGCGGACCCGACCCAGCACTGGCACGCCCTGCAGCTTGGTGCCACGCAGCCTGGCGGCGTCGTCGAGGAAACCCACCGGCTGGTAAGTCCCAAATCGGCGCAGGTCGCGGACCAACGCCTCGCCGGCGTGGCCGGCGCCGAGGATCAGGATGCGCACCGATGCTTTCGACGACCGCTCCATGCGGCTGTCCTTAAAGGCGCGGTAGAGCAGGCGCGGCGCACCGAGCAGGCCCATCAGCACCAGCGGATATAGCACCAGCACCGAACGCGACACCAGATCGAGGCGGTTGTAGAGGAACAGTCCCAGGACAATCGCGAACAGCCCGAGCGCGCAGGCCTTGAAGATATTCCACAGGTCCGGGACGCTCGCGAAGCGCCACAAGCCGCGGTACAAGCCGACCCACCAGAACACCAGTCCCTGCGCGGCGAGTACGAGCACGACTTCGGTCGACCACAGCGGCAGGTGCGGCGGGTTCGGAAGCACGCCGAAACGCAGGCGATGCAAGCCCTGCCAAACCACCCAGACCATGGCCAGGTCGTGGGCAATCACCGCCAGTCTCGGCATCGCCGTCCGCAAACGATCGCGCCAAGGACTCATAGAACTGCAGCTCCGCCTGATTCCATCATCGCCTGCCCAACTCCCTGCGTTGCAACCACCACCACAAAAAAGCGCCCGACGTATACCACGCGATGCTGCTGGCCAGAATGAAAGACCCCGGCGCCGAGCGCAGCAACCCCATGGCCAGCACCCCGCACAGCGTCCAGGCCGAGTACGCCGCCGTCGGCCATGCGTGGCTGCCGGCCTGCCGTGCCCACACCTGGTAGGCATGCTGCGTATGCGCCGTCCACCACCTTTCGCCTCGCCACAACCGCCGCAGCAGGGTCAGGCCGGCGTCGACCAGGAAGGCCGAGACGGGCACCAGCAGAATCGGCAGCCACCAACGCTGCTGGCTGCCTAGCACCACCGCGAGCAAGGCTGCCAGCGAGTATCCCAGCGCGCCGCTACCGACGTCGCCAAGAAAGATTCTGGCCCGTGGAAAATTGAATGGCAGGAAGCCCAGACAGGCGGCCGCGAGAGCCAGTGCAAGCCAGCCCCAGACACCGCCCGCCAGCCACGCGAACCCGGCCGCGACGATGGCCGCCTGGCTGGCTGCCAGGCCATTGATGCCGTCCATGAAGTTCCAGACATTGGTCAGCACCAGCGCCGCGATGAAGGCGACCGCCGCCACCCACAGGCTGCCGAACGCGGCTGCCACGCCGATGGCGAGCACGGCCGCGGCCAGCACGTGCACGACCAGCCGCGACCACGGCGACAGGGGCCGGTGATCGTCGATCAAGCCGACGCCCGCCACCAGCAGGAGCCCGAGCACGAACGCCACCAACAGCGGAACCTGTAGTGGATGGCGCGCCGCCAACGCGCTGGCCGCCACCAGCAACGCCAGCACGATCGCCATGCCACCCCCGCGCGGGGTGGCGACCGCATGGCTGCGGCGCTCGCCGGGGTGGTCGAGCAGCTCGCGACGCACGGCATAGCCACGCGCCAGCCAGGTACCGGCCGCGCCAATCACGAAGAACAAGGCCAACCACAACAGCATGCGCGTCAGACCACCGCGTAGTTCAGCAGTGGCTTGACCGTGCCCCACTCCTTGCAGCTCGGGCATTGCCAATGGTGGCTACGTGCGCCAAAGCCGCAACGCGTACACCGGTAGCTCGGATTGCGCACCAGCAGCTGGTCGGTGATGTGTTTGAGGTCGTGCAGGGTGGCCAGCGGGTCGGCGCCCTCGGCCAGCGTCAGGTCGATCAGCGCGGCCTCGCCGCGCACCGACGGCCGATCCTTGAGTTCCTGCGCGAGGTAGGCCCGAGCCGCCGGCACGCCATCCTCGGCCTCGACCATGCGCGTGAGCGCCAGCACTGGCGCGATGCCGCGGTAGTGTTCGCACATCTCGGCCAGGAACGCGCGCGCACCGGGCGCGTCGTCGACGCCGTCGTAGCTGGACAACAGCAGCGGCAGTACTTCCGGGAGGTAGTCCGGATCGCTGCGCGCGACGCGCTCAAACGCGCGAATCGCACCAGCGTCGTTACCCGCCTCCACCTCGATCCGGCCCTCGAGCATGCCCGCGCGCACCGAGTTCGCATCGGCCTCGTAGGCCCGTGCGACCGCCGCGCGCGCGGCTTCTACCTCGCCCGCCGCGCGATGCCGGTCCGCCAGCTCGCATTCGAACTGCGCGATCAGCTTGCCCATCGGCTCGGTCGTGGCGGCTTCGTAACGGCGTGCGTTTTCGATCGCCTTGTCCCAGTCGCGCTCGGACTGGTAGATGTGGATCAGGTGGCGCAGCGCGAGCGGCGCGCGCATATCCAACGCCACCAGGTCGCTGAACACCGTTTCCGCGCGGTCGAGCAGGCCCGAACGCATGTAGTCCTCGCCCAGCGCAAGCAGCGCCTGCACCTTCTGCTGGTCGCTCAGCCCGGTCCGCTGCACCAGCGCCTGATGCAGCCGGATCGCGCGGTCGACTTCGCCGCGGCGGCGGAACAGATGGCCCAAAGCGACCTGGGTCTCGAACGTGTCCTTGTCGAGCTCGGCGATATGCAGGAACAGTTCGATCGCCTTGTCGGGCTGTTCGTTCAGCAGGTAGTTGAGGCCGCGGAAGTACGTGGTCGACAACCGGCTGACCTGGGTGTCGCTGTGGCGCTCACCACCGCGGCGCCCAATCACCCAGCCGCTCACGGCGGCAATCGGCAACAGCAGGAAGAACCAGAACCACTCGCTGATGAACGCCATGCATCAGTTCCCGGGATTCGATGCCGAAGGCAAACGCGACTGGCGCTCCACGCGAGCCAGGCGCCGGCGCAGCGGCAGCACCAGGCTGGCGGTGACCGCCAGGCCACCGACCATGACGCCGAGCAGCAAGGCCACGATCAAGGCCACGCCGAGCGTGGTGGGGACGGCACCGATGCCGAAATCCACCAGCGCCGGCTGCACGTTGAGCGCGCCGACGACGGCGCCGACCACGAGGCAGGCGAACGCGATGAGGAAGCGGATCAAACGCATGGCGGCCTCCGGGACGACCTTCCGTTGTCGGCCGCTAGCTTAGCCGACCCGGTGTGCCGGTTCAGGTGCAAAGTTGGGGTGTAACGAGTGCGAAGCTCAGTCGGCTTCTTCAAGCGGCACCACGGAGCTGACGCGTTCGCGCAGTTCCTTTCCGGGCTTGAAATGCGGCACGTGCTTGCCGGGCAAGGCCACGGACTCACCGGTCTTGGGATTGCGTCCCAGGCGAGGTGGCCGGTAGTGCAGGGAAAAACTGCCGAAGCCGCGGATCTCGATCCGCTCGCCGGCCGACAGCGCGCCACCCATCATCTCGAGCAGGGCCTTCACCGCCAGATCCACGTCGTCGCCCTTCAGGTGCGCCTGACGTTGCGAAAGGATCTCGATCAGCTCGGACTTGGTCATGGGCGAACGCGGCATCTCATCGATAGAAATTTGCCGGCTACAAAACCACCAGCTACAGAATCACACCCTGCAAACGGAAGACGACCCGGCCGAAGCCGGGCCGTCCCCGCGGTACTGCATGTTGCGTGGACGCTTACTCGGACTTGTTGCCCAGCTGCTCGCGCAGCAGCGCGCCCAGCTTGGTGGTGCCGCTGGAGGCTTCCGAAGCCGCGCGGTTGTAGTCCGACAGGGTCTCCTGGACCTCGGCCTCGTCCTTGGCCTTGATCGAGAGCTGCATGACGCGGCCCTTGCGATCCATGCCGATGAACTTGGCTTCGACTTCGTCGCCGACCTTCAGGTGCTGGGTCGCGTCGTCGACGCGCTCCTTGGCGATATCGCGCGCGGCGACATAGCCCTCGATGCCACCGTCCAGCTCGACCGTGGCGCCCTTGGCGTCGACTTCCTTGACGATGCCCTTGACGATCGAACCCTTGGTGTTGGACGCCACGTACTGGCCAAGCGGATCCTGTTCCATCTGCTTGACGCCCAGGCTGATGCGCTCGCGCTCCGGGTCCACGGCAAGCACGACGGCTTCCAGCGTGTCGCCCTTCTTGTAGTTGCGGACCACGTCTTCGCCGGTGGTGTTCCAGCTGATGTCGGACAGGTGCACCAGGCCGTCGATACCGCCGTCCAGGCCGATGAAGATGCCAAAGTCGGTGATCGACTTGATCTGGCCTTCGACCTTGTCGCCCTTCTTGTGGATGACCGCGAAGGTCTCCCACGGGTTCGAGGTGACCTGCTTCATGCCCAGCGAGATGCGGCGACGCTCCTCGTCGACGTCCAGGACCATGACCTGCACGTCGTCACCGACCTGCACGATCTTGCCCGGGTTGACGTTCTTGTTGGTCCAATCCATCTCGGACACGTGCACCAGGCCTTCGACGCCCGGCTCGATCTCGACGAACGCGCCGTAATCGGTGACGTTGGAGACCTTGCCGAACACGCGGGTGTCGGCCGGGTAGCGGCGCGCGATGTTGTCCCACGGATCCTCGCCCAGCTGCTTGAGGCCGAGGCTGACGCGGTTGCGCTCTTTGTCGTACTTGAGCACGCGCACGTCGAGCTCCGCGCCCACTTCCACCACTTCGGACGGATGGCGCACGCGCTTCCAGGCCATGTCGGTGATGTGCAGCAGGCCGTCGATGCCGCCCAGGTCCACGAACGCGCCGTAGTCGGTGAGGTTCTTGACGACGCCCTTGAGGATCGCGCCCTCGACCAACTTCTCCATCAGCTGCTCGCGCTCTTCCGAGTGCTCGCTCTCGACCACCGCACGGCGGGAGACGACGATGTTGTTGCGCTTGCGGTCCAGCTTGATCAGCTTGAACTCGAGTTCCTTGCCTTCCAGATAGGTCGAGTCGCGCACCGGGCGCACATCGACCAGCGAACCGGGCAGGAAGCCGCGGACATCCTTGATGTCAACGGTGAAGCCGCCCTTGACCTTGCCGCTGATGCGGCCGGTGATGGTGGCGTTGGCCTCCAGGGCCTCTTCCAGCTCGTCCCACACCATCGAGCGCTTGGCCTTCTCGCGCGACAACACGGTTTCGCCGAAGCCGTTCTCGAGCGAGTCGAGCGCGACTTTCACTTCGTCGCCGACGGCCACGGTCAGCGTGCCATCGTCGTTACGGAACTGTTCGATCGGCACGATGCCTTCGGACTTCAGGCCGGCGTTGATCACCACCACGTCGCTACGGACCTCGACCACGGTACCGATGACGATGGAGCCCGGCTTGAGCTTCGTCAGGTTGGTCTGGCTTTGTTCGAACAGCTCTGCAAATGATTCGGTCATTGGGAAATTACTCTGATGAACACACGGGCCGCACCGGCTGTTTGTCGCGAGCCCCGCGGATTTTTCCGCGGAGGACTTCAAACAGCACGTGGTCGACCCACCCGTTATGTGGCGCGATGAAGCCACGCCATGTGTCGTTGGTTGATACCGCCCGCGGGATTGCGGGACGGCGCCTGTCTGCTGCGAAAGATCTGTGTTTGTCCCGGCGTGAAAACCATCCCCATCCTTGCCTTCCCCTTGAAGGAGAAGAAGCCGGGTGTAGTCGCAAAAAAAACGCGACTACGGTTTCACGAGGGCCAACACGCGTTCGACGACCGTTTCGATCCCCTGGCCGGTGGTGTCGATGCGGACGGCGTCTTCGGCCGGCCGGAGCGGTGCCACCGCGCGCTGGGCGTCGCGGGCGTCACGGGCAAGAATCTCCCGCAGCAGACCACCTAATGTAACGGAAACCCCTTTGTCATTCAACTGCTTATAGCGTCTTTCGGCCCTTTCCTCGGCGCTGGCGGTGAGGAAGACCTTGATCGCCGCGTCGGGGAAGATCACGGTGCCCATGTCGCGGCCGTCGGCGACCAGGCCGGGCAGCTGGCGGAAGTCGCGCTGGCGGTCCTTCAAGGCGGCCCGCACCTCGGGAATCGCGGCAATGGCCGAGGCGGCCGCGCCGGCGGTCTCGGTGCGCAGCTCATCGGTGGCGTCAACCCCGTTCACGACCACCCGCAGCTCCCCACCGGGGTCGGCGCGGAAGCCGACCTGGGTATCGAACGCGCAGCGAACCAGGGCGCCGTGGTCGTCCAGGTCAATGTCGGCCCAACCGGCCGCGACCCCGACGGCGCGGTACAGCGCGCCTGAATCCAGGTAATGCCAACCCAGCCGTTGGGCGACGTGGCGGCTGATGGTGCCCTTGCCGGACCCGGAGGGCCCGTCGATCGTCAAAACCGGAATCGTCGTATTCATCAGGCCATTATTGCTTGCCGACCGGGATTGTCGACGCGGGCCGTGGCGGGCCGGATCCGGCCCGGAGCCCCGGAAGCGACTTCGATCGTGCAAGCACTTGATCCAACGGGGAAAGAACGGCTAGAATCGCTGGCTTGATTTCAATTCCCTGTTGCCGAGGTCTGTCATGAAGGTCCTGTCCTCCCTGAAGTCGGCGAAGAACCGTCACCGCGACTGCAAAGTCGTCCGCCGTCGTGGCAAGGTCTTCGTGATTTGCAAGTCGAACCCGCGTTTCAAGGCGCGTCAGCGCTGAAGAATTGAGCATGTTCAAGGCGCGTCAGCGCTAAGAACGGGGCTGGTTCCGCGACCGATCCAATCGGACAGGAACCCGCAGCACGACCCGAAAGCCGCCGCAAGGCGGCTTTCTGCGTTGCCGGCCAGCCACCGCCGGGCCTCCGCAGTGCGCTCTGCATCACGCTGTGCGCCGCCAGGCGCGTGCCGTTGCAACAGGCGTTGTGCGTACAATCGGCCATCACCAAGGGAGGGGGTTTTGCCATGAAATTCCGCACCGCCGTTTTGCTGTCTGCCCTGCTGGCGGTCTCCGCCGCCGCGTCGGCCGAAACGCTGCTAATCGAACGCGTCCAGGAAGAAAACAAGGCGTCCTTGCCGACCCGCGGCCTCAGCATGGCGCAGGTCGAAGCCAGGTACGGCGCCCCGACCCAGCGCCTGGATCCGCGCGGCGGCCAGAAGCGCCAGTGGCCCACCATCAACCGCTGGTCCTATCCCGACTTCACCGTGTACTTCGAGAAGAACAAGGTGATCGACGTGGTGGCCAACAAGGCCAGCGCCGAAGAGATCGGGCCGAAGCCGCCCATCCGCTAAGTTCGCCAGACGATGACCGAAACCGCATTGCGCCTCCCCGCGGAGTGGGAACCCCAGTCCGCGGTCCTGATCGCGTGGCCGCACGCCGACACCGATTGGGCCGACCGCCTGGGCGAAGTCGAGGAAACTTACATCGCCCTGGCCGCCGCGATCACGCGCTTCCAGCCGTTGATCGTGTGCGTGGCCGACGACGACGTGCAGGCCTATGCGCGCGCGCGGCTGTCGTCGGCGCGGGTCGACATGGAGCGCGTGCGCTTCGTCGAGATCGCCTACGACGACACCTGGCTGCGCGATTCCGGCCCGATCACCCTGCGCGGCCGCGACGGTTTCACGCTGCTGGATTTTCGCTTCACCGGCTGGGGCGGAAAGTTCGATGCGAGCCGCGACGACCTGCTGGTCGAGGGCCTGCACCAGGCCGGAATCTTTTTCAACAGTACGCGCCAAGCCATTGATCTCGCTCTTGAAGGCGGCGCGATCGACACCGACGGCGCCGGCACTCTGCTCAGTACCTGGCAATGCCTGCACGAGCGCCACCCGCAGGCGTCACGCGAGGAGCTCAGCGCGAAGCTCGCGCAGTGGCTGCACCAGGACCGGGTGCTGTGGCTCGACCACGGCTATCTCGAGGGCGACGACACCGACGCGCACATCGACACGCTCGCGCGCTTCGCCGCGCCCGACGCGATCGTGTTCCAGGGCTGCGATGACCCGACGGACTCCCACTACGCCGAATTGCAGGCGATGGCGGCCGAACTGGCCGCGCTGCGCACCCGCGACGGCCAGCCGTACCGGTTGTTCCCGCTGCCCTGGGCCGAGCCGATCATCGATGGCGGAGCCAGTGACGGCCGGCGACTGGCTGCCAGTTACGCGAACTTCCTGATCGTCAACGGCGCGGTGTTGATGCCGGTGTACGGCGATCCCGCCGATGCGCGCGCGCAGGCGGTGATGGCGCAGGCGTTCCCGCAGCACGAGATCGTGCCGGTACCGTGCCGCCCGCTGATCTGGCAGAACGGCAGCCTGCACTGCATCACGATGCAGCTTCCCGCAGGCGTTGCTGCGTAGCCGCCGGAGCTCACCGACAAGCGGTATCCCGGCGGGCCTTGACCCGCCCTCACACGCTCCAGTTGCATCCTCTGCGCTGAGCGGCGGGTCGAAGCCCGCCCTACCCCGGACGTAGCCACGGACACGCCCATGAAGAAGAACACCCTCCCCGTCGCGCTGGTCCAGGAGCGCGCCATCGTCGACCAGGGCGCCGGCAACGCCGACGCCAACCTGACGGTGATCGAGCAGCGCGTCGCCGAAGCCGCGAAGCAGGGCGCCAAACTGGTGCTGCTGCAGGAACTGCACAACGGCGCGTACTTCTGCCAGCACGAGTCGGTCGACGAGTTCGACCTCGCCGAGCCGATCCCCGGCCCCAGCACGCAACGCTTGGCAACGCTGGCCAAGCAGCACGGCGTGGTGCTGGTCAGCTCGCTGTTCGAGCGCCGCGCCCCCGGCCTGTACCACAACACCGCGGTGGTCTTCGACGCCGACGGCAGCACCGCCGGCAAGTACCGCAAGATGCACATCCCCGACGACCCGGGCTTCTACGAAAAGTTCTATTTCACTCCCGGCGACCTGGGCTTTGAGCCGATCGACACCTCGGTCGGCCGCCTCGGCGTGCTGGTGTGCTGGGACCAGTGGTATCCGGAAGGCGCGCGGATGATGGCGCTGGCCGGCGCCGAGATCCTGCTGTACCCGACCGCGATCGGCTGGGACCCGGACGACGACCAGGCCGAGAAGACCCGCCAGCGTGACGCGTGGGTTCTCAGCCACCGCGGCCATGCCGTGGCCAATGGCCTGCCGGTGCTGAGCTGCAACCGGGTTGGCCACGAGCAGTCGCCGTTGAATGCGTCGGGCATCGACTTCTGGGGCAACAGCCACGTGCTCGGCCCGCAGGGCGAGTTTCTCGCCGAAGCCGGGCGCCAACCGGAACTGCTGATGGCCGAGGTCGACCTCGGCCGCAGCGAGCACGTGCGCCGAATCTGGCCCTTCCTGCGCGACCGCCGCATCGACGCCTACGGCGACCTGCTCAAGCGCTACCGCGACTGATTGGGGCGTTTCTAGGTCCAACCGACGAGCGGCCACAATAAAACGAACGATCGTGCTAACTTGCGCGCCATGAACGCATTGACCGCCACCGCCAAAGGCGCCGCCACCCGCGAGGCGATCATCGACCGGGCCCACGAGATCGCGCGCTTCTGCGGCGTCGAGGGCTTGTCGATCGGGCCGCTGGCGCAGGCCGTCGGCATGTCCAAGAGCGGCGTCTTCGCCCACTTCGGGTCCCGCGAGGAACTGCAGCTGGCGGTGATCGAGTCGGCTGCCACCCGTTTCGGAAATGCCGTGCTGATTCCTGCGTTGTCGCAGCCGCGCGGTCTGCCGCGCCTGCGCGCGATCATGGACAACTGGTTCGAGTGGATCCGCGGTAATGCCGGCGGCTGCGTGCTGATGGGCTCGGTCACCGAGTACGACGACCGCCCCGGACCCTTGCGCGACCAGGTCGTGCGCAACGAGCAGCGCTGGCGCGAAGCGCTGGGCCGGTCGATCCAGCAGGCGATCGAGGCCGGCCACCTGCGCGACGGCGACGCCGAGCAGTACACCTTCGAGCTCTATGCCTTCCCCCTCACCGTCCACCACGAGTCGGGCCTGTTCGGCTACGAATCCGCGCGCCGCCGCGGCGAGGCGGCGGTTGAGCGCTGGTTGATCGCGCACTCGCCCGACGTCGGCGCGCACTAGCCCCCCATCCTTCCCACGAGGTGTCGCCATGAACACAACCGCATCCTCAATTAGCACGATCGTTCGAAACCTGATTCCCCTGTACCTGCTGCGACTGGAGTTCCTGCTGGGGGGGCGGATCGCGCCGCGCACCATCGCCCGCAAGGCGGCGCGGTTGTTCAGCACGCCGTTCGACTCGTCGCGCGCGCGGGCGCTCGCGGCGCCCACGCTTGGCGCGACGGAAACCGAGCTCGATATCGACGGCGCGAACATCCACGTCTACGTGTGGGGTGATCCGGCGACCCAGCCCTACGTGCTGTTCGCGCACGGCTGGTCCAGCCACGGCACGCGGGTGGCCTCGTGGCTGACCCCGCTACGGAACGCCGGTTACGCAGTTGTCGCGTTCGACCAGGCCGCGCACGGGCGCAGCGGCGGTACCCACACCACCCTGCCCGACTTCACCTGCCACCTGATGGCCGTGGCGCGTCATTTCGGCCCGGCGGCGGCGGTGATCGGGCACTCGCTCGGCGGCGCGGCCGCCGCGCTGGCGCTGGCGCGCGGGCTGGTGGCGCAGCGCGCGGTGCTGATCGCCCCCGCCGCGGATCCGCTGGCGGCGGTCGAACGTTTCTCGCGCTTCGTCTGGCTGGCAGGCTACATGGGGCGGCGCATGTTCGCGCGCTTCGAACGCGCACTGCGCGTCGACGCCGACGAACTGCAGGCGCACCACAATGCGCCGCTGATCGGCCGCCCCGCGCTGATCGTGCACGACGTCGAGGACCGTGAGGTGCCGTGGTCGGAAGGCGAGCGTTACGCGCGCTACTGGCACGACTCGCGCCTGCTCAGCACGCGGGGCCTGGGTCACAACCGCATTGCCGACGACCAGCAGGTGATTGCCGCGGCGCTGCGCTTCCTGCACGGCGAACCCGTCGGCGAACGCGTCGTGTCCTCGCCGAACCTGCCGTTCGGGTTGGCCTGACGGCGAGGCCCGGGCCGCGACCGGATTCCACGCGAGGCGGCTGCGCGGCTGAACGGCGAGGTTTTGCCGGCACCGAGGGAGCGACTATCCTGCACGGCCGTCGCGGCATGGCCGCAGGCGACCCGCAGCCCAAGATCGCCTTGATGACCCTTGAACCCGCAAGTCCTGCACTCCCCACCCCCGGTCCGCTGGCCGGCCAACCGCATCAGATCGTCGAACGCGACGGCGTGCGCTACACCCTGCTCGGCACCGCGCACGTTTCCCAAGCCAGCGTCGATGCGGTGCGCGATGCGATCGGCAGCGGCGCCTATGACGCGGTGGCGGTCGAACTCGACCCGCAGCGTTTGCAGGCGCTCACCGATCCCGACGCGTTGGCCAAGCTCGACCTGATCCATGTGATCCGCACCGGCAAGACGGCGTTGTTCGCCGCGAACCTGGCGCTGGCCGCGTACCAGCGCCGGCTGGCCGAACAACTGGGCATCGAACCGGGCGCCGAACTCAAGCGCGCGGTACTGGAAGCGCGCCAGCGCGACCTGCCGGTGCACCTGATCGATCGCGAGGTCGGCCTGACGTTCAAGCGCGCGTCCTTGAAGCTGGGCTGGTGGGGCCGCGCCAAGCTCGGTGCCGGGCTGATGGCGGCGCTGTTCGCCGACGAGGAAGTCGGCGCCGAGGAGATCGAGAAGCTCAAGCAGGGCGACATGCTCGAGTCGAGCTTTGGGGAATTTGCCAGCAACAGCCCGGCGCTGTACGAAAGCGTGATCGCCGAGCGCGATCGCTACATGGCGGCACGGCTGCGCGCGGACGCGGGCAACGGTGACGCGCGCGAGGTGCTGGCGGTGGTCGGCGCCGGCCATCTACAGGGGTTGGCGCGGCACCTGCGCGACGAGCAGCGCGCACCCGAAGCGATCCGCGAGGAACTCGAATCCCTGCCCAAGAAGAGCGACGTGCCGTGGTTCACGATCGTGCTGGCGACGTTCGTGCTCGGCGGCTTCGCCTGGGGCTTCTGGCGCGGCGGGATCGACGTCGGCTCGGACCTGCTGCTGCAGTGGGTGCTGGCGACCGGCGTGCTCGGCGCGATCGGCTGCGCGATTGCCGGCGGCCATCCGCTCAGCATCCTGGTGGCGTTCCTAGCCTCGCCGATCACGCCGCTGCACCCGGCGCTGGCCTCGGGCACGTTGAGCGCGTTGACCGAAGCGTGGCTGCGCAAGCCGACCTACGCCGACTTCATGGCGCTGCGCGACGACGTGCAGACGCTGCGTGGCTGGTGGCGCAACCGCGTCGCGCGGGTGCTGCTGAACTTCTTCCTGACCAGCCTGGGCACGGCGATTGGCGTCTGGACTGGCGGATTGCGGATGCTGGGCAAGCTCGTCGGCTGAGCCGTCCCCGAACCCGTCGCGCAAACAAAACGGGAAGGCAATAGCCTTCCCGTTTTGCTTTCTTCCAATCGCCTGCACCCTTTACTCCGGCGTGAGCGCTGCCACGGCGGCACCGGGCGCACCGCGCTGACGCCGCTGCCGCGCCCGCTGGACCACCCGCGCGGTGTTGTTGCGCATGTCGTCCAGGATCGCGTAGATCGTCGGCAGGAACAGCAGGCTGACGATCGTCGAGAACGCCAGGCCGCCGGCGATCGCGCGCGCCATCGGGTAGTACGACGGCATGTTGTTGCTGCCGTCGCTGGTCGACAGCGCAATCGGCACCATCGCCAGGATCGCCGTGCCCATCGTCATCAGGATCGGCCGCAAGCGCTCGCGGCTGCCATCGACCAGCGCGTCGGTGCGCGTCATGCCGCGCCGGCGCAGGTTGTTGATGTGCTCGATCATCACGATGCCGTTGTTCACCACCACGCCCATCAGCACCAGGATGCCGATGAAGGCCATGATGTTGAACTCGGTACCGGTCAGCCAGAACAGCCAGAACACGCCGAAGATCGAGAACAGCACGCCGCTCATGATCGCCAGCGGGAACAGCAGCGACTCGAACACCGCCGCCATGACGATGTAGATCATGATCAACGCGATCACGAGATTGAACATCATCTGCCCCATCGCCTCGTCGTCGTCACCGAACGCGCTGCCCTCGAAGGTGTAGCTGTAGCCGGCCGGGAACGCGATGCCCTTGAGCGTCTCCTCCATTGCCTTGCGGGCATCGGGCATGGTCATCTTGTCGGGCAGCTTGGCCTCGATGGTGAGCGCGGTCTGGCGATTGACGCGCTTGATCGCGGTGGCAGCCGGCAGCACGTTGACGTCGACCATGCTCAGCAACGGCACGGTGCGGCCGTCGGGGGCGCGCACGGTGAAAGCCGCGATGTCCTCGACGCCGTACTTTTCCGCGCCGGCGAACCGGACCCAAACCGGCACCTCGGTCTCGCCACGGCGGAAGTCGCGCAGCGGCGCACCACGGAGGGCCAGCCCGACGAATCGCGAGACGTCCTCGGCGCTGAACCCGAATGCCGCCGCCCGCTCGCGGTCGACGCGCACGGTGAGCTCGCTGTTCTGGTCGCCGGCATCGATGCTGACATCGCGCAGTTCCTTGCGGCGGGCCAGGATCGGGACGATGTCGTTGGCCAGGTCGCTCAACGTCTGGGTCGAGTCGCCCACCAGTTGCACCTGCACCTTCTGTCCCGGGCCGCCGTTGTCGCCGTCGTCGCCGAGCGACAGCGTCGCGCGGGCGGACTTCGGCAGGGCCTTGCTGATCGCATCGCTCAGTGGCTTGGTGACCTCGGGGTCCTTGCTGTCGAAGGTGACCAGCGTGGACGCGTCGCCCTGCTCGCTGTAGTAGGAGTACAGCTGCACGATGCGGAAACGCTTGCGGTTGGCGTCAAGGAAATTCTCGACCCGCAGCAGTTCCTCGGACATCTGCTCCTTGGTGTAACTGCCCTTCCACTGGTAGTCGATGCCGACCTGGTCGCCGCCGTCGCCGCCGAACATGTTCTTCTTGGTCAGCATCATCGGCGCGATGCTCACGGCGATGATCAGGAGGATCCCGAGCACCGACCAGCCGCGGTGGTCCAGCGTCCAGCGCAGCAGGTGCGCGTAGCGATGCTGCAGGCGGTGGATCACGCCCTGGGAGGCGGTTCCGCTGGTCACGGTCGGCGGCGTCTTCAGGCGCGCCGAGATCATCGGGATCAGGCTGACCGCGACCAGCCACGAGGCAAGCAGCGACACCGAAATCGTGATTGCGATCTGCGACAGGTAGATCGCCAGGAAGTTGCGCTCGCCGAACAGGTTCGGCACGAACACGATGCAGTGGCACAGCGTGCCGGCCGACAGGGCGATCGCGACGTGGCGCGTGCCCATGATCGACGCCAGCCGCGGGTTGCCCGGGTTCTTCTCGCGTTCCTGGTAGATGCTTTCGACCACCACCACCGCGTTGTCGACCAGCATGCCAACCGCCAGCAGCAGGCCCATCATCGACAGGATGTTGAGCGACACGCCGGCGAAGTACATGAAGCCCAGCGTCATCACGAAGCAGATTGGGATCGCCAGCGTCACCATCAGCGTCGACGGCCAGTGGCGCAGGAAGAAGAACAGCACGGCGATCGACAGCACCAAGCCGATGCCGCCAGCCTCGGCCAGGCTCAACAGCGAGCTGGTGACGTTGTCGCCCTGGTTGTCGATGATCTTGACCTGGATGCCGCTGAGCGCGGGCTCGGCGCGGATCTTGTCGACCTCCTTGAGCGCATTGCTCGAGACCTCGACCAGGTTCGCGTCGCGCTCCTTGAAGATGTCCAGGCCGACCGCCGGGCGGCCATCGAGGCGACGCCCGTACTCCATGCGTGCCGGCTTCAGGCGCACTTCGGCGATATCGCCCAGGCGCACGCCGGTGGTGCCGATCACCAGGTCGCTGAGCTGCTGCAGGTCGGTGATCTCGCCCACCGGCTGCACGCGCAGGCGCCGGCCGCCGTCGTCGACCACGCCGGCGGAGACCGAGAAATTGGTCGCCTGCAGGGTCTTGGTGAGGTCATTGAGGCTGATGTTGTGCGCGGTCAGCCGGTCCGGCGCGATCGCGATCTCGACCTCGTTCGGGGGCGCACCGGATACCTCGACCCGGGCCACGCCGGGGATGCGCTCGATCCGGCGCTTGAACTCGCGCTCGATCAGGTCGTACGCCCCGGTCAGGTTCTGGGTTTCACTGGCCAGGCGCACGCGCAGCACCGGCTGGTCGCCGGTGTCGATCTTGAACACGAAGTAGCGCTGCAGCTCCTCGGGCAGCTCGTCGCGGATCGCGTCGATGCGCTCGCGCGCTTCCGACGCGGCGATGGCGACGTTGCGTTCCCAGTCGGTGAACACCACCAGCAGGTCGGCGCCGTTGGCACGCGCGGTGCCCTCGGTGCGCTTGATGCCGGACATGGTCGACATCGCCTCTTCGACCGGGCGCAGCACGGTGCGCTCGACCTCCTCCGGCGTCGACCCCGCATACGGCAGCTGCACGAAGATCAGTGGCGGCGTCACCGACGGAAATGCCTCCAATGGCAGGCGCACCGCCGCGATCAGTCCGATCACGAACAACGACACGAACAGCATCACTGCTGTCACCGGCCGCTTGATGCTGAGTTCGGCGATGGTCATGCGTGCGCGTTCCCGAAGCCTGGTTCGATCCGGTCGATTTCGACCGGGTTGATCTCGATCATGGATGCCCTGCTCATGCCTGGCCTGCGTCGGTCAGCGGGGCCTGCTCGCCCTCGATGCCGTGGACGACCTCTTCGTGCTCGCGGCGTGCGCGACGCCCGCGTTCGCGGTAGTACTCGTCCGCGCGGCGGTCGAGCAGGTCGTACACCACCGGGATCACCACCAGCGTCAGCAGGGTCGACACCAGCAGGCCGCCGATCACCGTGATCGCCATCGGCGAGCGCACTTCCGCGCCCTCGCCCATCGCGATCGCCAGCGGCAGGAAGCCGAACAGCGTGCACAGCGTGGTCATGATGATCGGCCGCAGACGCGAGCGCGCGCCTTCGATCAGCGCCTCGTGCTTGGCCACGCCCTGCTCGCGCAGCTGGTTGACCTTGTCGATCAGGATGATCGCGTTCTTGACCACCAGGCCGACCAGCAGGATCAGGCCGATGAACACCACCACCGATACCGTCGAGTTGGTGATCAGCAGCGCCAGCACCGCGCCGACCAGCGCCAGCGGGATGGTGAACAGGATCACGAACGGGTGCAGCAGCGATTCGAACTGCGACGCCATCACCAGGTACACCAGGAAGATCGCCAGCCCGAACGCGAACAGCAACGACTGCACCGACTCGGCCAGTTCCTCGCCCTGGCCGCCGATGTGCATGCCGATCTCGGCGCCCAGCGGCTGCGCGGCGACCATGTCGCGTACTTCCTGCACGGCGCCGCCCAGGTCGATGTCGCGCAGGTTGGCCGACACGATCGCCACGCGCACCTGGTCGGCGCGGTGGATCTCGCTCGGGCCGGTGGTGGACACCACGTCGGCGACCGAATCCAGTGTCACCGGGCGGTTGCTACCCGGGTTGACGATCAGGCGGCGGATGCTTTCGACCGAAGCCCGGTCGGACTCCTGTGCGCGCACCAGCACGTCGATCTTGCGGTCGCGGAAGCTGTAGCGCGTGGCCACGTCGCCGCGCACCTTCTTGACCACCACGTCGGCGATCTGGCGCGTGGTCAGGCCGAGCGCACCGGCGCGTTCCTGGTCGAAGCGGATCTGGATCTCCGGGAAGCCCTGCTCCACGGTCGACTTCACGTCGGCGTAGTGCGCGTTCTTGCGCAGCATCGCCGCCATCTGCCGGCCCGCGCGTTCGATCGTCTCCAGGTCCTGGCCGCGCAACTCGATTTCCAGCGGCGTGGAGAAGCTGAAGAGTTCCGGGCGGCTGAAATCGACCTGCGCCGACGGGTGCGCCTTCATCGTTTCGCGCAGGCGCTCGGTTTCGGTCGCCTCGATCTGCTTGCTGCCGCCGTCGGCCATGACGATGCTGAGCTTGCCGATGTTCTCGCCACTCTCGGTCGGATTGGCGTCCAGCCGGGTGCCGGTACCGCTGACGCCGAACATGGCGCGGATGCCGTCGTCCTTGGCGTGGGTTTTCTGCAGTTCGCGCACCAGCGCATCGGTGTCGCGCAGCGGCGTGCCCGGCGGCAGCTTGACCGTCATCTCAAACCGGTCTTGCGCGAGTTGCGGGATCAGGTCGGCGCCCAGCAGCGGCACCACCAGCAAGGTCAGCACGAACGCCACCGCGGCACTGCCCAGCACCAGGAACGGCCGGCCCAGCGCCGCCGGCAGCAGTTTCAGATAGCCACGTTCAGCGCGCCCGTACGGCGCCATCGCGATGTCGCTGGCCTTGCGCATCACCGGCCCGACCACTGCCACGATGCCGCGCCACACGCGCACGATGACCCAGCTCAATCCGAACACGCCACCGCGCGTGCCCGCGCCGATGCCGCGCTCCATGGCGGCCAGCGGCTTCTGCAACTTCGAGCTCGGCTGCCACTTCGGATGCGGGGCTTCTTCCGGGAACGCCATCGGCGGCCGGCCCTTGAGCGCGCTCAGCATCGGGATCAGGGTCATCGACACGACCAGCGAGATCCCAATCGCCAGTGCCACGGTCAACGCCTGGTCGCGGAACAGCTGGCCGGCGATGCCCTGCACGAACACCAGCGGCAGGAACACCGCGATCGTAGTCAGCGTCGAAGCGACCACCGCCATGCTGACTTCGCGGGTGCCGGTGATCGCCGCCTCGAGGATGCCCAACCCGCGGTCGCGCGCCTTGGCGATCGATTCCAGCACCACGATCGAGTCGTCCACGACCAGGCCGGTGGCCAGCGCCAGGCCGCCCAGCGACATCACGTTGAGGCTCAGGCCGAGCTGGTCCATGAAGAAGAACGTCGCGATGATCGACACCGGCAGCGACAGGCCGACCACGAACGTGCTCCAGCCATCGCGCAGGAACAGGAAGATGATCAGGATCGCGAGCGCGCCGCCGATCACCGCATCCATCTTCACGTCGGCGATCGCATGGCGGATGAAGAGCGACTGGTCGTCGATCGTGGTCAGCTCGATGTCCGGCGGAATCTGCTCGCGGATTTCCTTGAGCTTGGCTTCGATCGCGTCGGCGGTGGCGACCGTGTTGGCATCGCCTTCCTTGTAGACCGCCAGCTCGACGGCCTCCTTGCCGGCCAGGCGGATGATCGCCTCGCGCTCCTTGTGGCCCTGGCGCACGTCGGCGATGTCCTTCAACCGCACCGGCATGCCGCCGGCCGCGCTGCCCTGCGAGGACGACGCGCTCTGCACCGAGGCCGCGGCCGCCATCGAACTGGCGTCGCCGCTGGCTGCCGCCACGCGCGCCATCTGCTCGGCCGCACTGGCTGCCGCGCCGCCACCGGCGCTCTGCGTGGTGACCAGCATCTCGCGGATCTCGGGCACGCTGGCGAACTGGTTCACCGTGCGCACCAGGTAACGCTGCGAGCCTTCCTCGAGCCGGCCGCCGGAAATGTTGATGTTTTCCTGCTTGAGCCGCGAGATCACCGTGTCGATCGGCAGGTTGAGCTGGGCGAGTTTCTGCTGGTCGATGTCGACCTGGATCTCGTCCTCGAGGCCGCCACCGACCTTGACCGCGGCCACGCCCTCGACCGGCTCGAGCTTCTTCTTGAGGTCGTCGTCGGCATAGCGGCGCAATGCCGTCAACGCGCGCGTCGAATCGCCGCCTTCCTTCGCCGACAGGGCGAGGCGCAGGATCGGCTGGGTCGACGGATTGAAGCGCAGCAGCACCGGCGCCTTGGCTTCCTGCGGCAGCTGCACGACTTCCATCTTGTCGCGCACCTCCAGGCTGGCCTGGTCCATGTCGGTGCCCCAGGCGAACGCCAGCACCACGTCGCTCTGCCCGGTGCGCGACACCGACTTGAGCTTGCGCAACCCCTTGACCACACCCACCGCTTCCTCGATCGGTTCGCTGATCAGTGTCTCGATCTCGGCCGGCGCGGCGCCGGTGTATTCGGTGCGCACCGTCAGCGTGGGATAGCTGAGGTCGGGCAGCAGGTTGACCTTGAGGTTGCTCAGCGCGATGAGGCCGAACAGCACGAAGGTGATCGTCACCATCGCCACCGTGACGCGGCGGCGGGTGGCGAATTCGACCAGGTTGAAGGACGGTTCGTGGGCGGACTGGGTCACGTGCCGGGCTCCGGTCTTACTGCTTGTTCGGCGTGGATTTCGCCGCAGTGGCGACTGGTTTCTTCACCTCCGGCTGGCCCAGCACCTGCACGGCGCTGCCGTCGCGCAACGCGGTCTTGCCCGCGATCACGACCTGCTCGCCGAGCTTGACGCCGCTGCGGATCTCGGCCCAGCCGCCATCCATGTAGCCCAGCTTGACCGGGACGCGCGCGACCTTGTTGGCGCGCACCACGAACACCGCCGGGTCGCCCTCGTCCTCGAGCAGGGCCACGCGCGGCACCACCAGCGCATCGGCACGGTTGTCGTAGTCGATCTGCAGGCGACCGAACATGCCCGGCTGCAGCACGCCGCCGCCTTCGAAGGTGCTGATGACGCGGAACGTGCCGCTGCCCGAATCCACCACCGGCGCGATGCGGTCGACGGTGCCGGTGAAGGTCTTGCCCGGCATCGCATCGACATGGAGCTGCACCGGCAGGCCCGGCTTCAAGGTCGCCAGTTCGCGCTCGGGCACGTTGAGCACGGCCTCCAGGCGCGAGGTGTCGACGATCCGGAAGATCGGCGTGTTGATCTGCACGAAGTTGCCCGGCTTGATCATGCGCTGGGCGATCACGCCGGAGATCGGCGCGGTGACGTTCGCGTACGACAGTTCGAGGTTGGCGAGCCGGTTGGCGGCGCGGGCATTCTCGAGGTCGTAACGGATCTGGTCGTTGTCGTTGGCGCTGACCAGCTTCTGCTCGGCCAGCTGGCGCGAGCGCGCGAAGTT
Source organism: Lysobacter koreensis (assembly GCF_042677045.1). Classification (NCBI taxonomy): domain Bacteria; kingdom Pseudomonadati; phylum Pseudomonadota; class Gammaproteobacteria; order Lysobacterales; family Lysobacteraceae; genus Lysobacter; species Lysobacter koreensis. The sequence continues at coordinate 565,369 of NZ_JBHTIH010000002.1, forward strand.
GCTCTCCAGCTTGCGCATCTGCGCGGCGGTCTGCGCCGCCTGCAGCGCCGAGCGCGCGGCGTCCAGGCGCACCAGGGTCTGGCCGGCGCGGACCTGCTGGCCTTCCTCGGCCAGCACGCTCAACGCCACCCCGGACGTCTTGGCGATGACCTGCGACTCGGCGCGCGCCTCCAGCGGCGCGGTGCCGGTGTAGCTGGCCGCGATCGCGCGGCGGCTGGCCTGGGCGACCTCGACCGGGACGGCTTCGGGGCCCTTCTTTTCGTCGGCCTTGGCCTTGGCCTCGGCCTCGCCGTTACCGCCCTTGCACGCGCCCAGCGCGAGCAGGCAAGGCAGCAGGACGGCGGCGGCGCGGACGGTACCGCGACCCCGGGAAATGGTGAGTGGACGCATTGAGAAGACCCCGATGTGGCTGTTGTTATGGCTGTATGCCGGTGTTGTACATAGGTATATCACCCGCCCGAAACATGGCCATCTCCCGAAGGTCATGGTGACTGCAGGCATGTCCGTCGCGTAGTGGGGGTCGACGCCGGTGCGAGTGCGCCACCGCGACCGAACACCGATGCACCGTCGACGCAGATCGCCACGGCTTCGTTGCACGCGGCTCGCCCGCTATACTCACGCGCTTGTGCGCCGCCCCGGTGTCCGCACTACCAGTCACCTTCCTACGCTAGCCCTTCGAGATTGCGGACAACACCATGATGCGACCGCTGACGATCGCCGCCTGCTTCGCCCTGACCACGGTTGCCGCACTGACCAGTGCCGCCGCTGACGCGCAGGACGCCGCCAAGGCCCCGGCCACGACCGCCGCCCCGGCTGCCATCGCCACGCCGGCCACCGCCGCGGGCAAGGCCGACGTCGGCCGCCAACTGACCTACACCTGCCAGGGTTGCCACGGCATCGGCGGCTACAAGAACGCCTACCCGAACTACCACGTGCCGAAGATCGGCGGCCAGTCGCCGGAGTACCTGGTCAACGCGTTGACCGAATACAAGAAGGGCACGCGCAAGCACCCGACGATGCAGGCCCAGGCGCAGAGCTTCTCGGACCAGGACATCGCCGACATCGCCGCCTTCCTGTCGAACCTGAAGTGAGTGAGCGCACGACCATGACGAACCGCAATGTCCTCGCCATCGCCCTGCTCACCCTGCTGGCCGTCGGCTGCGCCGAAAAGGCCCCGGAAACCGCGGGCGAGCACGCCAGTGCCGAACACGCCGAAGCCGCCACCTCGTCTTCCGCTGGCCTGCCCGCGGGCAACCTTGCCGCCGGCGAGAAGCTGGCCAGCACCAAGGGCGCGGCCACCGGCCAGTCCTGCATCGACTGCCACGGCGCGAACGGCAATGCGCCGATCGACCCGAGCTACCCGAAGCTGGGCGGCCAGTACCACGACTACCTCGCCCACGCGCTGCAGAACTACCGCGACGGCACGCGCGAGCACGCGCTGATGTCGAGCCAGGCCAAGACCCTGAGCGACCAGCAGATCGCCGACCTGTCGGTGTACTTCGGTTCGCGCGAGAGCAGCCTGCGCGACCTGCAAGGCGTGCACAGCACCAACTGACCGCCATCGGTCAGGATCAGGAAAGCCCGCAGCGATGCGGGCTTTTTTGTGGGCGGAACGCACTGCCGCGAGTCGAATCGCACGGCGGCCGCGCCCGTTTCAGCCGGCAGGTTTGACGCTGCCGTTGTCTTCCTGCAGTTCCGGCTTGAACGGGATGTCCGGCGGCGGGCGCGCCGTCGCGGGTTGCTCGTTGAGGTTGGGATCGCTGATCCCGCAGCCGCCGCCCAGCGCCAGCATCACCGTCTGGCAGACGATGGTCTTGCTGGTGCCGGGGATCGGGATGCGGACGGTGGTGACGCTCTTGCGCACCCACTCGGCCAGCAAGGTTTCGTTGGGGCGCCAGTACTTGTCGAGCGTCGTGGGTTCGTAGTCGTTGGGCTTGCGCTTGAGCCAGGTGCCGGCGCGATCCAGGTCGGTGATGCGTGCCTCGATCGTGCCCGGAGGCAGGCCCGGCGATGCCGAACCCGGCGTCTCGGCCAGCTTCACGCTGCCGTCGGCATTGAACACACCCGGGCGCACGCCTCGCTGCGCGCCGGGGCGGTTGCGGGCCGAGTCGCCCCAATCGTCGGCGCGCGTCGGCGTCGGCCAACTGCCGGGGGTGGCGGTGGGCTTCGGCCCGGCACCGGCGCTGCTGGCGGTCGGCGGCGCTGCCGCCGCGGCTCGGCTCGCTGCCGAGGCAGACCTGGCTGAGTTCGCAATGCTCGACGGTGCCGTCGCCGCGCGGGAAGGCGTGCTGCTGGAGCTGGGCGCGGGCTGCGAGACGGACGCCGAGGCGACAGGCGCGCGCGCAGCCGGCGTCGGCACCTGCCGCGCCTGCACCGGCGGTGTCGTCGATCGCAACTCCGGCGGCGCGAGCGGCCGCTGCGGAAGTTCCCGCACCGGTGCGCGCTGGAGCGGTGCCGGCACCTCGCGGGTAGTCACCTGCGGTATCCGCGCCTGGATCGGCCGCGGGGTGACCTCCGGTTGCGGCAGCTCGCGCTGCAGCGGTTGCACCGGCTCGGGCACGTCGATCGCGCGGACCTCGCGCGTCGGTGCGCTCAGGTCGCGGGTCGCCAGGTTCGGCTCGGACACGCGCGGCGTCGGTGGCGGCAGCACGAACACCACCGGGTCCTGGCTGCGGGTCGGCTCGCTGACCGCAACCGGCTGCTCGACGCTCGGCGCCGGCACCTGCGGCTCGGGCACATCGCGCTGTGCCACGTCGGGCAGCGGCGCCGACAGCGACGGCGTCATGTCGGCCGGCGCGACCGACGCGGTCGGCGACGGCGGACTTTCACTTGTGGCGCTGCTGGCGTCGGCAGTCTCCGCTTGCTCCGCCGGCGACGGTGGCGCGGCGTCGGGACCACCGCCGACTTCCGCCGGCGTGCCCACGCCGATGTACTCGACCTGCACCACCGTGTCGCCCTCCGGCGCCGGCGTGAAGCCGAGGTACTTGAGGTACATCAGCCACAGCAGCATCACCCCGAAGAACACATGCCACAGCGCCGACACGCTGCCGGCGAACCAGCGCAGCTTGCGCTCGTCGCGCGCCGGCGGGTGCCATTCCTGCCGCCACAGCGTGGTGAACGCCTGCCAGCGCGTCAGCAACAGCGCGCGCCGCGGGGGCGATGTGAGGGGGCGTTGCAGGAACGTGTCGGTGATCGCTGCCGCCGTCGCCCCGGTGACCGCGCCGGCGCGTTCGTGCATCGCACCCAGCCAGGCCTGCCAACCGGGGGGAAACTCACCCGGCAGCCTCCGCCGGTGCGGGGCGACCAGCTGCATGCGGCGCTGCAGGGCTTCGATCAGTTCGGCGGCGGAAACCATCTAGCGCGCCGCGGCCGGATCAGGCGGCCGTGTCGCGGCGGATGTAAGGGGCGTCGCCGGTGGCGTGGTCGGTGGCATCGCGCACCGCGGTCACGCCGGGCACCTTTTCCATCAGGGTCTTCTCGATGCCCTGCTTGAGCGTGACATCGGCCATGCCGCAACCGTGGCAGCCGCCGCCGAAACGCAACAGGACCACGCCGTCGGCAGTGACCTCCTCGACCGCCACGTTGCCCCGGTGCTGGGCCAGCTGCGGATTGATCTCGTGCTCGACCAGCCAGCGCACGCGCTCCACCAATGAGGCCGAATCGGCCGGCACTTCGCCCTTGATCTTCGGTGCGCGGATCTGCAGCTGGCCGCCGGTGGCCTGGGTGGCGTAGTCGATCTCGGCGCCGTCGAGGTAGCCGGTGCTGGCTGCTTCGAGCCACAGCGTGAAGCCTTCGCAATCGATCGCCCATTCGTCGCCAGCCAGGTCGCCGGGTTCGGCGAACTCGAGCCGCACGTCGGCCTTGGCGGTGCCCGGATGCACCGCCGACAGCCGCACGCCCAGCCCGGGCAGCGCCTCGCGCTCGATCAGCTTGAGGAAGTAGGCCTGCGCGGATTCGGAAATATTGATCATGGGGCTATTCTAACGGCGTCCGTGCAGGGCGATGATGCGCCTGCCCCCTACGACCCCCGTCGATGTGATTTGGTTCAGTCGACGCCGCAAGGAACCGCCATGAACGACCTCGTTCCCCTCGCCCAGGCCCACTGCATCCCGCGCCGCGGCAGCGAGCATCGCCTGACCGAGGCGCGCGTGCGGGAACTGCTGCCGGAAGTACCGGGCTGGGAGCTGGTGATCGATCCGGTGTCCAAGCAGGGACACGCCCTAACCAAGGCCTTCACCTTCAAGAATTACTACCGCACGATGGCGTTCGTGAACGCGCTGGCCTTCATCGCCCATCGCGAGGACCACCACCCGGACCTGGGCGTGCACTACAACCGTTGCGTGGTGCATTACTCGACCCACGATGTCGGCGGCCTGAGCGAGAACGATTTCATCTGCGCGGCCAAGGCCGAGGCGCTGATCGGCGACGCCGACGATGCGCGCTGAACTCGCTGCCGTGCGAGGGGCTGGCTGGCACCGCTCGGGGTGGGCTGCGGCGGCGCTGGCGATGCTGGTCGCCTGCAGTGGTCCACAGCCAGCCCCCGGCCCCTCGCCGATCCCCGCCACCGATCCGGTGGCGCAGGACACACCGCCGCCGGACTACCCGCTGGAAGTTGCCTGCGCCGGCGTCGGTGGCGTGGTGGAGTTGCACATCCTGCTCGGGGCGAATGGCACCCCCGGCGACATCCGCATTGGCCGCAGCAGTGGCCAGCCCTTGCTGGACGCTGCAGCGCGCGAAGGCGTGCGTAGCTGGCGTTTCCGAGCCGCGACCCGCGGCGGCCAGCCGGTGGCGACGCGGATGAAGATCCCGGTGACGTTCACTCCACCGACGATGCGGCCGGAGCGCTGCTTCGTGCTCGACGAGCAACTCAAGCGCGCGCGCTGACTTCCGATTTTTCGGGGCTGCGCACCCCCTGATCAGGCCAGCCGATCGAGCACCTCGAGCAACTCCGGCGCCAGCGGCGCATTCAACAGATACGGCGCCTTGCCGCCATCGAGCGCGAACTCCAGCGTCGAGGCGTGCAGGAACATCCGCTTCAGGCCGACCTGCTCACGCAGCTTCTTGTTGACCGCCGGGTCGCCGTACTTGTCGTCGCCGGCGACGGCGTGGCCGATGTGCTGGGAGTGCACGCGGATCTGGTGGGTGCGGCCGGTCTCGATCCGCACCTCGCAATAGGATTGCCCGCCGCGCCGTTCCAGCACCCGGAAGTGGCTCAGCGACGGCTTGCCGGCGGCGTTGACCTGGACATGCCGCTCGCCGCCCTGGCGCAGGCCGATATGCAACGGCGCGTCGACGCTCATCACGCCGTCGGGCATGCGTCCGGCCAGCAGCGCGAGGTAGCGCTTGGCAATACCGCCCTCCTCGCGCATCAGGGCCTGCATCTCGGTCAGCGCCGAGCGCTTCTTGGCCACGATCAACAACCCGGAGGTGTCGCGGTCGAGCCGGTGGACCAGCTCGAGGGTCGTCCCCGGCCGCAGCGCGCGCAAGGTCTCGATCGCGCCAAAGGAGATGCCACTGCCGCCGTGGCTGGCGACGCCCGAGGGCTTGCTCAGGGCCAGCAGGCGCGCGTCCTCGAACACGATCGCCGCCTCCAGAGCGTCCATGAAGCCCTTCGGGGGCGTGCCTTTTTCGCCCGGCTCGCTGAGACGCAGCGGCGGGATGCGGACCTCGTCACCGGCCTCGAGCTTGCGCTCGGCCTTCGCGCGCCCGCCATTGACCCGGACCTGGCCGGAGCGCACCAGCTTGTACACCAGCGAGCGCGGCGCGCCCTTGAGCTGCCCGAGCAGGAAGTTGTCGAGCCGCTGGCCGTCGCGATCGTCAGAGACGCGCACGGTGCGCGCGCTGGACGCCGTGCCAGCGGGGCTGGGGGATGCTGAATGGGTCATTCGGGCGGGGTTGTCTGTTACACTCGCGACGCGAGATAAGGTTTTGATTTCGTTGGGAGTTGTACGCAAGGGCCAAAAGCCCACTCCCGCGATTCCGGCCCGCGCCTAACGACTGCCCTCGGGGCAGTGATGTTACCAGCGACGGCCCGGCGGAACCCGCCCTCGCCCGGTGTCTCAAACACCGGCGATGAACACGACCCGAGTGGCGCGACAGCCTGATGGCTGGAAGCAGCCGCCGGCCCCGCAAGTCAGGACAGAAACAAGAAGCGCTCCCGCGGCATGCCGTGGTGTTGAAGCGCTGGTAGTGGAGGTTCCGCCGGCGCGCGCAAGCGGCCAGGCCGCTTTGCACGAATGCAAGGCCGCGACGGCAGGATCTCAGTTCCCAGAGAGCGAAACGCCATGGCGTTCCGCGCGCTAGAGCGCGTGAGGACGCAACCATGAAACGCATGCTGATCAATGCGACGCAGGCCGAAGAGCTGCGCGTCGCGATCGTCGAGGGCCAGAACCTCTACGACATCGACATCGAGCAACCGTCGAAAGAACAGAAGAAGTCCAACATCTACAAGGGCCGCATCACCCGCCTCGAGCCCTCGCTCGAAGCCGCCTTTGTCGAGTACGGCGGCGAGCGCCACGGCTTCCTGCCGCTGAAGGAAATCTCCCGCGACTACTTCCAGTCCGGCGTCGACCACAACAAGGCCGGCCTCAAGGAACTCCTGCGCGAAGGCCAGGAAGTGGTGGTCCAGGTCGACAAGGAAGAGCGCGGCAACAAGGGCGCGGCCCTGACCACGTTCATCTCGCTGGCCGGCCGCTACATGGTGCTGATGCCGAACTCGCCGACCGCCGGTGGCGTCTCGCGCCGGATCGAGGGCGAGGACCGCGCCGAGCTGAAGAAGGCGATGGACGCGCTGACCATCCCCGACGACATGGGCGTGATCATCCGCACCGCCGGCGTCGGCCGCGATGCCGAAGAGCTGCAGTGGGACCTGGATTACCTGTTGCAGGTCTGGAAGTCGGTTGCCGAGGGCGCCCTGAGCAAGCCGGCGCCGTTCCTGATCTACCAGGAATCGCGCCTGATCATCCGCGCCCTGCGCGACTACATGCGCCCGGACGTCGGCGAGATCCTGGTCGACACCCCGGAGATGTACGCCGAGGCTCGCGACTTCGTCGAGCAGGTGATGCCGCACAACCTGCGCAAGCTCAAGCATTACACCGACGACGTCCCGCTGTTCAACCGCTTCCAGATCGAGTCGCAGATCGAGAACGCGTATGAGCGCACCGTGCGCCTGCCCTCCGGCGGCGCGCTGGTGATCGACCAGACCGAGGCGCTGACCGCGGTCGACGTCAACTCCGCGCGCGCCACCAAGGGCGGCGACATCGAGGAAACCGCGTTCAACACCAACATGGAGGCGGCCGAGGAAGTGGCCCGCCAGATGCGCCTGCGCGACCTCGGCGGCCTGGTGGTGATCGACTTCATCGACATGTCCTCGACCCGCCACCAGCGCGATGTCGAGAACCGCCTGCAGAGCGCGCTCAAGCAGGACCGCGCGCGCGTGCAGATCGGCCGCATCTCGCGCTTCGGCCTGCTCGAGATGAGCCGCCAGCGCCTGCGACCGTCGCTGGGCGAGTCGAGCCAGCTGGTGTGCCCGCGTTGCGAAGGCCACGGCCGCATGCGCAGCGTCGAGTCGCTGTCGCTGTCGATCCTGCGCCTGGCCGAAGAGCACGCGATGAAGGAGAACACCGGGCAGGTGCTGGTTCAGGCCCCGACCGAGATCGCCAACTACCTGCTCAACGAGAAGCGCCGCGCGCTGGCCGAGATCGAACAGCGCCACGACGCGCCGATCGTGATCGTCGCCGACGAGCACCTGGAAACCCCGCATTACGAAGTCACGCGCATCCGCGAGAACGAGATGGGCGAGGAAACCAGCAAGCCCAGCTACCACCGAGGCACGCCGCGCAAGCTGCCGACCCACGCCCTGACCAAGGCCCACCTCAACATCCCCGATGCGCCGATGGTCACCAACGTCAAGCCGGCCCAGCCCGCGCCGCTGCGCGAGCCGCGCGAGGAACGGGTCGCCGTGGAGGCGCCTGTCGCGGCTCCGGTGGTGGTCGCACCGACCCATTCGGTTGGCGTGGTCGAGCGCATCCTGCGGTTCTTCCGCGGCGGCGAGCCGATCGCGGTAACGCCGACGCCGGCCGCGCGACCGTCCGACACCCGTGGCCGCGGTGAACGCAGCGATCGCAATGACCGCGGCGACCGCAACGGCCAGCGCCGCGACGGACGCGGTGGCAAGGGCGGCCGCGACGGCGCCCGCCGGGACGAACCGCGCCGGGATCGCGCGCCGGGCCAGAACGCGCCAGCGGCCGACGCCCGCCCGCAGCAGCCCAAGCTCGACCAGCCGCGGCAACAGCAACAGCAGCAGCAGGCGAAGCAGAACCCGCCGAAGCAGCCCAAGCCGCAGGCCGACGAGCGCGTGGCCAACCTGTCCGGCGCGCCCGCGGGCAACGCCCCGCGTCCGCCCCGCGAACCGAAGCCGGCGCCACCGAAGTCCGATCCGGCAAAGCCCGAGGCGAGCAAGCCCGAGCTAGCCAGGCCCGAACCGGCGCAGCCGTCGACGACGCCCGCGACCGACGCCGCCACCCTGCCCGTCGCCGCGCTGCTCGCCCAAGCCGACACCACGGCCGCAGTGGGCGCAGCGGTGACCGACGCCACCGATCCGAACGCCGTGCCGGCCGAGGGTGAGGCCGGCGAAGGCAGCGGCCGTCGCCGTCGCGGCCGTCGTGGTGGCCGTCGCCGTCGCCGCGGTGGCGAAGGCGCCGCTGCCGAAACCAGCGCGCACGATGACGTGCTCGGTGGCGATGACGACCTGATGGCTGGGGACGAAGAGGCATCGCCCGCGGCCGCCAGCCGTTCGCAGCCGGAGTTCGACTTCGACGACGAGGCACCCGCGCCCCAGGCACCGGCGGCCGCCGGCGTCACGCCGGCCGCGATCGCGGCCGGCCAGGTCGTCGCCGCGGCCCAGGTGGCAACTGCCGCACCGGTCGAAGCTGCGCCCGTCGAAGCACCCCCAGCCGAAGCAGCGTCGATCGAAACGGCCCCGGCCGAAGCTGCGGCCATCGCCGTCGCCGGCATTGCACCGAACGAGCCGGAGATCAACGAGCCGGAGATCATTGCCGAAGTCGCCGTCGTCGAGGACACCGTGGCCTCGCCGCTGGTCGTGCCGACCCCGGAAGTCGTCGAGGACACCGTCGCGACCCCGGAGGAAATCGCCGAAGTGATCGTGCCGCCCGCGGCTGACGTTGCCGCAGCGGAACCGGCGAAGCCCGCGCCGCTCGAACCGGCCGCGACGCCAACCGCGGCATTCGAACCGGTGCCGGCGGCCCCCGCCGAAGCGATCGATGCCACGCCGGCAAGCCCGGTGGCGCCGTCCCCGGACCCGCTGATGCCGCGCACCGCGGGCCTGTTCGACGCGGTCCCGCACACGCGCGTGCCGGAAAGCACCGAGGCGCTCCCGGCTGCGCCGAGCGATCCGGCCGACGGTGAAGAACGCCGCGTCTAGACCAGGCTGCTCGTGTTGAACCAGAAAGGCCGCGACGTCGTCGCGGCCTTTCTGGTTTTTGTCCCCGGGCAGTGCCCGCGCGGTTTTGGTTCGCGCGACTTCGGCGGTTACAACACCTGCGCCGGTTGCAGCAAGCCGTACTGCCCGGCCAAGCGTGCCAGCGCAATGCTGTCGACGATGCCGAGCTTCTCGAACAGCCGGCTCTTGTGGGTGTTGACCGTCTTCGCGCTCAGGCTCAGGCGCCGGGCGATGTCTTCCTGCCGCAGCCCCTGCACCAGCAACAGCGCGATCTCCAACTCGCGCCCCGACAGTTCGTCGAACGGAGAGCCGTCGCCATCGATCCCCGCCAGCGCCAAGTGCTGGGCGATGCCGCTGGCCAGGTAGCGCTTGCCGCGCGCGACGTCGCGCACCGCCCGCAGCAGTTCGCCGGCCTCGCCGCCCTTGCCTACGTAGCCGCAGGCGCCGGCTTCGAGCAGGCGTTTGGGCAGCGGTCCATCCTCGAGCACCGAGACGATGATCATGCGTGCGCCGTAAGCACCCCGTACCACGCGCTCGGTCACTTCCAGTCCGCTGATGCCCGGCAGGTGGAGGTCGCACAGGACCACGTCGGGCTTGAGGCTGCGGATCAGCGGCAAGGCCTGCTCACCGCTTTCGGCGTCGCCGATCACTTCGATGTCGATCTCGGCCGACAGGATCATGCGCATGCCGGCACGCACCAATGCGTGGTCGTCCACGATCAAGACGCGGATGGTCATCCCTTCCCCCTAGTGCCAGAACTCCTGCGCGCGAGGCTACCCGCCGTTGACCGCCGCTGCAACACGGCCGGCCGCGGCAGTGACTTGCGACCCTGTCGCGGCCCACCGCCGGCACGCCAGACTGCACGCCATTCCGCCGAGGGACCGCCATGCCGCAGTCACGCCTACCTGCCGCCCGCTCGCTGGTCACTGCATCGCTGCTGTTGTGCCTGGCCGCCTGCATGTCCACGCAGCGCAGCCCCGACCCGGTCGCTGCGGGCACCGTGGTGCCGGCGCGTGGCAATGCCACCGGCAACTGGCTGGCCGACATCGGCGAGATGTCGGCGTCAGTCGACAACGCCGCCCGGCGCGCTGTGGTGCAAAGACGCCTCGATGCGCTCGGCATTGCCTGGCGCGCGGCGCCATTCGAAGCCGACGACCAGCGCGGCACCAACCTGCTGGCCGAACTGGATGCCGCCGCCGATGCACCGGTGCTGCTGATCGGCGCGCATTTCGACCGCGTCGATACCGGCCGCGGCGCCACCGACAATGCGTCGGGCAGCGCCACGGTGCTGGCGTTGGCCGAACGCTTCAAGCGCACACCGCTGCGCCACCACCGCCTCGCCATCGCGTTCTGGGATCTGGAGGAACGCGGCCTGCTCGGCGCGAAGGCCTACATCGCCGGGCAGACCGTGCCGCCCGCGCTGTACGTCAACTTCGACGTGTTCGGCTGGGGCGACACGCTGTGGATGATGGCGCCCGACCCCGCGCACGCGTTGCTGGCGAGTACCCGCGAGGCAGCCGCTGAGGCCCAGCTCGGCCTCAGCGCCGGGCCGCAGTACCCGCCCACCGACCACCTGCCGTTCCTCGCGGCCAAGTGGCCCGCGGTGTCGTACTCGCTGGTCGGTGGCGATGAAATCCCGCTGATCCTGCAGCTCTACGCGGGCAAGAAACCCAAAGCCGTGCCCAAGGTGATGCGGGTGATCCACAGCGACCATGACACTCCCGCCCAGCTCGATGCGGTCGCCGCACTGCGTGGCGTGGACGCGGTGGAGGACGCACTGCGGCGCTGGGACGCGGGTGCGGCAACGATGCCGCCGATCTCGAACTGACCCGAAGTCCGGACGCAGCAAAAAAGAAAAGCCCGCATCGTCTGCGGGCTTTTTTTTCAATGGCGGAGAGAGTGTCTGTCCGCTATCCGTTCGCGCGTGTCCGCGCCGGTTCGGGAAACCGCTGCCACGCTGGGTTGCGGGCTGATTCTGCGTCCGCTACTGTCCGGCTCAGTTCGCCCCAATCCGGGGATAGAACGGGGATAGGGACGGGGATAGCGTGGCGAGGCCGATAAACCGTCTGACCGCTCGAGGCGCGGCGACCGCGAAGCCCGGAAAGCACGCCGATGGCGGCGGGCTGTGGCTACAGGTTACCGCGACCGGCGCGCGTGCGTGGGTGTTTCGCTACGCGCTGGCCGGGCAGGAGCGCTTCATGGGGCTGGGGCCGCTGCACACGGTCAGCCTGGCGCGCGCTCGCGAGGATGCGCTGGCGGCGCGGCTGGAGCTACGCAACGGTCTGGATCCGCTCGAGCAACGCAAGGCGAAGCTGGCCGCTCGCGCCGGCATCCCGACCTTCAAGGCCGCCGCTGCCGACTTCATCGCCGAGAACCGATCCGGCTGGAAGAATCCCAAGCATGCCGACCAGTGGGAGAACACGCTCGCGACCTACGCCGAGCCGATCATCGGCAGCAAGCCGGTGAACGCGATCACGACCGAGGACGTGCTCGAGGTGTTGCGGCCCATCTGGACGACCAAGACCGAAACGGCCAGCCGCGTGCGCCAGCGGATCGAGTCGGTACTCGACGCCGCTCGAGTGAAGGGGCTTCGGGAGGGCGAGAACCCGGCGCGCTGGCGTGGCCACCTGGCCAAGCTGCTGCCGAAGCCGACCGCCGTCCGCCAGGTGAAGCACTTCGCCGCCCTGCCCTACGCCGAGATGCCGGCGTTCGTGGCGAAGTTGCGCGGCGAGTCCGGCACGGCCGCCCGCGCGCTCGAGTTCCTGATCCTCACGGCCGCGCGGACGAACATGGTCACCAAGGCGCAACGGCGGGAGGTGGTCGGCGACAAATGGCTGGTGCCGCGCGATCGAATGAAGGCGAGGCGGCCGCATGTGGTGCCGCTGCCGGATCGCGCGGTCGAGATCCTCGACGCGCAGCCGGCTGGCGACTGGCTGTTCCCCGGCGACCGCAATAAGCCCCACCTGTCCAATGCGGCCATGGACGCCCTGCTCGAGCGCATGGGCTTCGGCCACGTCACCGTGCACGGCTTCCGCTCGAGCTTCAAGGATTGGGCCAGCGAGACGACGACGTTTCCGAATGAGGTCAGCGAGGCGGCGCTCGCGCACGTCATCAAGGACAAGGCCGAGGCCGCCTATCGCCGCGGCGCGTTGCTCGAGAAGCGGCGCGAACTGATGGACGCCTGGGCCGCGTATCTGGCCTGAGCGCCTACCGACAGCGCGCCGCCACCCAGCGAGTCACACCTCGGGGCCGTGCCGCAGGCTGGTCTTTGGCTTGGCCAGCACCGACGCCTCACGACGCAAGCGATCGGCCTGCGCCACGGGCCACCGCTCGACCCACCGCATCCCCTGTGCCTGGCTCCGGCATGCCGCATCCTTCCAGCGATCCGTGGACAGGTGGCGATTGGCCGTTGTGTGCCACAGCCCGTCGATTCGCAGGGAGACCACCGCGACGCACTGCTCGCCGACGTACAGCCATCGCTGCCCGATCTCGTCCCGGCCCACCAGGCGGACCCAGCGGAAGTCGTCGGGGAGCATGGGCGCATGTTACGGCGCTTCCACTTCTAGCGTGGCGGCAATGTCGTACGTCTGCACGGATCCAGAGCCGGTGTCGGTCACCGTGTCGCGCAGCGTGCCGGTACGAAGCTGCGCTGCGCCCGTGGCCGTGGTGGCGGTGACTGTGGAGGTGGACGTGCCGCTCAGGTTGATGCCCGTGCCGCCAGACACGAAGGCCCATGAGTGCGTGAACGGGCCGATGCCGCCAGTGACCGTTGCCGTGGAGTTGCCGGAGGCGGGCGCGGGAGCAACCGTGCTGGCGTTGATAGCCCCGGCCGACACGCTGAACCCGGACGCATAGACCAGCCGGTTAGTTCCGCCATCGCCGATGTAGACCTCGCGCAAGGTGCGAAGCGTTGCGCCGTCTTGGTAGTAGATCGCCGTGGCCGTGCGGTTCGTGCCGGCGTCGCCATAGGTGATCGGCATGTTAGTACCGCAGGTAGAGTTCACCCGCCGCCAGCGCGCCAGGGGCCGCCGTGCCGAGGGTGATCTTGCTGAGCTTCTGTCCGCCGCCGACCGTAATGCCGCCCACGGCCGTAATGTTGCCCGACGTGTCCACGGTGATCCGGTCGCCTTCCGGGTCGTGGTTGAGGCGTGCAATCGTGCCGGACGAGTACCACGCCCAATAGGTCGCCGCGCCGCCCGCCCGGTCTTGGAAGTTCATCGAGGCCACGGAGCCGCTGGACGTGACCCGGCCGCCCACTTTGAAGGCGGTGTCCGACGTGGCCGCAGTGTCGTTAACCGCCAGTCCGAACGTGTTGAAGATGCCGACGTTAGATGCGCCAAACGCGATATTGAGCGGCTGGCTTTCGCGCTGGATCAGGTAGCCGACGCCGCCCGACATGGCCAACTCTAAGCCGTCCGCTGCAGTGCCGCCAGTGCCGGAGTCCGTGAGCCGCAGGCTGGAGCCAGAGGCCGCCGTGTTGTGAACCTGAAGCGTTTGCCCCACGTTCGCGGTGGGGGCAGCCGTCCCTACGCCGACGCCTGCCGCTGCGACGGCGAGCTAGGACGTGCCAACCACAAGCCCGTTGGCAGGCAGATTGAGCGCGCCGGTCATCGTGTCGCCGGCCTTGTTCACTGGTGTGTAGCCGATGATCGCGCCAGTGCGGCTGTAGGACACCAGCAACCACACGCCCGCCGTCAGGCAGCGGAATACCGCAATGTCCGGCTGGGCGGTCGTGATGTTGGCCCCGTTGGGGAGGACGATTGCGGCGGAATGCACAAGGGTGCAGGCACCGCCAAAACGCAGTTCCCGAATGCAGCCCGCGTACCCGGCGCCAAGGCTGGTGATCGTCGCCGAACCGTCAATGCCGACCGATTCACCGTCCGCATTTGCCACGTTGATGGTGGAGGCAGCGGTGATGTTGGCCGAGGCAGTCGCGTAGGTGCTGCGAAGGATCGCCGCCTATGCGCGGATGTAGTTGTCGAGCGAGTTGCCAATGACCTCCGTGCCGGCCGGGGAGTTGCTGGCCGCCAGGGTGGCGAGGTCACTCATCGAATTGGGAACGGCCATGGGTTAGTCCGTAAAGGGGAGGAGGTATTCGGGCATTCCGTACTGGCCCAGCAGGCCCTGCTTACGCTGCAACATGCGGCGGTTGTGGGCTTCGATGGCTTCGGCTGCAAGCGGTGCACTGGCAGCCTTCTGGCCCACCTTGCGGGTCACGGCGTTGTTTGCCGCGATAGCTCCCTCAGAGGCAAGGACGGCAGCGAGCGAGCCGGGGACGTTCCCTAGCAGCCCGCCTACGGTAGCCGCCACGCCAGTAATACCGCGCTGTGCGAGAGGCGATTGCAGACCGCCCCGGAGCGTGTCAGCGGCGGTGCCGGGGCCGGTGGCGGCGATGGCGTTGCTGGTGATGCTGCGGCGCTGGAGCGCGTCGAGCATGGCCTCTAGCTACTGCCGAGCGGGCGGGCTGAGCTTGTACTTGGCCTTCGCGTCTTTCGCGAGGATCGACTTGATCTGCGTCAAAGTAACAGCTTGGTTACCGCCGCCATCCCGCCCACCACTATCAATTGCGTCAAGTAGGGAGCGGCCTGCCGCCATATCCGTAAGAGGCTGCGACGCACGTGCATACGCGGCCAAATTATCGCGATAGCCAGGTACTGTGGCGTCGATCGTTTCAGCAATCGAATCTCGGAGAGGTCCAAGCGCCTTTTTCTCCTGCCCCGTTGCCATCGGCCCCAAGTGGCTGCCGGCCTGCTCGTGGAGGCCGCTCAGTATGTCCGCCCCGATCTTACCATCGGAACCCATGCGGGACTCGATTTCTCCCCGAATACTGGCCACGGCTGCCTTGACGTTCTTGTTCACGCCGAGGCTGGAGTTATGCAGGCTGTCGAGCGCCGCCAGAATCGGGGCAGCGTCGGCCGACTGGCCGGGAAGTTGGGCGTAGTACGGAGCCGTGGCGGCCGTGCGGGCCTTGGTCGCCGCACCCATCGCCGCATCGTCCCCTGCCAGTTTCGCCACTGAATCCCGCAGAGCCGCGTTGTTGGACGACTCGGTAGCCGCAAAGGCCGGAGCCGTCATGCCGTTGTTCCGCAGCACCCGCTCCGCCTGCACCGCTTCGGGGGTGCCGATAGCCTGCGCCGGGGTCAGCGTGTAGCCGGGAACGGACGGCGCGCCGCGCAACGCTGCAAGGATCGCCGGATCGTCGCCCAGCAAGCCCGCAACGCGCTGGTTGGCGATCTGCTCACGGCCGCCAGGGGTCAGGTAGCGAGCACCCTGTCGCGCCGCTCCGGCTCCCGCGCCAATGCCCTTTACGCCCAAGGCAAGGGCGGGGGCAAGCGCCGTGTTTACCGCCACCTGTTGAGCCTTGTCGCTACCGTAGTCGCCCTCTCCGAGCACTGGCGACGCAAGCCCATAGGCGCCACCCTCAAGCGCCAGCAGCCCACCCTTTTGCAACAGCCCCTTGATGCCGTCCGCCGTGATCTTCGGCAGCTTGCCAGCGGTTCGCAGCGCGCCCACGCCCGTCATCCACGGCAGCACTTCACCAGCCGTCGCCCCCACGTAGCTGTTCGCGTTGCCGTCCGTGCGGGCCTGATAGTCGGCCTCGCGCTGGCGCACCTGCGCGTCGCCCTTAACCGTCTCTTCGTTGATGAACTTGCGGACGTTCTGCAACAGCCCCTGCGCCTACGGAGCCTCGCCCCGCACTAATCCGCTCATGGTCTGCTCGGGAGCCGGCAGGATGGCGTTAGCGCCCGCGTTGAGGCCGTGCTGCGCGAGCTGGCCCAAGCCCACGGGCAGGTTCAGCGCGTGATGCTGCAAGCCGTCCAGCAGCCCCATTACTTGCGTGTCAACGCCGGGGATGCCGCTCATGTTGTACGTAGCGGGTCGGCGTTTCGCCTTGACCGATGACGCCCCAGTCTGCACGTCGCTGAAATCGGCGCGCGTCCGGTATTTGGCCAGCGCCATCTCCATGGTTTTCGGCTTCGTGCCTTCGGGAAACTCGACAATCGTCCCGTCGGGCAGTTCAACTTCGATGGGCATTATTCGATCCTGTTAGTGGCGGGGTTGAACTTAAGACGGCTGGAGCGTGGCGCATCCGTTTGCGGCGCGGCTTTGCCGGCCTTCGACTTGGCGAGCATCTTGCCGCTCATTGCAATGCGGCGAAGCTCCCGCAATCCCTCTTTGTATTCCTTGTCGCTCTGCGCGCGGTTAAGCCGAGCAATGGCAGCCGTTGCCGCTTCGCCCTCCTTTTCCGAGATCGCGCCGCCGCCCTTGAGGCTGGCGAACGCCTCCAAGAACGCTTTGCCCTCGATCTGCCGAGCCGCCACGTTGAAGTCCATGGCATCCGTGCCGCCGATGTAGTTGCGCGGGTCAAACTTGGCGCTTGCCCCCGTGCCAGTCGCGAGGCCGGGGTGGCCAAGCACCTTGTCAATCGCCGCGATAGCCCGATCCGCACTGGCCAATGCCTGCGGAAGCGAGACTGCCGCCTCGGCCTGAGCTTCGCCCGTTTTGCGCGCGCCAGAGACGGCCGCCTCGCGCGCCACCACTCCCTTCGTGCCCCTGTCGTAAGCCGACAGGTCAGCGGTATTCTTGGCCGCCTACACCATCCCCGCCCCCTGCGCCTCTAGCTGGTTGCGAACCGGCATCGCGGCCATCTCTGCGGCCTGCTGCGCGGCGGTTACCGCGCCCGCCTCGTCCTCTTTGCGGCGGCCCGTGAGCGGCCTTCCCTGCGGACGCGGCTCAAGGTGCCAGTGGTCGCCCTCGTCAATAACCTCAAGGCCATTGGCTGAGGCGTACTGGCGGACGGACTGCGCTTGCTCCGGCGTGCGGGGCGGCAGAATATCGCGCGCCATGCCGGTTCCAGCGGGGCCGGGTTTCATGTGGTAGCTGTTGGCGACGCCGCCGACCTTCTCATTGTGCTGCGGCGTGCGTAGGCCACTGGTGACCTGCACGCCGGGGATGGTCGTCAGGCCCGCGAACAGGTCGCCGGACGGCGCGATGGACGGGGATAGCGGGTCACTGGCAGGCATCGTCGCACCGAGGATTGCCTTCTCGTACTGGCCCGAGCGCGGATTGAAGGTGTAGCGGGTCGGCACGCCGTTCTCGTCGGCCATCTCGAACGATTGCGCGCCAGCACTGGACGCCTTGCCCTCAATGCCGCCCTGTACGCGCATGAAATGCTGGTACTCGGGCGTACCCGGCTTGTAGCCGGCAGCCTGCGCCATCATGTCCTTGGCGCGGAAATCCGTAGGCGCGCCCGCCTGCTGCTTAGCCAGCACCTGCTTGTACTGCTTGGTGGCCATGTCCTCCGCGCCCTGATTCATGGACAGCAGGCCGCCCGAGATCCCGGCGCCTAGCGCATTGCCGAAGCCGCCGTTGGTGGACAGCAGGCCGGACGCGAGCTGCAACAGCCCCTGCCGCCCCATCCTCTCCTTGTCGTCGTCGCTCAGGCCAAGCCCACCATCGGGGTTGAGCTTGTCGAACAGCGACGCGCGCCAATCGCGCTTCTTCTTCGGCAGTTCATCCATTCCCGGCATGATCGAACCCACCATCGGATAGTTGAGCATCGCTTAACCCCACATCGACGCGAGCAGCGCCGCGTAACCGGCCGCGTTCTGGCCGGCGCTCTTGTAGTTAGGATTGGCCCCCGTGGACGAACCGGAGCCGCCCTGCACGGTGCCTAGCGCGTTGGCGAGCACGCCCAACTGCTTGTTGTCGTGGTCGCGCCAATCGGTGAAGTCGTCGTAGTCCTGATCTAGCGCGGACTGGAACAGGTTCTGTTCCTGCGAGCCAATGTTCATCAGCGCGCGGGCGTCGTCGTACTTCGCCCCGTTGAGGCCCGGAATCTGACCCATCGCGGACAGGCTGTTGCCTTGGTTCTGCGCCCACGCCGACTGGCCGCGCTCAAGGAAGTTGTTCGCCAAGCCAGAGTTGCGGGCAAGGTCGGTCTGCTGCGCCGACATGCGCCGGTTAATGTCGTTCTCGGCCAAGCCAACCTGCCGGTTGTAGTCCTCGCTCCGCAGGCCGGTGGAAATGTCGCCTAGCTGGCGGCCGAGCGTCTGATTGTTGCTCTGCATGGCCTACTGCATCGCGCTGCCCCCGAACGCGCCGCCAGCATTGAACTGCGCCAGCATGT
Source organism: Lysobacter koreensis (assembly GCF_042677045.1). Taxonomy (NCBI): domain Bacteria; kingdom Pseudomonadati; phylum Pseudomonadota; class Gammaproteobacteria; order Lysobacterales; family Lysobacteraceae; genus Lysobacter; species Lysobacter koreensis. The sequence goes on from NZ_JBHTIH010000002.1 coordinate 583,959, forward strand.
TGGGCTGCGTGCTGTTCTGGAAGCTCTCGGTCACGTCGCGCTGCGCGTTGCCGATCATGTCGTTGAGGTGCGGATTGGCCCCCGCGTACTGATTGGTGCCGACCTGAGTCGTCTGGCCCTCGTAGGGGTTGGCCTGCGCCTGGAAGGCGTTCTTGCCGGCCAACTGCCCGCCAATGTAGCCCTGCGCCTGATCCATCATCGGATTCCCGGCCGCCGCCTACTGACGCACCATGTCGAACCCGTCGAGCGTGTCGTCGCTGAAGCCCGCGATGCGCTGACCGCCGTAGCCCTGATAGGGCTTGTTGGACACGGCATTGGCGCGGCTCAACATGCTCTGGAACTGCGGGATCGCCCAAGACGGCGGGCCGCTCTGCGTGGTGTTGGTCGTGGTCTTTCCGCCGCCGCTAGACACTTAGATAGCCTCCATATTCTTGGGAATTTCGTAGGTTGCTGTGACCAGCGGATAACGCTTCGCCCAGCCCAAGCGCGGGCTGCCGAAGGTGATTTTGGTAGCGCCGATGTTCGCGGCGGTCTGCTTGATAAGCGATTCACCGGCCGCGATCACGTCCGCGCCGCCGTGGTTGTAGGCCAGCCAGATATGCAACGTGGGCTGCTTGGTGAACTCGGTCTGGCGCTTGAGCATGATGAGGAAGCCGGCAAAGCCCGCATCCCCGACTGCGATATGCAACGCCGCGTCGCCGGTCTTGATCGCGTGGTACACGTCCTCGGCAATCCAGTCCTCGGCGGGCATCTGTTCCAAGCCGGCACGCACGTCAGTCCAGACCGAGCGCAGGCTATCGGGGTGGGTTAGCAGGAGATCCATCAGTTACCTGTGAGTGCGCGGCATTGCAGCCATGTGCCGGGGGTGCCCGCCGCTACGCACGTCCAGCCGAGCACTACATATTTCGACGCAGCGGCCCCGGCCTCAACCGGAGCGGCGTTGCGGACGTAATCGCCGTGTGCGTACGTCCCCGTGGTCGGGGCGGCCGTTGCGGCGTTGTACGTGGCCACAATCGACCCTTCCGATAGCTGATTGACCTGTTGGGCCAGCCCACGCCACAGCGAGTCCAGTTGGCGCACCAATTCCTTGGTGTCCTGCGGCAGATACGGGTTGTCTTGCAGCTTCATTCGGCCGAAGTCCCCTGTAACGCCACGTCCAGCCCGTTGACCACCGCAGCGGCCGTGTGGTCGATGCGGACACTGTGCCAGCGCGCATCACGGCGGAAATCGAACCGGCTGCGGCTCAGCGGGTTGGTAGCATCCTGCGTGGCCGCCTCGCCCAAGGTGGCGCGGTAGAAGTTGGTGGCCGTGCCTGCGGCCGGAGTCGTCCGGTAGCGTGGGGTCACGCGGGAGAGGTGGCTGTAGCCCACCATGTCCCCGAAGTCGCCGGTCTTGAACCACGACGCGCCAGGCGCACCGTTGACCGAGTACAGGCTCGTCCCCACGAACACGCCGGGGATGGTCGAGTCGGCCAGCCAGAAGGTGGAGTCGTAGGCGATATCGGGGAGGTCGTCGTACTCGCTGTAGAGCGCGCCGAGGCCGTCGTAGGTGATCTGCCCGGAGCTGTACTGCAACACCGCGTCCACGGCCAGCGCCTGCTTGCCCCAGCGGTCGGTGCGGAAGTTGTAGACCAGCACCGAATCGAGCGCGCCGGAACTAGCCACGCTCGGGTAGTAGAAGTACAGGAGATCGCGCGGGAGGTCGGCCACGGCCACGATGCGGTCGCGGTAGGTCGCATTGAGGTTCGCGAAGAACCATTCCCGCACCGGAGCGCCAATCGAGCGCGGCACCGTGCCGTCGTAGACGAAGAAGTCAGACGGGCCGACGAAGAAATGGCGGGTGTCCACCACCACCACGGACTCAGGCCCGGAGCAACCCACGTCGCCGGGAACGCGCGTCCACTGCCACACGAACGGGGGGCCGACGTAGCGGCCGAGGTACATCGAGGTGTTCTTGTAGGCAACGATATCCGAGCCAAGCGGAACGCCAGCGCGGATAGCGCCGGGCGAGTCCAGCAGGCGGCCGTTGGTGGCCTAGGTCGCAGCCGCGGGCGTCCATGACGTGTGATCGCGGATCGCCGAGCACCACCAGCCGTCCGGTTGGTCACCGAACGCGCCCCCCGAGACGTTCAGGGCCATCACGAAGCCGGACGCCGTGCAGATGATCTTGGCGGTCGGGGCCGTGGCAATGTCCGCGAACGCACCACCAGGGGATGCCGCGCCGATCACTTCGGTACGGTTGACGTTGAGCACGACGTTGCCGAACACCGCGAACCGCTGGCGCTCGGTGCCGCTGTAGTTGCCCGCACGCGACCGGCTGACCCACGCGCCGCCCGAGGACTCGTAAATGTCCGTGCCGGTCGCCGCAAAGGTGCGCTTGGTGCCGTCGAGCAGTTCGGCCACGTAAGCAGCCGTAGGCGTCGCAGCCAGCGCAGGCAGCCCCGAGGCCACCAGCGAGTTGGCCGCAGCCAGCCCCTGCGTGGTCGGGATGATCGCGTTGCAGTCGGCCAGGATGCCGGGGGTTTCCGGGTCGAGATCGGGCGCGAAGCCGGTTAGCTCAAGGCGCATTGCGAAGCCCGTTCTGCATGGCGGGGGCGTTGCCGTAGCGGGTCAGATCGTCCTCTTCGTGCATCCCGTCGCGGATGGCCTTGGCGATGCCGGCCCACACCATGATGCGGCTATCGTCCTTGAGGTACGGTGCGGAGTGGGTCAACGCGCTATAGAGGTACAGGCCCGGCTCGCGCAGGATCAGCCAGTTTTGCGGGGCCGCATCGGACAGCGGCGTAATGCCCTGGCGGTAGGTGAGCGCGTACGCCTCGCTGCCGGAGCCGCCGATGGTCTTGATCTCGCCGTTAACCACGACGTAGCCCGCAGGAAAGCCCGTGGCCACCGTGTCCGCCAACCGCTCTGGCGGGAGTGGGTGGATCTCGCCGAACAGGTTGCCGCAGGCGATACGCACCGACTGGATGGTGCGGCAATCGGTCGGAATCGTGATGGCATTGGCCACCGCCGAGCCGGTCACGGTCACCTGCTGCTGCCGCAGACGCAGCTAGCGGTTCAGATCCGCCTCGGCCAACTGGATAAAGGTCGGGATGACCGCAGACAGGTCGGCACGGGCCAGCTCGTCGGCGATGGCTGCCTTCAAGGTCGCGTAGTCGTTAATTGCCACTTAGCGCCTCGTTCGGCCAGTCCACACGCGGAAGCCGGACAGCGCCGGGTCGTTGAGCATCCGGCGCACATGCACCGGGTCAATCATAAAGTCGTGCATGGTGATGCCGTTCTAGGCGATGTACGCCTCGACCACGCCGGGGCTGAAGCTGGCCGCGTGCTTCAGGTCGCTGCTGCCGGTCTGGCCCGCGTTCTGTAGGCGCTTGGCATTCTCAAGGTACGGCGTGTGGTCGAAGGTGCGCTTTTCGATCAGGTCATCGCCGTCCAGCCATAGCTTGGTCGTGTGGGTCATCGCTTGACCTTGACCTTGCTGGGCAGGGTGTTGGGCAGGGAGAGGTGGGCCATTAGTACACCGCCACCATCAGCGTGGCCGTGGTGCCCGTGGCCTTGACCGCCAGCACACGGAACGGCACGACCGAACCGGCCGGCATGGTGATGGCCACATCCGCGCCACCACTGGCCGGGGAGCACGTCACGATGCCCGCGCCGCCCACGTACACGGATATCGGGCAGGCGAAGGTGTTGCCGTCTGCGGGCGTGATCGCGATTGCAGCCGAGGGGAGGATCGGACATTCGCCGACCGAGGACATATTGGGAGTTGCGACAGTTGCCATGGAGCCTCCAAAAAGGTGGGCCAGCCCGAAGGCCAGCCCACCGAATGACCAATCAGGTCAGGTCGCGCGCCACGGCGTGGGCGTCGAGGTTGTCCATCTGCAGGCCGTACTCGTAGGTCTGCAGGTGCTTCTCGGCGTCGCCCGTCTTGGCCAGCGGGGTGCTGGTCAGCGGACGCAGGGTCTTCAGCGACACGTGGTCGAGGTCGATCAGGTACGCAGCCGCGTCGAGGAAGCGCGAGGCCACGATCTTGATCTCGCCGAAGTCACCCACGTACACGTCGTACGCGGCGATCAGCTTGTTGGCCTCGGTCTTCTGGAAGCGGGTCGCATTGCCGGTGAAGGCCGACGCAAGCTGCTTGTCAGCGCCACGAACCAGCAGCACGGTCGGGTTGCCACCGGCCGTCCAAGCGTCCTGCTGCATGTCCTTCAGCAGCGCCTCGGTGAACGCGCGGCCCGTGCCAGCCACCGGAGCGGTGTTGGTGGACGGAACCGGGAACACGCCGGCACCCGCGCCGACCGAACCCTAGCGAACCCAGCCAGCCAGGCCACGGGTCTGGCGAGCCGTACCGAGCGCACCCGCGTTAAACGTGGTGTTCTGGCACAGGGCGACTTCCTGGTCGCGCAGAATCTCCTTGGTCTTCTTCATCTTCTGGAAGGCGATTTCCGACTTACGGCCCGCCTTGTCCACCACTTCCTCGGTGTCAGAGATGACAAAGTTCTTGGTGCTGATCTGGGTGTAGTTGCCCCAGCGGGTGGACGGCGCGACAGCGGTGAAGCTGGTCACGTCGTCGCCTTCGATCTGCGCGTTGTTAGCCGCAGTCGCGAGGGAGTCGGTCTACCACTCGAAGAAGCGCGCGGAGCACTTGGACTTCTTGAGCATGGCCGACAGCGGGCGCTCGGTCGGCGAAATCATGTCGATAACGTCCGACAGGTCCTCGCGCATACCGATAGCGGCGTAGGTGGTGAAGGTGTTGGTAACGACTGCCATTTCGGGTTATCCCTGTTTTGCCATCAGGTACGCGGCAATGTCATCCTGGTTGCCCGTTCGTTGGGCGCGTTTCCGGAGATCATCAACCCTCGATACCTGCTGCGATGGTTTGTCCTGCGCGTGGCCGGGTTTGACGGCCTTGGCAGGTTCGGATTTGGTTTGCTTGTCTTTGACGGACTTCACGGCGGCTTGATGCTGCCGCCACAACGCCGCCTCACGGGCCACGATCAGCGCGCGGTGGTCGAACAGTTCTTTCAGCTCCTCGCCCGAATAGCCCGCTTCCAGCAGGTATTCGGCAACTAGCTTCTGTTCGGCCCCAGCCTTCGCCGGATCGCGCCACTCGGGCAGCTTTTCGTGCAGCTTGTCGCGCTCAGCCTTGCGGTACTCGGACAGCTCACGCTCCTGCTCCGCAGTCATGCGGCCTTGGAGGTGTTGGCGTTCCTGTACGGCCTGCTGGTAGTTCGCGTACTTCTGCTGGAATGCGGCGTTTCGAGCGACCCATTCGGCCGGATCGGTCTGCGCCAGCTACGCAAGTTCAGCTTGGTCACCGATGAGCTGCGTTTGCAGGCTGTGGAGAACAACGTCCAGGTGGTTGGCGTAGTGGCTACGCTCCGCCCGAACCTGCTCCCGTTCGGCCTGCGCTTCACGCTTGGCTTCTGCGGCTTCAGCCGTCTTGCGACGGTAATCTGCGTCCTTCATCTCGCCGGCTTTCCACGCGAGAACTTGGGACTTCCTGACTTTCTCGTCGCCGAGGTCAATCTCGGGATCGTCGTCCTCGGCTTCGACCTCTTCTGCCGCCTCCTCGGACTCTTGGGCTTCCTCGCCCTCTTCGGCCGCTTCCTTCGGCTCGGGCGTCTCCTGCTCGGCCTATTCCTCTCGGCTCATCAGCAGGGCCATAGCAGCGTCGTCGCCGGTCTCGCCGCTATCTTCGGCGAGATCCGGGTTGCCGGTTGTCTCGTTGGTCATGGTGCTACCTCGGGTGCCGGGCTTGATCGCGGGATGCGATTGCCTTCTTGAAACAAAAAGCCTGCGTGGGGGGCTCGAACCCCTGTGCTGTCCCATTCGCTGCGGTTCCAGAGGGCTGGCTCCATCGGTCGCAATGCCGACTTCATAGCAGGCCGTACCTTCATCCGCAGCGACCAGCCGCAGGCAAAACTTAGAACTTCAGCGTGACTCCGTTGCACAGGAGCACGGAAAAATGCTCACCCTTGACTACGGGCGCACCGAAGAATGGGCGGATGTACAACTCCGGCGCGGAAAAGGGAACGGTGATTCGACCGATCAGGCCATGCTCGGCCTCGATCTTCAGAAGGATTGGCTCAACCTCTGCCCAACTCGCTGGGCCAACGTGGCCTTTGCGAACTGCCCCGTCTCCACCACCGACGTTAACTGTCCTTGCAGGCGCTTCAGCAGCTTGAGGCTCACCCACAGCTTCTCGCGGCCCTCCTGATCCCTTGCGGGGCTGTTTTGCCATTGTTCGGTCAACTCCTGTTCGATGATCTGGAACGCATCAGTCAGTAGCGGGTGCGAGAGCAGCAGTTCCGCATCGTGCCCGCGCAGAATTTCGTGCTCGGTCTTGTCGGTCATCAAGCCACCATGAGAATGGTCAGTAAGTCTTCTAGGTCGTCGTATTCCACCCGTGCAGCCGGAGCTACCTTGCGGATGCGGCGCAGAACGGGTGGCAGAACGAGGTTCGGAACGTCCGGCTCCAGGTCGAACCGTGCAGGCTCGGCCTTCGTTGCCGCCTTCTTGGCAGGCTTAGACGCGGCCGCCTCAACATTCAGCCCAGCGAGGTACGCCAGCGCATCGGCCTGATTGTCGAACTCGACAACCTCGCCCTTCCACTCGACCTGATAGCGGCGTCGCTTGCGTGGGCCGCCACCATCGCCGGCCGGGGTTGGCAGGACTTCCGCACTGCCCGAGTACATGAGCAGCGCATCCGACCCCGTCAGCACGTAGCTGCCCGGCTCGGCGGTTAGCGTGTAGCTGCCACTCGTCGCATAAACCAGCGTCGCATCGCTACCCGCGAGGGCATACGAGCCGCTGGCCGCCGCGAGCACGCGGTCGACCCTCAGCGACGCATCGGTGCCGGTTAGCGTGTAACTGCCGCTGTCCGCCGCCTGGCTGCGTCCGTGCAGCAGGCTCGCCGCCGAACCCGTGAGCGCGTAGCTGCCGCTATCGGCCGGAAGTGTGTAGGCAGCAGGCCCGCTCGATTCCTTGAGGAACGCGCCGAACACCGCCGTTCCGCCCACCGTGTCCGTGGTGGTGAAGTCCGCCGAGAACGCCGCCGCCGTGGCCTGCAATCCGGCAGCCAACGCAACGGGGTAGTACTGCGCCACGTCGGTGACTGCCTCGACCACCGTCATGGGCGAATTCACGCCCAGCGCTGGCCCACCGCTGGCGGCGTTGTGTATCCACGCGCCGAACAGGCCCGCGCCATTGGCCGCAGGCGTTCCCACGTTGCCCGACGAGAACGGCGTGGCAGCATCGTTGGCCGACGCGAACGCCTCGACCGTGATGCCCGTGCCCTTGTATTCCTGATAGGCAACCGACGGGTATTCGCCCGAGCGTGTCGCCGTCAGCACGAAGCTAGCGTGGCCCGTGCAGCTCTCGCACTTGTAGATCACGCCTCGGCAGTTGTACCCGCCAGAACCGCCCGTAGACGGCCCTAGCGCGCTGCCGACCTTGACCCACGTGTTGCCGGCGTTGTCCGATAGCGTCGCGTCGCCAGCAGTCAGCGCCCCCCAACTCACCACCGCCATGACGGCGGAGCCAGTGGTGAGTGCCCGTGCAGGCGTTACCGCAGTGTTGCCGTCAGCCGACCCCGCCGACGCATGTACGCCGAGGGTAATTGCCACGACTTAGGCCAGCGTCAGGAGGTTTGCGCCGAAGTCGATGGTGAACGTCTCGCCGCTGGCCATCGTCACCGCCGAGCCGTAGTCGTACCAGCACACCAGCGGGTCAGCCGGAGAGGTGGGCGTGTCGTCGTAGATGACAACGTAGCGGAACGTCGCCACCGCGCCCGAGGCCGTCAGCACCAGGTCACTCAGCGACAGGCTGTACGTGCCGGCCGTCTGCGAGCTGGATGCCGTGGTCAGGTTGCGGCTGCTTAGGTTGGTGTAGCTGATCGGCGTAATGTCCGCGAGGATGCTGTTGGTCGCGGACGGGGCTGTGTTGGTCAGGGCCACCACGAACTGATCGGAGGCCATATTGGCGGACTCGACCATGTTGTCGGCCCACGCCTAGAACTTGTTGTAAGCAGCCACGGTCAATCCTCGTTGATTTCAAAGTGAAGGCGACCGTCCGGGCCGCGAACCGCTGAACCGCTACGGCGGCGGGGCTTGGGCTGGCCTTGCTCGATCAGCGCGCCTAGCTGCTGCATGACGCCATCGAGCGGATGCGACACGTTGCCGTCCTCGCCCACCTTGCCGTCGCCCTTGCCGACCTGAGCCGACTCGACCGCAGTACGGCGGCTGATCTCGGCGGTCTGCAACGCGGTCTGCTGGGCGATCTGCGCCTTCTGGATCTCGGTCTGCATGTGCAGCTCGGCCTTGTACCGCTCAATGGCCATCGTGTTCTGCATCTCTAGGGCGTTGCGCTCAGCCTCAAGCTGCGTTTCCTGCTGCGCCTGCTGGGCCTGCGCCTCCTGCTTCATGGCCTCGGTCTGCATGTCGGTCTGTGACTTGACCTGTGCGAGCTGCTGCTGAACCTGCCCGTTGACCATGGCCAACTGCTGCGCGCCCTGCTGCTTCATCTGCTCAAGCACAACGGCCGGATCGGGCTGCTGCGGCTGCGGCTGTGCGGGCGGGAAGAACTCGGCCGGGTCGGTGTAGCCCATCGCCTTGGCGAGCTTGTTAGCCGTGTGCATCACGCCGTCAGGGGCGATCAGGCCGCCCATCAGCATCTCTTTCTGCATGTTGCCCAGCAGCGTGAGGTTGGCGATCTTCTGCGCCTTGTCGTGCGACCCAAGCCCAACCTTGACCGATACTCGGTAGACGTTCTTCCACTCGCGTGGGTCCATGTCCAGCCAGCTGCCGGTGACCTTGATCTGTGCCGGCCGGTCTTGATACTGCGTCACCAGCTTCAGCATCAACAGGTGCATGCGCTTCAGGCCCGTCTCGGCCAGCACGCGGGCGATGAGCTTCTGGCGCTGTGCGCCGGCCTGCATCATCGACTGCACGCCCTCCGAGCCAATCGCACCCTTGGCCAGCGACTCGGCGTTCAGCGCGCTGTTGGCCTCGGTGACGCCTGAGCGGGTGTCGCGTACTTGGTCGATCTGCTGGATGATCTCCAGCCCAGCGGAGGCCACAAACGGCACCGCAACCTCACGGGTCGCCCCAATCTGCTTGACGCGCACCAAGCCGCCCGGACGCGGGTTCAACAGGTCATCGAGATTGACCTGATTCTCAAGAACCTCGGTGCGCGGGTTGTTGCTCAGGTAGACGTTATCGAGCACCTGGCGGGTCAGCGCGGTCTTGATCCGCTGCAAGTCCTCGATCAGGTCGTAGAAGCTCAGGCCGATGACCTTGTAGGGCATCAGGATCGGCGAGAACACCGCGAAGGGGTGGTCGTCGGTCACCTCGTTCTCGTGGATGTACTTGCCGGCCTTCAGGACGCGGCGATACTCGGCCTTGCCGTCGCCGTCGAAGTCAACGCGAATGTAAGCCTCGGTGACCGTAATCTTGCGCTGCGAGGCGTCGCCGTCGTCGTCCTGATCCCACGAACCGTCATAGTCGTGGCGGGCGTCACGCTCAAACTCGCCCTCAGCCGTGGAGCCGGACGGAATCTTATCGACCTCCGAACGCGGCCAGCCATCAGTTATCAGGTCAGACGCGGTGCGCTCGACCTCATGCGCGATGAAGCGAAGGTCGCCAATCGTCCGGCAGTCGCGGGCAATGCGGATTTCCTCGGGCGGCACACCCTCACAAACGAACCGTTCGCGGTTCTGCTTGCGCTTGCACACCACGTCGAACGCCTGACCCAGCTCGGGCGGCATCCCTTCCATAAGCTGCGGCTGATACTCGGACGGCTCAGCGGACACCACCTCGATTTCGCTATCGGACTCCAACGCCTGAAGCTCGATGGCGGAGATGCCGCGATACTTCTCCTCCTTCTCCTCCTCCGAACGGTCGCAGTAGACCTTGACAACGCCCATGCGGGCGATCAGACAGGACTTGATCGCATCGTGCAGGGTGACGAAGCCGTCGTTCTTCTCGTAGATCAGGTGGCTGACGTACTTGGTCGCGTCGTCCGCGCCCTTCTCCTCGGACTCGGCGTCCGGCTCAAAGCTGACGATCTCGTCGCCGCTAAGGGCTTCCATCAGCCCCGGCATGGCCCACTCGACCGTATCGAGCAGATCCTTGCTGACGACCTTGCTGCGGCCCTAGACCTCGGACGGTGCCAGCTCGCCGTTGGCCTCGCCCATGTAGAACTCCATGGCGCGCGTGCGGTCGGCTGCAAAGGCATCGTCCACGCCGATGGACTGGCGCGCCTCGCGGTCGATCAGGTTGCACAGCTCGTCGTCGCGCATCTTCATCGTTTGGCCCCGTAGTGCTGCCAACGCACGCCTTCTGGCGCTCGCTTCCAGCGGATCACGTCGCCACCGGAGCCGAAGGCGTGCCTGTAGTCGCCGCAGTAGGTTGTAGCTGGCGCGTCCCAATAGCTTGCGCTAGGAAGCTTCGCGCCGAGAATCGCGGCCAGATCAATTAGGCGGAAGCGGCGCTTGGTCATGCAACCCTCATGTCTGGATAGTTGAGAGCGCCGCCGAAGGTATTCGGGCCGACCGGCTCAGCGAAGGTCAACGCAACCGCGTCCCAGCCGTCAGGGCTGGCGACACCACGGCGGCGCATGTCCTCTTTCTTCTCTAGTTGCAGGCGCGCGTGGCTGTCGTACTTGTAGCCTGGGCCGCACGCATCGCCTTGGAGCGCGTCGTCGTCGGGAATATCCGCGCCGGCCACGTCCTCAAGCCACTCTTTGCTGTTCATCCACATCTCGGCGCGGCGGTTCAGCGGGCCGGGAATCTCTTTGCCCTCGTCGTCAAACTTGGGCGGCTCCATCGGCTTCGATGCGAAGTTCACCGCGCGGACGATCTCGCCGTAGCCCTGCTCCTTTAGGCGGTCGTACACACCAGCGCCCAGCCCGCCCACGTCAATGAACATGCGAACGGGCTTCTCAGCGTCGATCACCTGCTTGGCCCAGCCCGCGACCTCCATCGTGTCGAACTTGTAGCGGCGCTCCACCTTGCTGACCTTGCGGCCACGCCTGCGGGCAAGCGCGCTGCCGTCGTCACCGAAGCGGGCCGGGTCTAATCCCATGACCAGCGGGCCGGACGCATCGCACTCTGCCTTGCGCGCCCTGGCGACCAAGGCCGGCGTGATGTAGCTGTCGTGGCCGCTCATCTGGAACGCCTCAGCCGCCGTGGCCGGGTATTCCTGCTTGAACAGCGACGGGTCTTTCAGCTCGCCGATCTTGTTCCGACGCCACACCATCTGCTCAAGCGTCAGCTCGTACAGGTCGGCGTATTCCTGCTCCTCCGCGTCCAGCGTGAAGTCGGCCGGCACGTCCTTGCGGTATTCCTCCTGCCAGAACCACGGCACGAACACCGCAATGAAGTCGCCAACGCCGCGCTCGGCATCCCGCCACTTCTAATGGAAGAAGTTGCCGACGCCGTTGGCCGTGCTTTCGAGGATTACCTCGGTGCCTGGCGCATCCGGCACCGCCTGCAACACGCCGGCCGCGTGCGTCTCCGCGTGCGGCCAGAACGCCACCTCAGAGCCGTGGAATAGCTGGATGGTGCTCGACCGGCCAACGCCCTTGGTGCCGGCCGTGCCGACCTTGTAGCCACTATCCAGCGCGTCGAAGAACAGTTCTTTGGCGTTGGCCGCGCTAGTAGACGGCCGGACGAACTCGGGGCAGTGCTCGTGATACCTGTTCACCATCTCGAACAGGTTCTGAGTCGCCTGATCCTCGTGGGTCAGGATGAACGTGCGGATACCCTGCGCCATTGTCGTGGCGTGGTAGTACCGCGCGCCCACATAGGTGCTGCACCCTTGCTGCCGGCCCTTGAGGATCAGCGCACGCACGCGACCGGTGCGGGCCTTCTGCTCCTCTAGGCGCTCATGGATGTACCGCTGCGCCCGGTTGAACAGAATCGGCTCAATCGGCCCGACCTTGGGGCGGATGCTCAGGCAGTTGCGCGAATAGAACTCAAGATCACCCTTGAGTTGCACTCGCGGATCACTTGAGACTGGCAAGCCATTCCTCGTGGGTCTGCTGAGCGATGGTCCCGCTCATTTCGACCGCAGACAGGCGCGGGTGGACATAGGGAGCGGCAGCCTTGGCGGCGTCTAGCCGCTTGGACTCATCGGCTGCCGCGTCCCGCATCACCCTGAGCATGTACTCCAACGGAGTAACGCCCTCGGCCGCTATCGTGGCCTCACGGGCAGCGGTCGCCTTGTTAGTCGATCCAGGCTTGCGGCCGCCAGTCTTGGGCGTGCCGGGCTTTCTTCCGGCCATTTCTATCTGCCTTCTATTTTAGAAATTACGCCGGACGCGGCGCAAAGTTGGTGCCGAGGTAGTAGGTCAGCGCGTCGAACGTCTCGAACACTACGCACTCCTCTGCGCGGGAGGCTTCGCTCGGCGCAATCGCAAACCCGTTCTAGGTCTCGATGATGACCACGTGCTTGTTATTCAGAAAGGTCGGAACTGACATTGTTGCCCCTGTTGGTTGGTTAAACGAGATGATGCTTGGGGCCGGGCATCGGAGCGTCACGCGCCCCGCCACTCATACCGCCTACGCCGAAGCCTCGGGCAGCTTCGCCCCAAGCGTCGTTGATGATGTTCTGCGTGCCGTTGCGCTGATTCACGCTGCCCATAGGGCTGCCGTAGCCGCGATTGGCCATGCCGCCGTTGAGCCACGCGCCCATTTGGCCGCCTTGGAACACGTTAGCCGTGCCGAAGCCGTTGCCGAAGCTGTCCGCCATTACGGGCGGCATGGTGTTCACGTTCGGGCTATTGCTGTAGCCGCCGGGCTGGCCGCCCATGCCAAGGTTCTGCACATGCAAGCCGTACTGCGGCATATCGGTGGGCTGGCGCTCTACTGCCTGCGGACTGCCTGCGCCGAACCCAAACATCTGAGCCAGCGGGCCGTTGCCCTGCGAAATCAGCGTACCGTTGTCGATCAGGCTGCCCGCGCCTCGGTTGACCAAAGCGGCAGCGCCAGGGCCACCTACAAAGCCAGCCGCCATGCTTGCCGCGCGCCCACCCAGCCCCTGCCATACCGCCTTGTTGTTGAGCGTTCCGTCTGCCGCCCTCTAGTTGCCCGGAAGCAGCCCGTTGACCGCAGCACGCCCGAACCGCTGGAACGCGTTGCCCTTGTACCCGCTCAGGAATCCGCCGCGCTCAGCCATTCGTGTTCACCGTGGGCCACCAGTTCTCGTCAACCTAAGCGCCCGTCTCCGGGTTGATGTATATGGCGGGGGCAGTAGGAGTCGAACCCACCTGTTCCGGGTTAGAGCCGGATGCCTGAGCCGCTCGGCCATGCCCCAATTGAGTCGATGCAGCCTTCCGATCCGGGAACGGCCAGTTGGCCTCTACTAGCGCCGTGTTTTCCTTGCGGCGGCCGCTTCCCTTGCTCACTTAGCCCACTCCACCAGCGCCTTGTGCCGCTCGGCGCATCGGTTGTACTGCTCGATCGTTCCGCCCATCCAGCGCAGCGCCTCGTCAAAGGTCAGCCCGCGCGGCACGTCGGCCAGTCGCTCGCACCACACCATCGCGTTAGCGGGTGGCTGCCTTACCTGCGTCGATACCGTCTTGCAGGCTGTCAACGACAGGATCGCTAGCAACGCACACGTCAGGCGTAGGGTTGGCACGTACCGCATTGATCACCTTCTGTCCTGTGCGCGGGATCTTCCCCAGCGCGTCCACTAGCGCCTGCTCGGCCTTGGCCGTGCGCGCTTGTTCGGCTATCAAGCGTTTCTGTGCCGCCACGTAATCGGCTAGCCGCCCCTGATTGCACGCCCACTCGGCCCCGGTCTTGCCGTCCATGCGGCCCCAGCCGTACACGGCCAGCAGCAGCACTAGGACGGCTATCGGCTTCCAGTAGCGGGCTAGCCAGATCACCTGGCTATCTCCAACCAGTCCGCCGCCGTAAACGCCAGCTCGTTCGCTACCGTGAGCTGCATCCGCATCCCCGCAGACGAGGCGAACAGGCGGCCACCGTAGAGAATCCCGACGAGCTGCCCGGCGTCATTCATCAGCCCGGCACCGCTGTCTCCGTGGAATGCCAGCGCGTCAATCCACAGCTCACCGTCCCGAACCCGAGACACGTAACCCTGCCGGTAAACGTCAGGCTCGCCGCTAGGCTGGCCCACCCAGCGGATGCGGTCGCCCTGCTCGGGCTGGCTGCCCATCTGCGCCCAATGCTTGAACCTGGCCGATACGCGAACTAGCACGTGATCCTTGCCATCCCGCACCGTCTCTAGGGCGTAGGCGTCCTTGCCATTGATCTTGATCAGCCGCCCGCCGCCGTCGAAACAGTGTTGTGCGGTCGCTATGACGTTCACCCCGACCGCTGTCCCGCTACAGACGCCGCGCTCGAACTCAAGCCGCAAGGCCGTCTGCCGGATAGTCCGCAAGTCGCGGGCGTCGGCGCATCCACTCAGCGCCCCCATGAACAGGAACGCCAGAATGGTTGCTCCGATCTTCATGTCATACGCCCTTGGCGTCGCCTTCGTCGTAACCGAGAGGGAAGTCCGCGTTGTCAGGCCATGCGCCCATCACCCCACCCCCAACATTGCCCGCACCAGCCCGGCCCACTGCTCGAACGTCGCGTAGCCGGTGAACACGAACACGGCCGAGATAACGATTGCGGCCGTGATAGCCCGATAGCGGCGAGCGGTGTCGGTGGTCATTGGATGCAAACCTCGTACTCAGCCACACGGCGACGTGTCAGGCCGCGCACCTCGCGCCCGCCTGCCTTGTTCCAGCGCAATATCTGGCGGCACCACACCGTTGCCGGCTGGCCCGCGTTAATCAGCTTGACCAGCGTTGAGCGGCATAGCGCCCCAACGCCGACGTTGAACCCCAGCGACCCTACGGCCACCCACTCGTTCTGCTCTAGCGGACGGCTAATGCACTGAGCCAGCCCGTTGAGGTGGATGGCCACCTCGTTCCGCAGCAGCGCATCGCATTGAGCGTGCGTGTAGCGATCCTGGCGCTCGCCCCGCGTGATGCCTTCGCACCACGTCCAGACGCCCACAATGTCCTGATACGGGGTCAGCCTGCGGCCTTCCCACGGCTTCACGAAGCTTGCAACGCCTAGAGCCGCTGCCATCGCGCCGGCAAGTACGCCGGTAACGATGACCTTGCCGTTACTCACTCGGACTGCTCCGGCTCCATGTACTTCGCCCGGAACGTCATGCGCTCGGCGTGGTACTCGGCCTCGCGGCGATCCTTGCGGCGGTTGTAGAACACCTGCACGCACAGGCCGACCACGGCCACCAATGCGCCCACAATCGCCGCGACCTCATTGGCACTCAGCCCGAACACGAACGCCGAAGCACCGCCGCCATAGGTCGCTGTCTTAGCCGCCAGCAATCCGAGTGCGTCAGAGGTTTCGTTCATCGTGAGTCCTGAAATGGTGGCCAGCCCCTACGCGGCCGCGTATGACTGGCTGCGGTGCCAAACCCGCCAACCCGCGACCGGCATACGCCAATCCAAACGGGAAACCCCGGTGGCGTATCCGGGGCAACTTGGCGCTGCCTCTATCGGTGCCCGACCATTGCGGGACGGATGAGGGCAGCTAATTCAGTGCAACCCGGCAGCCGGATCGTGCGCGGCCTCGGTCGCGAGCTGTATCGTCTCTGACGCCAAACGGCGTAGGCCGATGGGCGCGTGAATGACCGCGTGGAACTTGCCGTCCTCGTCCTCGTACACGATGAACACGGAAACGGCGTTGAGTGGCTTGCCCTCGGCCGCTTCGGCTGAGTCGGCAGCCGCCAGGACTAGGTTAGGCAGCCTTTCGGGCATCACACACACGTCAGCAGCAGCTTGCGGAGCTTCGCGGGCGTCTTCCGGAAGTCCGCGTCCAGCGTGGGGTTAGCCGCAGCCAGAACTTCCGGCACCGAGTACGGGCCGCGCCCCTCGGCGTACCACTTCCGGGTTTCCGCCATCACGTTGTAGAAATGGACGTAGCTGTTTGCGGCGCGGATGTACTCGTCAAGGTCAACCGGAGCGTTCATCTCGCGGATCAACCGAACGGTGCGGCGCTCGCAGTCGGCCTCAAGCTCCCGAACGTCTGCAATGGCGGCCTCAACGCCGCGAACCTGCTTGCCGTCCAGCCACGGGCCGACCTTTCCCCACCCGTCTGCGCCCTTCCATATCGGCGCGCCCTCGGCCCATTGGGTCAGGTGGCAGTATTCGTGCAGCAGTGTGCCGATCCAGCTCGACGGGTCGCCGCTGGCCGCCGTGGCCAGCACGGGCTGCGCCGAGTCGCCATCGAACCACCCGCCACTGCGGATGTTGCCGTTCTTGACCGATTCGGCCGGAGCAAGCAGCACCGCAACGCCAAAGCTCCAGGCCCGCCGCGTGATCTCCTTAACGATCTCGTCGGCGGTCATTCGCCTAAGCCCAGCGCCGACAGCTTCATTTCGCGGCCGACTTCCTCGACCACCGCCGAAAGCTCCAGAGCGCCGCCAATGTAGGCAACCTCCATCTCGTCGCCTTCGGTCAGCAGCCAGAACGTCCCGCCAGCCTTCACCGTCGCGACCAGCTTTGCAGCGGCGCGTTCGGCAATGGCGATGGACTCAGCATCAGGCTCAGGCTGGCCGCCACCCTCGATAACTCGGAGATCGGCTGCCATGCGTCACCTCGGAAATAGAACACCCCGCCGTAGCGGGGCTGGGCGGCGGCCTCTGCTGCCTGTGCCGCTGGCCTTGAAATATGCCCCGCGCGTCTTGCGACGGCAGCCACTTGGTTCGATGCTGCTCGTCAGCGAGCTACGCTTGGAATCGTGGGCGGGGCGGGATGCAATGCACCCCAAGATTTCAGGTTAGCAGGCGGTCAGAGTTGCATCCCACTTAACGTGGACGGCTGTGCCATCCGAACGCCATCTCTGGCTGCCACGCATAAGGCACCTTGAATCCTGGCGGGCCACGCTCGGCAGTAACCATCTCAGCCCGAACCCACTCACGCCCCGGCAGGCTGGCTTTCCACGCCTTGAACGATCCGAACATATTGATACTCCGGGCATCGGCAAAGTCGGCCGCAATCACCTCGTCAAACTCTGCCTCGGTCATTCCGCATCCCTCCATTTCCGGCCCGTCACCTGTTCCCAGCGGTCAACGTGATCGCCGTGGTGGATCTCGCCCTTCGCCCAGCGCAGCGCCACGCGGTAGTCGCCGATTAGGTCGGTCGTCCGCGTCTGCACCGCATCGCGCACCCTTTGGTACGCCTGCTTGCCGCACTTGTACTGCTCGGCACGGGCCACGATACCCGGCACGCCCTCATGGCCGAACAGGGCGATTGCCGCCCCGTCACGGGCCGCCGCGTGGCCCCAATCCACCCGGTAGCTTTCGACCATGCTGCGCTGCCGCTGCTTGCCGCCCTTGGAGCCGACGAACTCCACCGCCACCCGATACGCCCAATCCTTGATCTGACGGAACCGGCTCACCTCGTCCGCAACGTGAGCGAGGTACAGCGCCTGGCCAATTGGATCGGACGCGACCATATTCGCCATGCCGAACCACCAAGCCACGTCCTCATCGAGCGCGCCGCCGATGAACGCCGCCACGCGCCGGTCGAGCATGTCGCAGGCGTCTACGGAGTCTCCTACTGGCTGCATGACGGTCATCCGCTCAACCCCGCGACAATCGCCGCGCCGAGGCCGAATGCTCCGAACAGAATCCCAAACCCCCACAGCGGGCCGACCGCATCAACAAGCCAGCCCAGCGCAATCGACCCGACGACACAAAAGGTCATCAGCACCGCGAACCCGCCCAGCACACAAAGGAACGCCGCCCAGTTCATGCCGCTACCCTGGCGACACTGAACCGCTCTTTGGCGTTTCTGTATCTACGTTGCATGTACCGCGCGAGGCTGGTTCCCTCGTATTTGCGGCACAGGTAGTCAAGCGTGAGCGGCATCTCGCTAAACCGGCCGTTGCTTACCTCGGCCAGCATCGCCGCGCACAGTTGCTCGATTGCTTGGTTGCTCGCTGACATGACCTCACTCCCCTAGAGTTTTCCGAACCGTGTAGGCCACGCCCAAGGCTGGCCACGCATGGGACGTGACGCCAAACGTTGGCCCCTTCTGCGCCTTCGTCCCCTTGTCCCCGATCAACTCCCGCAGCCGCTTGTTGACCGCCGCGTCATTCGCCGACCCCGGCAGCCCCAGCGTCTTTTTCACGTCTCGCCGGCTCACCAGCATCACGTCGTCCGGGCAGCCCCACGCCTGCAAGAACCGGCCCTCCCAGCGGATCGTCTGCACGCAGTTGTTGTCGATCACGTTGCCGCGCGCCAGGAATCCTTCGATAGCCAGCACGTCGGATTGATCGGCCTTGACCATCGCCAGCACGTCGTCGTTAGCCAACACGCCCGACTCGCGCACCGTGCCGTCGTAGCGCACCCAGCCGGATTCGTGGGTGCCTACGTCGATTGCGAAAATCAGGCTCATACCCGCCACCCGCACGCCCGCATCAGATGCGTGATCCATGGCGGTGAGTCGGCCTTGATCTCTAGCAGCCTCCGCGCACGCTTGCGCCAGTGATTCCGCTTAGTGCGGGGCTTGTCGAAATGCCCCGCGCCGTTGCGCTCGTCGCACATCTGGCGGGCGATCCGCTCCGTGGTGTCGTGGTCGGTCATGCTGCGATCCTCGGCGCGAACACGGCCGGTAACGGAGCGCGGATCTTCCGGTCTACCGCTTGCCATACGCGGTGTGCGCCAGCGAACGGAGCCAGCGCCCAAAGGCCATCGGTCTTTTTCGCCTTGTAGCGGCCCGCCACCGCTGCGCACGTACACGGCTTGCACGCCGTCGCGTATCCGCCCCGCTTGCGATGAAACTCCGTGACCGGCTTGCACGCGCGGCACTTGCTGCACTGACGCTCGCCGATGATCGGCTCGATGATGCTCATTTGATCCCCTTGATTGAGATGAAGTCGTGCGCAATCCACCAGCGCAGCGTTCGCGCTACGCCCCTTAGCGAATAGAACAGCCAGTCCTCACTGCCGCGCACCAAGCCGTGCGCCGTTCCGTTGCTATCCAGCGCCGTGTGGCACGGGCCGCAGCCGAACGCGGCGCAAAGGTCATCGGGCTTCTGTCCGCCGCCGACCTCGCCCACCAAGCGGATATGGCACAGCACGCAGCCGGCCGTTTTGTCAGTCGTGGAGTCGCCGCACACGCCCGCGATTTCCAGCATGCAATGCGCGTCGGGATGGCCGGCAGACTCCCGCAGCTTCTTGGAGACGATGCTCATGGGTTGTCCCGCCAGGACGTCTCAATGTGCGCGTCCCATTCGGCCCGGCTGTACTCCACTACTTCACCGACGGGGCCGGCCCAATGCCGGTAGCAGGTCGTGCAAACTCTGTTGATCCGCCTCTCAAGCTGGCCTGGCGTATCTCCTCGCGAGTGATCCATGTTGCAAATGGCAGGCTTCCGGCACCCATGCGCCCTCGTCCGCTGTGCAAGGCAGGCCATGTCGATGACCCCGGCGTATACGGCCGACTTTTCTTCCGGCGTAGCGTTGCGAATGAAGTCTGAGAAGGCGCTCATGCGGTCACCTTCAGCGCGTCGCGGTAGCCCTGCTGCCAGCGAAGCGCAGACGATCGACTCATCGGCTGCAACGCCTGAATCTCGCGGGTGTTCGGCACGCGATCGGGGAACGCCCGCGCTAGCTTGCAGGCGGTCAGCAATGCAGGCCGGCGACACTGCGCCTTGACCTGCCCGCGCTTCGAGTCCCATGCCGGCGCCACGAGCGACGGGCCGACAACGCCGGCTTTGATTCGCGCGCGGATCGTCTCGACACACACTCCGGCCAGGTCAGCGATCTGCCGCGCGGTCAATTTGCCGTGGCGCCCGCAGGCGTGGAGCTTGCCGCGGGCGCGAATCCCGGCGGTCCCGTGGATGGGCGATACCCCGAACGTCACGGCTTCCGCCCCAACTGGTCAGCGTCGAAAACGACTCCCCCGTCCTGCTCAACTACCTCGCGCACCACGCCATCGGCGCAGCGCATCCGGTACGTGCGCGACGGGGCGCCCTCGTAGTGCGGGTTGAGCGTGCGCCACTGGCTCGGGTCGGACGGCGCGGGCTTGCGGCTCATGCGCGCGCCTCGTATCGCTCGGCTTCCGCCAGGTAGTTCGCGGCGCGGCGCTCGCGCTCGTCGTCGGAAAAATGGGGGTCGTGGCGCACCGTGTCGGCGGCCACGCGGTAGGCGCGCGCCTTCGCGGCGTCGGAGTGCTGGAACAGGTTGGGTTGGTTGGTCGATTTCATCCGTACACCCGCAGCACGTTCACGATTTCCGCCGGGTCGAGGCAGAAGAACGCGGCCAGCTCGGCGACGTTCACCAGTCGGTTGTTCGCAAGGTCGACAATCTCGCGGATGCGGGCGGCGCTCATGCGTCACCCGCCGCCGCGCTCTTGCGGTCGCTGTAGTGCGTTGCAAGCTCGGCCGCAGCTTCGCCCTTGGACAGCTTCCCGACCGGCTCGAAGGTGGTCGACAGTTCGCGGCGAAGTTCGTCAACCGATCGGAGAGGCGCCACTTCGCCGCGGCTGATCGCGTCCAGCTCCTTGACCAGTTCCGGAGGATCGACCGGGCGTTCGCGATCGCCGGCCAGCGCCAGTTGCGACGACGGCGGCAGCGCGTCCAGAAAGTGTCGAGGAGCCGGCCACGTGTCGCGCGTCAGGGCCAGCGACGAGAACGCGCCACGGATTCGGCTGGTGTCGCGCGCCTTGTCCCACGCCCGGTTGATCGTCGTGGCGTCAATCCACGTCGCGGCCGTGATCTGCACCAAGTCGGAGGCGGGCGTGCGATCCAAGCTCAAGGACATGAGCTTCGTCAGGCCGTCGATTATCTCGTTCGTGTACCAGTCCATTTCCATTTTTCATCCCCTGAAGCGATTTCATGCCGGTCAGTGTTTTGCTTTGCGGTTGGCCGTTCGGGCCGGCGCGCGCCTGGTCATGGCTGCGCACCGGAAACAGCCCGGTCCAACCCCTCTCGATGGCTTGGTCGATCACGGCGCGCGGGCTGTGCCCCTGCGCCCACAGCTCGGTCAACGTGCGCAGCGACAGCGCGCGCGCCTTGTGCGTCCAGCCCTTGCGGCTGTTGCGGTAGTCGTGCCAGTCCTTCCACGCATCGGCAGGAAGCCACTCAGGGATCACCAGCGCGGTACGCGCCTCCCCTGTTGTTGCTTTTGCTCTTTCTGTATCTGTATCTGTATCTGCTATGTCTCCACTTCCATCCACGGTGGAATTGGTATTTCCACTTGTGGAATTGGCCTTGGCCTCAGCCCTCACCCGCTGCATGTGCTCACGCTTGGCGGTGCGGGTGGTTTCGTCGCTGGCGATCGCCCGATACTTGGCGTGGTTCAGCAGTTGCCAGCCGCCCTCGATTTCCTCGATCCGGCGGCCTTCGTGGTCCTTGGTGCGGCTGTACTTGTCGGGCGCCAGGAAGGTCGCCAGCGCCGTCTCACACTCGGCAATGGAGACGTTGGCGATGTTGGCCAAGCCGGGGATAGACGCCTTCACCTGGCCGTACCGGTTGGCCATCGCCAGCATCGTGATCCACGTCAGGCGCGTACCGGCAGGCTCCTGCCACACGGTCGACGCCGTAATGCTGGCGAACAGCTTGGTGTAGCTCTCGCTGCTCACGCCGCGCGCTCCGACCCTGGCATAACGCGCAGCTCGAACAGCTCGGCGCGCTCGGGATGGGCCAGGCGGTACAGGCGGGCGAGATCCGGCACCACGTTGCCGTTGATCTTGTAGTCGGCACCGTTGTCGGTCAGCGCGGTTTCGTGGCGCAGGTACTCGACCAGCGTGCGGGCGCTGTAGTGGCGCCGGCCGCGGTTCCACACCTTGTCCGCCTCGCGCTCGAAGGCCAGCCAGACATGGCGGTTCAGGCCAAGCCAGCCAGCGAAGCCATCGCGGAACGTGTCGCCGTGCTCGCGCACGATCGCCTGCAGCGCGTCGCCGAATGGGAGGCCGGGCTGGATCACCGCACACCCACCGGGCGGCGACGGCCGCTCACCTTGTCGGCCTCGTTGCGCTCGCGGCGCAGGCGGTCGAGTTGCAGGGAGTACAGCGCGGCCTTGGAGCGTTCCGATTCGGTCAGGTCGTAGTCGATCTGATTCGGGGCGTAGGCGTCGGTAGTGGCCGGGATGGTGACCGGCTTCCAAGGGGCGTTCATGCGATGGCTCCTCCGAAGGTGGCGCGGATGGCGCGGCGCTCGATCTCGCGTTCTTTCACCAGTTCCGCGATCTGCTCGCGGGCCTCGCGCAGTTGTTTCTCGGTCTCGGTCTCGCGCTTGCGCAGGCTGTGCAGGTCGTAGCCGCGCTGGTGGAGCATCCAGAGGATCGGGGCGTCGCTGCCGATCAGGTCGCAGATCGCGCTGATTTGTTTCCAGCGATAGCCCGCCTCGCCGGCCTGCATCCGCGACCAGGTGCCGGCGTCGATGCCGAGCGGGACGTGCATCTCTTTCGCCAGATCCAACCCCGCCGCCGCAGCGCCCAAGGCGATGGCGCCTGCAAGGGTCGGTTGGCGTGCAATGTCGTGCGCTCTGATGTGACTTTCCGGGCCTTTCATGGGTATCTCCCCTTGGCGGTCGTCATCGCCCCTCATCCGAATTGGTTTCACTTGGCGACCCCCTGTGGTCGATAAAAAAGGCCCAGCCAGAAGGCCGAGCCGATGAAGTCAGGCAGTGAAGTGACCGAGCTGTTGAAGGTCTGCGGCAACTTTTTCGCGGTCACCCGCTACGGCGAGCGCGTCCGCATTCGCAAGCTGGCCACGCCCAAGGCGCGCGCCCTGCCCGCTTGTGCGGTGGTCGTGCGGCTGAAGGTCGGCGGGTGACGTGCGCACGTCAGGCGGCGTCCGGCCGGTCGACGATGAAGTCGCGGGCCATCAACGTGATGCCCTTCGCTTCCGCCAACTTGACGATCGCGGTGTACGGCTGCCGCTTGGGGAACCGTTCGCCTCGCTCGTACAGGCGGACGGAATGGGTGGTCTGGTCGACGGCGGAGGCGACGCTTTCGCGGGTCAGACCAACGGAGTACAGCAGGGTGAGTGCTTTCATGGACGAAGTGAAACATATCGTTTCCTTGAAAGCAAACGATTTGTTTGGCCGGTGAATCATTCACCCATAAACAATTCGTTACGCTCTTGGTCTCAGTCCTTGCGAAGCGGAACCCGGACAATGCGCTGGTACGAACGAGTGGCAATCGCCATCAAGGAAAGGGGCTTCGGCATGGCCGAGGTCGGCGCCGCGCTGGGGGTTAGTCCTCAGAACGCTGGGCAAAAGCTCCAGGGAAAGCGGGGCGTCTCGGTCGACGAGTTGAAGGTTCTTGCCGGATTGGCCGGCATAACCGTGTCCGAGGCCGTAGGGGATGATGCGTTGGTGATCGAAGTGAAAGACGAGATGGACATGGTGGAGATCTACCGACTGTTGTCGACAGAGCAGCGCAAAGCGTGGATGGATATTGGCCGGCAACTGGCCAGTGCGAAGGCCGCCGACTAAGGAGTTTGGCTAGGCTGTAAAAGACCTAGGCCCGCTCCGGCGGGTTTTTGTTTGCTTTGGTGGCAGCGTTCCACTTTTGGGACGCTATGTTCCGCCTTCTGTCGAAACAATTTGTTTGACACAACTCCGGGTATATGAAACGATTCGTTTCAGTCGCCAACCAAGGCGCCGGAGATCAAGCAGATGACCAGCACCGAGCTTTACGCCCCAAGCCACGACGTGCGTCGCGCGCTCCGCGTGATGAAGGGCCGGCCGGAGTTCCGCTCCACCTATGTGCAGTTCGACGCCACCACGCGCCGCATGCGGCCTGCCAGCGTCGTCAGCGATCCGATCTACGACCTGTTCGTGGCGCGCCAGAACTGGCGCCTGTCGCTGGCCAACGCGACCCGCTACGGCGAAATCCGCCAGCTAGTCGTGTCGCCGGAGTGGCTGCCGTGAGCGCGCCGGTCGATGTGCTGGCGGTGATGGGTGATGCGGAGTGCCGCTGGCGGCTGGTGCACGAAACCACCAAGGCCGATGCGATGGCCGAAGCCCGCGCCGCCGTGGCCGAGCTGATCGCGGCGGATCGGGAATACGACGCGGCGAAGGTCGAACTTGCGACGCAGCGCCGGCAAGTTGGCGCTGTCGCGACGGCAGAGGTTCGCTGGCACCGAGCGGTGGCGCGCCGCGCCGCCTCCCTCGCCCGCATCGGTGGTGCCAAGTGAAGCGCGCCCTCAAGGCGTTCGCCGCCTACCTGCTGATCTACACGTTCTTCGGCCTGCTGATCCTGAGCGTGTGCGCGGGAGGTCCGGCATGAACCGCCACGCGATCAATCCGCACATCGTGTCCAGATTGGCGAAACAGACGGACGCGGCCGAACTGCTGGCGATGCTCGAAAACGCCGAGCGCGCCGCCGTCCAGTCGAGCCGGTGCCGCGATGGTGCGCGGGCCGAGCCACCGCCGCGCGCGGAGCTGTCGCGCCGCCTGCAGCCGGTGCAGTGACCGTAGTCCACACGCTGCCGCCAAAGAACCGCGACGCGATGATCGACGCGCTGTTGCCGGTGCTGCGGCTGTTCGAGGAAGGCAAGCCGATCAACGTGAAGATCAGCATTGCCCGCCCCGAGCGCACCGTGCCGCAGCTCCGCTATCTGCACGGCGTGGCTTACAAGCTGCTGTCCATCGCGATGGGCTTCGAGCCGGACGAAATCAGCGAGTACCTGTGCGGCTGCTATTGGGGCTGGAAACCCAAGCGCCTGCCAGGTGGCCGCGCCGTCGAGGTTCCGATTCGCACCACCACCGTGGACGAGGACGGCAACCGCGACGTGATCGAAGGCCGCGCCTTTTGGGATTACGTCGAGTGGATTCAGCGCGTCGGCGCGCGCCACGGCCTCGTGATTCCCGACCCCGATCCGAACTACAAGATCGCCGCCAAACCATCCGAACAGCAAGCCGCATAAACCAAGGAAAAGAACCATGAGCGCACAACCGCAAGACGTAACCGTGTTGGACCGGATGCCGCCCGAGCAGGGCACGGCGATGGCCGTCCACGCCAACCCCTACCTGGGCATGATCGAGAGCGTGCTATCGCGCGGTGGCGACTTGGTGCAGGTCGACAAGTTGCTGGACCTGCAAATCAAGTGGGAAGCCAACGAAGCGCGCAAGGCATACGTTGCCGCGATGGCCGCATTCAAGGCCGAGCCGATGGAAATTCTCAAGCGCAAGCTGGTCAGCTTCGAGACCAACGGCGGTGGCGTTACCAGCTACATGCACGCCGAGCTTTCCGACGTGACCGACGTGGTGGTGCCGACGATGGGCAAGCACGGCCTGTCGCACCGCTGGGACGTGACGCAGGCCGGCGCAGCAATCACGGTGGTCTGCACCATCACGCACGCGCTTGGCCACAGCGAGTCGGTCAGCATGACCGCGGCCCCCGACGCCAGCGGCAAGAAGAACGCGATCCAGCAGGTCGCCAGCACGATCACCTACCTGGAGCGTTACACGCTGCTCGCCGCCACCGGCATGGCGACGAAGGGCATGGACGACGACGGCCGGGCCGCCTACGAGCCGGAACCCGAGCCGGTCGACGCGAAGGCCGCCGACTGGATCAAGCAGTGCAGCCAGGTGCAGGAGCCGGACGACCTCGCGCCGCTCAAAGCCAAGATCATGGCCGACTACGGCGGAGTGGTTCGCAACATTCCCGGCGCCGTAAAGCAGGCGTTTGTCGACCGCAAGGCCGCCGTCATGCCGAAGGACGAGGAAGCATGAGCGCGCCCGTCTACCACCCCGAGATCGAGCAGGGAACGGACGACTGGCACGCGATCCGCGCCGGCAAGTGGACCGCCAGCAGCGGCGCCAAGATCATGGGAGGACTCGACACGCAGGGGCTCAAAGACCTGGTGAAAGACCTGGCCTGGGGCCGCGTGTTCGGCAAGACCGACCGCGGCTACAGCGGCAAGTCGATGGAGCGCGGTCACGAACTGGAGCCGGAGGCGCGCGAGGCGTTCGCGTTCGAGCATGACGCCACGGTCGAACAGGTCGGCTTTGTCGAGCACGGCCGCATCGCGTACCTGGGCTGGTCGCCCGATGGCCTGCACGCGCAGCGCAAGCGCGGGCTGGAGATCAAGTGCCTGGAGCACAAGGCGTTCATCGACTTTTTCGAGTGCCGCCAGGTGCCGAGCGAGTACCGCTGGCAGGTAAAGATCGCCTGCATGGTCGGCGCGCTCGATGGCCTGGACTTCTACGTCTACCACCCCCTCGCCGGTGGCATCACGGTCCCGGTCGAAATCACCGACGCCGAAAAGGATCAGATCGAAGGCCGCATCTCGATCCTTGAGCCGCGCGTGCAAGCCCTCGTTGACCGCCTAATGGAAAGGAAAGCCGCCGCATGAACGCCCAGCTCAAAGAAGCCGAGTCCACCGAGATCGAACTACTGCCGGCGGACGCGCTGGACAAGCCCATCGAACTGTTCACCCGCGTCAAGCTCGACGAGGTGATCGAGAAGATCCGCGCCGCGGTCAAGATCGTGCCGGACCTGACCACCGAAGGCGGTCGCAAGGCGATCGCCTCCACCGCCTACAAGGTCGCGCGCTCCAAGACGGCGATCGACGCCGCGGGCAGGGGCATGGTCGAGGGCTGGAAGTCGCAGGCCAAGGTGATCGACGGGCTTCGCAAGCACTCCTGGGATGCACTGGAAACCCTGCAGGCCGAGGTGCGCGCCCCGCTGACCGAGTGGGAGAACGAGCAGAAGCGCATCGAAGCCGAGGCCATCGAAGCCGCCCGCCTGCGCCGCGAGGCCGAGGAAGCCGAGCGCGCCGCCGACCTGGCCCGTCGCGAGGCCGAGATTGCCGAGCGTGAGGCCAGGCTGGCAGAGGCCGAGCAGGCGGAAGCCAACCGCCTGGCGAAGATCGAAGCCGACCGCGTGCAGGCCGAACGCGACGAGGCGATCCGGGTGCAGGCCGCCGCCGATGCCGAGCGCACCGCCGCCGCCGCGATCGAGCAGGCCAAGCAGGACGCGATCGAGGCCGAATCCCGCCGTGAACGTGAAGCCGAGGAAGCGCGGCAGGCCACGATCGCCGCCGCCGAACGTGCCGAGCGTGAGCAGGCCGAGGCCGTGCGCCAGGCCGAAGCCCGCGCCGCGGAACAGGCCGCCGCCCGAGAAGCCGCCCGACTGGCCGTGGAGCAGGAGCAGCGAGAGGCCGACGAGAAGCGGGCCGCGAACCGCAAGCACTGCGCCGCGGTGAATAACACGGCGCTGGTCGCGCTGATGAAGGCAGGACTCAGCGACGAGGCCGCAAAGCTCGCCGTCACCGCCATCGCGTCCGGCAAAGTGCCCGCCGTCTCGATCGCGTACTGACCCACCCCACGCCGCCCAACGACCGAGGTTTGAGATGAACGACACGACGACGATTGAAGCCGACCGACTCGCGCAAGTGCTGGCGATGGATTTGCAGTCCGGTGGCCACGACGACATCTCCGAAGGCATGTGCGTCATGGAAGCGGTGGCATGGGTCGCGGGCGAGCCATGGTCGGATCATCCGGTCTGCGCCTGCCCGGTGATTTCCACCTTCCTTCGCAACTGGAACGACTCGCTTCCGGACGACGAGCGCACCGACCTGTTGCGCGATTTGATTCCGCGCCTGGTTGGCACCCGCAGTACGTCGGAAGTCGAACAGCGCCGCGCCGCGATGGCGGCCGATTGGCTGATCCGCGAGCACACGCCGGCATGGTTGCGTCTGGCGGGACTGAACACTCAGGCCGACGCGCTGGCGAGCGTGCCGGAGATAACCGACTTCGCGCAGTGTCCGTCGCTGATGCCGACCTTGACGGCAGTTCGCAATGATGCGGACGCCGCAGGGGACGCCGCAGGGGACGCCGCAGGGGCCGCCGCACGGGCCGCCGCAGGGGCCGCCGCACGGGCCGCCGCACGGGACGCCGCAGGGGCCGCCGCAGGGGCCGCCGCAGGGGCCGCCGCAGGGGACGCCGCAGGGGCCGCCGCACGGGCCGCCGCACGGGCCGCCGCACGGGCCGCCGCAGGGGCCGCCGCAGGGGCCGCCGCAGGGGACGCCGCAGGGGCCGCCGCACGGGCCGCCGCACGGGCCGCCGCACGGGCCGCCCTGGCGAACACGAAGCGCGAGCTTCAGCAGTCGGCTAAGGCGCTGGTGATTCGCATGATCGAGGTGGCCGCATGACCGCCACGCCCGCGCTACTGCCCTGCCCGTTTTGCGCTAGCTCTGACCTTCGCGTACTTGGCGACGCGCACGGCGAGGCCATGATGGGTGGATTCAACGTCCTATGTGGCAATCCGAACTGCCAAGCCAGCGCCCGCCACTCCGGCCAGCGCGATAAGGCAATCGCCGCATGGAACCGCCGCGCCCTGTCCGCCCAGCCGGCCGCTGTGACTGGGTGGGAGATTGACGACACGCTAGAACAGGCCATCCACAACTATGAGATGGCCGCGATCAAGCACGGGCGGAACGGCGAGAACGCCATCGCGGTCGATGCCGCAGCCGATGTTATGCGCTCGCTGATTGTCAATCGACCAGCCACCCACCCGCAGGCCGCGCCACCCAAGGACAGCGCGCCATGAGCAAGTATCGCGCGCTTCGACTGCTTGGCTTCGACCCAATCTCGGCCATGTTTGTGGCGGCCATTTCATGCGCCGTGCAGCCAGCAAACCGCATCACCATCCTCAATGTTGACATCGAGATTTCCCCATGAGCGGCCGAGCGAGCGACACCCACAGGCCCCAGCTAGTTTCGATGCTGGGCGACATGCTGCGCGGCGACGCCGACGAAACGCACCCTTACGTCAAGGCGCTGCAATTCGCCATAGCCGCCCTAGCAGCCCCGCCGCAGGCCCGGCCGATTCCTCAGATCGTGGCCGAGATGGTGAACTTCGCCGACGTGGCCGACCGATGCACGATCACGGCCGTGGCCAACGCGCCGGCTGCGATTCGATGCTGGGCCGAGCGACTCGCCGGCATAGCCCCCAAGGCTGATAGCGGATGGCCGCCTTGCCCCGAGTGCGGCGCTGGAGCGTTGTTCGCGTGCGTAGCGTGTTCGGCCACCAACTACCCACCCGAGCAGGCCCGGCCGGTGGAGGGGGTGGCGGTGCTCGCACGCGGCTGGTTCCATCGTCGCGGCCCAGGCGATGACTACGACATTCACGACGAGGCGTCCGGCGCTGGTGAGGATTGCGACAACTGCATCCCTTGCCTGATCGTGCCGGCTAGCCCCGCCCCTGCGCCGGAGGTCGAGCCGATGTTTGGCGCGATGATCGAGGCGGATTTCGAGAAAGGCACCATTACGTTCGAGATGCGAGGCGACTACACCGCAGCAGCCGGCCTGTACGAAATCAGGCCGCACAACGCAATCGCCGTTGCCAGTCCCGCCATGCCGGATGGTTTCGTGCTGGTGCCGCGCGCGCCCACTGGCGAAATGCTGGACGCGGCAATCAATGCTTGCGCCGGATTTGGTGGCGAGGATGAGGTTGACGCGGTTTGGGCTGCCATGCTCACCGCCGCCCAGCAGGAGGCCGATCATGGATAAGCGATTGAACCGAACGATATTGAACTGGCGTTGGTGGGCTTTCTGGCCGCTGGCTGTGCTTCTCGTCCCGGTCGCCATCGTGGACGGCCTGCTTAGGCTTATGTCGCGGTTAGGGGAGAGCTGCTGGAACGGAAGCCGATGGATCAATCGCTTCACCCGCCCAGCCTTTGCCTGGGTTCGCAAAGGAGCCACCCCATGACCACCCCCACCGCACCGGAGCGCGCCCCTATGGCAGCCGATGAGGTGCTGCGGGTGATGGAAACTGCATCGAGACGATTGCGGCTTGAGCGCTGGCCACAGAATGCTGACGAAATTGAGCAAGCCAGCACCGCCGTCGCCGCGCTGGTGGCCGAGCGGGATGCGTTGCGGGGGCGCGTGACGTTTCTTGAGGCGTACACCGAGCAGTTGGCCGGAGAGAAGTTCAGCGACCGCAATCACACGGCCCTGCAATCGCGAACCAAGGCCGCCGAGTCCGCCCTGGCCGATGCGCTGCCGGATGCGCTGCGGTATCGCGTGCTGCGGGAGCAGGACGTTCGATTCAACCTGTCCCCAAAGTTCACGTTAGACCGCCTAGACGTCGTGATCGACAACCTGCTGGCGAACAAGGAGAGGACGAATGGAAACGATGAATAAGGCCCTGTTGGCTATCGCGGCAGAGAAGGCAGCCACGCCCGACGCAATCGCCGCGCTGCGGGCGCTGGCTGAGATGGAGGGCGACATGCTGGCGATGGCGCAGCACGTCAATGCAAGCAGTCCGCAGCACAAGGAGCGACGCCTGCGAGAATGGGCCGGGCAGCTCCGCGCCCTCCTCGACTCCGACGCCTTCCGCGCGATGGGGCGGGAACTGGCTGAGAGCAGGGCTGCGGCCAAAGAACTGGTGGCGAGTCTTCGAGCAAAAGCCGAAGTGGGCCATGCGGTCGAGTCGCGCGGCATGACCTTCGCCGCCGATCCGCGCTGGTTCGATTCTTACGCTGACCGAATCGACCGCATCCTATCCGAGCGGGATGCCAGCGGCGCGCGGGAGGGGGAATCGTGAAGCTTCGATTCTATGTGGACGTGAATCCGTACACCGACCCGGCCCGCTGGGCGATGTTCGCCACGACGCAGCCGGCCGCGAAAGCGGACAACGCCAAGCGCATCGCCTTCGATGTGACGATCCCCGACAGCTTGGTCTACTCAATCGACGGGTTCGCGGCCGAGGTTAGCCAGATCGAGCAAGTCCCAGCCCCACCCAGCAGCGAGGGCGAGGGATGAGCATCGTTGCGAAGGCGAGAGAGCTAGCCCACCGCGCCCACGCCGGACAGGTGGACAAGGCTGGGCGGCCGTACATCGAACACGTCGCGCGCGTGGCCGCTGCGGTTGCGGACGATTCCGAGGCCGAGGCGGTCGCGTGGCTTCATGACGTGTTGGAGGATGCGCCGGACTATTGGGCAGAGGTCACGCGGACGGTATACCAGCGCCAGCAGGCGGCCATCGTGGCGCTATCTCGCACGCCCTTCAAACTTACCGCTTCCGCGTACTACGCAGGAATCCGTGCAAACCCCCTCGCCCTGCGCGTGAAGCTGGCCGACATAGCGGACAACGCGAACGAGGGCCGACTCGCGCTGCTGGATGCGGCCACGGCTGCACGGCTGCGCCGCAAGTACGCCAAGGCCATCGCCGCACTGACCGACGACCGCGAGGTGCGCCGTGGGGGCTGAACGCCGATTGAGGTTGCGCCAGGTGGTCGATCGCGTCGGCCTGCACAAGACGGCGATCTACGCCAGGATCGCGGCCGGCAAGTTCCCCGTGCCGGTCAAGGATGGCAGCGCGTCGTTCTGGCTCGAGTCGGAGATTGAGGCGTACATCGCCGCGTCGAAGGCTGCGCGGGACGGGGATCAAAACGGGGATGAGCGTGCCGCCGCGTGACTGAAAGCCCGTAACAAAAGGCTATGCGGGGAAGTGGTGGCGGAGAGAGTGGGATTCGAACCCACGGAAGGTTTGACCCTTCGGCGGTTTTCAAGACCGCTGCCTTAAACCACTCGGCCATCTCTCCGGGGTGTGGCTGGCGGCGGGCATTCTCGCACGGCCGCGCGCCGATTCGCCTGGCCGGCGCTCAGCGCTGGCCTTTCGCGTTGTCCGCACAGGGCTTGCCCTTGATCTCGGCGCATTGCAGGCGCGCCGCCTCGACCAGCGCCGGGGCCTTCTCGGCGAGGAAGTCGATGAACACCCGCACCGCCGGCAGCAGGCCGCGGCGCGAGGCGAACACGGCGTGGAAGATGCCCTGCGGCAACCGCCACTCGGGCAGCACGACTTCCAGGTCGCCGCGGCGCACGGCTTCCGAGCAGATGGTCTCCGGCAGCAGGGTGATGCCGACGCCCTGCTGGGCGAGCTGCATCAGCATCGGGAAGTCGAAGCCCATCACCCGCGGCTTGAGCTCGACCCGACGCACTTCGCCATCGGGGCCGTGCAGTTCCCAGCGCTGGCGCGCGTCGTCCTCGCTGACGCTGAGGGTGACGTGTTCGGACAACTGGTCGGGGTCGCTCGGGCGGCCCATGCGCTTGAGGTAACCGGGGCTGGCGACCAGCAATTCCTGGATCTGGCCGAAGCTGCGCATCACCAGGCTGCCGTCGTCGTCAAGCTTCGCGCGCACGCGCAAGGCGACATCGACGCCCTCGTTGATGATGTCGACGCGGCGATTGCTGACCTGCAGCTGCACGCGCACCTGCGGGTACTTGGCGAGGAACTCCGGCAGCAGCTTCGGCATGTGCTGCTGTGCCAACCCGACCGGCACGCTGACCCGGATCACGCCGCGCGGCTCGGCGCTTAAACGGTCGACCACCTCGTGCGCGGCCTGTGCCTCGGCCAGCATCGATTGGGCGTGGCGGTAGACGCTGGTACCCACGTCGGTGACCGCGAAGCGGCGCGTGGAGCGCTGCAGCAGGCGCACGCCCAGGTCGGTCTCGAGCTGGCTGATGCGGCGGCTCAGGCGCGACTTGGGAATGCCCAGCGCACGCTCGGCCGCAGCGAAGCCGGAGTGGTCGACCACCATCGCGAAGTAGTAGAGGTCGTTGAGGTCATGCATGGCCAAGTTCCATATACAGAACAGTTAGTGATATTTGACCAGCTTTATCCCACCAAGGCAACAACCTAGATTGGTCCCCGACGCGGCGCTGCCGCCCACCCGAACGAGGCCATCCCCATGAAGTTGCTGCACATCGACTCCAGCGCGCTCGGCGCGAATTCCGTTACTCGCGAACTCACCGCGGCGATCGCGGCACGCTGGCAGGACACCCTGCCCGGCCTGGCGATCGCGTACCGGGACCTCGACGCCGACCCGGTGCCGCACCTCACCGGCGCGGCGCTGGCCAAGACCGACCCGGTGGCCGCGGCCGACGCCGAGCACGTGCTGCAGCAGTTCCTCGACGCGGACGTGATCGTGATCGGCGCGCCGATGTACAACTTCGCGATTCCATCGACGCTCAAGGCCTGGATCGACCGGGTCACCATCGCCGGCCGGACGTTCCGCTACACCGACACCGGCCCGGTGGGCCTGGCTGGCGGCAAGCGCGTGATCATCGCCAGCGGTCGCGGCGGCATCCACAGCGGCGCGCCCAGCGATTTCGTCGAACCGTACCTGGCCTTCGTGCTCGGCTTTCTTGGCGTTACCGATATCGAGTTCGTGCGCGCGGAGGGCGTGGCGTACTCGCCGCAGCACCGCAGCGATGCGATCGCCGCGGCACTGGCGGCCATTCCGGAGCCGCTGCGCGCGGCAGCCTGAGCCCACGGGTGGCGGCGCGCGCCGCCGCCAACCTTGTAGGAGCGGCTTTAGCCGCGAGATTTCGTCATGGCGCCAATGGGGCGCAGAAGCTCGCGGCTAAAGCCGCTCCTACGCCGCGCAACAAGTCCCTTGGTTAACGCTCCCACAGGACATGCGCCTGCGGGGGACGCCAGCGGGCGACGATCAGGCGATGCGGTCGATGCCGCCCATGTACGGGCGCAGCGCCTCGGGCACGGCGATCGAGCCATCGGCGTCCTGGTAGTTCTCCATCACCGCAATCAACGCACGGCCGACGGCGACGCCGGAGCCATTGAGCGTGTGCAGCAGTTCGGGCTTGCCGGTGGCCGGATTGCGCCAGCGCGCCTGCAGGCGCCGGGCCTGGAACGCCTCGCAGTTGGAGCACGAGGAAATCTCGCGGTAGGTGCCCTGCGACGGCAGCCAGACTTCCAGGTCGAAGGTCTTGGTCGCGGCGAAGCCCATGTCGCCGGTGCACAGCAGCATGCGGCGGTACGGCAGGCCGAGCTTCTCCAGCACCACCTCGGCGCAGCGCGTCATGCGTTCGTGCTCGGCGTAGCTTTCGTCCGGCCGCGCAATCGACACCAGTTCGACCTTCTCGAACTGGTGCTGGCGGATCATGCCGCGGGTGTCACGGCCGTGGCTGCCGGCCTCGGCGCGGAAGCACAGCGAGTGCGCGGTCATGCGCAGCGGCAGCGCGGCGTCCTCGAGGATCTCGTCGCGGACGATGTTGGTCAGCGGCACTTCCGAAGTCGGGATCAAGTAGCGCCGCGTATCACCGACCTGGGTGTCGAACAGGTCTTCCTCGAACTTCGGCAGCTGGCCGGTGCCGAGCATGCTGTCGGCGTTGACGATCAGCGGCACGTTGGTCTCGCTGTAGCCATGCTCGCCGCTGTGCAGGTCGAGCATGAACTGCGCCAGCGCGCGATGCAGCCGCGCGAGCTGCCCGCGCAGCACGGTGAAGCGCGCGCCCGACAACTTGGCGCCGGCGTCGCCGTCGAGCCAGCCGTTGCGCGCGCCCAGTTCGACGTGGTCCTTGACCGCGAAGTCGAAGCTGCGCGGCGTACCCCAGCGGTGCTGCTCGACGTTGCCGCTTTCGTCGTTGCCGGCCGGCACCGACTCGTGCGGCAGGTTCGGGATGCCCAGTGCGATCGCGTCGATCTCGGCCTTGATCGTTTCCAGCCGCGCCTCGCTGGCCTTGAGCTCGTCGCCGAAACAGGCGACCTCGGCCATCAGCGCCGCCACGTCCTCGCCCTTGGCCTTGGCCTGGCCGATCGCCTTGGAGCGCGTGTTGCGCAGGTTCTGCAGTTCTTGGGTGCGGACCTGGATCTGCTTGCGCTCGCCTTCCAGGGCTTCCAGCGAACCGGCGTCGAGTTCGAAGCCGCGGCTTGCACGCAGGCGCGTGGCGAGATCGGCGGGGTTGTGGCGCAGCAGGTTCGGATCGAGCATGGGGGATCGTTCGCAAGGAGCGGGCGTGGCCGCCGGGCGATCGCGATGGAGCGCGAAGGCAGACGGTGACGGGGGTCGCGATTATCGCAGCGTTGGCGGCGCAATGGCCGGGAATTGCCGAACTGTTAACGCCGGGCGCTGCAAGATCCGGCGATCGCCGCTGACCCCGTACCCATGTCGACACCCTCGCCTGCACCTGCATCGCCACCTGGTGCCAACCGTTTCGCGTCGTGGCTGCCTGCGCGCAAGGCGCTGCTGTGGGTGCTGCTGGCGTTCGTCGCCGGCCTGCTGCTGTTCGCGCTGGTGTTATCGCGTGGTGGCGACGATTTCTACCGGGCCGGACCCGCGCCGCCGACCGCGGCTGGTCCCGATTACGCGCCGCTGCCGACACCGTTGCCCGCGGGCGGCCAGGACGCAAGCGGCATGCAGCCGCCGCCCGCGAGCGAGGGCGATCCGGATGAGCGCCCGCAGCTGGTGGAAACGCGCCCGCCCTCGCCGCCCCCGGTGCCGGCAGCCCCGGCACCGGCGCGCCCGCCCCCCGCGCCCGTGGCCAGTTCGCAGCCGCAACCGATCGCCGGGCAGACGCCCGCGCCGCGCTATCCGCCGCAGGCGCTGCGACGCGGCGAGCGCGGCACGGTGCTGGTGCGCGTGGAGATCGGCCCGGACGGCGTGCCCGGCGCGGTCAGCGTCGCGAGCAGCAGCGGCTCGCGCCTGCTCGACCGCGCGGCCGTGGATGCCGTGCGGCGTTGGCGGTTCCGGCCGGCGCAGGCCAATGGCCAACCAACCGTGGGCAGCGTGATGGTGCCAATCAGTTTCACTCCGGACTGAAGCTCGCCGCGTTGCCAATATCCTGCCGGCGGCCTCACCGGCCGCTCACGACCGCCTCGCGAAGCTCGGATCCACGCCCGCGCAGGGCTTTCTGAGGAGCAGGCACATGGCGGATCCCACCCAGAGCAATTACGAGCGCCCGGCCACCGATGCCGATGTCGCCAGCACCGCGCCGCACGAGACCGTGCACCGCAAGTCAATCCTGCCGTGGCTGCTGGTCCTGCTGGCGGTGTTGGTGATCGGTTGGTACCTGCTGAGCCGACGCGCGCAGGATGCGCTGTCGCCCGCGCCGACGCCGATGCAGACCCCCGCCGTGACCGAACCTGCGCCCGGCAGCGACACCACGCCGCGCTCGACCCAGCGACCGGCGCCGCGTCCGAGCACCGAGCAACCCCGCGTACCGGCACGACCGACCTCCGCGGCGCCCGAGCGCATCGTTGGCCAGAGTCCGGAGCCGTCGTACCCGCCGGAGTCGCTGCGTCGCGGCGAAGGCGGCACGGTGTTGCTACGGGTGAACGTCGGCGCCGACGGCCGGCCGGGCGAGATCGATTTCGCGCGCCGCAGTGGCTCGCGCGAACTCGACCGCGCCGCGCAGGACGCGGTGGCCGCTTGGCGCTTCACCCCGGCCACGCAGAACGGCAAGCCAGTCGCGGCCGTGGTCGAGGTACCGATCGAGTTCAAGCCGCAGCAGTAGCGTCCCGCAGGTGCATGCCGGCCGCGAGCGCGGTCGGCATGAACCCGGGGAACGAGGTCGCGACGTTGGCCACGTCGTGGATCCGCACCTCGCCACTGGCGAGTTGCGCGGCGACCGCGAAACTCATCGCGATGCGGTGGTCGCCATGGCTGCGCACCGCGCCGCCGCCGAAGCGGCCGCCTTCGATCACGGCGCCATCCGGCGTTTCGCCAATGTCGATCCCGAGCGCGCGCAAGCCGCTGGCCATCGTTGCAAGCCGATCCGATTCCTTGACCCGCAACTCGGCCGCGCCGCGGATCGTGGTGCGGCCGGTGGCGCAGGCAGCGGCAATGAACAAGGCCGGGAACTCGTCGATCATGTCCGGCACCAGCTCGACCGGCACCTCGATGCCGCGCAGTGGCGCGTGGCGCACCAGCAGGTCCGCAACCGGCTCGCCGCCCTGCTCGCGCGCGGTGGTTTCGACGATGTCCGCGCCCATCGCGCGCAGCACGGCCAGCAGGCCGGTGCGGCGCGGGTTCATGCCGACTGCCTCGAGCTGCAGTTCCGAACCGGGCACCACGCTGGCCGCGACCAGGAAGAACGCCGCCGAGGAGAAATCGGCCGGCACGCTGACGTCGGTCGCGCGCAGCACGTGGCCACCGGCCAGCCGGGCCTGGCCGGGCGCGTAATCGATCGGCCAACCGAACGCGGCCAGCATGCGCTCGGTGTAATCGCGGGTCGGGTGCGGCTCGCGCACCACAGTTTCGCCTTCGGCGTACAGCGCCGCCAGCAGCAGCGCCGACTTGACCTGTGCGCTCGCCACCGGCAACGCGTAATCGATGCCGTGCAGGCTGCGGCTGCCGTGGATGCGCAGCGGCGGCAGGCCGCCGGGATCGGTATCGATCAGCGCCCCCATCGCCGCCAGCGGCTCGGTGATGCGGCGCATCGGGCGTCGCGACAGCGACGCGTCGCCGACCAGCACGCTGTCGAAGCCCTGCCCGGCCAGCACGCCGGCCAGCAGGCGCATGCCGGTACCGGCGTTGCCGCAATCGAGCGCGTCGCTGGATGCGAGCAAGCCGTGCAGGCCGACGCCGTGGACGATGCGCTCGCTCGCGCTCGGCGTCTCGATGCGTACCCCGAGTTGCTCGAACACGCGGGCGGTCGCGCGGGTGTCCTCGCCCTCGAGGAACCCGGTGACATGGGTGACGCCTTCGGCCAGCGCGCCGAGCATCACCGCGCGGTGCGAGATCGACTTGTCGCCGGGTACCCGCAGCGTGCCGCGCAACGGCGCGCCGGGGGACGCGATCCAGTCCTGGCGCGGCGCGTCGCTCACCGGACGCTGGCCTGCGGCAACACCGCGTCCAAGGCGGCGAGCAACCGCCGGTTCTCGTCCGCGGTGCCGACGGTGATGCGCAGGTACTCGGGCAGGCCGTAGCCGGCCATCGGCCGCAGCACCACGCCGCGCTGGATCAGCGCCGCCTCGATCGCCGCGGTGTCGGCACCGAACTCGACCAGCACGAAATTGGTCTGCGAGGGCAGCACGCACAGGCCGCGCACGCGCAAGGCGTCGGCCAGGGCGGCGCGCTGCCTGGCGTTGCCTTCGCAAGTCGCGCGCAGGTGGGCGGCGTCGCCCAGCGCAGCCACGCACGCGGCCAGCGCCGGGCCGTTGACGTTGAAGCTCTCGCGCACGCGCTCCATTACCGCGACCAGGCCCGGCGCCGCGATCAGATAGCCCACGCGCAATCCTGCCAGCGCGTACGCCTTGCTGAAGGTGCGGGTGACCAGCAGGTTCGGGAACCACGCCAGCAGCGGCAGCGCGTCGGTCGCCGCATCGGCGTCGGCCGCTCCCGGCATCCTGCCTCCCGCGGGACTAGTACATCCCTGTACGTCGACCATCTCGGCGTAGGCCTCGTCGACCACCACGATCACCGCCGGCGGCACCCGCGCCATGAACGCGGCCAGCGCGTCGCGGCTGAACCAGGTCCCGGTCGGATTGTTCGGATTGGCCAGGTAGACCAGGGTCGTCGCCGGCGTGACCGCCGCGGCGATCGCATCGAGGTCGTGGCCCAGCGGCATCGCCGCGTCGCGCGGCAGCGCCTTGACCACGCGCGCGGTGGCGCCGGCGGCCTGCGCGGCCAGCGAGAACACCGCGAAGCCGTAGCGCGAGAACACCACCTCGTCACCCGCACCGGCGAACACCTGCGCAAGTTGCATCAGCAGCTCGTGCGAGCCGTTGCCGAGCGAGATCTGCGCGGCGTCGACGCCATGCCGTGCCGCAAGCGCGCGCTTGAGATCGGCGCCGAGAGGATCGGGGTAGCGGTGCAGCGAATCGAGCTGGCCGAGGATCGCCGCACGCGCCGCCGGTGACGGGCCGTACGGGTTTTCGTTGGAGCCCAGCTCGAGCAGCTGCGCCGCGTCGGCCGCTCCCGGCGTCCTGCCTGCCGCGGCACTAATACGTCCTTGTACGTCGGCCGCTCCCGGCATCCTGCCTCTCGCGGTACTAGTACGTCCTTGTACGTCGGCCGCTCTCGGCATCGTGCCTCCCGCAGCACTTGCACTTCCCTGTGCGTCGAACTTGCGGCGCAGCGCCACGAGATCATGCCCGGGGTCGTAGGCCTTCAACCGGCGGATACCCGGCTGTGCCCGCGCCGCGAACCAGGCTTCGTCGTACATGCTCGTGCCGTCGACACCTTTCACCTCTGCGCTCACGCGATCGCCACCGGGTACCAACCGAGCACCTTCACTTCCCGCGCTCAGCCGTGCCGCTGCTGGAAGTCGCGCATGAACGCGGCCAGTGCCTGCACGCCTTCTTCCGGCATCGCGTTGTAGATCGACGCACGCATCCCGCCCAATGCACGGTGGCCCTTGAGCGAAATCAGCCCGGCCGCCTGCGCCTCGGCCAGGAACGGCTTGTCCAGCGCCTCGTCGTGCAGGAAGAACGGCACGTTCATGCGCGAGCGCACCGCCGCGGCGACCTCGTTGCGGTAGTAGCCGCCGGAGTTGTCGATCACCTGGTACAACAGCGCCGACTTGCGTGCGTTTCGCTGGGCGAACTCGGCCACGCCGCCTTCGGCGAGCATCCACTTGAACACCAGCCCCGCCAGGTACCAGTTCCAGGTCGGCGGCGTGTTGAGCATCGACTCGCCCTTGACGTGGGCGCGGTAGTCGAAGATCTCCGCCCGCGGCTGGCCGGCGCGCTCGAGCAGCTCGCGCCGCACGATCACCACGCTGACGCCGACCGGACCCAGGTTCTTCTGCGCGCCGGCGTAGATCACTCCGAACTTCGACACGTCGAGTGGCTCGGACGCGATGCTCGAACTGAAATCCGCGATCAGCGGCACGTCGCCGACATCGGGAATTTCGCCGAACTCGACGCCATGGATGGTCTCGTTGGCGGTGTAGTGCAAGTAGGCCGCGTCCTGGGACAGCTTCCAGGACTCGCGCGCCGGGATGTCGCGGAAGCCGCCGGGCTCGCCATTGGCGGCGACGTTGGCGGCAACGTACGGCTGCACCTGCTTCAGCGCGGTCTTGCCCCAGTGACCGGTGACCAGGTAGTCGACCGTCTGCCCGGGCGCGGCGAAATTGAGCGCGATCAACGCCTGCTGCGCGGTGGCGCCACCCTGCAGGAACAGCATCGCGTAGTCGTCCGGGATCGCCATCAGCGTGCGCAGGTCGGCCTCGGCCTCGGCCGCGACCTGCATGAACTCGGGGCCACGGTGGCTGAGCTCGACGATCGAGGCGCCGACGCCGTGCCAGTCGAGCAGTTCCGCCTGCGCCTGCTGCAAAACCGGTTCGGGCAAGGTCGCGGGGCCAGCACTGAAGTTGAAGGCGCGGGACATGGAACGCTCCGAAGGATTTGGGGTCTGAGGAGTATGCCGCAGCGCAGCAGGCGCGGGGCAACGGTGGCGGGCGCAACTTTTTCACCCGCGCATGCGTATACCCAACATCGGCGAAACCGAACCACGCAGCACCCCGCCGCACCCCCGCTATCAGTAAGGAGCCGGCCATGTCGTTACGCGATGCCCTCAGGATCCCCGCCGCGCAGATCACCGACGAAGCCGTGTACCGCGATCGCCGCCGGCTGCTGGCTGCCCTTGCGACCAGTCCCGCGCTCGCGCTGGCCGGCTGTGCCGAAGCTGAGCCGCCCCCGCCGCCGAAGGTGGCCGTGACCCCGGCGCAGGCGAAGGCAGGCTTCCGCACCAGCGAAGAGCTGACCCGCCTGCAGGACGTCACCAGCTACAACAACTTCTACGAGTTCGGCACCGGCAAGGCCGATCCGTCCAGGGCCGCCAAGACCCTGCGCACCAGTCCATGGACGGTCGCGGTCGGCGGCGCCTGCGCCAAGCCGGGCCAGCTCTCGCTCGACGACCTGCTCAAGGGCCACAAGCCCGAGGAGCGCGTGTACCGCCTGCGTTGCGTCGAGGGCTGGTCGATGGTGATCCCGTGGCTGGGGGTGCCGCTGGGCGATGTGCTCAAGCGCTTCCAGCCGACCTCGAAGGCCAAGTACGTCGCGTTCACCACCCTGGCCGATCCGCGCCAGATGCCGGGGATCGCCTACCCCGCCCTCGATTGGCCGTACCGCGAGGGCCTGCGCATCGACGAGGCGATGAACCCGCTGGCGATCCTCGCCACCGGCCTGTACGGCAAGGCCTTGCCGCAGCAGAACGGCGCGCCGCTGCGGCTGATCGTGCCGTGGAAGTACGGCTTCAAGAGCATCAAGTCGATCGTCGCGATCACGTTCGTGGAGAAACGCCCGTTCACCAGCTGGAACGACGCCCAGTCCAGCGAGTATGGGTTCTTCTCCAACGTGAACCCCAGCGTCGACCACCCGCGCTGGAGCCAGAAAACCGAGCGCCGCATCGCCGGCACCGCCAGCAAGCTGTTCGCTGAGCGCATCCCGACCCGTCTGTTCAACGGCTATGGCGAACAGGTCGCGGGCATGTACGCCGGCATGAACCTGAAGCAGTGGTTCTGATGGCGGAGGCGACGGTACGGGCTTCCCCCAGCAAGCCGATCGACAAAGGCATGGTCGCCGCCAAGGCCCTGGTACACGCACTGGCGCTGACGCCCGCGGCGATCCTGGCCTGGCGGATCCGCGAGGAATACCTGACCGGCAGCGGCAGCCTCGGCGCCGACCCGGTGGCCGCGATCGAGCACTTCCTCGGCCTGTGGGCGCTGCGCCTGCTGATGGTCACGCTGGCGATCACCCCGCTGCGCCAGCTCACCGGCCAGGCGGTGCTGCTGCGCTTCCGGCGGATGCTGGGGCTGTACGTGTTCTTCTACGCGACGCTGCACTTGAGCGCCTACCTGGTGCTCGACCTGCGCGGTTATTGGACGCAGATCTTCGAGGAGATCGCCAAGCGTCCCTACATCACGGTCGGGTTCGCCGCCTGGTTGTTGCTGGTGCCACTGGCGCTGACGTCGACCAAAGCCGCGATCCGCCGCCTGGGCCGCAACTGGGCGCGGCTGCACAAGCTGGTGTACGTGATCGCCGCGCT
This sequence comes from Lysobacter koreensis, assembly GCF_042677045.1. Taxonomy (NCBI): domain Bacteria; kingdom Pseudomonadati; phylum Pseudomonadota; class Gammaproteobacteria; order Lysobacterales; family Lysobacteraceae; genus Lysobacter; species Lysobacter koreensis. The sequence goes on from NZ_JBHTIH010000002.1 coordinate 625,693, forward strand.
CGCGGTGCTGCATTTCTGGTGGCTGGTGAAGTCCGACATCCGCGAGCCGGCGCTGTATGCCGGCATCCTCGCGGTGTTGCTCGGTTGGCGGCTGTGGAAGAAGCTGCGCGCGCTCAGCGTGCGCCGTACAGCAGCAGCAGGCTGAGGGCCCCGGCCAGCAGCAGCGCCGCCAGCAGCAACCACGGCAGGCGCCGCACCGACGATGGCAGTGCCGCCGCGGCGGATTTTTGCGCGACGGCCTCGGTCTCGTCGTCGCGGCCTGCCGCTTCCACGGCCTCCACCGTCGCTACCGCTGGCGCACCACGCGGCGACTCGACCACGAACCGATGGTGCGCGTCGAACACCAGCTGGTCGCCCGGTCGCAACAACGCATGCTGCACCCGGTGGCCGTTGACGACGCTGCCGTCGTGCGACCCCAGGTCGCGCAGGACGATGCCGTCGGCGTGCGCCACGAGGCGGGCATGGCGCTCGGCAAACGCCGGCTCGTTGATACGGATGTCGCATTCGGGCGCGCGGCCCACCAGGCGAGGCTGGTCGAGGCTGAAGCAGCGGCCATGGTGCTGGCCACCGACACCGCGCAGGACCAGGCGTGGGTCATTGGCCGGTGGCGGCAGGTCGTCCGCCGGCGCGGCCTGCGGCTCGTCGCCGAGCAACAGCAGCTCCACGCCGTCGAGGAAGATCGCATCGCCGGCGCGCAGCATCGCCATGCGCCGTACCGGCCGGCCATTGACGTGCAGGCCGCGCACACCTTCGCGCAGCTGCAGCCAGATGCCCCGGCGGTCGACGCACAACTGCATCAGGGCTTCGTCGACGTGGTCGGTGCAACGCGGTCGGCCCGCACCGTCGCGACCGATGGCGTGCACGCCGGGGCTCAGCAGCAGGTCGCCGGGTTCGCGGTTGGGAAATCGCAGTTTCAGGGCAGTCATCTTCGGTAGTGCGATGCGGCCGCAATCTAGCATGCCTTGCGCCGCGGCCAACGACGTTCCCGGCACCCCTTTGACGCCATGCGCCACAGCCGCACAATACCGGCACCTTTCGGAGAACCTCCATGTCGCACATCGACATCCGCCACTCGCACTCGCTGGCCCCCAAGAAGGCGCGCGACGCCGTGCAGGAAGTGGCCGAGAAGCTGGCCGCACGCTTCGGCATGGAGTACGACTGGGACGGCGACACGCTCAACTTCAATCGCAGCGGCGTCGAGGGCCACATCGCCCTGGAACCCAAGAACGTGCAGGTGACGGCCAAGCTCGGCTTCCTGCTGGCGGCGCTGAAGGGCCCGATCGAGGCCGAGATCCGTCGGGTGCTCGAAGAACGTTTCAGCTAATCCGCACTAACCCGACGCTTCACTGCGGCGCGAACGGGTCCGGGTGCCCGTTGAACAGGCGCTGCGCGATGTCGCGCTCGTCCTGTTCGATCTCGGCGATGAACCCGCGCACGTCGCCCAGCTGCGCGAACGCGGCGAACCCGCGTTCCAGGAAGCCCTGCAGTTCGGCCAGCCCCGCCGCTCGCGCCGGCCCACGCGAGAGTTTGAGCAGGGTCTGCACGCCGGGCATCCGCAGCGCACCGCCCAAGCCCAGGCCTACCCGGGCCAGCAGGTCGATCTGGCGCGCGCGCAGGCGCGGCAGTCCGGATTCGCGGTACGCCTGCGTGTAGAGCTCCGCGTCCAGCTTGCGCCGCTTCGGTGCGATCCGCGCCAGCAACTGCGCCAGGCGCAAATCGAAGGCGTGGGTCAGCAGGCCCAGCTCGATCGCGTCGGCCACCGTCGCCAGCAACGAGCCCGGCAACAGCTTTCCCATCATCGGCATGACCCGCGCGATGTCGGCGTCGCGGCGGCTGAAGTCGTGGTCGTTGTAGACGTCGCTGAGGAAGAACTGCGCGGCCGGGCGGCGCTTGGGATCGACCAGGAAATGATCGAAGCTCGCTTCCAGCCGCTGCGCCTGCCAACGGCGCACTTCCGGCAGCCAGCGCAGGGTGTTGCGCGGCTCGCGCGACGGGTCGTGCAGCGCCTGGTGGCGGCCGAGCAGGCAGGTGAGCCTGGCGGTGGCATCGCGGGTGCTCGACATGGCCACGATCATCGGCGGCCCGCACCGCGACCGCAACCGCGCTGCGGTGCCCGGATGGCATCGGCTACACTCGGTCGAATCGCGCAATCCACCTGCAAAAGCCCCTCCATGCTGTCACTCCACTCCGCCCGGCAACGGGCGCGCAAGCCCGCCGACGCCCCGAAGATCGGCTTGGCGGTCGCCGGCGGCGGCCCGATCGGCGGCATGTACGAGTTGGGGGCGCTGCGCGCAATCGACGAGGCCTTCGACGGCCTCGACCTGACCCGGCTGGACTGCTACGTCGGGGTCAGCAGCGGCGCGTTCCTAGCCGCCGGGCTGGCCAACCGCATGGACACCGCCGAGATGTGCCGGATCTTCATCACCGGCGACAGCGACGATGTCCAGTTCAAGCCGGAAACCTTCATGCGCCCGGCGTTCCTTGAGTACGCCAAGCGCGCGGCCAGCCTGCCGCGGCTGGCCACGCAATTCTGGCGCGAACTGCTGTTCTCGCCGGTCGAGGCGCGTTGGGCCGACCTGGTCACCCGTTTCGGCGGGCTGGTGCCCAATGGCCTGTTTGACAACGCGCAGGTCGAACGCTTCCTGCGCGAGACCTTCACCCGCCGCGGACGCAGCAACGACTTCCGCGAACTGGCGGCGCCGCTGTACGTGGTGGCGGTCGACCTGGACAGCGGCGAGGCCGTGCGTTTCGGCGATGAAGGCTGGGACGACATGCCGATCTCCAAGGCGATCCAGGCCAGCGCCGCGCTGCCGGGCCTGTACCCGCCGGTGGAATTGCGTGACCGCCATTTCGTCGACGGTGCGTTGCGGCGGACAATGCACGCCTCGGTGGTGCTCGAGCGCGGCATCGATCTGCTGATCGGCGTCAACCCGCTGGTGCCGTTCAACTCGCAGCGCGGCCCGGACAGCGACGTCGCCCGCAACCTCGCGTCGGGCGGCTTGCCCGCGGTGCTCTCGCAGACGTTCCGCACCCTGCTGCAGTCGCGCATGCAGGTCGGCCTGGCGCGCTACACCCAGCAGTACCCCAACATCGACCAGCTGGTGTTCGAACCCAACGCCGACGATGGCGAGCTGTTCTTCGCCAATGCCTTCAGCTTCTCGGCGCGCCGGCGCATCTGCGAGATCGCCTACCGAAACACCCTGGCCGACCTGCGCAACCGCGCCGACGTACTGAGGCCGCTGCTGGCCGCGCACGATATCCGCCTGCGCGACGAAATCCTCGCCGACCAGCAACGCTCGATCCTCGACGGCATCGCGCCGCCGGTGCGCGACACCGAAACCACCGCGCGCCTGAAACGCACGCTGGACGACGTCGAGCAACTGGTCGCGCAACGGCGTAGCCGCCGCACGCGTTGAGCTTTCGCGCCGGCCGGCGCGGGGCTGGTGTGAAAGCTCTAGATCGCCGGGTGATCGTGGCCCGACACCATCACGCCCGGAGCGGCAACCCCATGGCCACGTTCAAGAAGACTGCGAAGAAAACCGCTGGAAAGACCCGTTCGAGCGGCAGCCCGAGCGCGCAGGAACAGGCCGAGCGCCTGTCGAGATCGCTGAGCGAATCGGCGCAGCAGATCTGGCTCGCGGGCGTGGGTGCGTTTGGCCGCGCGCAGGCCGAGGGCACCAAGTTGTTCGAAGGACTGGTCAAGGAAGGTCTGGGCCTTGAGCAGACCGCGCGCAAATTCGCCGGTGGCCAGGCCGAGGCCGTGCGCGATGCGGTCGAGTCCAAGGTCGGCCACGCGCGCGAACGCGCCGCCGATACCTGGGACCGGCTGGAAAGCGTGTTCGAGGACCGCGTGCACCGGGCGTTGGTCAAGCTCGGCGTGCCGGGCCGCGCGGATATCTCCGACCTGAGCCGGCGCGTCGACACGTTGACCGCCGAATTGCGCAAGCAAGGCGGCGGCAAGCCAGCGGCTACCTCTGCCGCGCGCAAGCCCGCTAGGAAAGCCGCCCCGGCTGGCGCCGCCAGCACGCGCGTGGCGAAGAAGCCCGCTGCCAAGAAAGCCACCGCGAAGAAGCTGGCCGCGAAGAAGACCGCGCGCAAGTCGATCGCCACGCCGAAGCCGCCGATCGCGCCATAACCGACAGTTCTTTCGGCAATTCTTCCGGCACCACCGCGCGGCACGGCCGCGCGCGTTCCAAGCCCGCCAGTTCGCCCGCCCGTATGCTCCCCTCCCCTTACGGCCCCGGACTGGCGGGCTTTCTTGTGCGTACCGCTCGGGCATGCTTGCCACTCGACCGGAAGGCGCGGTGAACGCCCGGCATCCGATCTGCCCAGACGTGCCGCAACTCACTTATCGCGCACCTGCGCGACGGTATATTGCGCGGGTTCGCAGCAGGCGCAGGAAACGCATGCCCACGGTTTTGTTGGTAGTGAACGCGCTCGGGATCGCCCTGGTGGTTGGTGGGGCTCTGAGTGCGTATTTGTGGTGGGTTCGTCGCAAGCAGCTCGAGGTCAGCGGCGGCATCCGCGCGTTGGCCGGGATGCGCTGGCGCGAGTTCTCGCGCTTCGTGATCGAGGCACTGCACGCGCAGGGTTTCGAGGCCAGCCGCATCGAGCCGGCGGCTGACTCGGGCCAGCAAGCCGACCTGTTGCTGAGCCGCGGCGAGCAGACCTGGCTGCTCAGCTGCAAGCAAAGCGCCAACTACCGGATCAGCGCGGCCCAGGTGGCCGAGTTGGCCATCGCAGTGCGCGATAGCGGCGCTGCCGGCGGCATCCTCGCCACGCTCGGCCGGATCGAACCGCAAGCCCGCGAGCGGTCGCAGGGCATCGAGCTGATCGACGGCGCGACCTTGTGGCCGCTGGTCGATCCGCTGCTGCCGCCCAGCCTGCACCAGCATCTCGCCCAGCAGGCGCTCGCCCGCACCAAACGCGCGCTGGTGGGTGCCTGGCTGGCGGCGCTGTTGTTCGGGGGGGCGCTTGCATTGGCGCTTACCGATTCGTCGCCACGCCCTGCACCTCCTGGTCCCGCAATGACTTCCACGCCCTCTCCCGCACCTGCGCCACCGCCCGCGGCACGCGCGCCAGCGCCAGCTGCCACGCCGAAGGCCGCCTTGCCGCCCGCGCCTATGCTGAGCGAGGACGAGCAGCGCCGGCAGGTGATGGAAGTCGTCTCCGCGTTGCCCGGCATCGAGCGCGCGGTTTGGTCGACCCGCTCGACGCTATTGGTCTACGTCAGCGCGCAGGACGACGACCAACGCGTGGCGCGCATCTGCAAGGCCCTGGAGCGGTTCGACGAGTTGCGTGCCGCGCGCCTGCACCTGCAACCGCCGCCCGGAAGCGCATCGGCGGTGCGCTTCGTCCAGTGCCAGCTGTTCTGACCGACGCCACCCGCCCAGCCGCGAGCGATTGGCTGGCAAGCCTGACGCCCGCGGCAGACAGTTGCCGCACAGGACCGCGAGAACGGCCGGGGAACCGGGCCCTACGACCCCGTTCCGCCAGTCGAGGCTACCAGTGCACGCCGCGCATCACCGCGGCGAACGCGATCTGCTCGTTGCTGGCCTGCTCGTCCTTGATGCCCTTCTTGTCGCCCTTGGCCGCGGCCGAATCCGGGAACAGCTCGAACGCGGTGTTCATCACCACTTCGTAGGCCTTCGGCGCCACCGCATTGAGCAGCGCCGAGAAGATGCCCAGCCGCGTCGCGATCCGGCTGGGCTTCTCGATGATCGCTTTGACCAGCAGGTCGGCCGCCTCGTCCGGGGTCAGCGTGGGGACGCTGTCGTACATCTTGGTCGGCGCGATCATCGGCGTCTTCACCAGCGGCATGTTGATCGTGGTGAAGCTGATGCCCTTGCCCGACAGCTCGCCCTGCGCGCAGCGGCTGAACGCGTCCAGTGCCGCCTTCGAGGCCACGTAGGCCGAGAACCGCGGCGAGCTGGCGAGCACGCCGATCGAGCTGATGTTGATGATGTGGCCCCGGCGGCGCTCGGTCATCTTCGGCATGAAGCCCATGATCAGGCGCAGGCTGCCGAAGTAGTTGAGCTGCATCGTGCGCTCGAAGTCGTGGAAGCGGTCGTACGACAGCTCGATCGAACGGCGGATCGAGCGGCCGGCGTTGTTGATGAGGATGTCGACGTGGTCGTGCTCGGCAAGCACCTGCTTGACCAGCCGGTCGCAGTCGGCCAGGTCGGCCAGGTCGGCGGTGTAGGCGAACACCTTGCCGCCGGCGGCCTTCATCGCGTCGCGCGCCTTGAACAGCTCCTCCTCGCCGCGCGCAACGATGATCGTGACCGCGCCCGCGGCGGCGACCTTCTCGGCGGTCGCCAAACCAATCCCCGACGAGCCGCCGGTGATCACGACCACCTTGTTGCGCACCTTGCCCTTGAGCGTGCGGTCGACGAACAGGTCCGGGTCGAGGTGGCGTTCCCAGTAGTCCCACAGCCGCCACGCGTAGCTGTCCAGCGGCGGCACCGTGATGCCGGTGCCCTTGAGCGCGCGCTCGGTCTCGCGGTTGTCGAAACGGGTCGGATAGGTGATGAACTTCAAGGTCTCCTTGGGGATCTTGAAGTCGCGCAGCAGCATGCCAATGAAGCGCCTCACCGGTGGCAGGTTGCCGACCGCGCCGCGCACGCCGCTGGGCACGAACGCGAACATGCGCGCGTCGATGCGCATGGTCATCTCCGGCGCGTGGCCGGCGCGCGCGAAGGTGTTGAGCACCTCGCCTACGCGCATCGGTTCCGGATCGGTCAGGTGGAAGCACTGCCCGTCGAGCTTGGACTTGTGCGCGATGTGATCCATCGCGTCGACCACGAAGTCCACCGGCACGATGTTGATCCGCCCACCCTCGATGCCGAGCGTCGGCATCCACGGCGGCAGCATCTCGCGCAGCTTCTTGAGAAAGGTGAAGAAGTAGTACGGACCGTCGATCTTGTCCATCTCGCCGGTCTGCGAGTGGCCGACGACCATGCCGGGTCGGTAGATGCGCCACGCAATGCGTTTCTCGTTGCGGACCAGGCCTTCGGAATCGTGCTTGGTGCGCAGATACGGGTCGTCCAGGCCCTCGGCCTCATCAAACATGTCCTCGCGGAACACGCCGGGGTACAAGCCCGCCGCCGCGATCGAGCTGGTGTGGTGGAAGCAGCCGGCCTTGATCGCCACCGCCAGTTCCAGCGCGTGTGCCGTGCCATCGATGTTGGCCTTGCGCTGCGACTCGGCGCTGGCGGTGAGGTCATAGACCGCCGCCAGGTGGAAGAAGTGCTTGACCTTGCCCGACAGCGCGCGCAGCTGCGCCGCGCTGAGCCCGCACTTGGGCGCGGTCATGTCGCCGGTCACCACCACCACGCGCTTCATGTCCCAGCCCATCTTCCGGGCGATGGCTTCGAGCTTCTTCTGCGAGTCCTTGCGCACCAGCACGTGGACCAGGCCGGGCGACTTGGCGGTGCCCTTGCGCGCGAGCAGCTTGCTGACGAGGTAGCGTCCGATGAATCCCGTCGCGCCGGTGACGAAGTAGCTCATGCCCTCTCCTGCCCCATGGTCGGCCGCGATGCGGCGCCTAGGCCACTACGGTGCCAGAGCGCGGGGCGACCCACAATTCCCCGCCGTATTGACCACCCAGACGGTGCATGCTGTCATTCGGCCACACGTCGCGCGCCTGGGAGGGCAACAGCCATGTCGGACCTCAAGACCACGTTCGAGCAGGCCGCCAAGGCCGTGCACGACCTGCCAGAACGGCCGGACAACGAGACCCTGCTGCGCCTGTACGCGCTCTACAAACAGGGCGCAGAGGGCGACGTCAGCGGGCCGAAGCCGGGCTTCTTCGACTTCGTCGGCACCGCCAAATACGAGGCCTGGGCCAAGCTCAAGGGCACCGGGCAGGAAGACGCGATGCAGAAGTACGTCGACCTCGTCAACAAGCTGCGCGGTTGATGCCGTCGATGGCGGGCCGGCGCCGCGCGAACGGATCGATGCCGAACACCTGCCCGCTCCGGCACCCGGCGTACTGACCCGTGGCCAAGCACACCCGCCAGCGCATCCTCGACGCCAGCCTGGCGATGTTCAACGCGCAGGGCGAGCCGAACGTCACCACCAACCATATCGCCGACGAGCTGGAGATCAGCCCGGGCAACCTGTACTACCACTTCCGCAACAAGGACGACATCATCGAGCACCTGTTCGCGCGCTACGAGGAGCGCATGGACACCGCGCTCGCCGCGCCGCAAGGCAGGCTGCCGGGGCTGGAGGACATCTGGCTGCAGCTGCACCTGGTGTTCGAGTGCATCTGGGACTACCGCTTCCTGTATCGCGACCTGGTCGAGATCCTCAGCCGCAACCGCCGCGTGCGGCTGCGCTTCGCGCGCATCCTACGGCGTGCCGACGAGCAGGCCCACGCGGTGATGCGCGGGCTGTCTCAGGCCGGGGTGATGCGCGCCTCCGGCGACGAGCTCGCCGCGACCGCGACCAACGTGCTGGTGATCGCCACGTTCTGGCTCAACTACGCCTCCGCGCGCGGCGACAAAGACGAGCACGCCGCGATCCGCGACGGCATCGTCCAGGTGATGATGTTGATGGCACCGTTCCTGCGCGACGCCGAACGCGTGCACCTCAACACCCTGATTCGCGCCTACCTCGATTGATTGCAGACACCGCTCTGCCCCCTCCTTTGCAAAAGGAGGGCCGGGGAGGATTTGCTTTTGCTTGCCGGCTTCCACAGGAGGGTGCTGGCACAAGCGCAAATCCCCCTCAATCCCCCTTTTTCAAAGGGGGAAGCTAAAAGTCCTGCCTGTGCAGCAACCCCATAACGACAACGCCCCCGCTTTCGCGAGGGCGCTGTCGTCCACTTACGGTGGAGAGAGAGACTTTAGGCCGAGCGGGCCGTGCGCTGGGCTGGCTTGCGGGCCGCGGGACGGCGCACCGCCTTGGTCGCCGCCGGCTTGCGTCGGGCCGGCTTGGCGGCCTTCGGCTTCAAGCCGAGCTTGTCGAGCACCGGCGCCAAGCGCGCCTCGACTTCGCCGCTGAACCTGACCACGGTCGGCTCGACCTGGCCGCGCACGTTGTCGAGGCCATGGCGCACGTTGCTGGTGGCACCGTTGGCGAGCTGCGCGGCGCGGCGTTGCAACGCCTGCAGCCCCTCGACCATACGCGCGCTGCCATCGACCAGTTCGCGGCGGGTCATGGCGACCACGCCCAAGCCAGCCAGCCACACGTGGCGCGCGGTGGTCTGGGTGGCAGGGGACTTGCGGTTCTTGGCAGCCATCGGTTTGCTCCGCGCGCCGACCGTTGGGCCGGCTTCACGGTGGGCACTTTGGCGCGTCCCCATGGAGCAATCACACTAGCGCCGGCACCGCCCCATCCCTGCAGAGCAGCCCTTGCACAGCATGGGGCGACGGCGGGATGCTGGGCGCCAACCGACCAACAAAGGACCGTCGATGGCTGCCAAATCCTCCTGGGCTGCGTTTCCGCACGACGCCAAGGGCTTCGCCTACGCCGGCGACGCGTTGAAAAAGGCTTGGCCGAAACTGCACGCCGGCGACACCGAGCCTTACCCCGATGCAAAGCATGCCGCGGCCTTGCTCGCGGCGGCCGGCAAGGCCGCGCCGAAGGGGCTGGATGCCGAGGCGCTGGCCCTGGCACTGCAGGACGCCTGGCGTGCGTTCCACCGCGGCGACTTCCAGGCCGCGTTCAATGCCGGCGAGAAACTCGGGCCTCTGGGCGCGTCGGTCGCGGTCAAGGCGCTGGGCATCCACGCGACCTATCTGGTCGATGACGACGGCGAGAAGCTCAAGCGCTTCGAGCAGGCGTCCAAACTCGCCGAAGCCGCGGTCAAGGCGCTGCCCAACGAGGCCAACAGCCACTACCGCCACGCCTTCGCGCTGGGCCGCTACAGCCAGCACTTGGGGCTGCTCAAAGCGATCAAGCAAGGCATCGCCGGCAAGGTGCGCAGCGCGCTCGACGCCACACTGGAACTGTCGCCGAAGCATGCCGAGGCACACACCGCGATGGCGCTGTACCACGCCGAGATCATCGGCAAGGTCGGCGCCATGCTCGGCGGCCTGACCTACGGCGCCAAGGCCGCCGAGGCCGACCGCCACATCAAGACCGCGCTCAAGCTGACCCCGGATTCGCCGATCGCCCACATCGAGCACGGCAACGTGCTGATGCTGCTGCACGGCGACAAGCAGGAAGCCGCGGCCGCGGCCGCCTACGAGAAGGCTGCCAAGCTCAAGCCGCTCGATGCGATGGAGGCGCTGGACGCGGCCTACGCCCGGTCGCAGCTCGAATGACGCGCTTTACCGCCTGGCACGCCCACCGCGGCAGCACAGTTGCGCCGTGGCACAGCAACAGCAACAGCAACAGCAACAGCAACAGCAAATCCTCCCCGGCCTCCTTTTCTAAAGGAGGAGAAATGCTTGCAAAGGAGGGAAAGATGTCGGGCGGGACAGGATGCTTTCCCCCTTTGGAAAAGGGGGATCAAGGGGGATTTGCTGTGGCTTTGTTCGCCGGCAGCCGCAACAGCCGCGGTCAGTCCAGCGCCACCAGGCCGCGCCGGCTGGCCAGCAGCCGCAGCTCGTGGTCCGAGCCCAGCTTGAGCTTGGCGTAGATGTTGGTGCGATGCGCGTAGGCGGTCTTGGCGTTGATGCCGATCGTCGCCGCCACGCGCGCCACCGAATGCCCCCGCGCCAGCAGCAGGAACACCTGCGCCTCGCGCGCGGTCAGTTCCGGCAACTGGTCGTGCCCCCCGGCCGCGCTGGCGCCGGCGACGTGATTGCGCACGTCGCTGCCCAGGTAGATCTCGCCGCGGCCGATCGCGCGGATCGCGTCGACCAGTTCGTCCGGTGCCGAGCGCTTGGTGACGTAGCCGCGCGCGCCGGCGGCCAGCGCGTCTTGCACGTACAGCGCGCCGTCGTGCATGGTCAGCACCACGATCGCCAGTTCCGGCCGCTGCGCCAGCAGGTGCCGGAGCATCACCAGTCCGTCGCCGTCGGGCAGCGAAAGGTCGAGCACCAGCACGTCGCAGGTGGCCTGCAGCATCCACGCCGCCAGCGCCTGCGCACTGCCAACCTCGGCGATCACCTGCCAGCCCGGCTCCAGTTCCAGCAACTGCTTGAAGCCGGCGCGTACGATCGGGTGGTCATCGACCAGGACAATTCTTAGTGGCGACATCGAACCAACCCGAAGGCGTGGTGAGCAAGTTGGCCATTGAAGCGCACCCGACGCCCCGGCGTCGAATCCTGTGGCCGTGGCTGGCGCTGTACCCGATCGCGTGGGCGGCGCTGTTCGCCGGCTCCAGCATCTACTGGTTTCTACCGGCGGGCCTGCGCCTGGGTGCGCTGTGGCTGCTGCCGCGCCGCGCGTGGTGGATGCTGGCGCTGGTCGAATGGCTCGGCATCCTCGCGCTCAGCCTCGCGCGCGGTGCGTTCCAGTCGCTGCCGGGGCTGGTCAGTTCCACGGTGCTGCCGTGGTGCATCTACGCGCTGGTGCTGCGCGGGATCGGCCGCCACGGCCGCGAACGCCCCACCCGCGAAGTCCTCCCACGCCTGCTCGCGACCGGGCTGCTGGCGGCGATCTTCACCACCGTCGCGCTGACCGCGATCGACCTCAACGACGACGGGGTGTTGCCGGCCAGCCTCGCCGCGACGCTGGTCTCGTACGCGCTGGGCGATTTCGCCGGCATCGTGATCATGGTGCCGCTGCTGCTGGTCCTGCACGACCAGGCCCGCCCCAGCCGACTGCCGTGGCGCGCGCTGTTGGCCGACGGCCTAGTGCTGGTGCCACTGGCAGTCGCGCTGGGCTTGTCCGCGCTGCCCGCGCTCGAAGCCCCCGTGTACCCGCTGCTGCTATCGCTCTTCCCCGCGTTCGGGCTGGCCTACCGCTTCGGCTGGCGACCGGCGACGGTCGCGCTGGGATTGCTGAGCATCGGCGTGCATGCGATCGCCGAGCCCGTGGCGCAACTGTGGGGGCCAGGGCAGATGCAGTTGCTGGTCGCAGTCATTGGCAGCGCGGTGTTGCTGCTCGGCGTCGCCAGCGAGACCCAGCAGCAGCAGCGCAGCGAGCTGTCGGCGACGGTGCAGGCGCTGTCGATGCGCGGCACCCAGCTGGTCGAGGCCGCCAACCGCATCGCCTCGCTGCAGGAGCAGGAGCGCCGCCGCATCGGCGCGGAGCTGCACGACCAGATTGGTCAGGACATGACCGCGATCGCCACCCGCCTGCGCGTGGTCGAACGCACCGCGGTCGACCCCGACGTCCGCGATGGCCTGGCCTCAATCCGCGCGCTGGTCAACGACGCCCACGCCCACCTGCGCGAGGTCATCAACTCCCTCCACCCGGCCGTGCTCGACCGCTTCGGCCTAGCGCGCGCGCTGGCCGAGGGCCCGTTCGCCGAGATGCTCGCCGACCACGACATCGACTACAGCTGCCAGATCGATGGCGACGTCGACGCCCTGCCCGACAACATCGCCAGCGCCCTCTACCGCATCTGCCAGGAAGCCACCACCAACTGCGCCAAGCACGGCTGCGGCCAGCGCGTGTACATCCACCTGACCCTGCTGCCGCGCGTCGGTGGCGCCGAACTCGCCCTGCAGATCGGCGACTACGCCGGCCGGCTGGACATTGACACCCAACACCCCGGTCGTGGCCTGCTGAACATCCGCGACCGCGCCGACGCCATCGGCGCCCGCTACGACTTCAACGCCGAGTCGGGCAGCCCGCGCCACGCGGTGCAGATGTGGGTGCCGCAGGCGGCCTTCGCGGGCGTCCCGAGCTGAGCGCCCAAACGGCAGGGGGCTTGGCAATTCCAGCTATGGTTCCTGTATACTTCGCGGCCAATTCGGGCGGTTAGCTCAGCGGTAGAGCATTGCCTTCACACGGCAAGGGTCGCAGGTTCGAACCCTGCACCGCCCACCAGTTGCAAAAAGGGCCGGCGCAAGCCGGCCTTTTTCTGTTTCTGCGCGATGATGATCCGGCCGATGACGACCCGGCCGATGCCCGGCCCAGGAATTCGCGATGAACGACATCCGCCTGTACCACAACAGTCGCTGCTCGAAGTCGCGCCGAGTCTTGGAGCTGCTGCAGGAACGCGGGATCACGCCCGAGATCGTCCATTACCTGGACACCCCGCCGAACTCCGCGGAACTGCGCGAGCTGCTTGCGATGCTGGGCCTGCCCGCGCATGCGCTGCTGCGAACGGGCGAGCCAGAGTACGCGGAGCTCGGGCTGGATCGGCCCGGGCTCGACGAGGCCGTGCTGATCGATGCGATGGTGCGGCATCCGCGGTTGATCGAGCGCCCGATCTTGGTGCACGGCGGCCGTGCGGTGATCGGCCGACCACCCGAGCGCGTGCTCGAACTGCTCGACTGACCGAATCGGGCACCAGCGCGGCCGGCTACGGCAGCTTGCTGTCGCGCGTCTTGACTATGTCTGACGGATCATCTGAATCGCCGCGCACGCTTGGCTACAGCCGCGCGTCGACCTGCTCGCGCGGATACAGGCTCTTGATGTCGTACAGCAGCGCGTTGCCGCGCCCGAACCTGCGCGCGCCATCGGCGCCCAGCGCGCGGAACTCGTCGTGCGCGACGGCGACCACGATCGCGTCGTAGCTCGCCGCCGCTGGTGTCTGCTTCAGCAGTTCGACGCCGTACTCGCGCCGCGCCTGGTCGGCATCGGCCCAAGGGTCGTGGATGTCCACCTGCGCGCGGTACTCGCTGAACTGCTTCGCCAGGTCGACCACGCGCGTGTTGCGCAGGTCCGGGCAGTTTTCCTTGAAGGTGATGCCCAAGATCAGGATGCGCGAACCGGCCACGGCGATGCCACGCTGGATCATCAACTTGATCACTTCCGCCGCAATGTGCCCGCCCATCGCATCGTTGATGCGCCGGCATGCGAGCAGGATATCGGGGTAATAACCGGCCGCCTGCGCCTTCTGGATCAGGTAATACGGGTCGACGCCTATGCAGTGACCTCCGACCAGACCCGGGCGGAACGGCAGAAAATTCCACTTGCTGCCGGCGGCCTCGAGCACCTCGGTGGTGTCGATGCCCAGGCGCTGGAAGATCAGCGCGAACTCGTTGATCAGGGCGATGTTGGCGTCGCGCTGCGTGTTCTCGATGACCTTGGCGGCCTCGGCCACCATCAGGCTCGACGCCTTGTGGGTGCCGGCGCGGATGATCGTGCGGTACAGCGCGTCGACGAAATCGGCGGTGTCCGGGGTCGAGCCCGAGGTCACTTTGGGAATGTCGGTCAAGCGCCGCTGGCGGTCGCCCGGATTGATGCGCTCGGGGCTGTAGCCGACGAAGAAATCCTGGTTGAAGCGCAGCCCGGACGCGCGCTCGAGCTCCGGCACGCAGATCTCCTCGGTCGCGCCCGGGTACACGGTGGACTCATAGATCACCGTGTCGCCGTGCTTGAGCAAGCCGCCGATCGCGCGACTGGCACTGAGCAGCGGCGAGAAATCCGGACGTTTGTGTTCGTCGACCGGCGTCGGCACGGTCACCACGAAGACGTTGCAGTCGCGCAGGGCCTCCAGCGAATGCGTGAAACCCAGCCGTGGTGCCGCGGCGATCTCCTCGGCGCTAGCTTCGCGGTTGCCGTCGTCGCCATTGCCTAGCCGCTCGATGCGATGGGCATCGATGTCGTAGCCCAAGGTGTCGTAATGCTTGCCGAACTCGACCGCGAGCGGCAGCCCGACGTAGCCCAATCCGATGACGGCGATTCGCGCATCTCGAAGTCCATTCCGCGGATCGTGCATGCCCTGCCCTGGTTGCTGGTGGTGCCCGGGGCCGGACTCGAACCGGCATAGCCTTGCGGCTGGCAGATTTTAAGTCTGCTGCGTCTACCGATTTCGCCACCCGGGCATGGTCGCGTTGCGGCGCCTAGCTTACGACAGACCATCGCGCGCGAGGGCCAGGCGAAGGGATCGCTTCGCGCAATCGCCGCGACGCTACGCACGAACCCGCCCACGACGGTGCAGCCGCCGCGCCAAAGAAAAAGCCCGCCGAAGCGGGCTTTCAATTTGGAGGCCGAGGTCGGAATTGAACCGGCGTACGCGGATTTGCAGTCCGCTGCATAACCACTCTGCCACCCGGCCGGTGACGCGTTGCCCGCAAGCATAGCGCTTGGGGCGGCGATTGCCATCGCCTTAGATCGTGTCGCTTGAATCCGCACTGAGCGAATCCGAACCACCTAAAAACACAAAACCCCGCACGCGGGGTTTTGTGATGGGGTTGCCCCCTGTGTTTGGAGCGGGAAAAGGGACTCGAACCCTCGACCCCGACCTTGGCAAGGTCGTGCTCTACCAACTGAGCTATTCCCGCAGAACAGAACGAGAATTTTACGGATATGCGGATTTGTGTCAACTGTTCAGTGAATCTTTTTTCAGGATCGGCCACGCCGCATGCAGGTAGGCCAGGCCGGACCACAGCGTCAGCAAGGCCGCGACAGCGAGCAGCCATTCGCCGATCAGGTAGATCGGCAGGCCCATGAACGGCTCCTGGTACAGCAGGCAGGTCAGCGCGACCATCTGCACGATCGTCTTGATCTTGCCAATCGCGGCGACCTTGACCGTGGCCCGCTCGCCCAGTTCGGCCATCCACTCGCGCAGCGCCGAAACGGCGATCTCCCGGCCGATGATGACGGCCGAGAACAGCGCCATCCATACCGCTTCCGGGCCGTTTTTCACGCTGACCACGATGACCAGGGCCACCGCGACCATCAGCTTGTCCGCCACCGGATCGAGGAAGGCGCCGAACGCGGAGAACTGGTTGTAGCGCCGCGCGATCCAGCCATCGAGCCAGTCGGTGACCGACGCGAACGCGAAGATGAAGGCGGCCGCAAAGTTGGTCCATTTGAACGGCAGGTAGAACAC
This sequence comes from Lysobacter koreensis, assembly GCF_042677045.1. NCBI lineage: Bacteria > Pseudomonadati > Pseudomonadota > Gammaproteobacteria > Lysobacterales > Lysobacteraceae > Lysobacter > Lysobacter koreensis. The sequence goes on from NZ_JBHTIH010000002.1 coordinate 641,543, forward strand.
CAGCACCAGTACCGGGATCAACACGATCCGCGCCAGGGTGAGCATGGTGGGAACCGTCAACTTCATCCATCACTCCGCGTGGTCGTCGTCGGCATGGCCGCGTCCGGGGCTTGCAACCCGTGCAGGGTGGCATAGATGCGCTCGGCGAGGGCGGCATTGACACCTTCCACGCGCGAGATTTCCTCGACCCCGGCCGCCTTGAGTCCGCCGAGGCCGCCGAAATGCCGCAGCAGGTTCGCGCGCCGGCGCGGTCCGATGCCGGGGATGTCCTCCAGGCGGCTGCTGTTGCGCACCTTCTGGCGCCGCCCGCGGTGACCCGTGATCGCGAACCGGTGGGCCTCGTCGCGGACCTGCTGGATCAGTTGCAACGCCGGCGATTCCGCGCCGGGGTGAAGGATGCGGCCGTCGGGCAGCAGCAGTTCCTCGTCGCCAGCACGCCGCGCGACGCCCTTGGCCACGCCGACCAGCATCACGCCCTCGACGCCGAGGTCATCCAGTGCCGCGCGTGCCTGTGCGACCTGGCCTGCCCCGCCGTCGATCAGCAGCACGTCGGGCACCACGCCCGACTCTTCCACCGCGCGCCGGAAGCGGCGCCCGATCGCCTGGTGCATGGCCGCGTAGTCGTCGCCGCCGACAATGCCGGTGATGTTGTAGCGCCGGTACTGGCCGCGCACCGGCCCCTCGGCATCGAACACCACGCACGACGCGACCGTCGCCTCGCCCATCGTGTGGCTGATGTCGAAACACTCGATGCGCGAGGGCAGCGCCGCCAATCCGAGCATCTCGCGCAGCGCCTCGGCACGCGCGTGCTGCGCGGCGTGGCTCGTGCGTTCGCTGGCCAGCGCCATCTCGGCATTGCGGCGCGCCATGTCGAGGTAACCGGCGCGCTCGCCGCGGACACTGGCCTTGATCTGCACCTTGCGCTCGGCAGTGGCAGCGAACGCCTGCTCCAGCAGCTCGCGGTCGGGGATCTCGCGGTCGAGCACGATCTCACCCGGCGGCGTCTGCTCGCCGTAGTACTGCGACACGAACGCGGCCAGCACCTCGGTCGGGCTGTCGCTGCCGTTAGTCTTGGGGAAGAAGGCGCGCGTGCCCAGGTTGCGGCCGTCGCGAAACGCGAGCAGCAGCACGCACGCCGCGGCGCCCTGCATCGCGATGGCCAACACGTCCAGGTCGGCGGCGCGACCGTCGACGTACTGGCGCGCCTGCAGGCTGCGGACCGACACCACCAGGTCGCGCAGGCGCGCGGCTTCCTCGAAGTCCAGGCGCGCGCTGGCCGCCTCCATCGCCTTGCCCAGGTCGTCGGTGAGCTCGTCGCTGCGCCCCTCGAGCAGCAACGTCGCGCGCTGCACGCTCTGGGCGTAGTCGCGGGCCTGCACCATCCCCACGCATGGCGCGCTGCAGCGGCCGATCTGGTGCTGCAGGCAGGGCCGGGAGCGGTTGCGGAACACGCTGTCCTCGCAGCTGCGCAGGCGGAACAGCTTGTGGATCAGGTTGAGCGTCTCGCGTACCGCGAGCACGCTCGCGTACGGGCCGAAATAGCGTCCCGGAACCGCGCGTGGGCCACGGTGCATGGAGATGCGCGGCCACGCCTCGTTGGTCATCAACACGTACGGGTAGCTCTTGTCGTCACGCAGCAGCACGTTGTAGCGCGGCTTCAGCGACTTGATGAGCTGGTTCTCGAGGATCAGCGCCTCGGTCTCGGTGCGCGTGACCGTGACCTCCATGCGCGCGACCTGGGCGAGCATGGCCATGATCCGCGCCGACTTCGGGGTGGCGTTGAAGTAGCTGGACACCCGGTTGCGCAGCGCGCCGGCCTTGCCGACGTAGAGGACGCCCTCGTCGGCCGCGATCATGCGGTACACGCCGGGCGCGGTACTCAGGTTGCGGACGAAGTCCTTGCCATCGAAGACCGGGGGCTTGGCCTTGCTCATGCGCCATCCCCTTGCCTGCCCGACGCGGCTAGCGGCGCGCGCGCGGGAGCGCACAGTCGCGCTGGCGGGGTAGAAACTTCGGTCATTGCGGGCGCGGACATCGGCTCCAGAGGTTGGGTCGATTATGCGTCAGCGCAAGGCGGGGCCGGGACGCCACGCCACACATCGCGGCATATGCCGGCGCGTTCCTGCGACGCCTGGCTCAGGCCTGCCCCGCGTCGATGCGCGCCTGGGCGCGCGCGAGATCGTCGGGGGTGTCGACACCCGGCGGGAACGGCGCAGGCGTGGGCATCACCGCGATCCGGAAGCCCGCTTCGAGCACGCGCAGTTGTTCCAGGGACTCGACCTGTTCGAGGCGGCCGGCAGGCATCGCCGCGAACCGGCGCAGGAAGCCGGCGCGATAGGCGTAGATGCCGATGTGCCGCCACCAATGGTCGCCGCTGGGAATGCGCTCGCGATCACCTGCGAACGCGTCGCGTGGCCACGGGATCGGCGCGCGGCTGAAATACAGCGCATCGCCGTTGTCGGCCCGCACCAGCTTGACCGCGTTGGGATCGAACAGGGTGTCGACCTCCTCCACCGGCGCGGCCAAGGTGGCCATGTCGGCCCCGCTGGCGCGCAACAACTCGGCGACCGCGTGGATGCCGGCGGCCGGCGCGAACGGCTCGTCGCCCTGCAGGTTCACCACGATCGTGTCGTCGCTCCAGCCGGCGATGCCCGCGCACTCGGCTAGGCGGTCGGTTCCCGAAGCGTGCGCGGCCGAGGTCATCGCGATCCGCACGCCGCTGCCGGACAGCGCGTCGGCGATGCGCGGGTCGTCGGCGGCGACCCAGACCTCGCGTGCACCGGCGGCCAGCGCGCGGCGCGCGACGTGCAGCACCAGCGGCTCGCCTGCGAGCAGCCGCAGCGGCTTGCCCGGCAATCGCGAGGCGGCATGACGCGCGGGGATGGCGACGACGAAATCCAGGGCTGCACTCATGGTCTGATCTTGTGATCGCGGGGAGGATGTGCGTGATCCCTTTACCGATGTCAGCTGGGACGTCGCGGGGAATCGGCTCGATCTACCGGGAAGTCGCGCCGGAGGACGCCCGGGATGCCGGGTATTTGCTGCGCAGACGGTCCAGCAACGCCACCCAGAACGCTTCGGGCAGCTCGGCACTAACAGGGATGCTGAAGCTTGATTCCAACCCCAGCCCGGCGCATTTGACCGCGTCCTTCTCGGTCATCAGCACCGGCAGGCGGCTGCCGAACGCGAAATCCGCGGCGCTGTAGCGGTGGTGGTCGGCAAACGCGTGCGGTACCACGGCGATGCCGACGCCGCGCAGCATCGCGAAGAAGCGCTCGGGGTCGCCGATGCCGGCGACGGCGTGCACGCGCTGGCCCGCGAACGACGCCAGCGGGCGTGACCGCCCACCGGCCAGCGGCACCGCCTGACCGGCGTGCAGGCGCATTGTCCACTCGCCGAAGCCGCCCTCGCCGCCGTTGACGACCCGGAAATCGCACTGCGACCCGCGCGCCGGTGGTTCGCGCAACGGCCCGGCCGGCAGCAGCTGGCCGTTGCCGTAGCGACGGCGGCCGTCGATGACCTCGATCTCGATGTCGCGCGCCAGCCGGTAGTGCTGCAGGCCGTCATCGCAGACCACGACGTCGCAGCCGGCATCGGCCAGCGCCTGCGCGGCGGCAGCGCGGTCGCTGTCGACCCGCAACGCCACGCCGGTGCGACGCGCGAGCAGCAGCGGTTCGTCGCCGGCCAGCAGCGGGTCGGTGTCCGCCTCGATCCACAGCGCCAGCGCGGCCTGGTCGCGGCCGTAGCCGCGGCTGGCAACGCCCGGGGTCCAGCCTTCGGCGCGCAGCCGCTCGACCAGCGCCATCGTCAGCGGGGTCTTGCCGGCGCCGCCGGCGGTGATGTTGCCGATCACGATCACCGGCACGCCGGGATGGCGCGGCCGCATCCAGCCGCGCAGATAGCAGCGACGCCGCAACGAGGTGACCCCGGCATACAACGCCGACAACCAGCGCGCGGACAGCGGCACCGGCGCATCGCCGTACCAGTAGCCCGGCGGCTGCCTGCCCGCGCCGCGCGTCGATGCGGTCGTCGTGTTCATTGCACCTCGCGGAACTGCATGCGGTGCAGGTGTGCGTACAGGCCGTCGCGGGCGATCAATTCGGCGTGGTTGCCGCGCTCGACGATGCGGCCCTGGTCGAGCACCAGCACCTGGTCGGCGTGTTCGATGGTCGACAGCCGGTGCGCGATCACCAGGGTGGTGCGGTCGGGCATCAGGCGGTTGAGCGCGTCCTGCACCAGCCGTTCGGACTCGGTGTCGAGCGCGGCGGTTGCCTCGTCCAGGATCAGGATCGGCGCGTCCTTGAGCATCGCGCGCGCGATCGCCAGACGCTGGCGCTGGCCCCCGGACAGGCGCCCGCCCTTGCTGCCGATCGAGGTCTGCAGGCCGTCGGGCAGGCGCTCGACGAACTCCATCGCATTGGCGCCACTGACCGCGCGCTCCAAGCCCTCGGGCATCGCCGATTGCAGCTCGCCGTAGGCGACATTGGCCGCGACGGTGCCGTCGAACAGCATCACCTGCTGGCCGACCAAGGCGATCTGCCGGCGCAGGTCGGCCAGCCGGTAGTCCTGCAGCGGGTGACCGTCGAGCAGGATCGAGCCGGCCTCGGCCTCGTAGAAGCGCGGGATCAGCTTGATCAGGGTCGATTTGCCGCTGCCGGAGCGGCCGATGATCGCGGTGACCGTGCCCGGCCGCGCGGTGAAGCTGATGTCGGCCAGCGCCGGCTCGGTTTGGCCCGGGTAGCGGGCACCGACGTTGCGGAACTCGAGCAGGCCCTGCGCCCGGGCCAGGCTTCGGGTTCCCGGATCGGATTCGTCCGCCGAATCGAGCACGTCGAACAACCGTTCCGCCGACGCCACGCCGCGCTGAAGCATGCCCTGCACGTTGGTGAGCTGCTTGAGCGCGGGGATGATCGCCATCATCGAGATCATCAGGGTGACGAAGCCGCCGGCGTCCAGCCGTCCTGCCATCGCCTCGCGGCCGGCAAAGAACAGCAGCAGCGCCAGGCCCACCGCGCCCATCAACTGGACCACGGCCGAGGAGATGCTGCGGGTCGACTCGACCTTCATCGCCAGCTTGAGGTTGGTGTTGGCCAGCGCCGTGTAGCGCTCCAGCTCCACGCCCTGCGCGCCGTAGACCTTCACTTCCTGCTGGTTCGACAGCGTCTGGTCGGCCGATTGCATCAGCTGCGCGCCGCTTTCCTGGATGCGGTGGCTGATCAAACGGTAGCGGCGGCCGACCTTGTCCATCATCCACGCGAGCGGCGGGCCGAGTAGCAGGATCGCAATCGTCACCGTCCAGCTGGTCCACAGCATCACCACCAGCATCGCGACGACCTGCAGCGACTGCTGCACCATGACCTTCATCGCGTCAATCGCGGCCTGCGCAACCTGGTCGCTGTCCGACCCCAGCCGGACCAGCATCGACGGCACTGGCTCGGTGTCGAAGCGCAGCCCCGGCAGGCGCAGGTACTTGCCCAGCACGCGCACGCGCAGATCGCGCGCGATGCTGCGCCCGGCCTTGGCCATGAACGTGTCGGTGACATAGCCGGCAATCCCGCGCGCGATGAAGATGGCGACGATTGCCAGCGGCAGCAGCAGGTTGAGTTCGGCGTTCTTGCTGATGAAGGTCTCGTTGACCACCGGCGTCATCAACCGGGTGAAGCCGCCGGCGGCGGCCGCCTCGACCAACATGCCCAGCAACGCGACCACCAACAGAGGCCGGTAGGGCCGCGCGAAGCGGATCAGACGCTTGTAGGTCTGCCACGGCGACATGGACGTGCCCACCGCGCCCGCATTGGCCGCGCCTGCATTCACCGGGCCTGCATTCACCGAGCTTCGCCCGCTTGCGCCTTCGGCGACGGCGCGGTGGCGATCATGACCCGCCGGAAGCCGAGCTGGCCGAGCGCGTCGTAGGCCGTCACCACCGCCTGGTGCGGCGTGCGAGCGTCGGCGCGCAGCAGCACGGGGCGCTGGCGGTCGTTGCCGGCGACTTCGGCCAGCGTGCTCTTGAGCGATTCGAGGTCGTCGCGCAGGACTTCGCGGTCGTCGACGAAATAGCGGCCATCGGCGTTGACCAGCACGCTCAGCGCCTTGCTGGCGTCATTGGGCTCGCCGGTGGCGCGCGGCAGCTCGAGCTTGAGCACCGAGCGCGAATCGAAGGTGGCGGTGACCACGAAGAAGATGATCAACACCAGGATCACGTCGATCAGCGGGACCAGGTTGATCTCCGGTTCGTCATCGGCGCGATGGTCGCGGATGCGCATTAGTCCACGCTCACCGTCGGGGTGATCCCATGCGCACCCGGGGCGACCCTGGCCGACGCCGCGCGCGGTTCGAGCGTGTCGAGCAGCTGGATCGCCTCGTGCTCCATCTCGACGATGTACTCGGCGATGCGGCCGCGGAACCAACGGTGCGCCATCAGCGCCGGGATCGCCACGATCATGCCGGCCGCGGTGCAGACCAGCGCCTTGCCGATGCCGCCGGCGAGCTGGTTCACGTCGCCGATGCCGTGGTCGAGGATGCCCAGGAACATCTGGATCATGCCGACCACGGTGCCGAACAGGCCCAGCAGCGGGCCGGCAGCGGAAATGGTGCCGAGCGTGTTGAGGTAACGCTCCATGCGGTGCACGAGATGGCGGCCGACATCCTCGATGCGCTCGCGGATCTGGTCGCGCGGGCGGTTGCGCACGTCCAGCGCGGCGGCCAGCAGCGCGCCCAGCGGCGAGGTCACGCGCAGCGATTCGATATGCGCCGGATCGAGCTTGCCGCCGCTGGCCCAGACGCGGACCTCCTTGCCCAGGTTGGGCGGCAGCACGGTCTTGCGCCGCAGCGTCCACGCCCGCTCGAGGATGATCGCCAACGCCAGCACGGTCAGCATCAATAGCGGGATCATCGGCCAACCGCCAGCCTTGACCAGTTCCAGCACTGCGAACCCCCGGCCCGTGGCCGTCTTAATCCGGCCGATAGGATAGCCCAGCCGCTGCGCCTGCCGACCGCGCCGCGGCGTCCCACAGCCGCGGGTGTGCGTGGCGTCGCGTTTCCAGTGCCACCCCGCCGGCCGCGAGCCTGACGCGCAGCGCACCGGCCTGGGCAGTGTCGGTGGTGGCGGCACCGGCCTCGCGCCAGCGCGCGAGCACCTCGGGCTTGGGATGGCCGAAGCGGTTGCCATGGCCGGACGACACCAGTGCGTGGCGCGCGCCGGTCGCGGCGATGAACGCCGAGTCGGACGAACCTGCGCTGCCGTGGTGCGCGACCAGCACCACGTCCGCGCGCAGCGATGCGCGGTCGCGTCGGACCAGTTCGCGCTCGATCACCGCGCCGACGTCGGCGGTCAGCACGGCCGCGCCGTGCCCGGTTTCGATGCGCAGCACGCAGCTGGCCTCGTTGCCCAGGTAGGGGAAGTACGCACTGGGGTGGAGGAAGCGGAAACGCACGCCGTCCCAGGACCATTGCTGACCGGCGCGGCATGGGCTCGCGCCAAGAATTCCCGCGCCCTCGGGCGCCTCGACCCGGGAAATCGGGAATACGCGTTGCACCGCCTCGAGTCCGCCGGCGTGGTCGTTGTCGCCGTGGCTGACCACCGCACGATCCAGGCACCGTACACCCAACGCGTGCAAGGCCGGCACCACCGCACGCTCACCGGCGTCGAAGCCGTCGCGCACGGCCGGTCCCATGTCGTACAGCAGGCTGTGCTCGCGGGTGCGCACCAGCACCGACAGGCCCTGCCCGACATCGACCACCAGCAGTTCGGCCTCGCCACGCGCGGGCAGTTGCCGATCCGGCCACAGCAGAGGCAACCACAGCAGCGCCGCCAACGCCTTGCCCGGCACCGCGCGCGGCAGCAGCAGCCAGAACGCGCCCAGCAGGGCCAGCGGCAGCGCGAACCAGCGCGGCTCGGGCAACCACCACAACGCCAGTCCGCTGCCGGCCATCCACTGGAACAGCGGCCAGCACAGCTCGAAGCACCAAGAGGCCAGCCGCCATGCCGCATCGCCGGCCCCGGCGTGGATCACATCCAGGCCCATGCCCAGCAGCGACAGCGGCACTACCACCAGGCTCCACCACGGCACCGCGACCAGGTTCGCGAACGGGCCGGCCAACGACGCCTGGCCGAACAGGACCACGCTCAGCGGCAGCAATCCCAGCGTCGCCACGCCTTGCGCGGACAGGAAATCGCGCAGCGGCCGCGAACTGCCGTGCGGCAGGCACCACAGCAACCACGCCACGCCGAGGAAGCTCAACCAGAATCCCGCGCCGAGCACCGCCAACGGGTCGAGCAGCAGCACCGCCAGTGCGGCCAGGGCCAGCGAGTCGGCCGCGCGCAACGGGCGTCGCCACAACCGGGCACCGGCGACCACCGCGATCATCAGCGCGGTGCGCACGGTCGGCAGCGCGAAGCCCGCGATCGCCGCATAGGCCACCGCGCCGAGCACGGCAGCGACGGCGGTCGCGATCGGTGCCGGCCAGCGCCGCGCCAAGGCCGGCCACGCCCACCACAGGCCACGGGCGATCAGCGCGAAGAAACCGGCCACCAGGCCGACGTGGAACCCGGAGATCGCGATCAGGTGGGTCAGGCCGTTCGCGCGCAGCGTGTTCCAGTCGCCGTCGTCGAGGCCTCTGGTATCGCCCAGCGCAAGCGCGCGGATGAAGCGCGACGATGCCGCCGGCACCGCGGTGGCGATGCGGGACGACTGCGCTTCGCGCCAGGCTTGCAGGCCGGCCGCCGGCGCCAGGCGACGCGCGCGCTCGGGGTCGCGCACGTAGCCGGTCGCGGACAGCCGTTGTGCGAGCGCATGCTTCTCGGCGTCGAGTCCGCCGGGGTTGCGCAGGCCGCGCGGCGCGCGCACGCGCGCGACCAGCTGCCAACGTTCGCCAGCCCGTAAGCCACCGCGGGCGTGGCCAGCGCGGTCGTTGTCGTACCAGGCCAGGCGCAGCAGGCGGCCGCGCAACGCGGCTGGCTGCGCATCGTCGCGATCGACGCGAAACGCGAAGCGCGTGCGGCGCGGCTCGTGCTGCGGCAGGTCGACGACGCGGCCGCTGACGACGACCTCGCGCTGCTCCCAATCGCGCGGCAACTGCACCGACAGCGCGTGCGTGGCATGCAGCCCGGCGAGCGCGAACCCGGCCAGGCATGGTCCAAGCAGCCGCCAACGCGTCGCCCGCCACCACAACATCAGGCCCGGCAGCAGCATCAACAGCAAAACCGGCCACGGCAGCAACGCCGGCAGCCAAAGGCACGAAGCCACCCCGGCCAGCACCGCGGCCGTGGCGGCGATTCCCAGTGGCGGCATCCTTGCCGCTTCGCGCATGGTCAGACCTCGTCTGGACTGAGTTGTCGCAGCTTGCCGTCGTGCAGTTCCAGCACGCGGTCCAGGCGCCGCGCGAGGCGGCGGTCGTGGGTCACCAGCACCAGGCTGGTGTGCTGCTCGTGGTTGAGCGCGAGCATCAGGTCGAACACCGTCGCCGCGGTCTTCTCGTCGAGGTTGCCGGTCGGCTCGTCGCCGAGGACGCAGGCAGGCTGGTTGACCAGCGCGCGCGCGACCGCCGTGCGCTGGCGCTCGCCACCGGACAACTCGCCAGGCTTGTGCTCGAGGCGATGGCCGAGGCCGACAGCTTCCAGCAGCGCATGTGCGCGCTTGCGCGCGTCGCCCACCGACGCGCCGCCCAGCAGCACCGGCAGCATCACGTTCTCGACCGCGGTGAATTCCGGCAGCAGGTGGTGGAACTGGTAGACGAAGCCAAGCGCGCGGTTGCGCAGGCTGCCGCGAGCGGTGTTCGACAATGCACTCATCTTCTGGCCAGCGACGAACACCTCGCCGGCGGTGGGAGTGTCGAGGCCGCCGAGCAGATGCAGCAAGGTGCTCTTTCCCGCGCCCGACGCGCCCAGGATCGCCACCGTTTCGCCCTTGCCCACCGCCAGATCGAGGCCGTGGAACACCGGCGTGCGCAGCTTGCCTTCGGCGTAGGTCATGCCCAGGCCCTGGCAGCTCAGCACGGTCTCGTCGGACACCGGGGCTTTCATCGCGTGCTCACTCATAGCGCAGCGCCTCCGCCGGCGCGGTACGTGCCGCGCGCCAGGCCGGATACACGGTCGCCGCGAACGCCATCGCCAACGCGACCAGCGCGATGGTCACCACGTCGCTGGCCTGAAGGTCGGTGGGCAGGCCGGTGATGTAGTAGACGTCCTCGGGCAGCAGCTTCACGCCGAACACCCTCTCGATGCCGAACAGGATGTGCTCCAGGTTGAGCGTCAGGGTGATGCCCATGATCACGCCGAGCACCGTGCCAATCACGCCGATCAAGGTGCCCTGCACCATGAACACCTGCATCACCCCGCGCGGCGAGAGCCCCAGCGTGCGCATGATCGCGATGTCGGCCTGCTTGTCGGTGACCAGCATCACCTGCGACGACACCAGGTTGAACGCGCCCATCGCAATGATCAGCGACAGCAGGATCGCCATGATGGTTTTCTCCATCTTCAGCGCGCGGAACATGTTGGCGTTCTCGCTGGTCCAGTCGCTGACCCGGTACGGGCCGCCGAGCTTGAGCGCAAGGTCGCGCGCCACATCCCAGGACAGGTCCATGTCGTGCAGCTTCAGGCGCACGCCGGTGACGCCGTCGCCGATGCGCAGCAGGCGCTGCATGTCGGCCATGTGGATGAAGGCCATGCCGCGGTCGTACTCGTTGTAGCCCGCCTCGAAGATGCCGCTGACGGTGAAACGCTTGAGCTGCGGCATCGCGCCCATCGGCGTGCTGCGGAACTCGGCGGTGGTCATCACCACCGTGTCGCCGAGGCCGAGGCCGAGCCACAGCGCCAGTTCCTTGCCAAGCACGATGTTGAAACTGCCCGGCGCCAGCGAATCGAGCCTGCCCTGCACCAGCCGATCGGCCAGCACCGAAACCTTGCGCTCCTGTGCCGGCAGCACGCCGCGGACCATCGCCGGCTGGTTGCGCGCGCCGGCCAGCAGGGCCTCCTTCTCGACGTAGGGGGCGACGCCGGCGACGCGCGGGTCGGCGGCGGCCTGGGTGACCGCCCGGCGCCAGTCTTCGAGCGGCTCGCCGTAGCCGCTGACGGTCGCGTGCGCGACCATCTGCAGCATGCGGTCGCGGATCTCGCGCTGGAAGCCGCTCATCACCGCCAGCGTGGTGATCAGCGCCGCGACGCCCAGGGCAATGCCGAGGATCGAGGCCAGCGAGATGAACGAGATAAAGCCATTGCGGCGTTTGGCGCGCAGGTAGCGCAGGCCGATGGCGACAGGTAGGGGTTTGAACATAGCCGGCTATGTTGCCATCGATTGCGCCCGTGGCGCAGGCGTCCGTGCCGCCATGGCCAGCCGCAGTTCACGGCGGGCGCCGGCATCGAGGATGTCGGGCCAACCGGTCAGGTGCCGCCGGTGACCCGCGGCGTCTCGCCAGCACAGGAACGCGAGCGGCCCACGCCACTGGAGTTCGAGGTCGGTCATCGGTTCACCATCCAGCGTCGGCACGCCCTCGCCCGGGCCGATTATCAGACAGTGCACGCAGCGGCGAAGTTCGCGACGCGCCAGCCCCAATCCCTGCACCAACGCCGCGAATGCCAGCGGCAACGACGCGGGAAACGGCATCTCCGAGGCGATCACCGCAAGGGCCGCGCCCAGTCCCAGCAGGCCCAGGCAAGCGGCAAGCCACCGCGACGACGGCCATTCAAGCCGGCAAGGCGCGGATGTGTTCGACCAGTTGCGCGATTTCGCCATCGGCAGGGGTTTCGTAGCCCATGAACCAGTGCCAGAGCTTATCGTCCTCGGTTTCCAGCAACCGTAGGAAAACCCCGCGCTCGCCCTGCGCAGCCTGCCGCCACCGGCGGTCGAGGTAACGGCCGAGCAGCTGGTCGAGTTCGCGCATGCCGCGCCGGCACCGCCAGCGCAGGCGCTTGAACTCGAGTTCGTCGGCGTCGTTCATGGCCGCAGCAGGCCAACGGCAAGCACCACCCACAGCGCCCATACCAGGCCGGTTGAAATCGCATAGACGCCAAAGCGATGCATGACCTTGTTGTAGCTGCAGTGAATCAGGCTATGCAGCACGCGACCGACGACGAAGCCCCAGGCAAGAGCGAGCACCGACGGCGTCACCTGTTCCGTCAGATAGGCGACGACGAGCGCGACGTAGAACAGCACCGGCACTTCGAACAGGTTGTTGAAGTTGTCCGCGGCGCGAGTGTCGACCAGGCGCGCCGCTTTTTCAGCCGAAGTAGCCACGGACTGGGGATGGATGTGCAGACGCCGCATCTCGGCGATGCGCACGAAGTACAGGCGCAGCCAGACGACAAACGTCAGGGTGACCATCGCCAGCAGCGGGTAGAAGACTTCTTCTCGGATCATTCCGCCCCGTCCCCTAGTTTCAATTGACTTGGAAGCAGAACTCCGTTTGCCTCGACCTATCGCTCGTCATTCCCGCGAAGGCGGGCTCCGCTCTCTTTCGGCGGAGCCGAACATCCATTGGCTTCCAGCTCTCAAGATCCGACACCACGAAAAGCCGACCACATCCGACGAAACCCGAACGGGGCCACCTGCACGCGACAGAAGCGACGTCACTGGATTCCCGCCTTCGCGGGAATGACGAGCATGAATCAAGTCCTGCGCGCCAGCATCAGCTTCTTGATCTCGCCGATTGCCTGCGCCGGGTTCAGGCCCTTCGGGCAGGTGCGCGCACAGTTCATGATCGTGTGGCAGCGATACAGCTTGAACGGATCCTCGAGGTCGTCCAGGCGTGCCCCGGTGTCCTCGTCGCGCGAGTCGACGATCCAACGGTAGGCCTGCAGCAGCACCGCCGGGCCGAGGTAGCGGTCGCCGTTCCACCAGTAGCTCGGGCAGCTGGTCGAGCAGCACGCGCACAGGATGCATTCGTACAGGCCGTCGAGCTTCTTGCGGTCTTCCGGCGACTGCAGGCGTTCGCGGTCCGACGGCGCCGGGGTCTGGGTGCGGATCCACGGCTTGATCGAGGCGTACTGCGCGTAGAAATGCGTCATGTCCGGCACCAGGTCCTTGACCACGGACATGTGCGGCAGCGGATAGATCGGCACTTCGCCCTTCTCGCAATCCGCGATCGCCTTGGTGCAGGCCAGCGTGTTGGTGCCGTCGATGTTCATCGCGCACGAGCCGCAGATGCCCTCCCGGCAGGAGCGACGGAACGTCAGCGTCGGGTCGATCTCGTTCTTGATCTTGATCAGCGCGTCCAGGACCATCGGGCCGCACGCGGCCATGTCCACCTCGTAGGTGTCCACGCGCGGGTTGAGGCCGTCGTCCGGGTTCCAGCGGTAGACCTTGAAGGTGCGCGGCTGCTTCGCGCCCGGCGCATCGAAATGACGGCCCTTCTGAATCTGCGAGTTCTTGGGTAGGTTGAATTCGGCCACGTCTTCGACTCGCTCTTGATCAGTAAACGCGCTTCTTCGGCGGCACCACGTCGACGTCGTTGGTCAACGTGTACATGTGCACCGGGCGGTAGTCGATCCTGGTCTGGCCGTCGTCGTCGACCCAGCACAGGGTGTGCTTGTGCCAGTTGACGTCGTCGCGCTCCGGGAAGTCCTCGCGGGCATGCGCGCCGCGCGACTCGGTGCGGTTCTCGGCCGAGACCATCGTCGCCACCGCCTGGCTGAGCAGGTTCGACAGCTCGTAGGTTTCGATCAGGTCCGAGTTCCAGATCAGCGACTTGTCGGACACCTTGACGTCGGCGAACGAGGCGTTGATCTCGCGGATCTTGCGCACGCCGTCGGCCAGCGTCTCGCCGGTGCGGAACACCGCGGCGTCGGCCTGCATGGTGCGCTGCATCTTGTCGCGGATCACCGCGGTCGGGGTGCCGCCGCTGGCGTTGCGCAGCTTGTCCAGGCGCGACAACGCCTGGTCGCAGGCATCGTCGGCGAGCTTGGCGTGCGGCGCGTCGGAGGTGATCGTCTCGGCGCAGCGGTTGGCGACCGCGCGGCCGAACACCACCAGGTCAAGCAGCGAGTTGGAGCCCAGGCGATTGGCGCCGTGCACCGATACGCAGGCGGCCTCGCCGATCGCGTACAGGCCCGGCACGACCGAATCCGGGTTGCCGTGGCGCAGCTGCACCACTTCGCCGTGGTAGTTGGTCGGGATGCCGCCCATGTTGTAGTGCACGGTCGGGATCACCGGGATCGGCTGCTTCTCGACGTCGACGTTGGCGAATATGCGCGCCGACTCGGCGATGCCCGGCAGTTTCTCGTGGATGACTTCCGGGCCGAGGTGGGTCAGGTCGAGGAGGATGTGGTCCTTGTGCTCGCCGACGCCGCGGCCTTCGCGGATCTCGATCGTCATCGAACGGCTGACCATGTCGCGCGGGGCGAGGTCCTTTACGCTCGGCGCGTAGCGCTCCATGAAGCGCTCGCCATTGGCGTTGCGCAGGATGCCACCTTCGCCGCGCACGCCCTCGGTGATCAGGCAGCCGGCGCCGTAGATGCCGGTCGGATGGAACTGCACGAACTCCATGTCCTGCAGACCCAGGCCGGCGCGCAATGCCATGCCGCCGCCGTCGCCGGTGCAGGTGTGGGCCGAGGTCGCGGAGAAATACGCGCGGCCGTAGCCGCCGGTCGCCAGTACCGTGCCCTGGGCGCGGAACAGGTGCAGCGTGCCTTCGGCCATGTTCAGCGCGAGCACGCCGCGGCAGGCGCCGTCGGCGTCCATGATCAGGTCGAGCGCGAAGTACTCGACGAAGAACTGAGCGTCATGCGCGAGCGACTGCTGGTACAACGTATGCAGGATCGCGTGGCCGGTGCGGTCGGCGGCGGCGCAGGTGCGCTGCGCCGGCGGGCCTTCACCGTACTTGGTGGTCATGCCGCCAAACGGGCGCTGGTAGATCTTGCCCTCGTCGGTGCGCGAGAACGGCACGCCCTGGTGCTCGAGCTCGATGATCGCCGGGATCGCCTCGCGGCACATGTACTCGATCGCGTCCTGGTCGCCCAGCCAGTCCGAGCCCTTGACGGTGTCGAAAAAGTGGTAGCGCCAGTCGTCCTCGCCCATGTTGCCCAGCGCGGCGGAAATGCCGCCCTGCGCGGCCACGGTGTGCGAGCGGGTCGGGAACACCTTGGTGATGCAGGCGGTCTTCAGCCCCTTCTGCGCGAGGCCGAAGGTGGCACGCAGGCCCGCGCCACCGGCGCCGACCACGATCATGTCGAACTTGTGTTCCTGGATCTTGTAGGCAGCGGCCATCAATCAGGCTCCGAGCGCAATGCGAATGACGGCGAGCACGCTGGCGAGGGCCGCGAGGACGCAAACAAAAATGACCGCCAGCTGCGAAGTCACCGCAAGCCAGGGTGTGTGGACGTAATCCTCGATGATCACCTGCATGCCCAGCTGCGCGTGCCAGAACGTGGCGATCACGAACGCGACCAGCAGCACCGCGTTGACCGGGCTGGCGATGGCCGCGCGCACGGTCGCGTAGTCGCCACCGATCAGCGAGATCACCAGGCCGATCACGTAGATCGACAGGAACACCAGCGCGATCGCGGTGATGCGCTGGACGATGAAATGGTGGGTGCCATCCTTCGCCGAGCCCAGACCGCGAGCGCGCTTGAGCGGCGTGCGCAGCTTGTCGTGCATGCTCATGCGCCACCCCGCTGAGTCATCGCGACCAGCCAGATCAGGGCCGTGAGCACCAGGCTGCCGACCACCGAGAACCAGCTGCTGCGGATGAAGGACTCGACCTTGTAGCCCCAGCCCGCGTCCTGCACGAGGTGGCGGATGCCGTTGATCAGGTGGAACGCCAGCGCCCAGCTCCAGCCGAACAGGATCAGGAAGCCCAGGCCCGAGCGGGTGAAGCGGCTGAATTCCGCCCACGGCTGCGGCCCGGCCGCCAGCGACATCAGCGCGCAGACGATCAGCAGGCTGCCCAGCACCAGCACCACCCCGGTGGCGCGATGCAGGATCGAGGTCACCATCTGCACCTGCCAGCGGTACACCTGCAGGTGTGGGGAAAGAGGTCTTTCGCGGGGACGTTCGCGGTTCGCCATGAGCGACGGCTATCTCGGCTGGGCGGCTGGGCCGCGTGGCGGGGGACGTAGGTGCGGTTGCGATGCGGCTGCGTGGTGCGGCGGAACGGGATGAGGCGTCAGAAATCGATGCAGCGGCCGTTCTTTTCCCAGTCGCCGTAACGGGTCGGCTCGGGGCCATCGCGCCCGCCGTGCTCGGTGGCCGGAGGCGCCGGCGCTGGTACGTCCTCGCCGGACGACTCGGTGGCGGAGGTCTCCGGCGGCACGGTGGAAGAAGGGGATTGGCCTATCATCACAGCGTTGAAGCTTAAGTCCCGACCCCATGCATGACAACCCGCAGGCCACACCGGGCCTTGCCTTCGCCCTGGCCGGCCATCGCGTGATCGTACTGAAAGGCCCTGACGCAGCGGCCTTTGCGCACGCGCAGTTCATGAACGACGTCAAGGCAATTGCGCCCGGCCAGTGGCAGTGGAGTGGCTGGCTGACGCCAAAGGGCCGCGTGATTGCGCTGTTCTTGCTACTGAAGCTGGACGAGCAGACGCTGTGGCTGGTCGTGCCCGACGCCGACCCGGCCGCGCTGTGCGCGGCGTTGCGACGGTTCGTGTTCCGCAGCAAGGTCGTGCTCGAGGTGCGGAACGACCTGCAGGTGGAAGGCCGGTTCGGTGCGCCCGTGCAGGCGCATGGCCATGCACTGGCGGCCGATGGCTCCGGCGATATCGAGCTGGACATGGGCAGCGGACATGCAGCGCGTTGCCTGCGCATCACCAGCACGTCGACTGCGTCGGTGGATGCGCACGCCGACGCACGCTGGGCGATGCACGACCTCGAACACGGCCTGCCGCGCCTGCCGGCGTCGCAGGCCGAGCACTGGACGCCGCAGCAACTCTCGCTCGAGCGCCTGCGGGCTTTCAGCGTCAAGAAGGGCTGCTACCCCGGCCAGGAGATCGTTGCGCGCACCCATTTCCTCGGCAAGGCCAAGCGCGGGCTGATCCTGGTCGAAAGCCCATGCCCGCTGGAGGTCGGAGCGGAACTGCGCACGGAGAACACCGCGCTCGGCAATGTGATCGCGACTGCGGATGCCGACGGGCGACATCTCGCGCTGGTGGTCGGGCCGCTGGACCGCGAATCCTCGCCGCTGACGATCAACGGCCAATCCGTACGCGAAGCGGCATTGCTCGACGGCTTGGCGCGCTAGCCCGCACGCGGCGGCGTCGCCAGCGCGGCGCGCTGGGCCTGCCAATGCCGGTGCCAGGCCTGGAACATCAGCACGTTCCACAGGTGCGTGTGCCACTTGCGCTCGCCGCCGAGGAACTGTCGCCACAGGCCCTGGACCAGGTCGGCATCGAACAATCTCTGCGCGCGCAACTGCGCGGGGTCGAGCAAGCCATCGGCCCACTCGCGCAGGTCGCCACGCAACCAGGCGGTCACCGGCGCGCCGAAACCGCGCTTGCCGCGGTCGACCATCGCGTCGGGCAGGTAGCGGCGCAGCACCTGCTTGAGCAGCACCTTGCTTTCGCCGCCGTCGTGCTTGAACGCCAGCGGCAGCGACCAGGCGAACTGCGCCACGCGCGTGTCCAGCAGCGGGGCTCGCGCCTCCAACCCTACCGCCATGCTGGTGCGGTCGACCTTGCACAGCAGGTCATCCGGCAGATAGGTCATGAAATCGGCCAGCATCATCGCGTCGGCCGCGGTGCCCGCGCCCCGCAGCGGCTGCGGTTCGTCGTAGATCGTCGCAGGCGTGCTCGCGCCCAGCAACGCCGCATCGGGATCGCGCCAACGCGTGATGCGCTGGCGGTAGACATCGCCGACTCCGCGCGCGCCCATCTCCGCGGCCAGCGCGGCGAAGCCGCCAGTACGCGACGCTTCCCCGTGTTGCCGTGCCGCGCGCGCGAGCAGCCGCCGCAACGGCGCCGGCACCCGCTGCTGCCAGCGCAGGTTGCGCAACGCGCGCTGGTAGCGCGAGTAGCCGAAGAACAGTTCGTCGCCGCCGTCGCCCGACAGCGCCACCGTGACGTCGCTGCGCGCCAGCCGGCAGACCAGCGCGGTCGGCACCTGCGAGGCGTCGGCGAACGGTTCATCGAACATGTCCGGCAGCGTTGGCACCACCGCCAGCGCATCGGCGCCGCTGACATAGAGCTCGCGGTGGGCGGTTCCCAGGTGCTCGGCCACTTCGCGCGCCAGCGGCGCCTCGTCGTGGTGCGAGCCTTCGAAGCCGATCGTGAAGCTGCGTACCGGCTTGGTGCTCTGCGCCTGCATCAGCGCGGTGACGATGGAGGAGTCCGTGCCCCCGGACAGGAACACGCCGACCGGCACGTCGGCGACCATGCGCTGTGCGACCGCGTCGCGCAGCAGCGTGTCGAGGTGCTGCTCGGCCTCGCGGCGGTCGCCGGCGAATGGGGCGGCGATCGCGGCGGTCATGCGCTCGCGCGCGTCCCAGTAGCGGCGCTGGTCGCGCTCCGGCTGGTGCGCGGCGGCGCCTTGGGCGACGGTCGCGGCATCCAGACGCAGCAGCGTGCCGGGCATCAGCTTGAAGCTGCGCTCGTGGATCGCGTGCGGCGCCGGGATGTAGTCGTACTTCAGCAGCAGGCCCAGCGCATCGCGGTCGACCGCGTTGTCGAACGCCGGGTGTCGCCACAACGCCTTGAGTTCCGAGCCGAACACCAGCGTGTCGCCGGCCCAGCCGTAGTACAGCGGCTTCTTGCCGACGCGGTCGCGTGCCAGCCACAGCACCCGCTCCTGCCGGTCCCACAGCGCCAGCGCGAACATACCGTGGCAGTGGGCGATCGCCTGTTCGACGCCCCACTCGCTCACGGCGGCCAGCAGCACCTCGGTGTCGGAATGGCCACGGAAGCCGTGCCCGCGCGCGACCAGCACCTCGCGCAACGCGCCGAAGTTGTAGATCTCGCCGTTGTAGGCGACCACGTAGCGGCCATCGGCCGATGCCATCGGCTGGTGACCCAACGGCGACAGGTCCTGGATGCTCAGGCGCCGATGCGAAAGCGCGATGCCGGCATCCGCATCGACCCACACCCCGCTGTCGTCCGGGCCGCGATGCGCGAGCTGGTCGCCCATCGCGCGCGCCAGCTCGGTCAGTTGCGCCGCGCCCGCATCGGGCATCGGGCGCAACAGACCGGCCAAACCGCACATCGGTCAGCCCCGCGCCAGCACGGCGGCCGCGGCGACGATGTCGTCCTCGCCCGGGATCACCAGGAACGCGGCACCGGCGAGCGGGGTGTAGGTATCGACCCCGACCACGCGCTGGAACGGGCGGCCGCCGAAGCCGCCCTCGGCGATCGCGGTGAGCACGCCCTCGCCCACGCCGGCGCTGCGGCGGCCTTCGTCGACCACGATGATCCGCTTGGCGCTGCGCGCCTGTTCGACGATGAACGCATCGTTGAGCGGCACCAGCCAGCGCAGGTCGACCACGCGCACCTTCCAGCCGCGCACCTTCTCGATCTCGCGCGCGGCGCGCAGGCTCATTGGCACGCCGTTGCCGTAGCTGAAGATGACCAGGTCATCGCCGCTGCTGCCGTCGTCGGGCACGTACACGCGGCCTTCGCCGAGCGTCATCGCCTCGCCCGGCGCGGGGTATGTGGTCAGCCACTTTCCGTCGCCCGGTTCGTGCAGGTCCTTGGTCATGTACAGCGCGATCGGTTCGAGGAACACGCTGACGCGGCCGTCGACCTTCGACAGCGCGGTCAGCGTGCGCATCATCGTCGCCGCATCGTCGCCACGCGACGGGCAACCGACGACGAGGCCGGGGATGTCGCGCAACGCGGTGATCGAGTTGTCGTTGTGGAAATGGCCGCCGAAGCCGCGCTGGTAGCCCAGGCCCGCGATGCGCACCACCATCGGGTTGCGGTACTGGTCGTTGCTGAAGAACTGCAGCGACGCCGCCTCGCCGCGGATCTGGTCGCAGGCGTTGTGGAAGTACGCCAGGTACTGGATCTCCGGGATCGGCAGCAGGCCGACGTTGGCAAAGCCCTGCGCCATGCCCAGGATCATCGTCTCGTCGAGCAGGGTGTTGAACACGCGGCGCGGGCCGAACGCCTTCTGCAGGCCCTTGGTCACCGTGTACACGCCGCCCTTCTGCGCCACGTCTTCGCCGAACAGCAGCGTCTCGGGGTACTTGGCGAAGGTGTCGTGCAGCGCCTGGTTGATCTGGATCGCCAGGTGCCGCGGCGGCTGGTTCTCCGGCAGCTTGGCCTCGCTGCCGAACACCTCGAGGCGGCGTTGGGCGTAATCACTGCGCTGGGCCTCGGCGCGCACCGCCTCGGGCGAGTACGGCGCCAGCGGCGCGATCACGTCCTCGAGCCTGTCGAGCTTGAGCCGGCGATCGGCCTCTTCGGCCGCGGCGAAGCACTGCTTGCGGGTCGCCTCGTACAGCGCCAGCACCTCGTCCTTCGACATCAGCCCCGATTCGAGCGCGATCGCCGCCGAGCGCAGCAGCGGGTCGCCCGCCTCGACCGCGCACAGCTCCTCAATCGAACGCCATTCGATCTCGAAGTCAGTGCCGGCGTGGCCCATGATCCGCGTGGTGCGCAGGTGCAGGAAGGTCGGCCGGCGCGTGCGGCGGCAGTGCTCGACCGCGCGCTGCACGTCGCCGTAGCCGTTGGCCAGGTCGAGGCCGTCGGCATGGAAATAGTCGAGGTCGGGGCGCTGCGAGAAGTTGCGCGCGACCCAGCCGCTGGGCGTCTTCACCGAGATGCCGATGCCGTTGTCCTCGCACACGAACAGCACCGGCGCCGGCAGCTTCTGGTAGGCGGTCCACGCGGCGGCGTTGAACGCGGTCTGCGCCGTGGCGTGGTTGCTCGACGCGTCGCCGAACGAGCAGATCGCGATGCTGTCGTCAGGGATCGGCAACGCGTGGCCCATGCGCCGGCCGGCCTCGATCGCGATCGCCGTGCCCAGCGCCTTGGGCAAGTGCGAGGCGATCGTCGAGGTCTGCGGCAGCACCCACAACGGCTTGCTGCCCCAGACCTTGTGGCGGCCGCCGGAGGCCGGGTCGTCCTTGCTCGCGGCGAAGCTCAGCGCCGAGTCCATCACCGGGTCCATGCCGGGCAGCTTGCGGAAGCGCTCGGCCATGAAGCCGCCGCTGCGATAGTGCAGGAACGCCGGATCGGTGTGGCGCGTCAGGCGCGCGACCATCGCGTTGCCTTCGTGGCCGGAGCTGCCGATCGTGTAGAAGACCTTGTTCTGCACGCGCAGCACGCGCGCCATCAGGTCGAGGTGGCGGCTGACCAGCTGCGACTCGAACAGCTCGCGGAAGCCGCGCGCGTCCAGCGCGCTGCCGTTGAGGATCGCCTCGTCCGGCGATGGCTTGGCGTCGGCGCGGCCGTTCCAGCCGCGCACGAACTCGGTGAAATTGACGTCGCAGATCTCGGCCCGGTTGAGGCCTTTCATGCGCGCGGGGATGGGGTTGGGCAGTGTCGACATCGTCAAGGGTGCTTTTGGTAGGGCGGGTTTTAACCCGCCGCCGTGGAATGACGGAGTGAATCCCGCCCTACTTGGAATGGTTTATCAACGCGCGCGCCGCCGCGGCCGGCGCCTGCATCGCAACGAAGCCCGGCGTCCGGCGCACGCGCGCGAGCCAGTCGCGGATCGCCGGGTACTCGCCCAGGTCGAAGCCGCCATCGCCGGCGACATCGGTGTAGGCGAACAACGCGATGTCGGCCACGCCGTAGTCGCCGCCGGTGAACCACGGTTGCGACGACAGGTGGCGCTCCATCACCGCCAAGGCCTGGTGGCCGCGCTCGCGCAGCTTCG
The DNA here is from genome assembly GCF_042677045.1 of Lysobacter koreensis. NCBI lineage: Bacteria > Pseudomonadati > Pseudomonadota > Gammaproteobacteria > Lysobacterales > Lysobacteraceae > Lysobacter > Lysobacter koreensis. The sequence goes on from NZ_JBHTIH010000002.1 coordinate 663,288, forward strand.
GCAGGTCGGCGCGGCGCGGGGAATCGGCCGGCGTCCAGCCGCAGATGAACCGCGCGACCGCGATATAGGGCTCGTGGCTGTACTGCTCGAAGAACATCCAGCTCAGCGCCTGCGCGCGCTGCCAGCTGTCGGACGGCAGGTACGGCGAATCCTCGGCGAGGTAGCACAGGATCGCGTTCGACTCGGCCAGGACGCGGCCGTCGGCGAGCTCGAGCACCGGCACCTTGCCGTTCGGATTGCGGGTCAGGTACTCGGGGGTGCGCGTTTCGCCGGCGCTGCTGTCGACCTCGATCCAGCGGTAGTCTTTCTCGAGCCGGCGGCCGAGCTGCTCGAGCAGCAGGCGCAGCTTGTGGCAGTTACCGGAACTGGAGAACCCGTACACGGTGATCATGGCGATGCCCTGCGCCGCGCGCGCCAGTCCTCGCGCGTCTGCGCCCAGATGTCGATCCGCGCGTCCTCGGACGGCGGCGGCAACCTGCCCGGGCCGCGATGGCGCGATCCCAGCCGCTGCGCCAGCAGTTGCGAGGCGCGGTTGTCGGGGTCGATCGAATGGATCACCTCGTCCCAGCCGAGATGCTCGAAGGTCCAGTCGATCGCCGCGATCCCGGCCTCGGTCGCATACCCCTGGCCCCACGCCGAACGCTTGAACGCCCAGCCCACTTCGGTGCCCGGCCAGCCCTCGGGGTGCCAGGGGCCCATCTGCCCGATCCAGTGGCCGCTGGATTTCTCGACCACCGAGAACATCGCGAAGCCCTGGATGGCCCAGGCGCCCGGCATCTGCAGGAACCTGCGCCAGGCCGCCGCGCGCGGCAACTTGCCGCCGATATGGCGCGCGGCCTCCTCGTCGCCGAGGAGTTCGGCGTAGCCGTCGAAATCCTGCAGTTGCGGCAGGCGCAGCAGCAGGCGGTTGGTCTCGAGTCGAATATCGGTTGCGGCCAAGGCGAAATCCCTCGTGACACGGCGCGGTGCGTAACCAGAAACCGGAAATTTTGCCCGCCCTTGCTCGTCATCCCCGCGAAAGCGGGGATCCAGCGACTTGGCTCTGGACAGACACTGTCGTGCCGAAAGAAGCGAAGTCACTGGATGTTCGGCTCCGCCGAATTGGAGCGGAGCCCGCTTTCGCGGGAATGACGAGCTGAGAATCAGAACGCGTTGATGCCGGTCAACTCGCGACCGACCACCAACTGGTGCACCGTCTCGGTGCCTTCGTAGGTGATGACCGACTCGAGGTTGAGCGCATGCCGGATCGCGCAATGCTCGGTGGTGATGCCGGCGCCGCCGAGCAGGTCGCGGCACTCGCGGGCGATGTCTATGGCCATGCGGCAGTTGTTCCACTTCGCCAGTGAGACCTGGGTCGGCGCCATGTTGCCGGCATCCTTCAGCCGACCCAATTGCACGACCAGCAGCTGCGCCATGGTGATGCGGCGCGCCATGTCGGCCAGCTTGAGCTGCGCGCTCTGCGTGGCCGCCACCGGGCGGTCGAACAGGATGCGTTCCTTGGAGTAGTTCAGCGCCTCGTCGAGGCAGGCGATCGCCGCGCCGATCGGTCCCCAGGTGATGCCGTAGCGCGCCTGGGTCAGGCAGCCCAGCGGCCCCTTGAGACCCTTCACGTTCGGCAGCCGGCTGGCGTCGGACACGCGCACGTTGTCGACGAACAGCGACGACGTTACCGACGCGCGCAGGCTCATCTTGTGCTTGATCTCCTGGGCGGCGAAACCCGGGGTGCCCTTCTCGACGATGAAGCCCTGGATGCCGTCGTCGGTCTGCGCCCAGACGATGGCGATGTCGGCGACATTGCCGTTGGTGATCCACATCTTGGAGCCGTTGAGTACCCAGTCGCCGCCGTCCTTCTTGGCATGCGTTTTCATGTTGCCCGGGTCGGAACCGCCGTGCGGCTCGGTCAGGCCGAAGCAGCCGATCACCTTGCCCGCGGCCATGTCCGGCAGCCAGCGCTGCTTCTGCTCTTCCGAGCCGTAGGCGTAGATCGGGTACATGCACAGCGAGCTCTGCACGCTCACGAAGCTGCGGATGCCGCTGTCGCCGCGCTCGAGCTCCTGGCAGATCAGGCCGTAGCTGACCGCGTTCAGGCCGTGGCCACCGTACTGCTCGGGCAGGGTCGAGCCGAGCAGGCCCAATTCGGCGATCTCGGGGATCAGTTCCTTCGGAAACCGGCCCTCGTCGAAGGCGTCGCCGATGATCGGCAGCACGCGCTCGTCGGTGAACCGCGCCACCGTGTCCTGCACAGCACGCTCCTCCTCGGTGAGCAGGGAGCGGACGTCGTACAGGTCGTAGGGATGCAGGGCCATGGCGAACTCGGCGAGGGAAAAAGAACGCCATTGTAATGGCCACGCCGAGCCCACGGCACCCCAGGCGTTTACCGCCAGCGCCCCGCCCGAAGGCTCCCCAAAAGAAACGGGGCCGGATGATCCGGCCCCGTCGGGGTGTTGCTGCTATGCGCTGCGATCAGCCGCGGGTGCTGTCGACGCTGGCCGCTGCGGCGGTCTGGGTGACCACCTGGCCGTCGATGACCGGCAGGCGCTGGGCCGGGCGATCGTCGAGGCGGATGGTCTGCTCCTGGCCCTGGTAGCGGTAGGTCACGTCGTAACCCACGACCTGGTCCTCGCTGCCCAGCGAGATGCGGTTGCCCGGCTTGCTGCCGGTGCGCATCGTGCCGGTGGTGCCGTCCGGGTTGCGGTAGGTCACGTTGTAGCCGACTACGCGCGAGGACTGCGAGCTGGACTGCACGGTGCGGCACTGGCGGTCGGTGCGGGTGACCACGCGGCCACCGACGTGGTTGCGGTCGACGCGGTTGCCGACGAAGCCACCGGCCACGGCGCCGGCTGCGGTCGCGGCCTTCTTGCCGTTGCCGCCACCGACCTGGTTGCCCAGCAGGCCACCGATCACGGCGCCGGCGACGGTGCCACCGACATTGCCGTCGCGCTCCGGCGCGCGCTCCTGCACCACCACGTCCTCGCAGACTTCGCGCGGGGTCGAGGTGGTGCTGGTCTCGCGCACCGGGTCGGTACCGATCACGGTCGCATAGAGCTTCTGCTTCTCGTTGATCGGCTTGACGTTGACCACGTCGGCATACTCGACGCGGCCGGGCTGGGCGTCGATCGCGCCATTGGACGCGACGTCGCCGGTCAGGTTGGTCGCCAACGCGCCAGCGGCCGGCGCGGTGGTGAACGCGGTATCGCCGGCATCGTTGCCGCGGAAGCTGTTGTACGCCGCAACGGCGACACCGCCGACCAGCAACGAAGCGAGCGGGACAGCAAGCATGTTCTTGTTCATGTGGAGCCTCCTGCAGCGGGTTTGCACCGCGGTTTTGTGGACGGCGCCATTGCACCACCGGCTCCCTGAACGGGTCCCGATTTTTTAACAAGAAGCTGTCGCAAATGTGAACCCGGTACGGTCGCGTGCTAGCGTCGACCCGGTATCTGCTGCATTTATTAGGGAGTGCACCAAATGGCCAGTCCGCTGTTGCTGCCGTTGCTCAACTGGGCGCGAAAGCTGCGCTACCCGACCTTGTTCAAACTCACCGCGGCGTTGTTCGCGTTGACGATGCTGATGCCGGACCCGCTCCCGTTCGTCGACGAGATCCTGCTCGGCCTGGGCACCTTGCTGCTGGCCAACTGGAAGAACCGCAAGGGCACGATCGAACCGCCCTCCCCGACCTCGCGCTGAGCGGCCATGCGCGCCGATCCGCTGCTGGTCGACAGCCACAGCCACCTGGACGCGGCCGAGTTCGACGCCGATCGCGACCGGGTGATCGCCCGCGCGCAGGCCGCCGGTGTCACCCGCCAGGTCGTGCCGGCGATCGACGCCGCCGGCTGGCCGAAGCTGCGCTCGATCTGCGCGGCCGCCACCGGCCTGTACCCGGCGTACGGGTTGCACCCGATGTACCTCGCGGCGCATCGCGACGCGCATCTGGACGAGTTGCGCGGGTGGATCGAACGCGAGCGACCGCTCGCAATCGGCGAGTGCGGGCTGGATTACTTCGTCGAGGGACTGGACCCGCAGGCCCAGCTGCATTTCTTCGAAGCGCAACTGCGGCTGGCGCGCGAGTTCGAGCTGCCGGTGATCGTGCACGCGCGGCGCGCGGTGGACGCGGTGACCGCCGCGATCCGCCGTGTCGGCAAGCTGCGCGGCGTGGTCCACAGCTTCCCGGGCAGCCCAGAGCAGGCCCGGCAGCTGGCCGACCTCGGCTTCCTGCTCGGGCTCGGCGGCCCGGTGACCTACGATCGCGCCAACCGCCTGCGCAAACTCGCCGCGGAGGTGCCGCTGGACTGGTTGCTGCTGGAAACCGACGCACCCGACCAACCCGACGCCGACCACCGCGGCCAGCGCAACGAACCGGCGCTCCTGCCGCGGGTACTGGAGACCATTGCCGGCCTGCGCGGGGTTTCGCTCGATGAGGTGGCCAGCGCGACCACCCGCAACGCCGAGCGGCTGTTCGGCTTGCCTGCGGTCGACAGCCGCACCGCCTAGATGCGGGGATCGCCTAGACGGCTTTCCCGCGCGGCTTCAACAGCAGTTCCAGCGCCCTGCCCACCGCCGCGAAAGCAAACGCGCCGGTTATGTGCGTCGCCGCGCCCAGGCCGGCGCCGCAATCGAGCTTCAGGGCCGCGTCGCCGGCCACCGGCGGGCGCAGCCCGCACACGCTGCCATCGGCCTGCGGGTACTGCACGTTCTGCAGCGAGTAGATCGCGCTGATGCCGAAGTAGCGGTCGGCGTTCTTCGGGAAGTTGAACTCGCCGCGCAGTTTGCGCCGGATCAACGCCAGCATCGCATCGTGCTCGGTGCGCGACAGGTCGCGCACCCGCACCAGGGTGGTGTCGGTGCGCCCGCCGGCCGAGCCGACCACGATCAGCGGCAGCTTGCGCCGCCGGCACCACGCGATCAACTCGACCTTGCTGCGGAAACTGTCGCAGGCGTCCAGCACCAGGTCGAAGCCGCGATCGAGCAAGGCCTCCACGTTGCCGGCGGTGAGGAACTCGGCGATCGCCTCGACACTCACCTGCGGGTTGATCGCGCGGCAGCGTTCGGCCATCGCCTCGACCTTGGCGCGTCCGAACTGGCCCTCGTGCGCGGGCAGCTGGCGGTTGGTGTTCGAGACGCAGATGTCGTCGGCGTCGATCAGGGTCAGGTGGCCGATGCCGCTGCGCGCCAGCGCCTCCACCGCCCACGAGCCGACCCCGCCCATGCCGACCACGGCGATCCGGCAGCCGGCGAAGCGCGCGAGCGCGCCCGCACCGTACAGGCGGTCGATGCCGGAAAAACGTTCGCGCCACGAGGCATCAAGAAGGACTGGTTGCATGCGTGCATTGTAGGCGGCGGCCGCGACCGGGCCGCGCGGGACTGCATGCTATCGTCGCGCCAACCTCGACGGAGACACCGCATGAGCACGACGGCCCCGACCCAGCCCAGCCGCACGCACGCGGCCAAGAAGTACTTGTTCCTGTTCCTGCTGGGCCTTGCGGTGGGCGCGTTCGCGGTGGTGATGGTCATGCGCAGCCTGGAAGCACGAAAGACCTGGAGCGACCACTACCCCGATGCCGCGATGCACTACATGCAGGCGCAGGTGGCGCAGCTCGATGCCAGCGTTGAGACCAACCGCTGCGCCGCCACCGAGACCCTGCCGCGCCTCAAGGCGCTGCGCACGGTGGCCGACGATCTGGAACTGGCGTTTCCGGGCCTGCGCGATGACAAGCGCTTCGTCGGGCACGCCAGCAAGCTGCGCGGCACGCTGGATGCGGCGCTGGCGTCGCCACCGCTGAGCTGCGAGGGCGTGACCAAGCTGATGGCCGGGATCGGCGCGGACTGCAAGGCGTGCCACCAGGATTTCCGCAACTGAAGAGCGCCTCGCCGACTGCGCGCTGAACGCGGCGCGGCGATTGATCGGTTGTTCACGGACCCACGACTAGGTTGAGCACGCTGGCGAATACCGCCATCCACCCACCTGCTGGAGATCCACATGAACAACACGAATCTTCGTCTGCTCGGCGTGGCGGCTGCCGCCTCTTTCGCGCTCGCCGGTTGTGCGACGTCTGGCTACGGTTCCGCCGGAGCCGGTGCCGGCTATGGCACGTCTCCGGGCTACGGCAGCAGCACCGCCAATTGCTACGACTGCGGCGTGATTACCCGCATCGAAGCGTTCGACAGCGGCCGCGCGCCCAACGCCACTGGCGCCGTGCTCGGTGGCCTGGTCGGCGCCGCCGCCGGCCGCGAGCTGGCCGATGACAAGAGCGACGGCCGCCAGAACACCGCCACCGTCGCCGGTGCCGTGGCCGGCGCGGTCGCCGGCAACGCGATCCAGAACGCCAACCAACGCAAGTACAACGTCTATGTCCGCATGAATGACGGCCGCACCACGACGGTCACGATGACCAGCGTGGGCGGTTTTCAGGTGGGCTCCACGGTCCGGGTCCAGAACGGCCGCCTCTACGCGCGCTGATTCCGGTCTGTCGAAAGGACGCAAGGAAACGGCCCGCACTCGCGGGCCGTTTCCTTGCCGGCAACTCAAGGCATGGGAACTGCACGGCGTGGACCGGAGACATAAGAAAAACCGGCCCTAACCCGGGTCTTCTGCCGTCATGACCGCCTCGCGACCGGGCAATCGATTGTCATGGCTTACATCGCCTCGACGGCGTCCCCCGGCAGACACGTTTGGCCCTGGGCGACGACGAAGCTGACCTGCTGGCCTTCCTTCAGGCTCTTGGAGCCGTGGGACTGGATCGCGCGAAGTTGGACGAACGCTTCCTCGCCGTTCTCGCGGCTGATGAAGCCGAAGCGTGTGGCGTCGCTGAGCGGGCCTTTTCTTCGACACTGTCAGCGCGAAGGATCCGCCACACACCCCGAAGCCCAGCCGGCCCCCTTGTCCGGCTCGCTCGCCGGTTTGACGCCAGATGTTGCGCTGCACCGTGCAATCCAGCCGGCCTCGCGACTACCGTCGCGGGTCCACGCGCCGTGGACGTCGTTACCTTGTCCCCGGGGGTTATCGAATGAAGCTTCGCCTCATGCACGTCATGTCGGGCAGTGCGGTCCTGGCCGGCGCCATCGCCGCAGCCGTGGCCGCGCCGCCGGCATCCAAAGTCAATCCGCTGCGCGTGAGCATGCTCGCCGCTTCGGGCAGTGCCGCCGACTTCCTCGGCGCGGTCGAGATCACGATCACCAACACCAGCCGGCACACGGTGCGCCTGCCCCGCTGGCAGCTGCCGTCCGACTACATCGACGCCAAGCTGTTCAACGTCAGCCTCGATGGCGTGCCGGTCCAGTACGAAGGGCCGATGTTCAAGCGCGGGCTGCCGCAGGCGGCCGACTTCGCGATCCTGCGCGCGGGCGAGACCTACCGCACGGTGGTGGACCTCTCGGCCGCCTACGACCTGTCGCGGACGGGCCAGTACACCGTCAGCTTCAACTCGCCGCTGCAGCACGCGTCCACCTCCGATGGCGCGATGCTCAGGCAGCACAACGGCCTGCCGATGATGGCCCAGAGCGCACCGCTGCGGCTGTGGGTGGACGGCAGCGGCCAGTTGGACGCAGCCAAGGGGCCGACCGCGTCGGCATCGGCGAAGAAGCCACCGCCGAGCGGCGGCGGCACCGTGGTCAACGGCGTCACCTACAAGGGCTGCACCACCACCCAGACCAACACCGCCGGCAACGCCGTGGTCTCGGCGCGCGGCTACTCCGAGAACGCGAAGGGCTACCTGGCTTCGAGCACGGTCGGCCCGCGTTACACGACCTGGTTCGGCGGCTACACCTCGCAGCGCTACAGCACAGCCAGCCAGCACTTCGTGTCCATTGACGGCGCGATGGACCAGAGCGGCGGCCAGATCACCATCAACTGCGGCTGCAACCAGAGCGCCTACGCCTACGTCTATCCGACCCGACCGTACGAGATCTTCGTCTGCCGCGCATTCTGGACCGCACCGCTGACCGGCACCGACTCCAAGGCCGGCACGCTGATCCACGAGATGAGCCACTTCAACGTCGTCGCCGGCACCGATGACGTGGTCTATGGGCAGGCGGGTGCCAGGCAGCTGGCCATCAGCGACCCGGCCGCCGCGCTCAACAACGCCGACAGCCACGAGTACTTCGCCGAGAACACGCCCTCGCAGAACTGATCCACCCGCAGGTCAAGGCGATGCCCGAACGGCCCGCACCCGCGGGCCATTCGCTCCGGGCAAGAAAAAACCCGGCCGGAGCCGGGTTCAATCCTGGATGCTCATCGCATCGCGGCGGGTCATCGCTCGGTCAGTGCACTCAGAGCGCCTCGACCGCATCGGCCTGCAGGCCCTTCTGGCCCTGGACGACGACGAAGCTGACCTGCTGCCCTTCCTTCAGGCTCTTGAAGCCCTGAGACTGGATCGCGCGGAAGTGCACGAACACGTCCTCGCCGTTCTCGCGGCTGATGAAGCCGAAGCCCTTGGCGTCGTTGAACCACTTGACGGTGCCGGTTTCACGGTTCGACATTTACTTGCTCCCTGGAACAGTGGCTGGAGAACGCGGCAGCGCCGCGTGCTGGGTTGCAAGGAGGAAGCGGGTGCAACGATGCGATGGAGGGAACCGATCGAAGGATCGCTCGGGCCACGCACCGGGCCACGATTCACGGTGACCTTGGGCAAACACAGCGACCGCACCGTAGCGTGCAATAAGTGAGAATGCAACGCAGCGGACAGCCGGTCCGGACGAGGGTTTGAAGCATGGATTCGCAGACGATTTATTACCTGCTGGCCGCCGTGCTGGTGGTGGTGGGGGTGGCCGGAACGGTGCTGCCGGCCCTGCCCGGATTGCCGCTGGTGTTCGCCGGAATGCTGCTGGCCGGTTGGGCCGGGGACTTCCAGAAGGTCGGCGTGGGGATGCTGGTGTTGCTGGGAGTGCTGACCGCGCTGTCGCTGGCGATCGACTTCCTCGCCACCACGCTCGGCGCCAAGCGCGTGGGTGCCAGCAAGCTGGCGCTGGTCGGCGCGTTGATTGGCACTTTCGGCGGGCTGTTCTTCGGGCCGCTGGGGTTGTTCGCCGGCCCCTTCGTCGGCGCGTTGGCCGGCGAACTGATCCATGGCCGCGACAAGGGCGTCGGCAACCTGGGCCAGGCGACCAAGGTCGGGCTGGGGACGTGGCTGGGCATCGTGCTGGGCACGGTGCTCAAGGTGGGATTGGCGTTCGCGATGCTGGGGCTGTTCGCGTTTGCGTGGTTTCTCTGAGCGGGTTTCGGTGGGCAGCCCGGTTGGCAGCCAATTGGGTCGCGGCGGCTTCACACGGCATTCGTATCGCTGCAGCGACAGTGCTGGCCTGAACAGGGGATCCCCATGACACGCTGGAGCAAGAAACGCATGATCTGGACGATAGTCATCACCGCGCTGGTGTCCGTGCTGGCCGTGGTGCTGGCCATGAACTTCGCCACGCCGGAGAAGAAGCTCGAGCGCAAGATCGAACACCGCTATAGCGTCGCCGACCCGCAGTTCCGGCGCGAGCTCGGGGTGATGCTCGGCCCGGGCATCGTGGCCGGCAACAAGGTCACCGACCTGCAGAACGGCCACGAGATCTTCCCCGCGATGCTGGCGGCGGTGGCATCGGCGCAGAAGACCATCACCTTCGAGACCTACATCTACTGGTCCGGCGAGGTCGGCCAGAAGATGGCCGACGCCCTGTCCGAGCGCGCGCGCGCCGGGGTCAAGGTCAACGTGATGCTCGACTGGGCCGGCAGCATCAAGATGGAGAACGCGCTGCTCGAGCAGATGGAGACTGCCGGCGTGGTGGTGCACCGCTACCGCCCGCTGCACTGGTACAACCTGGGGCGTCTCAACAACCGCACCCACCGCAAGCTGCTGGTGATCGACGGCCGCATCGGCTTCACCGGCGGCGTCGGCATCGCCGACCAGTGGTCGGGCCAGGCGCAGGATCCCGACCATTGGCGCGACATGCATTTCCGCATCGAGGGCCCGGTGGTCGCGCAGATACAGGCCGCCTTCAACGACAACTGGATCAAGACCACGGGCGAGGTGCTCAACGGCGCCGATTATTTCCCGCCACTGCAGCCGGCCGGCACGACCGACGCGCACCTGTTCATCAGCTCGCCCGCCGGCGGTAGCGAGAGCATGCACCTGATGTACCTGATGTGCATCGCCGCGGCCGAGCACAGCATCGACCTGGAGGCGTCGTACTTCGTCCCGGACACGCTGATCACCAAGGCCTTGCTGGCGGCGCGCCAGCGTGGGGTGCGGATCCGCATCGTGGTCCCGGGCGAGCACATCGATTCGGCAACCGTACGCATCGCCTCCAAGCGCGAATGGGGCGAATTGCTGCTGGGGGGGGTGGAAATCTACGAGTACAAACCCACGATGCTGCACAACAAGCTGCTGATCGTGGACGGCGAGATGGTGTCGGTGGGCTCGACCAACTTCGACATCCGCTCGTTCCGCCTCAACGACGAGGCCAGCCTGAACATCTACGACCGGGATTTCGCCACGCGCATGACGCAGATCTTCGAGCAGGACCTGAAACCGACCAAGCGCTACACCCATGAAATGTGGCAGAAGCGGCCGTTGAAGGAAAAGTTCGCGGAAAAGGTGCTGATTCCGATCAAGTCGCAACTGTGACGCGCCCGGTACAGCACGCGATGTCCCTTCCCCTGTCGTGGTGCGCGGCGGCCTGGCTGCTGCCGGCCGCCGCGTTCGCACAGCAAGCCGGCCCCGACGCCGCCACTACCGAAGCCTGCGTGGCGATCACCGTCGATGCCGACCGGCTGGCGTGCTACGACACCGCGCTGGGCCGCAAGGCGAGCGACCCGAAGGCAGCCGACAGCGCCGCACGCGAGGCGAAGGCGACCAAGGAAGTCATTGCCGGGTACGAGCAGCTCGAACTCGAGGCCTTGCCGCCGCGCGAGCGCGTGCAGCGCAAGGTCGGCGATCTGTTCCGGTCCGAGGACGGGCCCGACGTGTTCGACGCCCGCATTGCCAACGCCGGCAAGGGTTCGCTGCTCGACAGCCGCTGGGAGCTGGCCAAGGACTCCAAGCTGGGGGTGTTCAACTTCCGCGCCTACAAGCCGGTGTACCTGCTGCCCGCGTTCTGGAGCAGCGACCCCAACGAGCAGCCCGCCTCTTCCAACCCCGCCGTGCCGCCCGTCGCGCAATCGCTGAGCGACGTCGAGGCCAAGTTCCAGCTCAGCTTCAAGACCAAGGCGGTCGAGAACCTGTTCGGCGACAACGGCGACATCTGGATGGGCTACACCCAGAGCTCGCGCTGGCAGGTCTACAACGGCGACCAGTCGCGCCCGTTCCGCGAGACAAACTACGAGCCGGAAGTGCTGCTGGTGTTCCGCAACAACTACCGCCTCGGCGGCTGGAACGGCCGCATGCTCGGCGTCGGCATCAACCACCAGTCCAACGGCCGCGCCGACCCGGCGTCGCGCAGCTGGAACCGGGTGATCGCCAACATCGGCCTGGACCGCGAGGACTGGTCGCTGATGCTGCGGCCGTGGTACCGGATCTCCGACGGCAACGAGGACGAGAACCCCGACATCGAGGACTACGTCGGGCGCGGCGACATGACGCTGGTACACCGCCGCGGCGGCCACGAGTTCGCGCTGCTGGCGCGGCACTCGCTGCGCGGCGGCGAGCGCTCGCGCGGCGCGGTGCAGTTCGACTGGGGGTTCCCGATCCACAACACCCTGCGTGGCCACGTGCAGGTGTTCGACGGCTACGGCGAGAGCCTGATCGACTACGACCACCGCGCCACCTACGTCGGGCTCGGGATCTCGCTGCTGGAGTGGTACTGAGCGCCCAAGCGAATGTGACCGCCGGCCGCGACGCAGCGCCTGAGATCGGAGCAAGCTAGCCTGCAGTCCTCGACGCAAGGAGACGCGGCATGAAGGCACGACGGGTTCTTTCCCTCGATGGCGGCGGCATCCGCGGCCTGGTCAGCTGCCTGTGGCTGGCCGGCGTGGACCGCGCGCTGCTCAAGGCCGGCAAGCCCGGCTTATTGAAGAGCTTCGACCTGGTGGCGGGCAGCTCGACCGGCGCGTTGATCGCCTGCGGGCTGGGCGTCGGGCTAAGCCCGGAGGCGCTGGGCGAGCTGTACAAGGCGCAGCGCCACGAGATCTTCCCGGGGATCGCCGGCCGACTCTGGTCACGGCTGGGACGCTTCATGACCCAAGGGCCGTCGGCGCCGAAGTACGACGGCAAGGGCCTGGAGAAGGTGCTGAAGAAGGTGTTCGGCGCGACCACCCTGGGCCAGCTCAAGATCCCGACCCTGGTCACCAGCTACGACACCGTGTTGCGCAAGCCGGTGGTGTTCAAGAGCTTCAAGCCCGAGCACAAGGACCTGCTGGTGTGGGAGGTCTGCCGCGCTTCGGCCGCGGCACCGACCTACTTCCCGGCGCACGGCATGACCGTCGAAGGCCACAAGTGCGCGCTGATCGACGGCGGCGTGGTCGCCAACAACCCGACCGCGTGCGCGATCGCCGAGGCGCTGCGCAAGGACGCGCGCGTCGACAGCGCCCAGGACCTGGTGGTGCTCTCGGTCGGCAGCGGCGAGCGCAACCGCCCGATCGACCTGAAATCGGCGCGCGAATGGGGCGCGCTGGAATGGGCGATCCCGATCATCGACGTGCTGTTCGACGGCAACACCGACTCGGTCGACTACATCGCCCAGCACCTGGTCGGCGACGGCTATTTCCGCCTGCAGACCGAACTCGTCATCGGCCTGGACGACCTCGACGACACCAGCGCCACCAACATCGCGGCGCTGGAGATCATGGCCAAGGACTATTTATCGAAGGCGGCGACGATCAAGCAGCTCGACCGCTTGGCGGCGATGCTGTGATCGGGTGCGCCGCGCGGCCGATCCCTTCTCCCTCCGGGAGAAGGTGGCACGAAGTGCCGGACGCCACGAAGCAAGCACCCTTGGGGTGTGAGGGTTCGGGATGAGGTTGTTGCAACGCGCTCGCGCCGAACCCTCACCCCAACCCCTCTCCCAATGGGAGAGGGGCTCAGGGCGACTCAATGGGTTTCCACCACCACCGGGATCTTGCCAATCCGCGCCTGCCATTCCTTCGGCCCGGTCTGGTGCACCGACTCGCCTGCGCTGTCGACGGCCACCGTCACCGGCATGTCCTGCACCGTGAATTCGTAGATCGCCTCCATGCCCAGGTCGGCGAAACCGACCACGCGCGAGGCCTTGATCGCCTTCGACACCAGATAGGCCGCACCGCCGACCGCCATCAGGTACACGGAACGGTGCTTCTTGATCGCCTCGATCGCGAGCGGGCCACGCTCGGCCTTGCCGACCATGCCCAGCAAGCCGGTTTCGCTGAGTACCTGCTCGGTGAACTTGTCCATGCGGGTGGCGGTGGTCGGGCCGGCCGGACCGACGACCTCGTCGCGCACCGGGTCGACCGGGCCGACGTAATAGATGAAGCGGCCGCGGAAATCGACCGGCAACGGCTCGCCCTTGTTCAACATCTCGACCATGCGCTTGTGCGCCGCATCGCGGCCGGTCAGCAGCTTGCCGTTGAGCAGCAGCACCTCGCCGGGTTTCCAGCTGGCCACCTCTTCGGGCGTAACGGTGTCGAGGTCGACACGCCGCCCCTTGGCACTGTCGTAGGTCAACTCCGGCCAGTCGGCCAGCGACGGCGGATCGAGCATCACCGGGCCGCTGCCGTCGAGGGTGAAATGCGCGTGGCGGGTGGCCGCGCAATTCGGGATCAGCGCCACCGGCAGGTTGGCGGCATGCGTCGGGTAATCCTTGACCTTGATGTCGAGCACCGTGGTCAGTCCGCCCAGGCCCTGCGCGCCGATGCCGAGCGCGTTGACCTTCTCGTACAGCTCCAGCCGCAGCTCCTCGGCGCGATTGCTCGCGCCGCGTGCCTGCAGCTCGGTGATGTCGATCGGTTCCATCAAAGCTTCTTTGGCCAGCAGCATCGCCTTCTCGGCGGTGCCGCCGATGCCGATGCCGAGCATGCCCGGCGGGCACCAGCCCGCGCCCATCGTCGGCACGGTCTTGAGCACCCAGTCGACGATCGAGTCGGACGGATTTAGCATCGCGAACTTCGACTTGGCCTCCGAGCCGCCGCCCTTGGCCGCGACGATCACGTCGACGGTGTTGCCCGGCACCACCTTCATGTTGACCACGCCGGGCGTGTTGTCCTTGGTGTTGATGCGCTTGCCCGCCGGATCAGCCAGCACGCTCGCGCGCAGCTTGTTGTCCGGATGGCGGTAGGCGCGGCGCACGCCTTCGTGGACCATCTCTTCCACGCCCATGGTGGCGTCGTCCCAGCGCACGTCCATGCCGATCTCAAGGAACACGGTGACGATGCCGGTGTCCTGGCAGATCGGCCGGTGACCCTCGGCACACATGCGCGAGTTGATCAGGATCTGGGCGATGGCGTCACGCGCCGCCGGCGATTCCTCGCGCTCGTAGGCGGCGGCGAGGCTCTTGATGTAGTCGACCGGGTGGTAGTACGAGATGTACTGCAGCGCGTCGGCGACGGACTGGATGAAATCTTCCTGCTTGATCGAAGCGGACTTGATCGATGTGGGCTTGATCGAATCCCGGGCGGGGCTGGCGGATGCGGGCGGGCTGGCGGTCACGGCTGCCGATGGGTAGCGAACGGGCGGCCATTGTCCCCCAAGGGGACTTCCGTCGGGCGTCCCCCAAGGGGACTTCCGTTGGGCGCAAGGCGGGCCCCGGCTTGCCGCGTTGCAACCGCCGGCGTGGTTTCCGTGGGGCGGTGGGCGCGCAATGCCTGACACGAACAGAAGGGGTTCGGGAGTGGCGGGCCGGGGCCCGCCCTACGCCGCCGCCTGCGCGATCAACTGGCTCAGCGTGGCGAGCGCCTGCTCCGTGCGCTCGTCCTGGGCATGGCCGTAGTTGAGCCGCAGGCAGTTGCGGAAGCCGCGATGGGCGGAAAAGATCGGTCCCGGGGCGACGCTGATGCCGCGGGCCAGCGCCTGCCGGTGCAGCGCCAAGGCATCGACCTGCGCGGGCAGCTCGACCCAGACGAAGTAGCCGCCCCCCGGGCGCGTGATCCGGCAGCCAGCGGGAAAATGCCGGGCCATCGCCTCGAGGAAGCCTGCCTGCTGGGTTGCCAGCGCCTGCCGCAGGCGGCGCAGGTGGCGCTCGTAGCCACCGCGTTCCAGGTAGGTCGCCAGGGCTTCCTGCGCCGGCGCCGAGGTGGTCAGGGTGGTGGTCAGCTTGTGCCGCGCGACCTCGCGTGCGTAGCGGCCCGGCGCCGCCCAGCCCACGCGGTAGCCCGGCGCCAGGCATTTCGAAAACGACGCGCAGTGCAGCACCAAGCCTTTGCTGTCGAAGCGCTTGGCGGACCCCGGGCGCGTGTTGCCGAAATACAGCTCGCCGTAGACGTCGTCCTCGATCAGCGGGATCTCGTGCCGGCCGAGCAGTTCGACCAGGGCCCGCTTCTTGTCGTCGTCCATGGAACTGCCGAGCGGGTTCTGGAAATTGGTCATCAACCAGCAGGCTTTCGGCGCGTGGCGCTCGATGGCCTGGGCCAACGCTGGCAGGTCGATGCCCTCGCGCGGGTGCGTCGGTACCTCGATGGCCTTGAGGTGGTTGCGCTCCAGCGCCTGCAACACGGCGTAGAAACACGGCGACTCGACCAGCACCGCATCGCCGGGGCGGGTGACCGCGAGCAGGCACAGGTTCAGCGCTTCCATCGCGCCGTTGGTCACCACGATCTCGTCGGCCGGCACGTGCACGCCATCGAGCAGGTAACGCAACGCGATCTGCCGGCGCAGGCGCGCGTTGCCGGGCGTAAGGTCGTCGACGCTGGCCCACGGATCGAGCTTCTGCACGCTCGACGCCATCGCCCGCGCCAGCCGTGGCAACGGGAACAGCAGCGGGCTCGGGAACGCCGACCCCAGCGGCACCATGTCGCGCGCCATCGCCGACTGGAGCACTTCGAAGACCAACTCGCTGACGTCGACCCGGGTCGACTCGCCACTGGGCTGCGATGCCGTTTCCGGTTCCGGCGGCAATGGGGCCGCCTGCGCGGCCACGTAGTAGCCGGAGCGCTCGCGCGAACGCACCAGCCCGCGCGCTTCGAGCAGGTAATAGGCCTGGAACACGGTCGACGGGCTCACCCGCCGGTGCGTGCTGGCCTGGCGCACCGATGGCAGGCGATCGCCCGTGCGCAGCAACCCTTCGCGGATCGACTGCGCGATCTCGTCGGCGAGCACTTCGTAGCGCTTCACGGCGGCGTGGTCCGTCGGCGGGCCGCGCCTGAGGTGCCGGAACGCGCCTGGGCAATCCCGCTGAACGAAGCATCTGATCCGGTTTTTTCGCGCATATCTGATTATTCCGCATCTGTGCTGCCCGGCCTAGGATGTCGGGCAACGCTGGCGGCATGCCGTCGAGCGCCGGGCCGACCCGACGGCAAGGCCCGCGATCCCCAGCCACCAGCCGACGCCCATGAACCCCCAAGTTGAATTCAACCTCGCCCTGATCCTGTTCCTGCCATGGTTCGGAATCCTCGCGGCGCTGTACTGGATCTACCCCCGGCAGCCGCGGACGACGGCGCGCCGGGCTTACGACGCCGTGGCCCTCGCGATCGCCAGCGCACTGGCGGCGTGGGGCATGCACTGGAGCATGCTCAATGCCGACCCCCACGCCGGCGCGATCTGGAAGCAGGTGCTGGCCTCGTCGATCTCCTACGGCCTGTTCCTGCTGGTGATGACGATCGCGCTGATCGCGCGCTTCCGGCTGTTCAAGGCGCCGCGCCCGAACGCATCGCGCTGACCCACGCCTACGCATCTCCTCCACCCACCCGGGCGACGCGCGACTAGCGGCCGTCCACTCCGGAGCACTGCATGAAGACGCTTTTCATCCTCGCCTTCCTCGGCCTGATCCTCTACAACCTCGGCGCCGGGCTGTACTACATGCTGGTCGACCAGGGCACGAGCAAGCGCACCGTCAACGCGTTGACCCGACGCATCGCGCTGTCGGTCGCGTTGATCGCGCTGGTGGTGATCGGCATGGCAACGGGCGTGGTCGACCCGCACGGGGTGGGTGCCTGATTCGGTCGAGGCTGTCGATGGGTAGCGGACGGCGGCCGCCATTGCGGGGCGGCCGTCGTCCTCAGCCGCCGTATCCGGCCCGCGGCTCGTGCACTCCGCCCTGCGCCAGCCGCAGGTGCCGGCGCAGCCACGCCCCGAACTCGGCCTCGGACAGCGTGCCGTCCGCCAGCGCGACGTACACCGGATACAGCGCCAGGTCGTCGGCGTCGAGTGCGCATGGCCGATCGCATCCTGGTGCTGGCCGAAGGCCGGCTGGAGGCCAGCGGCACCCATGCCGAACTGGTCACGCAGGGCGGGCGCTACGCGGAGTTGTTCGAGTTGCAGGCGGCGGGGTATCGCTGAGTTACTCACTATGGGCTGAGGATTCTGCTTCCCCGAACCTCGCGACGAAGATCCAAGCCAGAGCAAATCCTCCCCAACCCTCCTTTTTCAAAGGAGGGAGAACAGCAAAGCAGGCAATCCCCACGCCCTTGGGCTTCCCCCTTTGAAAAAGGGGGATTGAGGGGGATTTGCTGTGGCTTGACCGAAAGCCCCCTCAGAACAACGACGCCTGCGGCGGCTCCGGCGCGGCATAGTCCAGCCGCCCGTCGACGATCCGCGCCGCCGCGGTGTACGGGTGTTCCTGCGAGTGTCCCGGCGCCAGCAGGTGCAGCACCTCCCAGCCGCGCGCCTTGAAGTCGTCGGCAATCAGGCTGCGGTGGCATTGCCACCACATCGCCTCGGCGCACATCAGCGCGACCCGTTGCCGCCGCGCCAGCTCGGCGACCCGGTCGCGCGCGGCTTGCCACGCGCCGGTCTGCATGTAGTCGGCGTAGCCGCGGAAGCCGGCGTTGCGCCACGCGGTGTTGGGCGAGTCCGGGCGGGGCGTGCGCCGGCCGCCGAGTTCCGGCACCGGCAGGTAGGCGATGCCGGCGCCGGGCAGCGCGCGCGCCATCGTCTCGCTGGAAAACTGCGGGTTGCGGCGCGAGCCGGCGAACCGGCGCACGTCGACCAGCACCTCGACCCGCGCCTCGTGCAGCATCGCGACGAACACCGGCCACTCGCGGGTGGAATGCCCGATCGTC
The DNA here is from genome assembly GCF_042677045.1 of Lysobacter koreensis. Taxonomy (NCBI): domain Bacteria; kingdom Pseudomonadati; phylum Pseudomonadota; class Gammaproteobacteria; order Lysobacterales; family Lysobacteraceae; genus Lysobacter; species Lysobacter koreensis. The sequence goes on from NZ_JBHTIH010000002.1 coordinate 681,382, forward strand.
CACAGGCGCGGCGGCCGACTGTCCATGCGCGGATGGTGCCTGCGCGCCGGTGAAGTGGCGTTGACGCCGCGCTCGCTACGCTGGTGGCCACCCTGGAGAACGACATGACCGTCCCCGATACGCGCCTGGCCCGCACCGGCCGCATCCTCAGTTTCCTGTTCAAGTACCGCAATGCCGGGGTGTTCAGCGGACTGGACCTGGACGCCGCGACCGTGGCGACCATCGACGCGCCCGCCAGCGACGGCAAGCCCGAAGAGTTCGTCGCCGACCTGGAGGCGCTCGGCCCGACCTTCATCAAGATCGGCCAGGCGTTGTCGACACGCGCCGACATGGTGCCGCCCGAATACCTGATTGCACTGGAACGGATGCAGGACGACGTGGCGCCGGTCGAGTTCGCACAGATGCGCGCGGTGATCGAGGACGAACTCGGCGTGCGCCTGGGCAAGGCGTTCGAGAGCTTTGACGAAACCCCGCTGGGCTGCGCCTCGCTGGCGCAGGTCTACCGCGCGACCCTGCGCGGTGGCCGCGCGGTGGCGGTCAAGGTGCAGCGGCCCGAGGCGGTCGAGAACATCCGCGCCGACCTCGACGCGCTGGCCTCGATCGCGGGCAAGGTCGACGGCGCCACCGACATTGGCCGGCGCATGCGCTTCGGCGACTGGGTACACGAATTCCGCAAGACGCTGCTGGCCGAACTCGACTACCGGGTCGAGGCGGAAAACCTCGAGCGCTTTGCCAACCATTTCGACGAGTACCCCGAGCTGCTGGTGCCGGCGCCGGTGTGGGACCTCACGCGCACCCGGGTGCTGACCATGGACCTGGTCGCCGGCACCAAGGTCACCGACCTGGGCGGGCTGCGCCGCACCGAGCAACCGCTGGGCCACCTGGCCACGGCGCTGATGCGCGGCTACCTGGACCAGACGTTCGTGCACGGCGAGATCCACGCCGATCCGCACCCGGGCAACCTGCTGGTCACCCACGACGGCCGGCTGGCGGTGTTCGACCTGGGGATGATCGCGCACGTGCCGCCCAAGCGCCGCGACCGCCTGCTCAAGCTGCTGTTCGCCGCGGTCGATGGCCGCGGCGAGGAGGTCGCCAACGAGGCGATCGCGATCAGCACGCGGCTGGAGGACTACGACGAGGAACGCTACGTGCGCGAGGTCGGCCAGCTGGTGTCGCGCTACGCCGCGCACGCCGGCTCGCAGTCGCTGTCGGAAGGCCGGCTGGTGCTCGACCTCACCCGGCTGGGCACCGCTTGCGGCCTGCGCACGCCGCCGGAACTGAGCCTGCTGGGCAAGACCCTGCTCAACCTGGAGAGCGTGTGCAAGGCGCTGGACCCGGAACTGGACGTCAAGCGCGTGGTCGAGGATCACCTCGAGCACGTAATGCGCGCGCGCCTGAAGAAGGCGTTGTCGCCGGCCGGCCTGGCCGGCGAGATCATCGAGCTGCAGGGGCTGGCACGCGAGGCACCGCGCAAGCTCGCCGACCTGCTGTCGTTGCTGGCCGACAACAAGCTGCAGGTGCGCATCACCGGCATCGAGGAATCGCGGCTGATGGAGAACCTGCAGAAGATCGCCAACCGCATCAGCACCGGGGTGATCGTCGCCGCGCTGATCATGGCGTCGGCGTTGCTGATGCGGGTCGAGGCCGGCGCGCGCCTGTTCGGCTACCCGGCCCTGGCGATCGTGATGTTCCTGATCGCGACCGGGCTGGGGCTGACCATCGTCGTGAGCGCGATGCTGCGCGACCGCCGGGCCAAGCCGCGCGAGGAAATCGCGCCGCGGTAAAGGCGAACGCGGCAGTGACCCAGCCGCGACCACCGCGCCCCGAACCCGCCGCACAACCGGAACGAGCTGCCTGCAATGAACCGAACCCAAGAAGGCACCGACGACCGAGGCGAGGCCAGCGCCTCGGCACCCGAAGACTGCATCCACGTGATCCTGTACGACGCCGATGGCGCCGATCGCGACCTGGGGTTGGATTCGCTCGATGCCAGCGGGCTGCAGGACCAGCAGTTGCTGTGGATCGACGTGGCCTGCAACGACGCCGCCCTGCTGGACGAAATCGCTCGCAAGCTTGGGCTGCCGGCCGCGGCGATCGCCGCGCTGCAGCGGCTGGACAGCACGCCGCGACTGGAGAACCACGGCGAGTGCTTCGTGCTGCAGGCGGTCGCGGTGGAGCACCAGGGCGCGCTCAGGTTCACCGGCACGGTGCTGGGCATCGCCGCCGGCCCCAACTTCGTGCTCAGCGTGCACCACCGGCCAATCGCGTTCATCGAGCAACTGCGCGAACGCGAGCGTGGCGACAGCGAGTTGGGCGCGCTGGGTGCGGAGAGCTTCACCGCCTCGCTGCTCGACTGGCAGCTGTCGACCTACTTCGAGGCGGTGTCGGATTTCGAGGCCGCGGTCGAGCGGCTGGAAGTCGAGATCCTGTCGCACAAGCCGCGCGAGTGCCTGGAGGACCTGCGCGAGCTGCGCCGGGGCGCCTCGCGCCTGCGGCGGATGTTGGCGCCGCACCGGGTGTTGTTCGCCGGCCTGGCGCGGCCCGATTTCCGCCCGCGCAGTTCGGGCGAGGTCGATGCGCATTTCCGCCGCCTCGACACCCACTACGAACGCGCGATGGACCGGGTCGAGAACACCCGCGAGCTGATGGTCGGCAGCTTCGAGCTGTTCAGCAGCCAGACCGCGCTGCGCACCAACGCTGCGATGCGCGTGCTCACCTTCGCGACCGTGCTGATCGGCATCCTGGCGGTGTTGGCCGGGGTGCTGGGCATGAACTTCGACGCGGCGTTCTTCGATGCCGGCGAGGCCGGATTCTGGTGGACGCTGGGCGGCATGGCGGCGGTCGTGGTGGTGGCGGTAGTGCTGGCGCGCTGGCGCCGCTGGTTGTAACGCCGCGGGTTTCTGACAAATCGTCGATGAACGGACGGCGCGCGCCTTCACGCCGCGGCGCGGAGTGCTTTTGCAACATCGCGCGCATCCAATCCCACCACGGTGCTGCAGGAATGAGACCGGCGATGACCCACTCGATAGCCAATTCGACCGTCAAACCGAGCACGGGTGGCCGCGCATGAAGTCCGTGCTGCTGGTGCTGATCGGGCTGCTGGTCGGCGCGAACGCGGTGTATTTCTGGATGTCGCGGCGCGGCGCGGTGCCGGTCTCCACACCGCCGGGGGTCACGAGCGCGGACACGCGGCCGACGCCCACGGTCGCCACGGTCGTGCCACCTGCGGCCATGCCGCACGCGCAGGCGCTACCGCCAACACCTTCGGCACCGTCGGCGTTGCCGGCCACGACGCAACCGACCTCAACGCCCACCGGCCTGCTGCTGCCGGTCCAAGGCATCAAGGCGGCGCAGCTGTCCGACACCTTCAACGACCTGCGCGGCGGCACCCGCATCCATGAGGCGCTCGACATCATGGCGCCGACCGGCACGCCGGTGCTCGCCACCGCGGACGGCCCCCTGGTCAAGCTGTTCACCAGCGTCCCCGGCGGGCTGACCGCGTACCAGTTCGACCCGACCTCGACCTACGCCTACTACTACGCCCACCTGGACCGCTACGCACCCGGCATCGCCGAAGGCCAGGTGCTCAAGCGCGGCCAGCTGATCGGCTACGTCGGCAGCACCGGCAACGCCGACCCGGCCTCCCCGCACCTGCACTTCGCCGTGTTCCTGCTGGGACCGGAGAAGCAGTGGTGGAAGGGCACGCCGATCAATCCGTATCCGCTGTTGCGGTGAGCGAGCGATGGGCGGTGTCGACGGAAGCGGTGTTCTCGCCCGCATTTCCGAGAACCACCGCTCGTCATTCCTGCGAAGGCGGGAATGACGAGCAAAAAAAACCGCCTTCGGGGAAAGACGAACGAAGAGAGCGACAACACTTCCGCCTTTCGCTGGATTGCCCACCGCGGACATGCCGAGCGCAAACCGCGCATCCACGACCCGGCCGGGCCGTCGGCTAAAATACGCGCCCCCACGCCGCACCCCTGAGCGCATGTCCTCTGCCTTCGGCACCGAAACCGTGCTGGACGTCCGTCACTGGACGGACGACTACTTCAGCTTCACCACCACCCGCGATGACGGCTTCCGCTTCGAGAACGGCCAGTTCGTGATGATCGGGCTGGAGGTCGAGCAGGCCGACGGCACGCGCCAGCCGCTGCTGCGCGCGTACTCGATCGCCAGCGCGAACTGGGAGGAGCAGCTCGAGTTCTTCAGCATCAAGGTGCCCGATGGCCCGCTGACCTCGCGCCTGCGCGACATCCGCCCCGGCGACCGCGTGCTGATCGGCCGCAAGCCGACCGGCACGCTGCTGATCCACGACCTGCACCCGGGACGCAATCTCTATCTGCTCGGTACCGGCACCGGCTTCGCACCGTGGCTGTCGATCATCAAGGACCCGGCGACCTACGAGCGCTTCGAGCGCGTGGTCGTCTGCCACGGGGTGCGCCATGCGGCCGACCTGGCGTATCGCGACTACCTCGAGCACGAACTGCCGCGCCACGAGTTCCTGGGCGAAACCGTCGCCGCGCAACTGCACTACTACCCGACCGTGACCCGCGAGCCGTTCGCGCACCGCGGCCACGACCACCGCGGCCGCATGACCGACCTGATGGCGACCGGGCAGATGATGGCGCAGCTGGGCCTCGAGCCGCTCGACGCCGCGCACGACCGCGCGATGATCTGCGGCAGCCCGCAGATGCTCGCCGACTTCCGCGCCCTGCTCGACGGCCGCGGTTTCAGCGCCGCCCCGCGCATCGGCGTGCCAGGGCAGTACGTGTACGAGCGTGCGTTCGTCGAGAAGTAGAAGCTCCCGCCTCATAGAGCAAAAGCAAATCCCCCCTGCTCCCCCCTTTTTCAAAGGGGGGAACGCCCGTGCCCCGGTTTTCAACGGGGGATGCCGGCCCCGGGATTGCTCCCCTCTTTGGAAAAGAGGGGTTGGGGGAGATTCGCTCCTGCTCCGTCTGCTCTGAGCCCGGAACGAACCTTCCCGGCCCGGCCGCACCTCGGCGGCAGCGGCTCCGACGCCCGTTTGACGGCCTTCCCGTCGCAGCCTTTGCGACCGGCGGCAGGCCCAATGGCCCTGCCCGGGGTGCCGTGCGACCCGACAGGTACTAATATAAGCACCATGCCCGCCGACCTCACTGACCGCCAACTGGCCATCCTCGACTTCGTCCGCAGCCGGATCGAGACCGACGGCCTGCCGCCCACCTGGGCCGAGATCGCGCGCGCGTTCGGCTTCCGCCAGACCCGCGCGGCGCAGAAGCACCTGCAGGCGCTCGAGGCCAAGGGTTACCTCACGCTGCTGCCGGGCAAGGCGCGCGGGATCCGCCTGGCCGGGTCGACGTCGCGCCGCGATGCGCGCGGCCGCGAGGCGTCGCTGGCGCTGCCGGTGCTCGGCCGGGTCGCCGCCGGTCCGCCGATCGGCGCTGACCCGGACGGCATCGAACGCCACCTGCAACTCGACCGCTCGCTGTTCTCGCTGACCCCGGACTACCTGCTGCGCGTGCGCGGCGATTCGATGCGCGACGACGGCATCCTCGACGGCGACCTGGTCGCAGTGCAGCGCGCCTCGCAGGCGCGCGACGGCCAGGTGGTGGTCGCGCGCATCGATGACGAGATCACGATCAAGCGGCTCCGGCTCGACGGCGAACGCATCGCGCTGCTGCCGCGCAACCCCGACTACGCGCCGATCGAGATCCAGCCCGGCCAGGACTTCGCGATCGAGGGCCTGTACTGCGGCCTGGTCCGCGAGGGCTGAGCGGTGGGCCAGGTTGTCGCGCTCGATGCGTTGTGCGCCGATGGCCGGGTCTGGCGCGGCCAGCCGGTGGCCCGACCGGCCTCGGCACAGCCCAGCGGCCATGCCGCGCTCGACGCGGCGCTGCCCAGCGGCGGCTGGCCGGAGGCGGCGCTGACCGAACTGCTGCTGGCGGCCGACGGCATCGGCGAGTTGCGCCTGCTACTGCCGACGCTCGCGCGGCTGACCCGGGCGCGGCAGGAAATCGTGTTGGTCGCCCCGCCCTACCTGCCCTACCCCGCGGGCTGGCAGCAGGCCGGGGTCGATTTCAGCCGCGTGCACCTGGTCGATGCCGCGCCGCGCGACGCGCTGTGGGCGACCGAGCAATGCCTGCGCGGCGGTTGCGTGGCGGCGGTGCTCAACTGGCCGCGCCAGGCCGACGACCGCGCCTTGCGCCGACTGCAGGTCGCGGCCGAAACCGGGCAGACGCTCGGCTTCGCCTTCCGCGACCTGCGCGAGGCCCGCAACCCCTCGCCGGCGGCGTTGCGGATCGCGGTCGATGCGGCGCCATCGCAACTGCGCGTGCTCAAGTGCCGCGGCGGGCTGGCGCCGGTGCGGCCGATCCCGTTTGAACCTGTCCCGTTCGAACCTGCCCCGTTTGAACACGTGCCTGCGGCTTCGGTTGTGCCTGCGTCGTTTGCGCGTGCCACCGCGCCGCCGGCCACCGCCCTGCAGTGATGCAGGCAGCGGAGAACCACCATGCTCTGGGCCTGCATCGCGCTACCGCAACTCGCGCTCGACGGCGTCCTGCGCCGCCATCCCCAGCCTGAGCAGCCGCTGGCGCTGGTCACCGGGCCGGCGAACAAGCGCGTGCTGGCTGCGGTCAATCCCGCTGCTGCGCGCGCCGGCCTGCATGCGGGCCAGCCGCTGGCGGCGGCGCACGCCCTGCTCGCGCAGTTCGCCACCGCCGAATACGACGAGGCCGAGGTCGCGCGCTGGCACCAGTTCCTCGCCGCGTGGGCGTACCGCTACAGCTCGCAGGTGGCGATCACTTTCCGCGATGCCGTGGTGCTGGAGATCGGCGCCAGCCTCACCCTGTTCGGGCCGTGGCCGCGCTTCGAACGCGCGCTGCGCGAGGACCTGCGGGAATTGGGTTTCGCCCACCGCATCGCGGTCGCGCCGAACGCGCGCGCGGCCTGGGTACTCGCGGGCCCGCACGACGGCCTGGCGCTGACCAATCCGGCGGCGCTGGGCAACGCGCTGGCGCGGATCCCGGTCGCGCAGGCGCGGCTGGAACGCAAGACCGCGCACGCGCTGCACGCGATGGGCCTGCGCCGGCTCGGGCAGTTGTTCGCCGCGCCGCGCGCGTCGCTGGCGCAGCGCTTCGGCACCGGCCTGCTCGAGCACCTCGACCGCCTGCGCGGCACGGCCCCGGATCCGTTCGCGCACTACCTGCCGCCCGACCGCTTCGACCTGCGCATCGAGCTGGGTTACGAGGTCGAAAGTTCGCAGGCGCTGCTGTTCCCGCTGCGCCGCCTGCTCGGCGACCTGGGCGCGTACCTGGCCGGCCGCGACGGCGGCGTGCAGCGTTTCGTGATCCATCTCGAACACGAGCGCCATGCCGATACCGAAGTCGTGGTCGGCCTGCTCGCCGCCGAACGCAACCCGGCGTTGCTGTTCGAGCTGGCGCGCAGCCGGCTGGAACAGGCGCGCACGCCGGCCGCGACCCGCGCGATGCGGCTGGTGGCCGAGCAGCTGCCGCCGTTCGTGCCGGCCGAACGCGAGCTGTTCGACCCGCGCCCCGCGCAATCGGTGCCGTGGGACAGCCTGCGCGAACGCCTGCGTGCGCGCCTGGGCGACGACGCGGTGTATGCGCTGGCCACGGCCGACGACCACCGTCCGGAAAAGGCCTGGCGGCGCGTGCCGATGGCGCTGCCGGCCAAGCCCGCGCACGCCAACGATGCGGTCGAAGCCGCGCCGCGCCCGACCTGGCTGCTGCCGCGGCCGCTGCCGCTGCGCGATGGCGCGGCGCGCCTGCTCGCCGGCCCCGAGCGCGTCGAAAGCGGCTGGTGGGACGGCTTCGATGTGCGCCGCGACTACTACCTGGTCGAAACCCGCCAGGGCCAGCGCGCGTGGGCGTTCTGCCCGGCCGGCGAGCACGGCGCCCACGTGGCGCAGTCGCTGATGCTGCATGGGTGGTTTGCGTGAAGCCGGTTCGCACCGCTGCGGCGGCATTGCGGCTGGTCGGCGTGGACGCGTCGCCATCGCAGTCGCATGAACCCCAATCCCTTTCCTGCAGCGAGGGAGGCTATGCCGAGCTGCACTGCCTCTCCGACTTCAGCTTCGGCCGCGGCGCGTCGAGCGCGACTGAATTGTTCGAACGCGCCCAGCGCAACGGCTACCGCGCGCTGGCGATCACCGACGAAGCCTCGTTGGCTGGGATCGTGCGCGCACTAGAGGCCTCGGAAAAAACCGGCGTGCCCTTGATCGTCGGCAGCGAGGTCACGCTCCACGGCAACCCACTCGACGCCCGCATGTCCGCTGACGGCGCCGGCGACGCGCTGAAACTCGTGCTGCTGGTCGAATCGCAGCAAGGCTATTCCACCCTGTGCCAGTTGCTGACCCGCGGCCGTCGCCGCTCGGGCAAGGGCGAATACCAGCTCACCCGCGACGATATCGCCGACGGCCTGCCCGGGCTGCTGGTGCTGTGGCTGCCCGATGCGCGGCTGTCCTACGCCGACGGCGCGTGGCTGAAGCAGCGCTTCGACGGCCGCCTGTGGCTGGCGGTCGAACTGCACCGTGGCGCCGACGATGCGCGCCGGCTGCGGGAATTGCTCGCGCTCGCCGACGCGCTCGCCCTGCCGGCGGTCGCCAGCGGCGACGTGCACATGCACGCGCGCGGCCGCCGCGCGCTGCACGACACCATCACCGCGATCCGCCACCGCACCACGGTCGCCGACGCCGGCGCCTTGCTGTTCCCCAACGGCGAGCGCCACCTGCGCACCCGCCCCGCCCTGGCCGCGATCTACCCGCGCCAGCTGCTCGACGAAACCCTGCGCATCGCGCGGCGCTGCACGTTCTCGCTGCGCAAGCTCGACTACCACTACCCGCACGAACTGGTGCCCGCCGGCCATACGCCGACCACGTGGCTGCGGCAACTGGTGGAAGACGGCGTGCGCGAACGCTGGCCCGATGGTGAAGACGCGAACGCGCGCGAGCTGATCGAGAAGGAACTCGCGCTGATCGCCTACAAGGGTTACGAGGCGTTCTTCCTGACCGTGCACGACGTGGTCCGTTACGCGCGCTCGCAGGGGATCCTCTGCCAGGGCCGCGGCTCGGCGGCCAATTCGGTGGTGTGCTTCACGCTGGGTGTCACCGCGATCGACCCGGCGCGCATGGGCCTGCTGTTCGAGCGCTTCCTGTCGAAGGAACGCGACGAGCCGCCCGACATCGACGTCGACTTCGAACACGAGCGGCGCGAGGAAGTCATCCAGTACATCTACCGCCGCTACGGCCGCGAGCGCGCCGCGCTGGCCGCCACGGTGATCCGCTACCGCACCCGCAGCGCGGTGCGCGACGTCGCGCGCGCGCTCGGCCTGCCCGAGGACCAGCTGGCCCAGCTCAGCCGCAGCGTTAGCGTGTGGAGCAGCGACGTGCCCGCCGAAGAGCGCCTGCGCGAGCACGGCTTCGATCCCGACAACCCGGTGGTGCGCCGGCTGCGGGTGCTGGTCGGCGAGCTGCTCGGCAAGCCGCGCCACCTGTCGCAGCACGTCGGCGGCTTCGTGATCTCGGAGGCGCCGCTGCACACGCTGGTGCCGGTCGAGAACGCGGCGATGCCCGACCGCACCATCATCCAGTGGGACAAGGACGACCTGGAGGAACTGGGCCTGCTCAAGGTCGACGTGCTCGCGCTGGGTATGCTGACCTGCATCCGCAAGGCGCTCGACCTGCTGCGCCGCCATCGCGGCCAAGACTACGCGCTGGCCACGATTCCAGCCGAGGACAAGCAGACCTACCAGATGATCCAGCGCGGCGACGTGGTCGGCGTGTTCCAGATCGAGTCGCGCGCGCAGATGGCGATGCTGCCGCGGCTGCGGCCGGAGACCTTCTACGACCTGGTGATCGAGGTTGCGATCGTGCGCCCCGGGCCGATCCAGGGCGGCATGGTGCATCCCTACCTGCGTCGGCGGCAGGGACTGGAGAAGGTCGAGTACCCGTCCGAGGCGTTGCGCCCGGTGCTGGACCGCACCCTCGGCGTGCCGCTGTTCCAGGAACAGGTGATGCGCCTGGCGATGGTCGCCGGCGACTACACGCCCGGCGAAGCCGACCAGCTGCGCCGCGACATGGCCGCGTGGAAACGCCGCGGCGGACTCGAAGGCCACCGCGAGAAACTGTTCAAGGGCATGGCCAAGAACGGCTACCCGCGCGAGTTCGCCGAACGCATCTTCGAGCAGATCAAGGGTTTCGGCGATTACGGCTTCCCCGAATCGCACGCGGCCAGCTTCGCCCTGCTCACCTACGCCAGCTGCTGGATCAAGTGCCACGAACCGGCCGCGTTCACCTGCGCGCTGCTGAATTCATTGCCGATGGGCTTCTACCAGCCGCCGCAACTGGTCGCCGACGCGCGTCGCCACCACATCGACGTGCGCCCGGTCGACGTGCGCTACAGCGAGTGGGATTGCACGCTGGAAGCGTGGCCCGACGATCCGCAGCGGCAACCGGCCTTGCGGTTAGGGATGCGGCTGGTGAATGGACTGCGCGAGGACGCGGCGCAGCGGATCGTTGCGGCGCGTGCGTGCGCGCCGTTCGCCGACCTCGACGACCTCGCGTTCCGCGCCGACCTCGATCGCGGCGCACTCGACCTCCTCGCCGAAGCCGCGGCGCTGCGCGGCCTGGCCGGCCACCGCCACCGCGCACGCTGGAGCACCGCCGGCACCGAACGGCAGCTGCCACTGTTCGCCACGGCCGGCGTGGTCGACGTACGCGCGGCCGCGGAACCGCGCATCGCGATCCCGCCGCCCAGCGCGTTCGAGAACACCCACGCCGACTACGCCAGCACCGGCCTCACCCTCGGCCAGCACCCGCTCGCGCTGGTGCGCCGCCAGCTGCAACAACGCCGCTGCCGCAGCTCGGCCGAACTGGCGCAACTGCCCAACGGCCGCCACACCCGCTTCGCCGGGCTGGTGATCCTGCGCCAGCGCCCCGGCACCGCCAGCGGCGTCACCTTCATGACGCTCGAAGACGAGCACGGCCTGGTCAACGTGGTGGTCTGGAACGAACTGGCCGAACGCCAGCGCCGCCCGCTGCTGGAATCGCGCCTGCTCGCCGTCGAAGGCCGCCTGCAGGCCGAGCAAGGCAGCCGGCACCTGATCGCGAGCCGGCTGGATGACCTGACGCCGCTGCTGTCGGGGCTGGCGACGAGCTCACGCGACTTCCACTAAGCCTTTCCTTCAATTCGATACCGCGAGCATCAACCGCGCCCGCTATCGGCGGCGGATTCACATGATCCATGCCACACACGAACAGCGCCAACTTACATGCTGTCATGGGGCGACTGGCTAGGCCCTCCCGTCAGCCGATGGCCTTGATTTCAAGTGCCTCCAAGAGCTCACCAACCCCCAAGTACGATGAATCATGGGGTCGACCCTTACACGAAGCTCTGAGTTCCAACAGATCAACTCGGGTCAACAGATCGCCCATGACTACGGAAAGAATTGCTTCAACTCGAAGCTCGTTCAAGTGCTCCTGGATAGAATTTACACCCGAGCGAGCCACGCAGGCATGCAAGGCTCTGCGCTGGAGCCAAAGATCGAGCCCGTCAAAGAAAGGCGTCTGACTCGGGGAAATGGTAGCCAATGACTTCAGGCGCGCATCATCCGCCGCGCACAGAGTCACAACATCAAAGGCGATCGACACACTCAAGAAACGCTCCATCAGCATCTTGTGATCCCAAACAAAACCGTTGGCAAGCGATGGCTGCATGCTTTCGTTGATGTAGGCGTCCAACGTCGCTTTCGCCAGATCGATCGGCAGGGGATGCGGTACAGGTCCATCTATGCGTAGTACCCACTGCCACTCTGGCGGGTAATCCAATGTGGCGAGCCATCCTTCAAGATCTGCGAAGGCGTCAGTGGCGAGAACCTCCCCAAGTGGCATTGGGTTCATTCCCGCCAAGCGCATCGACCACTGTCGGCACAATGCAACCAGTGACCCTCGGATGTCGCAGCGGCTGCCCAGTGATGCGAGATCTCTTCGCCAGTCGGACCCTTCCTGCAGATGGATCGCATATAGGAAAGGATCGTGAGCTCCCAAGACGCCACCTTTCAGGGCTTCCAGAAGGTCGGCGATCACTGCAGTTTTGGTACAAAATCCGCACATGCTCAGTTCCCCAATGAAGCACTGAAGTCATCTTCCTGACTTGCGTCTCATGGACTGAGTCAGTTGCCTGAGAGAAGGAGTTAGATTCTGGAGCGGCGGTACTGATTGGATCGAGCCTGAAAGGCCTTGGCACCTGAGCCGAGATGGGCCCGATGCTTCGGGCATCGTCCGACAACGGTTTGTATGAATCTGCCTTAGCCCCTACCGTGCGCTGACTAGAAAAAACGCCGAGGAGCGAAAATGCGTTCTGTACTTGGCATTGATGCGGCATGGAGCACCACTCAACCGAGCGGCGTGGCATTAGTTGTCGAGCACGACGCGGGCTGGTCATGTGGAGCAGTCGCCCCAAGCTACGAGGAATTTATCGCCATCGCAGAGGGAACGGCGGTCAAGTGGGGAGAAAAAACGCGACGGGGGTCGGTGCCGGACGTGCAAGGTCTGTTAGAAGCCGCAGAAAGCCTGGCAGGTGCACCCGTCGATCTTGTTGCCGTCGACATGCCTCTCGCGCGATCGGCTTTCGAAACTCGACGACCTGCTGATAATGAAGTCTCGAAGGAGTTCGGTGCGCGCTTGTGCGCAACCCATAGTCCGACTGCGACTCGACCTGGCCAGCTAGGGCGGGAACTGACCCAGCAGCTAGCTGACGCCGGCCTTTCCCTCGCAACCTCCTCGATGCTTTCGCCCCAGCGGTCGTTCATCGAGGTGTACCCGCACCCAGCACTCTTGTCTCTTCTACCGAGTGAGAAACGCGTTCGCTACAAAGTATCGAAAACGAGGAAGTACTGGCCAGCCGAAGATGCACCTACTCGTATCCGGAAATTGCTGACCGAACTCTCAGCCATCCACGATGCGTTAGAAATATCGCTCGGATCGCTAGGCTTTGATCTTCCAACAGCTACCAGCCATTTCTCCTCGCTGAAGCGGTATGAAGATGCACTTGATGCACTCGTGTGCGCGTGGGCAGGCACTGAGCATCTGCTTGGCAGGACCACGCCTCTAGGCAATCATGATGCAGCCATATGGTGCCCAACCGATGTCATACGTGGCCGGATACCTGACAAGGCAATGTCGTAAGGAAAACTTCCGCCAGCTCTAAGCTTCTTGCGATAGCGCTTCGGGTTGAACACAGATGCGGCATCGCACCGACTCGTCGGCCAACGTGCACTATCGGATCGGCCCCGCCCTCGCCGCCACCTCAGTGCAACCGCGGCTGGGCCGCGCCCCACTCCGACGCCGGCCGCGCCCGCGAGAACAGGAACCCCTGCCCGCGCTTGCAGCCGATCTCGCGCAGGTAGTCGCACTGCTCGCTGGTCTCGATGCCCTCGGCCACCACCTCCATGTGCAGAGTGCGCGCCAGCGCCAGCACCGCGCGCACCACCGCGGCGCTGCCGCTGCTGCCGCCGCCATCGCTGCCCAGTTCCAGGGCGCTGATGAACGAGCGGTCGATCTTCAGCGTGTGCAGCGGAAAGCGGTGCAGGTAGCTGAGCGAGGAATAGCCGGTGCCGAAATCGTCCAGCGCCACCAGCACCCCGGCGTCGCGCAGGACGTCGAGCGTGGCGAGCACCTGGTCGGGGTTGTCGAGCAGCGCGCCCTCGGTCATCTCCAGCCGCACCCGGTGCGGGGCCAGCCGGTGGGACGCGAGCAGGTCGAGGATCTGCTGGGCCAGCGCCGGCGAGCGGAAATGCCGCGGCGAGACATTCAGGCAGACGTAGCCGCGGTTCATGCCGAGGCTGCGCACCTGCGCGCAGGTCTTGTCGAACATCTGCCAGTCGATCTGCTCGACGCTGCCGTTCTCCTCGGCCACGGCGAGGAAGTCGCCGGGCAGCAGCAGGCCGCGCTGCGGGTGGCGCCAGCGCAGCAGGGCCTCGTAGCCGAGCACGTGGCGGTCGCGCAGGCGCACGATCGGCTGGAAGTGCGGCTCGAACTCGGAACGCTGGATCGCGCGGCGCAGGTCGCTTTCCAGGTCGAGCAGGCGCAGCGCCTCGAAGTGCAGGCGCTCGTCGAAGATCTCGAAACGCTGACGGCCGTGCGCCTTGGCGCGGTACATCGCCACGTCGGCGTCGCGCAGCAGCTGTTCGGCGCTGGTGTAGCGCTCGTGGCTGAGCGCGATCCCAACGCTGGCCGAGGAGAACAACTCCTTGCCGTCGATGCGGATCGGCTCGCTGAGCGCGTCGATCACGCGCTGCGCCACGTGCACCGCGTCCTCCGGGCCGTGGGTGTCCTCGAGCAGCAACGCGAATTCGTCGCCGCCCAGGCGCGCGACCACGTCGGGCGCGCGCACGCAGGTGGCCAGCCGGGCACCGGCTTCCTTGAGGATCCGGTCGCCGATCAGGTGCCCGACGCTGTCGTTGATCACCTTGAACCGGTCCAGGTCCAGGAACAGCACCGCGAAGTGCTGCGCGGGATCGCGGCGCATGCGCGCCAGCAGCCGTTCGAGCGCGTCGTACAGGAAATTGCGGTTGGGCAGCCCGGTCAGCGAGTCGTGCAGGGTCTCGTACATCAGCCGCTGCTCGGCGCGCTCGCGCTCGCCGATCTGGTCGCGCAGCTCGCGGGTGCGATCCTCGACGCGGCGCTCGAGTTCGGCCTGCGCCTGCTTGCGGGCCAGCGCGGTCAGGATGTGCTGGGCCACGTAGGCCAGCAGCGCGCGATCCTCCTCGCTGTAGTGCACCGAGCGGTCGTAGCTTTGCACCACCACCGCGCCTTGCACCTCGCCGTCGGCGATCATCGGCACCCCCAGCCAGTCCTCCGCGGCCGAGCCCATGCTGCGCTCGGTCGGCACCCCGACCAGCTCCAGCACCTGCGGCATCGGCCCCATCGCGGAGCGGCCCTGGCGGATCACCGCCAGGGTGACCGAGTTGCGCATCTGCTCGGCGGGGATCTCGGCGTCCGGGTCGACGATGCCGGGGTCGCGTTCGTCGGCGAAGTAGATGAAGCGCAGGGTGTCGCGCTGTACGTTGTGCAACACGATGAAGAAGTTGCGCGCGTACATCAGCTCGTCGACCACCGCGTGGATGCGGCGCAGCATCTCGCCCATGTCCAGCTGGGAACTGGCCAGGTCGGCGATGGCGTACAACGCGGCCTGCAGCTTCTCGCCGCGCTTGCGTTCGCCCACTTCCACGGTCAGCGCGTGGGTGCGTTCCTCCACGCGCCGTTCCAGCTCGCCGCGCGCCTGCCGCCGCACCAGCGCGGTGAGGATGTGCTGCGCGACAAAGGCCAGCAGCGCGCGGTCTTCCTCGTTGTAGCGCCCGGGCCGGTCATAGCTCTGCACGACCACGGCGCCGCGCACCTCGCTGCCGGAAACCATCGGCACGCCAAGCCAGTCGACGCTCTCGGGGCCATACAGCTCCGGGTCGGCGTCCAGCCCGAGCTCCGCGCGCAGCCGCGACGACGGCCCCATCGCCGGGCGGCCGTGGCGGATCACCGCCAGGGTGAGGCTGTCGCGGATCCGCTGCGCCGGGAACTCCTCGTCCGGGTCGACGGCCGCGGCCTTCTCGTCGGCGAAATAGCTGAAGCGCACGGCGTCGCGCTGCGCGTCGTACAGCGCGATGAAGAAGTTGCGCGCGTACATCAACTCGCCGACCACCGCATGCACGCGGCGCAGCATCTCGGGCATCTCCAGCTCGCTGCTGGCCAGGTCGGCGATCTCGTACAGCGCACTTTGCAGGCGCGCGGTCTTGTCCAGGTGCTCGATCGCGCGGCGCTGGTCGGCCAGCTCCACCGCGCTGGCGAAGCGCGCCGCGACCAGCGTGCGGAACTCGCGCCAGTCCCCCGGCGCCGCCTCGGGCACGCGCTCGGCCTGCGGCCAATCGGCGATCAGCACCACCGAAGCGTCGGCGCGGCGCGTGCCCAGCACGTGGGCGATCTGCCACCAGCCCGCCTGCGCGCGCTCGGCGATCGGTGCCTCGGGTCGGGCCAGCGCCGCCTCCACCATCGCCGCTTCGGCCCGGCTCAGCGGCGCGGCAGGCCAGTGGCAGCGCGAGCGCGGCTCCCCGGCGGCGGCGGCCACGCTCCAGACCAGCCGCACCGCGCGGCAGCCGAACCGCTGCTGCGCCTCGCGCGCCACCAGTGCGGCGATCTCGCCGAGCGACCCGGGCGCGAACAGCGCCGACACGAAGTCCGTCTCCGGCTGCGCGCCGATACCGGCACCGAACTCGCTGCGCTCGCCCATATCCTGGATGCACCTGGCCATAGGAGACGGCCAGTCTAGCCCCGCGGCACGGGCACCAATCAAGCGACGCTCGTGCGCGAATTCGTGCCAACTCCGGTCAATCGCGGCTTCCGGCCCGCGGCAACGGTCCGTGAATGCGCAGCGCGAGCCACGCACCGCGGCCGGATCGAACCGGCGCTTACGCCAGCGCGGCCTCGATGTCGGCGGCGATCGACTCGGGCTTGTCGGTGGGCGCGTAGCGCTTGAGCACGCGGCCGTCGCGGCCGACCAGGAACTTGCTGAAGTTCCACTTGATCGCGTCGATGCCGAGGAAGCCGCCCTTCTCGTCCTTCAACCACTTCCACAGCGGATGCGCGTCGTTGCCGTTGACGTCGACCTTGGCGAACAACGGGAAGCTGACGTCGTAGCTGAGCGAGCAGAAGTTCTTGATCTGCGCCTCGTCGCCCGGTTCCTGGTGGCCGAACTGGTCGCAGGGGAAGCCCAGCACCGCGAAGCCGCGCGCGGCGTAGTCGCGCCACAGCTTCTCCAGCCCGCTGTACTGCGGGGTGAAGCCGCACTGCGAGGCGACGTTGACGACCAGCAGCACCTTGCCCTGGAACTCGCTCAACGCGCGCGCCTGGCCGTCGATGTCGGTGGCGGTGAAATCGAATGCGGTGGTCATGTCGGTGTCCTCGGGGGCCGGACTTCAGGATAGCGCGCGGGTCCGGCTCGCTCTGGCACCCCTCTTTACCAAAGAGGGGCTGGGGGAGATTTGCGCGAGCCCGCACGTTCGCGGCGTGGGGCTCGACTCTCCTCCAACCCCTCCCTGCCAGGGAGGGGAGTCAATGACGCAGCCCGCTGTTAGCTCCCCTCTTTGTCAAAGAGGGGCTGGGGGAGATTTGCGCGAGCCCGCACGTTCGCGGCGTGGGGCTCGACTCTCCCCCAACCCCTCCCTGCCAGGGAGGGGAGTCAATGACGTAGCCCGCTGTTAGCCCCCCTCTTTATCAAAGAGGGGCTGGGGGAGATTTTCGCGCAGCATCACCTTGGCGGCATGGGGCTCGACTCTCCCCCAACCCCTCCCTGCCAGGGAGGGGAGTCTGTGGCGCCGTCACCCAACGCGCACAGCGCTTAGAACGACGCCTTGAACTCCACGCCGACCGTGCGCGGCTCGTTGATGAAGCCGGTCAGGTTGTTGAAGTCGATGCCGCCGGTGACCTGCACCTCGTCGGTGATGTTGCGCGCGAACGCGGCGACGTCGTACCTGCCGTTGTCCCAGTTGTAGCCCACGCGCAGGCCGCCTTCGAGCAGCGACTTGCCGGTGAACTCCAGCGACTCGTACAGGAAGAAGTTGACCTGGCTGCGGTAGGCCCAGTCGGTGAAGACGTAGAACTCGCCGCCCTCGCCGACCGGCATGCCCCAGCGTGCGGTCGCGTTGTGGGTCCACTTCGGCGACTGCGGCAGCGGGTTGCCATCGATCAGGCGCCCGCCCCGCGGACCGACCGGGTCGGTGGGCGTGCAACCGCCGCCGCACGGCGCGACCTCGAGGTCGGCGTCCTGGATTTCGGTGTCGTTGTAGCTGCTGCCCAGCGTGACCAGAAGGCTGTCGGTCAGGTAGGCCTGGAAGTCCATCTCGAAGCCCTGGCCGACGGTCTTCTCGGCGTTGAGCAGGATGTTGGCGTTGCCGATGCCGCCCACCGCGGTCAGCTGCTGGTCCTCGACCTCGTAGTAGAAGACGCCGGCGTTGAGGCGCGCGCGGTTTTCCCAGAAATCGGCCTTGATGCCCGCCTCGATCGAGGTCGAGGTCTCGGGAGCGGCGACCGACTTGGCGTTGAACGCGCCCGCGCTCTGGATGCTGCTGCCGCGGTAGCCGGTGGCGACGCGCGCGTAGAGGTTCACGTCATCGTTGAGCTTGTAGGTGCCCGACAGGTCCCAGCTGAGCTTCTTGTCCTCGGGTGAAGCCGACAGGTCGCCATCGGGTTCCTGCGCCGCCAGCTGCGCCAGCGTGCACTTGCCCAGCAGCACGCACGGCACGAAGCCGCTGTTGCTGTACTCCTCGACCGTCAGCTCCTTCTCGTCGACGGTGTAGCGCAGGCCGGCGCGCAACTCGAACGCCGGCGCGACCTGCCACTGCGCGGCGGCGAACACCGCCCACGAGTCGTTGGTCTGGTTGATGCGCTGGTAGCCGTCCTGGGCGTTGTTGTTGAGCGAGTCGTAGCTGAAGCTCTCGACGTCGTAGTCTTCCTGGAACAGGAACAGGCCGGCCTGCCAGTCGAACGCGGTGCCGCTGTCGGACTCGAGGCGGAATTCCTGCGTCCACTGCGAATGCTCGGGGATCGCGTCGGCGGTCTCGGACGCGAACGGGATCACGCCCGGGCCGGAATTGCCCGGGCCGAGGAACGCCGCGCCGAAGCCGCCGTCGATGTCGCCGCGGCTGTTGACGTCGACCGACTCGTAGCCGGTGATCGAGTGCAGCTTGTACTGGCCGAAGTCCCAGCGCAGGCGCGCGCTGGCACCCTGGCTGTCGAGGTTGGCGGCGCTCAGGCCGTCGAGCGACACCCGGTTCTCGTCGAAGCCGGCGACCAGCTCGTTGCTGCCCGGCCGGATGATGTTGGCGCGGAACAGGCGCGCGGTGCCGTTGAGGTGGCGCGCATGCGCGTTGAGCAGCGCCTCGAAGCCATCGCCCTCATAGAGGAACTGCACGCGGCCGGCGGACTCGTCGTAGCCCTCGAAGCCGTCGTTCGGGCCCGGGTAGGTGTTGGTGACCCAGTCGTCGCGGCGCTGGAACAGCGCGGACGCGCGCGCCGACCAGTTCTCGGTCAATGCGCCGCCGACCGCACCCTCGAGGTTCCACATGTTGTCGCTGCCGACGCCGACCTTGCCGTAGCCGCCGAAATCCTGCGACGGGCGCACCGATTCGAACTTGACCACGCCGGCCGGGCTGTTGCGGCCGAACAGCGAACCCTGCGGGCCGCGCAGCACTTCGACCTGGCCGACGTCGAACACCGGGAAGCCCTTCAGGATCGGGTTCTCCTGCACGACGTCGTCATAGACCAGCGACACCGGCTGCGAGGTGTTGAGGCGGAAGTCGGTGTTGCCGTAGCCGCGGATGTAGAAGCGCGGGAACGCGCGCCCGAACGACGACTCGATGTTGAGGCTGGGGACGCGGCCGGAGAGGAAGCGCACGTCGGTACCGCCGGACGCGAGCGCGTCGAGCTTCTCGCCGCTGACCGTGCTCACCGACACCGGCACGTCCTGGATGTTCTCGACCTTGCGCTGCGCGGTGACCTGCACGGTGTCGAGGGTGGTGGCGTCGGTGGTTGCGGTGGCCGGTGCAGCCTCGACGGGTGCGGGCTGGGCCGCGGCGGTGTCCTGGGCGAGCGCGTGCGCCGGCAAGAGCATTGCTGGCAGGACCAGGGCGATGGCGAGGGACAGGGCGTGGCGGGGAAGCGTGCGGGCAGGCTGCATGGTCGTCTCACAGACGGGGCGCCCGCTGAGCGGCACGCCGGTTCGAGGAAGCCGGCGCACCCATCGGTGGCTCGGCGATCAAGACTCGGGCCGTCCCTTGACGGCCCCGACGCGGACATTCCGCGCCACGGCGGCTGATTGGCCCGGGGGATGTTACAGCAGTGTTAATCGAGCCCGGACTCGACGGGCGCCCGCGGCACCCGAACGTCGATGCGGTCCGCCACCCCGTCGAGGCAGTTCCCGACCCCGCGGATGGGGTCCACGACCCCATCGATGCAGTCCGCGACCCCATTGGGTGGGGTCCACGACCCCGTCGATGCAGTCCGCGACCCCGTTGGATGGGGTCCACGACCCCATCGATGCAGTCCGCGACCCCATTGGATGGGGTCCACGACCCCATCGATGCAGTCCGCGACCCCATTGGATGGGGTCCACGACCCCGTCGATGCAGTCCGCGACCCCATCGATGCGGTCGACGACCGCGCTCAGCGGCGGCTGACCGCCTTCACCGGCTCGGCGAAGGGCTTGATGCCCAGGGCGTCGTGGATCTCGCTCGGGTAGTAGGCGGTGTCGCCCTTGAGCACCAGCGCGACCTTGCGGATGTCGCTGATGTTAGTGGTCGGGTCGCCGTCGACCAGCACCAGGTCGGCGCGCTTGCCGGGGCTGATCGAGCCGCGGTCGGCCAGCGTGCGCGAGTACTTGGCGCCGTTCCAGGTCGCCACCTGCAGCGCCTGCGCCGGGGTCAGGCCGGCCTGCACGTAGAGCTCGAGTTCGCGCTGCAGGGTGAAGCCGACCATCTCGTCGGTGCCGGCCACCAGCGGCACGCCGGCCTTGTACGCACGGCCGACGAAGTCGACCAGCTTGGCGTAGGAGCGGTTGTACTTCGCCGCGGTCGCGTCGTCGGGGATGTTCATCTCGGCGGCGCGGCGGCCGCGCTGGATGTCCGGCGGCAGGTGGTCGGCGACGTCGGCGACGATCGGCGACATCTCGCCGTCGCGCTGGTGCAGGAATTCGAACGTGGCCAGGGTCGGGTCGATCACGGTCTGCTGCCTGGCCAGCTGCGCGATGAAGTCGCGCACCGGCTGGCTGTCCAGGTCGAGGCCGTCGGTCTTGTCGGCGACCAGGTAGAAGCGCGCCAGCGTGCGGGTGTCGGTCTTCTCATCGACGAAGAAATTCAGCAGCAGCTGGTTGATGTGCTGGATCTCGTCAAAGCCCTGCTCGAGCACGTCCTGCGCGCGCATGAAGGCCGGCACGTGGCCGCTGACGCGCAGGCCTTTCTGGTGCGCGTAGGCGGCGGTCGCGCGCAGGTGTTCCTTGGGGAACGAGTTGTAGATCTTGACCTGTGGGTAGCCGTGCGCGGCGTACCAGTCGACCGCCTGCTTGGCCTGCGCCAGGTCCTTGATGACGAAGCCATTGCGCGCCGACATCTTGCTTTCGCCCTCGATGAAGCCCGCCGGCACGATCGCCGGCGACATCAGCGTGCCGGCGCGCTCCTCGGCGAGGATCTGCTGCAGGGTGGCGTTGTCGTTGCCCATGTCGCGCACGGTGGTGACGCCGGCGGCGAGGTTGAGGCCGCCGTCCCAGCGGCCGACGTGGCCGTGCATGTCGAACAGGCCCGGCAGCAGCACGCGGCCGTTGGCGTCGATGGTGTGGTCGGTCGTTTGCATCTGCGGCGCGGTCGAGCCGCGACCTGTGACCGAGACGATGCGGCCGTCGCGCACCAGCACGTCGCTGGCCTCGCCCAGCGTCGCGCGCTCGCTGTCGAACACGCGCGCGTTGCGGATCAGGGTGCTGCCCTTGAGCGGATGCGCGAGGCGCTGTTGCAGCGCCACCAGCGCCTCGCCCTCGGCCTGCTTCTGCCGGGTTTCGAGCGCATCGGCATTGGCCTGCCAGCCGTCCTCGATCAGCTGCAGGTAACCCGGGTAGATGAACGCGAACAGCCGCGGCGACTTGTCGGTGGTGGCCCAGGCGAAGGTCGGGGTCAGGCCGATGCCGGTCAGCGCGACCAGTTGCACGGTGCGCTTGTCGCGGCCGTTCGCGACCTGGGCTTCGCCGAGCTTGCGCATGCTCAGGGTGCCGCTCGGGATCAGCGGCAGCTTGCCGTCGCTGCGCTGGGTCAACGCGCCCAGCGCGACCGAGAACCCGGCCGGCGTGCCGCCCAATGGCGAGTACAGCCCGGTGCCGGCGACCGCCTGCTGGCCGTGGTCGGAGGTCGACTTCCAGCGCGCCTGTCCGGCGTCGAGCGAGAACGTTTCGTCGATCGCCGCGCCGAAGGTCGACGTGCCCTTGACCTGGTAGGTCTTGAAGGTGCCGTCCGCCGCCAGCGTGTACTGCTCCTTCAACTCCGGTCCGCGGCCGTTGTCCTTGAAGATGAAGTCGACCCGGGTCACGCCGTCGTCGCCATGGCTGACCACCTGGTGGCCGGCCTGCTTGCCGCCATCGACCAGGGCCACGTAGCGGATGGTTTCGGCCGACCAGGCCGGCGCGGCGAGCGCGGCCAGCAAACACAGACCCAAGGCACGGTTCATGCGGACATTCCTAGACAGGGAAGGGACGGCCGGGACAGCGCCGTGTCGGCATCTTAGAGGGACACGGGCCGCGGGGGCGACGGGACGGCTCGGGACGGCTCGGGACGGCACAAAAGCAGATCCCCCGCTGCGCCGGCAACGACAAGGGTGTCATTCCGGGTGCAGCGAGGGACCTGTGGTTCGTTCCTGCATTCGATCGCGGGGGTGACCCGCGCGCGTCAGCCCCGGGTCGGCTCCGACACCTCTTTCACCACGTCGGCCGTCTTCTGGTCGCGGCCGCTCAGGGCCACGTCGGCCAGCGAGACGATCCCGCACAGGCTGCCGTCGGCGGCCACCACCGGCACCCGCCGGACCTGCTTATTCTCCATCGTGTTGCAGCAGTCGGCCAGGCTGCTGTCGGCGTTGACCGTGGTCACCGGCGAGCTCATGCAGTCCTGTGCGGTCACGGTCGACGGATCGCGGCCCTGGGCGACGACGCGCACGGCGATGTCGCGGTCGGTGACCACGCCGATCGGCGCTTGGTTGGCATCGACCACCGGAATCTGGCCGCAGTCGTTGTCGATCATCATCTGCGCCACTTCGCGCAGCGGGGTCTGCGGGGCGCAATAGGCCGGGTTGGCGGTCATCACGCTCTTCACGTCGAGGTTGCCAGCTGACATCGGGGGCTCCTGTGCCGGATACGGCCATTGGGGGAACCGCCACCCTGCCCCGGCCCGGGTCGGTGGCGCGTGAACCGCGGCGTTCCTCGATGGACGGCGGCAGGTGAACCGCCGCGGGGCGTCGGTGGACGGCGGCGGGTGAACCGCCGCCGTATGGCGCCCCAACCCGGGGTAACCGGTATGGCCCCATGGCTTTCGTCACGGGCCGGTCAAACCGGCCTTGGGTTAGGCTCGGGATTCTGGCCGCGATGTTCGCCCTGCGGGCTGGCCTTACCTGATCCTCCTTCCTGGTTTTCCCTCCAGCCCCAACTCCGACGAGGTCCGTCCCCATGAAGCATCCCCTCGCGCTGGCGCTCGCCGTGGCCATTGCCGCCACCGCAACGCCCGCCCTTGCCCAGTCCGCCGAAACCAAGACCGCCGATTCCAAAGCCGATGCAGCCGCCGTGAACGCAGCCAACCCGTTCTACACCCAGAGCACGCTGCCGCTGCAGTACCCGCCGTTCGACAAGATCACCGACGCGCACTTCGCCCCCGCGTTCGACCGCGGCATGGCCGAGCAGCTCAAGGAAATCGACGCGATCGCCAACAACAAGGCGAAGCCGACCTTCGACAACACCATCGTTCCGCTGGAGAAGTCCGGCCGCACGCTGAGCCGGGCCGCTTCGGTGTTCTTCAACCTGGTCGGCGCCGACACCAACGACGCGCGCGAGAAGATCCAGGCCGACTACGCCGCCAAGCTGTCCGCGCACAGCGACGCGATCTCGCTGAACCCGAAGCTGTACGCACGCGTCAAGGCGTTGTACGACCAGCGCGCCAAGCTCGGCCTCGACGCCGAGGGCGTGCGCCTGGTCGAGCGTTACCACACCCAGTTCGTGCGTTCCGGCGCCAACCTGTCCGATGCCGACAAGACCAAGCTCAAGGCGATGAACGCCGAGCTGGCGACGCTGGCCACCAAGTTCAGCCAGAACGTGCTGGCGGAGGTCAACGCCTCGGCGATCGTAGTCGACAGCCGCGCCGAACTGGCCGGCCTGTCCGACGAGCAGATCGCCGCCGCGGCCGAAGCGGCCAAGGCGCGCAAGCTCGAGGGCAAGTACGTCATCGCCCTGCTCAACACCACCGGCCAGCCGGCCGAGGCGCAGCTGGAGAACCGCGCGCTGCGTGAGAAGCTGCACAAGGCCTCGGTCGCGCGCGGCGCGCGCGGCAACGAGTTCGACAACACCGCGATCGTCGCCAAGGTCACCAAGCTGCGGGCCGAGCGCGCCAAGATGATGGGGTACCCGAGCCACGCCGCGTACGTGCTCGAGGACGAGACCGCCAAGACCCCGGAAGCCGTCAACGCGATGCTCGCCCAACTGGCCCCGGCCGCGGTGGCGAATGCCAAACGCGAAGCCGCCGACCTGCAGGCGATGATCGACAAGGAACAGGCCGCCAAGAAGCAGCCCAGCTTCAAGCTCGAGCCGTGGGACTGGGCGTATTACACCGAGAAGGTCCGCGCCGACAAATACAACTTCGACGAGTCGCAGCTCAAGCCGTACTTCGAGATGAAGAACGTGCTCGAGAACGGCGTGTTCTACGCCGCCGGCCAGCTGTACGGCCTGAAGTTCAAGCAGCGCACCGACCTGCCGGTCTACCACCCCGACGTCACCGTGTACGACGTGTTCAACGAGGACGGCAGCCAGCTGGCGATCTTCGTCGCCGACATGTACGCGCGCGAGTCCAAGCGCGGTGGCGCGTGGATGAACTCTTACGTCGACCAGAACAAGCTGTTCGGCACGCTGCCGGTGGTCGCCAACCACCTCAACATCCCCAAGCCCTCGGCCGGCAAGCCGACCCTGCTGACCTGGGACGAGGTCACCACGATGTTCCACGAGTTCGGCCATGCGCTGCACGGCATGTTCTCGGACGTGAAGTACCCGTACTTCTCCGGCACCAGCGTGCCGCGTGACTTCGTCGAGTACCCCTCGCAGGTCAACGAGATGTGGGCAGACTGGCCGTCGGTGCTGGCGAACTACGCCAAGCACTACCAGACCGGCGCGCCGATGCCGAAGGAACTGCTCGACAAGGTGCTGGCCAGCGCCAAGTTCAACCAGGGCTTCGCGACCACCGAGTACCTGGGTGCGGCGATGCTCGACCAGCAGTGGCACCAGGCCAGCGCCGAACAGCTGCCCGACGCGGCCGGCGTGATGGCGTTCGAGGCGGCCGCGCTGAAGAAGGCCGGCGTCGACTACGCGGCGGTGCCGCCGCGCTACAAGACCCCGTACTTCAGCCACATCATGGGTGGCTACTCGGCCGGTTATTACGCCTACATCTGGTCGGAAGTGCTCGACGCCAACACCGTGCAGTGGATCAAGGGCCATGGCGGCCTCACGCGCGAGAACGGCGACCACTTCCGCGCCACCCTGCTGTCGCAGGGCGGCAGCCAGGACGCGCTGAAGCTGTTCGGCGACTTCGCCGGCCACGCCCCGAAGATCGAGCCGCTGCTCGAGAAGCGGGGCCTGGTGCCGACCGTGGCCGACGACAGCAAGGCCCCGGACGCGGCCGCACCGGCTGCCGGTACCAAGTAAGCGCGATACCGACACCGGCCGCGAGGCTGGTGTCGAGGAAAACCAAACCGCCCGGAGTGATCCGGGCGGTTTTTTTTTGCACCACCATGCGGGCGTAGCTGACGCTTTGGCGCTTCGGCCCCCTCTCCCTTTGGGAGAGGGCTGCGGTGAGGGCTCGGCAGAGCGATGCGGACAAACGGTCGAGCAAGCCATCAGCTCACGCCGTTGCGATGCACCTCACCGTCTGCCGCTCCGCCGAACCCTCACCCTCAATCCCTCTCCCGTAGGGAGAGGGAAGCAGATCGAAGGCCAGCACGGGTCTTACCGCTCGCGCAGTGGCCGGTTGAGGTCGAGGAACGCCTCGCGCGCTGCCACGCCCTGATCGGGCTGGTCGATGAAGAAGCCCTGCGCGCCCAGGCTGTACAGCTGCACCGCCTCGCCAATCACCGACTGCGACACGCCGCTCGGCGTCTGCGTCAGGTACGGCTCCTCGGCGCGCAGCGTGTACGGGTGCACCACCAGCCCCGCGGTGAGCGCGCGCCCGAGCATCGGGTGCACGCGGCCGTTGTTGCGCGTGGCCAGTTCGGCCTTGCCGTCGCCGTTGGCGTCACGCTTGGGGTCGAGCGCCACGCGCGGCAGCAGGTTGGCCTTCCACGGGCCGATGCCGGTCGCGTAGTTCGCCTTCATCCAGCCCAGCGCGGCCTCGCTGGCCAGCGCGCCATAAAGGGTGTCGACGCCGAGGCCGCCGTCGACCTGCGCGACCAGGCCGCCGTAGACGCGCGCCAGGTCGATGCCAGAGCGCGCGTTGTAGCCGATGTCGTAGGGCTTGGCCGAATGGATGTCGTCGAACAGCTGCACCAGCGGGTAGCGCACGCCTGCGGCCGGCATCAGCGTGTTCTGCAATTCGAGCAGGTTCTCGACCTCGAAGCTCTGGATGTAGACGCGCGCCGGATCGGTGAAGCCCTCGGCCACCAGCACCTCGAGCAGCTTGGCGCCGAGCGAAATGCCGATCGGCGTGCCGTCGAGGCGCCGGCCTTCGCGCGCGAAGTAGGTCGGGTGCTTGGTTTCCGGGTACACGCCGATCACCCGGCCGCCGCGGCTCTCGCGCTTGGCCAGTTGCACGACCTCGGCGAACGTCGGCACCTGGTACATGCCGTCGAAGCGGGTATTGTCCGGGCGCACCGCCGGGATGCGCTCGCGCGCGCGCAGGGTCTTGAGCTCGGCCAGCGTGAAGTCCTCGGTGAACCAGCCGGTGACCGGCTTGCCGTCGATGGCCTTGGTGGTCTTGCGGCTGGCGAACCCGGGGTGGCTGGCGACGTCGGTGGTGCCGGAGATCTCGTTCTCGTGGCGGGCCACCAGCACGCCATCTTTCGTCGCGACCAGGTCGGGCTCGATGAAGTCCGCGCCCATGCGGATCGCGAGGCGGTAGGCCTCGAGCGTGTGCTCGGGGCGGTAACCGCTGGCGCCACGGTGCGCGATCACGATCAGGCCGTGCCGATTGGGAGCGTGCTGGGCGTCGGTCACGGGGCGGTCTTTGGCACTGATGGGCAACGCCAGCAGCATGCCGGCGACCAGCGCCAGTGCCAACTTCGGGGAGCGCAGTTGCAAGCGCAGGTTCATTGGGTGGACCTCTCGGGTGTCGGGGGGATGCCGACGCCCCTGCCGCCGGTCCGGGCATGCTCGGCGGCGCAGGTTGCGGGAGGTTGACGGTGGCGGGACAGCGCGGCGTCTGCAGCCCCTCCCCTTGCGAAGCAGGGGGAGGTTGGGAGGGGGTGCTTCTGCTCTGGTGCTCGTGCCAGCAACCACAAAGACAAGAGCCTCACCCCTCCCCAACCCGTCCGCCCCGCCGGCATAGCCCTCGGGCGCTTCTCGGCGCGCGAGCCCGTGGCTCGCAAACGCGCCTCTTCGCCCCCCTGCTTCGCAAGGGAGGGAGCAGATCCGCTAGGTTGTTTGTTTGGATTTGCCCCTCCCCTTGCGCGCAGCGCAGGGGGAGGTTGGGAGGGGGTGCTCTTGATTTTGATTCTGCGTCGCGGCCGAAAAGCACCCTCCCCAACCCGTCCGCCCCGCCGGCATAGCCGTCGGGCGCTCCTCGGCGCGCGAGCCCGTGGCTCGCAAACGCGCCTCTTCGCCCCCTGCTTCGCAAGGGAGGGAGCAACAGCGCGTCAGCGCTGCGCGGCGTACCCACCCGGCATGCCGCGCGGCGACAGCACGCATTGCCACAGCTGCGAACGGCGGCTGCGGAACGTCGCCATCGATGCGGCGAGGTAGTAGCGCCACATGCGCCGGAAGCGCTCGTCGTACCGGGCCGGCAGGCTTGGCCACGCGCGTTCGATGTTGTCGCGCCAGGCCTGCAGGGTGCGGTCGTAGTCGGGGCCGAAGCCGTGCCAGTCCTCGATCACGAACAGCCCTTCGCAGGCACGGGCCAGCTGCGCGGCCGACGGCAGCATCGAGTTGGGGAAGATGTAGCGCGCGATCCACGGGTCGGTGCGGCGGACCGAGACGTTGCTGCCGATGGTATGCAGCAGGAACAAGCCACCGCCGGTTGAGTGATCTTCACGCAGGCAGCGGCGCGCGACCTCGAAATAGCGGCGGTAGTTCTTGACCCCGACGTGTTCGAACATGCCCAGCGAGAAGCCGCGATCGAACGGCTCATCGAGCTCCCGGTAGTCCTGCACGCGGATCTCGATCGGCAGGCCGGCGCACAGTTCGCGCGCGTACTCGGCCTGTTCCTGCGAGACGGTGATGCCCACGCCGCTGACGCCGTAGCGCTGCGCCGCGAACTTCAGTGCCTCGCCCCAGCCGCAACCGATGTCGAGCACCCGCATCCCCGCCTGCAAGCCCAGCTTGCGGCAAACCAGATCGAGCTTGGCCTCCTGCGCGTCGTCCAGGTTGTCCGCCGCGCGCCAGTAACCGCAGCTGTAGACCAGGCGGCGGCCGAGCATGGCCTGGTAGAGGTCGTTGCCCAGGTCGTAATGGCGCTCGCCGACCACGAACGCGCGGTGCCGCGACTGCAGGTTGAGCAGCCGCGAGCGCAGCCCGTCCAGCCGCGCCGCGATGCCCGGCACGCGCTTGTCCAGGCGCGCGTCGAGCAGGTGGAACAGCAGCCCATCGAGGCAGGGCGTGTCCCACCAGCCGTCCATGTAGGACTCACCCAGGCCGAGCGAGCCCTGCTCGATCAGCCGCGCGTACAGACGTTCGTCGTGCACCTGCATCACGCAGGGGTCGCAGCGGGAATCCGCCGGGGCGCGGGCCGGATCGATCGGCACGGTGGGCGCATCCACCACCACGCGCACGTCGGCCTCGCCCAGCAGGCGTTCGACGCGGTGTCGGAACGGGTGGATCGGCATCCGCATTCTCCTGACGTTTCGGATCAGGAACTCCGCGGCCGCATCGTCGCCGGTACCGCGCTAGCCTGCCTCGAACAAGCCACGGTACGCCGGTGCGACATGCGGCAACAGCACCGCAGCCGGTACCTCGACGGTCTGGGTGCCATCCGAGTACGGTCCCACCTGGTACGGCGCGAACACGAAGCGCAGCGCGCGCAGCTTGCCCGCGGCGGTGACGACCGGCTCGAACATCGCGAAGTTCTTCGGGTCCGGCTGGGTGCCTTCATCGATCATCTGGCCGGCGTTCTTCACTACCTCGGCGCGTTCGGCCGGCGCCAGCGCGTCGGCATCCACCCGCTGCGAGAGCGCGGTGTGCAGTTGCTCGCGGACGTTGGCGGAAATCGCGTCCCAACTCCTGGCTTGCGGGACCAGGTCGGTGGCGGTGAGGAGCTTGCCCTGTTGCGGCAGCCACACGAAACGCGCGATCAGCGGCGCGCCATGGGCCCCGCCGGTATAGCTGCTGCCGTCGCCCGCGACCGCCACCAGCGCCGGCGTGTCCAGCAATTCGGTGAAGCTGATCGACAGGTCGTACAGGGCGGCGTCGCTGCCGGCCGGACGCGCCTGCACCGCCTGCAGCAGGTCGGCGCGCGCGGCCTGCGCATAGCGCTTGAGCTCGGCCGCCAGCCCCGGGTACTTCGCTGCCGACGGCGGGTAGCTGATGCCGATCACGTAGGTAGGCGTGGTCTCGACCACATCCTCGAGCAGCGGCGCCGGCGGCGGCTTGATCGCCGAGGGTGCGCCTGGCGATGCGTCCGGAGCGGCGGGCTGCGGCTGCGCCCCCTCGCGCCGGCACCCCACCGCGCACGCGACCACCATTAACAACACGCCCCAGGCCAACACTCGGCTGACAGGTCGGATTCCTTTCACTGCTGTGCTCATGGGGCGTACTGGGGCTGCGGGATAGTGGGAAAAAGAATAGGGAGTCCGACGTGATGCCGGCATGGACGACGATTCGGTCCCGCGTCCTGCCTCGCTTAGGCAAACGAGGAAACCCGGGCGATGGGGCCCGGGCTTGGTTCGGTAATGCGGTTGGTTCAACCCGACGGCGGGCCGGGCGGACATTGCCCGCGCCCGATCACCACTCGCTGCGGTGCGGCAGCAAGCCGCGCAACTCCGCGTCGGTGAGGTTGCGCCACTGGCCGACCTTGAGGTGTCCCAGCTTGACGTTGCCGATGCGCACACGCACCAGCTGCTTCACCCGGTACTTGAAGTGTGCGGCCATCAGCCGGATCTGCCGGTTGAGGCCCTGCACCAGCACGATCCGGAAGCCGTAGCGGCCGAGCTTGCCGGTCTTGCACGGCAGCGTGGTCTGGCCGTGGATCGGCACGCCGCGCGCCATGCCGCGCAGGAACTCGTCGGTGACCATGTTGTTCACGGCCACCAGGTACTCCTTCTCGAGCTTGTTCTCGGCGCGCAGGACCTCGTTGACGATGTCGCCGTTGCTGGTCAGCAGGATCAGGCCCTCGGAGTCCTTGTCGAGCCGGCCGATCGGGAAGATCCGGCGCTCGTGGCCGACGAAATGGACGATGTTGTCCTTGACGTCGGACTCGGTGGTGCAGGTGATGCCGACCGGCTTGTTGAGCGCGATGTAGACGTGCTGCTTCTGGCCCTTGGCGACGGGGCGCACGCGCAGCGCCTGGCCGTCGATGAGCAACGTGTCGCCCTCACCGAATTCGGCGCCGACGCGGGCACGGACGCCGTTGACCGTGACCCGGCCCTCGGCGATGAGGCGGTCGGCCTCGCGCCGGGAGCAGAAACCGGTATCGCTGATGTGTTTATTGAGCCGCATGCGGGCGCCGGGCGCTGGGGGACGCGAATGCTGTCATACCTTGGCCGCCGGCGGGGTACCGGTGGCGGCCATGGCGCCACCGCCGGGTTTCGGATCGCCCTGCGCGGGGGCTTCGCAAGGGGCGACGCGCCTGCCGCGCAAGCGCCTGCAATCCACGCTTGCCCTGGGAATCGTCCGCCTGCGCGCTCGGCTCGCAGGCGCATCGGTTCAGCCCAGCAGCTGGCTGTACTCGGGGTGGCGCTCGGCCCACGCGGCGGCATAGGAACACTGCGGCCGCACTCGCCAGCCCTGGCCGCGCGCGTGCTCGAACGCCGCGTGCACCAGCTGCGAGGCGATGCCGCGGCCGCCGATCGCGTCGGGCACGTTGGTGTGGACGATCACCATCTGGTCGCCGTCGAGGCGGTAGTCGAGCAGCGCCTCGTAGCCCTCGACCATCGTGTTGAAGCGATGCGCACCGGCGTGATGGCGGATCTCCTCGCCGGTGCGGGCACCGGCCGCCGGGTCGCGGGTCGGATCGTGGCTGGGCGGGGACGGGTTCGGCATGGACACTCCTGTGGGTCGGGGTGGTGGCACGACAGCGCCGCCTCAGCGGTTGTCGCGCTTGCCCTGGTTGTGGCGATCCTGGCTGCCGATGCTGCCCTGGATCGCCTGCATGCGGCTCTCCCCGGCGTGCAGCTCCTCGGCCTTGGCCACCGCGCCCGGCGACTGGAAGCCCTCGTTCGGCGTGTGGCCCTGCAGCGGATCGAGCGCCTGCCAGGGCTGCGGCTGGCGGTCGTGTTCGCGCTTGGCTTCCAGCAGCGCCTGGGTATTGGCCAGCGCTTGCGCCGGGGTGATCTTGCGCGGCTTGCGCGGGGCCTTTGTGGCTGCCGCAGGTGTGCGGGTTTGCGCAGCTGCACCAGACTTGGGTGCGGTGGCGCGTTGGACGGGCGCGGGCTGGCTGGCTGCGACCTTGCGTGCGGTGGCCTTCTTGCTCGCGAGTTTCTTGCTTGCGACTTTCTTGGCGGCGACTTTCTTGACGGCGACCTTTTTGCTCGCGACCTTCTTGGCTACGACCTTCTTGCTCGCGACCTTCTTGGCTGCGACCTTCTTGACTGCGGTCTTTCGGACGGCGGCGCGGCCGGTGGTCTTCTTGCTCACGACGCGCTTCGCGGCGGTGGACTTGGTGGCAGCGGCCTTGGTCGCCGCCTTCTTCGCGGCGCTCTTGCGCGGCGACGCGATCTTCTTCACCGCCTTGGTCGCAGCACGCGTGGTCGCCGGCTTGCGGGTGGTGGCGGCCTTTTTCGCCACGGCTTTCCGGGCTGGGGCCTTCTTTGCAGCGGCCTTCTTCGCGGCGGCTTTCGCTGGAACGGCTTTTTTCGCGGTGGCTTTCTTCGGGGCGGTCTTCTGGGTCCGGGACTTCACTGCCTTGGCGGTCGCCATGCGTTCCTCCTGGTTCAACGGTGACAACAACGAATGCCGACAACGGTGCTGGGCAAAGGATGCCGACGCGGGCGCAGCCACGCGTCGCCCGATCTTGGTATCACGCGGGACATTCAAGCCAAGTGAGCGATCCGGATACCGGCCCCGCGCGCGGACCGCGCGCGTCACCCTCGCCTGAACCACAGCGGCGACCAGTGACGTGCCGCGTCACAGGAACCGCGCACAAATCACCTGCGATGCTTGGCACACATCGTGCGACAGCTTGTCATCAGTCGACCTCAACGAGCAGCCGCATGACCAACATGGAACTCATCAGCATCGGCACCCTGAGCGACGACGAGGCCGTGGCCCGCCTGTTCGAGCTCACCGCCAGGGGCAATGCCGCCGCCGACGAACTCGCCCAGCTCGAGGCCATGGTCTACGGCCGGCTGGTCGAGGCCTACGACGGCGACGAACCGCCGGTGCTGGCCAACCGCGCCGCCTGAGCGACGCGCTCCTCAGCCCGAGAACGACGGGCTCAGCAAACGCTCCACGAACGCCGCGCCAACGCGCGGCTCCATCAGCAGCATGAACAGCACGCCATAGATCGCGCCGGACAGGTGCGCGTTGTGGTTGGTGTTGTCGCCGCCCTTGTGGTCGGCCCAGAACGAATAGCCGACGAAGGCAACGCCGTACAGGATCGCCGGCACCGGCAGGAAGAACACGAAGATCAGGCTCCACGGCTTGACCAGGATAAACGCGAACAGCACCGCCGACACCCCGCCCGAGGCACCGAGGCTGCGGTAGTTCGGGTCGTGGCGATGGCGCAGGTAGGTCGGCAGGATCGCTATCACGATCGCCGACAGGTAGAACCACAAAAAGCCCAACGGCCCGAGGTAGTCGGCGAAGAACGGCTCGATGAAGCGGCCGAAGAAGAACAGCGTGATCATGTTGAACAGCAGGTGCTGCCAATCGGCGTGGATGAAGCCGTGGGTCAGCAACCGATCGAACTGCTTCTTGCGGTCGATCGCCGGCGGCCACAGGATCAGGCGGTCGAGCAGCCTCGGCCGCTCGAACGCCAGCCACGACACCAGCACCGTCACCGCGATCAACGCGATGGTCAGCATGGGTGGCGCCCTGCCCCACCCCGGCCGGCGCCGGGAACGGGCATGCGGTCAAACCGCACGGTAGTGGTCCTGCATCGGGTAGCGGCGTGCGTACAGCGCGAACGCCGCCGCGGCCACGAACGCGAAGCCGGCGAAGAAGAACATCAGGAACGCGGTCTCGCTGATCCCGGTGCTGGCGATCTGCTCGATCACCGCCGGGTTGCGCACGCTGGCGTTGGTCATCAGCACCCACAGGTTGCCGAAGGTCACCGACAGCAGCCAGAAGCTCATGATCGTACCCTTCATCGACTGCGGCGCCTGGCTGTAGGCGAACTCCAGCCCGGTCGCGGAGACCAGCACCTCGCCGAAGGTCAGCAGCACGTACGGCAGCACCTGCCAGGCGATCGACACCGGGTCGCCGCCGTCGATGTACAGCTGGATCATGCCGGCCGCGACCCAGGCCAGGCCCGAGAACGCGATGCCGAAGCCCATGCGCTTGAGCGCGGTCGGCTCGAAGCCGAGGCGGCGCAGCGCCGGGTACAGCACCAGGTTGTTGAACGGGATCAGCAGCATCACCAGCAGCGGGTTGAGCGCCTGCATCTGCGCCGGCTCCTTGACCAGCCAGCTCGGCCACCACCACTGGTCGTGCGGCATCACCATCTCGTTGCCCTGCAGGATCCAGGTCGATGCCTTCTGGTCGAACAGCGACCAGAACGGCGTGACCAGCGCGAACACGATCAGGATGCGCAGCACCGCCCGCACGCCGTCGACGGCGATGTCCGGATGCAGGCCGCGGGCGCGCTCGAGCTGCATCGAGGTGCCGACGCCACCGAAGCCGATCAGCAGGCCCAGCGCGAGCACCGCGGCGATCACGAAGCCCAGTTGCGGAATCAGCACCAGCGAACCCAGCGCGAGCAGCACGCCGATCCCGGCCACCACCAACCCGGGCCGCGACTGCCCATCGACGCGGCGGGTCAGCGCGGTGCGCGAGACGTTGACGAACGAATGCGGGTTCGGCGGCGACGGAGGCACGTGCACGTACTTCTTCCGGCCCATCCAGAAGATCACCGTGGCGATGAACATCAGCACGCCCGGGATGCCGAACGCGACCGACGGGCCGTAGTTACGCAGGAAGATCGGCATCAGCAGCGACGCGAAGAACGAGCCGAAGTTGATCGTCCAGTAGAACGCGTCGTAGACGACCTTGGCCTTGGCCTTGTTGGTCTGGTCGAACTGGTCGCCGACGAACGCCGACACCAGCGGTTTTATCCCGCCTGACCCCAGCGCGATCAGGAACAGGCCGGTGTAGAAGCCGGTGCGGTTGTCCTCGAAGATCGCCAGGAACGCGTGGCCCACCACGTACACCAGCGACAGCCAGAACACGGTGTTGTACTTGCCGAAGAAGCGGTCGGATATCCAGCCGCCCAGCAGCGGGAAGAAGTACACGCCGATCACGAAGGTGTGGAACACCTCCTTGGCGATCCCGGCGCGCTCGGCCACCGGCGCGTACAGCAGCAGCGTGGTGACCAGGAACGGGGTCAGGATGTTGCGCATCCCGTAGAAACTGAACCGCTCGCAGGCCTCGTTGCCGATGATGTAGGGAATCTGCCGGGGCATCTTGCCCGCGCTGTCGGTGACTGTGGCGGCGGCGGTGGTCGTCATCTAGGAGCGTTCCTCTAAGCAGCGGGTGCGGGTCCGTCGCACGAGCCCGCGCATCCCGACGCAGGGGTTGGAAGTGGTTGTCGCGGGCAAGCCTAACCGATCACTCCGACGCGTCGCTCACGCCCACTCGGTCAGGCCTTCGCGTTCGTACAGGGTCTTGAACGAGGGCCGCGCCTTCAGCTTCGCCGCCAGCGCGGCCAGATGCGGCCACTGCAAGGCGTCCTTGGGCATCGCGCGCGACCAGCGCATCAGCATCACCAGGTAGAAGTCGGCAGCGCTCACGGTATCGCCGAGCAAGTACGGGCCGTTGCCGGCCAGGTGCGCGTCCAGGCGCTCCCACGCCGCCTCGATGCGCGGGCGCACGTGGGCCTGCGCGGCGTCGGCGTGCGCGATCCCGGCGACTTCGTGCGGGTACCACCAGATCCGGAACAGCGGCTGCACCGCGTTGGCCAGGTGGAATATCCACTGCTGGTAGTGCGCGCGGCGCGGGTCGTCGAGCGCGGGCGCCAATCCGGCGCGCGGATGGCGATCGGCCAGGGTCATCAGCAGCGCGGCGGCCTCGAACAGCGGCTGGCCATCGACCACCAGGGTCGGCACCACGCCGTTGGGATTGAGCGCCAGGTATTCGGGGCGCTTCTGCTCGCCGCTCTTGGTGTCGACCAGCCGCAGCTCGTGCGCGACGTCGAGCTCGAGCAACAACCAGTGCACCACCAGGCTGGCCGCGCCGGGCGCGTAGTACAGGGAATAGGTCGGCGTTGTCATCGCGTGCGGGCCTCCGGAATCAGCGCCGCAGTCTAATCGATGGCCCGCACCGATCCGACCCGAAGTGGGCCTTGCTGACGCCCGGCTGGCAGCAGCGTGATGCCGCGCAGCGCCGCCGCGGGCGGGCTCCGTTAGGATGCCGGCAATCTTCTGCCGAGATGCCGACGCATGACGCGCACCCTGTTGTTTTCCGCCCTGCTTGCCACCGCCACGCCCGTCGCAGCGGCCCACAACCCGCTGGCGACCGTCGCCGAGCGCAGCGGGTTCGTCCAGACCGGCCGCTATGAGGAGGTCATCGCGCTGTGCGAAGGATTCGCCCAGCTTCATCCGCGGGCGGTGCGCTGTGCCGACTTCGGCACCACGCCCGAGGGCCGGCCGATGAAGGTCCTGGTGGCGTCGACCAGTGGTGCGCTGACACCAGAAGCGGCCAAGGCCAGACAGCTGCCGGTAACGCTGATCCAAGGCGGCATCCACGCCGGCGAGATCGACGGCAAGGACGCCGGTTTCCTCGCGCTGCGCGAACTGCTTGAAGGCGAAGCGGCGAGCGGCGTGCTCGACAAGCAAGTGCTGCTGTTCGTGCCGGTGTTCAACATCGACGGCCACGAGCGCTTCGGCCGCTGGAACCGCCCCAACCAGCGCGGGCCCGAGGAGATGGGCTGGCGCACCACCGGCCAGAACTACAACCTCAACCGCGACTACGCCAAGGCCGACACGCCCGAGATGCAGGCGATGCTGGCGTTGATCAACCAATGGGACCCGTTGGCCTACCTCGACCTGCACGTCACCGACGGCGCCAAGTTCGAGCACGACATCTCGATCCAGGTCGAGCCGCTGAACTCCGGCGACCCGGCGTTGCGCGCGGTCGGCAAGGCCTTCCGCGACGGCGTGATCGAGCGGCTGGCCGCGCAGGGCTCGTTGCCGCTGGCGTTCTACCCTTCGTTCGTCGAAACCGACAATCCGCAATCCGGCTTCGAGGACGGCGTTGCCCCGCCGCGCTTCTCGCACGGCTACACGCAGCTACGCAATCGCCTGGGGATGCTGGTGGAGACCCATTCGTGGCGCGACTACAAGCACCGCGTGCACGCCACCCGCAACACGATCCTGGCCGCGCTCGAACTGGTCGCCGCGCACGGCGCGAACTGGCAGAAGCAGGTGCAGGCCGCCGACGCCCGCGCCGCCAAGCTCGGCGGCAAGCCGGTCGCGCTCGACTACAAGGCAAGCGCGACCGCGCGCACGATCCCGTTCCGCGGCTACGCCTACACCCGCACGCCGTCGGAAGTGTCCGGCGCGCTGATGACGCGCTACGACGAAAGCACGCCGCAGGTCTGGAACATTCCGCTTCGCGATGACGTGCGCCCCAGCCTCGTCGTGGACGCGCCGCGCGCCGGTTACTTCGTGCCCGCCGCGCACGCGGGCTGGGTCGCGGCCAAGCTCGACCAGCACGCGATCGACTACCGTCGCGTGGCGCAGGCGCAGCCGAAGGCGCGGGTCGAGGCGTTCCGCGCCGACAAGGCCGAGTTCGGCGCGGCGTCGACCGAGGGCCACCAGCGCACCACGCTGGCCGGCCAGTGGAAGAGCGAGATCCAGGCGATCGGCGCCGGCGCCCTGTTCGTGCCGATCGCGCAGCCCAAGGCGCGGCTGGTGATGGCGCTGCTGGAGCCGCAGGCGCCCGACGCGTTCGCCGCCTGGGGCCGCTTCAACAACGCCTTCGAGCGCAAGGAGTACATGGAGGACTACGTCGCCGAGGAAGTCGCGCGCGCGATGCTGGCCCAGGACAGGCAGCTCAAGACCGCGTTCGAGCAGCGCCTGAAGGACGACGCCGCATTCGCCCAGAGCCCGCAGGCGCGGCTGGAGTTTTTCGCGCGCCGGCACTCGTCGTGGGACGCGCGTTACAACCTGTATCCGGTGCTGCGGACCGACCACGCACCGCGGTGAGGCCGGCGCCCCCGGGCGCCGGCATCGGCGCTGCGATTGCTTCTGCAGGGCGGGTTCAAACCCGCCATCACGAACCGTCGGCCGCCGCGCGCCACCGATGGCGAGTAAGACCCGCCATCGGTAACTTGATTACCTGATGCGCACGGGTGGGCGCGGCGCCGAGGTCTCCCTTGCAGGCGGGTTAAAACCCGCCCTACGCAGCGTTGTTACACCCGCGGCGGCACTCAGCAATTCTGGTACTTCCAGTGCCGCTGCTTGCCCTCGGCCAGCCACTCGACCGCCTGCGCCAGGCGCTTGTGTCGGGTCTCGTCGCGCTTGGCCTCGGTGATCCAGTCGACGTACTCGCGTTGCTGGCTCGGCGGGAAGGCCTCGAACGTCGCCTTGGCCTTGGCGTTGTGTCGCAGGGCGGCGGCCAGGTCGGCCGGCGCCTGCGGTGGCGGCCTGGGCGCGGTGGTCTTGCGCACGCCGGGCGTCTTCACCCCGTCCTCGTTGAGCTGCATGGCGCGGCGCAGGTGCGCGAGCAGTTGCTTCTTCGGCGGCAGGTCCTTGAGCGTGGTGAGCTTGCCGTAGCTGCCCATGCCCTCTCGCGGCTGGCCCTCTCGCGGCTGGCCGGCGCTCTCGTCCTCGCCGACCACCAGCGCGTGCTTCCAGTAGCCGAACGAGGCGTGTTGCTTGAACGCCGCCATCGAGCACAGGATCCCCCCGGCATGCACGAACGCCGGCGCACTCCATTTCAGGGTTTCCTCGACGCCCGGGCAGGCCTCGTGCACGGTCTCGCGCAGGTACTCGAGCAGCGGCCGCGCGAAGTCGGCCTGGCGGGCGATGTAGGCGTCGATCCGGGGGTCGCGCGGAGTCATTGGCGGGGTTCCTGCATGGCCGCCTGGCGCGGCGGCGGCGTCCTATTCTGCACCCGCTTCTGCGTTGGCATGGATAGCGGCAACCCCCTTGAGGAGCGACTCCGATGTACACCCATGACCGCCGCCGTGCCGGCGCGGACGGCTCGGCCACGTTGCGCGCGCAACTCAACGAGGCGCAGCTGCGGATGCTGCGCGAGCTGGAATTCTTCGGCTGGGAGTTGCGCTTCGTGCGCCACCCGCCGTTCCGCGACGCGGTGCCGGTGATCTTCGCGGGCGACAACGCGTTCGTGGCGCTGCGGCCCGATGGCAGCCTGGACGAGGAACCCGCGTTCAACATCCGCCATTGACGCGCCGCTGACACTGACCGCGGCGGATCAGCCCGCCAGCGCCCAACGCCGCAGCACCGCGTACGGACGCCTGGGCTGGCTGTCGATCAGCACGAACTCGCGTACCGGCCACGCCAGTGGCTCGACCGGCATCGGCTCGATCAGCCGGCGCACGTCGCGCTGCAGCGTGAGGTGCGGGGTGAACGCGGGCGCGGATTTGACCCGCACGTGCGCCCTGGCCAGCACCTGGCCCAAGCCGTCCCACAGCCGCTCCAGCCCCTCGGGCACCGCCTGCGTGCCGAGCCACCACACCCTGGCCCCGGCAAAGCTGGCGGCGCGGTCGAGTTGCAGGTCGAACGCCGGCAGCCGCACGCCGTCGGCGGCGGCGCAGGCCTGCTCCAGCAGCGCGACGGGCAGCGGACTGTAATCGCCCAGGTATTGCATCGTCAGGTGGTAGCGATCGGGGCGCAGCCGCCGGCCACCGGGCGCCCAGTCGCGTTCCAGGCGCGCCGCGACGCGGCAGATCTCCTCGCGCAACCCGGCATCGGGCCACAGCGCGAAGAACAGGCGATGCGGGTCGTCCCAGCCGGCCTCGCCAGCGCTTGCGAACAGGTCGTCTTGCATCGCGAAAGTGTAGCCGGCGGTGGCAAGCGGCTTTTTCATGCCGCGGCCACGGCGCGGCGGTCACGATCGGATCCCACCACGACGCGGGAGTCTTCCATGTCCGCCAAAGGCATCACCACCCCGGGCAAGCAGCGGCCGATGCAGCCGCAGCCGGACACCATCCGCGCCGGCTACCGCGGCAGCGGCAAGCTCGACGGCAAGGTCGCCTTGATCTCCGGCGGCGACAGCGGCATCGGCCGCGCGGTGGCGGTGCATTTCGCCCGCGAGGGCGCCGACGTCGCGATCCTCTACCTCAGCGAGGACGCCGACGCGCGCGATACCCAGACGATGGTCGAGGCCGAGGGGCGCCGCTGCCTGCTGCTGCGCGGCGACGCGCGCAACGTGGCGCGCTGCAAGTCGGCGGTCGAACGCACGGTCAGGACGCTGGGGCGGCTGGACGTGCTGGTCAACAACCTGGCCGACCACGTCACCCAGTCCAAGCTCGAGGACATCACCCCCGCGCAGCTGCGCACCACGTTCGAAAACAACGTGTTCCCGTTCTTCCACCTGACCCGCTACGCGCTGGCGCACCTGAAGAAAGGCAGCGCGATCATCAACACCGGCTCGGTGACCTCGTTCCGCGGCAGCGAGCACCTGATCGACTACGCGGCCACCAAGGGCGCGGTCGAGAGCTTTACCTACTCGCTGGCGAAGAACGTCGTCGGCCGCGGCATCCGCGTCAACGGGGTCGCGCCGGGGCCGATCTGGACGCCGCTGATCACATCCAGCAAAAGCCCGAAGGAACAACGCGAGTTCGGCAAGGACACGCCGATGAAGCGGCCCGGCCAGCCCAGCGAGGTTGCGCCGGCATTCGTGTACCTGGCCTGCGACGACAGCAGCTACGTCACCGGCCAGTTCCTGCACGTCAACGGCGGTGGCTACAACGGCTGAGGCGCGCCCACCGCCACAGCCGCGCGCAAGTCCGGGCGTCTTGTCAGCGCGGCGATGCCGCCAGCGCGGTCCTGCGCAGCGTCGGCCAGACCTGGATCAGT
This sequence comes from Lysobacter koreensis, assembly GCF_042677045.1. Taxonomy (NCBI): domain Bacteria; kingdom Pseudomonadati; phylum Pseudomonadota; class Gammaproteobacteria; order Lysobacterales; family Lysobacteraceae; genus Lysobacter; species Lysobacter koreensis. The sequence continues at coordinate 721,706 of NZ_JBHTIH010000002.1, forward strand.
CCGATCAGGTGCACCACGCCGTAGCCCAGGCAGATCGCCGAACTCCACACGTTGAACGCGGTTGCCGCGGCGTGCCCGGTGACCAGCAGCGGGATCAGAACCAGCCCGCGCAGCACGTACACGGCGGTGATCGCGCACAGGATCGGTTTGAGCGCCGGCAGCCGCCGGATCAGCCCCGCGCCGGACAGCGCATAGGCCGCCCAGATGCCCAGCACCGCGGCGATGCACACCGTCACCACCGGCGGGTACCAGTGGCCGGCCTCGGCCAGCTGCGCCATGCGCTCGCCGGCGCCGAACATGCGATAGCCCGGCGCGCCCCAGGCGATCACGCCCAGGTGCAGCAGCGCGGCCAGGGCGCTGAGGCCGGCGCCGGCGACCAGCCAGCGGTTCGGCGCGCTCACGAACCCTTCCCGTCGCGTTTCGCCTGTGCGCGCAGGTAATCGGCCAGCCCGCCCAGCTGCTCGCCCTGGACCTTGTCGATCACCGGCACGAACTTGGAGAGGTCGTCGGGGGTGTAGCCGCCGGCGCGGTAATACAACGTGATACGCGTGCCATCGGCGACCGGCGCCAGCCGGAATTCTAGCGCGCCGGCCACGCCCATGCCCTGCAGCGGCCCGAGCCCGCCGGTCATGCGCAAGGTCTTGCCCGGATCGACGAAGGTCACGGTCATGTGCCAGGCCTGCTGCGCGCCGTTGATCTCGCAGAAGCAGCCACCGGCACGCGGCTGGATCGACAGCTTCGAGGCGTCGCCCCACCAGCTGTGGTCCTTCGGCCACCAGCGGCCGACGTCATCGACCAATGCCTTCCACGCGGTAGTCGCGTCGACCGGGACGACCTGCGAATTCTCGAGGGTGAAACCGCTGGGCGAGACGTCCTTGACCTCGGCCTGGGCCAGGCCGGCCGCAGCCAGCACCAGGGCCGCGACGAGCGTCTTGCCGGGGATCGATCGAATGATGCCGCGCATGTCCGTTCCCTTCGTTGGGGTGCGGCGATTAGGACGCCGGCCGCGCTGCGTGGCAAGTGCGGCCGGTCATGCGCGGTCGTTCCACCAGCCGCAACCGGGCAGATGCGACGCGAGTGGCTGCCATCGGCTGTGCCCGATGGCGGGAGGTCGAAGATTCAGGGGCGTAGCCTTGTTCGTCATCCCCGCGAAGGCGGGGATCCAGGGACTTTGCCGATGCTCTTGCTGGTTGCGAAAGCCAAGTCACTGGATTCCTGCGTTCGCAGGAATGATGAGCAAGAGTGACGAGACTGATGATGTAGGGATGAACCGCAGTCGGCGCACGAGGTCGTCCGTAGGCGCGTCATCAGCGGGTTACGCGTCCAGCTCGGCCCAGCGCGCATACGCCGCATCCAGCTCGCGCTGCGCCACCGCCAGCTCGGCGTTGTGCGCGGTGATCGCCGCGGCATCGCGCTGATAGAACGCCGGTTCGTTCATCTGCGCGGTCATCGCGGCGACCCGGGTTTCCAGCGCCTCGATCCGCGCCGGCAACTGCTCCAGCTCGCGCGCGTCCTTGAAGCTGAGCTTGCGCTTGGCCTCGACCGGCGTGGCCACGGTCGGTGCGACCGGCATCGATGCCGACCTCGCCTGTGACGGTGCCGCAACGCTCGCCACTGGCCGCTGCCTTACCCAATCGCTGTAGCCGCCGATGTATTCGCCGACGCGGCCGTTGCCTTCCATCACCAGAGTCGAGGTCACCACGTTGTCGAGGAAGTCGCGGTCGTGGCTGACCAGCAGCAGCGTGCCGGGGTATTCGCCGAGCAGCTCTTCCAGCAGTTCCAGCGTCTCGACGTCGAGGTCGTTGGTCGGTTCGTCCATCACCAGCAGGTTGGACGGCTGCGCGAACAGCTTGGCCAGCAGCAGGCGGTTGCGCTCGCCGCCGGACAGGCGGGTGATCGGCGCGCGCGCGCGTTCGGGGGTGAACAGGAAATCCTGCAGGTAGCCGATCACATGCTTCTGGCGGCCACCGACCTCGACGAACTCGCGGCCCTCGGACACGTTCTCCAGCGCGTTCCAGTCCTCGCGCAGGGTAGCGCGGTACTGGTCGAAGTAGGCAACCTGCAGGTTGCTGCCCATGCGGATCTCGCCCGCGGTCGGGGCCAGTTCGCCCAGCAACATCTTGAGCAGGGTGGTCTTGCCGCTGCCGTTGGGACCGATCAGGCCGATCCGGTCGCCGCGGAAGATCGTGGTCGAGACGTTGTCGAGGAACAGCTTGCCGTTGCCGTAGCCGAACGACACGCCCTTGGCCTCGATCACCTTCTTGCCCGACGATTCGGCCTGCGCCAGGTCCATGCGCACGTTGCCGGTCAGGTCGCGGCGCTGGGCACGTTCGCTGCGCAAGGCCTTGAGCCGACGCACGCGGCCTTCGTCGCGGGTGCGGCGGGCCTTGATGCCCTGGCGGATCCAGATCTCTTCCTGCGCCAGCAGCTTGTCGAAACGCGCGTTCTCCTGCGCCTCGGCGTGCAGCCGCTCCTCGCGGCGGCGCTCGTAGTTGGCCCAGTCGCCGGGCCAGCTGGTGACCTGGCCGCGGTCGATCTCGACGATGCGGGTGGCCAGCGCGCGCAGGAAGCGGCGGTCGTGGGTGACGAACACCAGCGCGCCCTTCCACGAGGTCTTGAGGAATTCCTCGAGCCAGTCGATCGCCTCGATGTCGAGGTGGTTGGTCGGTTCGTCGAGCAGCAGCAGGTCGGGCGCCGACACCAGCGCCCGCGCCAGCAGCACGCGCCGCTTCATGCCGCCGGAGAGGCCCGCGAACTCCGCGTCGCCGTCGAGGCTGAGGCGGTCGAGCGTCTCGACCACGCGCTGGTCGGCGCCCCAGCCGTTGGCGGCCTCGATCTTGGCCTGCACGTTGCCCATCGCCTCGGCGTCGAACTCCTCGGCGTGGCTCAGGTGGTGGTACTCGGCCAGCCAAGCGCCCAGTTCGCCCATGCCCGCGGCGACCACGTCGAACACGTCGCCGGCGGCGCCGTGCGGCACTTCCTGTTCGAGGCGCGCGATGCGCACCCCACCCTCGCGGCGGATCTCGCCGTCGTCGGGGCGGATGGTGTCCGACAGCAGGCGCAGCAGCGTCGACTTGCCGGCGCCGTTGCGGCCGATGAGGGCGATGCGCTCGCCGGGTTCGATGGACAGCTCGACGTTCTCGAGCAGCAGCGGGCCGCCGACGCTGTAGTCGACGTTTTGCAGGGTGATCAGGGGCATCCGCCCATTCTACGGGGCGCACGCGGTTGCCGGGTCGTTCGCGGGCCGCGCGGATGGTTGGCCGGGCCGGTCACGCGTTCGGCAGCGGCTTCGACGGGCGCATAATGGCCCGCGGCTGACGCGCGCCCCGCGCCTCAGCCCGAACTCAATCCGCCACCGCCATCGAGGACAAGATCATGAGCAAGGGCATGGACCAGAAGAAAACCGAAAAGAAGAAACCGGCCAAGACCATGAAGGAAAAGAAAGCCGAGAAGAAGGACAAGAAGGCCAACAAGGCGTTCGGGCCGGCTTGATTTCGGCTTGCCTGATCCTGCCGGGCCGAACGCGCCCGGTGGCATCCGGCACCTGATTAGCAGCGCCCGCGGCGGCGGTTTGGGCCGCCGCCTGTTCCATCTGGCCAGGGGATTGGCCAAGCCATCGCGAAGTTCCCGCCCGCTCAACGCGAGCGCGCATCCACCTCGACCCAGATCCGCTCCGCCAGCCAGCCGTTGCCCTGCGGCCGCACCTGGACGCGCACCACGTCGCCGGGATCGAGCTGCTCCGGGCGGAACCACTGGCCACGGTATTCGACCTGGGTGCGCTCGTCGTAGTAGACCTGCTCGCGGCTGCCGCTGTAGCCGCCGCGGGTCAGGGTGATGAGGCGCGCACGCGGATCGACGTAGTTCACCGCGCCGCGCAGCTCGCCGCCGTAGTAGCCGCCGCCCGGGGTGTCGCGGACGTTCTGCACCACTTCGATCCGGCGCGCGTACAGCCGACCCTGCGACTGCTGCGCATCGACGCTGATGCGGTCGCCGCGCTCCAAGCCTTCGACCGATTGCACGCGGCCCTGGTAGACCAGCTGGGTGTTGCGGTCGAAACCCAGTTCGACCTGCGAGGTGCCGCCGTAGCGCGGGTCGTAGCCGCCCGGATCATAGCCATCACGGTCCGCGGTCATGCGCAGGCGCCCGTTGTTGAGGTCGATCTCCTGCACGGTGCCCAGCAGAGGCTGGCTGCCGTAGTCGCCGGGGTAGCTGTCGCCTGGGTAGCTGCTTCCCGGATAACCGCCGGTGCCGGGATAGCCGGTGACGCAACCGGCCAGCAGCGCGCTGGCGGCCAGCATCAGGACACCCAGCCAGCGGGCGCCACCACTGGAACGGGGCTGCTTCAACGTGCCTAGCGTGCTCATGGCGGGTTCCTGGATGGTCTGGGCGCCAGCATTGGGCCGTGCAGGTGAATACCCGGTTAGCAGCGCGGGCCGCGCCTGAACGGTCAGCGCCAGGTCCGCATCAGGAACTGCACGACAGCATCGAACACCCGGCGCGGTCGCGGGCCCAGTCCGGCCGGCGTTGCGCGAACGCCTCGCGTCCGGGCTGCTCGTCGTAGGGCCGGCGCATCACATCGAGCAGCTCGACCACGCCGCTTGCATCGCCCTGCTCGGCGCGGCCGATCGCCTGCTGCGCGAGGTAGTTGCGCAACACGTAGCGCGGATTGGCGGCGTGCATGCGCGCGCGCCGCTCACCGCGGTCGAAGGCATCGGCGCGCACGCGGGCCGCGTAACGCGACAGCCATTCGTTGAACTGGGGTTCCGAGTCGACCCGCTTGCCCTCGTCGTAGAACGCTGGCTGTATGGCTTGCAATGTCGGTGCCTGCGGGTCGACATCGGCCAGGCCGCGGAAGAACAGCGTCATGTCGACCTCGGCCGAGGTCAGCAGGTCCTGCAAGGCCTGCATCAGGCCCACGTCCTCGTCGCCGCACTGCGCGAGCCCGAGCTTGCGCGCGGTGTTGTCGCGATCGGCAGCGGTGTAGACGTCGACATAGTGCTGCAGACCGGCCTGCAGCGCCTCCACACCGTCGAACAGCGGCGACAGCGTCCCCGCCAGCCGACCGAGGTTCCAATAGGCCACCTGTGGCTGCTGGCCGAAGCGGTAGCGGCGGTGCTGGCGGTCGGTGGTGTTCGGCGTCCAGTCGGGGTCGAAGTTGTCGACCCAGCCGTAAGGGCCGTAGTCGATGGTCAGGCCGAGGATCGACATGTTGTCGGTGTTCATCACGCCGTGGACGAATCCCACGCGCATCCAGTGCGCGATCATCACCGCGGTGCGTTCGCAGACTTCGGCGAACCACGCCGCGTACAGCGCCTCGCCCTCGCCGCGCAGGTGCGGGAAATCGCGACGGATGCAGAAATCGACCAGTTGCCGCAGCAGCCCGATCTCGCCGCGCGACGCCGGCAGCTCGAAGTTGCCGAAGCGGATGAACGACGGCGCCACCCGGCACACGATCGCGCCCGGTTCTTCCTTCGGATGACCGTCGTAGAACATGTCGCGCACCACCGCGTCGCCGGTGCCGACCAGGCTCAGCGCGCGCGTGGTCGGCACGCCGAGGTGGTGCATCGCCTCGCTGCACAGGAACTCGCGGATCGACGAGCGCAGCACCGCGCGGCCGTCGGCGCTGCGCGAATACGGGGTCGGGCCGGCGCCCTTGAGCTGCAGCTCCCAGCGCTCGCCGGCGGCGTTGATGGCTTCGCCGAGCGTGATCGCGCGGCCGTCGCCGAGCTGCCCGGCCCAGTGGCCGAACTGGTGGCCGCCGTAGTTGGCCGCGTACGGCGCCATGCCCGGCAGCAGCGCGTTGCCGCCGAACACCTGCGCGAACTGCGGCGAAGCGACATCGGCCTCGCTCAGGCCCAGGCGCGTCGCCATCTCGGTCGAGTGCGCGAGCAAGCGCGGCGCCGCGACCGGCGTCGGGTCGACGCGCGAGTACGCCGCGCCCGGCACCTGGCGGATGCGCGGGCCGGACTCGGGATCCGCGGGCAGCTCGCGCACGAACGCATTGTCGAAGTTGAAATCCAGCATCGACGGCCCCGTCACCGGCCCACCTCGAACGGGCCACCGCGCTCGAGCGCTCGCTGGTACGCCGGCCGCGCATGAATGCGCTCGAGGAAGCGCCGCAGCCGTGGACGCTCGCCAGCGCCGCGCGCGGTTGCGGCTTCGATCGGGAAACTCATCTGGATGTCGGCTGCGGTGAAGCGCTCGCCGGCGAACCATTCGTGCTTGGCCAGCACGCTTTCCAAATAGTCCAGGTGCAACCGGATCTGCGGGTCGACGTAGCCCGCCAGCACCTTGTCGGCGATGCCGCGCGCGATCGGCCGGGCGAAGAACGGCATCGGCGCCCGTTTCAGGCGCGAGAACACCAGACTCATCAGCAACGGCGGCATCGCCGAGCCTTCGGCGTAGTGCAGCCAGTAGCGGTAGCGCAGGCGCTCGTCCTCGTCTGCCTCGGGGCCGGGCGACAGACGGTGCGCGGTGTCGTAGCGCTCGACCAGGTACTCGATGATCGCGGCCGACTCGGCCAGGATCGTCTTGCGCCCCAAACCGTCGTCCTCCAGCACCGGCGACTTGCCCAGCGGGTGTACGGCGCGCAACGACGCCGGCGCCAGCATCGTCTTCGGATCACGCTGGTAGCGCACGACCTCGTAGGGCAGCTCCAGCTCCTCGAGCAGCCACAGGACCCGTTGCGAGCGCGAATTTTCGAGATGGTGGACCCGGATCATGCAGCAACACGCGTTGGGCGGGCCGCCATGGTAGCCAGCGCGGGGTTAAACGGTTGCCAGCATCGCGGCCGCCCGCGTCGGGCCGGGGTGGGCCGGATGCCTTAAACTGCCGGCATTCCCCTACGAGACGCCGCCCATGGCCAAGCCGAACTATTCCTTCGAGAAGCGCCAGCGCGAGATCGCCAAGAAAAAGAAGCAGGACGAGAAACTGGCCAAGAAGCAGGCAGCCAAGGACGAGGCCAACCCGCCGACCGAGCCGGCCGAGCACGAAAAGACCGACGGCGGGCAGTAAGTCCGGGGAACCGGCGCCGTGGCCCGGAGGTTGGGCGCGGCTATGCTGCGGGCATCGCATAGCCGGGCTCGACCGTCATGACCAAGCCGTCCTCCCGTTTCGCCATCGCGCCCTGTTTCATCCCGATCCGCCCAATCCCACGCCTTTTCCTCCCACGCCTTTTCCTCCCACGCGCCGCCAACCTCTGCCTGGCGCTGGCCGCGGCGCTGCTGGCGTCGCCGGTGCCGGCCGCCGAACCGGCGCCGGACGCGCCGCAATGGACCCTGCTCCACGCCGGCAACCTGCTCGACCGCCCCGGCCGCGCCCCGCGTGGCAACAGCACGTTGCTGGTGCATGACGGCCGCATCGAGGCGGTCCGCGACGGTCATCTCGACGCCAGCGCTTTCCCCGGTGTGCCGGCCACCGCCACGGTCATCGACCTGCGCGACCGCTACGTGTTGCCGGGCCTGATCGACAGCCACGTGCACCTGACGTCCGACAAGGCCGGCATCGAGGCCCAGCTCGAAGACGTCTCCCAAGGCGTCGCCGACCAGGCCTTCGAGGCCGCGGTCAACGCACGCAAGACCCTCGCCGCCGGCTTCACCACGGTGCGCAACCTCGGCGACGGCGACGGCGTGACCCTCGCCCTGCGCGACGCGATCGCCGCCGGCAAGCTGCCCGGGCCGCGCATCATCGATGCCGGCACCTCGATCTCGACCACCTCCGGGCACATGGACCCGACCCTGGGCTACCGCGAGGAGCTGCACGCGGCGCTCGACAGCCACGGCAACCTCTGCGACGGCGCCGACGATTGCCGGCGCGCGGTGCGCCGGCAAGTCGCGCGCGGCGTCGACGTGATCAAGATCGCGACCACCGGCGGCGTCAACAGCCGCATCGGCGCCGGCCTCGGCCAGCAAATGTTCGAGGACGAGGCCCGCGCGATCGTCGAGACCGCGCACCTGTACAAGAAGAAGGTCGCGGTGCACGCGCACGGCGCCGACGGCATCGCGGTGGCGCTGCGCGCCGGCGCCGACTCGATCGAGCACGGCACCCTGCTCGACAAGGACACCATCGCCGCGTTCCGCAAGAGCGGCGCCTGGTACGTGCCGACCCTGTCCACCGTCAACGGCTACAAGGAGCGGCTGGCGCGCAACCCCGAGGCCTACACCGGCGAGGTGCGCCGCAAGATCGAGTGGCGCATCGGCATCACCGGCAAGGCGTTGCGGGCCGCGGTGCCGGCCGGCATCAAGATCGCGTTCGGCACCGACGCCGGCGTCAGCCTGCACGGCCGCAACGCCGACGAGTTCGAGCTGATGGTCGCAAACGGCATGACCCCGGCGACCGCGATCCAGGCCGCGACCGTCAATGCCGCGGAACTGCTGGGACTGGCCGACCAGGTCGGCAGCCTCGAGCCTGGCAAGCGCGCCGACCTGATCGCGGTGTCCGGCGACCCGTTGGCCGACGTGACCGTGCTCAAGCAGGTCGGCTTCGTGATGAAGGACGGCCGCGTCGAAAAGGACACGCGCGCGCCGTAGCGGTCACCGAGGTTTCTGTAGGTCCGAGCCTGCTCGGACTGCCTTGGGCATCGAGCGAAGAGCGATCCGAGCGGGCTCGGACCTACACGAGCGAAGAGCAATCCGAGCAAGTTCGGATCTACGGGAAGCCGGCTGCCGCGTCACCACAGGTCGAAACGCAGCCCCGCGCGCTCGTTGTCCCAGATCGTGCTGACCACCCACCAGCGGCCCTGCTCGTGGCACAGCTGGATGCTGTTGGCGCCGCGCTTGAGCAGCACCGGCGAGTCGGGCGCCGGGCGCGCCTCGTACAGGCTCCACACGTGCGCGACCTGGCCGAAGCGCTCGATCCGGTGGCCGATATCGAGCTCGTGGAAATCGTTGCCGGCGAAGAACGGCTCGACGTCGGCGATATAGCTGTCCTGGGTGAAAACGCGCGACGTGGTCGAGCCGTCGTCGTGGACCACCGTGCGCAGACTGATCGCCTCGGGCCGGTGCAGGTAGCGGAAGCGTGCCCAGTCGCGCGGCGCGCCGGCCGGGCCGGAAATGCAGGCGTAGATCGCGCGGACCAGGCGCCCGATGTCTTGCACGTCGGCCCACCATTGCGGATCGAACCCGGCCTGGTCGCGGGCCGCGTCGTCGTTGCGGGAAACGTCCATCGTCGAACCTCGCGTTGCCGGGTGTGACGGGGCTGTCGAGCCGCGGCTCCAGCCCCGGCCGTTACACTATCGCCCCAGTCCGGTTCCTGCACCGGCGCCAATGAGGCCGCCATGAGCGCCCAGCCCCCCCCCAGCACCGACTCCTCCACCCCCATCAAGTTCACCGACCTCGCCCTGTCGGAGCCGCTGCTGCGCGCGCTGAACGACGTCGGCTACGAGTCCCCCTCGCCGATCCAGGCCGCCACCATCCCGCCGCTGCTGGCCGGCCGCGATGTGCTCGGCCAGGCCCAGACCGGCACCGGCAAGACCGCCGCGTTCGCGCTGCCGATCCTGGCGCAGATCGACCCCAAGCAGTTCAAGCCGCAGGCGTTGGTGCTCGCGCCTACGCGCGAACTGGCGATCCAGGTCGCCGAGGCGTTCCACAAGTACGCCGTGCACCTGCCCGGTTTCCACGTGCTGCCGATCTACGGCGGCCAGAGCTACTACCCGCAGCTGCAGGCGCTCAAGCGCGGCGTGCACGTCGTGGTCGGCACTCCCGGCCGCGTGATCGACCACCTCGACCGCGGCACCCTCGACCTGTCCGAGCTGCGCTGCCTGGTGCTCGACGAAGCCGACGAGATGCTGCGCATGGGCTTCATCGACGACGTCGAGAACGTGCTCAAGAAGACCCCCTCGACGCGCCAGGTCGCGCTGTTCTCGGCGACGATGCCGTCGCAGATCAAGCGCATCGCCCAGACCTACCTGAAAGAACCGGTCGAGATCGCGATCAAGTCGACCACGACCACCGCCGCCAACATCCGCCAGCGCTACTGGTCGGTCAGCGGCGTGCACAAGCTCGACGCGCTGACCCGGATCCTCGAGGCCGAGCCGTTCGAGGCGATGATCGTGTTCGCGCGCACCAAGATCGCCACCGAGGAACTGGCCGAGAAGCTGGCCGCCAGGGGGCTTTCGGTCGCCGCGATCAACGGCGACGTGCAGCAGGCGCAGCGCGAGAAGACCATCCAGAACCTCAAGGACGGCAAGATCGACATCCTGGTGGCGACCGACGTGGCCGCGCGCGGGCTCGACGTCGAACGCATCAGCCACGTGCTGAACTACGACATCCCCAGCGACACCGAGAGCTACGTCCACCGCATCGGCCGCACCGGCCGCGCCGGGCGCAAGGGCGAGGCGATCCTGTTCGTGACCCCGCGCGAGCGCGGCATGCTGCGCGCGATTGAACGTGCGACCAGGCAGCCGATCGAGGTGATGGAGCTGCCCAGCGTCGAGGCCGTCAACGACCAGCGCGTGACCCGCTTCCTCGGCAAGATCAGCACCGCGCTGGAGAGCACCGACCTGGGCCAGTTCCGCGAAATGATCGAGCGCTTCGAGCGCGAGAAGAACGTGCCGGCGATCGAGATCGCGGCGGCGCTGGCCAAGCTGGTGCAGGGCGAAAGCCCGCTGCTGCTGAGCGCCCCCACCCGCCCCGCGTTCAAGGAACACGACCGCGACGCCGGCCCGCGCGAGCACCGCGGCGCGGCGACCCGCAAGTTCGTCGAGCGCGACCACGCGCAGCGCGAGTACCGTCCCCACTCCGGCGAGTCCCGCCCGCCGCGCGAGGCGCCGCGCACGTTCGACGAGCGCAACGCGCCGCCGGCGCGCCACGCCGAGCGCCAGTTCACGCCGCCCGTGCACACACCGCCCACGCACACGCCGCCCGCATTCACGCCTGCCGCACCGGCCCGCAATACCAACGTCGGCGAATCGTTCTTCGACGACGACGCACCCGCTCCGGCGCCGCCTCCGCCGCGCGAGCGCGAGGCCGCGCGCAGCGCCGACGTGGGCATGGAGACCTTCCGCATCGAGGTCGGCCACGCGCACGGCGTGCAGCCGGGCAACATCGTCGGCGCGATCGCCAACGAGGCCGACCTGGAAAGCCGCTACATCGGCCGCATCGACATCCGCGACGAGTTCACCCTGGTCGACCTGCCGCAAGGCATGCCGCCGGAGCTGATGGAGCACCTGAAGAAGGTCTACGTCGCCGGCCAGCCGCTGCGGATCAAGCACGCCGGCCCGGCCGATACCGCCGGCGGCGGCCAGCGCGCGCACGGCCGCCACGCCGCGGGCGACGACCGCGGCCCGCCGCGTGGCCCGCGTCCGCCGCATGCGGGCAAGCCGCGCGTCGCCGGCCCGCACAAGCCCGGTGGCTTCAGCAAGCCGTTCAAGCCACGCCCGCCGCGTTGATCGAAGCCCCTCTCCCGTCGGGAGAGGGGTTGGGGTGAGGGTTCGGGGAGGCTACGTCGCTAGGGCCGGATCGAACCGCTCAGCGACTGCGAAGCCGATTTCGCTTTCTTCGCTTCGCCGAACCCTCACACCCCAAGGGTGCTTCCTGCAGGGCGTCCGCCCTATGGGCACCTTCTCCCACAGTGAGAAGGAAGAAACAGCCTGATGCCCGATTTGCATGGCGATCTGGGCAACGCGAGTTTCGATTGAGCCCACTGATTTGGCATAGTCGATCGCCACGCCCAGCCGCCGCATGCCATGTCCCGCCTCCTGGTCTTCCAGCACATCGCCGCCGAACCGCTGGGCACGCTCGACCCGCTAATCCGACGCCGCGGCCACCGCGTGCGCTTCACCAACTTCGAGCGCCACCCCGACGTGCAGCCCAACGTCGACCGCTACCGCGGCCTGATCGTGCTCGGCGGGCCAATGAACGTCGAGGACCAGGCGCAACGCCCGCACCTGCGCACCGAACTGCTCGCGATTGAACGCATGCTCGAGCAGGGCAAGCCGGTGCTTGGCATCTGCCTGGGCGCGCAACTGCTGGCGCACGTGCTCGGTGCGCCGATCCACCGCCAGCGCGAGCCCGAGATCGGCTGGTCGCGCCTGCAGACCACCGCCGAAGGTCGCGCCGATCCAGTGCTGTCGCCACTGGGCGAACACGCGCCGGTGTTCCAGTGGCATGGCTACCATTTCGAGGTGCCGCCCGGCGCCGCGCATCTGGCACGCACCGACGCGTGTGAGCAGCAGGCGTTCCGCCATGGCGACAACGCCTACGGCTTCCAGTTCCACATGGAGATGGACCAGCGCCTGATCGAGCGCTGGCTGGCGACGCCGGGTTACCGCGACGAACTCGCGCAGTTCGCCGCCGGTGGCGCCGGCCGCAACGACGAGCACGCGATCCGCGCGGCGACCGCGCAGCACATCGCCACCATGCAGGCCAACGCTGACGCGGTGTTCAACGGCTTCCTCGACCTGGTCGGACGACCGCGGCGGCGACACACTCTGCCCTCGCGCGAGTGGGCCTAGCCACCGTGCTGGTGTAGGGCGGGTTTTAACCCGCCATCGCCATAATGGCGCCGGTCCGTAACCAACCGTGCGATGGACTTGTTGGTGCGAGACTCGCGAACGAATCGCCGCGCGGTTCGGCGGGTTGAAACCCGCCCTACGCAGCTGGTGCGTACGCAGCAGGTGCGCAGCGAATCGCAACGCGCCGGACTCGCCACATCGAAATTCGATCCGACCTGCGCCTAAATCTGCAACGCGAACCGGCTCTCGAAGCGACGTTCGTCCCCGTTGATCGGGTCGAAAAACGCCAGCGAGCGCGCCAGCAGCTGTAGCGGCCGTGTGTAGTCGTCCTCGTCGCGCTCCTCGGTGAGCCCCGGATAGAACGGGTCGTTGGCAATCGGCGCGCCCAGTTCAGCCAGGTGCACGCGCAACTGGTGCTTCCGGCCGGTGACCGGCTCCAGCGCGTAGCGCCACAGCGGCCCCGCGCGGTCGAGCACCTCGATACGTGTCTCGCTGTTGGGCGCGCCTTCGACCTCGCGCATGCGGAAGAACGGCTCGCCGCGTTCCAGCCGGCTGCGATGCCGCAACGGAAACGCCAGCCCCGGCAAAGCCGGCGCGAGCGCCTCGTAGCGCTTGTCGATGCGCCGCTCGCGGAACAGCGCCTGGTAGGTCGCGCGCGTGGCCGGGTCGGCCGAGAACAGCACCAGGCCGGCGGTATCGCGGTCGATCCGGTGCAGCGGCACCAGCTCGGGATTGCCCAGCCTCTGCACCAGCCGCGCCAGCAAGGTCTCGCGCACGAAGCGGCCGGCCGGCGTCACCGGCAGGAAGTGCGGCTTGTCGGCTACCACCAGGTGCGCGTCGGCATGCACGATGCCCTCGGCGAACGGGATCACCGCTTCGTCGGCGACCTCACGGTAGTAGCGGATCTCCGCGCCGACGCGGTACCGCGCGTGCTCGTCGAGCGCGACGCCATCCGCGTCGAGCACCATCCCGCGTGCGAACCGGTCGCGCCACGCCTCGCGGCCGATCGCCGGGAACCGGTCGCACAGGCAGTCGAGCACCGTGGCCCACGGCCCCGGCGGCAGCTGCAGGCGGCTGGCGACGCGGGGGGCGGGGGTATCGGGGTCAGTGGCGTGGCGCGCGCGCAGTGGCGTGTCCCGTCGGGAAGGGTCGTCATCTTGACCGATGCGGCGCCGCGCTAGCATCCGACCATGGATGCCGTATCCCTGCCCGAGCCCAGTGCAGGCGCCGTGTTGCGCCGCTGGCTGCAACCCTACCGGCGGCTGTTCGTGCTGACCGGCGCCGGGTGCAGCACCGGCTCGGGCATTCCCGACTACCGCGGCGCCGATGGCGCGTGGAAGCAGCGCCCGCCGGTGACCTACCAGGCGTTCGTGCAGGACCCGGCCACGCGCGCGCGTTACTGGGCGCGCAGCTTCGTCGGCTGGCCGCGGATCGCGCAGGCGCGGCCCAACCCCGCCCACCACGCGCTGGCGGCCTGGCAACGCCACGGCCGCCTCGCACAGCTGGTCACCCAGAACGTCGATGGCCTGCACCAGCGCGCGGGCAGCCAGGCCGTGATCGACCTGCACGGACGGCTCGACGCGGTGCGTTGCCTCGACTGCGGAATCCATCAGCCGCGCACCGAAGTGCAGGCGGAACTGGCCCGGCGCAATCCCGACTGGCTGGCGAAGCGCGCCGCCAGCGCCGCGCCGGCGCCCGACGGCGACGCCCACCTCGATGGCCTCGACCCGCGCCACGCCGCGATCCCGACCTGCCCCGCCTGCGGCGGCGACCTCAAGCCCGACGTGGTGTTCTTCGGCGAGAACGTGCCGCGCGAACGCGTGGGCGCGGCGCAGGCAGCGCTGCGCGGAGCCGACGCAATGCTGGTGGTCGGATCGTCGCTGATGGTCTATTCGGGCTACCGCTTCGCGCGGATGGCGCACGAGGCGGGGCTGCCGCTCGCCGTCCTCACCCGCGGGGTGTCGCGCGCCGATGCGCTGGCCACGCTCAAGCTCGACGCCGATTGCGGTGCGACGCTCACCGAGGCGATGGCGGCCTGACCGCCCGGTCCTCACCGGGGCCGCGCTAGGCTGGTTCGCACCCCTACCCTTCGCGGAGCTCCGATGGCCATCACCCATGACTACGCCGCCGTCGAACCGGCCCGCGCCGAGATCGACGCGATGGCCGGGCCACTTGTGCTCGAGTTCGGCGCGCCCTGGTGCGGCCACTGCATCGCCGCCCAGCCGCTGCTGGGCATGGCCTTTGCCTCGCACCCGGACGTGCGCCATATCAAGGTCGAGGACGGCAGCGGGCGACCGCTCGGGCGCTCGTTCCGGGTCAAGTTGTGGCCGACCCTGGTGTTCCTACGCGACGGCCAGGAACTCGCGCGCCTGGTGCGGCCGCACGACGCGGCGGACATCGGCGCGGCGCTGGCCCGGATCGACGCACCGTCCGGGTAATCACCGGACTGACTTCTTCGCTGCGCCGAAGCGCAGCGCATGCGGCTATCCGCATCCGCCGCAAGCGAAGGCTCGGGGCCGTATCAAGCGCCGCGGCGCCACGCCATCGGACGCCACCGTCGCCAGCCCCTAGAATGGCCGCCCGCTCCATCCCCCACTTTCAGGCATCCCATGGCACTCAAGGCCACCGTCGTCAAAGTCGAGCTGCAGGTCAGCGACATGGACCGGCACTACTACGCGACGCACAACCTCACCCTCGCCCAGCACCCGTCGGAGACCGACGAGCGCCTGATGGTGCGGCTGCTGGCCTTCGCGCTGAATGCCGAAGAGCGGCTCGAGTTCGGCCGCGGCCTCAGCAACGAGGAAGAACCCGACCTGTGGCGGCGCGACTACACCGGCGAGATCGAGCAGTGGATCGACCTGGGCCAGCCCGACGAATCGCGGATCAAGAAGGCCTGCGGCCGCGCGCAGCAGGTGGTGGTGGTCAACTACGGCGGCAACGCGTCGGACATCTGGTGGAAGCGCATCGCCTCGTCGCTGACGCGGCTCAAGAACCTGACCGTGATCGACATCCCGACCGACACCGTGAGGGAGCTGGTGACGCTGATCCAGCGCGGCATGCGCCTGACCGCGATGGTCCAGGACGGCGAGCTGCAGCTGATGAGCGACACCGCCAACGTCGTGCTGCGTCCGACCGTGCGCATGGCCCGCGCCGACGCCTGAGCGCATGGCGGAGACCTTCGACGCAATCGTCATCGGTGGCGGCGCCGCCGGCCTGATGTGCGCGATCGCCGCCGGCCGCCGCGGCAAGCGCGTGCTGCTGGTCGAACACGCCAACCGGGTCGGCAAGAAGATCCTGATGTCCGGCGGCGGCCGCTGCAATTTCACCAACACCGGCACCACCCCGGCCAACTACCTCTCCGGCAACCGGCATTTCTGCAAGTCGGCGCTGGCGCGCTACACGCCGTGGCACTTCATCGAGATGGTCGAGCGCCACGGCATCGCCTACCACGAGAAGGAACTGGGCCAGCTGTTCTGCGACGAGTCGTCCAAGCAGATCGTCAAGATGCTGCTCGACGAATGCGCGGCGGCCGGCGTGCGTATCGAGACCAGCTGCAGCATCGAACGCGTGCAGCCCGGCGACGGCGGCGCCGCGTTGTCGGGCAACTTCCACGTGCACACCACGCACGGCGCGTTCAGCGCACCGGCGCTGGTGGTCGCCAGCGGCGGCCTGTCGATCCCGGCGATGGGCGCCACCGGCTTCGGCTACGAGCTCGCGCGCCAGTTCGGCCACACCGTGCTGCCCACGCGCGCCGGGCTGGTGCCGCTCACGCTCAGCGGCAAGCACCAGGAGCGCTTGGCCGACCTCAGCGGCGTCGCGTTGCCGGTCACGGCCAGCTGCAACGGCGCCAGTTTCAGCAACTTCATGCTGGTCACCCATCGCGGCATCAGCGGCCCGTCGATCCTGCAGGTGTCGTCGTACTGGCAGCCCGGCGACGAGCTGCGCATCGACCTGCTGCCCGGCCTCGATGCACTGGAGACCCTGCAAGCGCTGCAGCGCGAACGCCCGGCCGCGGAACTCAAGACCGTGCTGGGCGAACTGCTGCCCAAGCGTTTCGCGCAGCGCTTGTGCGAGGTGTGGCTGACCGGCCCGCTGTCCAACCGGCCGATCAAGCAGTTCAACGCGCCGCAGCTGCGCGAGATCGCCGAGACCTTGCAGCACTGGCCGCTGGTCGCCAGTGGCACCGAGGGCTACCGCACCGCCGAGGTCACCCTGGGCGGCGTCGACACCGACGAACTGTCGTCGACCACGATGCAGTCCAAGCGCGTGCCGGGACTGTTCTTCATCGGCGAGGTGGTCGACGTCACCGGCTGGCTCGGCGGCTACAACTTCCAGTGGGCTTGGGCCTCCGGCCACGCCGCCGGCAACGCGGTATGACCGCAGTCTTGCCCTGGTTTCGGAGCACTGTCAGCCGCATAGATACGACCAGGATATCAACGCGTCCTTGACGCCAATATTGTTTTCATTCTCAGGATGGGGCGTTTCCTTACCCAGGGTCAGCCCGCGACTCCGCCCCCTCGAATCAAGGGATACCATGTCCAATCTTCCAGCAGCCAGCGCGCCCGACAGTTCCGGAATCCCCGGGCTGGATACGATCCTCGCCGGTGGTTTCACGCCGCATCGGCTGTACCTCATCGAGGGCGTGCCGGGTTCCGGTAAGACCACGCTGGCCCTGCAGTTCCTGCTCGAAGGGCTGGCCAAGAACGAAACCGTCCTGTACGTGACGCTTTCGGAGACCGAAAACGAGTTGCGGGAAGTCGCCGCCTCGCACGGCTGGTCGCTCGATGGCGTGCATATCCACGAACTGTCCACGCCTCAGGAAAGCCTCGATCCCGATTCGCAGTACACGATGTTCCACCCCTCCGAGGTGGAGTTGGGCGACACCACCAAGCGCATCCTCGAGCAAGTGGAGGGCCTGCGCCCGCAACGCGTGGTGTTCGACTCCCTCGCTGAGCTGCGGCTTCTCGCCGGTTCGGCCTTGCGCTACCGGCGGCAAGTCCTGGCGCTGAAGCAGTATTTTGTCGGCCGCGGATGCACCGTGCTGCTGCTGGACGACAGTGCCGTTTCCGAGCACGGGCTGCACGTGCACACGATCGTGCACGGCGTCGTGTCGCTCGACCAGCTCAACCCCGAATACGGTGGCGACCGCCGCAGGTTGCGCATCACCAAGTTTCGGGGCCGCCGATTCAGTGAGGGCTATCACGACTACGAGATCCTCACCGGCGGGCTGCGGGTATTCCCGCGCCTGGTCGCCGCCGAATACCGCCGCCCCGGTGTGCAGGAGCGTATTTCCAGTGGCCTCAAGCCACTCGATTCGCTCCTAGGCGGAGGCCTTGACCGGGGCACCAGCACTTTGCTGGTGGGTGCCGCAGGCACCGGCAAGTCGTCATTGGCGACGCACTTCATGATGGCCGCGGCGGAGCGCGGCGAGCGTTCGGCGATGTTCACCTTCGATGAGAGCGTTCGTTCCCTGGTCACTCGTTCCACTGGCCTGGGTTTCGATATCCATCGCCACATGGATTCAGGGCTGATCAGTCTCCAGTCGATCGACCCGGCAGAGCTGTCCCCCGGCGAGTTTTCGCACCGCATTCGCGACGCCGTGGAAGTTGACGGAGCGCGCGTGATCGTGATCGACAGCCTCAATGGCTATCTCAACGCGATGCCCGAAGAGCGCTTCATGATCGTGCAGCTGCACGAGCTCCTGGCTTTCCTCGGGCAACTGGGCGTCGTCACGCTGCTGGTGAGCGCGCAACAGGGCCTTATCGGACAAATGGCCAACAACATCGATGTCAGTTACCTCGCCGATGGCGTCATCCTCCTGCGCTACTTCGAGGCGCGTGGCGAGGTTAGACAGGCGATTTCAGTCCTCAAGAAGCGCACAGGCGCGCACGAACGGACCATCCGCGAGCTGACCATCGGCAGCAACGGCCTGAGCATCGGAGAGCCTCTGCGCGAGTTGCGAGGCGTGCTCACCGGGGTGCCGCAGGAACGCGGCGATCCCGCGGACACGCTGCGGAAATGAACGGAGCCATCGAGAACCCTTGGCCCAGCCGCGTCCTGCTGCTGCTGGGCACGCATCGTGATGCGGCGCTGACCGCCGAGATCCTGGAAAAAAACGGCCTTTCGGCGTTCACCTGCGACAACCCAGGGATGCTCGGCGAGCAATTGGCCTCCGGTGCGGGCGCCGTCATGGTGGCCGAAGAATGGTTGCCGCAAGGTGCGCAGGCAACACTGATGCAAGCACTGGAACGGCAGCCGCGCTGGTCGGACCTTCCCATCATGGTGCTCACGCGCAGCGGCGCCGATTCGCAGCAGGCCGGCGACGCCCTTGCCCATCTGGGCAACGTCACGCTAATCGAACGCCCGCTGCGGCTGGCGGCATTGGTCAGTACCGTACGGTCAGCGCTGCGGGGGCGCGAACGCCAGTACCAGATCCGCACCCACCTTGACGACCTCGCACAGGCACGTGACGCGGTGGCCGAAACCGCGCGCCACAAGGATGAGTTCCTAGCGATGCTCGGACACGAGCTGCGCAACCCCCTGGCTCCGATTCGCAACGCGCTTCACCTGCTCGGGACCGACGGCCTGAGCCGTGACCAGAATGAAAACCTCCGGTCGATGATGAAACGCCAGGTCGATCACATGGTCCGACTCGTGGACGACCTGGTCGAGGTGTCCCGCCTGTCGCGCGGCACCATTGACCTGCGCCGCGAGCGCGTCGACATCACTTCTGTGCTGCGCAATGCGATAGATCTCAGCCGGCCACTGGTTGACGCAGGCAAGCACCAGCTAGTGGTCGACGTGGTCGATGAACCGCTGTTTATCGATGCCGATCCAGTGCGCATCGCGCAGGTGTTTGGCAACCTGCTCAACAACGCGGCCAAGTACGCCGCCCCCGGTGGTTGCATTACGCTGTCGGCGCGGCGCGAGGGTGAGCAAGCCGTCGTATCGGTCCGGGACCGTGGCATCGGCATCGAGCCCGAGATGCTGCCGCACGTCTTCGAGTTGTTCACGCAGGGCCGGCGCGAGGCCCATCGCGCACAGGATGGGCTCGGCATTGGCCTGACGCTGGTCCGCAGCCTGGTCGAGATGCATGATGGCTCTGTCACCGCCTCCAGCGCTGGTTGCGGCCAGGGTTCCGAGTTCGTCGTGCGGGTTCCCCTGGCAGCCAGCGCTTCCACACCTGCGAGCGCGAGTCATCGCGTTCCGGGCGTATCGACCTCGCCACTCCCCGTCGACTCTTTGCGGGTGTTGGTAGTCGACGACAATGTCGACGCGGCGAAATCTCTTGGGATGGTGCTGGACTTGCTCGGCATAGAACACAGGGTGGAATTCAGCGGTCAAGGCGCCTTGGACATGGCGGCCACCTTCCACCCGAATGCGGTACTGCTCGACATCGGCATGCCCGGAATGGACGGGCATGAAGTCGCCCGGAGATTGCGCCTGGATCCCCGCAACGACCGCACCATGTTGGTTGCAGTCACTGGATGGAGCCAGTTGCAGGACAAGCAGCGATCGCGGGCCGCCGGTTTCAACCATCACTTAAGCAAGCCGGTCGACATCGGGGCGTTGCAAAGTCTGCTGGCGCAGATCCAGCCCGTCGCGAACAATTGCGGATCCCACCGCTCTTCCGCCTAGCGGCGGGAGTAACTACCTGATGGCCGTATCCGGACCGTCTATCACCTACGCTGGTCACGCATCGAAGCATGGGCCCACGGGTATTTGTGCGCCAACCTTCATGCGGCGCTTGTCCGCGCCGCGGTTTTCGGGCGACGCGGCCTGCGAGCCGAGTGCGCGCCCTGATGCCGGGCATTGCAAGGCCGGTAAAAAATGCGTTGCAACGCCAGACTCGGTGCGCCGGACGGGCTGCGTCGCGCTTCGATACCGGAGATCGTCCAGGAGTGCCATGCCTCGCTGGATATCTCGCGCCGCGGCCGTCGTCATCCTGGTGCTCCTTACCGCCTGCGCCGACCCCGGCCGGCCGCCCGGCGGCCGCGTGCCCGAGCTCAAGCGCATCGACCTGGTCGACGGCACCGGTGCGGTCGCGGTCGCCGGCAGCGACGTGACCGTGCACTACACCGGCTGGAACTACGACGAGAAAGCCGCGAACCAGCGTGGCGCGAAGTTCGACAGCTCGGTCGACCGCAACCAGCCGTTCACCTTCCTGCTCGGCGCCGGCCGCGTGATCCGCGGCTGGGACGAAGGCGTGGCCGGCATGCGCGTCGGCGGCAAACGCGTGCTGATGATCCCGCCCGAGTACGGCTACGGCCGCAAAGGCGCCGGCAGCGCGATCCCGGCGAATGGGTCGCTGGTGTTCGAGGTGGAGCTGCTGGGGGTGAAGCCGCGCTAGGCGCGGTTGGATTCACGCAGACCAGCTTTTGGCCCCTCCCCTTGCGCGTAGCGCAGGGGGAGGTTGGGAGGGGGTCGCTCTTGCCTTGTCGCATTACCGACGGCCGAAAGGCACCCCTCCCCAACCCTCCCCTTCGCTATGCGAAAGGGAGGGAGCCAAAACCCAGCGCCCGCTCTTGCCCCTCCCCTTGCGCGTAGCGCAGGGGGAGGCTGGGAGGGGGTTGCTCTTGATCTTGATTCGGCGTTGCGGCCAAACCGCACCCCTCCCCAACCCTCCCCTTCGCTATGCGAAAGGGAGGGAGCCAAAACCCAGCGCTCGCTCTCGCCCCTCCCCTTGCGCGTAGCGCAGGGGGAGGCTGGGAGGGGGTTGCTCTTGCCTTGCCGCATTACCGCCGGCCGAACCGCACCCCTCCCCAACCCTCCCCTTCGCTACGCGAAAGGCAGGGAGCCAAAACCCAGCACCCGCTCTTGCCCCTCCCCTTGCGCGTAGCGCAGGGGGAGGCTGGGAGGGGGTCGCTCTTGCCTTGTCGCATTGCCGACGGTCGAACAGCACCCCTCCCCAACCCTCCCCTTCGCTGCGCGAAAGGGAGGGGGCCAAAACCCAGCACCCGCTGTTGTCCTCTCCTTGCGCGTAGCCCGGGTAGGGCGGGTTTCAACCCGCCGTCGCCATGGCCGGTAGCGAATCGCATCGTTCGGCGGGTTGGAAACCCGCCCTACAGACGGCGTGGCTGCGTCCGAGGGTTGCGGTCACCCGCTATGCCGCATCCACCAACGGCTTGAGCTCCGGATCCAGCGCCACGCGCTCGTCGAACACGAAGCAGCGGCCTTCGTAGCCGTAGCCGCCGACCTGCTCGAAATACCCCAGGATCCCGCCGTCGAGCTGCAGCAGGTTATCCATGCCATCGCGGCGCAGGTGCAGCGCGGCCTTCTCGCAGCGGATGCCACCGGTGCAGAAACTGACCACGGTGGCATCGGCCAGCGCCTCGCGATGCGGCGCCAGCGCCTCGGGCAGTTCGGTGAAGTTGTCGATCGGCAGGGTCAGCGCATTGGCGAACGTGCCGTGGCCGAACTCCTCGCGGTTGCGGGTGTCGAGCAGCACCACGCGGCGGCCAGCGTCATCGACGCCCTGCGCGATCCAGCGCGCGAGGTCGGCCGGCGCCACCGCCGGCGCGCGCCCGGCCAGCGGCGAGGCGTCGTCGCGGCGGAAGCTGATGATCTCCGGCTTGACCTTGACCTTGAGCCGCGCGAACGGCTGCGCCTGGCTGTGGCTGAACTTGACGACCAGGTCGGCGAAGCGCGCGTCGGCGCGCAGTGCGTCGAGGAAGCCGTGCAGCGCGGCGGCGGGGCTGGCCAGGAACAGGTTGATGCCCTCGCCGGCCACCAGCACCGTGCCGCGCAGCCCACCAGCCTCGGCGCGTTCGCGCAGCAGCGCCGCCAACCCCTCGGGGTCAGCGACAACGGCGAAATGGTAGGCGGCGGCATTGAGGATCATGGCGCGCATTTTAGCGGCGCCGGTCCGTTGGGCCGACCCGCCCGGCCCGTGCCGGAACACCTCGTTCAGAAAGGCGCCGGCCACCCCAGGTGCGGCGCCAGGAACCAGTACGCCCCGAACAGCACCAGCGCCCACATCAGCAGTTTGAACGCGACCCCGGCGACCTTCAGCGCCAGGTAGATGCCGACCACGACCAGCACGATTCCGATCCAGCTCATGGCGCACTCCTGGGTTGGGGATGACAGAGGTTAGCAAGCGACGTAGGGCCGGTTTCAACCCGCCATCCCGCCAATCCGGATTGCGAGGAACCACAACGACGCATCGACACCCCACCCTCGCGGGACAGCACGCCTGGCGACGGCGGGTTGAAACCCGCCCTACGAAACCAGCCGTAGGATCGGTTGAGCCGAAGGCGATCCCCATGCGGCCTCGCGTGGAGGTCTCGAGAAACTTGGGGGATGGGGAATGATGGGTATCGCTGCGCTCAACCCATCCTACGGTTGCGTGTCCTTGAGCAGCAGGCTGCAGCAGGTCACTGCGCCTTCGGCCTTCTGCAGTTCCGAGACGTCGACCGTGGTCACAGCGATCCCGGCATCGACGATCCGCTGCCGCGTCAGCGGGAAACACGCCGACATCAGCACCTCGTCGCCGACCCGCACCACGTTGGCGGCGTGTTCTTCCGACGGATCGACCTCGATGATGCGGTAGCCGGCGAACGCCGCGCGGTCGACCCACGCCGGCTGCAGCAGCACGGTGTCGTCGCGCAGCGCGGTCACCGACGACTTCAGGTGCAGGCAGCCGTGGATCGGCACTGTGCGCACGTCGTAACCAAACTCGGCGATCAACGCCTGCAGCTGCGCGACGCCTTCGGCATTGCTGCGCGCCGACTGGCCGACGTACAAGGTGCGGCCGATGCGCAGCACGTCGCCGCCATCGAGGGTGCCCGGCGCCTGGATCGCGCGCAGCGGGCGGTAGCGTTGCAGTAGTTCCGCCACCGACGCGCCTTCGCCACGCCGCGATTCCGCCCCGGGCCGCGTCATCACCGCGACCTCGTCCAGCACCACCGCCACGTCCTCGACGAACACCGCATCGGGCATGTCGGCTTCCGCATCGAGCACCAGCACCTTGCAGCCCAGCGACGCCAACGCGCGCTGGTAGCCGCGGTGCTGGGTCGCGGCCAAGGTCACGTCGATCGGCGTGCGCGGCACGAACGACAGTTCGCACGCGCCCAGGCTGGGGCTGACTTCACGGGTGATGGCGATGGGCATGGGGTGGCCTGCGTGGGTTCGAACAGCGACGACGGGCGAGCGCGCATTGTCGCGCACCGGGTCGCTGTAGCGTCGGCGCGACGCGATCAGCTCCCCTCTTTGAAAAAGAGGGGTTGGGGGAGATTTGCTGTTGCTGTTGCTTCAATAAAGGCCAAAGCAAATCTCCCCCGCCCCTCTTTTTCAAAGAGGGGAGCAAAGCTTCAAGGAGGGGAGCGGCGACCTAGCGCAGCTCCGCGCGCACGTCGGCCGCGATCTCGAACGACCGCACCCGCGCGGCATGGTCGAAGATGTTCGCCGTCAGCAGCAGCTCGTCGGGGCGGTGGCGAGCGATGAATGCCTCGATGCCGCGCCGCACCTCCTCGCGGTCGCCGACCACCGCGCAGGCCAGCGCGCGTTCGACCCCGAGCTTCTCCACCGGCGTCCACCACGCCTCGATATCGTCGATCGGTGGCGGAATCAGACCCGGCTGGCCGCGGCGCAGCTTGACGAAGCTCTGCTGCTGCGTGGTGAACAGGCGCCGTGCCTGCGCCGTCGTCTCCGCGGCGACCACGTTCAAGGCCAGCATCGCGAACGGCCGCTGCAGCCGCGCCGATGGCGTGAACTCGCCTCGATACAGCGCCAGTGCCTCGTCCATCGAATCGGGGGCGAAGTGGGAGGCGAACGCGAACGGCAGGCCCAGCGCGGCCGACAAGCGGGCGCTGAACAGGCTCGAGCCCAGCAGCCACACGGGCACCTCGACGCCGGCACCGGGCACCGCGCGCACCGGCTGGCCGGGTTGCGCGGGCTCGAAGTAATGCAGCAGCTCGACCACGTCCTGCGGGAACGTGTCGGCGCCGTCGAAGTAGCGCCGCAGCGCACGCGCGGTGGCGGTGTCGGTACCGGGCGCGCGGCCCAGCCCGAGGTCGATCCGGCCCGGGTACAGCGAGGCCAGCGTGCCGAATGCCTCGGCCACCTGCAGCGGCGCGTGGTTGGGCAGCATGATGCCGCCGGCGCCGACGCGGATCGTCGAAGTGCCGCCGGCCACGTGGCCGATCAGCACCGCGGTCGCGGCGCTGGCGATGCCGGGCATGTTGTGGTGCTCGGCCAGCCAGTAACGCCGGTAGCCCAGGCGCTCGGCGTGGCGCGCCAGGTCGAGCGTGTTGGCGAACGCCTGGGTGGCGTTGCTGCCTTCGGTGACCGGGGCCAGGTCGAGGATCGAGAACGGAATCATGGGCGCTGCTACCAGACGGCGATGCCGAATGATGTGGGGCCGCCGGGCGGGGATTGCCACCTCCGATCGGCTGGCTGCCGATTGCGTAGGGCGGGTTTCAACCCGCCGTCCCGCCGCCGCCCGATGGCGAGGAACCACAACCCCGGAGCCACCCCCGACATGCCGCGACACCCGGCAGGGCGGCGGCGGGTTGAAACCCGCCCTACACCGCTCAGCGCCACAACGCGAACGGCAGCATCCCCCACCCGGCAAGCACCGCGCACCACTGCAGCACCCCCAGCGCGGCGAGCGCGTTGACCCAGCCCTTCGCGAGCCCTTCGCGACCACGCAGCGCGCGCCACGCCTGCCAGCCCATCAGCAGCGGCAGCGCCGCAGTAGCGGCGTATAGCGCGACGCTGGCCGCGGTGCGGTCGCCGAGTTGGTCGTAGGACTGCAACAGGAACAGCGGCAGCGGCACCAGCAGCAACGCGACCGCGGCCACCCCCGGCACCAGCGCCGGTTCGCGCCGCAGCAGCGCGCGCACCGGTACGCCGAGCGCGAACCACAGCAGGCCAAGCAGCCCAGCCGCCAGGCTCGCCGCCATCCCCCAGTACAACGCCGCGCCCACCTTGCGGTAGGTGCGCTGGCCGTCACTGAGCAGGCGCTGCCCGCCCTGCCCGACCAGCAGCGCGTGCGAGGCGATGCTGCGTTCGTTGGCGATCAAGCGGTGGCCACCGGCCGGCACCAGCACGCGCGCCGCGCCCTGCACCGGCGTCATCCGCACGCGCGCGCCATCCCACGCCAGCCGCGGGCTGTCGAACAGGAAATCGAGGTAGCGGAACGACGCGAACCGGTTCGGCGCGGGCACGTAGCGGCCCATCCACGCCTCGATGTCGCGCGGCGCGGGCGCGGCCGGCAGCGCGGGCGGCGCCGGCAGCGCCAACGCCTGCACCAACACCGCATCGAAGCGGCCGCTGTCGATGCCGTCGCCGTCGCTGTTGTGCACGGTCACGAACGCCTTGCCACCGGCGGCCGCGCGCGGATCGGGGAACACGCACAGCATCGCGTGGAAACCGACCACGTCGCCGCCGTGGCACAGGCCGACCGCGCCGTGGCGGTCGCGGCGGAACAGGCCCAGGCCGTTGCCGACCGTCAGCCCGGCGCGCGCGGCGTCGGTGGTGCTGGCCCGCCCTATCGCGCGCAGCAGGTCGGTGCGCACCAGCACGCGCCCGTCGGCGCTGCCGTCGCCCAGCAGGAACCGTGCGAACAGCGCCATGTCACGCACCGTGGTGGTGAACTGCCCGGCCGGCCGCAGGTGCACCGGCAAGGCCGACGCCGGTGTCGCCAGGTCGTGGTGGCCCCATGCCAGCCGCGGGTCGGCGTGCGGCCCCACCTGGGTGGTGAACCCGAACGTGCTGTCGGCCATCCCCAGCGGCCGCAGCAACTCGCGGTCGAGCCAGGTCTCGTAGCGCTCGCGCGTGACCGCCTCGATCACCATCGCCGCCAGCGTGTAGCCCATGTTCGAGTACGAGAACTGGCTGCCCGGCGCGCTGCGCAGCGCCAACACCGACGGGTCGCGCGTGAACGCCTCGCGCAACGGCGTGTCCGGCGTGGCCTGGGTACTGAAGACCTGCCACAGCCGCATGTCGTCCAGCCCGGCGCTGTGGTCGAGCAGGTGGCGCACCAGCACCGGCTGGTCCGGCCACGGGTTGGCGAAGCGCAGCGCCGGCAGGTAGCGGCTGACCGGCGCGTCGAGCTCGATGCGTCCGGCCGTGGCGAGCTGCAGCACGCCAGTTGCGATGAAGGTCTTGGCGATCGAGCCGATGTGGACGCGGCTGTCGGCGCGCAGCGGCTGCGCGGTGAGGGTGTTCGCCAGGCCGACCGCGTCGGTGGCGATGGTGCCGTCGCCATCGACCGTCGCCCAGGCGACGCCGGCCACCCCGACCTCGCGCACCGTGCGCTGCATCGCGGCGTGCAGGGCCGCGGCCTGCGCGGTGGCTGCCGGCTGCGCGGCGCGCGCAGGCGGCGCCGTCGCCGCCGGCGCGGGCACTACCGACGCCGCAAGCGCGGCGTGCGCAGGCAGCCACAGCGCGCAGGCCAGCGCCAACCGCGTCATCCATGCGCCCATCGTGTCGGACATCCGTGTTCCTCGTGGTCGGTGAAGGGGCCTATCAGAGCAGCCGCCCCGCGCGGCGGCCCAGGGTCTGAAGCGGGGGTGACCATTGGACTAGCGCGATTGTCGCCGCGACCCGGGCCGTTTGGCGCCCGACACCCGGCGTGTCGCGCGCGACTCCCGGAGGGTGGCGGGTGATGCCCGCCGCGTCGCGCGTGACTCTCCGAGAGTGGCGCGTGATGCCCGGCAGTGTCGCGCGCGACTCTCCGAGGGTCGCGCGTGATGCCCGGCGTGTCGCGCGCGACTCTCCGGGAGTGGCGCGCGATA
Organism: Lysobacter koreensis; assembly: GCF_042677045.1. Classification (NCBI taxonomy): domain Bacteria; kingdom Pseudomonadati; phylum Pseudomonadota; class Gammaproteobacteria; order Lysobacterales; family Lysobacteraceae; genus Lysobacter; species Lysobacter koreensis. The sequence goes on from NZ_JBHTIH010000002.1 coordinate 748,895, forward strand.
CCCGGCAGTGTCGCGCGCGACTCTCCGGGAGTGGCGCGCGATACCCGGCAGTGTCGCGCGCGACTCTCCGGGAGTGGTGCGTGATACCCGGCAGTGGCGCGTGACCCTCAGAGGGTGGCGCGCGATACCGCCAAAGCCGTCATCCCGAGCGCAGCGAGGGACCTGCTGGCGCTACACGCCTGAGCGGACAACCCCCTTGGCAGACACCACATCCGCGCGGGCACGAACTCCCCTTTGAAAAAGGGGGCTGGGGGGATTTGCCTTTGCCGCAGTCCCCGCAAATCTCCCCCGGCCCTCTTTTCCAAAGAGGGGAGCAGCCACGGCCATCCCGGAGATGCAAAACAAACGCCCGGCGAACGCGAAGTCCGCCGGGCGCCTTGATCGGCTCACCATCCGGTGGCCGCAGCCACCGCCAGCGTTACGCCGGCACCGGCTCCACCGCCGCGCGCGGGCGGCGCGCGAAACGCCCGCCCAGTTCTTTCACCAGCCCGTCCAGGCCCTGGTTGCCGCCGGACACCTTGAGCAGACGGTAGCCCTCGACCGCCGTCTCCATCATGTCGCTGCCCAGCGCCATCTCGGTGTCCTGCAGGCGCTCGACCACCTGCTCCAGCGAGCGCAGCAGCGGCCGCAACACGTCGAGCGCGCGGCGGTCGGCCAGCGCCTCGTCCAGGCCGAAGCTGGGCGGCACCACCTGCCGGTTCTGGTCCAGCGCGTCGAGCGCCTGGCGCACGAACGCCTCCGAGCGGTCGCCCATCTTGAACAGATCGCGGCGCCGGTCCGCGTCCAGCGCGATGGTCTTGCCGGCCATCTGCGCCACCACCGCGGCCACGGCCGCGACCAGCTGCATTTGCTCGGCCTCGGTGAATTCGATCGAAACGAGGTTCTGTGTCATTGCACTCTTCCTTATCCAGTCCATTGATTGATCCGGCCCATATGCCTCGATGGCATCCGTGGGGCCGGACAGTGAGTGCTCCGCGGCGTCCGTGCGGCGGTGATGCGATCGCGTTACGGGCGACCGGAGCGGGGGCGAGTTTGGCAGAAGAAGCCGCAGCTGCGTACTTGGACGTAGTCCTATTGACCGCCTCTTTGAGTGGCCAGCACCATTGGGTTCACGTCCATAACGGGCGCACTTAGTGTAATGCCCAAACATGGATACCCCTTCCCATCTGTACAAGTACACAAGCGCAGATACTGCGAAAGTTGTTTTGTCTACCGGTTGCTTGCGATGGTCGAGCCCAGAAATATTCAACGACCCGGCCGAATTCCGTCGCCTGCCGAGTTTCGAGCCGAGCTTGGTAGATTCAATTCCTCAAGTACCAAGACTCGTAGTTGCGGCTGCCGCCGGAGACTCCACGATCGATGTAGAACGTCTTTGCGCTCCAACCAGACAACTATATGACCTCGTCAGCTGGGCAATCTCGCAGGGCATGAAAGCCGAGGATTTTCTCGACGAGCATGAAGAGGACAGAGCCCTTGATGCCATTTATCACGAGCGACTAAGAGAGTTTTTCGGCGAGAACTTCACCAAACAGGCTCGCGTCCTTTGCCTCACCGCCAATCCGTTGAACCCGGCCATGTGGGCAAACTATGCACAATCGCATGCGGGATGCCTGCTTGGATTCAAGCATTTGCCAGAGCTAAGCACGCCACTCCAGGAAGCCAAGCGGGTCACTTATCATGAAACTGCTCCGCTCATAGGATCTGGCCTTGATTTTCTCCTGTACGGGGATTCTAAAGAGCTTAGAGAGCGCACTATCGACTACATCTGTTTCGCAAAGAAGGCCGAGTGGCAGTACGAGCAGGAGTGGCGGGTTATTACGTGGCGGTCGAACGAAGGACATTCCTTGCATGGCGACTATCCGTTCTTTCCAGATGAGCTCGAATCTCTGACTTTTGGTCTTAGGGCATCAGACGATGACGTAAACGACCTCACTGCCCTTACGCGCTCAAAGTATCCAGCTTGCTCTGTGTTTCGCGTAGTGAGCGAGCACGGCGAACTGAAACGGGTACGGGCATAGCAATTGTCTAGAACCGAAGTCACTAGCGACTCGGCTTGATTCACGAGTTAGATGCGAGGAGTGTCATCCGCATGTCGTCATTAGTTCTGCTAGCTGTTCTAGCATTTGTAGTATTCATCGTTCTTGCCGCACTCAAGAAAAAGCAAGTCGGTGGTTCGGTCGGCTTCCCGTATCAACCTGCGAAGACGCTCTTCTCTGCAGCCGAGCGCTCATTCCTTGGCGTGCTCGATCAAGCTGTCGGCCCGGAGTACCGCGCCTTCGGAAAAGTTCGCGTTGCTGATGTAGCCACTGTGAAACCGGGCCTGGGCAGTTCTGAGCGGCAAGGCGCGCTCAACCGCGTTTCGGCTAAACACTTTGATTTTGTTGTCTGCCGGGCGAGCGACCTGTCTGTTGTCTGCGCGATTGAGCTCAACGACAAATCTCATTCCAGTCAACGGGCGCAGGACCGCGATGAGTTGCTGCTTAGAGTGTGCCAAGCAATCAATTTGCCTTTGCTCACTGTTCCGGCGAAGCAGGGATACTCCGTTCAAGACGTGCGGGTTCAGTTCCTGTCGGCAACTTCCCCACTACGGCCCGGCGTAGCCGTCGACGCCTAAGGATCACTCAAGCCAAGCTTCGCGCCCGGCCGCTATGCCAATGTCCCGGGTTACGAGTGGCACGCTCCCGCGCCGGAACCGGCAGGCCTAATTCGGGCCTGACGGACATCCGGGGAATGACATGAACGATGCGAAGCTGGCCCGCGTGCGCGTGGCGGCCACCGTGGTGGTGATGCTGCTGGAGTTGGCGCATCTGGCGTGGGAGTACTTCCACGGCGGCGTGGTGAGCCACCACCTGTTGGCCCGCGAGGACCTGCCTTCGATTTCCAACTGGTGGGGTGCGGTGCTGCTGCCGGCGCTGACCTGGTTCCTGGTCGGGCGCATCCACCGGCGTGCCGCGCGGCATCGCGCCGGGCGCGGCTCGGTATTGGGTTATCCGGCGGGCATCGTCGCCGGCTTCGTCGCGGCGCTAGTGTTCGGCGTGGCGCTGTCGATGGCGTTTACCTTGGGCCACAACAGCGTTTCGTCGGCTCTGTTCTTCGGCGCGCTGCTGCTGGCCACGGTGCTGCCGCTGTACCGGGCCGAATGCGTGCTCGGCTTCGTGCTGGGGATGACCTTCACGTTCGGTGCGGTGCTGCCTTCGCTTGTCGGCTCGGTGATTGCCGCGATCGCGGCGTTGTTCGGATTCGTCGTGCATCCGGCGTTGCGCTGGGTCGTGAGCCGGTTCAAGCGCGGTGGGTCCACCGACCCGGTGCGGGTTCGCTTGTCGGGCGATTGATGCCGGCGACGCGGAGTGGTGGGGATGGCGATGGTGGGCCTGGGCCCACCCTACGGATTCGCGGCGGCCTGCTCCACCCGCGTTAGCCGGAGGTCGTGGAAGTCGAAGCTGAAGTCGGTGAGCGGGGAGACCGCTTCCATCCGCACTTCGCGGACCTTGCCGTCGTGGTCGAGGTCGAAGTTCACGAACGCGTCGGCGTTGAGCCAGCGCTGGTGCCAGCGGGCGATGAAGCTGTCGTGCTGCCAGTGCGAGAGCGTGCCGACCAGCTCGGGGGTGCGGGTAAAGCGCATCACCAGCTTGCCGCCCTCGTGGGTGATGGCGACGTCGCCGTACCACGGGTCGCGGTAGCTGCCGGCGTACTTGGCCAGCGGCAATGACGGCTTCGACCCGGCGTCGCGCGCGGCGAGGTGCTTCTGCCAGTCGTCGTCGGACTTGCCCTGCGCCTTGGCCAGCGCGGCGGCGTAGGCGGCGGTCCAGTCGGTCTTGGGCGCGTCGAGGTAGGCGTCGAGCACGCGCAGGGTGATGGCGTGGAACGCGCCGGACACTTCGGCGCTGGTCAGCACGACCACGCCGAGCTCGTGCTGCGGCACCATCGTCACGCGCGAGACCATGCCCGGCCAGCCGCCGGTGTGCCAGACGAGCTTCTGGCCGCGGTAGTCGGACAGCTGCCAGCCTTCGCCGTAGCCGAGGAAGTTCGGCTTGGCCGGCAGCAGTTCGGGCACCGACGGGGTGCTGATCGGCATCGGCGTGATCACCGACCACATCGCGTCCTGGCGTTTTTCGCTGAACAGCCGCTGCGGCTGGCCGGCGGCATCGGTGTAGGTGCCTCCGGCCAGCTGCATGCGCATCCACGCGCCCATGTCGTGCGCGCTGGAGTACAGGCCGCCGGCGCCGGAGACGTTGCCCCACGACATGCGCGGCGCCGGTTGCAGGTCGGTGAAGTCCGCCTTGGCGTAACCCGTGGCGACGTTGTCGCCGGGCTTGAGCGCATCGGCGTTGAAGCGGGTGTCGTGCATGCCCAGCGGCGCGAGGATGCGGGTGCGCAGGAAGTCGGCGTACGACTGGCCGCTGGCCTGCTCGATCACCAGCTGGGCGACGCCGTAGAGGATGTTGTCGTAGGCGTACTGGCCGCGGAAGCTGCCGGTCAGCGGCACGTCCTTCAGGCGGCGCGCGACTTCTTCGGTGCTGTAGTCGGTGCCGGGCCAGTACAGCAGGTCGCCGGCGCCCAGGCCCAGGCCGCTGCGGTGCGCGAGCAGGTCGCGCACGCGCATCTCGCGGGTCACGTACGGGTCGGACATCTGGAACCACGGCAGGTGCTGGACGACGCGGTCGTCGAGGTCGAGCTTGCCCTCGTCGGCGAGGATCGACAGCGACGCGGCGGTGAACGCCTTGGTGTTGGAGGCGATCGCGAACAGGGTGTCGGCGGTGACGGGCGCGGGGTTGCCGAGGGCACGCACGCCGTAGCCGCGCTCGAGCACGACCTGGCCGTCCTTGACGATCGCGACAGCGATGCCGGGGACGTCGAATTGTTTGCGCACGCCTTCGATGTAGGTGTCGAGGTCGTGCAGTTGCGGCGGCAGCGCGGTGGTTTGCGCAGGCACTGCGACAGGCGTCGGTTCGGCGGCGAAGAGCGCGGGGCCGCACAGCGCGAGGCCGATGATCCACAAGGTGACGTGCGCCTGCCGCTTGATCGATCGCATTGCTGGGTTCCGTAGGATGGGTGGAGCGCAGCGATACCCATCGCGTCGGCTGTCGGGTGGCGTTGATGGGTATCGCTGCGCTCAACCCATCCTACGGTGGCGGGTGGGGTCGGCATAATGGCGCCCGACTCCTGCGCGGCCCCTGCCCCTGCCAGCCTCCCCTTCCACGAACCCTCCGCGCCGCTTGGCCGTCATCGGCGGCGGCCCGGCCGGGTTGATGGCCGCCGAAACCGCGCGCGCGGCCGGGGTAGAGGTCGACCTGTACGAGGCCAAGGGCTCGGTCGGGCGCAAGTTCCTGATCGCCGGCAAAGGTGGGCTCAACCTCACCCACGGCGAGCCGCGGCCGGACTTCGACCGGCGCTTCGGCGCGCGGGAATTCGATGTCGCGGGGTGGCTGGACGACTTCGACGGCGACGCGCTGCGCGAGTGGGCGCGCGGCTTCGGTATCGAGACCTATGTCGGCACCTCCGGCCGGGTGTTCCCGATGGACCGCAAGGCCGCGCCGCTGCTACGCGGCTGGGTGCGGCGCCTGCGCGAAGACGGCGTGCGCTTCCACGTGCAGCACCGCTGGCTGGGCTGGGGCGACGACGGCGCGTTGCGCTTCGTCACGCCCGAGGGCGAGACGCTGGTCCGCGCCGACGCGGTGGTGCTCGCGCTCGGCGGTGGCAGCTGGCCGCAGCTCGGCTCCGATGGCGCGTGGGCGCCGTGGCTGGCCGCGCGCGGCGTCGATGTCGCGCCGTTGCAGCCGTCGAACTGCGGCTTCGACATCGGCTGGAGCGAGCACTTCGCCACGCGCCACGCCGGCGCGCCGCTCAAGCCGGTCATCGCCCATTGGCGCGACGAGCACGGCGTCGAGCACGCGCTGCAGGGCGAATGCATGGTCACCGCGACCGGCCTCGAGGGCAGCCTGGTGTACGCGCTGTCGGCGACGCTGCGCGACGCGATCGCGCGCGATGGCAGCGCGGCGTTGCAGCTCGACCTCGCCCCGGGCCGCGACTTGGCGCGGCTGCGCCACGACCTGTCCGCGCCGCGCGCCGGCCGCACGCTCAGCGAGCACCTGCGCCGCCACGCCGGCATCACCGGGGCCAAGGCCGCGCTGCTGTACGAGGTGCTCGCCAAGCCGCAGCTCAACGATATCGATGTGCTGGCGACCACCATCAAGCGCCTGCCGTTGGTGCTGAAGCGCGCGCGACCGATCGCGGAGGCCATCAGCAGCGCCGGCGGCGTGCGCCTGGAAGCGATGGGCGACGACCTGATGTTGAACGCCCTGCCCGGCACGTTCGCGGCCGGCGAGATGCTCGACTGGGAAGCCCCGACCGGCGGCTATCTGCTGACCGCCTGCTTCGCCAGCGGCCAGCGCGCGGCGCGCGGCGCAGTTGCGTGGCTCGGTGCAACAGTGCGTTCGTAGGATCGGCGCTTGCCGTCGGCGCCGCCCGTGCCCATCTCCTGTTGGCACCCCCTTTCCCCAACCCGAGGTCCCCCGCATGAAACTCGACAAAGTGCTGTACACGGCGCAAGCCACCGCCACCGGCGGTCGCGAAGGCCAGGCCGTTTCGTCCGACAAGGTGCTCGACGTCAAGCTGACCACGCCGAAGGAACTGGGCGGCAACGGCGCCGTCGGCACCAACCCCGAGCAGCTGTTCGCCGCCGGCTATTCGGCCTGCTTCATCGGCGCGATGAAAGTCGTGGCCGGCAAGGAAAAGATCCAGCTGCCCGACGACCTCAACATCACCGGCGTGGTCGGCATCGGCCCGATCCCGCAGGGCTTCGGCATCCAGGTCGAGCTGAAGATCGACGTCCCCGGCATGGACCGCGCGCAGGCGCAGGCGTTGATCGAGAAGGCGCATGTGGTGTGCCCTTACTCCAATGCGACGCGTGGCAATGTGGATGTGACGCTGACGCTGGTGTGAGGTAGCGGGCGGCATTCGCTTCCTCCATTGCACGCAGGTTGAGCAGGGTTGCCGTCGCAGCTTTGCTGTTGCCCGGCTCTTGATCCCTCAACCGCAATCGCACAGATGTCACCCCAACCCGAAGGGCGACCGGCATGGATGCCGGTCGTTTTCCGATTGAGCCAGGATGGCGAATCGGAAAATCCGCGCAGTGCCGCGCGTGCGTCGGGAGTTCTGTCAGGGAAGGGCCTTTCTTTGGTTACTTTCTTTGGCCGTTCAAAGAAAGTAACTCGCCCCTAGGCGAAAGCTTTTGCAGTTGCTCTAAGGGAACAGCCGCAACGGCGACAACAAGATCAAGGGCTTTCGCACGCTGCGCGCGCGAGTCACTTTTGTCCTTGTCAAAAGTAACCAAAACCGCCTGCGCCGGACGCTCGCCGATGCGATGAAGCCGCATCGGTCCCCTGCGCTCCTCGAGCAAAGGGTACGGCGCCCAAACTCGCTGCGCTCAGACAAGGGCGCCTTTTCCCCCTTTGCCCTCCGGTGCTCGGCGAGCTCTACGGCGCTGGTAGAGCCAAAAGCCTGAAATCAACGGCAACGGCAACGGCAACGGGAACGTCACTGGATCCCCGCCTTCGCGGGGATGACGGGCAAAGGCCGAAGCCGAAGGCGAAGGCGAAGGCGAAGGCGAAGGCGAAGCAATAGCGACAGCGCACGACCGCGCGTCAATCCGCCTCGGCCGCCGCCTCGCGGCCCTGCTGGCGGATCAGGGCTTCCTCGCGCGCGTCGTTGATCGCGTGGCGCACGCCGGCGATGTCGGGGGTGGAGGTGTCGTGCTTGTAGACGCCGGTGAGTTCGCTGTCCGGGTGCAGTTCGCCGTGTTCGAACAGCTCCCAGATCTCCTCGGCGAAATAGGTGTCCAACAGCTCCGGCGCCCAATAGCCGAGGCTGGCGGTGATGTTGTTGACGTCGCGCTGCAGCATCGCGCGGCCGGCGTTGTTACCCGCGGCGCTGACCACCTGCGGCAGGTCGATGATCACCGGGCCGTCGGGCGCGACCAGCACGTTGTACTCGGACAGGTCGCCGTGGATCAGGCCGACGCACAGCATCTTGACGATCTGGCGCATCAGGAAGCGGTGGAAGCCGCAGGCCTGGTCGTGCGACAGCTCGACCTCGTTCAGGCGCGGCGCCGAGTGGCCGTCGGCGTCGACCACCAGCTCCATCACCAGCACGCCGTGGTAGTAGCCGTACGGCTCGGGCACGCGCACGCCGGCGTCGCGCAGCTGGTACAGCGCGTCGACCTCGGTGTTCTTCCAGGCGGTTTCCTGCTGCTTGCGGCCGTACTTGGTGGCCTTGCCGATCGCGCGCGTCTCGCGGCTGCCGCGGACCTTGCGGCCTTCCTGGTATTGCACGCGCTGCTGGAAGCTGCGCTGCGCCATGTCCTTGTAGACCTTGGCGCAACGCACCTCGCCGCCAGCGCGGACCACGTACACGGCCGCTTCCTTGCCGCTCTTGAGCGGGCGCATCACTTCGTCGATCACGCCGTCGTCGATCAGCGCCTGCAGGCCGGTGGGGGTCTTCATGGAGTCCTGTGGATGGCGGTCGCGCCGCGGCGGCTGCGCCGGTTCGCAACGCGCCCGGGGCGACTGGGGTGCATATCTTTACACTGGACGCCCCGATCCGCTGGTTCTGCGTCGCACATGTCCACTTCCGAAGCCGTCCGTCTGTCCAAACGCGTCGCCGAACTGGCCCGCTGCTCGCGCGCCGAAGCCGAGCAATACATCGAGGGCGGCTGGGTTTCGGTGGATGGAACGGTCGTCGAGGAGCCGCAGCGCATGGTCGCCGACGAGGTGGTCGAGATCGACCCCGACGCCCAGCTGGAGGCGACGGAACCGGCCACGGTGCTGTTCCACAAGCCCGTCGGCGTCGATTTCCGCGCTACCGCGGCACTGGTCACGCCCGAGACCCACACCGAGGGCGACCAGTCCGGCGTGCGCCTGCTGCAGCGGCATTTCCACCGGCTCACGCCGCTGATGCCGCTGGACGACGAGGCCAGCGGCCTGATCGTGCTCAGCCAGGACGGGCGGGTGTTCCGCCGCCTGACCGAGGACGCCGCGCGGATCGAGCAGGAGTTCATCGTCGAGGTCGGCGGCGCCGACCCTGGGCCGTACGGGCTGGCGCGGCTTAGCCGCGGCATGGTCTACAACGGCCGCGCCCTGCCGCCGTGCAAGGTCAGCTGGCAGAACGAAATCCGCCTGCGCTTCGCGATCCACGACGTGCAGCCCGGGCAGTTGCGCTACATGTGCGCGCAGATCGGGCTGGAGGTGGTGGCGATCAAGCGCATCCGCATCGGCCGGGTGTCGATGGGCAAGATGCCGGTCGCGGAGTGGCGCTACCTGCCGGTCAGCGAGCGCTTCTGACTCTTGCTCGTCATTCCTGCGAACGCAGGAATCCAGCGGCTTACGCCGGTACAGCCCAAGTCACTGGATTCCTGCGTTCGCAGGAATGACGAGCTAAATAACCTACTGCGCGGAAGTCGATCGCGGCACGCTGGCTCCTACCCCGCCCTACGCCCCGATGCCACCGGCACGTGCCACACCGCGTACTGCGGCGGCGTTTCGATCGCGATGATCATGGTGTCGAAGTCGGCAATCACTTCCTCGCGAGTGCGGCCCGAGGCGCCGGCAAGCGCCTCAGCGAAGCCGTCGCGCCATGCCCGCATGATGTCGGCGAAGGTCGCGCGCGGCACCCGCAACGTGTCCACGGTGAGGTAGTCCATCGCGATATCGCGATAGCCCGCCGCTTCCAGCAGCGCCGGCGAATGCCGGCCGATGCGCCCGTCGCAGCCGACGCCCTGCAGAAACGCGACCGCGTTGAGGTTCCAGAAGCGGTCCGGATCGAACTGGCCCGAATCCCGCGCGACCACCGGCATATGCAACATGCCGTAGTCCTCCGACAGCAGGTGCAGCCAGCCGCCGGGCCTGAGTACGCGGGTGATCTCGGCCAGCACCTGCGGGAAGTCCGGCACCGCCTGCGACATGTGCCGGCACGCGACCAGGTCGAAACTCGCGTCGGCGCAGTCCAGCGCGAACGCATCTCCGACTTCGTAGCCGATGCGTTCGCCGAATGCGGCGCTGTCGCGGCGCGCGACGGCCAGGTTCGATTCGAGGATGTCGATGCCCAGCACCGTCGCCTGCGGATAGCGCTGCGCCAAGCGGCGGCTGATCTCGCCGGTGCCGCATCCCAGGTCGAGGATGCGCAGTGCGCCGGACAGGCCGTAGCGGTCGAACAGCGGCTGTTCCTGCGGCCAGATCGCTTCGGCCTGGTGCGCCAGGTTGCGCACCATCGACTCGTCGCCCATCTGCTCGGCCTGCGGGTTGCGGTCGCGGCTCATGGCGGTGCTCCGGGTGCGGGCGGTGGACGCGTCAGAACGCGCCCATGAAATCCTTCTTGCCGATCTCGATGCCGTTGTGGCGCAGCAGCGCGTAGGCGGTGGTCACGTGGAAGAAGAACTGCGGCAGGCCGTAGCTCAGCAGGTAGGCCTGGCCGCCAATGGTGCGCTCCTTGGGCGTGCCCGGGCGCAGCACGATCTGGCGCTCCTCGCTGCCGGCGAACTGCGCGGCGTCGAGCCCGTCGATCAGGGCGACGGTCTTGGCGATCCGCGCCTGCAACTCGGCGAAGGTCTGTTCGGTGTCCTCGTAGGCGGGCACGTCGGCGCCGGCCAGGCGCGCCGGCACGCTCTTGGCGAAGTCGCAGGCGATCTGCACCTGGCGCACCAGCGGCAGCATGTCGGGGAACAGGCGCGCCTGCAGCAGCGCGTTCGGGTCGATGTTCTTCTGCGCCGCGTGCGCCTCGGCCTTGGCGAGGATGTCGGCCAGGCTGCCGAGCAGCTGCTTGAACACGGGGACGGACGCGGCGTGCATGGAGATGGTCATTCGAGTGGCTCGTCGGCGAGGGGGAGGCGTCGATGGTAACGCGTCGGGATTTCCCGCCGCAGCCGCAACTTCCAACGAGATCGTGCCGTCGTTGCGTTGCACCGTTGCGCGTGCGTCGCCAGTGCACTGCACGCTCGCGACTACACTGCCGCCTTCCCCAAGCACTGGAACCCGCATGCCGCGCCGCCTGCTGCAGCTCTATCTGGGCCTGGTCGCCTACGGCGTGTCGATGGTGATGATGCTGCAGGCGCGGCTCGGGCTGATGCCGTGGGACGTGCTGCACCAGGGCATCGCGCTGCGCGGCGACTGGCCGATGGGCCGGGTCGCGGTGGCGGTCAGCTTCGTGGTGCTGCTGGCCTGGATCCCGATCCGGCAACGTCCGGGACTGGGCACGATCAGCAACGCGATCGTGATCGGGCTGGTGTTCGACGCGACCATGGCCGCGCTCGGCAATTCACTGGCCGGCATCGGCCTGGGATCGCGCTGGGGTTTGCTGGTCGGCGGGATCGTGCTCAATGCGCTGGCCACCGCGGCGTACATCGGCGCGGATTTCGGCCCCGGCCCGCGCGATGGCTTGATGACCGGGCTGGCGCGGCGCACCGGTCGCTCGGTGCGGCTGGTGCGCACGCTGATCGAAGGCGGCGTGTTGCTGGCCGGCGTCGCGCTGGGCGGCACGCTCGGGCTGGGTACGCTGACCTACGCGCTGGTCATCGGCCCGCTGATCCAGTTGGCGCTGCCGCTGTTCGAGCGCCGCGCGCGTGCGCCCGTGGCGCTGGGCGCCAGCGCCTAGCGCCTCGCCGGCGTGGCGCCCGCAATGGGCTGCGTTCAGCGGGCTGTGCGGCCTATCGCGTAGGATGCAAGGGCTCTCGCGGTACCGGCTTCCGTCCGGCCCGCATGCCTCATACGCGCGTCTGCCCCGGCCGTACCTGTCGCCGCTTCGCTCCCCTCCTCGCGTCACCGATCCCGGCCTGGCCGCTCCTTGCCGCGCCGCGGACGCCCCCACGGGAGCCCCCATGCCGGGCTACACCACGCGCAACCTCACCGTCCGCCTCGGCGGCCACGGCTACCGCATCCGTGCGCTCAGCGACAAGCAGCAGTTCGCCGACAGCAACGGCGCGGCCGAACGCGCCGGCATCTCGTCGGCGCTGTGGAGCCTGTTCGGCCAGGTCTGGCCCGCCGGGCGCGTGCTGGCCGAGGCGATGTGCACCTTCGACGTCGCCGGCAAGCGCATCCTCGAACTAGGCTGCGGACTGGGGCTGTCGAGCCTCGTCCTGCAGCGCCGCCGCGCGGACGTGGTCGCCAGCGACCACCACCCGCTCGCGCAGTCGTTCCTGGCGCACAACGCCGCGCTCAACGACCTGCCCGAGCTGGCGTACCACGACCTGCCGTGGGCGGTGCCCGACGCCAGGCTCGGCCGCTTCGACCTGATCATCGGCAGCGACATCCTCTACGAGCGCGACCACGCCGCGCAGCTCGCGGCGATGATGCTGCGCCATGCCCACCCGGATGCCGAAGTGCTGATCACCGACCCGGGCCGCGGCAACAGCAACCCGTTCACGCGCGCGCTCGCAACCCAGGGCTACGACGTGACCGAGCACCGCAGCCGCTTCGACGAGGGCGACGTCGCGCCGTTCCGCGGCCGCCTGCTCAGCTACCGGCGCGGCGCGCTGCGGCCGGCCACAGCGCTGGTTCCGGCATGAGCGTCGCCACCGACGCAGACGACCAGCGCATCGATGCCACGGTGTCGTGCAGCAGTTGCGACGCGGTGTGCTGCCGGCTGACGGTACTGGTGATGCCCGAAGACAACGTGCCGCGCCATCTGGTCGACCGCAACGAGCACGGCCTGGACGTGATGGCGCGCGGCGAGGACGGCTGGTGCATCGCGCTGGACGAAACCCGCATGTGCTGCGGCATCTACGAGCAGCGCCCGGCGATCTGCCGCAAGTTCGCGATGGGCAGCGCGTACTGCCGCGACGAGCGCGAACTCTACCGGCACCGCTACGACGAGCCGAACGACGTCGACGGCCGCCTCGACGGCGACCGAAGCATCCCGCTGACCGTCATCGATAACCGGGCAGGCGCCGCACGGCGATGATCTCGCCCGGCGGCAGGCGGCCGGCACGTTGGCGGTCGCGGGCGATTTCCAGCGCCACCTCGTCGCCTCCGCGCAGCGCGTAGGAATCGACGGTGAAGTCGTGTTCGCTGCCATCGGCCAGTGCGACCTCGAAGATCACGTTTCCCAGAGCGGCCGGCCTAGCCATGGGCGCGCTCCCGACCGGTGGATGGCCCGGCAGGCAGGTTCGACGAATCTCGTGTACCCGCACCGCATGGTGCGTTTCGGCAATGGTGCGTGATCGGTGTCATGGCCCCTCGAAGACGTGCCGTGGAGCGGCTGCAGGCGCAGCGATGCGGCATCGGCAACGAATGGGCCGGCGGCTTGCGACGCCAGCGGACCGACTGCACGAATCCGTCCATGCCGGCGCCGCTGGATGCAGCACCGACGCCCCACGCTAACACGCCACGACGGCGCCGCGACGACGTTCGTCGGCGGCGCCGGTCACACCCGTTTAGCACGGGCGTTGCTACGTTGCGCGCTCCCACAGCCTCGCCAATGGAACCGCCGATGAAGATCCTGATGGTGCTGACCTCGCACGACAAGCTCGGCGACACCGGGCGCAAGACCGGGTTCTGGCTCGAGGAGTTCGCCGCGCCCTATTACGAATTCGCCGATGCCGGCATGGAGGTCGTGCTGGCCTCGCCGTTGGGCGGACAGCCGCCGCTGGATCCCAAGAGCGATGACCCCGACGCGCAGACGCCCGCGACCCGCCGGTTCCGGGGCGATGCCGAGGCCATCGCCGCGCTCGCCTCGACCCGCAAGCTGTCCGAGGTGGCCAATGGCAACTTCGACGCGGTGTTCTATCCCGGTGGCCACGGCCCGTTGTGGGACCTGGCCGAGAACCGCGACTCGATCCGCCTGATCGAGACCACCCACGCCGCGGGAAAACCCGTGGCCGCGGTGTGCCACGCGCCGGGCGTGTTCCGCCACGCCAAGGCCGCCGACGGCACGCCGCTGGTGAAGGACAAGTCGGTCACCGGCTTCACCAACTCCGAGGAGGCCGCGGTCGGCCTGACCGACGTGGTGCCGTTCCTGGTCGAGGACATGCTCAAGGCCAACGGCGGCCGCTATTCCAAGCAGGACGACTGGCAGCGCTACGCGATCACCGACGGCAACCTGGTCACCGGCCAGAACCCGGCCTCGTCGCAGGACGCGGCCAAGGCGGTGCTGGCGCTGCTGGGGCGCTAGGGACGATCTGCCGGCCGCGCGGACTGCGGAGGAACCACCGGCCTGCCGTATCGTGGCGCCATGACCACCCCCACCCTGCCCGGCCTGAGATACCTCAGCGGCTACAGCGAGCCGCTGCAGGCGCAGGTGCGCGAGCTGATCGCGCGCGACCGGCTCGGCGAGCTGCTGCGCAACCGTTACGGCCAGGCGCATGACGTGCGCAACGACAAGGCCCTGTTCGACTACGCGGTCGAGCTCAAGGACCGCTACATGCGCAAGGCCGAGCCGCTCAACAAAGTCGTCTACGACAACAAGCTGCACGTGGTGCGCCACGCGCTGGGTACCCACACGGCGGTGTCGCGCGTGCAGGGCAGCAAGCTCAAGGCCAGTCGCGAGATCCGCATCGCCACCGTGTTCCGCGATGCGCCGGCCGAGCTCCTGAAAATGATCGTGGTGCACGAGCTGGCGCACCTGAAGCAGCGCGAGCACGACAAGGCGTTCTACCAGCTGTGCACGCACATGGCGGCGGACTATCACCAGCTCGAGTTCGACACGCGCCTGTATCTGACGCACCTGGAGTGCGTGCGGCCGGAGCTGCCTGCCGTTGGCGGGTAACGACACGAGAAGCCGGAAGGCGTTCGATGCGTCGTGGCACTTGCTCGTCATTCCTGCGCACGCAGGAACCCAGTGCCTTCGACGTCCAGAGCCAAGTCGCCGGATCCCTGCGATCGCAGGGATGACGACCAGGCATGGAGGAAGCGCGAGGCGCTGGCGTTGCCTCTTTCGCGGGAACCACGAGCGTTGTGCAAGCGCATCCCGCGCCACTACGACACCCCGAACAATTCCGCCTGCATGCCGAGATTCTCGGCATCCACGAACCCCGCCAAGCCCACGCCCACCAACCGGTAACGCGTGCCCTCGGCGTGCTCCACCCGCGCGCGCAGGGCGCAGGCAATCCTCGCCACCTCTTCCATCGAGCGCGGCGGCGACGGCGACGTCAGGCTGCGGGTCAGGACGCGGAAGTCGGACGT
This sequence comes from Lysobacter koreensis, assembly GCF_042677045.1. Lineage (NCBI taxonomy): Bacteria > Pseudomonadati > Pseudomonadota > Gammaproteobacteria > Lysobacterales > Lysobacteraceae > Lysobacter > Lysobacter koreensis. The sequence goes on from NZ_JBHTIH010000002.1 coordinate 764,062, forward strand.
CTTGAGCTTCAGCACCACCGTGCGCGCGACGCGCCCCGGATGCGCCTGCAGCTCGCGCTGGTAACCGGCCCAGGCCTTCTCCGCCATGCGGAGGATGTGCGGCTGCAACTCGTCCAGGCGCAGGTCGTGCTCGAAGGTGTCCTCGGCCGAAACCTGCAGGGTCGGACGCTCGGGTTGCACCGGGTGTTCGTCGATGCCGCGCGCGAGCTCGTGCAGGCGCCGACCCCAGCGACCGAAACGCCGCTCCAGCGCCGGCAGTTCCAGCGCGCGCAGTTCGCCCACCGTGGCCACGGCCAACTGCGCGAGCTTGCCTTCCATCACCTTGCCCACGCCCGGCAGGCGGCCGACCGGCAGCGGCGTCAGGAACGCCTCGACCTGGTGCGGGCGGATCACGAACACGCCGTCGGGCTTGCGCCAGTCCGAGGCGATCTTGGCCAGGAACTTGTTGGGCGCGACCCCGGCCGAGGCGGTCAGCTGGGTTTCGGCGCGGATTGCCGCGCGGATCGCCTGCGCGGTCTCGGTGGCCGATGCCAGGCCGGTCTTGGCGTGGGTGACGTCGAGGTAGGCCTCGTCCAGCGACAGCGGTTCGACCAGGTCGGTGTGGCGCGCGAAGATCTCGCGCACCTGCCGCGACACCGCCTTGTAGCGCACGAAGTCCGGCGGCACGAACACCGCATCGGGGCACAGGCGCTCGGCGCGCACCGCCGGCATCGCCGAACGCACCCCGAACACGCGCGCCTCGTAGCTGGCCGCACACACCACCGAGCGCGCCCCGCGCCACGCGACCACCACCGGCCTGCCGCGTAGCGACGGCTCGTCGCGCTGCTCGACCGACGCGTAGAACGCGTCCATGTCGACGTGCAGGATTTTTCTTGGCGGTGCGGGCATGGCTCAGGCAAACCAGGACAGGCGACTATTCTGCCTTTCGTGCAAGGCAGGTCGCGCTGTATCCGACCGGTGCATGGTCATGCAGCGACGCTGCCCGTTCGCCATCATCGACGAAGCAAATCCCCCCTGCCCCCTTTTCCAAAGGGGGCAAAGGCAAGCACTCACACTGGTCTCGCTTTTCCCTGTGAAACCAGGTTTTCTCCCTCCTTTGAAAAAGGAGGGCCGGGGAGGATTTGCTGTTGCTGCTTCTACCCCCGCAACAGCAACACCGGCAACGCCACCAGTCCCAGCAACACCACGATCGCCAGCACGGTCAGGGCCACGCGCCCGGGCTGCTCACGCAACACCTGCCCGAACGTCTCGGCGGTGCCATCGCGCTTGGCCGCCGCGTACTCGGCGCGCACACGGGTCTGGCGCTGCTGCTGGTAATCGACCATCAGCCGCTTGGCTTCGGCGATGTCGCCATCGTGGGTGATCCAGATGCCGCCGTAGGAAATGCCCCAGCGGCTGGGCTGGGTCTCGTAGAACTCGATTTTGTGGGTCTCGAGCATCGCGCGCACGTCGGCGATCTCGTCGTCGAGCACGTTGCGCAGGTTCAGGAGCAGCTTGGCCATGTTGCGATGATAGCGCCACGACTAGATATCGGAACGTGCGTACCGAGACAAAACGCTGGACGTTCTCGCCGACCAAGCCGAGCCGAACCGACGTGGGCGTCGTAGGAGTGTCGGGCCGTAGGAGTGTCGGGTGGAGAGTGAGCGCCTAGAAGTTCCGTTCTCCTGGCATGGAGGCCGCGCGAACGGGTTGCATGATCTGTCGCACGGAACCGCGACCGCGCGCATCGCGCCAGGCCTTCTGTGATCGACCTCACAGAACGCTGCGGTGCCGCGCACACTTGGGCCCGACACGACGTGTGCATTGTCCTAAAGGAACTTCAAGCGCGGCCGACAACGTAGCCATGACCCGTGTGACTTGCTGAGCCCATGACAGAAGGTCACGACCGTTCGGATTGTGTAGCAGCTCGCCAAGTACAGAGAGGCGACACAGATGAGTGAAGATCCGACCAGATCGACGCCTAACGCGCGAGCGATTGCCGGTACTGCCCCTAGGTCGCGCGGGGCGCGCGCAGCAGTACGGATAGCGTTTCTGCTGCTGGCCGGAACCATGGCGTTCCAGGCACAGGCGGAGCAGGCGCTGGTGACTGGACCCACGACCGCCAAGGTCAAGGCCCAGCTCGACTTCAGAATCGTGATACCCGAAACGCTGCACGCGGGTACGCGCGACCAGCAGCGTCGCCGTTCCAGGCAAGTCGTCACGCGCAGCACCGAAGTACGTGGCGACCGGATCGTCACCACGTTCGCACGCTTCTGACCGGCTTTCGCGTACTCCGCAGCAACCGAGCCAGGCACATGCTCAGCGCTTCTCGGTCACCGCGCGGCGCAGGTTGATGCGCGCCTGCGCATCCAGGTGGGTGTGGAAGAAGTCGCTCAGGTAGATGCGCTCGCGGCCCAGCAGGCCCTTGAGGAAGCGCCGCCGGTTGAGCTTGAACACCCAGGCCGGGACGTGGCCGCGGTACTCGGCGGCGATGCCGCGGTCGTAGGCGTCGAACGCCGCCGGCTCGGCGCCAAGGATCGCCATGTCGCAGTCGAGGAACAGCGCGGCGTCGCGGTCGACGTCCGCCGACGCCAGGCGGCCGTGGCGTGCGGTGAGGTGGATCAGCTCGGCGACGCGCGCTGCCTCGATGCCGCGGTCGGGCAACCAGCGCGCGATGTGCTCGATCGCCAGGTCGGCCGAGCGCGCCTCGTTGTCGGCGCGGCCGGCCTCGTAGATCGCATCGTGGTACAGCACCGCCAGGTAGACCTCGGCCGGTTGCGTCCAGCCCGCGCCGTCCGCCACCCGCTGGTACTGGCGCAGCACCTCGTGGACATGCTGGAGGTTGTGGTACGCGCGTGCCGGCGTGGCGTAGGCCGCCTCGAGCGCCGCCCATTGCGGCGGCGAGATCGGCAGCGGTGCATCAGCGGACATGGCGATTCATGCGGGCAGCGGGTGTCGAATCGGACGGGGCCGGCAACGGCGTGGATGAAAGCAATGATGGCGCATGCCAACCGATCGCACGCGAGTGCCGCGCTCGGCGCCTCAGGTGCGCAGGCCGCGCAGCGCCTTGCCGGGGGCGATGTCATCGCCGCGCAAGGGCGACGTGTCCGGCAGCGGCGCGAACGCGGTATCGATGACGTAGCCGCGCACACAGTTGCGGCCGTCGCGCTTGGCGCGGTAGAGCATCTGGTCGGCATGCGACAGCAGCCGGGCCAGGTCGTAGCCCGACAGCGAGGCCGCGCTGACCCCGAAACTGGCGGTGACCCGGAACGCATGCCCGCTGTCGCGGCTGTCGATCTGGGTGAGGCGCACGCGGCAGTCCTCGGCCAGGCGGGTGGCGGCCTCCAGGTCGCAGCCGTGCAGCAAAATCGCGAACTCCTCTCCCCCCAGCCGACCGATATGGTCGATGGAGCGGCAGAACGCCTTGCAGGTGTCGGCCACCTGCTTGAGCACCCAGTCGCCGGTGACGTGCCCGTAGTTGTCGTTGATCGACTTGAAGTGGTCCAGGTCGAACATCACCAGCGCCACCGGCTCGCCGGCCTTCGCGCAGCGGGCGATGGATTTCTCCGCCTGCAGGGTGAAATGGTGGCGGTTGCACAGGCCGGTCAGCGCATCGGTTTCCGCGAAGCGGCGCAACGAGACGTGCATGCGCTTGATCTTGTAGGCCCAGTAGCCGACCGAGGCCACGAGCAAGGCCAGCAACGCAACCATCAGCCGCGAGTTCTGGGTGGCTTGCCGTTCGACGCGCTGCTGCAGGCGGAGCACTTCGTTCTGGCCCTTCAGCAGTTCGATCTGCTGGTTCTTCTGCTGGGTTTCCTGTCGCACGATCTGATAGGCCAACTCGCGAGTCTTGACTTCGTTCAGATAGGCCTTGTCTGCCTCAGCGAATGCTCGATAGTGTTTAAAGGCATTGGCCAAGTCACCGCGTCGTTGTGCTACCTCGTAAAGCACCTTGTTGGCCCTCACGAGCGGCAATATGCCGCGGTTGGAAGTACCACTTGAAATGGCTTTTCCCGCGTGCGACTCAGCCAATTCGAGGCTACCCTCCGCAAGCGCCAACTCAGCTAGCAGCGCGTGGACTCCACTGATAAGGCGCGGGTAACGCGTGGACTCAATTTCTGGAAGATGACCTTGTAGCGCAGCCCTTGCCTTGGCTGGCTGCCCTACGGCTAGACGCTGATGGGCCAAGACAATGCGCCCGAAGCTAGCGACCATGGGTTCGTTCAACGCCGTGCACTGCTCGATCAACCGCCGCACCGGCGCCTCGTCGGATGGAAGCTTGCCGAGTCGCTCAAGTAAATCCAGTCTCAACTGTTCCGAGAAACAACGATCGCGTGGCGACAGTTCTCCTGTCGTTTCCAACAGCTTGTCGACTTCGCGAAGACCAAGTTGATATTGCCCTACTTGGTTATATAGGCTGGCGGCGGCGTACAACGCATGTTGCCGGGTCTCATCCTTGGATGCCCGTGCTGCCAGAATAGAAAGCCGCTCTAGCTCCCGCAGTCCTTGAATGAATTCGCGCGAAAGTCCGTAACAGTTGACGATAAGAGCACTAGACCGAGCTTTTACATCCGCGTCACGCCCGGACTCAATGAGCTGTGTGGCTTCCCGGACGCCTTCATTGCAGCGGCCCGCATAGATGTCCGCATACGCATGCAAAAACCTTAGCTTCTCTAGCTGGTCTCGAGTGGCAGTTCCGCGCGCCTGATCCAGTTCGCCAAGCAAACGAGAAAAGCGCAATGGATCTCCGCTGCGAACTTGATCTGCTTCCTGTAACAAAGCATGCACGCGCGGGGAAGCAAATGGCGCAAGTGATGCGGTGCATAGCAACACCGCGACCAGAACTTGCGCCATTAGCCACCGTTTCATCTCGCAGATACCTATCGCTGTATCAGATCGCGTCAGGGTCAGGCTCGTCGCCAGGCTCATCCCTGACAGGGCTTTCCTCTGCCGGCGCGTCACTCGGCGTCATCACTGCGAACCACATCTTTGCCCGCCCACCCAGCAGCGAAGCCAACTTGGACGCGTCGCGGCCGAGCAACACCTCGCGCTCGTCATCGCCAACATTGAGAGCGGCAACTTCGTTGCTGTACTCGACCTCGCTCAGCTGCGGCTTGCTACCCAACTCTTCAAGAAACCTGACAGTACGCATTGCAAACACCCCCTTTTTTAGCACCGCTTCCGACAAGTAGATCCAATTTAATTCAGTTCAAAACGCTCAAACACGTTGCTATTCGGCCGCCATGATCATGCACCGCATGTCATCTCTGCCACCAAGCAAGTTGCTGAGGACAGACTCATCGCGCTCGAGTAGCGCATCTTTCTGCGCGCCTTCTATGTCAAGGGCGGCGACAGTCGTCGCGTACTCAAATGCTGACATATGGGTCGCACTGGGGTTACGGCCCATCGACTCGAGAAACTGGATGGCATTCGACATGATCATTCTCCCTTGCTCGTGTTAGACGGCAGTTGGTGCGTTGCGTGCGGCAACTTCAAGATCGATCTGCGCCAGGCGGTCGAGCATTACCTGATTGCGCTGCATCGGCCGGGCCGGCGGGATCACCAGGGTGGTCTGCAACCTCATGTCCGCCTCGATAATCCCCGACAGCGGCATCCCCTCCATGCGCGGCGTCGTGATCGGGAGGGTAGCAGCTTCGTAGGCGATTACTTCGTGGTCCAGGGGGTAATCGGGGGCCAGCAACTCGACCAGCAGGCGGCGGTAATCCGGGCCGGTGGCGAAGCGTGCCAGCGAGCGGTCGCCGGCAATGCCGATCTGCCACAGGATCAAATAGGCCGAGGGGTCGATCCGGCGCTGGTAGAACATGAACTGGCTGGCCTCGTAGTGCTGGCAGCCGTAGGTGCCCGGGTCGATGCCCAGGTCGGCGTACAGGCAATCTTCGGCGGAGATGCCCGGCTCCATCACGGCCTCGAAGCCCTCGGCGCGCGCGCCCTCGATGGCGCGGTGCGGCACCAGCGCGAACACGCCCGGGTGGCCGTAAAACACCCCGCACACGGTACGGCCGGCGCGGACCTCGACCAGCATCGCCTCGACCATCTCGCGGTAGGTTTCGGTGCGCTTCTTGCCTTCGGCGTAGTACGGCTGGAGGCTGCGGGTGTCCGGGCGCATGTCCTGCAGCCACAGTTCGACCAGCGGGTCGGACACCAGCGCGAACACGACGTCGGCCTGTTCGATGTGGCTGCGAGAGCGCGGGCTGAGGTGGGCGCCGAGCATCATGCCCAGGCCGACGCAGGCCAGGCTTCCTTGGGGGGTCATCGAAACGCCGGAAAGTGTGAAGGAGTCGGCAATCTAGCCGCTCGCGTTCAGCAACGCCATATCGCGGCCGGAGGACTGCAGCGCTTGCCAGCGGGCGCGGGTCATTTCCCACCTCATCCACTCGCCATGGGGATCATCGCTGAGTGCTCGCACGAAGCCGAGTTTGAGCCGGCCTGCGATCGACGCGCCGTTGCCGGGGGCGTTGCGGCTCCAGACCCGGGCCGGCGGGGGCGCTTCGAACGGCCGCGCGCCGAACACGTGGTCGAGGACGGCGCGCTGCGCCTCTACCGACAAACCCCGGCCCTGCCCCTCGGCCCGCAGCATCGCGCCGATCTCGACGCTGTCGCGGGTCGGCTCGCGGTACATCAGGGCGACGATGCCGAGCGCGGTGGCGGGCGTGGTGCGTTCGTGCAACACCCACATCCGCAGCTTCGGCGGCGCCTGCCGGGTCTGCTCCAGGGCCGCGGCGAATGCGCGGTGCGCGGCCTGAGGCGAGAGCGGCGCGGCGATATGCCGCATCACGCCCGGGTCGGTGTAGAGGTGCAAGTACAGGGCCTGGTCGCCCTCCTGCAGTGGCCGCAAGTGCAGGCGCGCCGTATCGAACGACGCAAGCGGCGACCGGGCAGGCGTAGCGGGGTCCATATGATCCGGCGGTGATCGCAGTGAGTGGCCGCAGCAAGCCTAGCCGACGCGCCGCTGTAGTGCCGAGCCTGCTCGGCACCGAGAATCGGGGTCACGCGGTGCCGAGCGGGCTCGGCACTACAAGGGCGGGGACTGTAGGGCTGGCTCGGCAGCGGGTGTTCACGCGATGGTTCGCGCCGGCGCGCCAAGGTATTCGTATCGCCGCCACGGAGCCACGCCGATGACCACCTCCACCCAGCAGACGGTGCTGACCGAGCAGGAGATCGCATGCCTGCGCGCGATCGATCAGGGCCAGAGCCAACCCGCCGACGACCCGATGCTGGCGGCGCTGGCCGCGAAGGGCATGGTCGACCTGAGCCATGGCTCCGCGGTGCTGACGCCCGCGGGCCGCCACGCGACCCACGTCGGCGAACCCGGCCGCGTGCCGGGCATCGACACCTGAGCCGGGCAATGCGCGACACCTGCCTCGCCGGCCTTCGCACTTAGGCCGTCGGGATGGGTGCGCTTGGGGATGCGACCAACGAGCGCGCGCCGGATCGACACGGCGCGTGGATTCATCGATGGCAAAAAAGAGCCCCGCGCCGGGTCGCGGGCTACACCAGCACCTGCCGCGTCTGCACCAGGAAGATCGCGATCTCGCGCTCGGTGCGCGCGTCGATCATGCGTTCCGGCCGTTGCCCGCGTGGGCAGGCCAGCCGCGGGGTGGTGCCGAACAGCCGGCAGATCAGCGGACGTTCGCCGTAGGCCTCGCAGCCGTGCTCGCCCAGGTGCGGGCAGCTGAGCTCGGCCAGTGCCGCATCGCGCACGGCCTCGCTCTTGCGCGGCAGCCGCGCCATTTCTTCGGACGAAGCGGTGACCGGTCCGCAGCAGTCGTGGCAGCCGGGCACGCAGGCGAACGACGGGATGCGCTCGCGCAGGTCGAGGAGCTTCCGCTGGTTGGGTGTCACGGCGGGACCTCCGTGCTGGCTCTATTGCACCGCTTGCGACTGCACGGCCCGGACCGCGCCCATCAGCCAGCGCTGGAACTGCGGCAACGGCATCGCCTTGCCGAGCAGGAACCCCTGTGCGGTGTCGCACCCCAGTTGCGTCAGCGCGTGCAAGGTCGCTGCGTCTTCCACCCCTTCCCCGGCCACGCTCAATCCGAAGCGATGCGCCAGGTCCACGATCAACTGGGCGATGTCGGCGCTGGCGGGATCGGTGAGAATCGACGAGACGAACGAGCGGTCCACCTTCAGTTCGTCGGCAGGCAAGTTGCGGAAGTAGGCCAGGCACGAATAGCCCGTGCCGAAATCGTCGATCGAGATCTTCGCACCGAGCGCCCGGATCCGTGCGAGCGCGGCAAACGCCCGTTCGGAGTCCATCAGCGAGCCCTCGGTGACTTCCAGCACCAGTTGCACGCGGTCGCAGCCCCACAGCTTCAGCGCATCCTCGACCAGTTCCGGCAGGTCCGGTTGCGTGGCCAGGGTCCCGGGCAGGTTGACCGACACGGTGAGCGGCGCGTCGCCAGCCGGCCACAGACTGGCCTGCCGCAACGCGGTGTTGAGTGCCCACACCGTGAGCTTCTTGATCTGCCCGGTGCGCTCGGCCACCGGGATGAACACCGCCGGAGAGACCACTCCGCGCGACGGGCTGTTCCAGCGCATCAGCGCCTCAGCCCCGACCGGCCGCAGGTCCGACAGCCGCACCTGCGGCTGGTAGTGCATCGCCATCTCGCCGCGCTCGATCGCCCCGCCGAGCTGCATCTCCAGGTCCCACACCTCGGAGAGGTCCTGGTCGCGGGCTGCATCGGGCGCAAACGCATGACGCCGACCGGTCTGGCGCGCGGTGACCAACGCCGCCTCGGCGCGGCGCAGCAGGAAGTCGGGGTGGCTGGCGTGCGCCGGACACAGCGCGACGCCGACGCTCACCGCGACTTTCATGCGCGCCGAAGGTGCCTGGAACGGCACGTCGAGCAGGCGGAACAGCTTCTGGATCGCCAGCTCGGCGTGCCCCTTGTTCATCAGCTGGTGCAGGATCACCGCAAAGCGGTTGTCGCCGATGCGCGCCAGGTAATCGCATGGTCGCGCCAGCGCGCGCAACTGCTGCGTCAGATACCGCAGCATCTGGTCGCCGGTGTCGTAACCGAAGGCGCCGTTGATCTGGGCGAAGCCGTCGATGTCGATCACCAGCAGCGCGAGCGAGGCGCGCTTGTCGTTGACATGCTGCACATGCCGCGATAACGACGACAGGAAACTGCGGCGGCTGCAAAGCCCGGTCAGGGCGTCCTCGGTCATGCTCATCGGTCGCCGATCGCCGGGGGTCAGTCGAGAAAAAGCTGGGCCGGATCGACGCCGTAGGCACCGCGCGGCAGGCTGCCCTTGATGCTCAAGGGGCGTTGCTGCACGTCTTCCTCGATCTGGCTCAGATCGATCGTGCGGAACTCCGGCAACGGCCGCTTGTCCGCATCCAGCAACAGCAGCACGCACGGCCGCAACCGCTTGAGGCTGTGCACTGACATCACCACTCCGACGGTGCCGTCGGACAACTCCACCAGCGACCCGGTCGGGTAGATGCCGGAGGTGCGGATGAACTGCTCGACCAGTTCGGCCTGGAACAGCGTGTCGCGGCACTGGTAGAGCTCCATGATTACTTCGTGCGGCGCCCGGCTGGGGGCGTGCGGACGGGTGCTGGTCATGGCGTCGTAGCTGTCGATCAGGCCGATGATCCGCGCGAAGATCGGGATCTGCGTGCCACGCAGCCCGCGCGGGTAACCGCTGCCGTCATGGCGCTCGTGGTGGTGGGCCACCATCTCGATGACGCCGGCCGACAGCCCCGGGGTGTCTTCGACGATCCGGCTGCTTTCGGTCACGTGGCTGTGCAGCAGGGACCAGTCGGCGTCGCTCAACCGGCCCTGCCGCGCGAGCAGCTCATCGGGCAGGCGCACCTTGCCGATGTCGCACAGCAGCCCGCCCATCGCCAAGTCTCGCAGTTGCTCCTTCTCCAGGCCGAGGTGGCGCCCGAACGTGGCCGCCCACACCGAACACCCCAGCGCATGCTGGTAGCTGTAGTCGCTCTTGCGGCGCAGCTCCAGGATCCAGGGCACCGCCGACGGGTTGCGGGTGATCGAGTCGACCAGGGTATCGATGCCCTCGGACAGCTTGTCGAGGTCGAGCTTGCCGCCGTTGTGCAGGTCGTCCATCACCGCATTGATGCCCGCCTGCAGCCGCACGTGCGCCTGCGTGGCATCGCCCAGCTCGGTGTCGAACCCGGTCGTCGGCACCCAGCGGGTACGGCGCAGCGCCTCGATCTCGTCCTCGCCGCGGGCATGGCGCATCATCGCGTCGTCGTTGAAGCTCACGTAGCGCAGGTCCGGCGAACGGCCCCGGCTGACGTCGACGTGCACGAACGCGCACAGGCGCTGCAGCTGGAAGATCTGGTCGTCGGAGGTGATCTTCAGCCCCTCGAGCGGAAACCCGGTGCCGATCCACGGACGGTCCAGGCGCGCGACGAACATGTCCAGGGTCAAGCCGTGGACACTGATCCGGAACTCTTGGGTCTCTGCGTTCATCGTTGCGTGCTTCGGAAGTGCGTGCACCTTAGCAAGGGCACTTCCGCTTCGCACTTGCGTCCCGTCCGCACCGGCCAAACCGGGTCAAGCCCGGCCCGGTCGCCCCACGCGTCTTCAGCCATCCGAGCCCGCCTGCCGGCATCCGACCGGCCGCACGCGCCGACATGGGCGCCACGACGGACAGCCAGTGCTGCGCGGTCACCGCCGCGATCGCGCCTGTGCTGCACCGGGGCCGGATGGATCGACGACGGCCAGCGTTGTCTGCTCCGGGCGGCCTACGCCTTCTTCAGGAAGCAGGTCTTCAGCACCAGGCCCTTGATCTTGTCCGAATGGCCTTCGATGTGGTCGGCGTCGCCGTCGACCAGGCGGATGTTCTTGATCACCGTGCCCTGCTTCAACGGGATCGACGAACCCCTGACCTTGAGGTCCTTGATCACCACCACCGTGTCGCCCGCGGCCAGGCGCTGGCCGTTGCTGTCCTTGACCGGCAGGTCGCTGTCGCCGGCGTCGCCCGACGTCGGCCACTCGTGCGCGCACTCGGCGCAGACGTAGTTGTCGCCGTCGGGATAGGTGTTGTCGCTGCCGCATTGCGGGCAGGCGTGGACGTCGGCCATCGGGCTTCCAGGGGCGTCGGGGTGGCCAGTATAGGTAGCCGTCCGCGAGGTGGGCGGCAGCAGGACGCAGCGGGGCAACCGCTTCCTAACCCGCAGGGCGGGGGTCAACCCGGGCTGCGGGCGCGGTGGCGGGCTGAAACCCGCCCTACCGCAACTGGCTGTCCTTGCTGCCGCGGCGGTTGTAGCCGCTGAAGTTGCCTTCGTCGTGGTCGTGCGCCTCCTGGCAGGGCACGCACAGGCGCACGCCGGGCAGCGCTTGGCGACGCGCCTCGGGGATCGGGGCGTCGCACTCCTCGCAGCGCTCCAGACCCGGGCCTTGCGGCAGCTGGTCGCGCACGCGCTTGATCGCGTCCTTGATGGTCGCGTCGATCTGGTCCTGCACGGCGCCGTCGCCTGCCCAGCCGGTGGCCATGGCTGTCTCCTGATTTCGAGCCCAATTGCCTGCGCCGGAAAGCTTAGCGCCGCCGCGGTGAACCTCGGCTCGCCGGCGGCGCCACTTGGCCCCACCTCAGTGTTGCAGCGGCGACGTCCTGTTGACCGACCAGATCACCGAGGCGATCTTCCAGCCGCCGTCGGTGCGGACCAGGTGCCAAGCTTCCTGGCCGTGGTTGGTCTCGCGCTCGCCCTGGTGGAAGCTGTAGTCGGACGTCACCGAGGCGATGTCGCCGTCGGTGACGATCTTCACGTTGCGGAACTTCTCCTCCTCGCGCTGGGTGCCGGCGACGATGCCGTCGATGAAGGACAGATGGGTCTTGTTAGGGTCGATGCTCACCTTGGCCGCCTGCGGGTTCTTCTCGCGCGCCATGCGCAGGGTGTCGTCGCCGCGCACCGACTGCCAGGTGACCCGACCGGGCACGAACAGCGCCACGAAGCGCGGCTTGTCCTTGTCGATGATGGCGGCGCGGAACGCCTCGACCACTGCTTCGATCTGGGCGACGTCGCCGCTGGGGGCGAGCGGTGCCGGTTGGGCCATGGCGGCGGACGACAGCAGGCAGGCGAGCAAGGGGAAGAAGAGCTTCATGGGGACCTCCGTTCGGGACGCGGGATGGGGTTCGAACGACAGCGGCCGGGCCAAGCCCGCAGGCGCAGCGGTGGCAACGCCACAGGCGCAACCCGGTTGACCGGATCCGCGGCGCCAGGGTGTCGGCCAGCGCCGCGGCCGGGTGGCTTCGAACGCCGCCGGCGCCGTCCAGGATCCTGCTACTGGCCCTATCCTTGCGCGCACCAGATCATGCGGACGCAACTCGGCAAAGACCCGCCCTGGCTGCTCGGTGCGACGCAGCTCGCCAAGGAACCCCCCATGCAACTGCTCGCGCACCCGTTCTCGTCGTACTGCCAGAAGGTGCTGGTCGCGCTGTACGAGAACGCGACGCCGTTCGAGTTCCGCCTGCTCGAAGGCGCCGACGCCCTGCGCGAGCTCGAGGCGCTGTGGCCGATGAAGCGTTTCCCGGTGCTGGTCGACGCGGGCCGCACCTTGTTCGAGGCGACCAGCATCATCGAGCACCTGGAGGTGCACCACCGCGGCGCGGTGCGCCTGATCCCCGCCGATGCCGACGCGGCGCTGCAGGTGCGCATGCTCGACCGCTTCTTCGACAACTACGTCTCCACGCCGCAGCAGAAGGTCGTGTTCGACGCGATCCGCTGCGAGGGCGACCGCGACCCGTACGGCGTCGGCGAGGCGCGGGCGATGCTCGACAACGCCTACGCCTGGCTCGACCGCCACATGGCCGGCCGGCAGTGGGCCGCGGGCGACGCGTTCAGCCTCGCCGACTGTGGCGCCGCGCCGTTCCTGTTCTACGCAGACTGGACCCACCCGATCGCTGCGGCGTTCGCCAACGTCCGCGCCTACCGGCAGCGGCTGTTGGCGCGGCCGTCGTTCGCGCGTGCTGTCGACGAGGCACGGCCGTACCGCGCGTACTTCCCGCTGGGTGCGCCGGATCGCGATTGAGCCAGCGTTGGCGCCGCTGGGTGGCGCCGTTGCGTGGGGGCGCGAAACGGCGGGTTGAAACCTGTCCTACCGTTGCCGGGCTTTCTTGTTCCGGTACATCGCCGCATCCGCGGCGGCCACGATCGCGGCGGCGTCGGATTGTCCGTCGTGCGGCGCCCATCCCACGCTCGCCTCGATGACCAACTCGACGCCGTCTATCGTGCGCGGTCGCGCCAGCGACGCGACGATGTTGGACGCCACCGTCGGCGTGTCGCGCGCGCCATCGCGCAGGCCGCAAAGCAGCACCACGAACTCGTCGCCGCCGATGCGCGCGACCAGGTCAGCGCCGCGCACCGAGCTGGTCAACGACTCGGCAGTGGCGCGCAGGACCGCGTCGCCCATCGCGTGCCCGTGCAGGTCGTTGATCGCCTTGAAACCGTCCAGGTCCACGAACAGCACCGCGAACCCGTCGGGCAGGCCTTGGTGCTCGCGGCACACATCCTCCAGCCGCGCAGTGAAGTGCGCGCGGTTCGGCAAGCCGGTCAACGCGTCATACAGCGCCGCATCCTGGTACTTGCGCGCTTTGGCCTGGGTGGTCTGCAGGGCGGCCTGCAACTGCGCGAGCAGGCGCGCGTGCTCGTCCAGCGCTACCTGCCGGCCGAGCGCGCCGCCAAGCGCGTTGCCGATCAGCGCGATCCCCTGCTCGTCGATCGCGTCGAATGCGCACGGCACGCTGGAGCACACCTCCAGCACGCCCAACACCTCGTCGCCGTAGCGCAGCGGGGTGGCGATCAGCGAATGCAGCCCGTGGCGAGCGCATGCGCCGCTGGCCAGACGCGCGTCGCCATCGGTGGCATCGCTGTGCAGGGTCTGGTGACTGTCCACTGCGTTGCGCGCGAGCGTCTGCCCGCGGCCGAACGCGGCTTCGTCGACGCATGCCATCTGTCCGCGCGCGGCGGCAATCGACAACTCGCGGCTCGGCTCGGCCAGCAGTACCACCGCACCGGTGGCGCGCGTGAGCTCCATCGCCGTGGCGGTCGCCTCGTCCAGGAACGAGGCGGTATCGCCGGAATGCTCGGCAATGCTCACCAGCGCATCCACGACGTTATGCAGGCGCAGCAACTTGCTGCGCTCATGGGCCGCGGGTACCCACGGCAGCGCCTGGGAGGTCGACTGCTGTTTGGAAACTGCGATGTTCAAGTTCGAGGAACCACCTGCCGCCACGATCCATTGCCATCCTAGGCATGGCGGGTAAAGCGCAGGTGACTGCGTGCCCCAGTCCGTGCAAGTTGCGACTGGCTGAATGCGACACGGGTCTCATCCAGCGCCCGGTGGTTCCTGTACGCAAGGCACGCCTGTAAACAAGGCAAGGGCCCCGCGACGGCGCGCAGCCATCGACCGCGCGATCACGGGGCATCGGCGAAGGTCGGCTACCCCCGCCATGGAGAGTCCTGGATGCGCACCACCGTGCTTGCCCTCGCCCTGCTGCTGGTTGCCGGCTGCAGTGCCGAACCTGGCGCCGACGACAGCGCCACCACGCCCGCAACCGCCACGCCTACGCCTGCCGCGCCCGCACCCGCATCCGATCCGGCGGCCCCGCCCCCGGCCCACACTCCCCCTCCCGATGACGGCACGCCGTCGCCCGACGCGGGCAGCAACACGGTCGCCAGCCGCTTCCAGGGGCGCTACGCCGCCGATGCCGCGGCCTGCGCCAACCCCGCGCACGAAACCCGACTGACGATCGAGGCGTCGCGCATCGCGTTCCACGAGAGCAGCGGCCCGATCACGCGCGTCGCGCAGGGCGAGAGCGAGGTCAGTATCACCACCGCGCTGACCGGCGAAGGGCAAACCCGCGAGGCCACCTACAGCTTCCGCCTCTCCGCCGACGGCAACACACTGACCGACGTCGGCAACGGCATCGCCCGGCAACGCTGCGACTGAGCCTGCACCACGCGATGCGTGCAGGATGGGTTGCAACGCCCAATCGCTATGCTCGACCGGGCGGCTCGAACGCAGTCCTCATCGCAATGTCCGCTGCCCACCCACCGGATCGGCTTCACCCTCCCGGCAATCTGGGGGATGCTGAGACGATGAAACCCATACCGCGCTCGTGCCCCGCCCGCTCCACCGAAGGCGCGATGCCTCCCAGTCCAATGCCGCACCCGAACCAGATGATGGCGCGGCCGCATCGCGCGCGCACCGGCCTGCTGGGTGCCGCCCTGGCGCTGCTCGCCGCTTGCTCCGCGCCACCGCCACCGCCCGACCCGGCCGAGGTCCGCGCGCGCCTCTTGCGGCTGCTGCCGGCGACGCTCGCCGACCGCAACGGTTGGGCGACCGACATCCAGGGCGCATTCGCCGCGCTGGAGATCCGCCCGGTCACACCGAACCTGTGCGCCGCACTGGCGGTCATCGAGCAGGAAACCGGCTACGACCACGACCCGGTCGTGCCGGGCCTGGCGACGATCGCGCGTGCGGAGATCGACCGCCGCGCCGACCGCCTCAACGTGCCGCGGTTCGTCGTGCGCGCGGCGCTGGCGATGACCTCGCCCAACGGCCAGCGCTACGACGCGCGACTGGCCGCGGTGCGCACCGAGCAGGACCTCAACCGCATCTACGAGGAGTTCGTCGAGTCGGTGCCGATGGGGCGTCGACTGCTGGGCGGCGCCAACCCGGTCCGCACCGGCGGGCCGATGCAGGTCAGCATCGTCTTCGCCGAGCGCCACGCGCAGGCGCGGCCCTACCCGTATCCGGCGGCCGGCTCGATCCGCCAGGAAGTGCTGAGCCGGCGCGGCGGCGTCTACTTCGGCATCGCCCACCTGCTGGGCTACCCGACCTCATACCCGCGGCTGCTGTACCGATTCGCCGACTTCAACGCCGGCCTGTACGCCAGCCGCAACGCCGCGTTCCAGAGTGCGGTCAGTGTCGCCTCCGGTATCCCGCTCGAGCTCGACGGCGACCTGCTGCAATACGGCAGCGACCGCGCCGACATTGGCCCCACCGAAGTGGCCGTGCGCACGCTCGCGCCCGCGCTCGGCCTGAGCACCGCGCAAGTAAACCGCGCATTGCAGGAAAGTCGCAGCCACCGGTTCGAGCAGAGCGCGCTGTACGAGGCCGTGTTCGCACTCGCCGACCGCCAGGCCGGCGCCAAGCAGCCGCGCGCGGTGATGCCGCGCATCCGCCTGCACAGTCCCAAGATCACCCGCAAGCTCACCACCCAGTGGTTCGCCACCCGCGTGGAAAAGCGCTATCGCGGTTGCATGGCACGCGCCGCCTCGGGGTGACGGATTGCGGGCTTGCGTGGTGGAGCGAAGAAATGCGCGGCGACGCACCGTTCACCGGTTCGCCGCTATACCTGCGCCGCGACACCCGCGTTCGCCTCCCCACCCCCGCGCGAGAACCCCCATGAGCACACCGCAGGAACTCGAAAAGAAATTCTGGAAGGCCCTCAAGTCCGACCGCACGCTGATGCTCGGCGTCGACGGCGTCGAAGATGGCCATTCGCGGCCCATGACCGCACTGGTCGAAGGCGAGTCGGGGCCGATCTGGTTCTTCACCGGCAAGCCCAACGCGGTGGTCGAACACCTGGCCCAGAGCCGCCGCGCCATCGCAGCCTTCAGTGCCAAGGGCCACGATCTGTTCGCCAGCGTGCAGGGCAACCTCAGCGTCGACAATGACCGTGCGGTGATCGACCGCCTCTGGAACCCGTTCATCGCGGCCTGGTTCGAGGGCAAGGACGACCCCAACCTGGTGCTGCTGCGCTTCGATGCCGAACACGCGGAGATCTGGCTCAACGAGAACAACCTGCTCGCGGGCATGAAGATGCTGCTGGGCGTCGACCCGAAGAAGGATTACCAGGACAAGGTCGCCGACGTCGACCTGCGCTGAGTAGAGCTGCGCTGACCCGCGCGCCAGCCGCGAAAACCGGTCGTTGCGATCGCACCCGTGCTGGGCGCGATCGCCAGTCGGACGCGGGCTGCGGGCTCCGGCGCTGGCCATGTCCGCCAGCGCATCGATCACGGGTTTTAGCCCGCCTCCGGAGAGGGCGGTGCTGGCGGGGTGAACCGCGCCCGGCGCCGCCCATCGCGCAAGGCGGTGATGCGGTCGCCGTGGCCGGCGTCGACGAGCATGTCGTGGAGCTGCATCGCCAGCTGCATCAGGTCGCTGCCGACCGCGCCGGCAACCTCGTCGGTCAGCGCCAGCACCCGCGCCAGCCGATCGCGTTGCGCCTCCAGCAGGCGCATGATGCGGATCTCGGCCTGCATCGTCGCGCGCAACTCGTCGCCATCGATGTCCTCTGCCAGCTCGCTGCCGAACAGGTCCAGCGTCGCGCAGACCTGCTGGCACAGGCGCGGCGACACGCGTTCGATCCACGGCACGATCCCGCGGCCGTCGCCCTGGGCATAACGCAGCAGGTTGAGCACGACCTCCATCGAGGCCAGCTCGGCATCGAACGCCTGCAGGCGCGCTTCGGGCAGCACCGTGGCGGTGTAACTGGTGTCCATTGGGATGTCCTTGTCCGCGGGATCGGTATGCGCCCGACTCTAGCACCGGGCCCAGGATCGGCAGACCGGCACCGGCCGGCGTGCCTGGGTCGCGATCGTAGTGTCGGGGAGAACCGCGCGACACCGGGCAACGGCAAGCCCGTCCTACCGCAGCGTGTGGGACGGGATCGACCCGGGCCGCTCGCACCGCCGGTACCAAGCCGCCTCCCGCGACGACGGTGCGGGTTGGGACCTCAGCTGGAGCATGGACTGGCGCCGGGCCTGCGGCGCCCGGGGACCACCCCGGAGATGCAAGCGGTCGCGCCGGAACCCAGGCCGACCCTCAGCGCGCTGCGGGCAAGCCTTGGCGGGCCGTGCCTTCCGACACTCGCACACGCGCGCCTGCCGGCCGATGATCCGGTGGTGGCCGCGCGCGGCGGCGGTTCCGCTGCGGCGTTCCACCGGAGCCACGCCATGAACTGGAACATGCAGCAACTTCGCAAGTCCTCGACCGACCGCCAGCTGGACGGCATCTGCGGCGGGCTGGGCGAGCACACGCCGGTGCCGGCGCTGGTCTGGCGGGTCGCGTTCGTGGTGCTGGCGGTGTGCGGCGGCGCCGGCCTGCTGGTGTATGCGTTGCTGTGGTGGCTGATGCCCTCGGCCGACAGCAGCGGCGCGACCGCGGGCAGCGAGTGGAACCTGCACGCGCTGCGCCGATCGGACACCGATCGCCAGATCGAAGGCGTCTGCGGCGGACTGGGCGAGTACACGCCGGTACCATCGTGGCTGTGGCGCGTGGCCTTCGTCGCCACGGTCTTCGTCGGCGGGGCCGGGCTGCTGGCCTATGTGCTGCTGTGGTTGTTCGTGCCCAAGGCCGAGGCCACGATTTTGGGCGCGTGATCCGGCGCGCGCGCATGCGCGCGGGCACGCTGCGCACGAACACCCGGCTGCATCCTTAACCGCCCGCTAGCGTAGGCGGGCCTATACTCCGGCCGCCGTCGATCGCGACGCTGCATCCACCCAAGGAGGATCCCATGCACCGCTTGCTCGCATCCGCACTGCTCCCGCTGTCCCTGCTCGCCAGCGCACCGCTGCTGGCGCAGGACGCCCCACCGAAGATGTCGCCCGAACAGGCCGCAATGATGGAGGCCTACCAGAAGGCCGGCGCCCTGGGCGAGGCACACGCCGCGCTGGCGAAGATGGCCGGCAGCTACGACCTGGCAATCCGCAGCTGGGAGGCCCCCGGCGCGCCGCCGGTCGTCGAGACCGGTACCGCCACCCGCACAATGGCCCTGGGTGGCCGGGTGCTGGTCGAGGAGGTCCAATCGCAGATGCACGGCCAGGCGTTCACCGGCCATGGCATGCACGGCTACGACAACGTCAGCGGCAAGCACTGGTCGACCTGGAACGACAGCATGTCGACTGGGCTGATGGTCAGCGAGGGCGACTGCGACGCCAAGGGCGCCTGCACCTTCACCGGCAGCTGGAACGACCCGGTGACCAAGGGCAAGATCAACGCGCGCATGACCTCGAAGTGGACCAAGCCCAACGTCGAAGTGTTCGAGATGTACACGCCAGGGCCGGACGGCAAGGAAACGAAGATGATGGAGATCACCTACACCAAGAAGTGAGTTGCTACCCGGCAGCGCACGAAAAAGGCCCCGCGATGCGGGGCCTTTTTTTTGCCTGGGTACGCCGGGCCGCGCCTCGTGGCTATTGGTGCGCCAACGCGTAGTCGATCGCCGCACGCACCGCGGCCACCTGCGCGGCGTTGCATTGGGCGGGTGTCGCGCGCGGGCTGTCGGGGTAGACCTCGGTGGTGGTCTTGTAGCGCGCATCGGTGATGCCCGCGCACAGGCCGAGCTGCTTGAGCGCGTACTCGATCACGCCCGGCGCGACCACCGGCGAGCCGATGATCTGGCCGTTCGCGTCGGCCGGGGCGATGTGGGTGACCTTCGCCACCGCCGCGATGATCGCCTGCTGGAATTCGGGCTGCGGGTTTGCGGCGTCGTCGACCAGGTAGAAGCCGTCGGGGATCTCGCCTGGCTCGTCGGGCTTGCCGTCACGCGCGGCCAGCGCCGGCCGGAACTCGGATTCGTCGGTATCGGTGGTCTCGTGCAGGTCGACGTGCACCAGCACGCGGTCGCGCACCGGCGCCAGCAGGCGCATCAGCGCCGCCGACTCCTGCGCCGGGCTGTCGTCGCGGAACGAGCGGTTCGGGTCGATCGCATTCGCGTTCCAGCGGTGGATGCGCTCGTAAGCCCACGGGCTGATGCACGGCGCCACCAGCAGGTTGATGCGGCCCGCATAGTCGGCCGCGTGTTGCTCGACGAACTGCAGCGCGCCATGCACGCCGCTGGTCTCGTAGCCGTGCACGCCACCGGTCACCAGCGCGGTCGGGAGCGCGTCGTTCCAGCCGTTGCTCTTGATCGCGAGCAGCGGATAGGTGTCGGGCGGATATTCGAGCTGGCCGTACTCGACCACGTCGTAGCGGGAACGCAATTGGTCGATCACGCTGAGCACGTCCGCCGCGTAGCTGCGCTTGCGGGTCTGGCGCGAGCGCCATTCGGCGCGCTCCGCATCGCCCCAGGCGACTCCGGGCGTGCCGATGGGATAGGGGCTCGGGTTGGTCATCGCGTCGCCTGCTCTGCGGTGGATCCACGGGGCGGACAAAATAGCACCGCGCCGCATCGCGGCGGCGCGACGACACTCCCGTCAGCCTGCAGCCTCTAGCCTGGCTGCGATGGGAACCGACCCGTTCCGCCCCACCCGCCCCGACCCAGATACGGACAGTCCTGCATGACCAAGACCACCGCCTGTTCGCTGCTGGCCGTCGCCATGCTGATGATGTCGTGCACGTCCGAACGCAACGAGGAGCGGACGAGCGAGATCGCCCCGGCCCCCGACAGCGCCTCGCAAGGCGCCGCAAGTCCGGCATCGACGGCGGCGCCCGCGCCTGCCGCCACCGGAACGGAGTGGGGTGCGCAGCCCAACGACGACGCGCCAGGTGCGGCGGATCCCCAGCCGGCCGGAGAACCGGGCGGCGTGCTGCCGCTGCAGCCAGGCGTCTACGTGCTGCAGGGCTCGGGCTGCTCGGCCCCGGCCAACGCCGGCGTCCGCTTCTACGACGGCGTCGGCCTCAGCGGATCGGCGACGCACGCGTGCCGCGCGCGGGTGCTTTCGCGTCGCGGCAACGCGTACGTGGTGGATCAGTCGTGCATCGACAGGCCGTCCGGCGACGGCCCGCGCACCAGCGAATCGCAGACGATCACCGTGCACGACGCACGCACGTTCACCCTGGCAACGCCGGACAAGAGCGCTCGCTTCCGCCACTGCCCGCCGGGCGAGTTGCCCGAGTATCTGCGCGAACGAATGGCGCTACCTGCGGCCAAGGCAGCGGCAGCTGATCGCCCAAACGCGCCGTCGTAAGCACTTGTCGCGTCCAAGGCGCCCGCGCGTTTTAGGGGCGGCGGGAACGCCCGACGTGCTGGGGAAAGATCCGCTTCCATGTCCCACGACGCGGACCACACCCCAGACGACAACCTGACGGGACGCTATTTCGCTGCGCGCTTCATGCGCAAGGTGCGCTCGAACAACGCCGTCGTGCGCCGCCACGCTTCGCGCGCCGCATCTTCGTCGTAGCGCGGCGTGGTGTCGTTGTGGAACCCGTGCTGGGTGCCGGGCGGCTGGTACAGGGTGTACTTGACGTCGGCGGCACTGAGCGCGGCCGCGTACGCCGGCCATGCGGTGTTGATGCGCTCGTCGTTGCCAGCCAGCACCACCAGCAGCTCGGCCTGGATCTTCGGCACGTCCTCCAGCGGTGCGGCGCTGCCGTAGAACGGCGCGGCCGCGACGAGATCCGGCAGCCGCGTCGCCAGGAAATTGGCGATGCCGCCGCCGTAGCAGAAGCCGACCACGCCCAGGCGCCCGTTGCCGCCTTCGAGCTTGCCGAGCATGTCGGCCGCCGCGACGAAGTCCTCCTTGGTCTTGGCCTGGTCGAGCTTGGCGAACAGCGTGCGCGCGGCGTCCTCGTCGCCCGGGTAGCCCCCCAATGGGAACAGCGCGTCGGGTGCGAAGGCGATGAAGTCCTCCAGCGCGAAGCGGCGGGCGACGTCCTCGATGTGCGGGTTGAGGCCACGGTTCTCGTGCACCACCAGCACCACCGGCAGCGGGCCCTTGGCCTTCGCTGGCTTGACCAGGTAGCCGCGCGCGGTGCCGTAGCCCTTGGGCGACGGGAACTCGACGTACTTCGCCAGCAGCCGCTTGTCGTCCGGCTTGACCTGCTGCGCGGCCGCGAACTGCGGGCTCAGCGCGGCCAGCAAGCCGGTCGCCGTCGCCGCCCCGACCGCCAGCCGTGCCGCGCCGGCAAGGAAGCCGCGGCGGTCGATCGCCCCGTGCACGTACTGGTCGAACAGTTGCAGCACTTCCGGATCGAAGTCGCTGGCCTTGGAACGCGGGGTGTTCGGCATCGGAGTGTCCTCGACGGGGCGGGCGCAACCGCCGGTGAGCATAGCGGCGACGGCGTCACGGCCGGGCGAATGGCGCTG
The DNA here is from genome assembly GCF_042677045.1 of Lysobacter koreensis. Classification (NCBI taxonomy): domain Bacteria; kingdom Pseudomonadati; phylum Pseudomonadota; class Gammaproteobacteria; order Lysobacterales; family Lysobacteraceae; genus Lysobacter; species Lysobacter koreensis. The sequence continues at coordinate 786,073 of NZ_JBHTIH010000002.1, forward strand.
GCGTCGCGCTCCCTGCCTCGGGCTTCCGTAGCCGCTGGCCCCGCGATCCCGACCCTGGAGCACGCTGTCGCGCCCCGGGGCGAGCCAACGCGCGACATGCGGCCCTCAACGCTGCGGGCGATGGCGGCGATGGATCCGCGCCCGGCGCACGCCCATGCCGATGATCGCCAGCGCATAGACGCCCGACACGGCCAGCAGCGTGGTGAACGTCCACGCACCGTGCTTCGACCAGAACAGCACGCCGACGAAGCTCGCCATCAGCGCCGCGTAGACGATGCCGTGCCGCAGCAGTTCGCGACGCTCGACAGGGTTGCGGGCGCGGGAGACGTACTGCCGCACTTCCCAGAACACCGCGCCCAGCACCACGGCCAGGGCGGCGAACACGCTGCCGATCGCGCCCAGCGCCCACTTGCCGGCGGTCGCCGTGGCCGCCGTCGCGGCCCCGGCTTCGGCCGGTCCCAGCGATGCCACCACGAGCGTGGCGAAAGCCAGCCCCGGAGCGCTGTGGCGCGCGACCTCCCCGACCTGCGCCAGCAGTTCCGACTGCAGCGCATCGCGGGCGCGCTGCAGGCGCTTGCGCACCGCGCCATCGCTCAGGCCGAGCAGGGCCGCGACGTGGCGGCTGCTCTGCCCCTCGCGGTAGAACAGCAGCAGGACTTCGCGGCTGTCATCGGGCACCGCGTCGAGCGCGCGCGCCAGCAACTGCGACTGTTGCCCGCCCTGCAGCCACGCGTCCGGGTCGAGGCCGCCGTCGACGGCGTTGCTGATCCGCGCATCGGTATCGCCGAGCGCCAGCTCCTGGTGGCGCCGGCGCCGGACGTGGTCGATCGCGCGGTTGCGCGTCACCTGGCGCAGCCACGGCAGGAAACTCTCGGCCTGCTGCATGGAGCCCAGCCGCTGCCAGGCCTTGAGGTAGGTCTCCTGGGCGACGTCCTCGCTGAGCTGGACATCGCGGGTCACCGCCAGCGCGACGCTGGCCACCATCGCCTGCGTCACCCGGACCAGCCGGGCGAAGGCGTCGCGGTCGCCGCGGCGGGCGGCAAGGAAATCGTCCTCGAGGACGGGAGGGAGTGCGCTGGTGATCATGGTCATGGTCCGTAAATCCGATGGGCGTTGACTCATGTACGAACGGGTGTGGCGGATGTGACAGCGCGGGACGCGCACCGTGCCCATGAAGGAAGGTAGCGCGGCGACCGCTCCCTCGCTCGATGCGGTGGACGCAGCCGCCCGCCGACGCCCAAGGGACACATTCCGCTGCCCCATCGGGTCGCGAAGGAGCGGATGACTTCCGGCCTATTTTTATCGTTTATCAATGCGCACATTATCGCTCTACGATAACTCCCGTCCGGGAACCCGCATGAACGCCACGTCCGCCCGCGCCCTCTCAGTCGCCCGCCCGGTCATCCAGGGCCTGACGGTCCTCAATATCCTCTACGCCGCCGGCATCGCCTTGCTGCTGGGCTGGAGTTTTCTCATGCCGGGCTGGCCGGAACGGGCGCTCGGCTTCGATATCGCGTCGAAGTACCCGCTGGTGCCACTCGGGCTGCGCGCGATCATCGTCGTCGGCCTGATCGGCGCCGCGCTCGCGCACACGGTCCTGCGCCGGCTGCTGGCGATCGTCCACACGGTGCGCGACGGCGACCCGTTCAACCTCGACAACGCCCGGCGCCTGGACGCGATCGCGTGGAGCGTGCTGGCGCTGGAGCTGCTGCGGATGATCGTCATGGCGATCGCGGCGGCAGTGTGGGAACCGGGCCGGCTCGGCGGTTTCAGCTTCGCGCCGTGGCTCGCGGTGTTGCTGCTGTTCGTGCTGTCCGGCGTGTTCGCGCACGGTGCGCGCATGCGCGCCGACCTCGAAGGCACGGTGTGACATGGCGCGCATCGTGATACGCCTCGACGAGCTGCTGCACGCGCGCCGAATGACGCTCACCGAGCTGGCCGCGCGCATCGACATCACCATCGCCAACCTGTCGATCCTGAAGACCGGCAAGGCGAAGGCGATCCGTTTCTCCACGCTCGAGGCGATCTGCGCCGCGCTCGAGTGCCAACCCGGCGACCTGCTCGCCTTCGACGCCACGCTTCCCTCCGAGGAGTGATGCCGCGCCTCGACACGCTGCACGACGCGATGGTTGGCAACGCGCCGCCGCGCGCTCTGGCATGTACCTGCAGGCCTTTTTGCAACCTCTACACAGGAGTGACGCCATGCACATCCACCCGATCCTCCAGTTCTTCGCATCCGACCCGCGCCGCGATGGCGTCCGCCCCGTCCAGCTCTGGGGCCTGCGCCTGTTCTTCCTGCTGATGCTGGTGTTCGTCACGCCAAACGCGTGGAGCGTGCTGCTCACTCACGAAGACACGTGGGACCCGGTGCGCGCGATCGCGTTCGCGGTGTGGGCCACCTACCCCGCGCTCGCGCTGTTCGGGCTACTGCACCCGCTGCGCTGGCTGCCGCTGATGTTCTTCACGATCGGCTACAAGACGATCTGGCTCGCGTTCGTCGCGGTTCCGCTGTGGCAGACCGGCACCCTGTGGGGCACGCCCACCGGCGAGATCGCCGGCTCGTTCCTCGCGCTGCCGCTGCTGGCCGCGGTGGTGCCGTGGGGCTATGCGTGGCGGACGTATTTCGCGTGGCCACGGCGAACGGTCGAGGCCAGCGCGACGTCGGCGAGTGGAGCCAGGTAGGACCCTTTCGCCACATGGATCGGACGATTGCGGGGCGATGGCAGGCGCCTGCCTCCCATCGCGCCGTCATCCGCCCGACAGCAGGCGCAGCACCAGCCACGCCGGCACGCCGATGTAGAACGCCAGGCGGCCGAGCCACTCCAGCGCGTCGCGAACCGCGGCCGCGTGCCGGGGCTGGAGCGCAAGCACGAGCGCGGCCACGATCTCGATGGCGATCCGCAGCGCAGCGGCAAACAGCATCAGGCCGATCGACCACGACGCCCACCAGATCAGCAGGCCGCTGAACCAGGCCGCGGGGCCGTAGGTGTAGTACTCGCCGAAAGTGCCACCGAAGGCGATGACCTGGTGCAGGCGGAACGCGACCAGCGCCGGCAACAACGGGAACAGCACGAACTTCGCCAGCGCGCCGTCCACACGCGGACACCTGGCCGCCGCGCGCGATTGCGCATGCTCGGCGAGCGCGGTATCGACGCGGCTGGCGAACGGCACCGGCGCACCCGCTGCGGTCAGCATCCGCTGCAAGGCCTGCGGTCGCGACAGCGCCAGGCCGTGCGTCCAGCGCCGCCCTGATGCCAGTTCCAGGTCGACACCACTGCCCGGCAGCGGCAGCCGGCACGGCCGCAGCGCGCTGATCGACGCCAGAGGGATCTCGATCCGCCGGCCGCGCTGATCCAGTACCAGTACCGCGTTCTCGATGCGCGCCTGCGCCTTGCACGCCCGCACGATCGCCCACGCCGCCACGGCCGGCGCCACCACCGCGCCGGCGAACCACCACAGCTGCGACAACGACTGCACCTGCCAGCCGACGCGCCGTGCCATGTCCAACGCCAGCCACCCCAACCCCGCCGCCGCGCCCAGCCGCAGCGCCGCAGCGATGGCGCGCCACGCCGGCGACAGTACCGCGACCTCCAGCGTCAGCGGAGCTTCGGTGACTTGCACCGCGCGCCCGCGCAGCGCCCGCAATAGCGCCAGTGCCGCCAGCCAGAGCAGCAACAGCGCAGCGGCGCGGCCGACCCAATCGCCCCAGCGCACCATCAGCGTCATCGGCGGGTCCTGCGCGCTGACGAACGCGGTCAGCACCGCCTGCTGCCCCATCGCGGTGCTCGCCAGCACCTCGCCGGTGTCGTCGATGATGGCGCTTAAGCCATTCGTGGTGACGCGCACCTGCGGCAAGCGCGTCTCGATGCTGCGGAACGCGGCGACCGCCAGGTGCAGCCGCGCGCCGAGCGGATAGCCGGTGAACCACGAGTCGTTGGACATACCGACGATGGCCTGCGCGCCGAGCCGCGCGCCGTCGATGGCCAGGCCGGGGCGCACGTCGTCGAGGCAGATCAGCGGCAATACGTTCACCTCGCGGCCGTCGGCGCTGCGCAGCGGCAACACTCGCGCGCCGTCGCCCGGCCGCCAGCTGCCGGCCCACGGCAGCACGCGCCGCAGCCACGGGCCGTCGAGCCAGCGCGGCACGTACTCGGTCAGCGGGAACGGATGGGTCTTGCGGTAGCTGCCGAGCCGGCCCCGGCCCGGCTCCAGGAATGTGGCGGCGTTGTACTCGCCGTCGGCGTCGACGTCGTAGGTGCCGAACACCAGCGGCACGCCCGCGGCATCGACGAAGCCCTGTATCTCGCGGTCGAGCGCAGCGCCGTCCGTGCTGCGCGGGCTGCCGAACGTGGTCGGGTACACCGTTTCCGACCACAGCAGCACGTCCGCGCCGTGGTCGCGGATCGCCGACCACGACAAGGCGTAGTGGGTATCGAGCACGTGCCGCACCACCGCGTACGCGCCCTGCTCGCGGCGCCGGCGCTCGTAGTCGGTGATGCTGGCCTGGACCATCGCGATGCGCAGCGTCGGCACGCCGTCGGCCGGCGGTGCTTGCAGCGTGGCCAGCCGCGCCAGTCCGTACGCGGCCATGCCCGCGACGATCGCAGCGCCGAGCGCGAGCGGCCGCAGCCAGGCACGCATGCCGCCTGCGCGCCTTTCGATCGCGACCGTCACCGCTTCGTTGACCAGCAACAGCAACCAGGTCAGGCCCGCCGCGCCGCCGAGGTCGGCGACCTGCCGCAGCGCGACCGACGGAAACAGCCCGTGACCGAGCGTGTCGCCGAGCAGCTTCGGCGCCAGCCGCTCGCAGGCCACCCACGCGCACGCCGCCGCGACCGCGCGCAGCAGCGGCCCTTGGCGTCGCCCGACGATGTGGCGTACCAGCGCGAACGCGACCAACTGCGGCTGCAGCAGCGGCGCGAGCAGCACCAGCACTGCGGTCGCCGGCAGCGCCCCGACCCCGGTGTAGGCGCCGATCGCCGCGCCGAACCAGCCGAACACCGCGACCACGAAGGCCACGCTCATCAGCACGCCATGCACTACCGCGCCGCGCACCGAGCGCGCCGCATCGAGCGCCAGCAGCCACGGCACCAACGCGACGAAGCCCAACACCCACGCCGGCGGGACGCGGGCATACACGGCGAGCAACAGAATCGAGGCGAACAGGCCGGCGACATGGCGCCAGCGGGACAACCGCTCCGTGGTCAATCAGCGAACTCCGTGGGCAGGGTCAAGGCGTGCCGACCCGGACCCAGCGCAGTGGCAGGCCGGGCGGCGCCAGTGCGGGCGGCACGACGCGGTTGGCGGGCATCGCGATCGGCCGGCCTTGCGCATCGAACAGGGTGAAATCGGGCGCGAACATCAGGATCGGCTCGATCGGCACGCCTTCGTCGGTGACCTGGTGGTGGCGGACATAGCCTTCGGGCAGCTTGAAGTTGGCGGGCACCGCGAGCCCTTCCAGCGGCGGACTGGTCCCGGGCGGGTTGAACGCGCCCAGACCGGTGCGCACGCCGGCCTCGTGCAGGGCGTTGATCACCTGCGCACCGGTCGGCTCGGGATCGCCGGGCTGGAAGTAGGCGGCGAGGTCGTTGGGGTCGTTGCCGGGCATCACGGGCGCCTCCTGCGTCGACGCCGCCGGTGGTGTGGATTGCGCGGACCCTGGCGGGCCTGGCGCAGCGGCGGGTGGGGCACCGCGATCGACGGTGGTGATCTCCTGCGCGCCCGCCGTATCCGGATCGCCCGGCGCTGGCGCCAACACGAACCAGACCGCCAGCGCCACGACGGCAACGACAGCGACCACTGCCCACGCCCGCACGCGTCGCGGGCCGCGCGGCTTCGGGACCACGCGCACACCGTCGCCGTCCGGTGCGGACGGCGGGGTGTGCGGCGGGCGACGCTGGGCCACGAATCAGTCCTCGTTCCGATCCTCGTCGATCCGGTCCGTCACGGAGCGACCGGGTTGTAGACCGACAACGCCCAGCCCATGCGCTCGTGCCCGTAGTTGTTCCAGATCGGGCTCTTGCCGTTGGTGAAACTCGCGTAGCGCGGTGCACCGCTGCCCGTGCTCCCTCCCCAGAGACCAGCCGTCACCGTGCCGCCGGTGTAGGTCGGGTGGGTGTCGTCGGATTGGATGTAGTCGAACGAACTGGATGACGACACGAACTTGGCGTTGGCATCGCGCAGCGTGCTGCGCAGCGTGACCGTCGTGCGGTTGATGTAGCTCGCCTCGCTCTCCCCGGACACGTAGCGCAGCGCGTCGGAATCGACCACACCGTCGGCGTTGCTGTCGTAGTCCGCGGCCATGTACTGGGCGAAGCTGTCGGCGCACTGGAAGCCCTTCTGGCGCGCGTACTCGCACATCCAGTAGTTCATCTTTGCGATCGCCGGCAGGAAGCGGTCACGCAGGCTCACCGTCTGCCCGGTGCCGGCATCCGTGCACGAGCTCTGCACGTTGTCGGCGTTGTAGCCCGGGTAGTACAGGTTGGAGATCACCTTGAGCCGGGTGTTGGCGTGCGCGTTGACATTGATGTAGTCCATGGCCGCGGCCACGTAGGTCTTGCAGCTGTTGACCGCGGCATCCAGCCCGGCGTAGCTGCAGGTGCCGGTCTGCGACTTGAAGCTCGAGCGCGCCTGCAGGCCGTCGTTACCGCACATCTCGAACGTCACCACGCGGGTCGACGCGGCCTGCATGTACGAGCGATCAGCCACGATCTTGTTCTGGTAGACGTCCTGCGCCACCGCACCGGACTTGGCGCGGCGGATGCTCTCGATGTCGGCGTTCCAGCGTGCCGACAGGTACTCCGAATCGACAGTCGGCGCCGCGTAGCGCGCGGCGTTGCTGATCGAACCGTTGTAACCGGCATAGATCGAATCGCCGTAGGCGACGACCCGGTACTTGGCGGTCGTCCCGGCCCGGTCGATGGTCCACGACACGTTCTGGTTGAGGGTGCTGGCCAACGCCGGCGCCGACAGCGCCAGCAGCGGGATCACTAGTAGAGAGCTAGTCGGCAGCCAGTGGCTGGCGACGCGACGGAACAGAGTCTTCATCCTGAAACCCCTTCGACATGGTGTGCGCGGCGGGTGAAGTCCCGCTCGCGTCCTGCGAGAAGCTGGCGAAAGCACTGGGAAAACCACACGTTCACGATGCGGACGCCCGCAACCGTCGGCCGCCCCATACCATCGCGTACCGGACGCTAGCGTATGTACCGGGCTGGCGCATTCTGCGTTGCAGCAGTGCCGCGTCGGCGGCGCCCGGCCCGTCACACAGCGGGCGTACCCGCTCCGGAATCGGCTACCCCGTGCGCGCGCCCATGCGTGCCTTGGCCCGCTCATCCACCACCGCCGTGAGCAGGGCGCCGACGAACACGATCAACGCCGCGTAGTAGATCCACACCAGGGCCAGCACGATCGTCCCCATCGAGCCGTAGGCCGAACCCGGGTCGGCGCGCCGCAGGTACCAGGCGATCGCCGCGCGCCCCAACAGGAACAGCATCGCGGTCGCTGCACCGCCGCCGAGCGCGCGTCGCCAGCCGACCGAACGGTCCGGCAGGTAGTGGTACATCAGCGCGAACGCGAACGCGTACACCAGCCACGTCGCCGCGGTCGCCATCAGCGGCAGCATCCATTCGACCCGCTCGAACACCAGCTGCAGCACCGTGCTCAGCGTCATCGAGACCACCAGCAGGAAGCCCAGCGCGAACACCAGTCCCAGCGAGAACACCCGCTTGCGCAACCACGCCATCAGCCCCGGCAGCGCGGTGGCGTCGGTGCGGAAGATCTTGTTGAGCACGTCCTGCAGCTGCGCGAACACCGCGGTCGCGCCGACGAACAACAGCACCAGGCTCCACCAGCCGGCGATCGAACCGGTGTCGGGGTGCTGCTTGGCGTTGCTGATGATGGTGCGCGCGACCTCGCCGGCCTCGCTGCCCACCAGCAGCGCGATCTGCTGGATCAACGCCTCCTGCGCGCCGGGCAGGATCGCGCTGGTCAGCCACACCAGGATCAGCAGCAACGGTGCCAGCGACAGCACCGCGTACAGCGCCAGCGCCGCCGACTGCGACAGCAGGTCCGCATCGATGAAGCGACGCAACAGCGCGACCGGCAGGCTGCCGCGCGCGCTGCGGATCAGCGCCTCGATCGCCGGCCGCCGCGTCGACTTGCCGCTGGCCGCGCGCGAGGCGGTCGGCTTGGTCGGGTCCAGTTTGGCCGCGACCTTGCTGACCGCCTTCTTCGCCTTCACGGCCTCGCGCTTGGCCACTGGCTGCGCGCGGGGCGTGGCGCGGGTGGCTGGGGACTTGCGGGAAGACGGGCGCTTGGCCATCGGCGTGGTAATCGCGGGAGACCGTGCAGCAATACCGGTTCACGCGTGAAGCCCGGATCGGCAACGCGCGGCCATCGATGATGGTTATCCCGGCCATCGCACAAAAAAGCCGCCCGCAGGCGGCTGTTCTGGTAACCCGGCGACGATCCGCCGCGCCGCGATCGCGATCAGTTCGCGGCTTGCGAAATTGCCATCACCGAGCGGATCGCAGCGGCCACCGCCTGCGGGTTCTCGCGGTGCAGGTTGTGGCCGGTCAGGAAGTACTGGTGGCTGCCGCGCGAGAAGCCGGCGAACAGCGCCGCGTGCTGGCGCCTCCACAACGCCTTGCCCGGCGCGGTTTCCTCGAGCACGAACGGCTCGGCCGCCACCTGCGTCGCGGTCAGCAGGGCCACCGGCAGGTCGGGCTGGCTGCGCTTGGCGGCGGCCGCCTCGCTGTCCAGCTGGGTGACCAGCAGCTTGTAGTCTGCCGCCATGTGCGGGGGCAGCACCGACAGCAGCGCCTGGTCATCGGCCAGCACGCGCTCGCGATGGGCCCGCTTGAAATCGTGGCGTTGCCCCATGGTCGCCGGGTCGACCAGCACCAGGCCCTGCACGCGGCCGGGGTGCAGGCGCGCGAACTCGGTGGCCAGCAGGCCGCCGTACGAATGCCCGACCAGCACCACCTTGCGCTCCGGCGCCAACGCGTCCATCACCGCGCCCAGGTCCTGCAGGTGCTGCTCGATGGTCTTGGGCGCGCCGTCCGTCCCCGACTTGCCCAGGCCCGCGCGCGCATAGGCGATGCAGTGGCAATCGGCGCCGAGCTTGGCGATGACCTCGTCCCACGCGTCCGCGCCCTGGCCGAAGCCGGACTCGAACACGACCGCGACCGGCCCCTGCCCCTGCTGCTGCACCTGCAGGTGGTAGCCGGTGCGGCTCACCTGCACGTCGCCCGCGTGCGCCATCGACGCGCCCACCAGCGCCAACGACAACACCCAGCCCTTCGCCACCAAGAATTTGCGCACGCGTGCTCCCCATGAACTCGAAGCGCTGGACTCTACGCGGCTGCGAAGCTGCTGGGCAGGCCACCAACCGCCCTTTACCGCGACTGCCGGGCGGTGCTAGCAGCAATGTCGAAGCAGCACGCAGCGAAAGACGCGCACGAGCGCGAAGCTGTGACGGCGGCGCCGACCGGCCGGCACGGCGCCGGCTACCCTATGCGGCCGCGCGGCTGCCGCCCCGGCCGCCCCGGCCACCGCGCCTCCCCGCCTCCCCATCGGAAACCCAAACACATGCGCAAACTTGGATGCGCGGCGCTGTTCGCCGCCTGTCTCGTCGCCGCCCCCGGCGCCTTCGCCGGCGATTTCTTCATCAACGGCCAGCTGGGCCGGATCGCACTGGACAGCGACTTCGACGACGACCAGAGCAACCTCGTCCAGGCCGCGGCCGGCTACCGCTGGGGCATCGGCACGGCCCAGCTCGGCTTCGAAGCGGGCCTGGGCAAACTCGACGACCGCGACGGCCGCAGCCGCAGCGACTACACCGGCGGCTACGTCGAACATGACTACACGCTGTCCTCGCGCTACGCCTTCGTCGGCGCGAATGCGCGGATCAAGCCGCCGCTGCTGCCGGTGTACTTCATCGGCCGGGCCGGCTATCTGGGCCTGGAACGGGAACTGGACGAAACCGCGGTCGACCACTACCTGGACACGTCGCCGGTCACCGACCGCCGCCAGTTCAAGGAAACCGACGGCGGCACGTATGTGGGCGTCGGCGTCGGCACCACGATCCTGCCGCTGCTCGACGTCGGCCTGATGGTCAACCAGTACCGCTACTCGCAGGTCGCGTACGACCCGGCCAGCGACGAGTACCGGTTGTCCGACGACAAGCGCGATGCGCGCAGCGTGAGCCTGTCGGTCGAATACCGCTTCTGATTCGACGGTTGGACGGCGTCGTCCGGGGGCATGGATTCGCCCCTGACGAACGGCACCGGGCCGGATGGGCCATTTACCGGCCGTGCGTCCGCCACCGATCCTGCACGCCAATCAATGCAACGCAGTGCAGATGAAACAGCTCCTCCGCGACCGCGACGGGTCGCTGCGCAATGGCTGGTGGGTGCTGGCGTTTCTCGCCCTGTTCTTGGCGAGCCAGCCGGTGTACCGGGTGGTATCCAAGGCCCTGCAGCTGCAGGGTGTGGATGGCCCGTGGCTGGGTCCACTGCCGGTGGTGTTCCTGCTGCTGGTGACGTGGGCCAGCCTGCGCCTACGCCGCGAGCCGCTGGCCGCCGTCGGCCTGCAGCTGGACCGCAATTGGGCGCGTGAGCTTTTGCTTGGCGCCGGCCTGGGCATGGCCCTGATCGCGCTGGTCACCGGCCTCATCGTCGCCAGCGGCGGCGTGGCCTTCAGCCTCGATCCGGCGCGCAGCCTGGGCGCCCTGGTGATGGGCGCGTGGGTGTTCGTCTGGGTGGCACTGCTGGAGGAACTGCTGTTCCGCGGCTTCGTGTTCCAGCGGCTGGTGGACGGGATCGGTGCCTGGCCGGCACTGCTGGCGATGGCGCTGCTGTTGGCGATTGGCCACTGGAGCAACCCCGGCATGGAGGGCGCGACCCGGGCGTGGGCCAGCGTCGATACCGCGCTGGGTGCTGTTCTGTTCGGACTGGCCTACCTGCGCACCGGCAGCCTGGCCATGCCCATCGGCATGCACTTCGGCTGGAACTGGGCGCAGGGCGCCGTGCTCGGCTTCGATGTCAGCGGCCTCGACCAGGCCGGCTGGCTGCTGCCGGAAATGCTCGGCAAGCCGCAGTGGCTCACCGGCGTTGCATTCGGCCCGGAAGCGAGCGTCCTTGCGGTGCTGGTCGACGGCGCGGCGATCGTGCTGATGTGGCGCTGGAAGGGGACCGCGCCGGCGCGGTCGATGGTGTTGGCGCCGGCGGTGTAGCCCACCGCAAGAAAAAGCGCCTCGATAGAAAAACGGTGTGCGGCCCTCGTTTGCCAGCCGGCTGTCGAGCGCCGGACAGATCAGCTGGCGCCCGGCTCAGGAAGCTTCGCCACCACCTTGATCTCGAACTGGAAGCCATAGAGCCACGTCACGCCGATGCCGGTCAGCGTCGGATGCGGGACGTCGCCCCAGTACTCCTGCACGACAGGCCAGACCGTCCCGAACCTGGATTCGGGATCGACGATGAACATGGTCACGTCGATCACGTCGTTGAACGTGCAACCGGCGGCCGACAGAATCGCGTTCAGATTGTCGAACGCCAACCGCACTTGCGCCTCCAGATCAGGCTCGGGCGAGCCGTCCTGGCGGCTGCCAACCTGTCCCGAAACGAACAGGAAGCCGTTCGACCGGATCGCCGGCGAATAGCGGTTCGTTTCGTACAGCGCCTGGCGGCCGGGCGGAAATACGACATCACGTACGGACATGGCTTGCCTCCTTGAATGCATTGGTTTCAGTTCATGCATCGCGCAGCTTCGAGGTTGCGCGTGCGTGGTACGTGGCGCGCAGCGACGGAAGAAACTCTAGCCGGCCAATTTCCGCGGATAAACCGGCAAAGCGCACAATCACTGTTTGCCCAATCCAAACAATCCTCGAATCGTCAGGAGCCCGGATGGACCGTTTCGATGCGATGCAGGCGTTCGCACGCGTGGTGGAAACCGGCAGCTTTACCAAGGCCGCACAGACGCTGCACATGAGCAGGACCAGCGTGACGCAACTGGTGCAACAACTGGAAGCGCGGCTGCGCGCCAAGCTGCTCAATCGCACCACGCGCCAGGTCAAGGTCACCGCCGACGGCGCCGCCTACTACGAGCGCGTCGTGCGCCTGCTCGCCGATCTCGATGATGCCGACGGCAGCCTGTCCAGCGCGTTGGCATCGCCCAGCGGCCGCCTGCGGGTGGATGTGCCCAGTCCGTTCGCGCGCATGATCCTGATGCCTGCCTTGCCGGCATTCCACGCGCGTTACCCTGAAATCCAGTTCCACATGGGCGTCAGCGATCGCATCGTGGACCTCGTCGGCGACAACGTGGACTGCGTGGTGCGCGGCGGGAAAATCACCGATCAGTCGTTGATCGCGCGGCGCATCGGCGAGCTGCGGCTCGGCGCGTATGCAGCGCCCAGCTATCTGCAACGCGCCGGCACGCCGTCGCACCCGCGCGAACTGGAAGACTCGCATCACCGCACCGTCGGCTTCCTGCGGGCACGCAGCGACACCGTCGCTACGCTCGCCATGCAGCGGGCTGGCGAGCGCATCGACGTGCAGGGGCGCTACGTGATCGCCGTCGACGATGGCAACGCCTATCTGGTCGCCGGACTGGTGGGCATGGGCACCCTCTGTCTGCCCTATTACATGGCGGAGGCACACCTGGCGCGTGGCGAACTGGTACCGCTGTTCGACGGCTGGCGCTTCGAGCCGATGCCGCTGTACGTGGCGTTCCCGCCGAACCGGCATGTCAGCGCGAAGGTGCGGGTGTTCATCGACTGGGTGACCGATCTGCTGGCCTAGGTATCGAACGCCTTCCACGCCCAATGCCGTGTCGGCACAGGGCGTGGAGCACTCGCGCACGCGCTACTGGCCCAGGCCGATCTGCTTCATGAACGCCTGGTTGTCCCAGAACAGCCATTCCTCCTGCATCACCCCGTTCTCCCAGCGGCCGATGGTGACCATGTCGAGCTTGAAGGCCTTGTTGGTCGGCGCGATGGTCTTGCCATCCGGGGTCGGCATCGGCGCGCTGAAGGTGCCTTCCATGACGCCCGCGACCGCGGTGTAGCTGCCCTGCGCGATCTTGATCGGATGCTGCTTGATGCGCGTGTCCGGCGCGTACACGAACATCTGCTTGAGGTCGGCGATGTGCGTTTCCAGTCCGGTGGTGGTGCGGCCATCGGGCCAGTGCACGACGATATCGGCGGCGTGGCTCTTCGGAAAGTCGTCCCACTTCTGGCCGCTGAAGACGTTGTAGTCGAGGTCGTCGAAGTTGGCGAGGTTCGCCTGCTCCTGTCCCTCGACCGCATCCGCTGCCGGCGCGGCGGCGGCAGCGGGCGCGGCGGGAGCGTACGGCGCCGGTCGCGAGCAGGCCGCCAGGACCAGCGTCAACAGCGATGCCGCTATCTTGATGTGCTTGCGGGTTTGCATGACATGACTCCGTGGTGGGTTGTGCAGGCGCCCGCCGCTTTCGGTTCCAGCACCGGCATGCGGTGCTGAACCAGCCGAGGAAATCCGCCTGCGTCGTCAGCTTGAACCCGTGGCCGGCGGCGTGCAGCAGGCCAATCGCGCGGTGCCAGCGCCAGCCGGATCCGTGTTCGCGGCAAGCCGACCTGGACCCGCCGTACGGGCCATCGCCGAGCCTGATACGACAACAGCCAACGCCGTGGCATGCTGGCCCCTCCGCTCGCCGTCGACCATGACAACCTCCGCGCCGCACACCGCCGAACTGGGTGTCAGGGGACTGGCGCTGCGCCAGCAGGCGACCCGCGACCTGGCGATCGCGCACCTGCGCCCGACGATCCCGGAGCACGAGATCCACCGCCACCAGCATGCCGACATGCACCTGGTGCTGCTGCTGACCGGTCACTACGTCAGCGAGGCGGTGGGCATGCCAGCGGTCTGCACCGAACCGGCGGTGATCCTCAACCCGCCCGGCACCGAGCACCGCGACCGCTTCCGCTCGCGCGACGGCCTGTTCCTGACCTTGACGATGCCGTCTTCGGCGTTCGAACGGTTCCGCGACGGCGTGGCGATCGGCGACCGCCCGGTCCGGCTGCCGCGCACGTCCCTGGTCCGGGCGTTGCGCCTGCTGCACGAAGTCTGGCACTGGGAAGGCAGTTCGCCGCTGGCGATCGAGTCGGTGTTCGCCGGCCTGATCGAAGACGCGCGCTCCAACCCGGGCGCAGCGGGCGCCGGCGGCCGGCTGCAGCGGGTCTTGGAGCGGCTGGAGGACGTCGCGTCGCCGCCGCCCTCGCTGCAGGAACTGGCGTCGATCGCCGACTGCCATCCGGTCTACCTCGCACGCGCGTTCCGCAAGCGCTACGGCGTGGCGCCGAGCGACTACCTGCGCCGGCGGCGGCTGCACCGCGCGGTGTCGCTCATCGCCCGTCGCCAGACCCTGCCGATCGCCGCAGCGGCGCTGGGCTTCGTCGACGAGAGCCACCTGCACCGCTGCTTCGTGGCCGAGTTTGGCATCACCCCCGGGGCGTTTCGCCGGCTCGCGCTCGGCCGCGCCGAGGTTTCGGCGATACAAGATGGCCGCCTGCACGCGCGCTAGTGTCGCGGGATACCGAAGGGAAACCCGATGAAACGACTACTCCTTTGCCTGGGCCTGGCCGCTGCGCCGTTCACCGCGGCGGCGGCCGATGCCGGCCGGTTCGACCCGGCGCGCAAGGCGGTCGAACAAGGCGAGTTCAAGGCCATCACCAGCATCCTGGTGGCGCAGGACGGCAAGGTCGTCTACGAGCATTACTTCGACGCGCAGGGCGCGCAGGCGCGACGCGACACCCGCTCGGCGACGAAGACCGTGGCCGGCATGCTGGCCGGCCTGGCGATTGCCGACGGGCACCTGCCCGACGCATCGGCCCGTGTCTTCGATCACCTGCCGCCCGCGCGCCGCCAGAACATGCAGCATCCGGATCCGCGCAAGGACGCCATCCGGGTCGAGGACCTGCTGACGATGTCGTCGCTGGTCGAATGCAACGACGAGCAGCAGTTCTCGCGTGGCAACGAGGAGCGCATGTACTTGATCGAGGACTGGGTGCAGTTCTATGTGGATCTGCCCGTGCAGGGGTTCCCGGCATGGATGCCCAAGCCAGCCGACTCCTCGCGCGGCCGCAGCTTCCGCTACTGCACCGCGGGCGTGACCACGCTGGGCGAGGTAATCCAGACGGCAGTGGGCGAGCCATTGCAGGCCTACGCGCAGCGCCGCCTGTTCGACCCGCTCGGCATCACCGCTCCGGAGTGGCAGCTGTCGCCGCTGGGACTGGCGCAGGCCGGCGGCGGCCTCGGCCTGCGCACGCGCGACCTGTGGAAGCTTGGCCAGCTGTACCTCGACGGCGGTCGCGTGGGCGGCCGCCAGCTGGTGCCCGCGACCTGGGTGCGCCAGTCGCTGTCGCCGCAGGCGAGCCCGCGCGAGGATGCCGACTACGGCTACCTGTGGTGGCTGATGAAAGTCCCCGACGGCGACGCGGTGACGATCGCCCCGGCGATGGCGGGCGCCGGCGGCAACGCGGTATTCCTGCTCCCGCACAAGCGCGCGGTGGTGGTCATCACCACCACCAACTACAACGAACGCCAGCCGCACGCGCTGACGTTCAAGCTGCTGACCCGCGACCTGATTCCCGCGCTCTAGGCATCCCCCGCCGCGCCCGCGCCCAGCCTTGTGCGCACGCCGCGCCGATCGCCGTCCTTTGACGCGGACCGACCCGCCCCACCTGGAGATTTGCCATGCCCCTTCCGCTGCTCTGCCGCCTTTGGATCGCCGCCCTGCTGTGGCTGGCTGGCGCCTGCGCCCCCGCCTGGGCCAACCCGCAGCTGGCGACGGTACCGGGCGCACGCGCCAACATGGACGTGCTGCAGCCGTTCAACGTGCAATCGAAGGACTTCACGTACCCGCACCAGGTGACGGTGGCCTTGCCGGCCAGCTACGCCGCGCAGCCCGAACGGCGCTACCCGGTGCTGTGGGTGCCCGATGCGCCGCTGCTGATGCGCACCGTCGTGGGCCTGCTGGACGTGCTGGTGATCGGCAACCTGGCCCCGGAAATGATCGTGGAGGGCGTCGGCAGCCCCGCGGAGGAAGGGCTGGCCGGGGTCGGCCGACGCGTGATGGACTTCTCGCCGCCTGGCCCGGGCTACGCGCCGCCCGGACTCGCGGGTGAGCGCTGGACCGCGCTGGCGCCCCTGCCGACGTTTCCGCACAAGGCCGATGCGTTCCTCGGTCTGCTGGTCGACGACCTGCGTCCGCGCCTGGCGGCCCAATACCGTTTCTCCGGCGAGCACGCGCTGCTCGGGCACTCCGCCGGCGGCATGCTGGCGGCGTACAGCCTGTTCGCGCGACCGGGCGCGTTCCAGAAGATGATCATCGGCAGCCCCTACCTCGAGGGCGTGGCCGGCGCGGCGTTCAAGGCCGAAGCCAGGTACGCCGCGTCCCACGACGACCTGGCCGCGACGGTCTTCCTCGGCGTCGGCGAACGCGAAGCCACGGAGTACTTCGTCGCGATCTCGGGCAACCTGGAGTCGACCGCGCGGCTGTCGCGCACGCTGACCGCGCGCCACTACCGGTCGCTGGCGCTGGACACCCGGGTCTTCGCCGGCAAGGACCACTACACGGTGCTGCCCGACATCCTCATAAGCGGCATCGCCCACCTCTGGCGGGACGAGATCGCCAAGCTGCCGTCGTCTTGGCCGACGCGCGAACCCGCGCCGCCGCGGCGCGCCGGAGCGGCAACGGGGAAGCCCTGAGTTCCCGGCGCCGCCACGCGGGCCACGCGACGCCGCGACTCCGTAGCCCGGGCAAGGCCGCACCCGAGATCCCGCGCGGATGCCGGGCCCAGCGTCCGGTGCGCGGCGCTGACCCGGAGCACCGTGTCGGCGCAGATGCTGTGCCCGCCCCGCTGGCGTCACGCGACGTTCCATCGCTGCAGAAAGTCGACCGGGCTCACCGCCACACAACATGCGCGCGCCCCCCGCTCCACCTGCGGGAGCCCCCGCGCGGGTTGTATCTGCTGATCCCGACGATCGCTCGACTCCGACGAGGACATTCGAAAACGCGCCCTTCCTGATGGCGCCCGGCACCCTGACCATCTCCGCACGCCGGCGTGCCTGCAGGGGATCGGTGCGATCTGCGACCGCGACGAATTCGCGGACCTGGGCCTCATCGAACGACCCTTGGAGACGGCTGTCGCGACGACGCGCAGGTACAGGCCGTCCGCTTCGTTCGGATGCGCATTCAACACACGTTCGACATGCGGTCTCGCCTTGACTGCGGCCCTCCCCGGCTCAAGCTTCGAATCGAGTAGCCAGCTCGTTCGCCGGCTCGCCCCAGGCTCGCGAAGGCGGCCGCGCCCTCCCGTAGGGCAGGTCTCAACCCACTACGCCAGAAGCCGGGTTGAAACCCGCCATACACCGGCTTGCCGCCATATTTCAGGCTGATGACTCAAGCGGCGATGCCGACCTCACAACCGTCGACACCGCCACTTGAAACCGCTCCAGACCCGATGTCTACGCTTCGCGTTTCAAGGAATCTGGCAACCCGAACACAAAGCTCTACAAGTGCATGTAATGGAGTTCCAGGTGCCGCCATTGTTTTCGCACTGCTGCGCGGCGCTCACCGGACACGAAGGCGGGGGCGGCGGAGGTGGGAGGGGGGCCGCCTCGAAGTCGCGCCGGTCATCGAACAGTTGCGCCCAACGCCCGTCGAACCCTCCGTTCTGGGGGAGGTACCAGGTGCCCACCAACCAGATGCCAGCTTCGTTGTGTTCACTGGTGTTCAAGACACCGGAATGGACGAAGAAATCGTGCTGTCGCCAATAATTCCCGAGCGAGCCGTAATCGCCGCTGGCATCGGCACGATTGCGGTTGAAGCTGTCGCGACCCGCGCCGCTGTAGCCACCGAAGTCATCGCCGGAGTCGATAGGGAAATCATCGGCATTTTGTTCAGCCGAGTAGCCACCCCAGAACCAGGACTTCCCGATCACGCCTTCGCGACCATCGGTCTGGTCTGCGCTGTACGCATCCCGCGATCCCAGGTAGAACCGTTGCAGGCCCGCCGGAACTTCGGCCAGTCCCGCCTCATTCACGATCGGGCTCTGGAGCAGCACCTCCTCCGTGGCGTCGTCGGTCCAGTTGGTCCACCACGTCGAACCGCCCCATTGCGTGGCAAATACATCGGCAAGATCCTGCAGCTCATACGTGATGCGCTTGACCTGCGACCATGACGTCTGGCTATCGCGTCGGGAGGCAAGGGAAGAAGCGCTGGAATAGCTGATCGCTTTCGCGCTCCACGCGGTCACCGCCGCCGAAGATGTCTCCGGCACCCAGACATAGTGCACGTTCTTGTCATCATCGTTGGTGACGTCGACGTCGGCTGTGCCATTCGACGAAACGCTTGCGCTGATCGTGCTGTAGGCGTCCTGCACGAAATGCAGTTCGTGGGCATGCGTGCTGCCGTATCCGGTGTCCTCGTCCGCTTGCCAGATCATCACGTGCTTGCCGCTGGCAACCTGCATGAACCTGAGATCCGAACTGCCGGCACTACGCATGACGTGATCCCCGTGACTGGTCACGGTGACATGGCCGACGTACTCGCCCGCCGCGCCGGGTGTGCCGGTCACGGCTCGGATCGATATCTCTATGCGCTCCCAGTCGTGGATAGCGCCGGCCATTTTGTCCACCGGGTGAAACACGTGATATAGCAGCAGCAGCCCTTTGCGAGTGCCATCCTGGTACTCGACCAGAGAGGAGTACAGGGTCGGGCGGATGCGCCAATTCTGGTAAGCGCCGGTGCCGGCCGCGCCTGCAGCGACGTAACTCGCCAGTACGTTCGCCCAGGTGTAGCGGTTGTTGGCGAAGTTCCCGTCGCGATCGAAGTCGTAATTGGAAATCCAGTCGCGACCCGGCTTGCTACTGTCTTCTTCGGCGCGCTGCAGGATCAACGGCGCGTAATAGTTCAGATAGGCCTGGCGTTGCACCTGGGTCAGCACCACCGCCTGGGCCTGTGCCAAATTGGGGGCAAGACCCGCTCCCAACAGCAGCAACAGCGCGCATAGAAGAAACCCCCTCAAATTCATCAGCCGTGACTCACGCGGAACATCGTGGATCGATTGCATATCGAGCTCCTCTAGTCATTCCATTCGAGCATCTTTGAGTTCAGTCATTCCATTTCGAGCGTCTTTGACTCCGCTATTGCCCTGAATCACCAGGTGGCCATTGCTGTCCGTGCATGTGCGTCGACGACCGGCGCTCCACGGCGCTGGAACTCTGCCGACTATCCATGCCTGGAGCATTCATTTCCCGGTACCACACCAAGGGCATCCCCCACCGCCTTGCGGGCTTCATTCACTGCCCCGGGCGCAAGTGCATAACAAGCTAGAGCCGCCATGGTGGTGACGTCCTCCCCCGACTGATGCCCGCCCGGGTTGTAGAGTTCGGCGTCAGCCACGTAGATACCGTGTTGGCCGTCAACTTTTGGGCAGGTGGTTCGGCCCTACTGCGCCGGCTTGGGCGCGCTCAGGCTCTTGCTGTACATCCCCGAGCGGTCGAAGCAGCAGGCGCGGCGCTGGCCGCAGGCCAGCTTGTCGCAGGCCGTGGCGATGCGCCGCTCGCGGGTCTCGGCTTTCTTGCCTGAGGTGATCCAGTGGATCCAGTCGCGGCGCGCCACCGCCGTGAGGTCGACCCACTGCGCCTTCGCGGCCGGGCGGGCGGCGAGCGCCGCGCGCAAGTCGGCGGGCACGCGCGGCTCCGGTTCCACCGCCACCGGCGCGACCTCGAGCGTGACCGTGTCGCCGACGGCAACGCCAGCCGCGTCGCGCAGCGCCCGCTCCACCTTGAGCCAATGGCTGCCCTGCCCGTCCGGCTCCAGCGTGGCCTGGAACGGCTGGCCTGCGAGCGTGCCGTCGACCGTCGTCATGCTTCGCGTCGGCAGCTTGGCGCTGGCGTCGGCCGGCAGCACGAGGAAAGCCCAAGTGGCGCCCTTCGGACTCGCGGGCCGCAGCAGGGTCGCCTCGAAGCGGATGTTGGCAGTGGTCTTGGCCATGGGCGGCAAGCTAACACCGGCCCGTTTCATCGTCATGCCCCGCCTTCGCAAGGGAGCCAATTTACCCGCGCCTGCACACCGGGACGTACGCCCCCCGCCCGATACAATCGCCGCGCAAACATGCGGCTACAGCCGCGCTCACCGCCGACCGGTTGGTTTCAGGGAACACGCTCTTGCATCGACGCCACGTACTCCACCGCCGTTCGTTGGCGATCGCCACTTGTCTGCTCGCGCTCGCGATCATGCCCGCCGCCGCGCAGGAAGCGCACACCGACGAACACCAGGACGCACACGCAGAGGAAGCCACCGACCTGGATGCCGTCGTCGTCGAGTCCACCCGCTCGCGGCGCCGCGTCTCCGACGAGCCGATCCGGGTCGAGGTCATCCAGCAGGAGGAGATCGAGGAAAAGCTGCTGATGACGCCGGGCAACATCGCCATGCTGGTCGCCGAGACCGGCGGCGTGCGCGTGCAGGTGACCGCGCCGGCGCTGGGCGCGGCGAACATCCGCATGCAGGGCATGCGCGGGCGCTACACCCAGTTGCTGGCCGATGGCCTGCCGCTGTACGGCGGTCAGGCCTCGTCGATCGGCCTGCTGCAGATCCCGCCCACCGACCTGGGCCGGGTCGAAATCATCAAGGGCGCCTCGTCGGCGCTGTATGGCCCTTCCGCGCTGGGCGGCGTGATCAACCTGATCTCGCGCAGGCCCAAGGACGCGCGCGAGACCGAACTGCTGCTCAACGCCACCAGCCGCGACGGCCAAGACCTCACCGCCTACACCGCGGCGCCGTTGACCGACAGCTGGAGCTACTCGCTGGTCGGCGGCTTCCACGACCAGCACCGCCAGGACCTCGACGACGACGGCTGGATCGACATGCCGGCGTTCGAGCGCAGGACCGTGCGCCCACGCCTGTTCTGGAGCTCGCCCGATGGCGCCAAGGCGTTGCTGACCTTGGGCGCGATGAGCGAAGACCGCGTGGGCGGCACGCTGCGCGGTCGGCTGCTGCCCGACGGCCAGCCGTTCGCGCTGACCCAGGACACCACGCGCGTCGATGCCGGCGCGGTGGTCGAGCTGCCACTCGGCGAAGTCGACACCCTGCACCTGCGCGCCTCGGCCATGACCACCGATCACCGCCACGGCTTCGGCGCGGTGATCGAGAACGACCAGCACGACACCGCGTTCGCCGAGGCGGCGTATGCCTCGGCATTCGGCGACACCACTTGGCTCGCGGGCGCGGCGCTGCAGTCCGACCGGTTCGGCTCGCGCACCTTTCCCGCGTTCGACTACCGCTACACGGTGCCCGGCCTGTTCGCGCAGGCCGAGCACGCCCTGCGCGACGACCTCACCCTCGCCGGCAGCGCGCGCTGGGACGACCACAGCTAGTACGGCGCGCACTTCAGTCCGCGGGTGTCGCTGCTCTACCGCCCGGGCCACTGGACGCTGCGCACATCGCTGGGCCGGGGTTTCTACGCGCCGACGCCGTTCGTGGAAGAAATCGAGGCCGCCGGTCTGTCGCGCCTCGAGCCGCTGGCCGCGCTGCAGGCAGAAATCGCGACCACCGGCTCGCTCGACGTCGGCTACGCGCGTGATGGACTGGAAGCCCATGTCACCGTGTTCGCCTCCGACATCGACCACGCCGTGCGCCTCGCGCCCGCACCGGCCGCGCCCGACGGCACCCCGCGCGTGCAACTGGTCAATGCCGACGGCCCCACCCGCACGCGCGGCAGCGAGCTGCTGCTGCGCTACCGCTGGCAGGATGTCGTCGTCACCGGCAGCTACGTATTCACCGACGCCACCGAGCGCGACCCGGACGGCATCGGCCGCCGCCGCGTGCCCTTGACCCCGCGCCACACCGGCGGGCTGGTCGCGATGTGGGAACAGCACGGCCGCGGCCGGCTCGGCATCGAGGCCTACTACACCGGCCGCCAGTCGCTGGACGGCAATCCCTACCGCGACAGCGGCCGGTCCTACGTCGAACTGGGCGCGCTGGGCGAAATCAACCTCGGCAAGACCGCGCTCGGCGAAACCAGCCTGTTCCTCAACCTCGAGAACATCCTCGACGTCCGCCAGACCGACTACCACCGCATGACCCTGCCGCAACGCGCCCCCGACGGCCGCTGGACGGTGGACGCGTGGGCCCCGAGCGACGGCTTCGTGGTCAACGGCGGGGTGCGGGTCAGGTTCTAGCAACGGGACTTGATACCGGGAACTGCACTCCGGCCGTTATTCCGATGCGGTGGACCACACGCTTTTTGAACATCTGCCGCCGATCCCGGGCGCAGACTCGGGCAAGCCCGATCGCGTCGGGGTGCGCCATGAAATGGTCCGGATCCACAATCGATTGGCGGCTCGGCCTGCTCGGGGCCGGCGCCGTGGTGGCGTTGCTGGGGATGGAAATCGCGACCGAGACCGATGGCATTTCGCCACTCGAACTTCTGCTGGAAGTGGCCGAGCTCGCGCTCACGATCGGCGCCGCGGTGGCGATAGCCCTGATGTTCGGGCGGTTGCGCACGCAGCACGAAGAACGCCTGACGCTGACGCGTGACCTGCATGCCTCCAAGCGCGATGGCGAACACTGGCGTGCCCAGGCGCAATCGCACCTGGAGGGGCTGAGTGCGGCGATTCGCGAGCAATTCCGCCAGTGGCGGCTGTCCGAGGCCGAATCCGAGGTGTGCCTGCTGCTGATGAAGGGGCTGTCGCACCGCGAGATCGGCCTCATGCGCGGCACTTCGGAAGCGACCGTGCGCCAGCAGGCTCGCGCGGCGTACGAGAAGTCCGGCCTGAAAGGGCGTGCACCGCTGTGCGCGTATTTTCTGGAAGACCTGCTGCCGGCGCGCGATACGCCGGCGGTGCGACCCGGGCGCGGCAACGGCGCTGGCACCGGCAACGGCATGGCCGCTGCGATCCCGCCATCGCAACATGCCTGACGAAATCCCTCGAACCCGGCGAATCCGGCCGGCGCCGTATCGCTCATCTGGCGGATGCCCGTATCGCACGTGGCCCTGTGACGCGATTGCACGCGCGTGGCCGCCGATGGCACATCCGGTGGATTCAAATTCCCGCCATTGCGCTCCCCAATGCCGTCGGGCGCACCGCCCGGCCATGGCTCAAGGAGAACGAAATGATCCGTTATCTTCAATTGGCGTTATGCGCGGGCCTCGGGCTGGCGTCCATGCCGCTGCTGGCGGCACCAAAATGGCACTGCGGCGAATTCTCGGAGCTCGACATGCGGCTCGAGCAGAATGCGACCGACGGCGACTCGGAAGTCGTGCTGTTCGCCAAGGGCCAGGACGAGGGATTGCGAAACCTCGTCGTGCTGGCGCCGAACCGGCGCGAGGTCATCGCTAACATCCTCGGCAATCGCAATGGCGTTGGGTTGCGCGAATTCGCGCTCGAATCGGCCGAGCCCCCGGATCTTGGCGCGGTGCTGGCCTCGTTCCCGCAGGGATCGTACTTTTTCTTCGGCATCACGATGTCCGGCGACTGCCTGACCGGAACGTCCTCGCTTTCGCACGCCGTCGCCGCCGCGACCACACTGTTGATGCCGGCCGAGGACGAGATCGTCCCGGTGGACCAGCTGCTCCTGAGTTGGACGCCGGTGGCGCAGGCGGAACGCTATATCGTCGAGTTGAACAATGAAGACACCGGCGCCGAGTCGGTGTTCGACGTCTTTCCGCCCACCACGAGCTTGGCGGTGCCCGCGCAGTTCCTGGTGCCCGGGTCCGAGTACCAGTTCGTGGTCGGCGTGAAAGCCGCCGACGGCAACGCGACGTTCGTGGAGACGACGTTCTTCACGGCGCCGTAAAGCCTGCGGATTGCCATCGATGTCGATACGCCGCAGTCGTCGGCGTGGCGACATCGATGCTCGCGGTGACCGTGGCGGGCCTGGCGCCCGCCGCCGTGCCGAAGCAGAGGTCAGCACGCCAGCAAGCGCAGTCGCTGGCGCGATTACTGGCGAGCGGCCCTGGCAAGGGGGCCAGGCCGAACGAGCCGGAAAGGGGATCAACGGCATCCGGCTGTCGCCGTGCTCGCCCGACATCCCGGCCCGCACCAAAAGGGGGCCAGGGCACACCTCACCAACGCGGCTGCTTGCCGGGTGGAGCAATCGGGCGGCGGAGTACGATTTCGGCAGCGTCCTTGTCGATTTCCGTGCCGGTGACTCGTCGCTGGGGCAAGAGCACACGATCGACGGGCTTGAAACCCGGACCCCCAGGAGATTCGACATGAGCAAGACGGTCAGCAAGAACACGATTTGCCTCTGGTACGACGGCACCGCGCTCGATGCCGCGACGTTCTACGCCCAGACCTTCCCCGACAGCACGCTGGGCACGGTGTATCGCGCACCGGGCGACTATCCGTCCGGCAAGCAGGGCGACGTGCTGACGGTCGATTTCACGGTGCTGGGCATTCCCTGCATCGGCCTGAATGGCGGGCCGGAGTTCAAGCACAGCGAGGCGTTCTCGTTCCAGGTGGCGACCGACGACCAGGCCGAGACCGACCGCCTGTGGCATGCGATCGTCGGCAACGGCGGCCAGGAAAGCGAATGCGGCTGGTGCAAGGACCGGTGGGGCCTGTCCTGGCAGATCACGCCGCGGGCACTGATCGCGGCGATCGCCGACCCGGATCCGGCAGCGGCCAAGCGCGCCTTCGACGCGATGATGACCATGCGCAAGATCGACATCGCCACGATCGAAGCGGCGCGGCGCGGCTGACGTTGTCGACGGCTGGATGGATCATTGGTCCGTGGGGCGGGCGCAAGCCCGCTCCACCTCAGGCCGTCTAACCACCGCCGCCACCGCTTGTTGAACGAGAGCCGGACATACCGATCCGCACAGGAGCCCCCGACATGAGCCAGCTCATCATTGCCGCCATGATCAGTCTCGACGGCGTGGTGCAGGCACCCGGCGGCGCGGAGGAAGACAGCAGCGGCGGCTTCGCCCACGGTGGCTGGGTCGTGCCCTATGCCGACGAGACCGAAGTGATGGGCGGTGTGTTCACCCATCCGTTCGAGCTGCTGCTCGGCCGCCGCACCTACGACATCTTCGCCGCGTACTGGCCGCACAAGACGGACGGTGGCGAGTACCAGGGCATCGCCGACCTGTTCAACGGCGCCACCAAGCACGTTGCCACCCACCATCCCGACACGCTCGCGTGGCAGAACAGCCGCGCCCTGGGTCCGGACATCGCCGCCGCGGTGCGCGAGCTCAAGCGCGGCGACGGCCCCGACCTGGTGACCCAGGGCAGCAGCGAGCTGGTGCGCCAGCTGCTGGCCACCGACCTGGTCGACGAGCTGCGCCTGCTGGTCTACCCGGTCCTGCTCGGCCGCGGCAAGCGCCTGTTCGATGACCACACCCAGGCGTCGGGGTTCCGGCTCGAAACGTCGAACACCTCATCCAAGGGCGTGCTGGTCACGCGCTACATCCGCGACGGCGAGGTGCGGACCGGCTCGTTCGAGCCGGCCTGAGCAAAGCGCGAATCCGCGCAGCGCCGTCGCTGGCGATTTCCCGGTGACCGGTTCGTCGCATCCCGGAGCCGGTGTGCGACGGCAGGCCCTGCCCTACCATCCGTCGACCATCGCGACCGCAGGCATGCCCCGATGAGTACCGAACCGACTTCCCTAACCGCCTCCGACGCCGCGCTGCCGCCGTCCTCGCTGTGGGCCGGGCTGCGCGATGCGGTCCGCGGCACCAACGCCGACTACACCAAGATCCCGCTGCGCAAAGCGGTGTTCCTGCTGTCGGTGCCGATGGTGCTGGAGCTGGTGCTGGAGTCCACGTTCGCGGTGGTGGACATCTTCTTCGTCGCCAAGCTGGGCTCGTCCGCGGTGGCGACGGTGGGACTGACCGAGAGCTTCCTGTTTCTGCTGTACGCGGTGGGCATGGGCCTGGCGATGGCGGTGACCGCGGTGGTCGCGCGGCGCATCGGCGAGGGCAAGCGCGAACAGGCCGCGGTCACCGCGGTGCAGGCGATCTTCATCGCGCTGCTGGTGTCGCTGCCATTCGCGGTGGCCGGCATCGTCTACGCCCAGGACCTGCTGCGGCTGATGGGCGCGGACGCCTGGAGCCTGGCGCACGGCTACCGCTACACGCAGTGGATGCTCGGCGCCAACGTGGTGATCCTGCTGCTGTTCGTGATCAACGCGATCTTCCGTGGCGCGGGCGACGCCGCCATCGCCATGCGCGTGTTGTGGCTCGCCAATGGCCTGAACATCGTGCTGTGCCCGCTGCTGATCTTCGGCATCGGCCCGTTCCCGGCGCTGGGCATCGAAGGCGCGGCCATCGCCACCGTGATCGGCCGCGGCACCGGCGTGCTGTACCAGCTGTGGGTGCTGCTGCGCGGCGGCCAGCACATCCGCGTGGCGGCAACGCAACTGGCCTGGCACGGCGCGATCGCGTGGAACATCGTGCGCACGTCGCTCGGCGGGGTCGGCCAGATGATCGTGGCGATGACCTCGTGGATCTTCCTGATGCGGATCCTGGCCGGCATCGGCAGCGAGGCCGTGGCTGCGGCGACGATCGCGATCCGGATCATGATGTTCACGCTGATGCCGGCCTGGGGCATGTCGAACGCCGCCGCGACGCTGGTCGGGCAGAACCTCGGCGCCAACGAACCCGGCCGCGCCGAGGCCGCGGTGTGGCGGATCGGCTGGTACAACATGGCCTACACCGTCGTGCTTTCGGTGTTGTTCTTCTTCTTCCACGACCGCCTGGTCGCGATCTTCAGCGACGATCCGGCGGTGATCGCGATCGGCGGCGAATGGTTGCGGATCCTGTCGTACTCGTACTTTGTCTACGGCTGGTGGATGGTCGCGGTGCAGGCCTTCAACGGCGCCGGCGACACGGTCACGCCGACCCGGATCAACCTGGTGTTCTTCTGGCTGATCCAGATCCCGCTGTCGTACTGGCTGGCGATCGGGCTGGACTGGCAGCACTCGGGCGTGTTCTGGGGCGTGTTCGTGTCCGAGACCGCGGTCGGGCTGTTTACGTTGTGGCTGTTCTCGCGCGGGAAATGGAAGACGGTCAAGGTCTAGCCGCGACCCAGCGTACGGCGCCTGGCCGGGCGCGCTGGCATCGCTCCGCCCTAGCCCCGCCAGTTGGCGTGCGTGCGCCAGAACTCGACGCTGCGCGCATACGCCTGCCGGTCCAGCGGCACGCCGGAGCCGCCCTCGGCCACGCCCAGCGCGTTGCGCATCATCGTGACCGGCGCCATCGGCGTCTCGACCGGCTCGGCGGTGTACATGCAGCCGACCACGCCCCAGTCGGCGTCGATCGCCGTGCCCTCCTTCGCCAATTGCTCGCGGCTGTAGAGGATGACGATCAGGTAGTCCGCCACCGGCGGCTGCAGACCCGCGAACCAGCGCACCAGCACCGGCAACTCGTCGCTGGTGCGCGCCTCGTAGTCCGAGCGCAGAAGATGGCGATTGTCGTTGCTGATCGGCACCGCCAGGCAGCGCGTCGAAGTCCAGTTGCGGTGCACGTGCAACTGGCAGAACGGCGCGTAGCCGGCGAGCACCAGCAGCGGCGGCACCTCGTTGAGGTGGCGCTCGAACTGCGCGGGCGTGCAGTCCTGGATGGTGTTGCGGCGCGGCTCGCGCGGAAACAGGCGCGGGCGTGCGAACTCGGTAAGGACGATGGACATGCGGCGTGGCCAGGTCGGAACGCCATGCAGTATCGGCGATCATTCGGCCGGCCACCGCGCCCGGCCCTCGCGTGCACGGTGCAGAGCGGCTGAAGCAACCGCGTCCGCTCTGGCAGCCCCACGTCGTTGGCGTTGCGATCACGGCCGCGCCGGTACACCTGCAGCCCCACCCCACCATGGAGGCCGCGATGGCCAAGACCGCCGAACTCGAAGCCAAGCTCTGGAAAGCGCTGGGCAAGGACCGCACCGTGATGCTCGGCGCCACGGGCGTCGAGCCGCGGCCGATGACCGCACTGGCCGAGGACGAGCGCGCGCCGCTGTGGTTCTTCACCGCCAGCGACACCGAACTGGCGCAGTCGCTGGACGGCAGCCGTGGCCATGCCGCCACCGCGACGTTCGCGGCCAAGGACCACGACCTGTTCGCCACCATCAGCGGCCACGTGGTGATCGACAACGACCGCGCCGTGATCGACCGGCTGTGGAACCCGTTCATCGCGGCCTGGTACGAGAAGGGCAAGGACGACCCCAAGCTGCGCCTGTTGCGCATGGACGCCGCGGACGCGCACGTGTGGCTCAACGAGAGCAGCCTGCTCGCGGGCGTCAAGCTATTGCTGGGCGTGGACCCGAAGAAGAGCTACCAGGACAAGACCGGCGACGTGGACCTGAGTTGATCGGGGGCGCCGCGGATCGCCGGCGCGATCGGCGTTCGTAGGATGGGTTGAGCCGCAGGCGCTACCCATCGCCTCCTCCGGCAGGGCGATGGTGGGTCCCGCCGTGCTCCACCCATCCTGCGGTTGCGGCGGTCTCATGGCGGCGCGCTGCTGAAGAAAATTGGGCTACGCAATTTCCCAGGTCCTAGCGCGGGCGCGACTGGAGACAAGGTCGCCCATGCGCTTGGCGTAGGCGGGCCCTGCCTCCGGGCTACGCTGGCGCCGTCGAACCGGGAGATGACCATGAAGCTGCTGTCCGCCGCCTGCGCCCTCACCGCCCTGCTCGCGCTGTCCGCCTGCGCCACGCGAGTCCCCTCCCCAACCGCGCCGCCGGTGCCGAACGCCGCCGCGATCGATGCCCAGGTCGCGCGCGCGATGGCGGCCACCGGCGCCAAGGGGCTCGCGCTGGCCGTGATCGAGGACGGCCAACCGGTCCATGTCAAAAGCTACGGCGCGCGCAACGCCGCAAACGATCCGCTGCAGACCGACACCGTCATGTACGGCGCGTCGCTTACCAAGGCGGTGTTCGCCTACACCGTGATGCAGCTGGTGGACGAAGGCGTGCTCGCGCTCGACGTACCGATCGAACGCTATCTGCCCAAGCCCCTGCCCGCCTACACCGAGCCGCAGGTGGAAGACCTCTATGCGCGCTGGAGTGACCTGGCCGGCGACGAGCGCTGGCGCAAGCTGACCGCGCGGCACCTGCTGACCCACAGCCCCGGCTTCGCCAACTTCGGTTTCCTCGAGCCCGACGGCAAGCTGCGCTTTCACTTCGAGCCGGGCGCTCGCTACGCCTACTCGGGCGACGGCTTCATCCTGCTGCAGTTCGTGCTCGAGCGCGGCCGGGGCCTCGACCTTGGCCGCGAGATGCAACGCCGCGTGTTCGACCGCTTCGGCATGCGCAACACCAGCATGATCTGGCGTCCGGACTTCCGCCCCAACCTGGCCGACGGTTGGGACCTGCAGGGCAAGGTCGAACCCCACGACGAGCGCAGCACGGTGCGCGCCGCCGGCTCGATGGACACCACCATCGAGGACTTCGCCAAGTTCGCGGCCGCGTTTGCGCGCGGCGAAGGCCTGTCGGCGGCATCCCGCGCCGCGATCACCCGCCCGCAGCTGGCCATCACCACCGCCACCCAGTTCCCGACCCTGCAAGCCGAGCTGCCCGCGGCCGAGCGCCGCCCGGACCTCGCCGCCGGCCTGGGCGTGATCGCTTTCACCGGCCCGCAAGGCCCCGGCTTCGAGAAAGGCGGCCACAACGACACCACCGGCAACAGCTGGGTCTGCGTCGAACGCCGCCGCAGCTGCGTGGTGCTGCTGTCCAACGACGTCCGCGCCGAAGCCGCCTTCCCCGACCTGGTCCGCTTCATCCTCGGCGAGACCGGCGCGCCCTATGACTGGAGCAAGAACCTGCCTTGAAGGCAGGGGGCGGTACGCGAACGGCGTCGACTGCCCGGTGACGGAAGCGTCGCGAACGCAGCGTGTCCGCCGGGTGGCGGGCGCTCGCGCGTTCGACAGCCGCGGCTGCTTTGGTGCCGCAAGGACCAATGAACAGGCTCCGGTTTTCCGTCCACGGCGCCTTCACGCCGTGCACTAGACTGCCGGGGCTTGGAGGCTGGTCGCCGCCACGATCCTGACGTCCCCTCATGAATACTGTGGCAGTTGCATCCGATACCAGCGGCTCCAGCCGGTCGCCCGCTGACTCTCCACCGGCCGTCGCCGAACGCGATCGCGCACTGCTCGAGCGGCAGCGCCGCGCGCTCGAGATGGTCGTGCGAGGCGAACCCCTTGCGGACGTGTTGACCGAGACCTGCCTGATCATCGAGGCGGTCGCGGAGCAGCGCGTGGCCGCCTCCATCAGCCTGGTCGACGACGACCGCCTGGTGCACGGCGCCGCACCCAGCCTGCCCGCGGAATACAACGCCGCGATCGACAACATTCCGCTCGACCCGGATCTGGGCACGTGCGCGGCGGCCGCCGCCAGGCGCCAGATGATCGTGACGGAAGACATCGCCAATGCATCCGGGTGGAGCCAGTTCGCCCACTGGCCGCTTGGCCTCGGGCTGCGCGCGGCCTGGTCGATGCCCATCCTGGGCGCCGATGGCGAGGTGCTCGCGGCGATCGGAACGTACTTCCCCGAGTGTCGAGCCCCCACCCAGCGCGAGGTGGCGCTGGTGTCGACCCTGGCGCAGACGGCGGGCCTGGCCATCGAACGCGCGCGCGCGGACGAGGCGGTGCGCCAGCGCGACGCCCGGCATGCGTTTATTTCAGGCCTCGAGGCCGCGATCCAGCCGCTCGGCGACGCCCGCGACATCCTCGACACCGCGGCGCGCAAGCTGGCCGAGTTCCTCGACGGCGACCGTTGCGCCTACGCCACGGCCGAAGCGGACGGCGTGCTGGTGGTGCGCGGCAACTTTGCGCGCCACCTCGAGCCGGTCGAGGGCCGCTGGCCGCTGGCTGCGTTCGGCGCGGGGTTCGAGCAGTCGATGCTCGGTGGCCGCTCTTACGTGGTCAACGACAGCGACACCGACCTCGACATCGATCCGGCCATCCGCGACGCCTTCGCGCTGACCCGGATACGGGCCAGCATCACCGTCCCCCTGCTCAAGGACGGCGCCCTCACCGCGGTCATGGCGATCCACCAGGCCGTCCCGCGCCGGTGGAAGCGCCACGAACTCGAGGTCACCGAACAGGTCGTGGCGCGCTGCTGGGAAGCCGTAGAGCGCGCGCGCGTGACCGCCGAGCTGCGCGACAGCGAGGCCCGCTACCGGGCCATGGTCGAGGCCAATCCGGAATGCGTGAAGCTGGTGGCGCCGGACGGAACCTTGCTGCAGATGAACGACGCCGGGCTCAAGTTGATCGAAGCGTTGGCGCCGGAGACGGCCGTGGGGCAGTGCGTCTACAACCTGATCGCGCCGGAATTCCGCGAGGCCTTTCGCGCGTTCAACGACCGCGTCTGCAGCGGCGAACGCGGCTCGCTCGAATTCGAACTGATCGGGCTCCAAGGCACCCGCCGATGGATGGCGACCAGCGCGGTGCCGCTGGCGTGGCCGGGCGGTGGCTTCGCCCACCTGGCCGTCACCCGCGACGTCACCGAACGCGTGCTGGCCGACCGTGCACTGGCCGACAGCCGCGCCCGGCTCGACTACGCCGTGCGCCTGTCGGGCATCGGCTTCTGGTACTGCGACCTGCCGTTCGATGAACTGGTGTGGGATGCCAAGGTCAAGGAGCACTTCTTTCTCCCCGCCGATGCGCGGGTGACCATCGACACGTTCTTCGACTGCATCCATCCGGATGACCGCGAGGCCACCCGCGCCGCGATCGATCGTTCGATCGCCGAGCGCACGGCCTACGACGTCTACTACCGGACCGTCGACCGCGCGACCGGCGCATTCAAGTGGATCCGTGCCCTCGGCGGCAGCTATTACGGCGAGGACGGCGCGCCGATCCGGTTCGACGGGGTCACCGTCGATGCGAGCAGCGCCAAGCTCAGCGAAGACCGCCTGGCCGCGCTGCTGGCGAGCGAACGCGAGCAGGCGCGCCTGCTCGGTGAAGTCGCGCAGGCGGCGCGCACCATCCACGCCTCGACGTCGGTGGACAGCGTGCTGCGCGTCATCAGCGAAGAAGCCCGGCGCATCATCGGCGCGCACCAGTGTGTGGTCAGCCTGACCACCGGCGGCGACTGGTCGCAGGCGATCGTCCATGTGTCGCTGTCGGACAAGTACGCGGGCTATCGTGGCTACGACGCCGTGCCCAGCGGGCGCGGCATCTATTCCCTGGTGTGCGAAACCAATACGCCGATGCGGCTGACGCAGGAAGCGCTGGAGGCGCATCCGCGCTGGCGCCAGTTCTCCGGCAATCATCGTTCCCACCCGCCGATTCGCGGCTGGCTGGCCGTGCCGCTGATCGGCCACGACGGCGCCAACATCGGGCTGGTCCAGATGTCGGACCGCTTCGACGGCGATTTCAGCGAGATCGATCAGGCGGTGCTGGTGCAGCTGGCGCAGATCGGCTCGGTGGCGCTGGAAAACTCGCGGCTCTACGAAATGCTGCGCGAGCAGGACCGGCGCAAGGACGAGTTCATCGCCACCCTCGCCCACGAACTGCGCAACCCGCTGGCGCCCATCCGCACCGGCCTCACCATCCTGGCGCGCGACCAGAACCCGGCTACCCGCGCGCCAACGCTGGCGATGATGGACCGCCAGCTGGACGGCATGGTCCGGCTGGTCGACGACCTGCTCGACGTGTCGCGCATCACGCTCGGCAAGCTCACCCTGGAGCGCGCACCCACCGATCTGCGGGCGGTGCTCGACAGCGCGCTCGAGACCGCACGCCCGTTGCTGGACAAGCAGGGCCACCGGATCGAGATCGACGTCCCGGCCGACGTGCTGATGGTCGACGCCGATCCTGCGCGGCTGGCGCAGATCCTCGCCAATCTGCTCAACAACGCCGCCAAGTACACCGACCCGGGTGGCCATATCCGGGTGATCGCGCGTCGCGACGGCGACGAGATCCTCGCCACCGTGTCCGACGATGGCGTGGGCATCCCGTCGCCCATGCTCGAACGCGTGTTCGACCTGTTCACCCAGGTCGAGTCTTCGGGCGTCAACCTGCAGTCCGGGCTGGGTATTGGCTTGACGCTGGTGCGGCGACTGGTGGAATTGCACGG
The DNA here is from genome assembly GCF_042677045.1 of Lysobacter koreensis. Lineage (NCBI taxonomy): Bacteria > Pseudomonadati > Pseudomonadota > Gammaproteobacteria > Lysobacterales > Lysobacteraceae > Lysobacter > Lysobacter koreensis. The sequence continues at coordinate 819,120 of NZ_JBHTIH010000002.1, forward strand.
CGGCACGGTGTCGGCCGCCAGCGCAGGCCCGGGCCAGGGCAGCGCCTTCACCGTGCGCCTGCCCGCGGCGGCGCGCCATGCGCCGACGACCGATGGTCCGGCCGCCGGGGCGGCGCCAGCCGCGACCGCGCTGCGGATTCTGGTGGTGGATGACAACCACGACGCGGCGGCGATGATGCGCCTGCTGCTCGAGATGGAATCGCACCTAGTGCGTGTTGCCGGCGACGGCCCGCAGGCACTGGAGGTGGCCGCCGAGTTCCAGCCCGACCTGATCTTCCTCGACATCGGCCTGCCCGGATTGAGCGGCTACGAGGTCGCAGCCCGACTGCGCGCGCAGATGGCCACGCCGCCGCTGCTGGTCGCGGTGACCGGCTGGGGCACGGAAGAGGACCGGCGACGCGCGCGCGAGGTGGGGTTCGACGAGCATCTCGTGAAGCCCGTCGATCCCCTGCGAATTCTCGAGTTGGTGGCTGACCTCGGGCGGAAGAACCGCGAGCGTTGATCTCGCAGTACGTCGTTCATCCGGGGCGATCCCCGGCAAGGCGTGGCAAGAAAAATTCTCGGTCGCGCCTGCTGTTCGCCGCTCCTGCCTGGAAAGCCCGTCGAATCAGGCCTGCAGCCCCGCAGCCGGGTGTCCGCTGAGGCAGTTGCGGTCCTCGCGGCCGCCCATCGTCCGGTCCGTTCACTCAAGCGTGAAGTACGACGGTCGATAAGAAGGTCCAACAGACGCATTCCGGGTCACCAGGCCCGGGAGAGGTCGCACCGCGCCGACAGCCAGGTAACGACCCATGCACGCACCGATCATCAGCGTCGTCCATCCCCCGGCAGCGTTTCCCGGGTGCCCGCTGATGCTCTGGCTTGCCCTCGCCGCGGCTTTCCCCGCACAGGCCGAGCAGCTCGTCGAGTCGGCCCAGAGCGCGCAAACCGCCGATTTGGCCGAGCTGAGCCTGGAACAGTTGCTCGACATCCCGATCGTCGGCGCCTCCAAGTACGAACAGACGCAACGTGAGGTGGCCGCGGCGGTCAGCGTCATCACCCGCGACGAGATCCAGGCATTCGGCTGGCGCACGCTCGACGAGGCGCTGGCCAGCCTGCCCGGCATCCATGTCAGCTACGACCGGCAGTACGCCTACGGCGGCACGCGCGGCTTCGGACTGCCCGGCGACTACAACACGCGCCTGCTGGTCACAATTAACGGCAGTCGCGTCAACGACCCGATCTACGACTCGGGGCCGCTGGGGCGGAACCTGCCGATCGACCTCGACCTGCTCGAGCGAATCGAGTTCATTCCCGGACCGGGTGGTGCGGTGTATGGCCAGAATGCGATGTTCGGCGTGGTCAACCTGGTCACGCGCAGTGGCGCGGCAGTCGACGGCGCCGAGCTGACGGCGGCCTACCAGCCCAGACAATCGCAGCGCGAGGGCCGCGCCAGCTGGGGCAAGCGGCTCGCCAACGGGGTCGATGTGCTGGTGTCGGTCTCGGGGCTGCGGGCAGACGGCGAAGACCGGTTCTTCGACTACGGCGCGGCCGGCGTGTCGGGTGTGGCCGTCGGCTTGGACAGTGATCGCGACCAGGAGGTATTCGCTCGCGTCGCGCGCGGGCCGTGGTCGTTCGAGCTGGTGCACGGTGACCGGCGCAAGGACGACCCGACCGGCACGTTTTTCTCCGACCCGCTGGTACCGGGGCAGTCGCAGGCTGACCGCTACCAGCTGGCGCAACTGCAATACCAGGACAGCTTCGCCGGCGACACGCTGCAACTGTCCGCACGGTTGTTCAATGGCCGCCACCGCTACGACAGCGTGCTCAGTTATGGCGGACCGATGGAGTTTCCAGCCGCAGGCGACTGGCGCGGCGCCGAGCTGCGGTTGCTGTCCACGGCTTGGGCCGGGCACAAGTTGCTGCTTGGGGCGGAAGTGCAGGAAAACGTCCGCCAGGATCAGTTTTCCAAGGATCGGTCCGATCCCGCCAACGACTTAGCCATTCTGCGTTCGGGGTACCGGGTTGGTCTCTACGGGCAGGACGAGTGGCGCATCACCGGCACCTTGATGGCGACTCTGGGCGTGCGGCTGGACCGCAACAACGTGACCGGGACCGACGTCAGCCCCCGGCTCGCGCTGATCTGGCAGGCCACGCCGGCGACCACGATCAAGACGCTGTACGGACGTGCCTATCGCGCGCCGAATGCCTACGAACGCGACTACGCCGACGGTTTGGCCCAGGTCGCGAATACCGCGCTGTCCGGCGAGTCGATCGAGACCTTGGAGCTGGTCGCGGACCATCGCGTTGGCCGCGAACTGACGCTGCGCGGCTCGATCTACCAATGGCGTTTGCACGATCTGGTGACGCTGGGTATCGACCCGGCCAGTGGCCTGCCGCAATACCAGTCGGGCGAGGAGGTCACCGCGCGCGGTCTGGAGCTGTCGGCCGACCAGGCCTGGGCCTCGAACGTGCGACTGCGCGGCAGCGTGTCACTGCAGGACGTGGCCTATGCCGGCGGTGCCGACCTGCTCAATTCACCGGAGTTGCTGGCCAAGCTGAACCTGTCGGCGCCATTACCGGTGGCCGGGCTGCGCGCTGGCTACGAGCTGCGTTACGACGGCCCGCGCCTGAGCCTGGACGGCACCCTGCTCGGCGGCTACGCACTGTCGAATCTCAATCTGGGTACCCAGGCCCTGGCCGAGGGCCTGGAGCTGTCGCTGGGCATCTACAACCTGTTCGACAAGCGCTACCAACACCCCGGCTCGGAGACCAACTGGCAGAACGCGCTCGAGCAGGACGGCCGCAGCTTGCGCTTCAGGCTGGGCTACCGGTTCTGATGCGATGAAGTCTGTATCCGCCATTGACTACCTGCATCGCCACGTCGTCCGCGCGACTGCATCGGCGCGCCGCTGCCTGCTGGCCAGCGGCGCGCGGGGCCCGGATACCCGCGCAGGGCGTGCCGGGTGGAAGGCCGACGACATGAATTCCGGCGTCTGGCGGCTGCTTTGCGCGGTCGGCGTGACCAGCCTGCTGCTGTTCGCACCGGTGGCGCAAGCCGATGTCCTGCCGGAATACCGCCTCAAGGCCGCATTTCTGTACAACTTCGCGACGTTTACGCAATGGCCCCCGACCGTGGGCCGCACGCTCAATGTCTGCGTGCACGGTCCTAACCCGTTCGGCTCCGCGTTGGGGGCATTGCACGGCAAGGCGGTCGGTACGCGGCGGATCGTGGTGCCCCGCCCTGGCGGCGGCCAGCCGCTCAAGGAGTGCCAGGTACTTTTCATTTCCGCGCCGGCTATCGGCGACCTGCCGCGTCTGCTGAAGCAATTGGGTAACACCCCGGTGCTGACCGTGGCGGAAAGCCCGGGCGCCGCGAGCGCTGGCGTCGCGCTGAACATGGCGGTCGCGCAGAACCGCATCACCTTCGAGGCCAATCCGGCCGCCGCGCGCGCTGCGCAACTGGTCCTCAGCTCCAAGCTGTTGCGCTTGGCCACGCAGGTGCACTAGTGAATGCGCCCCACGTGACTCTGGGTACGCATCTGCGCCGCATCAACCGGGTCGCGCTGGCCGCCGCCTTGGGCATCGTGGCCCTGATCGTGGTGGTCAGCAGCTTCGCACTTGGCCTGATGAACGTACTGGACACGACCCGCGTGCAGGCCAAGGTCGTGGCGGACAATGCCAGTGCGCCGTTGGTTTTCGATGACGCCGAGGCGGCGCAGGAACTGCTGCAATCGCTGCGCCACTCGAAGGATATCGAGGCGGCATCGCTCCACACCATCGACGGGAAGGTGTTCAGTCGCTATCAGCGCGCGGGCACATCCCGGCGCAGCATGCCGACACCTGCCGCAGGCCAATTCGTGATCCGTCCCGACAGCCTGACGCTCAGTCAGGCGGTGCTGTCGCCAGAGGGCGAGGTAGGTCGCCTGGTGATCGTCGCCAGCTTGGCCACGCTGTACAAAACGACGGGATGGCTGGCGTCATGTACGGCCCTGGCGATGTTGCTCGCGTTGGGCGTGAGCACGATGCTGTTGCGTCGGATCAGGACATCGGTGCTGCGGCCGCTGGAGACGCTGAACGAGTCGATGACCAAGATGTCCAGCGATGCGGATTTCGACGTATGCGCCGACAGCAGCGAGATATCGGAACTGCAGTCGCTGGGGCAGGCCTTCAACCGCATGATCGAACAGATCCAGGAACGCGACGCGCGCAACGCCGCCCTGCTCGGCGCCATTCCCGACCTGCTGTTCGAACTGGATCTCGACGGCCGCTACCTTGACTACCACGCGCCCAACGACCGACTGCTGGTGGCACCCGGTGCGGGACTCCTCGGCAAGCTGGTGACCGAGGTGCTGCCGCCGATGGCGGCCGAGTGCTGCATGTCGGCCGTGCGCGCTGCAGACGAGCACGGCTTCTCGGTCGGCAATCAGTTTCAACTGGCGCTCGACAAAGGTGTCTGCTGGTTCGAGCTGTCGGTGTCGCGCAAGGCGGCAGTGGCCGGGCAGCGCCAGACGTTCATGGTCCTGTCGCGCGACATCACTGCGCACAAGGCAGCCGAGCAAAGCGTCGCGCTGCTGGCGTACTTCGACAGTCTGACCGGATTGCCCAACCGGGCATCCTTCCTGCAACGCGTGGATCGGGAAATCAAGCGTGCTCAGCACAACAGGACTCGCTTCGGCATCCTGTTCGTGGATCTCGATGGTTTCAAGAACGTCAACGATACCCTCGGCCATGCTGCCGGCGACCGGGTTCTGCGGATGGCGGCGGACCGGCTGCGCGAAAGCGTGCGCCCTTCCGATGTGGTGTCGCGCGCCGGTGTCGCTGCGTCGCCTGACATCAAGGTCGAACTTGCGCGCCTGGGCGGCGATGAATTCACGGCCCTGATCCTCGACATCGCGCGCCCGGAAGATTGCCTCGTCATCGCGCAACGGGTGCTGGAAGCGATGCGCGCGGCTTACCCGATGAACAACAACGAGGTGGTGCTCAGCTGCAGTATTGGCATCGCGCTATATCCGGACGACGGGGAGGATGGCACTACGCTGCTCGAGCACGCCGACATTGCCATGTACCACGCCAAGGATTCGGGCCGAGACAATTGCCAGTTCTACAGTGTCTCCCTGACCGAGCGGGCGATACAGCGCATGGAAAGACAAGCCCGGTTGCGGGTCGCGCTGGAGCGCGACGAGTTCAGCCTCGTCTACCAACCGCAGGTCGACGCAGCCAGCGGGCGGATCTCGTCGGTGGAGGCGCTGATCCGCTGGACGCATCCCGTGCTGGGCACGATCCCACCGCTGGAGTTCATTCCGCTGGCCGAGGAGAACGGTGCGATCCTGGCCATCGGCGGGTGGGTGCTGCGCACCGCGTGCGCCGATGCCGTGCGTTGGCAGCGCGACGGGAAGTGCGTGCGCCTGGCGGTCAATCTGTCGCCATTGCAGCTCAAGGATCCGGACCTGTTGCCGATCGTGCGCGACGCCTTGGCCAGCTCGGGGCTGGCACCGGAGCTGCTCGAACTGGAGATCACCGAGGGCGCCCTGATGGAGGATACGGCGGCGACGACGCTCGCGCTTGATGCTCTGCGGAACCTCGGCTTGCGGATCGCGCTGGACGATTTCGGCACCGAGTATTCGTCGCTGGCCTATCTCAGTCGGATGCCGTTGAACTCGCTCAAGATCGATCGCAGCTTTGTCAGCGACTTGCCGCACTGCGCCAAGAACCTCGAGATCGTCCGCGCCATCCTCGCGATGTCCCACAGCCTGGGTTTGAGCGTCACCGCCGAGGGTGTGGAAACCGTCGAGCAGATGACCGCGCTGCTGGACAGGGGCTGCGATGCGTTCCAGGGGTACTACTTCAGCAGGCCGGTTGCCGCCAGCGACATCCCCGCGCTGCTGGACCGCAGCTGGTCGCTGCACGAAGCGCCGCCGGACGACTCCCGCTGTGCGTGCACGTCGTCAGGCCAGACCTGTCCGATCCACGGCAGCGGGCACGAGCGAAGCGAGATCGTTCCCGCGTAGCGCGCAAGCTGTACTGCCCCACGCGGTGCACATCGCGCCGCGGTCGACCTGCGCAGGCTGGGTCGAGCCGCGGGCGATATCCATCGCCTTACTCCGTGCAAGATGATGATTGGTTTCGCTGCAGCCGAGGGGCCAACAGGATCCCAAGGACCGCTACCTGGCCTACACGTCTCAGGAACTGGCCGGGCTGGACGTTCCGCGCGACGTGATCTTCGACGTCTTCGCGCACAAGGCGCGCAGGCAGTGCTGGATCGAGATCCGCGACATCCGCCAGAACGGCGACCAGCGCAACGACCTGCAGAACAGCCCTGCGCCGCGCGGTGCTGGCAGCGCGGATCCCCGCGGTGGCGCGCGGACTGGCCGGCAACGCCCGCGACTGCTTCGGCGCCGCCCCGGATCTCCCCAAGTCCTAGGAAGCGCCCCACGCCCCCTGCCAAACGGCCTATGTGATTTGGTGTGGTAGCTAGCTACAGTACCGACACAGTTGGCGTGGGCCGACGTGATGGATACGCGCATGAGCAGCTGCACCCTGGACCTGGACGGCGTCGGATTTCGCTACAAGGGCGGCCATGACGCCCTGTCGGAGGTGTCGCTGCGGTTGGAGCGTGGCATCGTCGGGCTGTTGGGTCCGAACGGCGCCGGCAAGTCGACCCTGATGCGCATCCTCGCCACGCTCGCCAAGCCGACCCGGGGCCGCGTGCAGTGGAACGGCGAGGACACCGCCCGCCGCCCGGATCCGCTGCGCCGCACCCTGGGCTACCTGCCGCAGGACTTCGGCGTGTACCCGATGCTCAGCGCGCGCGAGTTCCTCGCCTACCTCAGCGCGGTCAAGGGCGTGTCGGCCAAGCGCGCGGCCGCGCGCGTCGACGAATGCCTGGCGCAGGTCGGCCTGTCCGAGGCCGCCGACCGCCGCCTGGGGGAGTTCTCCGGCGGCATGCGCCAGCGGGTCGGCATCGCCCAGGCCTTGTTGAACGACCCCAAGCTGCTGATCGTCGACGAGCCGACCGTGGGCCTGGACCCGGAGGAGCGGCTGCGCTTCCGCCACCTGCTGTCCGACCTGGCGGTCGACCGCCTGGTGATCCTGTCCACCCATATCGTCTCCGACATCGAGGCCAGCGCCAGTTCGCTGGCGATCATGGCCAAGGGCCGCCTGCTGTTCTCGGGCACCCCCGAAGCGTTGATCGCCGATGCGGCCGGCCACGTCTGGGAGTGGACCGTGCCGGCCGAGCAGGTCGCCACGGTCCGCGCGCGCCACGTCACCACCGGCTCGCAGCGCCTCGCCGACGGCGTGCGCCTGCGCCTGGTCGCCGAGCGCGCGCCGTCGGCGGATGCGGTGCCGGTCGCGGCCGGCCTCGAAGACGCGCACCTGTGGCTGGTCGCGCGTGGGGAGAACCGCTGACATGGAAGCCCTGCGCCGGATCTTTGCAATCCTCGTCGCTGACCTGCGCGAACGCACCCGTACCCGGCGCTTCTGGGTCGTGCTCGGCCTGGTCGGCATCGCCACCTGGCTCTGCTTCCCGGCGATCGACTCCGGGCAATTGGCCGTCTCCGTCGACGGCGCGCGCGGCCGCTACTCCAGCGCGTGGACGGGTTTCACGCTCAGCCTGGTCTATTCGACCCTGCTCGCCTGGCTCGGGTTTTATCTGGTGCGCGGCACCGTGTTGCGCGATTTCGACACGCGCGTGTGGCAGTTGCTGGTGGCCACACCGATGACCCGCGCCGGGTATCTGATTGCGAAGTGGGGCAGCCATATGGCGGTGTTCTCGTTGGTGCTCGCGGTGGGCCTGGCGGTGGGCGTGCTCGCGCAATGGGTGCGCGGCGAGGACCGCGTGTTCGACCTGGTCGAACTGGTCAAGCCGGTGCTGGTCATCACCCTGCCGGCGCTGTCGCTCACCGCGTTCTTCGCGATCGTGTTCGACATGGTGCCGGTGCTGCGACGCACCGGCGGCAACGTGTTGTACTTCTTCGTCTGGCTGCTGCTGTTCGCAGGACTGTCCACAACCTTCGACCAGGGCGCGGATGCGCCCAGAACGCAGTTCATGAGCGATCCGTCGGGATTCATCCTGGCCAGCCATTCGTTCGCGCACGCGCTCGCGCACGAAGTCCCGAGCATTGATTTCACCAGCGTTAGCGTCACCATCGGCGTGGGTGAACTGGGCCAGCTCAAGGGCCAGCCGCGCCTGTTCGAGTGGATGGCGTGGCACATCGACGCGAGCGTGCTGCCCGGTCGCGTGTTCTGGCTCGCTCTGGGCCTGATCGGCAGCGCCGCGCTGGCGCCGTTTCTCGACCGCGCCGCGGCCCGCACTGCAGCCGCCCCGGCCGCCGACCACGCCGGCCGCCGCCTGCGCTGGCTCGATCGCGTGCTGGCGCCACTCGAACGCGGCGCGTTCGGCACGCTGCTGGCGGCCGAACTGCGGCTCGCCCTGCGCCGCCGCAGCCTGCTGTGGTGGGCGGTGCTGCTGATCGCCGGCATCGTCCAGCTCGCCGGGCCGCTGCCGACCGCGGCCGCGGCCGCCGTGGTGGCCTGGATGCTCGGCATCGACGTGCATGCACGCGCCCTGCTGCGCGAATCGGAGACGCGCACCGCCGGCCTGGTGTTCACCGCGCCCGACGCCGCGCGCCGGGTGTCGCTGGCGCGGCTGTGTTCGGCCCTGCTGCTCTCGCTGTTCGCGGTCGCCCCGCTGCTGCTGCGCTCGCTGGCGACCCCCAGCGGCCTGACGGGCGCCGTGCTGCTGGTCGCCGCCACTGTCGCCGCACTGGGGCTGGCCGGCGGCGCGCTGTTCCGCAGCCCGCGCCCATACGAACTGGCGATGGTGATGCTGGCCTATGTCGGCGTGCAGGGTTCGGGCCCGCTCGCGGTGACCGCGCTGTCGCCGACGATGCTCACAGGTGTCGCTGTCGCCCTGGCGGCCAGCCTGCTGCTGCTGTTCACCACCACCCCGAGGCTGGCCGCCGCCAGCCAACGCAACGCGGCCTAGCACGTGCCACTGGCAGAACGGCGCCTAGCCAACGAGCACCCGCAGCGGCGGCCCGTCGTTGAGGTGGCGCTCGAATTGCGCCGGCGCGCAGACCGGGACGGGGTTGCGGTGCGGCCTGCGCGGGCACAGACGGGGGCGGGCGCAGTCGGCTAGGACGATGGACACACGGACCGGACGACGAAGGCGGGCCGAGCATTCGCGGCGACGGGCCTGCGGGTCAGTCGCAGGCGCGACCGTCTCGTCACCTGCCGTGGCAGCCGGTGAGCTCTGCCTGGCAAGCCGGCATCGCCAACCCCGACGATGAGGCGCACTCAGCCCGGTTGAGGGCGACAAAATACGTCGGGATCATTTCTCGGGCGGTTGAACGCAGCTCAGGGCGGGCAGAGGCAAGCAATCAACCTTTCCCTTCGTCGCTCCAATTCAGCGGATCAATCAACCCGAATCCTTTTTTAGACCAGCGACGAACTCCTGCACGCGCGCGGCATCCTCCACGGCATGACCATGCGCGGTGTTGTCCAGGATGCACCACGCGGGCGCGCGCACCCGGCCACGCTCGCGCAGTACCCGGGCGAGCGCTTCCAGCGCGTCGTCTCCGTAGCGGCTGTAATAGATGCGCGGAGAGCCGTGCCAGCGCCAGTAGCTCCAGCGCCCCTCAGCCGGTGCTCCCGCAGGATGCGCCGCGGCGGACAATGGCGCCGGGTCGGCGGCCACGCGCGCAATTGCGAAGCGCTGCCACACAGCCTCCACGTGAGGCTCGAACCAGCTGGCGTGGCGCGGCTCGCACGCCACCGGCACCGCGCAGCGGCGGCGGACCATGGCGAAGAACCGGTTCGCCAAGCGCGCATCGAACGCCAGGCTCGGGGGCAACTGGATCAGCACGCCGCCAAACTTGGGTCCCAACCCGGCCACGCTGTCGAAAAACGTCGTCAGCGCATCGCCCACGCCGTGCAGCCGCGCCTCGTGGGTGATCGCCTTCGGAAGCTTGACCGAGAACCGGAATTGCGCCGGCACACTCGCCGCCCAGCGTTCGAAGGTGCGCGGCTGGTGCGGGCGGTAGAACGTCGAGTTGATCTCGGTCACGTCGAAGCGCGTGGCATACCGGGCCAGGTGGCTGTCGCCTTCGCCAAACAACTGGGCATGCCGTGTGGGGATCGACCAGCCGGCGCAGCCGATGCGGACGCGGGGATCGCGGGAGCTGGTCATGGCAGGCGGCATCCGCACGCGATTACCTTGGCCATTGCGCTTCCTCCGCGTTGGGTGCCTTCGCTACATAGTGCACCGAGATTTCTTCGGCACAGCAGTCAGGGGAATCAGGCCGCGTCGCGCGTCATTGGCGTTGCGGTCTCGGCCGCGCCGGTACACCGGCAGGCCCACCCCACCACGGACGCCGCGCAGGCAAATGCCACCGAACTTGAAGCCGGGCTCTGGAAGCCTTGGCAAGGACGCATCGTGTTGCTCGGCGCCAACGGCGTCGAGCCGCGGCCGATGACCGCGCGGGCCGAGGACGGGCGCGCGCCGCCGTGGTTCGCCACCGCCCGCGACACCGAACTGGCGCAGGGGCTGGAGGGTAGCCGCGCATATGCCACCTCCGCCGCGATCGGAACGAGCGACGTGAACATTCCCGTGCAGGCGACGCTGGTACAACCAAGGCACGTGCCCCCTCCCCGGTTTCGCCGCCCCCTCGCAGCGCACCGGAGCGGTCGGATCGCGGGAGCCATCGCCGATTCCTGTCCGTACGACCTGCGGGGCGGATTGCCTCCAGTACCCGAGATGCCTAGATTTCCAGCACATGACCAGTGACCTGTCCTTCTCGATGCCAAATCCAGCCCCAACGCGTCTGTTTCCCGGCTTCATGGCCAACGCGAGAGTGCCAACTGCAACCTGCTGGGCATTGTCGTCATGAATGGACATCCCGTTGGATACGAAGGCACGGCGGAAGCAGGCGGTGGCGACCCTCATGCCGAGCGCACGCGTGCCCGGGCCCGGCTCGAAGCGCTGATCAAGGCGACTTCTGACGTCGTTTACCGGATGAGCGCGGACTGGAGCGAAATGCAGCCGCTCGACGGCCGCGGCCTGGTCGCGAGCAACGACGCTCCGATCCGCGATTGGATGGAGCGGAACCTTCCTGCTGACGAACATGCCCGGGTGAAGGCGGCAATCGCAGACGCGATTGCAGCGAAGGGAGTGTTCGAGTTGGAGCACCGCGTCGTCGGGCCCGGGCAGTCCGAGTCGTGGACGTATTCCCGCGCCGTGCCGATCCTTGACGATGAGGGGAACATCGTCGAGTGGTTCGGTCTCGCCCGCGACGTCACCGAAGCCAGGAGGGCGCAGGAGGCGCTGCGGGAAAGCGAGCAGCGGTTCCGGTCTGTCTTCGAACAGGCGACGGGCGGCATCGCCCAGGTCGACCTGGACGGACGGTTAGTGCTGGTCAATGACCGCTATTGCGAAATCGTAGGGCGATCGCGCGAGGAGCTCCTCACCCTCCGCATGCAAGACCTCACCCATCCGGAGGACCTGCCGCAGAACATCGCTGCATTCGCTGAGGTCGCGGAGGGCCTGCGACCGGGCTTCACGATCGAGAAGCGCTATCGCAGGCCCGACGGCTCGTCCGTGTGGGTGCAGAACGCCGTCGCGGCTACCCGCGGGCCCAACGGCCGCGTGCAGTTCGTCACGGCGGTCGTCGCGGACATTACGGATCTGAGGGCGGCGGAGGATAACCAAGGGACGCTTGCTGCCCAGCGGCAGCTCGCACTCGACGCGGCCCGGCTGGGCTGGTGGCAGTTCGATCCCGCGTCCGGGCTCGTGAGCCACGACGAGCGCTACGCCGAGATCTATGGCCTGGAGGGATCTTCCCCGCGGCACATCGAGGAGATCAGCCGGCTTCTGCACCCGGAGGACGCGCCCCGCGTGTGGGCCGCGGTCGAGGCGGCCGTCCAGCCGATGGAGCCGGCGCCTTACGCCGTCGAGTACCGGATCAATCGACCCGATGGCGCGGTGCGTTGGCTGGAAGCCCACGGAGTGGCTTCCTTCGACGGCCAAGGTGCGACGCGGAAGGTCTCCAGCTTTGTCGGGACCGTCGGCGACGTGACTGCACGACGGCTCGCGGAAGAACTGCTCCGGGCGAATGAAGCCCGGTTCCGCCTCATGGCCGACGCGTCACCGGCAATCCTGTGGCTGACCGACCCCAACGGCTCCTGCACCTTCCTTTCCCGACAGTGGTATGAGCTGACCGGCCAGACGGAGCAAGAGGCGCTCGGACTGGGGTGGACCAACGCCACCCACCCCGACGACAAGGAGCATGCGGGCAACACGTTTATCGAGGCGAACGCCGCACGAATGTTCTTCCGGACCGAATACCGGCTGCGGGCGTCGGACGGGACGTATCGCTGGGCCGTCGATCTCGGCCGTCCGTGGTTTTCCGAGACCGGCGAGTACGCCGGGATGGTTGGCGCCGTGTTCGACATCGACGCACGCAAACGGGCGGAAGAAGCCCTCGAAGAGGCCAGCCAGCGCAAGGACCAGTTCCTCGCGACCTTGGCGCATGAACTGCGGAATCCCCTCGCGCCGATCTCGAATGCCCTGCAGGTCTGGCCTCTCGTGGAGCAAAAACCAGAAGAGGCCCGGCGGCTGCGTGAAATGATGGGACGGCAGGTGAAGCAGATGGTCCGGCTGATCGATGACCTGCTCGATGTTTCGCGCATCACCCGGGGCAAGATCGAGCTCAGGAACGAGCGGCTCGACCTCGCACAGGCGGTCGAGGCCGCGATCGAAGCGCAGCAGCCCTTCATCGATGCCAATCGTCACGAGCTTACCGTCGTCCTGCCCCCTGTCCCGATCGTGGTAGACGCCGATGCGGGTCGCCTTGTCCAGGTCTTCGGAAACCTCCTCCACAACGCTGCCCAATACACGCGCCCCGGCGGACACGTGTGGGTGACGCTGCAGCGCGACAGCGACACCGCGGTTGTCAGCGTGCGCGACAACGGTTCCGGAATCCCGAGCGAAATGCTCGGCGGTGTCTTCGAGATGTTCACGCAGGTCGATCAGTCCCTCGGCCGCTCCCACGGCGGGCTCGGCATCGGTCTTGCCCTTGTGAAAAGCCTCGTCGAACTGCACGGCGGCAGAGTGGAGGCGACGAGCGAAGGTCCGGGACGAGGGTGCGAATTCGTCGTCCGGCTACCCGTCGCGCCCGATGCTCGCGCTTCCATTGCCTCGTCTTCGACACGTGCGCACTCGCTCCCGCCCCCGCCTGCGTATCGCGTGCTGGTGGTGGATGACGTCGAGCCGTCTGCGAACACGCTTGCTCTGATGCTCACGCGCCTCGGACAGGAGCCGCACGCCGTCTACAGCGGTGACTCTGCGCTGACGGCGGTGGAAGAGTTTCGTCCGCAGATCGCGTTCGTAGACATCGCCATGCCGGTTATGGATGGCTATGAAGTCGCACGGCGCATCCGCGCACTTGTCGGGAAGGGGCCGGTGCTCGTGGCACTCACCGGATACGGGCAGGAAGAGGACCGCCGGCGCGCATTCGCGGCGGGGTTCGACCATCATCTCGTCAAGCCGACCAGCATCGAGGCGATACACGAATTGCTAACGAGTGTCGCGCCTCGCTGAGCGAAAACCGGGACAGGATTCCCCGCGTTCCACCCCGATGCACCTGACCACGTTTCAGGCGGTGGCGCACTGCGCGCGCTCGGACAGCAGCGCTGACGCGAGCCACGGGACGGCCAAGCACGCAGTCAGGAGGGCGCCGCGAGGTAGCCCGGGCAAGGCCAAAGGCCGGACCGCGCCGCGATAGCAAAGGCCCCGGGTGCGCCTCGCCTACCCGGGCTACGTTGACTCGGCATCCCCTTGCGAACCCAGCACTCGGCCCAGCACCCGCACCATCGCCGCCGCGCTCGCGACCACGTCGGCCTCGCTCGTCGCCCAGTTCGACACCGAGATCCGCATCGCGGCCAGGCTGTGCCAGGTGGTGCCGCTGGCCCAGCAGGTGCCGTCGCGTTGCACGCCTTCGATCACCTCGCGGGTCAGCGCGTCGTCGTCGCCGAAGCGGACCAGCACCTGGTTCAGGACGACATCGTTGAGGATGCGCACGCCCGGCTGCGCCGCCAGCAACTGCGCGAACTGGCGGGCGCGCGCGCAGCAGCGGTCGACGAGGTCGGCGACGCCGTCGCGGCCGAGCGCACGCAACGTCGCGTACACCGGGATGCCGCGGGCGCGGCGGGAGAACTCGGGCACCCAGTCGACCGCGTCGCGTTCGGCGCCGCGGGTCTGGATCAGGTAGGCGGCGGCGGAGGTCATCGCGTCGCGGTGGTCCTGCGCGTGGCGCACGATGGCGACGCCGCTGTCGTAGGGGACGTTGAGCCACTTGTGCGCGTCGGTGGCCCAGGAGTCGGCCAGCTCGATGCCGTCGGCGAGCACGCGGCGGTCAGCACTGGCGCGCGCCCATAGGCCGAACGCGCCGTCGACGTGCAGCCAGGCGCCGTGCGCACGCGCGGCTTCGCCGATCTCGCGCAGCGGGTCGAAGGCGCCGGTGTTCACGTTGCCGGCCTGGGCGCAGACAATCGTCGGTCCCTGCAACGTGGCCAGCACCTCGCGCAGGCGGTCGGCGCGCATGCGGCCCTGCTCGTCGGCGGGCACGTGCACCAGCGAGCGCGTGCCCAGGCCCAGGTAACGCAGCGCGACGTCGGCGGTGACGTGCGCTTCCTCCGAGGCGACGACGTGGATGCGCGGCGCGCCAAACAGGCCGTCGGCCTCCACGTCCCACCCGGCCCGGCGCAGCACGCCGTGGCGCGCGGCGGCCAGGCAGGTGAAGTGCGCCATCTGGCAGCCGGTGACGAAGCCGACGCCGCTTTCGCGCGGCAGGTCGAACAGCTCCAGCAGCCAGCGCGCGGCGATTTCCTCCATCGCCGCGGCGATCGGCGAGATGACGTGGATGCCGGCGTTCTGGTCCCACGTCGACACCAGCCAGTCGGCCGCCAGCGCCACCGGCAGCGCGCCGCCGATAACGAAGCCGAAGTAGCGCGGCGAGGCGCAGGCCGACGCGCCACGCTCGGCGTGGCGTGCGAGCAGGTCGATGACGGCGGCGGGGTCTTCGCCGCGTGGCGGCAGCGGCGCGTCGAGCGCGGCGAGCATCTCGTCGCGGCCGGCACGGGCGCCGACGAAGCGCTGCGGCAAGTCGCGCAGGAAGCCGCTGGCGTGCGCGTGCGCGCGGTCGAGCAGCGGGTCGAATAGCGGGGCGAACAGGCTGGTGGACATGGCAGGCTCCGCGCGCGTCGTCAGCGACTGGCCACCATCCTATCGCCGTGCCGGGGACGCATGCCGCAACGGTGGCTTGGCCGAGCCCGACCATGGTCCGCTTGATCCGGGGCTAGTGACGTAGCCCGGGTAAGGCCGAAGGCCGCACCCGGGGTGTTGCGCGATGTGGCAAAAGCGCCGCGGCGTGGCGATCTCAGCGCGCTGCAGCGCGGTCATCCATGTCGCCAGCGAGGTTCTTCGCGGCGCGGTGCGCTTCGCTTACCCGGGCTACGCGGGCTCAGGCCAAATCGCGCCGGGGCCACGTCCATGCAAACCAGACGACGAGCCCGGTCAAGATCATGTCGAGCGTGCCGAGGAAGAGATAGAACGCCCAGGCGCCGGGCATCGTCACCAGCACAAACAGCGTGTAGAGGACGCCCACCACGATGTTCGTCCAGCGGTTCACGACGGGCCGCAGCACCATCGACAGGAAAATCATGAGACTCGGAATGGCCATCGAGATCGTGACGCCAAGCAGTACGCCCTGCGTCACGGCACCGAGCGGCGCGATCTCGCCCTCGAGCATGCCCTTGAGCTTGCCGGGCTGGAAAAGACTGAAGAAATCGCCATACAGGTAACAGCACATCACCGATGCCCAAAGCGCGGACAGTTTCAATTGCACGGGTGCGGTGAATTCCTGCAGCGGGGGCGTGCTTCGACGGGTTGGCATGGGCTGGACTCGATGTGCGGGCGCGACGATCAAGTCGTGCCGTGGTGGAGAGTGGACGGTTCAGCGACGGCGGCCCGGCCGCGCACCCCGACGATCAGCAACCACAGGCAGATGCCGATTTCCCCCACGCTGGATGATGACGCGAGAATTGTCGACAGCGATGTATGCGCGAACTCGCGCGACAACACGGTTCCGAAAACATCGGCCGTGAGTCCGATGCCGCCCACGATCAGCAACGCCCCAAGCAGCCTGGGCAGGAAGCCCGATCGGAAGACCAGATAGCCGAAAGGCAGCAGCCAAAGCCCCCAGAGAACGGTGGTGACCAGGATGCCGTTGCCATAGGCCTTGAGTGCGGTCATGACGAGCGCATTACGTTCGGCGATCGACAAGGCCGCGACGTAATCGGAACCACCCAGCAACGAGAGCGCATCCAGCCGGTGCGCGAGCGCCACCAGCGTGATCGGCACGCTGGTCACGGCGAGCGCCACCATCAGCACGGCCGCGTTCTGCCCCACCGACCGAAGCAATCGATACAGCACGAGTGGCAGCAGCAGGAACGCGATCTGGTTGATCAGCATGCTGGCGATGCCCAGGCGGAACAACGACTCGGATCGCAGGATGTTGTCGAGGGTCGCGACCGCATCACCGCGCACGGTGATCTGCGACGGCACGTACATGAGGCCGAAGAGCCCCGTGATCACCACGACGAGATACAACAAACCAGCGGTTCTCGCGATGCGGTCGGTGGGGAGCATCTGGGCCTGCACCTTTGCGGAAGGTGCGGCAATGTTGCCATACCGGCCACAGGAGAGAAGCGGGGTAGCCCGGGGAAGGCCAAAGGCCGCACCGCGCCGCGATATCCCCCGGTTGCGAGGGGCAAAAGCGCCGCGGCGTGGCGATCTCAGCGCGCTGCGGCGCGATCATCCATGTCGCCAGCGAGGTTGTTCGCGGCGCGGTGCGCTTCGCTTACCCGGGCTACGCTGGCTGCGCCCTACGCGGGCTGACCTGGAACCGGACCCGTCCGACGCATGTGGCCGGCACGAACGGAAACGCCTGCCGGCGGCAGGCGTTTCACAGCACCGGCAGATGCAGTCGCAACCGCCTACTTCAGCTTCAACTCGCGCAGCAGCTCGGTGCCCATGATGTTGCGCATCTTGCCGCGTGCGGCAAAGGCCGAGTTGGACTGCTTCACCGACTGCCCGCTGACCTGGGTCGCGATGGGATCGAGCTTCGCGCGCAAGCCGTCGAGCATGGCCATGTTCGGGTAGAACACGACCAGGTACAGATCCGCGTCTTCGTCGCTGCCCGTCTGGTTCTGGTACACCCCGTAGTCGAGGATGATGCCGGCCTTCTTCTGCGCCTCCAGGATCGGTTTGTACTGGGTCTGCAGGTACTCGAGGTAGTTGTCGAACTCGCCGTCCAGGATGTCCACCGAGGTGACTTGCACGACCATCCCTTCGGTATACGGCAACGCCTCCTGCGCGTGGACCGGCGCGCCCAGCCCGAGCGCAAGCACTACCGCCAACACGGTGCCTTTCATGGGGAACTCCTCGCGGGAATCGCCAGACATCTGGCAAAGGGGCCAACGGGTTGGCCCCGACTCGCAGGCCAGCCCATTCAGGTATGGCCGGCAACCCGGTGACGCAGTCCGGGCAAGGCCAACGGACGCACCGCGCCTCCCTCGGTTGCGAAGGTGGGTGACGCGCCGCCGCGCGCTTGGAAGGTCAGGGGCGGGCTGGCGGTTCCTAGTTCCCGTAAAGCCCCGGGTGCGCTCCGCTTACCCGGGCTACGCTGGCTGTCGGTTCCTAGTCCCCTAATCCCGGGCTGGACGGACGCGCCCCCGCGGCAGCGCGCGACCGCGAACGCGTGGCAGGGCGTCGACACCACGTTGCAGTCGCGCGGCCACACTGGGCCGCCTGCCCTGCGATGGAGCGTTGCCTTGAAGCCCACCCGCCTCGCCCGCTTTTGCGGACTGTCCCTCGCCGTTGGCCTCGCCGCCTGCGGCAACGACCCCGCGCCGACGCCAGCAACGCCTGCACCGGCGTCGGCGGCCGAGCCCGCATCGGCCCCACCCGCTGTGCCCGCGCCCGCCCCGTCCAGCGCAGCGCCCGCAAGCACCCGCAGCAGCGTCTACGCCGACCTCGGCGATTGCCGGGTCATCGGCTCGCAACCCGACGAAGCCGGCTACCGCGAGTCGGAGTGCGCCGCGCCCGCCGGCTTTGCGCTGCGGCATGTCGAAGCCGACGGCCGCGGCAACCTGCTGGTGCGCAAGCCGGGCGGCGAGTTCGTGAGCCTGCGCCTGCCCGAACAGCGCGGCGGCGCCTTCAGCCAGATCGCCCCGCGGGTGGAATGGCGTGGCAGCGGCGACGGCGACGCCTTCGTGTCCGATGTCCTGGTGCTGCGCTACCTGGCCTGGGAGGATCCGGCCGACCCCAAGAAGCAGACCGCCTACCTCATCCCGGTGGCATTGGCCGGCGACCGACCCTGCGTCGCCGCCTTCATTGCCCCGGGGCCCGGGCAGAGCGCGGAAGCCCGCCGCGTCGCCGATTCGGCGCCCGGCTGCCTGCGCAGGTGATCGCCGGTTTCTGTCGCGTGCCCAGGGTTGATCCGCGCGACCCATGATGGGCTGACAGCCGCCCGCGTCGTTCAGAACGTGACCTTGACCGACGCCGCGCTGCGCTTCGCCGCGCCGTGATACACGGCCTCGATGTTGTTGCCGTCGGGGTCGATCACGAACGCAGCGTAGTAGCCCGGGTGGTACGGGCGCTCGCCGGGGGCGCCGTTGTCGGTGCCGCCGTTTGCGAGCGCGGCTTGGTAAAACGCATCGACCATCGCGCGGTCGGCGGCCTGGAAGGCCAGGTGGGTGGGTCCGGTCAGGCGGCCCTGCGCGGCGTCGCTGTCGGCAGTCGACACGCACAGTTCGTCGGCCCAGAAAAAGTCGGCTTCGTCGCCGCCCATCGGCACCTGCAGGACGTCGAGCACGGCGGTGTAGAACGCGCGGCTGGCCGCGAGGTCGCGTACCACCAGCTGGATGTGGTCGATGAGGCGGCCGCGGTGGAGTTCGTTGGTTTCCATGGGGGCTCCGGTGGTGGCTTGGCACGGGGAAGATGGTGGTAGCACGCGCAGCGTTCGCGATGGATCAAGCCGCTGAGTGGATGCCTTCCCGAAAAAAAAAAGGCCCGCCGGAGCGGGCCTCATGCCGGACGCGCGCGGCTGACGCCCCGGCCAGGGAAGCCGACGGACCGGGCGCGGCGTCGCGGATAACGCACTGCGCCCATTGGATATGGCGGAAAATGCCCTGCCCGTTTTCGCCGCCCCCTTCGCTACCTCAGGAGATTGCCCGTCGTGTCGCACTATTCCGGCCCCCTGCTCACACGTCCGCTCGCCGAGGCGCTGCTGGCCGCGCGCGATGCCGGTGCGGCGGCGTGGACCGGCTCGCTCGACCTGGGGCGCTCCAATGGCGAGGCGATGCTTGCGACCGATGCCTGGCACTGGCGCGGGCAGCGCTATCCGTATCCGCACAAGCTGAAGGACCGCACGATCTACTACTGGGATGGCGATGCGTTCGCGCCGGTGTCGCGTTTTTCCGGTTCGCTGATCAAGCTGGTGCCCAGCCAGTGGGACGCGCCCACGTTCGAGATCGACGGCATCAAGATGCTGCCCACCTCGAAGGTGTCGCCGGTCGAGGACGCGCGCCGCAAGGTCGCGCTGGTGGAGCCGCACGGCAAGGTCGTGCTCGATACCTGCGGCGGCCTGGGCTACTTCGCGGCGTGCTGCATCGAGGCGGGCGTGGCCCGCATCCACTCGTTCGAGAAGAACGCCGACGTGCTTTGGCTGCGCACGCTCAACCCGTGGTCGCCGGACCCCGACGCGCCCGCCCTCGGTGGCCGCCTGCAACTCACCCACGCCGACGTGTCGCAGGCGATCGCGCAGATCGGCGACGCCTCGATGGATGCGTTACTGCACGACCCGCCACGCTTCGGCATCGCCGGCGAGCTGTACTCGCAGGTCTTCTACGATCAGCTGGCACGCGTCCTGCGCCGCGGCGGCCGCCTGTTCCACTACACCGGCAGCCCGAACAAGCTCACCAGCGGCCGGGACGTCCCGCGCGAGGTGGCCAAACGCCTCGAAAAAGCCGGCTTCAAGGCGCAGCTCGCGCTGGACGGCGTGCTGGCGACGCGACGCTGACCTCCCGCCCTACTCGTCGAGGAGGGGCTTGAACCCGCCCCAGAACATGCGCTTGCCGTCGAAAGGCATGTTGTCCTTGTCGGGCTGCATGCGCGGATCTTCCATCATCTTTTTCCAGCCCGCGTCGCGGGTCGCCTTGTCGGGCCATTCGACGAAGGAGAAGACGACATTCTCGTCATCGGTGGCTTTCACCGAGCGCTTGAAATCGGTGACCTTGCCGTCGGGTACGTCGTCGCCCCAGGCCTCGACCACGCGCGTCGCGCCGTAGTCCTTGAAGGCTTCGACCGCCTTGCTGGCCATCTCGCGATAGGCCTCCTTGTTGCCTCTGGGAACGGGCACGACGTAGCCGTCGGCATACCCGGTGGTCCCAGCTGCTTTTTCGTCGATGATCGATTCGAAGCCGCCAAAGATCATGCGCTTGCCGTCGAAGGGCATGTTCTGTCCCATCTCCTGCATGCGCGGGTCTTCCATCATCTTCTTGTTGGCGGTGTCGTAGGTCGCCTTGTCGGGGTATTCCAGCCACGAGAAGACGACGGTCTCGTCGGCCTTGGCCTGGACCGCGCCCTTGAAGTCGGTGACCTTGCCGTCGGGGACGTCGTCGCCCCAGGCTTCCACCATGCGTGTCGCGCCGAACTCCTTGAAGATCGGCATCGCATCCTTCGCATGCTGGCGATAGGCGTCCTTGTTCGCCGTCGGCACGGCCTGCACGAAACCTTGCACGTAGCTCATTTCATTCTCCTGTGTGGTCCTCCAAAAACGGAGGGGTGCGCTCAACTTCTTGATCACGGCATTGCGCGCCCAACTGGAACATGAGGCGCGTTAAACACGCTTGAAGCACCGCCTGAACCCGGCAGCTTCCCTGGCCTGCGTGTCGAACTCATGGCTCCTTTTGGCGGGCACTCAATGGACGCGACGAACCAGCAGGCGCCAGATCGACATGGCATGAAAGAAATCGTAGGGCGGGCTCAAGCCCGCCTTCCGCTCCCCCCCCCCCCCGCGCATCACCCACCCCCACCCACCCAATCCGCCGGATACGCCCCGCGCGCAACCCAACGACGAAACGACGAATGCGGCCATTCGATAGGCCGGGACGCATGGCCATGCTTCACCGGGTTGAAGTGGATGTACTCGACATGCCGGCGCAGGTCGTCGTCATCGCGAACCAGGTGCTCCCAGTAGCGGCGTTGCCATATCCCGCGTTCACGGCGGGCTGCGCGCGTCGCATTCCTGCGCTCGTCCACGGGGAGGCGCCGGGAGAAACCGCCCTTGATCTGCGCCCAGCGGTTGGCGTTGTCGGCATCGCCCGGCGGCAGTTGCCAAAGGCAATGCAGGTGGTCGGGCAGGACCACGATCGCCAGGATCTCGAAAGGCCGCGCCCCCTGCGCCGCCCGGAAGGCCGCGCGCAGTTCGCCAATGCGCTCCACCAGCAACCGCCGGCGGCGTTCGAGCAGGTTGACCGTAAAGAAGTAGGTGCCACCCGGCACCCACACGCGGCGATAGTTCGACATCGCCGCACCGTGCCGCATGCCATCGGCAGCCGATGTCGGCGCATCGCGCCGCTCGTTGTAGGAGAACATCCCGAGGCGCCGTCACAGCGGTGGGCCGGTCACAGCGGTGGGCCGGGGCCCACCCTACGAATCGTCGCAGCCGGATGTCGCAGAGTGTAGGGCGGGCTCAAGCCCGCCGTATGCGAATTGGCCGCCATCGTATCGCCGTGCCGGGACGCACACCGCAACGGTGGCTTCGCCGGCCCCAACGCAGAGACCCGCCGGGTGGCGGGTCTTTGAGGGGCAGGATGGTGGGAGGGGCAGGACGGTGGGAGGGGTCAGGACGGTGGGCCGGGGCCCACCCTACAACCATCGCGGGAAGTCGTAGGGCGGGCTCAAGCCCGCTTTCGCGGGTTGCCGCGCACACCACAGGCAACACGCCGACGCGCCTTTCAGCGGCGGGCGGGCCGTGAGCGACTTCCCACGTTTCGTTGCGTAGTCGCGCGACTTTGCGCGAACTCCGGGAAGGTCTCCGCTAGCCGCGCCTTGTCCGGCAGGATGTAGAACACCCCGCCGCGCTCGAACGTCGGACGGATGATCCGCTCGTAAAACTCGGGCGAGACGTTGATGCAGCCATGCGTGATGCGGTTGTCGTCCGGCGAAGGCGATGCCAGGCGTTCGGCGCGTCGTTCTTTCGGGACGCCAGTGGCGGTGGGGTGCATGGAGACCCCGGAATCGTAGTCGACCCACAGCACGCGCCCGGCGTCGATGGACGGACCGAAACCGCCGACAAAGCGACCGGCCGGCGTGGTGCGATCCCGGCCCGGAATTTCGCGAAGCGCGAGGCCGGCGATGCCGGGCGCCGTGTGATCGCCGACCGCCGAGCCAAACAGCCCAGGTGCCGTGCCGCGAAGCCGGCCGTCGCCACCGAACACCAGGATCTGTGCGGCGGCCTTGTCTATCACCGCGAACGGATAGCCTTGGCTGTCGTTGGCGGCGACCACCCAGCCCGCCAACTCGATCACCGTGGCGGACACCTCTTGGCCTCGCGGCATCAGGTCGACGGCGGCGACCGGTTGCGCGGCGGCATCCTTGGCGGCGGCCACGTCAAAGCTTGCGAACGCCAGCGTCATCGCCAGCGCGCCATAAACGGCCCGGATCGCGGGAAGTGTGCAGTTACGGATGGGACGATTCCTTGGAACGAAGACTGGGTAAATAGATACAAGGAAACCGGTGGCCAGCAAAGGCCACCGGGTCACGGTTCAGGCCGTTCGTCGCGAATCGTGCAGGAGCGATTAACCGCGCGGAACGCGGCGCGGCGCCGCTTCGAGCCTCTGAACGCGGCCTTCTATTTGATCCAGCCGTTGGTTGGCCTGCTGCGCGGACTGATTGGCGGCTTCCGCGCTCTGGGCCGCGCCCTGCACCCTCGTGTCGAGTTGATCGAGGCGTGAGTTGATCCCCGCGAACTCGTCGTCATAGGTGGCGCAGGCGCCAAGGCTCAGGGCGACAAGCGCCACGCCGAGCGTACGAACCATCACATGCTGCTTCGTCATAAACATGCCAATCCTCCTTCTTCTGGGGAATCGGAAATATGCCGTCGGAATACGTAGAGAATTGTGAAGATGTGGGCACTATTGAAAGTTGCAGCTTGCATCCGCGCCGCGATACGCCCGGGGCGCGAAGGTGACCCACGTGCCGCCGCGCGCTTGCAAGGTCGCGTGCGGGCTGTGGGTTCTTGCCCCCCCTTTTTCCTTTCAATCGCGCCTGAGACGGCGTGCGGCGTCCGCCGCGGTCTGCAGGACGCGTATGTACGCCACGCGGGTAGTGGGGGCCTGACTTGCCGCGTTCTCCAGTCCCTCGACATACGCCGCCACCAACGCCGGCGCGTTGTACTGATCGCCCAGCCCGCCCACGGTCGCGGCCACGGCTTCGCGCACATGCCAATCCACGTTGACGCCCTTCTCGGCTTCCATGGCGAGGTCGACGACACGCAGCAGGTGCGGCGTCACCAGAGCGACGACGGTGGCTTTCGGGGGGGCATTCATCCATTCAACTCTGCTGTCGGAACGACGGTAGGGTAACGCCGCAGGCGCCACGCGGTGCAGCCAGGCAAGCATCGGGAGCCTGCGGACTGGGCGGAAGCGCGCCGAGTCGCCGCTTCGGCGCCCGGCTGTTTCTTCTTGGGCATGACCTCTCCTTTGAATTTCAGGGTAGACCCTGCGCACAAAATTTCTGACAGGCTCAAGCGCGGGGTCGCGGACCCCATCGAATGCAGCTCGTAGGATGGGTTGAGCCGCAGGCGATACCCATCGCCGCGCTCTGGGCATGGCGATGATGGGTTTCGCTGTGCTCAACCCATCCTACGGCTCCTGCTCCGCATGGGTCGTTGACCGCTCCGGAAGGGTCGGCGACCTCAACGCAAGGGTCGTTGACCGCTCCGGAAGGGTTTGCGACCTCAACGGAAGGGTCATCGACCGCTCCCGAAGGGTCCGTGACCCCAACGGAAGGGTCGTTGACCGCTCCGGAAGGGTCGGCGACCTCAACGGAAAGGTCGTCGACCGCTCCGGAAGGGTCCGCGACTTCAGCGGAAGGGTCGTTGACCCTTCCCGAGGCGTCGGCGACCGCAACCGGCGCCCCGCCCGCTCCGCCCGGACGCCGGAAACAGACAGGCCGCCCGGAGGCGGCCTGTCGGCTACAGCGATCGCGGGCGGATCAGACCGGCTGGGCCACCTTGCGGCGGGTCTTGGCGAAACGGCCGCTCAATTCCTTGCGCAACTCGTCCAGACCGTGCGCAGCGCCGGACAGCTTGATCTGGTTGTAGCCGTCCAGCGCCACATCCATCACGTCGCTGCCGAGCGCGGCGAGGGTGTCGTCCACGCGCGTGGTGAGGCTCTGCAGGCGTTCCAGCACCGGGGTGAGCTTGTCGAACGCGGCCAGGTCGAGGCGGGCCTCGGCCACGTTGAGGCTCGGCGGCACGATGCCGGGGTTCTGCTCCAGCACGCGCAGCGTCTGCCGCGCGAACGGCTGCGACACCGGACCGAGCAGCATCATTCCGCGGCGGTCGCCGCTCTCCATCGCGATCAGGCCCGGCAACGCCGCTTCGATCTGCTGCAGCGCCGCCATCGCGGCGGCGATCTGCTCGTCGGTGTAGTCCAGGGAAACAAGGTTCTGCGACACAGCACTCTCCTTTGCTAATCCATGTGTAAGTACGCCGGCATCCGCCGGCGCGTCCTTGCTCCGCCGCATTCCGTATGGCGTGGGTTGATCGCATTGACGGGGCGATCGGAGCGGGAGCGAGTGTGTCAGGGGAGTGCCGGAAACGAAAGACCCGCCGGGGTCGGGTCTCAGGTGGGCGGCGATGGATAACGACCCGATCCTACGGTGCACGACCGCGCCTTTCGGCGAGTTTTCCTGATTCGCAGCTGGTGAGACAGGGTGCGACCAGGCTGAAGTTGCGCAAATCCGCGCGACGTTCGGAAACAAAAACAAGATGACCACCTACTACGTCAACAAGAACTCCCAAGCGAATGGCGATCACGAGGTTCATACGGCTTCGTGCATCTATATCCCGTCGGACAAGCTATTCCTCGGGGAACACTCCAGCTGCACATCAGCCGTCGCGGCGGCAAAGATGCACTACCGCCAGTCGAACGGCTGCTACACCTGCTCTCGCAGCTGCCATACAAGCTAAGCACCGAGGTTCGCGCGGAGCCGAAAAGAGAAAGGCCCGTCAGATGACGGGCCCGTCTTTTCTACAGGTCTAAGAACGCGTCGCTCGCCAACCCACTGCGAGAGCATTCCGTCCAATCTCAGGGCTTTCTATCCTTCGGCGGGTTGGGGTCGTTCCCATAGCTGTTGCTGTTCTGAATCTTTCCATCCTGTCCGTGGATGACGACTTCGACTTTGTCGCGTCGACCTTGATCCCGCGCCTGCTCTTGTGCATCGGATTTCCGGTCATGCACAGAGCTAGCCCTTTGGCCGCCTTCCTTTTGAACCGCCCAGCCATCCTTGTGGGGCACGACGTGAATGTCCTTCTTCGGCATATCTATTTCCTTTTGGCGTGCGGCATTCCGCACATCCAACTTCTACGGGACAAGCGCCAACGACGGGCCATCACCAGCGGAACAGCCTTTCATTTGCATCAACTCGATGCCTTCCGTTCCGCACCGAACAGGGTTGTTTAGCGAAGACCAAGCCAACGAGGGACGGCTTTGCTGGCGGTTTCCAATCGCTCGGAGCGGGACAAGCAGCAAAACGCCGCCCCGCCAAGAAACAGCGGATACGCCCAAAGGATTGCGTAACTGAAATCCGTTCGACCAGTGCTTTTGATCAGCACGATGGCCAATATCCCCGCTGCAAACATCAGGACGTAATAGCCCGCCGTGAATACCTTCTGCATCCACCATCTATGACGAGGGTTTGCGTAGCGCTTGGCCCGCCAATGGACCTCGCCAGTCTCGTCATCCATATCCAGCATGTCCCAACACTCAGACACCTCCAGAAGCGCGCGGCCTGCCTGCGAGCTGCGCTGGAGCGACCTGATAAGCGGGGCGGGAAGATAAGCGCCGAACTGGTGGCGCACGGCCACTTCAAGCCAGAGGTCGTCAGGTGACTCCCGCCTTTCCCATAGATCGAGAAAGTCTTTGCGATCCTGGCTCTTGGATCGATATACGCCGAAAAGGCCTTTCGCGACGGCCGTTCCGGCGACAGCGACAACGATGGGGATGAGCATCCAGCCCCCAGTCGCATCCAACAATGCCTTGATCACGCTGAAGCTCCCACTGGTGGCGATGCTCAAAGATGGTCGCGCACAACCTGGCTATGGAAATAGCTGAGGCGAGGCTGCAGCGACTGATAGGTAATTCAAGGCAGAAGGCTCGCTGAGTGGCGGACCTTGATGGGTATCGCTTCGCTCAACCCATCCTACTGGCTTGATACGAGGGGCTAGAGCAGATGGCGTTGCTCGCCAAGTTCTGCCGGTACCTCGCCGGGGACGCAAGTACCCAGCGCTCCAACCGGTTCGATGGGCTCGCCGTAGAGCGTGAAGTTCGGAATCCCTAGCGGCGGCACAAACCGGAGCTTCTCGTCGGTGTCGTTCTTCAACGCTTCCCTGAGTTCCATGAGAAGGCGTCCCAGAACGTTCTCTCCCATTAGGGTTTCGCCATCCTGCATGGGGATGGCTCCCCAGTAGTGGTCCTTCCTAGATTGCTCCACGATCGGCTTTTCTTTCGTGGCGAGGAGAAGACGGCCAAACTCCTTGTAGTGCTGTGCTAGCTTCACTCTCAAGCACCAGCGCATTACCTTATGGCGCACATTCTCCCAATCGCTGCGGGTGTCCTTTCTGTGGGGCTTCCCCTTCATCTTCGCGGTCATGGGGCTGTGTTGCGCGATGATCTCGCGCTGTACATCCGGCAGGTCGGGGAATCGACATGCTTGGTAGAGTGCCTCGCTCGTTGGGACTATGAATCCATTGATGCGCAAACGAAATCCAGCAGCCATGTTGGATAGGCCACCAAACCTCTCCTTCGTCTTGTGGACAACCACGGATTCGGAGCGGAGGTATTCGCGAAGCTTGTAGTTGATCTTAGAACTCATTTAGCTTACCGAACACATTCTCAGCGGACGCATACGTCTTTCTTGGCAGAAGTGGGTACCAATTAAATGGGCCTGATTTCGCTTCTGGATCGCCCCACCACAGAGCCAGTGGGCAATTGTTTGGACAGTTCCTGTAGGTCGCGATAAGCGATCCGAATCCTACTCCGAACATGCTAAAGCCGAGTGGCCGAAGCACGCTCTTGGGGGAGGCAATCTTGCTTCTTATCTTGACTCCTGCAACTAAGAACCCCTGCTCAAGTACTTGCCTTCCGTCTTCTGATGAGAAGAACTTCGTCTTTCCCCCGGGCAGTCTTAGCTGATGGGGATAGCGCTCCTCCGCGGCGACATAGGCTTGAACTTCCGGTATGGCCGGGATGCTTGCGGGCCAAAGGACGTCCGACGTGTACTTCCAATACGCCTGGTTCTGGATCTCAAGAGCCCGCCAAAAATTGACAGTGATGTCTTTCTTCGAGGCTGCTATGGCTTTCTTCAAGCGCGTGTTGCTTATGTAGTATTGGCCGCCGGTGTGGAAGGCGATCAGAATGACCTGCACCGTAGCTTTCTGCGGCGCGTCGGTGGCGATCCATTTTTCAAGATCGCTCGCGATCCGACTGCCTGAGAAAAGAACATCGTCAAGATAAATGAAGTCACCGTTCGCCGATCCGCATTTTCTGATGTCTAGGTTGAATTTTGACTTGAGGCACTCCCCAAGCACCGAAATCATGTGCTTTTGGCTTTGCCCATCCTGCTGGATGTGGAGGAAATTGGATGCTGACCAGTAGGCGGCTGGGTTGCTACCGACTAAGCCCTCGAAGGTTAGTAGCCCATCGAAGAACGTAATTACGTCGGACTTCTCGATGAATGAATGGCGTATGACATGATCGAACTCGCGCAAAAACGGGAGTTGTTGGCCAGATGAAAATTGACTGACCCAGCGATCTACGTGCTCAGAAGTTGGCGGCGGAATCTCGCCTTCTCTGTAAGTGCGAATGCTATGGGCAATTGAGGCTAATAGGTCAGTTCTTTCGGTCATTTTCCTGCCCCCCCCGGCAGCTTCGCTTACTTAGATTTCTTCTTTGCCTTTGGCTTGTCCAGCTTCTTCATTTCCCGGTCAACTTTCTTCAGACGCTTTTGGACGCCCTGAACGTCCTCCTCAATGGCAAGATGCTCAGGTGCAGTGCCGCTGTTCTGAATCATAATGCGGCGCACTTCGCTGCCAACGTCTTGGGCAGTACGTTGCAGGCTGTTAAGGCCGCTGACCTTCTTACTCTTAATTCGAGCTGCCGTTTGGGTCACGCGGAACAGATTGCCGGCAAGTTCTTCTAGGCCCATGAAGTCGTACAGAGTCTTGCCTTGTGGCATCCCCTTGTGTGCCTGAAGGTCGCGCAAGCTCATGTTGTACATGCCGCGAAATCCCGCGTCCTTGAAGATGCCGAACTCGGTGGTCTGTAGTCCGCCGTCTCTCGCGGCACCCGTCATGGCCTTCTCGGCAATCTTGAGGTCCTCGCGAGTTTCTAGCCTAGCGAGGTCCGCAGATTCGACGCGTTGTTGAATGAGGGTGTCTGCGATAGCGGCAAGTGCTGCTTTCGCTTCCGCCACCTCCGGTTTCTTCGAGTCGGCTGTCATGGAGACCAGCAGGCAGGCAAAGCGGGTGAGCCGATACGTCTTGACCGTTTTCCCGCCTTCGATCACTTCCTCGCGGGTGAATGCTTCGGTCGGATCGAGCCCAAGGCGAGTGCAGGAGCCCATCGCTTTGGTGATTACGCCTTGGAACGACTGCCAAGAGTCGTAGCCGAGCCAACTCATGAGTTGATGGGCGTACCAGAAGCGACAATCACCGCCGTCGTTGGCGCTATCCTCGAAAGCTTGAAGCGAGAAGTTTGTCGTCATCTTTTTTACTCTTACTCGGTTGTGAAAATGCCCTACATATTCCGCCGGTACTCACCACCCACGTCATACAGCGCATGGCTGATCTGCCCGAGGCTGTGGGTCTTGACCGCCTCCATCAGCGCCGCGAAGACGTTCTGGCGGTCGCGGGCGGTTTTTTGCAGGTAGGCCAGGCCTTGGGATTTCGCGGCGAATTGGTCTGACCCCTCCCCGGCCCTCCCCTCCGCGTTCGCGGAAGGGAGGGAGCGAAGAGCGAGTTGATTGCGCAGCTGCTGGAAGTTGCTGACGTTGTCGATCTGCTGGCCCTTCTCGCCTTCGGTCGAGCGGATCAGTTCGATCTCGGTGACGATGTCGCCGGCGTGCTCCTTCGGCAGGAAGGTGTTGACGCCGACCAGGGGCAGCGAGCCGTCGTGCTTCTTGTGCTCGTAGTACATCGACTCTTCCTGGATCTTGCCGCGCTGGTACATGGTGTCCATCGCGCCGAGTACGCCACCGCGCTCGCTGATCGCTTCGAACTCCTTGTAGACGGCTTCCTCGACGATGTCGGTGAGCTTGTCGACGATGAAGCTGCCCTGCCAGGGGTTCTCGTTGAAGTTGAGCCCCAGCTCCTTGTTGATGATCATCTGGATGGCGACGGCGCGGCGCACGCTTTCCTCGGTCGGCGTGGTGATCGCCTCGTCATAGGCATTCGTGTGCAACGAGTTGCAGTTGTCGAACAACGCGTACAGCGCCTGCAGCGTGGTGCGGATGTCGTTGAACTGGATCTCCTGCGCGTGCAGGGACCGGCCGCTGGTCTGGATGTGGTACTTCATCATCTGGCTGCGCGGGTCGGCGCCGTAGCGCTCGCGCATGGCGCGGGCCCAGATGCGGCGGGCGACGCGGCCGATCACCGTGTACTCCGGGTCCATGCCGTTGCTGAAGAAGAACGACAGGTTGGGCGCGAAGTCGTCGATCTTCATCCCGCGCGCGAGGTAGTACTCGACGATGGTGAAGCCGTTGCTGAGGGTGAAGGCGAGCTGGCTGATCGGGTTCGCCCCGGCCTCGGCGATGTGGTAGCCGCTGATGCTGACCGAGTAGAAGTTGCGGACCTTGTGGTCGACGAAGAACTGCTGGATGTCGCCCATCATGCGCAGAGCGAACTCGGTACTGAAGATGCAGGTGTTCTGCGCCTGGTCCTCTTTCAGGATGTCGGCCTGCACGGTGCCGCGCACGGTGCTGAGGGTGTGGGCGCGGATGCGGGCGTAGGTCTCGGCGTCGACGACCTGGTCGCCGGTGATGCCGAGCAGGCCCAGGCCGAGGCCGTCGTTGGTCTCGGGCAGCATGCCGCTGTACTGCGGGCGTGGCTTGCCCTCGAAGAAGGCCTCGATCTTGTCATGGGCGGCGTCCCAGCGGTGGGTGTCTTCGCGCAGGTACTTCTCGACCTGCTGGTCGACGGCGGTGTTCATGAACATCGCCAGGATCATCGGCGCCGGGCCGTTGATGGTCATCGACACCGAGGTGGTCGGCGCGCACAGGTCGAAGCCGGAGTACAGCTTCTTCATGTCGTCGAGGGTGGCGATGTTGACGCCGGAGTTGCCGACCTTGCCGTAGATGTCCGGGCGCACGGCCGGGTCTTCGCCGTAGAGCGTGACCGAGTCGAACGCGGTGGACAGGCGCGCCGCGGGCTGGCCGACCGACAGGTAATGGAAGCGGCGGTTGGTGCGCTCGGGCGTGCCCTCGCCGGCGAACATGCGGATCGGGTCCTCGCCGGTGCGGCGGTACGGGTAGACGCCGCCGGTGTACGGGTAGTAGCCGGGCAGGTTTTCCTTGCCGAGGAACACCAGCAGCTCGCCCCAGTTCTTGTAGGTGGGCGCGGCGATCTTGGGGATCTTCTGGTGGCTGAGCGACTCGCGGTAGTTCTCGACGCGGATGGCCTTGCCGCGGACTTCGTACTCGGTGACCTCGTCGGTGATCGACTTGAGGCGCGCCGGCCACTCGCGCAGCAGCTTGAGCGACTCGGAGGTGAGGGCGTGGATGGCGTCGTTGTAGCGCTGGCGCAGGGTGGCCAGGGTGCGGTCGGCGCGTAGGGTGGGCTCAAGCCCACCGCTGCTGCTCCCACCTTCCGGGGGCGTACCGGCGCTCGTTTGGTGGGCTTGAGCCCACCCTACGAGGTCTTCGGCGTCGTAGAGATCGAGCTGCTTGGGCAGCTTGTGGTCGCCGATGTCCTGCAGCGACAGCCAGTAGGCCTGGGCGCGGTTGGCGGCTTCGGCCTGCTTGTCGATGCCGGCGTTGATGGCGCGGCCCTGCTCGGCGATCTCGGCCAGGTAGCGCACCCGCGCGCCGGGGATCAGCACGGTGGCGCGCGGCTCCTTCAGCGAGGTGTCGATCTGCGGGTTCCAGTCGATCCGCGAGCCGCTCTTCGTAGGAGCGGCTTCAGCCGCGAGCTGTTGATTTTTGTCGTCGGACGAAGAGCTCGCGGCTAAAGCCGCTCCTACATGCACACCGAGGTGCAGCTTGTCGCGCAGCAGGCGGCACAGGTTGGCGAACATCCAGCTGATGCCGGGGTCGTTGAACTGGCTGGCGATGGTCGGGTAGACGGGGACGTCTTCGTCCTTCATCGCGAAGGCGACGCGGTTGCGCTTCCACTGCTTGCGCACGTCACGCAGTGCATCCTCGGCGCCGCGCTTGTCGAACTTGTTGAGCACCACCAGCTCGGCGTAATCGAGCATGTCGATCTTCTCGAGCTGGCTGGGCGCGCCGAAGTCGCTGGTCATCACGTACATCGGGAAGTCGACCAGGTCGACGATCTCCGAGTCGCTCTGGCCGATGCCCGCGGTCTCGACGATGACGAGGTCGTAGCCCAGGCCCTTGAGGAAGCCGATGCAGTCCTTGAGCACGGTGTTGGTGGCCGCGTGCTGGCGGCGGGTGGCCATCGAGCGCATGTAGACGCGCGGGCTGCGCAGCGAGTTCATGCGGATGCGGTCGCCGAGCAGCGCGCCGCCGGTGCGGCGGCGGGTCGGGTCGACCGAGATCACGGCGATGCGCATCTCCGGGAAGCTGGCGAGGAAGCGGTTGAGCAGTTCGTCGGTGACCGAGGACTTGCCGGCGCCGCCGGTGCCGGTGATGCCGACCACCGGGGTCTTGCCGCCGGCCAGGTGCCACTGCTTGCGCAGATGGGCGAGCTGGGCCTCGTCGAGCAGGCCCTCCTCGATCGCGCTGAGCATGTGGCCGATGCTGATCTCGTCGTCGATGTCGGCCGACTGCGGCGGGGCTTCGTCGGGCTTGCGCGCGCTGGTGGCGCGGCGGACGACGTCCTCGATCATCGCCACCAGGCCCATGTGCATGCCGTCGTTGGGGTGGTAGATGCGCTCCACGCCGTAGGCCTGCAGCTCGCGGATCTCCTCGGGGGTGATGGTGCCGCCACCGCCGCCGAACACGCGGATGTGGGAGGCGCCGCGCTCCTTGAGCATGTCGACCATGTACTTGAAGTACTCGACGTGGCCGCCCTGGTAGCTGGACAGCGCGATGCCGTCGGCGTCTTCCTGCAGCGCGGCGCGGACCACGTCCTCGACCGAGCGGTTGTGGCCCAGGTGCACCACTTCCGCGCCCTGCGACTGGATCAGGCGGCGCATGATGTTGATCGCGGCGTCGTGGCCGTCGAACAGGCTGGCGGCGGTGACGAAGCGCAGCGGGCTGGTGGTCTCGGCCTGGGCTTCGGGGAAGGTGCTGGCGGGGGTGCTCATGGCGCGCACTCAATACGAAAAACGGGATGCGCGCATTGTAGCGCGCGGCTCCGGCGGCCTTCAGGTAGCTGGCAATGCGCTGAACGCGGGCGCAGGAAGGGTCAACATCCGGGCATCGGCCGCGTTCTAACTGCTGCCGGCGAACTGCGCCGGAGACAGCGGTTGGTTCGGGAGAACTTCCATGGCGTTGCGTTCCTTGTTGCTTGCGGCCGTGGTCGGCGTGGCCGCGCTCGGCACTTTCCACTCCCCCGCCGCGCAGGCGGAGGGTTACCTCAGCATCAGTGTCGGCACGCCGTCGCCCTACTACCGCGGCGGCTATGGGCACGGCCATCGCGGCGACGTCGTGTGGGTGCCCGCGCACTGGGTCTCGACCTACCGCGGCCGGGTGCTGGTCCCGGGCCGCTACGTGCGGGTCGCGGGTTACGGCCGCGGCCACGGTTACGGCTACGGCCCCGGATACGGCCATGGCGGCTACCGCGGCGGGCCGGTGTACTACGGCGCGCCGCCGATCCGGCCGTTGCCGGGCGCGTTCTACGAGCAGCGCGGCGGGCGCAGCTACGACGCCTATTACGGGCGCGGCGGCTACCGCGGTTGGTGAGGGCAGCAGTAGACGACTGACCGCGGCGACGGGCGCGCCGGCGTGGGGCCGGCGTTCTCCTGCGTCGCCGCGGTCGGGTAGGCTTGGGCGTGATGAAAGGCACGCCCACTCCACCCGACCCGCTGGGTTCGCTGCGCACCGCGGCGGGCAGCGGCGTGCCCGAGGCGATGTTCAAGCTCGCCGTCGGGCTGGTGACCCAGCAGCGATTCGAGGAGGCCTTCGACCTGCACCGCCAGGCGGCCGAGGCCGGGCATGTCGGCGCGCAGATCGAGCTGGCCCGCATGCTGATGCACGGCATCGCCGGCGATCCGGACCCGCGGCTGGCGGTGCACTGGCTGGAGCGCGCCGAGACCGCCGGCCAACCGATCGCCGGCTACTACCTGGCGATGATGCAGCTGGGCACGGTGGCGATGCCGCGCGACGGGCTGATCAACCACCGCGTGCTGGCGGCGGTGCAGGCCGACTTCCCGCCGGCGATCCGCGCCGCAGCGATCCACTTCGGCCGCAAGCAGAGCGACGCCGACCAGACCGTGTGCCTGCAGCTGCTCAGCCGCGGCAGCAACCTGGGCGACGTGGTCGCCGCGCAACTGCTGGCCGAACGCCTGCAGCGCGGCGAGGGCTGCCAGCCGCAACCGCAGGCCGCCGCGCAGCTGCGCGCGCAGCTGGCCGCGGTCGGGCACAAGCCGCTGCCATCGATCAGCGTGCCGATCCCGCCGCTGGTGCTGCCGCTGCGCGAGTCCGGCCGCGTCGAACCCGGCGTGCTGGCGCTGGAGGAAGTGCTGCAGCCGGCGCCGATGCAGGTGATGTCGCGGCGCCCGCACGTGATGCGCATCGACAAGCTGCTCTCGGCCGACGAATGCCGGCTGCTGGTCGCGCACGCGCAGCCGAACCTGCGGCGCTCGCAGACCGTGGACCCGGAGACCGGCCAGCCGGTCGCGCTGGAGATCCGCACCAGCTCCGATGCCAGCGTCGACCCGATCACGGAGGACCTGGCGCTGCGCATGGTGCAGCTGCGCATGGCGCGCTCGGCGCGGGTCGAGCTGTCGCACGCTGAGCACCTGACCGTGCTGCGCTACGAGCCGGGCGAGGAATACCGGCCGCACCGCGACTACCGCCCGCCGTCGTCGATCGAGCGCGACCGCCCCGAGGCCGGCAACCGCGCGCGCACGATCTGCGTCTACCTCAACGACGTCGAGGCCGGCGGCGAGACCGACTTCCCCCTGGCCGGGGTGCGGATCGCGCCGGTCGCGGGGCGCGCGGTGGTGTTCGACAACCTGTTCAACGACGGCCGGCCCGACCCCGAATCGCTGCACGCCGGCCTGCCGATCGCGCATGGCGAGAAATGGCTGGCCACCCTGTGGCTGCGCGAGCGCCGCTACCGCCACTATTGAGCGGCGGCGCTGTGCCGACCTTGGCTTGGGCCGTCCGGCGCGGCACATACGCTGGCGTATCCGCCAATTGCTCTAGACTGTCGCCCCTGCGGCAGCTGGCCTTGCCCCGCCGCAGAGGCGAATCTTTCTGTATTCAACGACTTATCCAACACTGTTGGCGTCCGGCGCTATGCGCAATCCGCCGCCGACACGGAGCACCCGATGATTTTCGAAACCCTCGACACTTTCGGCCACGAGCAGGTCGTGTTCTGCCACAACAAGGACGCCGGCCTGAAGGCCATCATCGCGATCCACAACACGGTGCTCGGTCCGGCCCTGGGTGGCACGCGCATGTGGCCGTACAAGACCGAGGCCGACGCGCTCAACGACGTGCTCCGCTTGAGCCGCGGCATGACCTACAAGAACGCGGTCGCCGGCCTCAACATCGGCGGCGGCAAGGCGGTGATCATCGCCGACCCCGCGGTCGACAAGTCCGAAGCGCTGTTCCGCGCGTTCGGCCAGTTCGTCGAGTCGCTGGGTGGCCGGTACATCACCGCCGAGGACGTCGGCGTGGACGTCAACGACATGGAGTTCGTGTACCGCGAGACCGAGTACGTCACCGGCGTGCACCAGGTCCACGGCGGTTCGGGCGACCCGTCGCCGTTCACCGCCTACGGCACGCTGCAGGGCCTGATGGCCTCGCTCAACAAGCGCTTCGGCGACGAGGAAGTCGGCAAGTACAGCTACGCCGTGCAGGGCCTGGGCCACGTCGGCATGGAGTACGTGAAGCTGCTGAAGGAACGCGGCGCCAAGATCTTCGTCACCGACATCAACAAGGGCCTGGTCGACAAGGCCGTGTCCGAGTACGGCGCCGAGGCCGTGGGCCTGGACGAGATCTACGACGTGCCGGCCGACGTGTACTCGCCGTGCGCGCTGGGCGGCACCGTCAACGAGCAGACCTTGCCGCGCCTGAAGGCCAAGATCATCTGCGGCGCGGCCAACAACCAGCTGGCCAACAACGCGATCGGCGACGAAGTGGCCAAGCGCGGCATCCTGTACGCACCGGACTACGCGGTGAATGCCGGCGGCGTGATGAACGTGTCGCTCGAGATCGACGGCTACAACCGCGAACGCGCGATGCGCATGATGCGCACGATCTACCACAACCTCGCGCGCATCTTCGAGATCGCCGAGCGCGACGGCATCCCGACCTACAAGGCCGCCGACCGCCTCGCCGAGGAGCGCATCACCGCCATCGGCAAGCTCAAGCTGCCGCTGGGCCGCGCGGCGCCGCGCTTCCAGGGCCGCATCCGCGGGCACTGAGCGTTGTGAAGTAGTGACGATGACGGGGCCGAGTGCCCCGTCGTTGTTTGCGGCAAGCGACCACCCGATTCACGTCAGAAAACTCGGCCTGCGACTCCCACGCTCGTCATTCCCGCGGAAGCGGGAATCCAGCGACTTCAGGCACACCGAGCAAAGACGCTAGATTCCTGCGTTCGCAGGAATGACGATCGAAACCGATCAGCACTGCAACAGGAGTTCCGATGCGCCCTTTCCCCCTAGGTGAAGAAATCGATGCGCTGCGCGACGCCGTGCGCCGGTTCGCCGATGCGCAGATCGCGCCGCGCGCCGAGCAGATCGACCACGACAACGTGTTCCCGCTCGACCTGTGGCCGAAGCTGGGCGAGATGGGCCTGCTCGGCCTGACCGTGCCGGGCGAGTACGGCGGCAGCGAGATGGGCTACCTCGCGCACCTGGTGGCGATGGAGGAGATCTCGCGCGCGTCCGGTTCGGTCGGGCTGTCGTACGGCGCGCACTCCAACCTGTGCGTCAACAACCTCTACGCCAACGGCAACGAGGCGCAGCGCCACCAGTACCTGCCGAAGCTGTGCAGCGGCGAATGGAAGGGCGCGCTGGCGATGAGCGAGCCGGGTGCCGGTTCCGACGTGGTCGGCTCGATGAGCTGCCGCGCCCAGCTTCGTACAAGCGCGGGGCGCGGCGACGTCTGGGTCGCCAACGGCAGCAAGATGTGGATCACCAACGGCCCCGAGGCCGACGTGCTGGTCGTCTACATGCGCACCGCCGGCAAGGATGCCGGCAGCAAGTGCATGACCGCGTTCATCGTCGAGAAGGGCATGAAGGGCTTCAGCACCGCGCAGAAGCTCGACAAGCTCGGCATGCGCGGCTCCAACACCTGCGAGCTGGTGTTCGAGGACTGCGAGATCCCGGCCGAGAACGTGCTGGGCGAGGTCCACAACGGCGTCAAGGTGCTGATGTCGGGCCTCAACACCGAACGCCTGGTGCTGACCGGCGGCCCGCTCGGGCTGATGCAGGCCGCGCTCGACATCGCCCTGCCCTACGTGCGCGAGCGCAAGCAGTTCGACCAGGCGATCGGCACCTTCGGGCTGATGCAGGGCAAGATCGCCGACATGTACACCTCGCTGCAGTCGTCGCGCGCGTTCGCCTACCAGGTGGGCCGCGACTACGACGCCGGGCACAAGTCGCGCGTCGATGCGGCCGCGTGCCTGCTGCACGCCAGCGACGCCGCGGTGCAGGTCACGCTGGAGGCGATCCAGGCCCTCGGCGGCAACGGCTACATCAACGAGTACCCGACCGGCCGCCTGCTGCGCGATGCCAAGCTGTACGCGATCGGCGCCGGCACCAACGAGATCCGCCGCATGCTGATCGGGCGCGAGCTGTTCGACGGCAAGAGCTGAGCCGGGAACCTTGCGGCAAAAAAAAAAGCCGCCGCGATTGCGGCGGTTTTTTATGCCTGCGGTCTGGCGGCTGAACAGTCGGACTAGAACGACGTCGACCAACTCGCGCGTGCCTGCGTCCAGGCCTGGCCGTGTTCGTGGCGGCCATCGAGATCGAAACCGAGCCGTCCGAACGGCAGCTGCCAGCCCAGCTCCAGACCCAGTACGCCGACGTCGCGGTCCAGCCCCTGTCCGACAATCGGCGACCACACGTCCAGCGCGGCAAAGCGGGCCTCGATGTCAGCGCCGGACTGCGACAGCGTGCGCTGCCATTCCATCCGGCCGGTGATGCGCATCCGGGTCGCGCCCAGCCGCCAGTCGTGGGCGACTCGCGCGCCCAGCATCGCCTGCGTCGCCGACAGCGACGAGCCCCGTGCCGCCAGGCCGAAGCCCATCGCGCCGTTTTCCGCGAACCGGCCGCGTTCGAGCTGCAGTGCCTGCAGGCCGACATACGGAGTGACGCTGGCGGCGCCCGCATCGAACTGCCGACCTGCGTGGATGGCCAGCGTCGTGTAGCGGTCGGCGTAGTCGCTTTCGGCAGTGAAGCGGTCGCTGCCGAGCAGCACTTCGCGCTGCATGCGGCGGTCCATGCGGCCCGCGGCGCCGCGGCCTAGCAAGTAGTTGCCGTCGCGATTCCAGGCCGCATATATCTGGCCTTCGGTCTGGCGATTGCGCTCGCGGTCGTTGCGCAGTGCGTGCGATGCGCGACCGGCGCTGTGGCCGAAGGCCGCCCCAAGCATCCAGTCGCCGACACGGCGGTCCTGGCCCAGCATCCAGCCGTTGGCTTCGACGTCGAAACCTGATACGGCACGCTGCGCGTTGAGGTCTTCGGCCCACGCACCGCCCATCGTCGCGCCGTGCCAGCCCGCCAGTCGCGATTCGAGCGCGTGACGGTTGCCTTCAATCGCCATGATCGCGAATGCGGTGTCGGCGGTATGCAGGTCGCCGGAAAGGCTGGAGAGGGTACGCTCCGCCGCCGCCGCGGTCGCTGCGTGCTGGATCACGCCGGCTGCGCGAATCAGGTCGGCGCTTGTCTTGCCTGTGCTGGATTCGATGCGCTCATCGGTTCTGCGGTCGAGATCGTCGAACAGTTGCTCCAGGCGCACGGCACTGCCCAGCGATTGCGCGCTCAGGCCCATGGCTTGTGCAGCAGTCGTGACTTCCAGCCGGCTGATGTTGAGCCAGGCGTTGACGGCGTCGTAGCCGAGGGTTGCCTGCAGAAACACGCCAGGCGCCGCCGTCAACGAGCCGAAGGTGCCATTGAGGCCGCCGCTAGCGGTCAGGAATGTTTCGCGCCTGGTGGTCGAGGCCACGTAGCCCGGCGCATTGCCGAGCACGTGCAGCTCGCCGTCATTGAGACTTGCCGTACCCAGGGCATACAGCGATGTGCCGATCTCGATCGCCAAACGCGCGTTCGCAGCCTGGACGTAGTTGCCGTTGATCGAATGGTTCTGTGCACTGTAGGCGGCGAAGGTGCCGTTGTTGACGACATCGCCGCGCATGCCGGCCTGATTGCGCAGCTGCAATTGCGCGCCGGGCAGGATCGTAGTGGAGCGGGTGCCGTTGAGGCCGCCCTCGACGCTCAGGACACCGCCTTCGACACGTGTGGCGCCGGTGTACTGGGTTGCTGCGCCCAACACCAGGGTGCCACTGCCCTGCTTGACCAGGCCACCGGCGCCCTCGGTCGGATTGCTCCAGCGCGAGGTGCCATTGAAGCTCACCGTCACATCGCCCCAGTCGAAGCGGCCCGGCCCGCCGATCGCCTTGCCGACATCCAGCAGGCCGTAGCCGAAGGTCGCATCCACGCCGGAAGTGCCGACGTCACGAGCGGTACCCAGCAAGGTCTGCCGCACGAGGTCGTTGTTGAAATACGGGAACGCCTGCCACACCAGCGCCGCGGCACCCGACACCTGCGGCGCCGCAAACGAGGTGCCTTTCCAGTTCCAGTAGGTCGGGTTGGTCGGGGAATCGTTGGTTCCAGTCGCCACGACGTTGCCCGGCGCGACCAGGCAGTAGCGCATCGCGATGCCGCAGGCGTTCGAATAGCTCGCCAGTTGGGACGGGTTGTCGGTATCCAGCGCCGCCACCGCGAGCCAGCCGCGCTCCAGGTCGGCCGCCGGCAGCGTGCCGCCGGGCCCCGCCTTGCTCGGCAACGCCGCCGTGTCCGACGGATTGGCAAAGCCTGAGTTGCCGGTCGCGAACACCACCAACCCGTTGTTGGCAAGGATGAAGGGCCGGTACTCGTCGGCGATGGGCGCGGTGGCATTGAGGTTGGTCCAATACAGGCCGCCCCAGGAGTTGTTCATGACCCGCGCGCCGCGGTCAATCAGGTCCTGGTGGATCGGCTTCAAGCCGAGTGCGCCGCTGACTTCGTTGCCCTGCCCCGAGCCGTCATCGACCGGCGGCTTGTCGGAGATGATCCGCGCGGAAATGATCGAAGCGCCCGGCGCGATGCCGCCCGGCCATTCCCCGAAAGCCCGCCCCGCCATGATCTGCGCCACGGCCGTGCCGTGACCGACCACGTCGTCCACCGTCAGGTTGTTCGACGAAGAACTGATGTAGACGAGGTTGTGGGGCACCCGACCTTGCAGCGCGGGATGGTTGCGGTTCACGCCGCTGTCGACCACGCCGATCGCCACGCCCTGGCCGGTGATGCCCACCGAATGTGCGGCTGCGGCGCCGGTCAGCGCCAAGTGCTTGCTGAAGCTGGGATTCGCGGCCCCCACCACCGGCGGCGGCGGCGGTGCCGTCGGCGGTGGGGCTGCCGGTGGCGGGTCGGCGCGAACACTACCGCCTCCACCACCCCCGCCACCGCAGGCCGCAAGCAACAACGTGACAAAGATCCCCGAAGCCGCACGCATCGCGCGCGGAGAAAAGCCGCCCCTGCCGTTCATCCATTCCCTTCTCGGCGTCGCCGTCCGCCCCCGCGGACCCGCGCACCAACCTTCGTTCTAATCCATGGCGCTGCGCGCGACAATCGGAATCCGTCCAACATCGACCATCCGAGGCGCGCATGGCCGGCGGTGCGCCGCGCAGCGATCCCATCGTCACCCGCCCACTGACCGCATCCGATTGGCCGCTGATCGAGGCCCTGTTCGGCGACAACGGTGCCTGTGGCGGTTGCTGGTGCATGTGGTGGCGCGTGCCGATGGGCGGCAAGACCTGGGAGGCCGCCAAGGGCGCGCCCAATCGGGCGGCGCTCAAGGCGTTGGTCGAGTCGGGCCAAGCGTGCGGCGTGCTCGCCCTGCACGGCCCGGCGCCGGTCGGTTGGTGCGGCATCGGCCCGCGCTCCACGTTTCCCCGGATCGAACGCAGCAAAGCATTGGAGCGGCCCTGGGGACCGGGCACCTGGTCGCTCAATTGCCTTTTTGTCCCGGCCCGCTGGCGCGGCCGCGGCGTGGCGACGGCGCTGGTCGCCGCGGCGGTGCAACTGGCGCGCGTTTCGGGCGCTGCGGAAATCGAGGCGTATCCACAGGCCGTCAGACCGGGGGAACGCCAGGCCGGCGCCTTCATCTGGACCGGCGTGCCGAGCCTGTTTCTCGCCGCAGGTTTCCGACCCGTTCATGCGCCGGCGCGCGGTCGTGGCCTTTACCTGCTGGGCTTGCGCTGAATCGACAACAACCGGTTTGCGGCGGTGCAGCATAGCGTCGCATAATCGGTGGATGCCGGCCCCGCGCCGGCCAGATTCGTGTGGAGTCCGCCATGAGTGATGTCGTCATCGTCGGTGCCAAGCGCACCGCCATCGGTTCCTTCCTCGGCCAGTTCACCGGCGTGCCGACGCCGACCTTGGGCACCGCCGCGATTGTTGGTGCGCTCGAGCACGCCGGCCTCGCGGCCGACCAGGTCGACGAGGTCATCATGGGCTGCGTGCTGCCGGCCGGCCTCGGCCAGGCCCCGGCCCGCCAGGCATCGCTCGGCGCCGGCATCCCGGCGTCGGCCGGGTGCACCACCATCAACAAGGTCTGCGGCTCGGGCATGAAGGCGATCATGTTCGGCCACGACCTGATCAAGGCCGGCTCGGCGCAGGTCGTGGTCGCCGGCGGCATGGAGTCGATGACCAACGCCCCGCACCTGCTCAACAACTCGCGCACCGGCGTGCGTTACGGCAGCGCCGAGTTCCTCGACCACATGGCGTGGGACGGCCTGACCAACCCGTACGACGGCAAGGCGATGGGCGTGTTCGGCGACATGGCCTGCGTGGCCTACGGCTTCGACCGGGCCGCGCTCGACGCGTATTCCGAGGAAAGCGTGAAGCGCGCCCAGGCGGCGCAGGCGTCGGGCGGCTTCAAGGACGAGATCGTCCCGGTCACCGTCAAGGGCCGCAAGGGCGAGGTCGTCGTCGACAGCGACGAGGAACCGGGCAAGGTCGACACCAGCAAGATCCCCGGCCTGCGCGCGGCGTTCGGCAAGGATGGCGTGCTGACCGCCGCGTCTTCGTCCAAGATTTCCGACGGCGCTGCCGCCAGCGTGTTGATGAGCGCGGAGGAAGCCGCCCGGCGCGGCTTGAAGCCGCTGGCGCGCATCGTTGCCCACGCCGGCCATGCCCAAGCCCCGGAGTGGTTCACGACTGCGCCGATCAAAGCGATCTCCAATGTGCTCGAGAAGGCCGGCTGGACGGTCGCCGATGTCGACCTGTTCGAGGTCAACGAGGCATTCGCGTGCGTCGCGATGGCGCCGATGAAGGACCTGGGCATCCCCCACGACAAGATCAACGTCAACGGCGGGGCCTGCGCACTGGGCCACCCGATCGGGGCCAGCGGCGCTCGCCTGGTCGTCACCCTGCTGAATGCCCTGCGTACGCGCGGCGGCAAGCGCGGGGTGGCGTCGCTGTGCATCGGCGGCGGCGAGGCAACGGCCGTAGCACTTGAGTTGCTGTAAGAAGTTAAAAACGCGTTGTGCAAAAAAAACCGGCCAGCCGCTTGACACACGTAACTGGCTTGTCATCATGTTATCGGCGCGCAATAGCGCGTTGCCTAAATAAACGACGAGGAATTGAATCATGACCATGAACAAGGCGCTGCTCGCCCTGGCCCTGGCTTTTGCCGTGGCTGCTTGCTCGAACACCGACCAGGCTGCTGACTCCGCTGCCGAAGCCACCGAAGCCGCTGGCGAAGCGCAGGAAGCTGCCAACAACGCCGCCGTCGCTGGCGACGCCGCTGCTGCTGACGCTGCCCAGGCTGCTGCCGACACCGCCGCTTCGGCTGCCGACGCTGCCGCCACCTCGGCCGACGCCGCCGCCGCCGCTGGCACCGTGACCGGTGCCGACGACGCCGCCGACGCTGCCGAGCAGGCCGCCGACGCCGCCGAGCAGGCGCAGGATTCGGCTGAAGAGGCTGCTGCCTCGGCCGACGCCAAGAACAACACCGACGGCAAGTAATCGCCCAAGCTGTTGCTACAAAATGGAGAAGCCGCCGGCTTGCCGGCGGCTTTTTCCATGTGTCAGTGAACGATAGAACCCGGCATCGAGCCGGATAGCTGCGCGCACTGGCGTTGCCTGACGTTTTGTTTTCCTTCTTTCAGACAACTCCTTCGGAGACAACCATGAACACCAAGCTTTTCGTCCTCCTCGCTGCTTCCGTCCTGGCCCTGTCGGCTTGCAAGAACGAAACCGCCACCGCCCAGGGTGAGGCTGCCGAAGCCGCCGCCGCGACCGACGCCGCTGGCGCCGCCGCCGCCGACGCCGCTGCCGCTGCCGGTACCGCCGCCGCTGAAGGCGTTGACGCTGCCGCTGCCGCCACCGGCGAAGCCGCTGCCGAAGTCGGCGCCAACGTCGAGCAGGCTACCGACGCCGCTGCCGCTGCCGCTGCCGAAGCCACCGCCGATGCCGCGCAGAACACCGCCGACGCCGCGCAGAACGTTGCCGACAAGGCCGACGCCGCTGCTGAAGAAGTCAAGAAGTAATAGCTTCTTTTCTTCGCGTGACATCGAAAGGCCCGCGCAAGCGGGCCTTTCTTTTTGCGGCACGCCCATCGATTAGCCTGCACCCAGCGTTCGCGCTGTCGGTGCCGCGCGCCGGGCCGATTGGCCGCTCGCGATGCTTTGTGGTCTGATGCCGCGTCCTCGCAAGCCGCACATCCATGCCCGCGATCAGCTCCCAACTCGATCCCCGCTCCCAGGACTTCCTGGACAACGTGGCCTACCACCGCGCGCTGGTCGACGAACTCGACGCACGGCTGGCACGTGCCGCCGATGGCGGTGGCGAGAAGGCCCGTACCAAGCACACCGAGCGCGGCAAGCTGCTCGCGCGCGACCGAATCACCGCCCTGCTCGACCCCGGTTCGCCGTTCCTCGAGATCGCACCGCTCGCCGCCGAAGGCATGTACGACGACGCCGCGCCGGCGGCCGGCATCGTCTGCGGCATCGGCCGGGTGCTCGGTCAGGAAGTGGTCGTGGTCGCCAACGACGCCACGGTC
This sequence comes from Lysobacter koreensis, assembly GCF_042677045.1. Classification (NCBI taxonomy): domain Bacteria; kingdom Pseudomonadati; phylum Pseudomonadota; class Gammaproteobacteria; order Lysobacterales; family Lysobacteraceae; genus Lysobacter; species Lysobacter koreensis. The sequence goes on from NZ_JBHTIH010000002.1 coordinate 863,065, forward strand.
AAGGGCGGCACCTATTTCCCGATGACGGTGAAGAAGCACCTGCGTGCGCAGGAGATCGCGCGCGAGAACCACCTGCCCTGCGTCTACCTGGTCGATTCCGGCGGCGCGTTCCTGCCGCTGCAGGACGAGGTGTTCCCCGACCGCGAACACTTCGGCCGGATCTTCTACAACCAGGCGCGGCTGAGCGCGGAGAACATCCCGCAGATCGCCGTGGTGATGGGCAGCTGCACCGCCGGTGGCGCCTACGTGCCGGCGATGTGCGACGAGTCGATCATCGTCAAGGAACAGGGCACGATCTTCCTCGGCGGCCCCCCCCTGGTGAAGGCCGCGACCGGCGAGGTGGTCGATGCCGAGTCGCTGGGCGGCGCCGACGTCCACACCAGCATTTCCGGCGTCGCCGACCATTTCGCGCAGGACGACCGCCACGCGCTGCAGATCGCACGCGAGATCGTCGGCCACCTCAACCGCCGCAAGGTGCTGCCGGTCGCGCTGCAGCCGGCGCACGAGCCGCTGTACGCCGCCGAGGAGCTCTACGGCATCGTGCCCAAGGACACCCGCCGCCCGTTCGACATCCGCGAGGTGATCGCCCGCATCGTCGATGGCAGCGAGTTGCACGAGTTCAAGGCGCGCTACGCCAAGACCCTGATCACCGGCTTCGCCCATGTGCACGGCTACCCGGTCGGGATCGTCGCCAACAACGGCATCCTGTTCGCCGAGAGCGCGCTCAAGGGCGCGCACTTCATCGAGCTGTGCAACCAGCGCGGCATCCCCTTGGTGTTCCTGCAGAACATCACCGGCTTCATGGTCGGCAAGAAATACGAGAACGCCGGCATCGCCAAGGACGGCGCGAAGATGGTCACCGCGGTGGCGTGCTCGCACGTGCCCAAGTTCACCGTGGTGATCGGTGGCAGCTTCGGCGCCGGCAACTACGCGATGTGCGGCCGCGCGTATGGCGGGCGCTTCCTGTGGATGTGGCCGAACGCGCGCATCTCCGTGATGGGCGGCGAGCAGGCCGCGAGCGTGCTGGCCACGGTCAAGCGCGATGGCATCGAGGCCGCGGGCAAGGCCTGGACCGCGGACGAGGAAGACGCGTTCAAGGCCCCGATCCGCGACCAGTACGAATCGCAGGGCAACCCGTACTACGCGACCGCGCGCCTGTGGGACGACGGCATCATCGACCCGGCCGACACCCGGCGCGTGCTCGGACTGGCGCTCGCGGCGAGCATGAACGCGCCGATCGAGAGCGCGCCAGGGGATGCCGGAACGCGCTTCGGGGTGTTCCGGATGTAAGCGCTGGTGTGACCGTTTTCACCGATGAACAGGCCTCAGCTGTCCGTTGGCTGAAGCCCCGACCCACGGACGTCAACGTAGCGTGAAGCGGTGCTAGCCTCGCCGTTCCCCCCGCTCCAAACAGAGACGCGCCCATGGCCATCTGGAAAGAACAGTCACCCGCCAAGCCTTCCGCCGTACCCGCACCGGAACCCGCGCGTTTCGACGCGCCGTCGATCTCCGACATCCACCCCGCGGCGGCTTCGATCTCGTCCGCACCCGCACCGACGCCGGCGCGCAGCAGCGAGCGCGAAGTCAAGGAATCGCTGATCGCCTCCGACATCACCATCGAAGGCAAGATCGAAGGCGCCGGCCACGTGCGCATCGCCGGCCGCTTCAAGGGCGACGTCAACGTGCAGGGCAACCTCACCATCGAGACCGGCGCCAAGCTCACCGGCGGCGTGCGCGCCAACAAGGTGATCATCGCCGGCGAACTGGAAGGCAACATCGAGGCCGCGCAGCGCGTGGAACTGGTCGAGTCCGGCGTGCTGATCGGCGACGTCAAGGCCGGCACCATGACCGCCGCCGTCGGTTCGCGCATGCGCGGGCAGATGGACTTCGGCTGGGAAGACAAGGCTGCCAAGATTTCCGGCGTCAAGACGGAGACCGGCGCCGAGTCATGAGCGCCGTGCGTCAAGGCACGGCCGGGGCGACGCGCAACTGCCCGCATTGCAAGGCGACGATCCTCGACAGTGCGAGCGTCTGCCCGGCATGCCGCGGGCATTTGCGCTTCGACTCCGCGCCGCAGAACGCGCTGGAAACGCCGTTGCGCGTCGAAGGCACGATCCGCCAGCCCGCCACCGGCGGGGCCGCGGAGTATTCCGTGGTCCTGTCGATCCGCAACGAGCGCGGCGAGGAAGTCACGCGCCAGGTGGTCGGCGTGGGCGCGCTGAAGCCGGACGAGACGCGAACGTTCACCCTGGCGGTGGAGATGTTCGCCGCGCCCGGCGGCAAGGGACGCAGCGCTCGCTGACGCGGATTCTTCAGTGGCCCGACCGTGTCGGGCCGCAGCCGTTGCAACCGCTGCCGCATGCACCATCGCCATCCAATGCCGGCGGTGCGATCCAGAGGCCGACACTGCGCAGCCACGACGGCCGACCGTCGCGCACCATCGGCACCGCACACGCGATGCGCAACCGGCGTACCGGCCCGGGAAACTGCCGCCGCGCGACATAGCCGGCGCTGAGCACCACCGCCAGCGCGATCACCGCGTATTGCACCAGCAGCCCGGCGTCCATGCTCAGCCCGCCCCCAGGGCCACCGCGACCTGGTAGGTCAGCAGCGATGCCAGGTACGCCAGCGCGAACAGGTAGCCGGTGGCGATGCCGACCTGCCGCCACGAGTTGGTCTCGCGCTTGATCGTGGCCAGCGTCGACAGGCACTGCGGCGCGTAGATGAACCACACCAGCAGCGACAGCGCGGTGGCCAGTGACCAGGTGCTGCTGATAATCGGCGTCAGCGCCTGCGCCGCGGCCGTGTCGTCGGCCGCCGACAGCGCGTACACCGTCGCCAGCGACGACACCGCGACCTCGCGCGCCGCCATGCCCGGGATCAGCGCGATGCAGATCTGCCAGTTGAAGCCCAGCGGCGCGAACACCGCGGTCATCGCGTGGCCGATGCGGCCGGCAAAGCTGTAGTCGATGGCCGGGCCGATGGCGCCAGTCGGCGCGCCCGGGAACGAGAGCAGGAACCACAGCAGGATCGTCAGCGCCAGGATGATGCCGCCGACCCGGCGCAGGAAGATCCACGCGCGTTCCCACAGGCCGATCAGCAGGTCGCGCGGGTGTGGGATGCGGTACGAGGGCAACTCCAGCATCAGCGCGTGTTCGCCCTGGTCGCGGCGCCACTTCTTCATCACCCAGGACACCGCCAGCGCGCTGAGGATGCCGGCCGCGTACAACGCGAACAGCACCAGCCCCTGCAGGTTGAGGATGCCCGCGACCTGCCGCTGCGGGATCAGCGCGCCGATCAGCAGCGCGTAAACCGGCAGCCGCGCCGAGCAGGTCATCAGCGGCGCGACCATGATCGTGGCGAGGCGGTCGCGCGGGTCCTGGATCGAGCGCGTCGCCATGATCCCGGGGATCGCGCAGGCGAAGCTCGACAGCAGCGGAATGAACGAGCGACCGGACAGCCCGGCCTTCGACATCATCCGGTCGAGCAGGAACGCCGCGCGCGGCAGGTAGCCCGACTCCTCGAGCGCAAGGATGAAGGCGAACAGGATCAGGATCTGCGGCAGGAACACGATTACCCCGCCGAGGCCGGCAATGATGCCGTCGACCAGCAGACTGTTGAGCGGGCCGGGCGGCAACGCGCCGCCGACCCAGCCGCCGAGCGCGCCGGTGCCCGCCTCGATCAGGTCCATCAGTGGCGTCGCCCAGGCGTACACGGCCTGGAAGATCAGGAACATCACCACAGCCAGCGACAGCAGGCCGAGCACCGGATGCAGCAGCCAGCGGTCGAGTGCGTCGTCGACCTCGGCGGTGCGGCGCGGCATCGCCACGGCCAGCGCCAGCAGGCGGCGGGTCTCGGCGTGCAGGTCGGCCGGGGGCCGCGCGTGGTCCGGCAGTTGCGCGTGCGGTTCGTGCAGCGCAGCCGTCATCGTGTCGAGCTTGGCCACCAGCTCGCGCGCGCCATGGCGCTGCACGGCGACGGTCGCCACCACCGGCACGCCAAGCTCGCGTTCGAGCACGGCCAGGTCGACCTCGATGCCCCGGCGCCGGGCCGCGTCCATCATGTTGACCGCGAGCACCATGGGCTTGCCCAGTTCGCGCACTTCCAGCGCGAAGCGCAGGTGCAGGCGCAGGTTGGTCGCGTCGACCACGCACACGATCACATCCGGGGCCGGCTCGCCGGGATAGAAGCCGCGGCACAGGTCGCGGGTGACCGCTTCGTCGAGACTGGCGGCGTGCAGGCTGTACGCACCGGGCAGGTCGAGCACCGCGTAGTGCTTGCCCGACGGCGCGTGGAAGCGGCCTTCCTTGCGCTCGACGGTGACGCCGGCGTAGTTGGCGACTTTCTGGCGGCTGCCGGTGAGCAGGTTGAACAGCGCGGTCTTGCCGCAGTTCGGGTTGCCGACCAAGGCCAGGCGGATCGCGGCGGCGGCGCTCATGCGCTCGCTCCGGCCGGGTCTGCTGCCGCGAGGCTGGCGTCGGCGAAGTCCAGCGACACGCGCACCCGCGCGGCCTCGCTGCGGCGCAGCGCGAACCGGGTGAAGCCGATCTGCACCAGCAGTGGCTCGGCCGACACCGGCCCAGCGGCCACCACCTCGACGCGCTCGCCACCGACGAAGCCCAGTTCGCGCAGGCGCCGGGCGATCGCGTCGTTGGGGGCGTGGTCGTCGACCGACTCGACGGTGGCAGCGGTGCGGCGCGGCAGTTCGGACAGCTTCAAGGACTCACCTTGGGCCGTCTGGCATGCGCTGGCGGCCCCCAAATGGGAATTGTTCTCATTCTAGCATCGCCCACGCAGTGGAGGGTCCGGAGCCACCGGCTATCATCGCCAGTCCAATCGCACCCCGGCGCCCGATGACCAACCCGCTGCTGAGCTTGCGCGAGGGCCCCGTCGCCCGCCTGCGCCTGAACCGTCCCGTCCTGCACAACGCCTTCGACGCGATGCTGATCGCCGCGCTGACCGGCGCGCTGGAAGCGGTGGCGCACGAGGACGAAGTTCGCGTGGTCGTGCTCGAGGGCGAAGGCGCGTCGTTCTCCGCCGGCGCCGACCTGCACTGGATGCGGGGCATGGCCGCGGCGAGCGAAGCGGTCAACCGCGACGATGCGCTCGCCCTCGCCCGCCTGATGCGCACGCTCGACGAGCTGCCAAAACCGACCATCGCCCGCGTGCACGGCGCCGCGTTCGGCGGGGGCGTCGGCCTGGTCGCCTGCTGCGATATCGCGATCGGCACCCCCGATGCCAAGTTCGGCCTGACCGAGAGCAAGCTCGGGCTGCTGCCGGCGGTGATCTCGCCGTACGTGATCGAGGCGATCGGCGCGCGCCAGGCGCGACGCTGGTTCGCCACGGCCGAGATCTTCGATGCCGTCGAGGCCTGCCGGATCGGCCTGCTGCATCACGTCGTCCACGCGACCGCGCTCGACACCGCCGTGCAGCGTCAGATCGACCTGCTGCTCAAGGCCGGCCCGCACGCCGCGTCGCAGGCCAAGGCCCTCGTGCGCCGCGTCGCCGCGCAGCGCGACCGCGACGTGCTGGATGCCGACAACGCCGCGCTGATCGCACAGTTGCGGGTGTCCGCGGAAGGCCAGGAGGGCCTGTCGGCGTTCCTGGACAAGCGCAAGCCCGGCTGGACCCACTGAGGACATCACCGTGATCGACCACATCGGCATTCCAGTCAGCGACTACCCGCGCAGCAAGCAGTTCTACCAGCAGGTGCTGGCAACCCTGGGCGCCCAGCTCTTGATGGAACCCACCCCCGAACAGACCGTCGACGGACACTACGCCGCGGGCTTCGGCCGCGGCCACAAACCGACCTTCTGGATCGCCCCCGGGGATGTCGGCACCCACCTGCATGTCGCGTTCACCACCGACACCCGCGCCAGCGTCGATGCCTTTTACCAGGCTGCGCTGGCCGCCGGCGCGCGCGACAACGGCGCGCCGGGATTGCGTCCGCACTACCACCCGAACTACTACGGAGCCTTCGTGCTCGATCCTGACGGCCACAACATCGAAGCCGTCTGTCACCGGGAAGCCGACTAAGTGCGCGAACGACCCAAGTTCAACAAGGTGCTGATCGCCAACCGCGGCGAGATCGCCTGCCGCGTGATCCGCAGTTGCCGCACGCTGGGCATCCGCACCGTGGCGGCGTACTCCGACGCCGACGCCGACGCCCAGCACGTGCGCCAGGCCGACGAGGCGTACCACATCGGCGGCCCGCGCCCGCAGGACTCCTACCTGCGCGGCGACGCGATCATCGCAGTCGCCCGACAGGCCGGCGCACAGGCGATCCACCCGGGCTACGGCTTCCTCAGCGAGAACGCCGATTTCGCCGATGCGGTGGTCGCCGCGGGCCTGGTGTTCATCGGCCCGAGCGCGGCGTCGATGCGCAAGATGGGCAGCAAGGCCGGCGCCAAGGAACTGATGCAGGCCGCCGGCGTGCCGGTGGTGCCCGGCTACACCGGCGCGGACCAGACGCCCGCGCTGCTGCACGCCGAAGCGGACCAGATCGGCTACCCGCTGATGATCAAGGCCGCGCACGGCGGCGGCGGCAAGGGCATGCGCATCGTGCGGGCCAGCGACGAGTTCATCGCCCTGCTCGAAAGCTGCCAGCGCGAGGCGAAGAACGCGTTCGGGCGCGACCGCGTGCTGCTGGAACGCTACGTCGAGAAGCCGCGCCACATCGAGATCCAGGTGTTCGGCGACAGCCACGGCCACGCGATCCACCTCAACGAACGCGAGTGCTCGGCGCAGCGCCGTTACCAGAAGGTGCTGGAGGAATCGCCGTCGGCGTTCCTGACCCCGCAACTGCGCCAGGCGATGGGCGATGCGGCGGTGATGGCCGCGCGCGCGATCGACTACGTCAACGCCGGCACGGTCGAGTTCATCGTCGGCCAGGACGGCCAGTTCTATTTCATGGAGATCAACACCCGCCTGCAGGTCGAGCACCCGGTGACCGAGCTGGTGACCGGCCAGGACCTGGTCGAGTGGCAGCTGCGCGTCGCCGCCGGCGAACCGCTGCCGCTGGCGCAGGACCAGGTCGTGCAGCGCGGCCACGCGATCGAGGTGCGGCTGTACGCCGAGGATCCCGAGGCCGGCTTCCTGCCCGGCTCGGGCAAGCTCGAACGCCTGCGCCTGCCGCTACCCTCGCCTCACGTGCGCATCGACTCGGGCGTGATCGAAGGCGACACGGTGACGATCTTCTACGACCCGATGATCGCCAAGCTGATCGTGTTCGACACCGACCGGCCGCGCGCGCTGGCGCGCCTGCAGGCGGCGCTGGCGGAGTGCGACATCGCCGGGCCGAAGTCCAACATCGGCTTCCTCGAGCGGCTGGCGCGGCACCCCGCGGTGGTCGATGCGACCATCGACACCGGTTACCTCGACCGCCACCTCGACGAGTTCATGCCGGCGGTCGATGCCGACGCCGACCTGCTGATTGCGGCCACGGTAGCGCAGCTGCTCGGCCAGGAGCGCGCCAGCGCCGCGCGCGCGGCGGCCTCCACCGACCCGACCTCGCCGTGGGCGATCGCCGACGGCTGGCGGCTGGGCCACGGCAGCCGCCGCAGCCTCGCGTTCCTGCACCGCGGCGAGCGCATCGAGGTGCACGCCCAGGGCAGCGGCGGCGATTACCGGATCGAGCACGCCGGCCACACCCACGCCGTCAGCGGCGCGCGCCTGACCGGCGACACCCTGAGCCTGCGTATTGGCGAACGGGCGCGGCGGTTTTCCCTGCTCAGCGGAATCGCTGGGACGGACCGCCAGCTGCTGGTCCACGACGGCGAAGCTCGCCTGCAACTGGAGCCGGTGGCGATGTATCGTCACGAACAGGCGGCCGCCAGTGGTGGCGCCGACCGCATGGTCGCGCCGATGCCCGGGCGGGTGGTGGTGGTCAAGGCCGCGGCCGGCGACTCGGTGGAAGCCGGCCAGGAGCTGATGGTGATCGAAGCGATGAAGATGGAGCTCAGCCTCAGGGCGCCGCGCGCGGGCGTGGTCGCCGAGATCCGCGGCGTGGCGGGCGACTTCGTCGAAGCCGACTCGGTGCTGGCGGTGATGGCGCCATGAACGCATCTTTGCCCGCCGCGGTCCGGATCGTCGAGGTCGGCGCCCGCGACGGGCTGCAGAACGAAAAGGCGACCGTCGCCACCGCCGACAAGATCGCGCTGATCGACCGGCTGTCGGCGACCGGCCTGCAAAGCATCGAGGCGACCAGCTTCGTCAGCCCGAAGTGGGTGCCGCAGCTGGCCGACGCCGCCGAAGTGTTCGCCGGCATCGCGCGTCGGCCCGGCGTGCACTACCCGGTGCTGGTCCCGAACGAACAGGGTTACGAACGCGCACGCGCGGTCGGCGTCGAGGAGATCGCGGTGTTCACCGCCGCCTCCGAAGCGTTCAACCGCAAGAACATCAACGCCGGCATCGACGAGTCGCTGGCACGCTTCGCGCCAGTGCTGGAGCGCGCGCGCAACGACGGCGTGCGCGTGCGCGGCTACGTCTCCACCGTGCTCGGTTGCCCGTACCAGGGCGAGGTGCCGCTGAGCGACGTGGTGCGGGTGGCGCGCGCGCTGCATGCGATGGGCTGCTACGAGGTTTCGCTGGGCGACACCATCGGCGTGGGCACCCCGGGCAAAGCGCGCGCGATGCTCAAGGCGGTCGCGGCCGAAGTGCCGATGCCGGCGCTGGCCGTGCATTTCCACGACACCTACGGCCAGGCGCTGTCGAACATCCTGGCCTGCCTCGAGGAAGGCGTCGCGGTGGTCGACTCGGCGGTGTCCGGCGCCGGCGGCTGCCCGTACGCGATGGGCGCCAGCGGCAACGTCGCCAGCGAGGACGTGGTCTATATGCTGCACGGGCTCGGCATCGCCACCGGCGTCGACCTGCCGGCGCTGGCCGAGACCGGCCGCTGGCTGGCCGGCCTGCTCGGGCGCGACACCGGCAGCAAGGTCGGCAAGGCGCTCGCCGCGTCATGAAGCACCGGCCGCCGGCGGAGGTTGCCGTACCGGCATCCACGACGGATGCGGCAGCCACGCTCGCGGCCCTGGAACACGCCTGCGAAGCACCCGACCTGCCGGCCAACCTGCGCAGCCTGCTTGAGCGCAGTCGCGACGTGCTGCGCGCGACCGCGGCCGCCAGCGAAGCCGAGCGCCAGCGCTACCGCGCGCTGTTCGACACCATCCCCGACCCGGTCAGCGTGATCGCCTGGGACGGCACCGTGCTCGACCTCAACCAGGCCGGCATGGCCGCCTACCGCCGGCCGCGCGACGATGTCGTCGGCCAGCCGATCGAGGTGCTGAACCCGGACCTGCCCAAGGACCACATGCGGCCCGTGTGGGACGCGCTCAGCCGCGGCGAGAACTTCAAGATCGAAGTCAGCAACATGCGCGCCGACGGCACGCGATTCCCGGTCGAGGTGCATTCGACCAACTTCGACTACGAGGGCCAACCCTGCGTGCTGGCCGTGGCCCGCGACCTCAGCGAGCGCGCCGAGGCCGAACTGCGTTATCGCGAACTGATGGAGATCGTCGACCGGGGAATCATGGTGCGCGACCTCGATGGCCGCGTGCTCTACGCCAACGCCGCCGCGCTGCGCCTGCTCGACGTCGAGGGAGGCGTGACCCTGGACCAGGTGCTGCGCGACGGCCGCTGGCTGGTGGTCGACGAGAACGGCCACGTGCTGCGCGAGGACGAATTTCCTTGGTTCCAGGCCATGCGCACCGGCAGGATGGTCGGCAGCACGGTGCTGGGCTACTACAACCAGCGCCTGCGCCAGCTGACCTGGCTGTCGGTCACCGCGGTGCCGCAGTTCGCCGCCGGCAGCGACAAGCCGACCCAGGTGCTGTCGCTGTTTTCCGACGTCACCGCGCTCAAGCGCAACAGCAACCTGTTCGGCCGCGTGCAGGGGCTGGCCCACATCGGCGGCTGGGAGTGGGACACCGGCCGCGACAGCCTGTACCTGACCGATGAATCGCAGCGCATCCTCGGCCACCGCTCCCCGCCGGAGACGATCGAGGCGCTGCTGGGGTGCCTGCGCGAAGGAGACCGCCGGCTGCTGCGCGTGGCCCTCGACGAGGCGATCGCGATCGGCCGCCACATCGACCTGGAGTTGCAGGGCACACGTGACGATGGCCATGCGTTCTGGGCGCGCGTGATCGGCGAGGCCGAGGCCGGCGACCCGCTGAGCTCGCGCCTGACCGGCACCCTGCAGGACATCACCCAGCGCAAGCAGTCCGAGGAAACCCTGCGCGTGCAGGCGCGCAGCGACCCGTTGACCGGGCTGCTCAACCGCGACGCGCTGCTTGGCGAACTGGACGCGCGGCTCGACGATCCCACCCAGTCCTCGCTCGCGGTGCTGTACATCGACCTGGACCGGTTCAAGGTGGTCAACGACGTACTTGGCCATGCCGCCGGCGACCGCCTGCTGGCCTCGGCCGCGCGGCGCATCCAGCGCGCGATCGGCAGCGAGGGCCTGATCGCCCGCTTCGGCGGCGACGAGTTCCTGGTCGTCTGCCATACCGGCGACGATCCCGCCCGGCCGCAGCGGCTGGCCGACGCGATCCTCGAGGTGTTCGGCGACAGCTTCCGCATGGACGGCGAGGAATTCAGCATCACCGCCAGCATCGGCGTCGCCCAGGCCCCGGCCGACGGCGAGCGTTCGCAGACGCTGATCCAGAGCGCGGACGTGGCCATGTACGACAGCAAGCGCCGCGGCCGCAACGGCTGGCAGGTCTTCACCCAGGAGCTCGCCGAGCAGCAGCTGCACCGGCTGCAACTGGAGAACCAGCTGCGCCACGCGATCAGCAACGACGAGTTCCACCTGGTCTACCAGCCGCAGGTCGATCTGCGCAGCGGCGCTCCGGTCGCGGCCGAGGCCTTGATCCGCTGGCGCAACCGCTCGCTGGGCGAAATGCGCCCCGACCACTTCATTGGCCATGCCGAAACCACCGGCGACATCGTCGGCATCGGCGGCTGGGTGCTGCTCGAGGCCTGCCGCCAGGTGCGGCAATGGCGCGACCGCGGCCTCCAGCTCGATCGGGTCGCGGTCAACGTGTCCTACCGCCAGTTCCTGGGCGAGGACCTGGCCAGCAGCGTGCGCGCCGCGCTGGCCGAATCGCAGCTGCCCGGCAGCGCGCTGGAACTGGAGTTCACCGAGCGGGTGCTGATCGAGGACGTGCCCGACACGCTGCGCACGTTCGCCGAGCTGCGCGACATGGGCGTGATGCTGACCATCGACGACTTCGGCGAGGGCTATAGCGCGCTCAACTACCTGCGCCGGCTGCCGATCCACGGCCTCAAGCTCAGCCAGCTGTTCGTGCAGGGCGTGCCGGACAACCATTCCGACGTCGCGGTGTGCCAGGCGGTGGTCGGGATCGCGCGCAGCCTCGGCCTGGGCATGGTTGCCGAGGGCGTCGAAACGCAACGGCAGCGCGATTTCCTGCTCGACTTGGGCGTCACCATCGGCCAGGGCTTCCTGTTTGCGCCCGGGCTGCTGCCCGCGGAACTCGAACAACGCTACCGCCGGGCGGCCACGATCACGCCATGACCACGACTCCCGCCCGCGACCCGCTGCCACGCGCGGCCGGCGCGTTCGCCATCCGCCCGATCGAGGCGCGCGACGACGCCGCGGTGGCGGCGGTGATCCGCGCGGTGATGCCCGAATTCGGTGCGGTCGGCGATGGCTTCGCGATCAACGACCCCGAAGTCGACTGGATGCACCGTGCCTACTCGCAGCCGCGCAGCGCGTACTTCGTGGTCGAGCGCGCGGGCGTGGTGCTCGGTGGCGGCGGCGTCGCGCCGCTGGCGCACGGCGACTCCGGCACCTGCGAGCTACGCAAGATGTACTTCCTGCCCGAGGCACGCGGGCTGGGCGCGGGCGCGGCGATGATCGCGCGCTGCCTCGAGGCCGCGCGAACGCTCGGCTTCACCCGCTGCTACCTGGAAACGCTGTGCGGCATGGATGCGGCGATCCGGCTGTACGAACGCAGCGGCTTCGTGCGCTTGGCCTCGCCTCTGGGCGATACCGGCCACGGCGGCTGCAACACGTTCTACCTGCTGGATCTCTGAGCCCCTCTCCCGCCGGGAGAGGGGTTGGGGAGAGGGTTCGGCGCGAGCGGGGACATCCACTCGAAACCGAATCCTCACACCCCAAGGGTGCTTCCTTCGGGGCGTCCGCCCTGCGGGCACCTTCTCCCGACGGGATAAGGAAGAACGTAAAATCGCGCCTTTCCGCCCGCAGGACTCCCCATGCAGCTTTCCGACACCCGCGCCGTCATCACCGGCGGCGTTTCCGGCCTCGGCCTGGCGGTCGCCCAGCACCTCGTCGCCCACGGCGGCAAGGTCGCGCTGTTCGACGTCAACGACGACAAGGGTGCGGCCGCGGTCGCCGCGCTCGGCGAAGGCAACGCGCGCTACTTCAAGACCGACGTCAGCGACGAGGCCGGCGTGGTCGCCAACGTCGCCGCGGCGCAGGCCTTCCTGGGCGGCTTGAACGTCGCGATCAACTGCGCCGGCATCCTCGGCGCCGGCCGCGTGCTCGGCAAGGATGGCGCGATGCCGCTGTCCCAGTTCCAGAGCACGGTGATGGTCAACCTGGTCGGCAGCTTCAACGTCGCCAAGGCCGCGGCCGAACTGATGCAGCACAACGAGCCCGGGGTGGATGGCGAGCGCGGCGTGATCGTCAACACCGCCTCGGTCGCCGCGTACGAGGGCCAGATCGGCCAGGCCGCGTACTCGGCCAGCAAGGGTGGCGTGGTCGGCATGACCCTGCCGATGGCGCGCGAACTGGCGCGCTTCGGCATCCGGGTGATGACGGTGGCACCGGGGATCTTCTGGACGCCGATGGTCGACGGCATGCCCGACTCGGTGCAGCAGTCGCTGAGCGCGTCGATCCCGTTCCCGTCTCGGTTGGGGCAGCCGGCCGAGTTCGCCGACCTGGTCGCGTACATCCTGGGCAACACCTACCTCAACGGCGAGACCATCCGCCTCGACGGCGCCACGCGATTGGCGCCGAAGTAGCGGTAGGGCGGGCCCCGGCCCGCCATCGCCATCGCCATCGCCATCGTTCCATCGCAATCGGCAACGATCGAAATGGCGGGCCAGGGCCCGCCCTGCAGTTCGTCCGATTCCGAACTCCCGACTCCTAATTTCCGGCCCAGACAAATGAAAGCCTACGACGTCAAGAAAGGTAACGTGATCGAGCACAACAACACCGTCTACCAGGTGCGCGACATCGAGCGCAGTTCGCCGCAGGGCCGTGGCGGCAACGTCAAGTTCCGCTTCACCATGTACTCGGTGCCCGGCGGCACCAAGTTCGACCTCAGCGTCGGTGGCGACGACGAACTCAAGGAAGTCGAGCTCAGCCGCCGCCAGGCCACCTATTCGTACAAGGACGGCGACGCGTTCGTGTTCCTCGACGACGAGGACTTCACCCCGTACACGCTCGATGCCGACGTGGTCGGCGATGCGGCCGGTTACATCGTCGACGACCTGAGCGGCTGCTACGTGCAGATCATCGACGACCAGGCCGTCGCGCTGCAGCTGCCGGCCAGCGTGACGCTGGAGGTGATCGAGACGCCGCCGGAGCTCAAGGGCGGCACCGCGACCAAGCGCCCGAAGCCGGCCAAGCTGTCGACCGGGCTGGAGATCATGGTGCCGGAGTACATCGGCACCGGCGAACGCGTGCTGGTCAACACGGTCACCGGCGAGTTCGCCGGCCGCGCGGACTGAGTAAAGCGCTTCGACCGGACTGCGTTTGTTTTTGCCCGTCATTCCTGCGAACGCAGGAATGACGACGGCGCGATTGGAACTACAGTCGCTCCAACCGCACCTTCGCTGTGCCACGGCATTCACGCCGCGGCCCGGACACTGGCCGGCGCCATGATGCCCGCCCTGCCGACCTACGCCGTGCTCTACCCCGACGCCTACAAGCTGCTGCTGGCGCTGGTCGGGCTGGCGCTGATCGGCGCGACCTGGTTGCCGCACCTGCTCAAGCGGCACCCGCTGACGTTCCCGATCATCTACGTCGTGCTCGGCGCGGTGCTGTACGCGCTGCCGCTGCAGCTGCCCGATCCGGACCCGATCGAGTACGGCCTGGTCACCGAGCGGCTCACCGAACTGGTGGTGCTGGTGGCGCTGGTCGGCGCCGGGCTGCGGATCGACACCGCGTTCGGCTGGCGGCGCTGGAGCGCGACCTGGCGCTTGCTCGCGATCGCGATGCCGCTGTGCATCCTGACCGCGGCCTGGCTCGGCCAGCAGCTGCTCGGCCTGGGCCTGGCGTCGGCGGTGCTGCTCGGCGCGGTGCTGGCGCCGACCGATCCGGTGCTGGCGTCGGACGTGCTGGTCGGGGGCCCGGGCGAAGGCGGCGAAGACCCCGTGCGTGTCACCCTGACCTCCGAGGCCGGGCTCAACGACGGCCTCGCGTTCCCGTTCGTGTGGCTGGCGATCGCGCTGGCGGCGTGGCTCGCTGGCGACGCCGAGTCGGGCTGGTTCACCCGCTGGTTGTGGCTCGACGTCGGCTGGCGCGTCGGCGCCGGCGTCGCCATCGGCTACGTGCTCGGCTACGGCCTGATGCACCTGATCTTCCGCTCGGCCGACATGACCCTGGCGCGCACCAGCGACGGGCTGGCCGCGCTGGCGATCACGCTGGTGGTCTACGGGGTGGCCGAGCTGTGCCACAGCTACGGCTTCCTGGCGGTGTTCGTCGCCGCGCTGGTGGTCCGCCAGCACGAGCGCAGCCACGAATACCACGGCACCCTCAACCTGTTCGCCGAGCAATGCGAACGGCTGCTGACCGCGGTGCTGTTGATCCTGCTCGGCGGTGCCGTTGCCGGCGGCGTGCTGTCTGCGTTGCGACCGCTGGACCTGGCGTTCGCCCTGGCTTTCGTGCTGCTGGTGCGGCCGCTGGCGGGCTGGGTCGCACTCGCGCGAAGCCGGCTGCCAGCGCGCGAACGCTGGGCGGTCAGCGTGTTCGGCATCCGCGGCATGGGCTCGTTCTACTACCTCGCCTTCGCGTTCAACCACGGCGACTTCGACGACCACCCTCGGCTGTGGGCGATCGTCACCTTGGTGGTGCTGTTGTCGATCCTGCTGCACGGCTTGAGCGCGACCGGCGCGATGGCGCGCCTCGACGCGTGGCGGGCGCGCCGCGCGCGCCGCGGGATCAAGACCGCGCTGGATTAAGCGTGCCGGCGCCGGCTTCGATCCAACGCCGAGGCGACCGCGATCAAACGCCTGCGCGCCGTGCCAGCCACTTGTCCGCCATTCGCCGCAGCGACGCGTCGGCTGCAGGATCGTTCGCGATCTCGCCGATGTCGCGCCACGCCAGGTCGTGCGACTCATCGCCCACCACGTAGCCTTCGTGCTCGCCCGCCTGCACGACGTAGCGCGCGTCGTAGTGCCAGTGCCCAGGCACCTCGCGCCGCTCGGGGATCCAGTGGCGATCCAGGTCGAACAGCGACCCCTGCACCGCCAAGCCGGGCAGGCCCGATTCTTCCTGCGCCTCGCGCAACGCGACCTGCGCCAGGTCGCGGTCGCCGTCGGCGTGGCCGCCCAGCTGCAGCCAGCGGTCGAGCTTGCGGTGGTGGGTCAGCAGCACCCGCTTGCCGCCGCGATCGACCAGCCATGCCGAGCCGGTGAAATGGCCTGTGAGCCGTTCCCGCACGAAAGGGTCTTGCGCATCAGCGAGCAGTTCCGCAAATGCGTCGACGACTGCAGTCTCGGCGGGCCAACGACGACGGTAGTCGGCCAATGCCGGTAACAAGGCCTGTGAGTTCGCGGGGATCCGATCCATGCTGCAGTGCGTCAATGTCCGAGGGCCACCGATTATCGCGTGGTGCCGCCCGGCGGTGCTTGTACCGGCGTGAGCGGGCGCGGTAAGGTCGCCCGGTTCGACGGGCATTGCCTGCCGTCGCCCGCACTTCGCCATTGGGGAATCACGCGATGCTGTTTCAACGCAAGAAGCCACTAGACCTGATTCTGGAAACCGCCGAGAAGCGGTCCCTCAAGCGCCAACTCGGCGCGTTCGACCTCACCATCCTCGGCATCGGCGCCGTGATCGGCACCGGCATCTTCGTCCTGACCTCGGTCGCGGCGCAGAAGGCCGGCCCGGGCATGATGTACTCGTTCATCATCGCCGCGGTGGTCTGCGCGCTGACCGCGCTGATCTACGCCGAGATCGCCTCGATGGTGCCGGTCTCCGGCTCCGCCTACACCTACTCGTACGCGATCCTCGGCGAAATCATCGCCTGGATGGTCGGCTGGGCCCTGATCCTGGAATACGCGGTGGCCGCAGGCGCGGTCGCGGTCGGCTGGTCGGGCTACGTCAACGGCTGGCTCGCCAATACCGACCTGTGGGGCATGGTCGCGCAAGGCAGCCTGGCGCTGCCGTTGAGCCTGACCGCCGGCCCGGCGGACACCATCACCCTCGCCGATGGCACCACCGCCGCCGGTGGCTTCAACCTGCTGGCGTTCCTGATCTCGCTGTTCGTGACCTTCATGCTGGTGATCGGCACCTCCAAGAGCGCCAAGTTCACCGCGGTGCTGGTGATCGTGAAGATCCTCGCGCTGACCGTGTTCATCGCGCTCGCCTTCCCGGCGGTGCAGGCGGCCAACTTCGAGCCGATGCTGCCCAACGGCTGGGGCACGCCGTTGTCGGGCGTCGGTGCACTGGGCGCGGCGGCGTCGATCTTCTTCGCGTACGTCGGCTTTGACGCCGTGTCGACCGCCGCGGAAGAGACCAAGAACCCGAACCGCAACATCCCGATCGGCCTGCTGGCTTCGCTGGGCATCTGCACGATCTTCTACCTGCTGGTCGCGTACGCGGCCACCGGCGCGGTCGGTGCGCAGCCCGGCGGTGCGCTGTCGCAGTCCAAGGAGCCGCTGGCGTTCGTGCTGCGCGAGATTGGTTTCCCGAACGTCGGTAACTGGGTGGCGGCCGCGGCCATCATCGCGCTGCCGTCGGTGGTGCTGATGATGATGTTCGGCCAGACCCGCATCCTGTTCACGATGGCGCGCGACGGCCTGATGCCGAGCGCGTTCTCGAAGGTGCACCCGAAGTTCCACACCCCGCACGTGATCACCATCATCACCGGCGTGTTCGTGTCGTTGTTCGCGGCGATGTTCCCGGTCGGCGCGCTGGCCGACATCTCCAATTCGGGCACGCTGTTCGCGTTCTTCATGGTCGCCGTCGGCGTGATGGCCCTGCGCGTGGTCGAGCCGGGCCGCAAGCGTCCGTTCCGGACGCCGCTGATCTGGGTGGTCGGCCCGCTGGCGATGGCCGGCTGCCTGCTGCTGTTCTTCAGCCTGGGCTGGAACCCGACCATCAAGTACTTCTCGATCTGGGCCGTCGTGGGCCTGATCGTGTACTTCCTGTTCGCGCGTCGCAGCAGCCACCTCGCCCCGGGCAACGCCCCGGTGCACGGCGGCCCGAAGCTCGAGCCGGCTCCCAGCTTCCACGAAGGTCCCGACCTTGGCCCCTGATCGGGTCTGTACCATCGGATAACAAAAGCGGCGCGGGCAACCGCGCCGTTTTTGTTTGCCAGCATTGTTTGTAAACTCGGCCGATGAATACCGCCGCGTCCCTGCCCTACGATCCGCAAGCGCTGGCCCAGTGCGCCGGCGAGCTGATCGCCAACGTCACCGAACTGGCCGCGCGCGGCTGGACCCCGGCGACCAGCAGCAATTTCTCGCGGCGCATCGACGACCGGTACGCCGCCATCACCGTTTCCGGGCGCGACAAGGGCCGGCTGGTCGCGAACGACATCATGGTCGTCGACCTGGACGGCAACCCGGTCGCGACCGACCTCCAGTCCTCCGCCGAGACCCTGCTGCACACCCAGCTGTACAAGCGCTTCGCCGAGATCGGCTGCGTGTTGCACACCCATTCGCAGACCCAGACCGTCGCTTCGCGCCTGTATGCCGGCGCCGGCCACGTTCACCTGGAAGGCTACGAACTGCTCAAGGCGTTCGCCGGCAACACTACCCATGACACCACCGTCGAACTGCCGGTGCTGCCCAACACCCAGGACATGCACACGCTGGCCGCGCAGGTCGATGCCTTGCTCGATCGCCGCTGCATGTGGGGCTACCTGATCGACGGCCACGGCCTGTACGCCTGGGGACGCGACATGCCCGAGGCGCGCCGCCACCTGGAGGCGTTCGAGTTCCTGCTGGGCTGCGAACTGGAATTGAGGAGACTGCGTCGATGAGCCGCTTGCGGATTTTCAGCGAGGACGAAACCACCACCCCGCGTTTCAGCACCGACGACCACGCACGGATCGCCAGCGAACTGGCCAAGATCGGCGTGGGTTTCGAGCAATGGCAGGCCGGCGCGCCGATCCAGCCCGGCGACGCGCCCGACATCATCCTCGATGCGTACCGCTCCGACATCGAGCGGCTGGTCGCCGAGCGCGGCTTCAAGACCGTCGACGTGGTCAGCATCGCGCCCGACCACCCGGAGCGCGAGGCGATGCGCGGCAAGTTCCTCGACGAGCATTACCACAAGGAGGACGAAGTGCGTTTCTTCGTCGCCGGCTCGGGGCTGTTCACCCTGCATGTCGACCACGACGTCTACGAGATCAAGTGCGAGCAGGGCGACCTGATCGCGGTGCCCGACAGCACCCTGCACTGGTTCGACATGGGCCCCGAACCGAGCTTCGTGGCGATCCGCTTCTTCACCGAGCCGGATGGCTGGGTCGGCCATTTCACCGGCACCGACCTGTCGAAGCGATTCCCGCGCTACGAGAAGGGCCAGGCGGGCTGATGCGCATGTCGACGGTCAAGGCGATCCTCACCGACATCGAAGGCACCACCAGCAGCATCTCGTTCGTCAAGGACGAGCTGTTCCCGTACGCGCGGCGCGCCCTGCCCGGCTTCGTCGCCGCGCGCGGCCGCGAGCCGGCGGTGCGCAAGTGGCTCGATGCAGTCGCCGCCGAGAACGGCGGCCTCTGCGACGACACGATGATCGTCGAGGTGCTGCAGGGCTGGATCGACGAGGACCGCAAGCACACCGCGCTCAAGGCGCTGCAGGGCATGATCTGGGCCGACGGCTACCGCAACGCCGATTTCACCGCGCACATCTACCCCGACGCCGCGCCGGCGTTGCGGCAGTGGCACGACGCGGGGCTGCCGTTGTACGTGTATTCCTCGGGAAGCGTGCCGGCGCAGCGGCTGTTCTTCGGCCACAGCGATGCCGGCGACCTGACCGGGCTGTTCTCGGGCTGGTTCGACACCGAGGTCGGCGGCAAGCGCGAGGCCGACAGCTACCGACGGATCGCCGAGGCGATCGGACAGGCGCCCGGCGACGCGCTGTTCCTGTCGGATATCGTCGCCGAGCTCGACGCCGCGCGCGAAGCGGGCCTGCAGACGGTGCTGGTCGACCGCCGCGACGATTACCCGCAACCACGCCACGGCGATGCCACGCACGGGCATGCCCGGGTCGAATCGTTCGCCCAGATTGCCGCGTAGGGCGGGTTTCAACCCGCCGTCCACCTGTAGCGTCAACTCATCGGCCGAATCGGCGGGTTGAAACCCGCCCTACGGGGCGTGGATCTTATCGCCGCGCGCGAGCATCGCGATGAACTTCTCGACGCGCGCCTGCCGGGTTTCCGGCTTCTTCGCGGTCTGCACGCGCCAGCAGAACGCATAGCGATTGACCTTGTCGAGCTGCTCGAAGCACTTGCGCGCCTTGGCATTCTTCGCCAGCGCCGAGGCCAGTTCAAGTGGCACCTCCATGTTGCTGGCGCTGTCATACGCAGCCTGCCAACGCCCGTCCGCCTTGGCCGCCTCGACTTCGCGCAGGCCGGCCTCCGCCATGCGTCCGGCGACGAGCAACTGCTCCACCTTGGCGACGTTGATCTTCGACCACAGGCTGCGCGGCCGCCGCGGCGTGAAGCGCTGCAGGAAGTACTGCGCGTCGCAGCTGCGCTTGAGGCCGTCGATCCAGCCGTGGCAAAGCGCTACGTCGAGCGCGTCGGCGTAACTCACCGAAGTCACCGCCTGGTTATGACCAGTGGTGTTCTTCTTGGCGATCTTCAGCCACACGCCAGGCGCGTCCGGGTGCGCGGCCAGCCACTTCTGCCACGCCGCCGAAGTGGCGAACAGCTCGATCGGCAAGTCGCTGGGCAGGGTGACAGGCATGCGTTCACTCCTTGGCGTCGTCGAGCCGATAGCGGGTGCGCGCGCGCTGTTCGCCATGCCAGGCGTCGAAGGCGCGCACCTCGATGCGGTGTTCGCCGAGCGCCAGATCGGTGGGCAGCACGCCGCGCCACAGGTGGCGCGAACGGCCGGCCTCGGGCGAACGGTCGTAGCCGCGCAGCCGCTCGGCCTGGTCGTCGCGCATGTTCTCGGCGAGCAGGCCGGGATCGGGGCGTTCGACCCGAACCATCGGCTGCCAGGGCCCCTCGTCGACGCGGAATTCGACGCGGCTGTCGTCGCGGCCCATGTACACATTCGCGTACACGCCGAATGCCGGGTACGCGCCGCGGCGCAACACCTTGGGCGCGTGCAGCGACATCGCCGCGGTGCGGGCGGCGTCGCTCGCATCGAGGCGGGCCGGATGCCAGCTCAGCCGGTAACGGCCACCCGCCTCGACCCGCAAGCGCGCGTAGCCGTTCGGGGTACCGTCGCTCATGCGCGCATCGGGAATGCCGGCGGCGTCCTTGGCGCCGGACCAGAAGGCGCCACTCGCCGCGCCGACGTTGTACTCGTGCAGCGGGTTAGCGCCATGCCAGCCGCTGGCCGCACCGTGGAAGACGTGGCGCTGGGTATGGGCGTGGCCGCTGAGCAGCAGGACATGCGGGAACGGACGCAACAGCGCAAACAGACGCGCGCGGTCGGCCTTGCGGAACGTCTCGCGGTCCGGCGCGGTGTCGAAGAACGGCACGTGCACGCCGATCACCAGCAATCGCTCCTTCGGAACCGTGGGCAGGTAGCGTTCGAGGAAGGCGAACTGCGCTTCGCGCAGCCCACCGATCATGTCCGGGGATGGCCCAGGCAGGTAGACGACGTCGTCGAGCACGATGAACGTGGCCTCGGGTTCCTCCCAGGCGAAGGTGTCCGGGCCGTAGTGGTGGCGGAACGTCAGCAGCGAGTCCTCGTCGCGCGTCGCGTCGAAGTCGAGGTCGTGGTTGCCGGCGACGTGCAGCCACGGCACGCCGAGCTTGGCGGTCGCCGCGTTCAAGGCCGGATACAACGCGAGGTCGTCGTGGACGATGTCGCCCAGGCTCAGGCCCAAGTCCGCCGCGCCTCCGAGGAAATGGAACTTGCCGAAGCCGTGCCCCATGTCGATGGCGCCTTCCTGCATCGCCGAGGCGATGATGTCGCGCTCGTAGTAGCCCACGTCCGCCATCGACTTGGGCTGCGGGTCGGCGAACAGCAGCACGCTCAGTGCGGCCTGGCGGTTGGGCGAGGGCGTGGCGCGTCGCAGCGCGAAATCGCGGCACGCCGGCACGGCGACGGGAATGCCGCCGTACTTCAGCGCCGGGCCGGGCGCGGTGCGCAGGTTGTGCCAGTAGTCGGGCATCCCGTTCGCGCGCACCGGCAGCGTGTAACCCGGCGGCTTGATGACGAACGCGGTGCGGCCATCGACCGCCGGCAGCGTGTAGCGGCCCTGCGCATCGCTGGTTACGATCTCGACGCCGTCGGACACGCGCACCCCGAGCACGCCCGGTTCGCCGTGGTCGCGCCGGGCGTTGCCGTTGCGGTCCTCGAACACGCTGCCGCTGTCGCACGGTGGCGGTTGTGCCCAGGCAGACAGGCTCAGCAGCGACAGGGCGACGAGAACGAGTGGGCGCATGCGACCTCCTGGAGTCGGTCGATTATGCGAGCCGGACGAAACCGGCGAAACCGGGGTTTCGCGACTACCGCCCTGCGCCGGTGTCAGCCGTCGGCGCGGGAAGCCACCCCGCGATGCCGCTCGCGCAACACCGTCACCACGTCCTGCAACGACAAGCCGCGCGCGCGCAGCAGCACCTGCAGGTGGAACAGCAGGTCGGCTGCTTCGCCGCACAACGCCGCGTCGTCCTGTACCACCGCGGCGAGCGCGGTCTCGACGCCCTCCTCGCCGACCTTCTGCGCGATGCCGCGCAAGCCTCCGGCGAACAGCGCGGTCGTGTAGCTGCCTTCCGGGCGCTCGCGCTCGCGCCGCGCGACCAGTGCGTCGAGCTCGGCGAGGAAATCGCCGGGCGCGTGTTCGAAACAGCTGGCGCGGCCGAGGTGGCAGGTCGGGCCTTGCGGCCGCGCCTGCAGCAGCAGGGTGTCGTGGTCGCAGTCGGCTTCGATCGCGACCAGGTCGAGGAAATGCCCCGAGCTCTCGCCCTTGGTCCACAGCCGCTGCCGGCTGCGGCTGAAGAAGGTCACCCGTCGCGTGGCCAGGGTCGCCTGCAGCGCGGCCCGGTCCATGTAACCGAGCATCAGCACGCGCAGGGTGTCGGCGTCCTGGACCACCGCGGGCAGCAAGCCGCCCTGCTTGTCCCAGGCGAGGGCGTCGCAGCGCGTGGATGCGAAATCGCCGATGTCCATGTCAGTCCACATCCCGCACCTCGATGCCCTTCCCGCGCAGGACACGCTTGAGTTCGGGAATCGCGATCGCGCCCGAATGAAACACGCTGGCGGCGAGTGCGCCGTCGACATCGGCCTGGCGGAAGACTTCCGCGAAATGCTCGGCCGTGCCTGCGCCACCGGACGCCACCAGCGGCACGTCACACACCGCGCGCACCTGGCAAAGCTGCTCCACGTCGTAGCCCGTTCGCACCCCGTCGCTGCCCATGCAGTTCAGCACGATCTCGCCGGCACCCAGCGATTGCGCCTCGACCACCCAATCGAGCGTGCGCCGCGCCAGCGCCTGGGTCCGCGATGGGTCGCCGGTGTACTGGCGCACGCGCCACTGGCCATCGGCGTCGCGCAGGCTGTCGATCCCCACGACCACGCATTGCACGCCGAATGCCGCGGCCAGCTCGGCGATCAACGCCGGGTGTTCCAGTGCCGGGGTGTTGACCGACACCTTGTCGGCGCCGGCGTACAGGACCGCGCGCGCATCGGCGACGCTGCGGATGCCACCGGCCACGCAGAACGGGATATCGATCGCGCGCGCGACGCGCTCGACCCAGCCGTTGTCGACGCTGCGACCTTGCGGGCTGGCGGTGATGTCGTAGAACACCAACTCGTCGGCGCCGTCGTCGCGGTAACGCAACGCCAGCTCGACGATGTCGCCCATGTCGACGTGGTCGCGGAAGCGCACGCCCTTGACCACCCGGCCATCGCGCACGTCGAGGCAGGGGATGATGCGGCGACTCAGCATGGTCGCTCCGCGGGCAGCGCGGCGGCCAACTCGAAGCGTCCGTCGAGCAGGCTTTTTCCCAACACTACGCCGGCGCAACCGGCCTCGCGGGCGGCGTCGATGTCGGCGAGGTCGCGCACCCCGCCCGATGCCTGCAGTGCCAGCTGCGGCGCAAGCGCATGGATGCGGCGGTACAGCGCGAGATTCGGCCCGGCGAGCATGCCGTCGCGGTCGATGTCGGTGCTCAGCAGGTGATGCAACCCGGCGTCGGCGTAATGCGCGACCAGGGCATCGAGTTCGACCCCGCTGGCCAGGGTCCAGCCTGCGGTCGGCAGCCACCAGCGCCCCTCATCGTCAGCGCGTGCGTCCAGCGCGACGGTCAAGCGCTGCGCGCCGAAGCATTGCAGCCATTCCCCCACACGCGCCGGCTCGCGCACCGCGAGCGATCCGACCACGACCCGGTCCGCACCCGCGGCCAGCATGGCGTCGACATCGGCCCGGCTGCGCACCCCACCGCCGGTCTGCACCTGCAGCGCGGTGCTGGCCTTGATCGATGCCAGCAGCGGCGCCAGCGTGTAGCCACCGCTGCGCGCCGCGTCCAGATCGACGAGGTGGAGCCAGCGCGCGCCGGCGGCGGCATAACGCTGCGCGACCGCCAGCGGGTCATCGGGATAGCGCGTCTCGCGGGCGTAGTCGCCCTGGCGCAGGCGCACCACCCGGCCATCGCGCACGTCGATCGCGGGATACAGGGTGTAGCCGTTCATGCGACTGCATCCGACAGGAAGTTCTGCAACAGGCGCGCGCCCACCGCCGCGGAACGTTCGGGATGGAACTGCGCGCCGTGGCAACGCCCGCGGCGGACCACGGCGGCGAACGGGTCGCCATGCACACAGCTGGCGAGGGTGTCGGCGGTGACCGGGGCGGCGTAGCTGTGCACGAAGTAGGCCTGCGCGCCGTCGCGGATGCCGGCCAGCAGCGGTTCCTCGGCGCAGACCCGCAGCCGGTTCCAGCCCATGTGCGGGACGCGCACCGCGTGGTGGGCTGCAGTGCATTCGGGATTCTCTGCAGCGGTGACGTTCTCGCAGCCGAGCAGACGCGGCTCCGCAACGGCGCTGGCGCCGGCCACCAGCTTGCGCACCCGCCCGGGCAAAAGACGGAGGCACTCGACCTCGCCTTCCTCCGAGGAGTCATACAGCAGTTGCATGCCCAGGCAGATGCCGAGCAGGGGTTGCTGCAGACTGCGCAAGGTGTCTACCAGTCCCAGTTCGCGCAGGCGCGCCATGCCCGGTCCGGCCGCGCCGACGCCGGGCAGGATCACCCGGTCGGCGCGCACGATCGCGTCGGCGTGCGCGGTCAGCTGCGCCTCGACGCCGAGCCGCTGCAGCGCATAGCGCACCGACCCGATGTTGGCGCCACCCGAATCGACCAGCACCACGTTCATCGCCACCACCCGCTCACGGCACGTCCATCAAGCGCTGATCCATCAGAGCAGGCCCTTGGTGCTGGGCAGCTGGCTGCCTTCGCGGCGGATTGCCTGGCGCAGCGCGCGGGCGACCACCTTGAAGCAGGCCTCGACCTTGTGGTGGTCGTTGTCGCCCTCGACCTTGAGGTTGAGGTTGAGGCCGGCGGCCTGGCACAAGGAACGGAAAAAGTGCGCGACCAGTTCGGTCGGCAGGTCGCCAACGCGTTCGCGCTGGAACGCGCCTTCGAAGACGAAGTACGGACGCCCGGAGAAATCCAGCGCCGCGCTGGCCAGGGCCTCGTCCATCGGCAGGGTGAATCCGTAGCGGCCGATGCCGCGCTTGTCGCCCAGCGCTTCGCGCAGGGCCTGGCCGAGCACGAGCGCGCTGTCCTCGACGGTGTGGTGCTCGTCGATGTGCAGGTCGCCATCGCAGCGCAGCTGCAGCGAGAAACCGCCGTGCTGGCCGAGTTGCTCGAGCATGTGGTCGAAGAACCCCAATCCGGTCGACACCTGCGGCTCCGCGGCGCGGTCGAGGTCGACGCTGGCCTCGATGCGGGTCTCCCGGGTATCGCGTCGCACCGTGGCGGTGCGCGGCGCTTCGGCCAGTTCGTGGGCGATGCCCGGCCAATCCCACTGCCCGCCGAACTGCGGCGTGCGCAGCTGGAACGCGCGGATCCCCAGGCTGTGCGCGAAACCGTTGTCGCTGTCGCGGTCACCGACCATCGCCGATCGCAGCCAGTCGATGCCGGGGTCCTTGAGGTACGGCAGCGCCAGGCCGATGCCGGGCTTGCGGGTGGGCTGGTTGTCCGCCGGCCGGCTGATGTCGATCAGCACGTCGCGGAAGCGGATGCCCTGGCTTTCGAACACCTGCAGCATCAGCTGCTGCGGGCCGTCGAAGTCGGCCTGCGGGTACGCGTCGCTGCCCAGGCCGTCCTGGTTGGTCACCATCACGAACTGGTAGCCGGCGTCGCGCAGGCGCAGCAGCGCCGGGATCACGCCGGCGACGAAACGCAGCTTCGCGAAGCTGTCGATCTGGAAGTCGGCGGGCTCCTCGATCAGCGTGCCATCGCGATCGACGAACAGGATCGGTGTCAACGTATTCATGCCTGCACTGTGTCTGGTGGAAGGGCGGCCATCGCTGTCTCACCGAGCAGTCCGATGACGGCCGCGTTCTGTTCCGGCGTACCGATGGTGATGCGCAAGGCATTGCCGAGCCCCGCTGCCGCGCGCATGTCGCGCACCACGATGCCCTGCGCGAGCAGGCGCTCGAATGCGGCCTGCGGAGCCGCGAAACGCGCGAGCACGAAGTTGGCCCGCGACGGGTACGCACGCATCACGCCGGGCGCGGCGCGCAGGCCCGCGATGAGCAGCTCGCGCTCGTTCCGCACGTTGGCGATGCGCGCCTGCGTGGCGGCACGGCAAGCGGGCGCCAACGCGCGAGTTGCCCGCTCCACGCAGGGCGCAGCCAGCGGGTACGGCGCCTGGCAGCGCTGCAGCACCGCGATCAGGGCCGGATCGGCGATCACGCTGCCGATCCGCGCCGCGGCCAGCGCGTGCGCCTTGGACAGCGTGCGCAGCACCACGATGTTCGCGTGCGTCGCGAGCAGCGAGACTGCCGAGGGCGCGTCCGCGTACTCGATGTAGGCCTCGTCGACGACCATCAGCGCGCGACCTTCGAGCTCGCGCGAGAGCCGCGAGATGCGGTCAAGTGGCAGCAACGTCCCCGACGGGTTGCCCGGCGAGCACAGGAACACCAGCCGCGCGGCACTGGCCAGCGCCGCGGTTGCCACCGTACCGAAGTCGCACTCGAACCCGCTTTCGCGATCGATCAACGGCACCTCGACCACACGCGTGCCGTGCAGGCGCGCAGCGACCGCGTACATGCCGAACGTCGGCGGGGTGACCACGATCGCGTCCGCACCCGGGCGGCAGGTCGCACGCACCAGCAGGTCGATGCCCTCGTCGCTGCCACGCCCGGCCAGCAGCTGTGCCGGTTCGCAGCCGTACAGGCCCGCCAGCGCCGCGCGCAAGGCCGGCGGCTGCGGCTCGGGGTAGCGGCGCAGCGACTCATCCGGGTCGGCCAGGTTCGACCACGGCGACTCGTTGGCATTGAGCCATACGCGGCCGTCAAGCTGCTCGCTGCGCGCGGAGCGGTAGCCAGCGAAATCGCGCAGGTCTGCGCGCACCAGGTCGATGGACGGATTCATGCGGCCAGCTCCTGCAGGCGCAGCGCGACGGCAAGCCGGTGCGCGTCCAGGCCTTCGGCGCTCGCCAGCTCAACCGCGCACGGGCCGATTGCCGCCAGGCCGTGCGGCTGCACTTCCTGCACGGTGATCGCGACCTGGAAACTGGCCACGCTCAGGCCGCCGCAGAAGCGCGCGGCGCCGCCGGTCGGCAATACGTGGTTGGTGCCGCTGCAGTAGTCGCCCAGCGCCTCGGGTGCCCAGTCGCCGAGGAACACCGAGCCGGCCGCCTGCACCTGCGGCAACCACGCGCGCGCGTCGCGCAGGGCCAGGATCAGGTGCTCGGGGGCGTAGTCGTTGCTGATCGCGAACGCCTCCTGCAGGCTGTCCACGCGCACCAGCGACGAGGCTTGCAGCGCGCGACGTGCGACCTCGGCGCGGGGCAACGTGGCCAACTGTTGTTCGAGCTGCAAAGCCACCGCATCGAGCAGCGCGTCGTCGTCGCTGAGCAGGAGCACCTGCGAATCCGCTCCGTGTTCGGCCTGCGACAGCAGGTCCGCAGCGACGAACGCGGGGTTGGCACCACCATCGGCGATCACCAGCACTTCCGACGGCCCGGCCGGCATGTCGATCGCGGCGCCGCCGTCGGTCATCGCGACCTGGCGCTTGGCCTCGGTGACGTAGGCGTTGCCCGGCCCGAACAGCTTGTCGCAGGCGGGCACGGCGTCGGTACCGAACGCCATCGCCGCGATCGCCTGCACGCCGCCGAGCTTGAACACCCGGCGCACGCCACAGCGCGAGGCCGCGTGCAACACCGCGGGATCGGCGCTGCCGTCGGCGCGCGGCGGCGTGCACAGCACCACGTCGCGGCAGCCGGCCAGGCGGGCGGGCAGCGCCAGCATCAGCGCGGTCGATGGCAGCGGCGCGGAACCGGCCGGCACGTACAGGCCGACGCGCCGGATCGGCCGCAGCATGCGTTCGCAGCGCACCCCGGGTGCGGTGTCGACCGCGTACGGCGCGGCCATGCCTGCCTGGTGGAAGTGTTCGATGCGCGCGGCGGCCTCGTCGATCGCGTCGCGCAGCGCCGGCGACAACGCGGCGCTGGCGCTGGCGAACTCCGCCGCGGACACAACCAGATCGTCCAGTTCGGCGCCATCGAAGCGCGCGGTGAGTTCGCGCAAGGCCGCGTCGCCCCGCGCGCGCACGTCCTCGATCAAGCGCGCGACCGCCGTCGCGGTTTCGGCTCCGGCCTGCTGGGCGGGACGGAGCAACGCCCGGGCGCGCTGCGCGGCATCGAGCTGGCGCCAATCGATGCGCCTCATGCCAGCATGCCCTCGACCGGCAGCACCATCAGGCCGCGCGCGCCGGCGCGCTTGAGGTCCTCCAGCCGCTGCCAGGTCACCGCGCCGTGGCACAGGGCCTGCAGCGCGAGGTCGTCCTCGCCGTCGAGCTGCATCACCGTGGGCACCTCGGCGTCGGGCAGCAACGGCAACAAGGCCGGCAGCAGGCGGCGCGGCGCCTGGAACAGCAGCAGCTTGCTGTGGCGGATGCGCAACGCGCCATCGAGGCGGCGCAGCAGCAGCTGCGCCAGTTCGCCACGCACGGCGTCGAATTCGGCGGCCGGGCCGGCGAGCACCGCCTCGCTTTGCAGCAGCGTCTCGACCGGCTTGAGCTGGTTGGCCGACAGCGTGGCGCCGCTGGACACCAGGTCGCAGATCGCGTCGGCCTGGCCCAGGCGCGGGGCGATCTCCACCGAGCCGGACAGCAGCACCACGTCGGCGGCGATGCCCTGCTCCGCCAGCCATTGCGACAGCAAGGCCGGGTAGCTGGTGGCGATGCGCTTGCCGGCCAGCTGCGAGACGCCCTGCCAGTCCCACGACTCGGGCACCGCCAGGGCCAGCCGGCAGGCGCCGAAGCCCAGCGCGCGCCATTCGCGGAACGCCGGCTCACGACCGCCGTTGCGGCGCTCGCCGTCCTGCTCGCCGAGCACGTTGCGGCCGACGATTCCCAAGTCGCAGACGCCGTCCGCGATCAGCCCGGGGATGTCGTCATCGCGCACCAGCAGCAGGTCGATCGGCAGGGTTTCGCCGTAACAGAACAGGCGATCGCGGCTCTCGCGCCAGCTCAGCCCGCACGACGCCAACAGCGCGCGCGCGGGTTCGGCCAGGCGCCCGGATTTCTGGATCGCGATGCGCAGGCGATCACGCGACGTGGCGGACGTGGGGGGACTCATGGCGGGGTCTCGAAAGGAAGTGGGCGCGCGTCAACCGGCGCGCGCGGGGCGGCGCTTGATGGCCGCCGCATAGCCACCGGCGCCGCGGTCGAGCGTGCGCGCGACCCGGCCGATGGTGGTGACGCTGACCAGGGTGCGGTCGTGGATCTCGCGGTACGGCATGCCGTCGAGCAGCAGCGGCACCACCCGCCAGCGATCGGTCATCGCCTCCAGCTCGGCCGGGGTGCACAGGTCCTCGAGGAAGGCGCGCACCTGTGCCGGGTTGCGCAGGCCCGCGAACGCCGAGGCCAGCTCGGCCAGCGCGTCTTCGTTGTCCTCGGGCTCCAGCGGGCGGCGCTTCATCCGTCATCCATCCAATGTACTAATGCGCTATTACATTAGTGGCGGAGACGCTCCCCGTCAACCCCTGGCGCGGCGGCGTTGTCCTGCGCTTGGCGGCGCCCTTGATCGGACTTGGCCGGCCTCGAAGGCCTCGCCACGGGCGGCCGCTACACTCCGCAGCCGCCCGCGTCGCCCCGAACCGCACCAACTTCCGGACGCTTCAACAGCGAATTGCCTGACGTACACTGCCCGGGAACCAGGGGTAGCAAGCTCCAGATCCACCCAGGGAGGATGCGATGGGAGGGAGGCGAATGCCGGCCGGCTTCTGGCTGGGCGCACTGCTCGCACTGATATGCGGCTGGGCCCGCGCGCAGGCGCCACTGGAACTGGGCGCCACCCCGCACGTCGCGTTGTCTTCGCACCTGTCCTACTACCACGACACCACCGGCAAGGAAGAGCTGCAGGCGATCGTGCAGCGACCGGGCCGCTTCATGCCCCTGCCCTCGGGCAGCGACGCCTTCGGCTTCCAGTCCGGCGCGTTCTGGTTCCACACCCGCCTGACCAACCACAACCGCCAGGAGCCGCGCTGGCTGCTGGTGCAGAAGTACGCGCTGAGCGACCGGATCGATGTCTACCTGCGCTACCGCGATGGCCGGGTCGTCCATCAGGCCGGAGGCGACAGCTTGCCCTTCGGCGCACGCAGCATCCACTACCGGGACCCCAACTTCTGGCTAGTGCTGCCGCGCGACGAGCCGGTCGACCTGTACGTGCGGGTGCAGAGCCAGAGTTCGATGCAGGTGCCGCTGTCTCTGTACACGCCAGCGGGCTTCACCGAGGTCTCGCGTGATTCGCAGTTCGGCATCGGCATCTACTACGGAATCCTGCTGGCGCTGTTCGTCTACAACCTGGTGCTGTGGCTGACCCTGCGCGACCCGAGCTACTTCTGGTACCTGTTCCACATCGCCGCATTTGGCCTGGTGCTGTTCACCCTCAACGGCCTGGGCTTCGAGTACCTGTGGCCGGACTCGCCCTGGCTGGCCGACAAGTCGGTGCCATTGTCGATCTGCCTGGCCCAGGTCGGCATGCAGCAGTTCGCACGCACCTTCCTGGGATTGCGCGAACGCTGGCGCCTCGGCGACCGGGTCGGGCTGGGCATGATCGCGTTCTTCGTCGTGCTCGGGATCGCCGCCACCCAGCTTCCCTACCGCATCTCGACGCCGATCGCGTCGGCCGCGGTGTTCATCTCCATCGCCTGGATCGCGGCCGCAGCCGTGGTGGTGATGGCGCGCGGCTACAAGCCGGCGCGGCTGTTCCTGCTGGCCTGGTCGATGTTCCTGCTCGGCACCGGCATGTTCGCCGCGATCGCGTTCGGCCTGCTGCCCAAGACCTTCATCACCACCTACGGCGTGCAGATCGGCTCGGCCCTGGAAATACTGCTGCTGTCGGTGGCGCTGGGCTATCGCTACGCGTCCCTGCGCAACGAAAACGAACGCATCGTGCGCGAGGCCAAGCAGCAGCTCGAGCACAAGGTCGAGCTGCGCACCGCGGAACTGCGCAACGCCCTGGGCCAGCTCGGCGACGCCCACGCCCGGCTGCGCGAATCCAGCCAGCGCGATGGCCTGACCGGCCTGTACACCCGCACCCACTTCCGCGACGCGTTCGAACCGCTGCTGATGCAGACCCGCGACAGCAACCGGCCCATGTCGCTGCTGATGATCGACCTGGACCACTTCAAGCAGATCAACGACCGGTTCGGCCACCTCACCGGCGACGAGTGCCTGCGCTGGGCCGCGCGCACCTTGGGCCAGGCACTGCGGCCGCACAACGCGCTGCTGGCCCGCTTCGGTGGCGAGGAATTCATCGTCGCCCTCGCCGGCCTCGACCTGAAGGCCGCCAGCGCGGTCGCCGAAGACCTGCGCCTGCACCTGCGCGACGAACCCTGCGATGCCCACGGCCAGCAGATCCGCATCACCGCGAGCATCGGCGTGCACCAGGTGGATACCCAGCGGCGACGCGGCATCGACGCGGCACTGCAGCAGGCGGACGAGGCGCTCTACCGCGCGAAGGCCGACGGCCGCGACTGCGTGCGGACCTCGGCGATGCAGTCGGCGTAGGGCGGGTTTCAACCCGCGGTTCGCCATGCACGGAACCCCGCGTGGTGGGGGCCAAGATTGTGGCTCCTCGCGATCGGGCAGCGGCGGGATGGCGGGTTAAAACCCGCCCTACATGCTTGCCCGCACCGCCGACAGCACGGTGCCGTCGCGCACCAACCGCACCGCGGTGGCGACCTCGCCGTCGAGCGCGCGGTCGCGGTCGAGGAACGGGATCTGCGCGCGGATCGCGGCGTGCGCCGCGGCCACGGCGCGGCCGGGGTGGAACTCGTCGGCCGTCGCCAGCTCAACCCGCAACGCCTCGACTTCGGCCAGGAACGCGGCATGCTCGCCGTCGCCCGCCGCCGGGCCACCCTGCACCTTCGCTGCCAGCGCCGCGGCATCGGCGGCGTCGGCGAGGTTGCGCGCGGCGTTGATCATGTCGCGGCGCAGGTCCAGCGCCTGCGCGGCGGTGTACAGCTCCAGCCCCAGCACTTTGCCCAGGTCGTCGGCCATCGCCAGCACGTGGCGCGCCTCGTTGGCGCCCATCGATACATGGTCCTCGGCGTTGGCGCTGGTCGGGATCGAGTACACCGACGCCGGCATGGCGCGGCTGGCCAAGTCGTTGACGATCGCGGCGGCGGTGTACTGCACGATCATGTGGCCCGATTCGGTGGAATCCTCGTTGCCGATCAGGAACGCTGGCAGGCCGTCGTTGGTGGCGGGGTCGAGCAGCTTGTTGAGGCGCCGCTCGGAGATGCTGGCCAGCACCGGGATCGCCGCCTTGACGTAGCTCATCGCCAGCGCCAGCGGCATGCCGTGGAAGTGGCCCGCGGAGATCACCTGCTGCTCGACGTGCTCGGCCTTGGCATCCGGAAACACGATCGGGTTGTCGGTCAGCGCATTGAGTTCGATCTCGAACACGCGCGCCGCCTGCGCGACCGCGTCGCGCACCGCGCCGTGCACCTGCGGGATGCAGCGCAGCGAGTAGCTGTCCTGCGGCTGGTGCTTCTTGCCACCGCGGAACGGGCGGAACCGGGTGTAGAACTTCTCGCGGCCGTGACGTTGCGAGAACGGCACCCAATCCCAGCCGATGTCGAAGCGCAGCGCCTGCGCCTCGGGCGTGGCCCAGCTGTGCGGCTGCCACGCGCGGAACCGCGGCACCAGGTGGTAGGGAATGTCGGACAGGGTCGACCCGTGCAGCAGGCGGCGCAGGTTGGCGGCGACCTGCACTTGCCCCGGGTGTGGGCGCAGCGCGTGCACTTCCTCGGCGAATGCGCCCAGGCGCCCGGCGAACGCATCGATGGTCATCGCCGCGGCCAGGTCGGCGGTGTCGAGCAGGTTTTCGAGCTTCGACAGCGCCAGCACGCCACAGGCGAGCATCTGCGCGGTGCCGTTGTTGAGCGCCAGGCCTTCCTTGTACGACAGGGTCACAGGCGCCAGTCCGGCGCGCTGCAATGCCTCGCCACCATCGAGGCGCTCGCCCTGGTAGAACGCCTCGCCGCCGCCGAGCAGCACGATCGCCAGGTGCGACAGCGGGGCGAGATCTCCCGACGCCCCGACCGAGCCCAACTGCGGCACGACCGGCACGATCCCGGCGTTGAGCATTGCCGCCAGCGCCTGCAGGGTCTGCACGCGGATGCCCGAGTGGCCGCGCATCAGCGTGTTGATGCGGATGCACAGCATCGCACGCACGATTCCCGGCGCGAACGCGTCGCCGACGCAGACCGCGTGGGTGACGATCAGGTTGCGCTGCAGTTCCTGGTGCAGGGTCTCGCCCGAGGGCTTGGCGCCGGGCAACTGGTCGCGCAGGTGGTGCGCGCCGAGCAGGCGGTCGGCGTTGCTGCCGAAGCCGGTCGAGACACCATAGATCGGCTCCTCGCGGCGGACCTGCTCAGCGAGGAAGTCGGCCGCGCGCGCGACCGCCGGCAACTGCTCGGCGGCGAGCTCGACCTGCGCGCCGTGCGCGACCGCGACCAGCTGCGCGCGGGTCAGCGACTGGCCATCGAGGCGGATCAACTTCATGCCGGCACCTCCGGCAGGGCGGCGGCCTGCGCCAGCTCGACGCGCAGTGCGCGCACCAACTCGGCGCGCGGCAGCTCGAACTGATCGGCGCGGCGCAGGTCCTTGACGGTCACGGTGCCGTTGCTGATCTCGTTCTCACCGAGCACGACCACAAAGCGGATGCCAGCGCGGTCGGCGTACTTGAACTGCTTGGCGAGCTTCGACGACTCCATCACCACCTCGGTGTTGAACCCGCCCTGGCGCAGCTCGTTGGCGACCTCCAGGCAATGCGGCAGCGTCTGCGCGTCCATCTGCGTGACCAGCACGTCCACCGTGCTGCCCGCGCTGGCGATCAGCCCCGCCTCGCGCAGCTGCCAGAAGAGGCGGGTCAGGCCGATCGAGATGCCCACGCCGGGCAGTTTCGATTTGCTGTAGTGGCTGGCTAGGTCTTCGTAGCGGCCACCCGAACAGATCGAGCCGATCTGCGGGTAGTCATTGAGCGTGGTCTCGTAGACCGTGCCCGTGTAGTAGTCCAAGCCACGCGCGATCGAGAAGTTGAGCGCGTAGTTGCCCTCCGGTACGCCCAGCGCACGCACCAGCTCCAGCACCTCGCGCAGCTCGGCCACGCCCTCGCGCAGGGCCTGGTTGCCCTCGCCCAGTGCGTCGAGCTGTGCCAGCGCATCGGCGTGCGAGGTCGAACGCACCTTGACGAACTCCAGGATCGTCGCCACCGCCGCCGCGTCCAGGCCGAAGCCCTCGCCCGTCAACGTCGCCCGCACGTGGTCTTCGCCGCGCTTGTCGAGCTTGTCGACCTCGCGCAGCACCAGTGCCTGCAGCTGCCCGTCGGCAATCCCCTGCGCCTCGAAGAAGCCGCGCAGCAGCTTGCGGTTGTTGAGCTGGATGGTGAACGCGCCGATGGCCAGTTCCGAGAACACGGCGTGGATTACCGCCGGCAACTCGGCATCGTGGCGCACGCTCAGCGCGTCCTTGCCGATCACGTCGATGTCGCACTGGTAGAACTCGCGGAAGCGGCCGCGCTGGGCGCGCTCGCCGCGGTACACGCGCTGCATCTGGTAGCGGCGGAACGGGAACGCGAGGTCGTGCTCGTGCTCGGCGACGTAGCGCGCCAGCGGCACGGTCAGATCGAAGCGCAACGCCAGCTCGGGCGCACCCTCGGCGTTTTTCTCCAGTGCGCCGGTCGATTGCACGAAATACACCTGGCGTTCGGTCTCGCCGCCGGACTTGGTCAGCAGGACCTCGGACAGTTCCATCACCGGCGTTTCCACCGGCAGGAAGCCGAAACGCTCGAAATTGCGGCGGATCGTGTCCAGCATGCGCTGGAAGGCGATCTGGTCAGGAGGCAGCAGCTCCATGACCCCGGGCGGGGTACGCGGCTTGATCAAGCAAGGCTCCAGTGAAGGCGATGTGGCAAGCGGGAATCGGCACAGTTTAGCGGCCCGCCCCGCCCTCCCCCCATCGCGGCCGCCGCGGCGCACGAAACGCTTGCGCCGACCCCACGGTACTGTCTAAAATTCGCGGCTCTGCTGTCGGGGTGTAGCTCAGCCTGGTAGAGCGCTACGTTCGGGACGTAGAGGTCGCAGGTTCGAATCCTGTCTCCCCGACCAATTGCAGAAGCGTCAAACGAAAACCGGCCTCGCGCCGGTTCTTTCGTGTCCCGCCCCCATCGGACTTGCGCCTGTTCAGCGATCCGCGGCGTTGGGATGCCCGGATCCAGGGTTTGACGGGCAGCCCCGAGCCATGCGCGCGGCCACACTACACCCAAGGACGCGGCTTCTCGATCCAGAACCCCTGCGCGTAGTCCACGCCCATGCCGGCCAGCAGCTCCACGGTGGCCTGGTTCTCGACGTACTCGGCGATTGTCTCGATCCCCATCACGTGGCCGATGTTGTTGATCGCCTCGACCATCGCGCAATCGATCCGGTCCTTGTCCATGTGCCGGACGAAGGTGCCGTCGATCTTCAGGTAGTCCACCGGCAGGTGCTTGAGGTAGGTGAAGGACGACATGCCGCTGCCGAAGTCGTCGAGCGCGAACCGGCAGCCCAGCTGCTTGATGTCGCGGATCATCGACTCGGCGTGCGACAGGTTGGCGATGGCCGCGGTCTCGGTGATCTCGAAGCACAGGTCGGCGGCGCACACGCCGGTCTGCTCGACCCGGGATCTGACGTAGTCGGCCAGCGTGTCGTCGCCCACCGACGCGCCGGACAGGTTGATGAAGCACATCGCGTGGTCGGGGTTGGCGCCCAGCTTGGTCAGCGCGGCGTTGATCACCCAGCGGTCGATCTCCGGCATCAGCCCGTAGCGCTCGGCCGAGGGGATGAAGGTCATCGGCGGCACGTGGCGCCCGTCCGGTTCCAGCATCCGCAGCAGGGTCTCGAAGTGCGGCGTCTTGGCGGCGTTGAGCGACACGCTGGCCTGCCGGCACAGCACGAAGCGGTTTTCTTCCAGCGCCTGGTGGATGCGCGCGATCCAGCCCATCTCGCCGTGGCGCTGGCTGCGGTGGCGGTCGCCGGACTGGTAGACGTGGATGCGGTTGCGGCCGCGGTCCTTGGCCAGGTAACAGGCGGCGTCGGCCTGCCGCAGCACCTCGTCGCGGCTGTTGAAACCGTCCTCCAGCCACACCATGCCGATGCTCACGCCGACCCGGAACGTACGTTCCTCCCAGACGAAATGGAAACGGGTGACGGCCTGCTGCAGGCCTTCGGCGATGCGATGGGCCGCATCGGCCGAGCAGTTCTCCAGGACGATCCCGAACTCGTCGCCGCCCAGCCGCGCCAGCGTGTCGGCGCTGCGCAGGCGCTTGCGGAACACCTCCGCCAATTGCCGCAGCAGCTCGTCGCCGGCGGCATGGCCGCAGCTGTCGTTGACGACCTTGAACTGGTCCAGGTCCATGTACAGCACCGCGGTCTCGTGGTGCAGCTTGCCGTTGCGCTTGAGCGCCGCGTCGAGGCGCTGCTCGAACCCACGCCGGTTGATGAGCCCGGTCAGCGAGTCGTGCGAGGCCAGGTGGGTCATCTCGGCGGCGATCAGCTTGGCCTGGGTGACGTCGTGGAAGACCAGCACGACGCCGATGATCTCGTCGCGCACGTTGCGGATCGGCGCCGCGCTGTCCTCGATCGCGAACCGGCCGCCACCGCGGCGCTCTAGGATCGAATGCTCGACCAACCCGGCCTCCCGGCCGTCGCGCAGGACCAGGTCGATCGGGTTCGGCGCCGGTTCCTGGCTGGTTTCATCGGTCAGCACCAGCACCCGTTCCAGCGGCAAGCCCGCCGCCTCGTCGTTGCTCCAGCCGGTGATCTTCTCGGCCACCGGATTGAGGTAGGTCACGCGGCCGGCGGTGTCGGTGGTGATCACCGCGTCGCCGATCGAGTTGAGGGTCACGCGCAGCCGCTCCGATTCGGTGAACAAGGCGAACTCGGCCTTGCGCCGCTCGGTGACGTCGCGCATCACCGCGATGAAGAGCTCGCCTTGCGCGGTCTCGATCGCGTTGACGATCAACTCGATCAGGAACAGCTCGCCGTCGCTGCGCAACGCGCGCACCACGACCTTGCCCTTGCCGACCAGCTGCGCCTCGTCGCCGCGCAGGTGGGCCTCGATCTCGGCCTCCTGCGCCTCGCGCATGGGTTCCGGGATCAGCAGCTCGACGTGGGCGCCGACGATCTGCTCGGCGCTGTAGCCGAACATGCGCGATGCGGCGGCGTTGAACGAGTGGACGATACCGAGCGCGTCGAAGGTGATCAGCCCATCGCCGATGTTGTCGACGATGCTCGACATCTGCCGGTCCTTGTCGAGCAGCAGCTGGTTGGTGCGCCGCAATTCCTGGTCGGCGGCCTGGTGGTGGGAGACATCGCGCACCACGCAGTAGCGGAAGCCGCCGCTGCAATGCGTGTCCCATTCCAGGCAGCGGTACAGGCCGTTCTTGCACAGGAACAGGTGGCGGAAGCTCTGCGCGGCGTTGCAGCGGGCCAGCTCGACGCCGAGCGCCGCGGCAGCCTCGCGTTCCTCGGGGTGGACGAAATCCAGGTAGGGTCGGCCGGCGAGTTCGCCCGGGCTCCATCCCAGGATGCGTTGCCAGGCGGGATTGACCCGGTCTAGCCGGTCGATGCCCGGGGATGTCACCGCCAGCATGTCCGGCGACAGCCGGAACAGGGCATCGTTCTGGCGTTCCGCCAACCGCTGCGCGGTGATGTCGCGAAGCTGCGACACCAGCGCATGCGGCCGCGAATCCGCATCGCGGACCAGGCCGACGTGCTGGCTCACCCGCACGCTCTCTCCCGACTTGCGCAGGAAGCGCTTCTCCACCGCGAACGCCTCGGTGTCGCCGACCAGCAGGTCCTGCAAGCCGGACACGTCGGCCTGGCGATCATCCGGATGGGTGATCGCCTGCAGGTCGATCGCCAGCAGCTCCGATTCGGTGTACCCCAGGATCGCGCACGCGGCCGGGTTCACCGCGAGCACGCGCCCGTCCATTCCCGACACGGCGATCCCGAGCGCGGCATGATCGAATGCGTATCGATGCAGGACGCGGGGGTCTTGGTGGTCGGGCGCCATACACCTCTCCAGGAACGGACAAGCGGTGGACCACGCGGTGGCCCCGCCCGCAAACACCCCCCGAAACCTGTTTCCCCGGGCAAGGCGGAGACCAGCACGCTTCCCAACGTATTGCTTCCAACGCGCTTGGGGCCGGAACAAGGCCGGCAGCGGCCTGCCATGCCCAGGGCGAACCGGGGTTTGGCGTCGGCGGGCTGGTTTTGCGGCGCGGCGCGGCGCACCCCGTGCGCGCTTCTCGCCAGTCGGGCGGTGCACCACGCGCCAGTGGGCGCGCGCGCCGGGGGGATCGATCAGCTCAGCACAATCCAGCCAGGCGGTCGCGCAGCACCTGCAGGCGCAGGTCGGCGGCCGCGCCCGGCGACACCCGCGCGGCGAGGCTGGCCTCCGGATCGCCCTGCGCCCAGCGCGCCGGGTCGGCCGCCTGCCGGTAGGCGTCGCGGAACGGCACGCCCTCGCGCGCAAGGTCGACCGCCAGGTCGGTGGCGTAAAGCGAGGGGTCGAGTGCGGCGCGGATCGGCTCGGGCTTCCACTCGAGGTTGCGCAGCAGGTCGGGCAACAGCTCCAGCGCGCCCAGGCCGCGGCCGAACGCGTGGAAGATCGCGCCCTTGGAGAACTGCAGGTCGCGGTGGTAGCCCGACGGCAGCGACAGCAGCTGCTCGATCTCGGTGCGCGCGGCGGCAACGCTGGCGTAGCTGGCGCGCATCAGCTCGATCACGTCCGGGTTGCGCTTGTTGGGCATGATCGAGCTGCCGGTGGTGTACTGCGCCGGCAGCGCGACGAAGCCGAATTCGGCGCTGGTGAACAGGCTCAGGTCCCAGGCCAGCCGGCGCAGGTCGAGCAAGGCCGAACCCAGCGCCTCGATCGCGGCCATCTCGAACTTGCCGCGCGACAGCTGCGCGTAGGCGGCCGATACCTGCAGGCGCCCGAAGCCGAGCGCGGCGGTGGTGTGGTCGCGCGCCAGCGGCAGGTTGACGCCGTAACCGGCGGCGCTGCCGAGGGGATTCGCATCCACCCACACCAGCGTGTCGCGCGCACGCACGGCGTCGTCGATGAAGCCTTCCGCCCACGCCGCCCACCACATGCCCGCCGACGACACCACCGCGCGCTGCAGGTGGGTGTAGCCC
Source organism: Lysobacter koreensis (assembly GCF_042677045.1). Taxonomy (NCBI): domain Bacteria; kingdom Pseudomonadati; phylum Pseudomonadota; class Gammaproteobacteria; order Lysobacterales; family Lysobacteraceae; genus Lysobacter; species Lysobacter koreensis. The sequence continues at coordinate 902,311 of NZ_JBHTIH010000002.1, forward strand.
GGCAGCGGCAGTGCGGCCTCGGCCTGCGCCCGCGCGAGCGCCACCTCGGCGCTTTCGCGGCACAGCGCGGCCACCTGCACCAGCCGGTCCTTGAGCCACAGCCGCGTGGCCACCAGCACCTGGTCGTTGCGGCTGCGCCCGGTGTGGATCTTGCGGCCGGCATCGCCGAGCCGCTCGACCAGGCGCGACTCGATCGCCGAGTGGCCGTCCTCGTAGCGCTCGTCGAGCACGAAGCGCCCCGCCTTGAAGTCCATGGCCAGCGCGTCGAGCTCGCGCTCCAGTCCCGCCAGTTCGTCGCCATCGAGGATGCCGATCAGCTGCAGGCCCTGCGCGTGCGCGCGGCTGGCCTGGATGTCGAACGCGAAGAACTCGCGGTCCAGGACCACATCCTCGCCAGCGAGGAAACGCTGGATGCGCGCGTCGACCTTGACGCCGGGTTTTTGCCAGAGCAGATCGGACATCGTCGTGATCCTGTGCCTTGTATAGGAGCGGCTTCAGCCGCGGCCGTGAATATGGATGGGTCGCACCCTTGCTGGGGCGGTTACGGCTGCGACCGGAGACGGTCGTGATCGCGGTTAAAGCCGCTGCTACAGCGGGATTCCGTCGGTTTCGGCAAACCCGAAGGCGAGGTTGAGATTCTGCATCGCCTGCGTCGCCGCGCCCTTGAGCAGGTTGTCCTCGGTGGCGACCACCACCAGCCGCCGGCCGTCCTCGGACAGCGTGAAGCCGCCTAGTTCGACATGGTGCCGGCCGGCGATCGCATTGACCCACGGCGCCTCTTCGCCGACCCGCACCAGCGGCTCGCCCGCGTAGCGGTCGCGGTAGCGCGCCACGACCTCGGCGCGCTCGAACGCGCGCGCCAGGTGCAGGTTGGCGGTGATCGTCAACCCGCGGAAATGCGGCGCGACGTGCGGCATGAACTCGATCGCGTGGCCGATCCGGCGCGTGACTTCGCGTTCGTGCACGTGGCCGGTCAGCGCGTACGGCATCAGGTTGTCGCGAAGCTTGGCGGGATCGTTCCTGTCGGACGCGGCCGTGCCCGCGCCGGAAAAGCCCGATACGCCAAAGCACTGCACCGGGCCTTCCAGCGCATCGAGCATCGGCACCACCACCAGTTGCATCGCGGTCGCGTAGCAGCCCGGATTGCTGATTCGGCGCTGGCCGGCGTAGTTCCCGCGGGTCAGCTCCGGCAGACCGTAGTACCAGCCGTCGTCGAAGCGGTAGTCGGCCGACAGGTCGATGACCCTGGTATCGGCCGCACCGGCATCGATCGCCGCCACGAACGGCGCGGCCTTGCCGTTGGGCAACGCCAGCACCACCGCATCGGCACCGGCGGCCGCGGCCTGCTCCGGGCCATGGGCGACGTAGCGCAGCTCGCCGCGGTACGCCGCGTGGTGATCGGCGACGCGCTGGCCTTCGAGCTCGCGCGACGACACGAACCCGAGTTCGAGAGCCGGATGGGCCGCGACCAGCGCGATCAACTCCGCGCCGACATGGCCGCGCGCGCCGACAAGACCAATCGTCCTGGTCATGGCAGCGCTCCCCGGTTCGAATGGCACTCGAGCTTGAACTGCAGGTTGCGCTTCACCGCCGGCCATTCCGATTCGATGATCGAGAACACCACGGTATCGCGATAGCTGCCGTCGGCCAGGCGCTGGTGGTTGCGCAGCACGCCGTCCTGCTTGGCGCCCAGCCGCGCGATGGCCGCCCTGGAGGCCTGGTTGAACCAGTGGGTGCGGAACTCCACCGCGATGCAGCCCATGGTTTCGAATGCATGCGCCAGCAACAGCAGCTTGGCTTCGGTATTCACCGCGGTGCGCTGCACGCGGCCGGCGTACCAGGTGTAGCCGATCTCCAGGCGTCGATTGACGTGGTCCAGGTTGCAGTAGCGCGTACTGCCCACGACGGTTCCGGTCGCGTCCGTGACCACGAACGGCAGCTCGCGGCCTTGCGCCTGCGCGGCGAGTGCCGCGTCGAGATGGGCTGCCATCGCCTCCGGCTTGGGCACCGAGGTGTACCACAGGCGCCACAACTCCCCGTCCGACGCCGCTTCGGCCAACGCCGGTGCGTGCTCGTGACGCAGCGGCAACAGCCGCGCGTGCTCGCCCGCCAGCGTCGGCACGATGCTCCAGTCGTTCTGTGTCGATGCCGGGGTCATCGTTCAGTCCTTCAACGTCGCGGTACGCTCGCGGCAGTGCGCCACGCAACCGGCGATCTGCGCCAGGTCGTCGAATCCGTACCAGAACACCGTCCACTTCTCCTGCTTGATGCAGCCATCGGCTTCGCCGAAGTAGAACGGGTTGACCGCATTGCCGTTGCGCGAGCGCCAGAACAGCCGCGGGTTTTCTTCGCGCATCACCTGCCACACCGCGCGACCCAGGCCCTCGCCCTGCGCCTCGTCGAGCACCGCGAACTTGTCGAGGTAGGTGGTGCCCTCCTCCTCGGTCAGGATCACCGCGGCGCGGTAGTTCTCGCTGACGTAGGCGCGGAACAGGCGCGTGGTCTCGAAGTAGTCCGGCAGCAGCTTGCGCCCGAATGCCGACTCGACCAGCTCGCGCAGCCGACCCAGGTCGAGTTGCTCCCACGAGGTCGCCTGCAGCACGCGTTCGCCGCGCCGTACCAGCGTGCCGGAACCGCGGTGGGTGAACAGCTCCTTGGCCAGTTCGTCGGGCCTGGTGATCGACACCGACGACGACAGCGGCAGCGCCATCAGCAGGTCGTGGATCTGCTCGATCTTGACCCGCATGCCCGAATGCAGCCACGGCTGCTGCAGCAACTCGGCGTACTCGGTGCTGAGGTTGATCGAATCGATCACCTGGCCGTCGCCATCGAGCAGGCCGCCGGTGCCGGTCAGGAACACGATCTTGTACGGCTGCAACGCCTTGATCAGCTCGTTCGCGGCCCAGTCGGCGTTGACGTTGACGATCTGGCCATCGGCGGTTTCGGCCAATGAAGCAATCACCGGGATCGAGCCGACCTTGATCGCGGCCTGGATGCCGTCGGCATCGATGCGCACGACCTTGCCGACCAGGCCGTAGGTCGCGCGGTCGAGGTAGTCGGCCTCGAACACGCCCGACTGGATCGAGGTCGCGCGCACGCCCTGCTCCTGCAACGCCTCGACCAGCTTGAGGTTCTCCTGGCGCATCACCCGGCGGACCACGGCAAGCACGCCGGCGTCGGTGACGCGCAGGTTGTCGACGGTGCGCTTCTCGATGCCGGCGGCCTCCATCTCCGCGTCCAGCTGCGGCCCGGCGCCATGCACCACGATCGGGGTCAGCCCGACCTGCTGCAGGAACGCGAGCGACGACACCAGCGCGTCGAGTTCGTCGCGCAGCACCGCGCCGCCGACCTTGACCACGGCGAAGCGCGCCGCGTCGAGCTGCGAGAAGCGCTTGAGGTACTGCTGGATCTCCTTCGCGCTGGCCATGTTGGACAGCAGGCGGACGATCGTGGTGCGCAGATCGGTCATGGTCGGCAGCAGCTCAATTCGACGGGGACGGAAGATGCCCCCGATCGCCCTCGCGGACGATGGGGGCAGGAACAACGGCGGCAGGCACGTTAATCAGCGGGCATCCAGCAGGCGTTGGTAAGTGAGCGCGGCGCGTTCGAGTTGCTCGAGCGCTACCCACTCGTCGGCGGTGTGCGCCTGGGCGATGTCGCCGGGGCCGTAGACCAGCGCGGTCATGCCGGCGGCGGAGAACAGCGAGGCTTCGGTCCAGAAATCGACCGCGTTGCCGATCGGCAGTTCCAGCGCGTCGGCCAGGTCGCGCGCCTCGAGCCGGCGCTCTTCCGCTGCGGCGACCCCGCCCGCCGGCAGCGACGGCCCGCGGAAGGTTTCCTCGTAGCGGTCGACCGCGCCGGCTTCGGCCAGGGTGCCGAGGTGTTCGTGCAAGGCATCGATCGACATCGACGGCAGCGGGCGGAAGCCGAAGCGCACCTCGGCGCTGGGCGCGATCATGTTGGCCTTGATGCCGCCCTCGATTTTGCCGATGTTGAAGCGCAGCCCGGTCAGACCACCGAACCGCTGGTGCGACTGGCTGTCGACGAAGTCCAGCGCGCGCGATCCCCAGCGCATCGCCTGGTGCAAGGCGCTGGCCTGCATCGCGTTCGCGCCGGAGGCGTGGCCGGCGCTGCCGCGGAACGTCATCAGCACCGAGCTGATGCCGCGGTGCGCGAGCACGGCCTCGCACATGGTCGGCTCGGCGACGATCGCCTCGCTGAAGCCGTGCTCGCGGCCGAGGAAGGCGGCGATGCAGCGCGCGTCGTTGGCCTCCTCATCGGTCGAGAACAGGAATGCCGCGTCGCTGCGCGTCGTCGCAGCGGCCGCCAGCAGGCCCGCGGCCGCGCCCTTGATGTCGCAGGCGCCCAGGCCGATCGCGCGGTCGGCGGTCACGCGCAGCGTGAGCGGATCCGCGCTCCACGCCGGCGAAGACGGCACCGTGTCCATGTGCACGTTGAACACGCGGGTCGGATTGCCGCGCACGGCCAGCATCGACACTGCGCCCTCGCCGTGGTCGACGACGTCGATGCGGAAGCCCGGCAGCTGCGCGCGAAGGTAATCGAAGACGCCGCCGGTGCCGATCTCGCGCGGCGGGTTGCGGGTGTCGAACGACACCAGCGCTTCGAGGTGGCTGAGGACCGAATCGAGCACGTCAGTTCTTCCGGTTGATCTCGGCCCACAGCGTGCTGCTCATGCCGAACAGCTTGATGAAGCCCTCGGCCTCGGCCACGCCCCAATCCGCCGCCTGCGCGTAGGTCGCGCCCTTGGCGTTGAGGATGTGCTTCGACTCGATCGCGACTGCGGTGACGGTGCCGCCGTGCGTTTCCAGCACCACTTCACCGCTGACGGTCGCCTGGCTCGACGCCAGGAACGCCTCGAGGTCGGTCTTGAGCGGGTCGTGGAAGAAGCCCTCGTACACCAGCTCCACCCACTTGCGCGCGACCTCGGGCTTGAAGCGGTTCTGCTGCTTGCTCAGCACCGCCTCCTCCAGCGCCCGGTGCGCGGTCAGCAGCGCGGCCAGGCCGGGAGCCTCAAAGATGATCCGACCCTTGAGGCCGATCGTGGTGTCGCCGGTGTACAGGCCACGGCCGACGCCGTACTGCGCGAACAGGCCGTTGAGCCTGGCGAGCATCATGTGCCCGGGCAGGGTTTCGCCATCGAGCGCGACCGCCTCACCGTGCTCGAACGCGATAGTCACGCGCAGCGCCTGCGCCGGCCATTGCGCGCGCGGCTTGCACCAGCCGCTCGCGCCCTCGCCCGGTGCCTGCCAGCGGTCGATCTCGCCACCGGACATGGTCAGACCGAGCAGGTTCTCGTTGATCGTGTAGGCCTGCTGCTTGGCGCGCACCGCGAAGCCGCGCGACTCCAGGTACTGCTGCTCGTAGGCGCGGACCTCGGTGTGCTCCTTCTGGATCTCGCGGATCGGCGCCACGATCTCGTAGTCGCCGAGCGCCTTAACCGCCAGGTCGAAGCGCACCTGGTCGTTGCCCATGCCGGTGCAGCCGTGCGCGATCGTCTTGGTGCCCAGTTCCTCGCAGCGCCGCAGCGCGGCCTCGACAATCAGATACCGGTCAGACACCAGCAGCGGGTACTGGCCCTGGTAGCCCTCGCCCGCCCACACGAACGGCTTGACGAAGCCCGACCAGATCGCCGGGCCGCCGTCGACGGTGACGTGCGAGGCCACGCCCAGTTCGGCCGCGCGCTGTTCGATGAAGGCGCGCTCCTCGACATCGACGCCGCCGGTGTCGGCGAACACGGTGTGCACGTTCCAGCCGCGTTCGCGCAGGTAGGGCACGCAGAAGCTGGTGTCGAGGCCGCCGGAGAAGGCGAGGACAATGTCTTGGTTGCTCATGGCGATCTTCCAGAAGTTACTGATGAGCCAACGTGGCCATGATCGCCTTCTGCACGTGCAGGCGATTCTCGGCTTCGTTGATGGCGATGCACTGCGGCGAATCCATCACCGCGTCGGTGGCCTTGACGTTGCGGCGCAGCGGCAGGCAGTGGCTGAAGACGCCGTGGTTGGTCAGCGCCATCTTGGCTTCGTCGACGATGAAGTGCTTGTACTGGTCGCGGATGGGTTTTTCCGGCTCCCAGTTGCCGAAGTACGGCAGCGCGCCCCAGCTCTTAGCGTAGACCACGTCGGCGCCGGCGTAGGCGCTGGCGATGTCGTGACTGACCGCCAGCGAGCCACCGTTCTCGGCGACGTTCTGCTCGGCCCAGCCCATGTAGCGCTCGTCCAGCACGTACTCGGGGGTCGGGCACAGCAGGGTCACGTCCATGCCCATACGCGTGGCAATGGTCAGCGCGGAATTGGCGACGGCGGTGTTGAGCGGCTTGGGGTGGTAGGTCCAGGTCAGCACGAACTTCTTGCCGCGCAGGTCGGTGGTGCCGAAGCGCTGCTGCAGCGCCATCACGTGGGCGAGTTCCTGGCACGGGTGGGTGATCGTCTCCATGTTGATCACCGGCACCGGCGAGTACCGGGCGAACGCGTTGAGCACGCGGTCCTGGCGGTCGACCGCCCAGTCGACGAACTTCGGAAACGCGCGCACGCCAATCAAGTCCACGTAGCGGCCCAGCACCTGCGCGACCTCGGCGATGTGCTCCTCGGTGTCGCCATCCATGACCGTGCCCAGCTCGAACTCGATCGGCCAGGCGTCCTTGCCCGGCTGCAGCACCACCGCATGCGCGCCGAGCTGGAACGCGCCGAGCTCGAAGCTGGTGCGGGTACGCATCGAGGGATTGAAGAACACCAGCGCGATCGAGCGGCCCTTGAGTTCGTCGCCGAACTTGTCGTGCTTGAACGCGGCCGCCTGCGCCAGCAGCGCGTCGAGCTCGGCGCGCGACCAGTCCTGGGTGTTGAGGAAGTGTTTCAGGGCATGTTTCATCGGGGCAATCCGGTCGTCGATGCGGTGGAGGCGGGGCCAGAACGCAAAAAAGCCCAGCGCGGAGGCTGGGCTTTTCGTGTGTCACTTCATTTCACGAAGGGGCGCGAACGCCGTCAGCCAGCCGGGGAAGGAGGCAACGGTCGACGCGCGCGCGAGGTCATCCCCGCCGCCATGTAGGCGGAGGTAAGGATGTCGGCGTCGGCGCGCAGGGTGTTCATCAGGGGGCGAATGCTCGCATGCGCCGCCGCGACGGCGCAAGCGCGTGGGTGCTCAGCGGCCACGCGCGCCGGCGACCACGGGGGTCACCGATATCCGGATCCGCAGGCGGTTGCCCGGGTCTTCGGGCAGCCGCGACCGGTATTTCGCGCCCTTGTAGGTGTAGTCGACGTCGTAGGCGATCGGCCGGCGGAACTCGCGCTCGACCGGCACGGATCGGCAATTCGATGCGTCCTCGGCCGCGCGGGCGAGCACATCCTTGACCGCACCGACCACGCGCGACAGCCGCGAATCGTCGCCGACCGGGCTCTGGTCGCAGCGCTGCTCGACCCGGGTCGCGGTCAGCGTCTGGTAGACCGGGGTCACGCGCAACACCTGGGCGTAGGCGAAACGCACGTTCTCGGCCTGGATCACCGTGTTTTCCTGGGCACCCGCGTTGCCGGAACCAACCACCACGAGCATCCCGATCACCAGGGCGAGCAGCGAGGTCGGCGGCGGCAGGGCGAGGTGAAGGGGCAAGTCGGTGGGCTCGATGGCGTGTTCATCTAGTGTATGCGGCGCAGGGTCCGACGGGCTGAATCGCCGCTGTCGTGGGCGCCGCCGGCTAGAATGCGCGGATACTCCAGCGCGCATTACAGCGCACAAGCGCCGCCACCCCATGAGCCTGCACCTGTTCAACAGCCTGACGCGACGGGTCGAACCTTTCGCGCCAACCGATCCCGCTCGCCCGACGATGTACGTGTGCGGGCCGACCGTCTACCACTACGCCCATATCGGCAATGCACGCGGCCCGGTGGTGTTCGACGTGCTCGCGCGCGCGCTGCGGCGGCGCTACGGCGCCCTCGCCTACGCCCGCAATATCACCGACGTCGACGACAAGATCAACGCCGCGGCGCGCGAGCAGGGGCTGCCGATCGCGGCCATCACCGACCGCTTCGCGGCGATCTACCGCGAGGACATGGCCGCCCTGGGCGTGCAGCCGCCGGACATCGAGCCGGAAGCCACCGGCCATATCGCGCAGATCATCGCGATGATCGAGCGCCTGATCGCATCGGGCAACGCCTACGCCGCGGAAAGCCACGTGCTGTTCTCGGTCGCCAGCTTCGCCGGCTACGGCAAGCTCTCGCGCCGCGACCCCGACGACATGCTGGCCGGGGCGCGCGTCGACGTCGCGCCGTACAAGCGCGATCCCGGCGACTTCGTGCTCTGGAAGCCGTCGACCGACGACCTGCCCGGCTGGGAGTCGCCGTGGGGCCGCGGCCGCCCGGGCTGGCACATCGAGTGCTCGGCGATGGCCGCCGCGCACCTGGGCGAGACGATCGACATCCACGCCGGCGGCGTCGACCTGCAGTTCCCGCACCACGAGAACGAGATCGCGCAGAGCGAATGCGCGCACGGCGGCAAGGTGTTCGCGCGCTGGTGGCTGCACAACGGCATGCTCAATTTCGCCGGCGCCAAGATGTCCAAGTCGCTGGGCAACATCGAGAAGATCCACGACCTGCTGCGTGCTCATCCGCCCGAGGCGCTGCGCTACGCGCTGCTCTCGGCGCACTACCGCCAGCCGCTGGATTGGTCGGATGCGCTGATCGAGCAATGCGTGCGCACCCTCGACCGGCTGTACGGCACGCTGCGCGATCTGGGCGACGCGCAGCCCACCGATGCCGTGATCCCGGCCAGCATCGAGGCGACGCTCGACGACGATCTCAACACGCCGCAGGCACTGGCCGAACTGGCGCGGATCGCCGCGGAGGCACGCAAGGCCGAATCGGCCGCCGACAAGGCGCGACTGAAGGGCGAACTGCTGGGCGCTGGCCTCGCGCTGGGCCTGCTGCAGCAAGCGCCCGCCGCCTGGTTCGAACGCGGCGCACAGACCGGCGACGACGCGCGCATCCATGACTTGGTCGAGGAACGCAATGCCGCCAAGCAGGCGCGGGATTTCGCCCGCGCCGACGCGATCCGCGCGCAGCTCGCCGAAGAGGGGGTACTGCTCGAGGACACCGCGCAAGGCGTACGCTGGCGTCGGGCGTGACGGACGTCGCCCGTCATCCCTGCGTCCGACTGGACTTCCTTCGGTCAAGAGCACGGATCCAGCGACTTGAGCTGCTCGCCCGCAGAAGTGAAAGGCACTGGGTTCCCGCTTGCGCTGGAACGACGAGCAGGCGCTACTGAAAGTGATCCGACCAGAGTTGACGCCGTGACCGACACCCCCTTTCCGCTCGAACCCACCACCGCCGACGCGCAGGCCGCGATCCGCGAGGAGTTCGCGTTCTTCGGCGACTGGTCCGAGCGCTACCAGTACCTGATCGACCTTGGTCGCAAGCTGCCGCCACTGCCGGAGGCGTGGAAGACCGAGGAGCATCGCCTGCACGGTTGCCAGTCGATGGTCTGGATCGTGGCCGAAGGCGACGCGGAGCGGCTCGACTTCCACGCGATCAGCGACTCGGCGATCGTCTCGGGCCTGGTCTACCTCGCCCTGCGCGTGTACTCGGGCCGCAGTGCGGCCGAGATCGCCGCCACCGACGCCGACTACATCGCCGAAATCGGCCTGGCCAAGCACCTGTCGCCAACCCGCAGCAACGGCCTGGCGGCGTTGCTGGCCTTCATCCGCGAACGCGCCCAGCAGCATCTGTGAGCGCGTCGTCGCAGCCATCCGGCACCGCGACCGCGCCAGATCCCGCGATCAGCGCCGCCGCGCTGCTGCGCAACCCCGGCTTCGTCGGCCTGCTGTCCTACCGCCTGCTGGCGATGCTGTCGTACCAGATCGTCGCCGTCACCGTGGGCTGGCACGTCTACCAGCTCACCCGCGACCCACTGGCGCTGGGCCTGATCGGCCTGGCCGAGGTGATCCCGTACTTCTGCTTCGCGCTGTTCGCCGGTTACGCGGTCGACCACCTGCCGCGGCGCAAGCTGGGCATGCTCGCGTGCGTGGGGCTGGGGCTGACCGCGCTGCTGCTGGCCGGTGTCGCCACGGGCACCGTGCCGGCATTCGGCACGCTGACGATCTACGCCGCGGTCGCGATCGGCGGGCTGGTGCGGGCGTTTTTCGCGCCGGTCAACATGGCGCTGTTCGCGCGCGTGCTCAAGCGCGAGGAGTACGCCCGCGGCGCGGGCGTGAGCAGCGTGGCGATGCAGAGCGGGCTGGTGCTGGGGCCGGCGCTGGGCGGGGCACTGGTGGCCTGGAGCGGCACCCCCACCGCCTACCTGGTCGCCGCCGGCTTCGCCGCGGCCGCTGCGGTCGCGATCATCACCCTGCGCGTCACCGAGCCGCCCGCGCCGGCCGAGCGCGCGCCGGTGTTCCAGAGCATCGGCGAAGGCCTGCGCTTCGTGTTCAACAACCAGTTGGTGCTGGGCGCGCAGGCGCTGGACATGTTCTCGGTGCTGTTCGGCGGCGCGGTGGCGCTGCTGCCGGCGTTCATCGCCGACGTCCTGCATGCCGGTCCCGAGGCGTTCGGGTTACTGCGCGCGGCCCCGGCCGCGGGCGCGGTCGTGGTCGGCCTGTGGCTGGCGCGGCACCCGCCGCACCGCCACGCGGGCCGGCTGCTGCTGTGGGCGGTGGCCGGGTTCGGCTTATGCATGATCGGCTTCGCGCTGTCGCACTGGTTCTGGCTGTCGGCGGCGATGCTGCTGCTGTCGGGGATGTGCGACGGGGTGTCGGTGGTGCTGCGCTCGACCATCCTGCAGCTGTCGACGCCGGACCACATGCGCGGCCGGGTGTCGTCGATCAACGGCATCTTCATCGGCTCGTCGAATGAACTGGGCGCGTTCGAATCCGGCGTCGCCGCGCGGCTGATGGGGCTGGTGCCGTCGGTGGTGTTCGGTGGCTGCATGACCCTGGGCGTGGTCGCCGCGACCGCGAAGCTGGCGCCGAGGCTGCGCCGGCTGGATCTGCGCGAACTGCACTGAGGCGGGAGCCCGCCGGCTGCGTGTAGGTCCGAAGGACGTCCGCTTGGGGGACAAGCGCCCTTGCGATGAGGACAGCCACGAAAAAGCCCCGCAATGCGGGGCTTTTTCGATAGCGGGAGCGACGATGGAGCTAGTCGCCCATCTGCTTCTGCAGATGTTCCCAACGCTCCTGCGCGTCGATCGTGCGCTCGGCGGTGAGGCGGGCCTCGAGACGCTCCAGGCCGATCTCCTCGCCGGTATCGGCGCAGTAACCGTAATCGCCGTTGTCGACACGCTTGAGCGTGCTGTCGATCTTGCTGATCAGCTTGCGGTAGCGGTCGCGGGTGCGCAGTTCCAGCGAGTTCTCGGTCTCGCGGGTCGCGCGCTCGGCCTCGTCGCCGACGTCGCGGACTTCGTCCTTGAGGTTCTCGATGGTCTGCTTGGACTCCTCGACCAGATCCGCACGCCACGACAGCAGGCGCTGGCGGAAATACTCGAGCTGCAACGCGCTCATGTATTCCTCGTCCGCGGCCGGCTTGTAGCCGTTCGGGACAACGGGACGCCCGGTGGCGTCATCGATCTTGTACTGCACGACTTTCACCTTGCCTTTCGGCGCGGGCACCTGCGGACGGGCCACAAGCGCCACTGCAACTTTGCCGACCGGACGCGGCTTCGCGAGCGGTGCGGGCTTGACGACGACTGCGGGCTTCGCCACCGGCGCCGACTTCTTGACCGAGGCCGGCTTTTCCGCCTTGGGCGGCTCCACGGCGGGTGCGGGAGCCACCGGCGCGGTCTTGGTGGCCGGCCGCGCGGCAGGCTTCTTGACCACGGTGGGCTTGGCCACGGGCTTGCTGGCCGCAGCCGCGGGCTTGGCCTGCACTGCCGGCTTCGCCGCTTGCGGCTTCTTGGTCGCGACCGGCAGCTTCGTCGGCGCGGCCTTCTTCGCTGGCGCTGCCTTCTTGGCGGGCGCGGCGACCGGCTTGGCAGGCTTGGCGACCGGCTTTTTCGCCGGAGCAGGCTTCTTGGCGACGGGCTTCTTGGCTGGCGCAGCCTTCTTGGCAACGGCTTTCTTCACCGGCGCCTTCTTGGCGGCGGGCTTGGCGGCCACTTTTTTGGCGGCCGGCTTCTTGGCCACGGGCTTCTGCGCAACCGGTTTCTTGGTGGCGGGCTTGGCGACTTTCTTGACGGGCTTCTTTGCGGGTTTCTTCACTGCCACGAGCGACTTGTCCTTCTATTCCCTTGTGACGGGAAAGCGCGCTGTTATACCCTGCCCCGGCACCTGCGGCAACCGCACCACGACGAACTTTCCACGCTGCTTCCCGGGGTTTTGCGTGCAGGCGACGCAATGCTCGCCAATCAAGCACTTGCGAGCCACTTTGCGCCGACTCGCAGGCCCAACTCGGCAACCCGACCGGCCTCGTCCGATCCTCCCGTTCCGGCCGATGGCCGGAAAATTCTGTGGGAATCGCGCCGTGGCCACCGCATGATGGATCCCCGGCATCAAGACACCGTGATCGAACGCCTGCTTATCGCCATGCTCCGCGGCTACAAGCGGTGGCTCAGTCCGCTGCTCGGGCCGCGCTGCCGCTTCCACCCCACCTGTTCGGAGTACGCGATGCAGGCGATCGCGCGGTTCGGCGCGCTCAAGGGCGGTTGGCTGGCCGTGCGGCGCATCGTGCGCTGCCACCCACTGCACCCCGGCGGTCACGATCCAGTGCCACCCCCCACTCCCTGACGACAGGTCAACCCAATGCCCTCCAATGAAACCCTGATCGTCAACGCCCGCCTGGTCAACGAAGGCCGCGAGTTCGACGGCGACCTGCGCGTCGTCGCCGGCCGCATCGACCAGATCGGCAGCGGCCTGGCGGCCCGCGGCAATGAAACCGTGGTCGACGCCGGCGGCCGTCGCCTGCTGCCGGGCATGATCGACGACCAGGTGCATTTCCGCGAACCGGGCATGGAGTACAAGGCCGACATGGCGACCGAGTCGGCGGCCGCGGTCGCTGGCGGCCTGACCACGTTCATGGACATGCCCAACACCAGCCCGCCGACGCTCGACGCCGACGCGCTCGAGGACAAGTACCGGCGCGCGCACGGCCGTGCCTGGGGCAACTACGGCTTCTACATGGGCGCGAGCAACGACAACCTGGCGGCGATCCAGCGCCTCGACCCGCTGACCGCGCCGGGAGTGAAGGTGTTCATGGGCGCCTCGACCGGGAACATGCTGGTCGACGATCCGCAGGTGCTCGACGGCATCTTCCGCGACGTGCCCACGCCGATCATCACCCACTGCGAAGACACCCCGATGATCGACGCCGAACTGGCCCGCTACAAGGCCAGGTACGGCGACGACATTCCGCCCGCGTGCCACCCGGACATCCGTTCGCGCGAGGCGTGCAAGAAGTCGACGGAGCTGGCGATCGCGCTGGCGCGCCGGCACGGCACCCGCCTGCACGTGCTGCATATCAGCACCGCCGACGAGCTGGCGCTGTTCGAGACCGGCCCGCTGATCCGCGCCGACGGCAGCCGCAAGCAGATCACCGCCGAGACCTGCATCCACTTCCTGCGTTTCGACCGCGCCGACTACGAGACCCTCGGCCACCTGATCAAGTGCAACCCGGCGATCAAGGACCCGGCCGACCGCGAGGCGCTGATCCAGGCGCTGGCGGAGGACGTGATCGACGTGCTGGCCACCGACCACGCGCCGCACACGCTGGAGGAGAAGGCGCGGCCGTACACCTCGGCGCCGAGCGGCCTGCCGCTGGTGCAGTACGCGCTCAACGCCGCGCTGGAACTGGTCCACGAAGGCCGCCTGACCACCGCGCAGGTGGTGCAGAAGTTCGCGCACGCGCCGGCGCAGCTGTTCGACGTCAAGGAGCGTGGCTTCCTGCGCGAGGGCTACGCCGCCGACCTGGTGCTGGTCGACGACACGCCATTCACCGTGCGCCGCGAGGACGTGCTGTCCAAATGCGGCTGGTCGCCGTTCGAGGGCCGCACGTTCCATTCGCGCATCGCCTCCACCTGGGTCAATGGCGTGCTGGCTTGGGATGGCTCGCAGCTGGTCGGGGCGGCGCAAGGCCAGCGGCTGGCGTTCGCGCGATGAAACTGCTGCTGCCCGGCGCGGTGCTGCTGCTCGCCGCTTGCGCCGGCTCGGCTGCACAGCGCGCCACCGCCACGCCCGCGGCCGACCCGCCGCTGCCTGCCACCGCCGGCCCCTCCGCGAAGCCGTCGCCGGCGGCCGCGCCGCGCGGCGCTGGGCGCGCCGTGTTTCCCGGATCGGTATCGCAGGGCGCGCTGGTTCTGGGCCGCGTCCCGGCCGGCAGCGTGGTGCGCTACGGCGGCCGCGAGTTGCGCGCCACGCCCTACGGCACGGTGGTGTTCGGTGTCGGCCGCGACGAGGCCGGGCCGCTGCGGCTGGAAGTGCTTGGCCCCGAAGGTCGCCGCGACGCGATTGCCATCGCGGTCACGCCGCGTGATTGGCCGGTGGAGCGCATCGACGGCGTGCCGCCGAGCACGGTCAATCCGCCGCCGGCGATTGCGGCGCGGATCCAGCGCGAACAGGCGCAGGTGGTGGCCGCGCGCGCGCGCGACGACGCGCGCGCGGATTTCGCCCAGGACTTCGTCTGGCCGGTCACGGGGCGCATCAGCGGCCGTTTCGGCAACCAGCGCGTCTACAACGGCACGCCAAAGTCGGCGCATTCGGGCATGGACATCGCCGCACCCAACGGCACCCCGGTCAAGGCGCCCGCCGCGGGCGTGGTCACGTTCGCCGCACCCGACTTGTACCTCACCGGCGGCACGCTGCTACTCGACCACGGCCACGGCGTGAGCTCGAACTTCCTGCACCTGTCGCGGCTCGACGCCAAGGTCGGCGAGCGCGTCGCGCAGGGCCAGGTGATCGGCGCGGTTGGGGCTACCGGGCGTGCGACCGGTCCGCACCTGCATTGGGGGATGAATTGGTTCGACGTGCGGATCGACCCATTGCTGCTGCTCGAGCGCGAACAGTAAAACGTCCGCACACCGCGCGCTGCGGCGCGTTCGGCATCGCGGAAACCGCACTCTCCCGAGGCGCGGTTCGACGTGCGGATCGACCCGCTGCTGCTGCTCGAACGCAGACAAGAGTTTCCGCGGTAGTTCACCTGCACCGCGCGCTGCGGCGCGTTCGGCATCGCGGAAATAGCATTCCCCTACGGCGCGGTCAACGCGGCAGCAGCGCCTTCTGTTCCTGGGTGACCGAGCCGACCGCGTGGCCGCTGACGCGGTCGCGGCCGGCGGCCTTGCTGGTGTAGAGCGCGGTGTCGGCGCGCACCAGCAGGCTCGAGGCGTCCTCGTCCGGGGCCAGTTCGGCCACCCCCAGGCTCAGCGTGGCCTGCAGCAAGCGGCCCTCGATCGACAGCGGCCGGCAGTTGATCGCCGAACGCAGATTCTCGGCCACGCCGCGCGCTTCGGCCAGGCGTGTGTCGGGCAGGATCACCAGCATCTCGTCGCCGCCCCAACGCCCGAACTGGTCGTAACGGCGCAGCCGGTTGCGGGTGCGCAGGGCGATGATGCGCAGGCATTCGTCGCCGATCCGGTGGCCGTGCTTGTCGTTGATGTGCTTGAAGTGGTCGACGTCGAAGAACACCAGCGACAGTGGCAGTCCGCTGCGGCGCGCGTCCGCGACCGCGGCCTCGAGCCGCTCGGAGGTGGCCGGACGCGACATCGCGCCGGTCAGGGCATCGAATGTCGCTAGCCGGCTGGCCTGGTCGCGGTCGCGGCGCAGCTGCTGGATGTTGTCGGCCAGCCCGACGGTCAGCACCAGTCCGGCAAGCGCGAAGCCGGCGGGAAACGCGACATCGACCCAGTCCGGGTTGATCCACAAGCCCAGCCGTTCGCCCACGTGCAGGATCACCAGCAAGAGCATCGGCAACCACGCCACCAGCAGGAAGTACGCCGGACGCTGGCCGCGCCACGAGCCGACCACGCTGGCGGCGAATACCGCCGCGGTCGCCACCAGCACCGCCAGGTTGCCGATCGTGGCGATGATCGCCGCGCCGCTCACGAACGTCACCAGCAACAACGCCGCCAACACCGCATTGCACCCGTGCAGGACGCGCATCAGGCCCGGCTGCCGCTTGGGCAGGTCGAGGTAGTGGGCGATGAAGCTGATGCTGGCGATCGCCGAGACGAAGCCGAACAGGCGGCTGGTGCGCGGGTCGGCGCCCAGCAGGTCGGCCAGCCAAGGCACCGCGCGCAGTTCGCCGCCGATGGTGACCAAGCAGAACACCTGCGCCAGCAGGGTGACCATCAGGAACCCGTAGCTGCGTTCGCCGATGCCGATCCACAACCCCAGTGCGAGGATCGCGATCACCAGCAGCGCGGCCAGGACCGCGGCGCGCCATCCCACGTGCACCAGATCCTTGCGGTGCACTTCAGAAAGCGGTTCGATCGCCAGCCGCATCGGCAGCGAACTGCGCACGTCGATGCGCAGGTCCACGTGTTGGCCGGCAGCCAGGCCCTTCGGCAGCGGCACGACCAGCGCCCGGGTCGAGTAGCGCCGGTCGGCATCCCGGCCCAGCATCGCGCGCCGGACCGGCATCGCCTGCCCCGGCAGCCAGGCTTCGACGGCGTTGAGGTAGGGGGTCTGCAATACCAGTTGCGGGGCGTCGGTGGCCGCGATCGGCTGCAGCGCGGTCACCCGCCACCAGTGCGGACCCTCGGTCGCGCTACTTATCGTGGGGGTGGGGACGGCCACGAAGCGGGCGTCGTGGTCGCCGCCGATGACGCGCGCCGCCGGCGGATCATCAGGCAAGTGAGACAGGCGAAAGGTCTGCGCCGGCAGTGCCGCCGCCACCCATAGTCCCGCGATCAGTACGACGGCCTGCCCCCACCGCCGCGCCAGGGTCCCCATAACCCATCCCGACACCGTGCCTACGGGCAGCATAGCCCAATGGCAATGGGCGCAAGCGCGAACTTTTCCCGGTATCGGCTAGGCGCGCGCACCCTCGCCGGTCACCCGCGCCACAGCGTCGTGCGCGTGCAGGCTCTCGAAATGGGCGACGTCGGCCTCGAAGCGCTCGATCCGCGGGTCGGATGACAATGCGGCCGCCACGCGGCGCGCGGCGTCCTCGCAGAACATCAGGTTCTCGGCGTTGAGGCGCGCGAACGCCTGCTCGTCTTCGCGCTTGACCGCGGTCTGCACCGGCGTGCCGAGCGACTGCTCGACCGCGTCGATCAGCGCGGCCAGCGGCAGTTCGTCGAACGCCGGACGCAGCTCGACCCGGATGTCGGCACGGCTGCGCTGGGCGTGCGGGGTCGCGGCCAGGCCGCGATCGGAGGCCAGCCACTCGTGGATCGCGGTCGCCAGCGGCCGCGCATCGGCGAAGTCCTCGACGAAGCGGTCAGCGTTGGCCTGCCGCGACAGCGCAGCCGAGGCGGGACAGGTGCTCGAGTATTCCACCGCGAACCGCAGGCCCAGGCGCAGGTGCCCGTCGACCAGGGTGGCGTCGATCTCGACCGGGTAGCGCTTCCACCCCGCGTTGTCGCTGGCCAGCGCTTGCCGCAGCAGCAGGTGCCCGTAGCGCAGCACCAGCCGGGCGCGGCTGGACAGGCCGCCCTGGCTGTCGACCAGGGTCTGCAGCACCCGGCGCAGGCCGGCCGGAGTAACCGTTTCGGTGGCGAACGCGTCCTGCAGCTGCAGGTACATGCGCGACATGTGGATGCCGCGCGCGCTGGCATCGCGCAGGTCGACGGCGACATCGACCGAGGCCGCAACCTGGATCGGCTCGCCATGGCCGGAGGCCACGCGCAGCGGCAGCGCGAGGTTGGCCATGCCGACCCAGTCGAGCGGACGCGCCGCGGCGGCGGCATCGAAGGCGACGTCGGGCAGGCGGCGCGGGGTGGGGGAAGTGGGAGTCACGGCAACCAATCTGGGGGCAGCGAGGGGGATCGCAACGCCCGCCATTCTACCGGCCCCGGGGGATCGGCCCGGTCGCGGCGCTGCAACACTGCAATCCGCGGCGTCCGGCTTGCCGATCCAAATGGCGGCTAGACGCTACGCAAGGACGAGTCCGTCGCAAGCGTAGCCTTACCCATGGCGGGCGGCGCGCCAAGCCGTCCACAACGCGCGCCACGCCGACAGCGGCCGGTTCGCATCGCCTCGCTGCAAGCGGGCCAACGCCAGCGCCGCCCACACGCGCCGCGGCCGCGGCGCATCGCAGGCGCTCGGCCAGCGCTGTTGCAGGGCCTGGGTCCATTGGTCGACGCCCTCGCCGTCGCCCGCGCGCGCCAGCACGTCTAGCGGCACCGCGGCCGCGGCGTCGTGCGACAACCGCTGCTGCAGCAGTTGCCCGCCGATCAACCTGGCGCTGCCGTCGCCATTGCCGAACAACGCCGCATCGACCGCCGACGCCGCGTCGGCAAACAGCTGCAAGGCGGCGAACGCCTCATCCTCATCGTGCGGCCGCGCGCGGCTGCCCTGCAAGGCCGGCAGGCTGGCGGCCAGACGCGCCCACGGCGCCGGCTCGCGTTGCAAGGCGATACCGAGCGGGTGGCGGCGGGCGCCGCGCGACCAACCGTGCAGCTCTTCCTGCCACCAACCCAGCTTGGCCTCGCCCGGGCGCGGGTCGCTGCCCGCCCAGGCCGCATCGGTAAGTTCCTGCTGCAACGCCGCCCAGGCCAGGGCCTTGGCGCGTTGCGACGGCAGCACGAACACCTCGGCGACCGACCACTCCGGCCAGCGCGCGCGCCACTTGCCGACAAAGGTCGCCAGCGCGTCGGCATCCGAAGACGCCGGCAACTGAGCGTCCGGAGCCGTCTCCGGTACCGGCCCGCTATTCATCGCGTCGCCGGCCACGCGCCCGGATCGCACAACGCAGCGGCTTCTTCGACCAGCACGTCGCCTTGCCATGCGGCCGGATCGTCTTCGGGCAGCCGATACCCCCACAGCGCGACCACCGATGGCATCCCCGCGGCGCGCGCGGCAATGATGTCGCGTTCGTCGTCGCCGACGTACACGCACTGCGCCGGATCGATGCCGATACGCTCAGCCGCGACCGTCAGCGGCAGCGGATCGGGCTTGCGTACTGGCAGGGTATCGCCGCCGATCAATACCGCGCAGCGCGCCTGCCAACCCAGCAACGGGATCAGTTGCACGGCGAGGTACTCGGGCTTGTTGGTGACGATGCCCCAGACGCTGCCCGCCGCCTCGAGCTGCGCCAGCATCGCCTCGACGCCCGCGAACGGCGTGCCGTGTCGGCCGAGCTCGTGCTGGTAGTGGGCGAGGAACTCCGGGATCCAGGCATCGCGCAACCCGGCATCGGCCTGCGGAAAGGCCGCGCCGACCATCGCGCGCGCGCCTTTCGACACGTGCGGTCGCAACTCGTCCAGCGGCATCGGCGGCTGGTCGCGCTGCGCGCGCATCAGGTTGACCGCGGCGAGCATGTCTGGCGCGCTGTCGAGCAAGGTGCCGTCCAGGTCGAACAGCACCGCCTGCGGAAACGTGGCCATCGACGACTGCGTCATTCGGGTTTGCGCGCGCAGGCCAGGTAGTTGACGTCGGTGCGGCCGATCACGCGCGCGGCATTGCGCCACGGCTCGTACATCAGGCCGCTGACGTCCTCCAGCTGCAGGCCGGCGCCGCGCAGCCAGGCGCCCAGTTCCGATGGCTTGATGAAGTCGCGGTACTGGTGGGTGCCCTTGGGCAGCAATTGGGCGACGTACTCGGCGCCGACGATCGCCAGCGCGAACGCGGCCGGGGTGCGGTTGAGCGTCGACACGAACAGCCGGCCGCCGGGTTTCAGCAAGGTCGCGCAGGCCTCGATGACCGATCCCGGGTCGGGCACGTGCTCGAGCATCTCCATGCACGTGACCGCGTCGAACTGGCCGGGCATCTCCTGCGCGAGCGACTCGACCGACTGCAGCCGGTAGTCGACGCTGACGCCGGTTTCCAGCCGGTGCAGCCTGGCGATCTTGATCAGCTCCGGGGCGAGGTCGAGCGCGGTGACCTGCGCGCCGGCGCCGGCCAAGGCCTCGCTGAGCAGGCCGGCGCCGCAGCCGACGTCGAGCACGCGTGCGTCGCGCAGCGGCGTGCGCTCGGCGACGTAGCCCAGCCGCGCCGGGTTGAGCGCGTGCAGCGCCTTCTGCGGGCCGTGCGGGTCCCACCAACGGTTGGCGAGCGCGCCGAACTTGTCGAGTTCGGCCTGACTGAAGTTGCTGTCGTCGGCAGGGGTGTTCATCGGGGCCTTCAGGTGAGCCGGATCGCGGCGATGCGCGAGCGCCATTGCTTCGCGTTGGCGATCAGCGCGGCGGTGTCGATGTCGACCAGTTCCCGGCCGCGCAGCTTCGGCACACCGGCGATCCAGACGTCGCTGACCTGGTGGCGGCCGGTGGCGTAGACCAGCTGCGAGATCACGTGGTGCAGCGGCTGGGTCTCGAGCTGGCCCAGGTCGACGCAGGCCAGGTCCGCCTGCTTGCCGACCTCGATCGAGCCGACCGCGTGCCCGAACCCGAGCGCGCGCGCGCCGCCGAGCGTGGCCGCGCGCAACGCGCTGGCCGCGTCGAGCGCCGAGGCATCGTCGGCCACCGCCTTGGCCAGCAGGGCGGCGGTGCGGGTCTCGCCGAACATGTCGAGGTCGTTGTTGCTGGCGCAGCCGTCGGTGCCGATCGCCAGGTTGACGCCGGCGCGCTGCAGCTTGCCGGCTGGGCAAAAGCCCGAGGCGAGCTTGAGGTTGGATTCGGGGCAGTGCACGACGCTGACCCCGCGCTCGGCGCACAGCGCGATCTCGGCGTCGCTGAGCTGGGTCATGTGCACCGCGACCAGGCGGTCGTTGACCAGGCCGAGCCGGTCCATCCGCGCCAACGGGCGCTGCCCGTGCAGCTTCAGCGAGTCGGTGACTTCCTGCGCGGTCTCGTGGGTGTGCAGGTGCACCGGCACGTCGAGCACGTCGGCGAGCATGCGGATGCGTTCGAAGTTCGCATCGGACACGGTGTAGGGCGCGTGCGGCGCGAACGCCATCGCCACCAGCGGGTCGTCGCGCCACTGGTCGTGGACCTCGCCGGCGCGATCGAAGTACTCGTCGTCGGACTTCGCCCACGCGGTCGGGAAGTCGATCACCGGCAGCCCGACCCGCGCGCGGAAGCCGTGGCGCTTGTAGACCGCGGCCTGCACGTCGGGGAAGAAGTAGTTCTCGTTGGCGCAGGTGGTGCCGCCGCGCAGCATCTCGGCGATCGCCAGGGTGACGCCGTCGGCGACGAACTCGGGGCCTATCACCGCGCCCTCGATCGGCCAGATGTGGCCTTGCAGCCACTGCATCAGCGGCAGGTCGTCGGCGACGCCGCGCAGCAGCGTCATCGGGTTGTGGGTGTGGGCATTGACCAGGCCGGGGATCAGCGCCGCCTCGGGGCGCGACACGGTTTGCGTCGCGACGAAGCGGGCGCGTGCCTCTGCGACCGGCAGCAGCGCGACGATCACGCCGTCGCGGATCGCCACGGCGTGATCCTCGAGGACCACGCCATGGGGTTCGACCGGCACCACCCAGCCCGCTTCGATCAACAGGTCGCAGGGCTGGGGGTGGGTTTCGGTCGTCATCGGCTTCGGCTTTTCCGCTCGTCATTCCAGCGAAAGCTGGAATCCATTTTGACTTTCGTTGTTGCTGTCATTCCGAACGAAGTGAGGAACCTGCTTCGCCTGCCAGAGCCGAGAGCAGGTCCCCCGCTACGCTCGGGATGACGCATTGGCAAAGCCGTGCGCATGGCGCACGGACCAATGCGTCACTTCGCGCGGCTTTCGTACTCGCCGGTGCGGGTGTTCACCTTGATGATCTCGTCCTGGCCGACGAACAGCGGGACGCGCACGACCGCACCGGTCTCCAGCGTCGCCGGCTTGCCGCCGCCGCCGGAGGTGTCGCCGCGCACGCCCGGGTCGGTCTCGACGATCTTGAGCTCGACGAAGTTCGGCGGCTGCACGGCGATCGGCACGCCGTTCCAGAGCGTGACCACGCAGGCTTCCTCGCCCTTGAGCCACTTGGCCGCGTCGCCGACGCCGGTCTTGTCGGCCTGCACCTGCTCGAACGACTCGGGCTGCATGAAGTGCCAGTACTCGCCATCGGCGTACAGGAAGTTCATGTCGGTATCGACCACGTCCGCGGCCTCGAGGTCGTCGGTGGCCTTCATGGTCAGCTCGACCACGCGGCCGGACTTGATGAAGCGGTACTTGATGCGGGTGAACGCCTGGCCCTTGCCCGGCTTCACGTATTCGGTCTCGGTGATGATGCACGGCTCGTTGTTGACCAGGATCTTCATCCCGTTCTTGACGTCGTTCATGCCATAGGTCGCCATGCGGAACTCCTGCACATTAATTAAACGGGTACGGCGCCGGCCGTCGCATCGGCAACGGGCGGCTAGAATGTCGGGCTGCGTCGCGGCCATGGACCCCAGATGGGGCCCGGATGCAACGGAAAACCGGACCCGCATGATACCTGCAGCCCAAATCGGCATACAGCCTGTCTCAACCCAGCCTGTCTCAACCCAGCCCGCCCCGTCCCAGCACGCGCCCCTCCAGCCGCGCTGGCAGCAGCTTTGGCGCGACGCGGTGCGCGAGCCGCGCGAGTTGCTGGCGATGCTGGGCCTGGACGCCACGGCGCTGGCGTCGGACGCCGCCAGCGCGCAGTTCCCGCTGCGGGTGCCGCGCGGGTTCGTGGCCCGGATGCGCCACGGCGACCCGGCCGACCCCCTGTTGCGCCAGGTACTGCCGCTGGACGAGGAACTGCGACCGGTGCCGGGCTTCAGCCTCGATGCGGTCGGCGACAGCCAGGCCAAGTCCGCCAACGGCGTGATCCAGAAGTACCGCGGCCGCGCCCTGCTGGTCGCTACCGGCAGCTGCGCCGTGCACTGCCGCTACTGCTTCCGCCGGTATTTCCCGTATGCCGAAGAAACCGCAGCAGCAGGGGGATGGCAGCAGGCGGTCGAGTTGATCCGCAACGACTCCACGATCGACGAGGTGATCCTGTCGGGTGGCGACCCCTGGTCGCTGGCTACCCAGAAGCTGGCGGAACTGACCGACGCGCTCGCCACCGTCGGCCACCTCAAGCGCCTGCGCGTCCATACCCGCCTGCCGGTCGTCCTGCCCGAGCGCGTCGACGAAGCTCTGCTGGCCTGGATGCGCACCCTGCCCTGGCCGGTCACGGTGGTGCTGCACGCCAACCACGCCAACGAGTTCGACGCCCATGTCGATGCCGCGCTGGCGATGTTGCGCGCCAGCGGCGCCACCTTGCTCAACCAGGCGGTGCTGCTGCGCGGCGTCAACGACTCGGTCGAAGCACTGGCCGCGCTGAGCGAGCGCAGCCACCAGGCCGGCGTGCTGCCCTACTACCTGCACCAGCTCGACCGGGTGCAGGGGGCCGCCCATTTCGAGGTCGACGATGGCACCGCCCGCCAGCTACACGCCGCGCTCACCGCACGTCTGTCCGGATACCTGGTGCCGAAGCTGGTCCGCGAGGTCGCCGGCGACCCCGGCAAACGCCCGTTGTAGGACGGTTCGCATGGACGTGCACGCGCGCTTCGTGTCATAACCCGCGACCAAGGGAGGTGACGAATGCAATTGGGTAAAGACATGGTGCTGCGCCTGCTGATCGTCGATGACAGCGTCGAGGCGGCCGAGGCCATCGTCAGCGGGCTGCGCAACCACGGCATCGCGGTGCGTCCGACCCGCCCGGAAAGCGCGGACGAACTCGCTGCCCTGCTCGCCGGCCAGGCTTTCGAGTTGCTGCTGGCCGCGCGCGACGCGCGCAGCGTGGCGGTCGAACAGGTCATGCAGGCGGTCGCCGCCAGCGGCAAGGACCTGCCGGTGCTGCTGTTGCTCGACGGCGTCGACGACACCCGCTTGCTGGAGGCCCTGGCGCTCGGCGCCCGCGCGGTCGTGCTGCGCGACCGCATCGACCAGATCCACAGCACGATCAAGTCTGAGTGGGAGGACCTGGAGGCCCGCCGCGCGCTGCGCAAGCTCGAGGCCCAGGTGCGCGAGACCGAACGGCGCTGCGATTCGCTGATCGAATCCTCGCGCGACCCGATCGCGTACGTGCACGAAGGGATGCACATCCGCGCCAACACGGCGTACCTGGAAACCTTCGGCTACGACTCGTTCGAGGACGTCGAAGGCATGTCGCTGCTCGACATGATCGCCCCTCAGCACGTCGACGGCTTCAAGCAGCTGCTCAAGCAGATGTCCAAGGGCGAGCCGCCGCCGCCGCGCTACGAGGTCGAGGCCCGCGCGCTCGACGGCAGCCATTTTCCGGCGGTGATGGAATTCACCCCCGCCAGTTACGAGGGCGAGAGCTGCCTGCAGGTCGTGTTGCGCCGCCAGGAGTTCGACCCGGAACTGGCGCGCGAGGTCGAGGAGCTACGCCAGCGCGACCAGGTCACCGGACTGCTCAACCGCGCCACCTTCCTGCGCGCGCTCGAAGACGCGGTGGCCGACGCCGGGCAGAACGCCAGCCACCACGGCTTGCTGCTGATCGAACCTGACCACTACGCGCAACTGGTCCGCGAACTGGGCCTGGATGCGGCCGACGGCCTGATCGCCGCCTTCGCCCAGCGCCTGCGCAACGCGATCGGCCCCGACGACGTGGTGGCGCGCTTCGGCGAGCACCAGTTCGCGGTGCTCAGCCGCGACAGCGACCACCGCGCCACCTCCGAGCGGGCCGAAGCGGTGCGCACTGCGTTCGCCGACCACGTGCTGGAGGCCGCCAGCCGTTCGCTCAACGCCACTGTCAGCATCGGTGGCGTGCAGATCGGCGAGAAGATCGCCAGCGTCAATGCGGTGCTGGGCAAGGCCGCGCAATGCCTGCAGTCGACGATCGCGGTCGGCGGCAACCGCAGCGAACTGTTCGATCCGGGCGCGGTCGACCGCGCCGAGCAGGAGCGCGTCGAGGCATGGGTGACGCGCATCCGCGACGCACTCGATGCCGACCGCTTCGTGATGCACTACCAGCCACTGATCAGCCTGCACGGCGACCCCGGCGAGATGTACGAGGCCTACCTGCGCCTGCAGGGCGAGCGCGGCGAACTGGTTCAGCCGATGACGTTCCTGCAGATCGCCGAAGAACACGGCCTGCTGTGGGAGATCGACCGCTGGGTGGTGGGCCGCGCGATCGCGGTGATCGGCGAACGGCTCAAGGCGGGCAAGCGCACCACCTTGCTGGTCAAGATCACCCAGATCTCGCTGCAGGACGACAGCCTGCTCAAGCACATCGCCGAGCAACTGGCCAAGCACGGTGCCGACGGCAGCCTGCTGGTGCTGCAGCTGCCCGAGTCCAAGGTGTTCACCCACCTGCGCCAGGCCCAGGAGTTCCAGGTCGGCGTGGCCACGCATGGGGTGCGGGTCGGGCTGGAGCAGTTCGGCGCGGGGCTCAATTCGTTCCAGCTGCTCAGCCACTTCGATGCGGCGTTGTTGAAGATCGACCGCGGCTTCATGGAGGACCTGGCCAGCAACCCCGAGCACCAGGCGCGGATGCGCGAGATCGCGCAGAAGGCCCGCGAACTGGGAAAGCAGACCATCGGCGACCACATCCAGGACGCGGCGAGCATGAGTCTGTTGTTCAGCGCCGGAATCGACTACGCCCAGGGCCATTTCCTGGCCGGCGCCGGGCCGGAGATGGACTACGAGTTCCAGTAGGCGACCGCGCACACCCTCCCCGGGCCGACGCGCGGCGTGGGGACGCCCGCAAGAAAAAGCCCGCCGGTTGGCGGGCTTTTTTGCTCATGCCGCAACCGGATCGATCAGCTGACCACGGTGCCGCGCACCGACTGCATCGGCGCATTGCGCAGCGCGGTGATGCGCTCCGCCAGCGGCGGGTGGCTCATCAGCAGCCGCTTCAGGCCATGGCCGACGCCGCCGCTGATGCCGAACGCCGCGACCTGCTTGGGCAGCGTGCTCTCGCCGTAGGTCTGCGACAGGCGCTCCAGCGCGGCCACCATCTTGTCGCGTCCGGCCAGCTTGGCGCCGCCGGCGTCGGCGCGGAACTCGCGGTGCCGCGAGAACCACATCGCGATCATGCTCGCGAACAGCCCGAACACCATGTCCAGCACGAACACGATCACGTAGTAGCCGATGCCCGGGCCACCCTCGCGGTTGCCACTGATGTAGCCATCGATCACCCGGCCAACTACACGCGCCAGCACGATCACGAAGGTGTTGAGCACGCCCTGGATCAGCGCCATCGTCACCATGTCGCCGTTGGCGACGTGGCTGACTTCGTGCGCGAGCACGGCCTCCGCCTCGTCGCGGCTCATCGCGCGCAGCAGGCCGGTCGACACCGCCACTAGCGAGTTGTTACGGCTTGGGCCGGTGGCGAAGGCGTTGATTTCCGGCGCGTCGTAGACCGCGACCTCGGGCATCTTGATGCCGGCCGCCTCGGCTTGGCGGCGCACGGTCGCGACCAGCCACTGCTCGGATTCGTTGCGCGGCTCGGTAATCACGTGGGCGCCGGTGCTGCGCTTGGCCATCCACTTGGAGATCAGCAGCGAGATCAGCGAGCCGCCGAAGCCGAAGATCGCCGCGAACAGCAGCAACTGGCCGTTCTGGCCGATGCTGTAGCCGTTGGCCTGCAACACCGCCAGGATGATGCTGAAAAGTCCGAGTACCGCCAGATTGGTGGCAAGGAAGAGTGCGATCCGCTTGAACATGTCCGATCCTGCCCGCGCACCATGCGCGGCTCCTGCCAAAGTGTGGCAGGCTCGGCGGGAAATCAAGTGACGCTCACCCGACGCTCGCCGCACTCCGCGTGAACCCGCTGCCCTATCCCATGAACGCGCCCCCGGCCGCGCCCGCCTACCGCGGGCGGTTCGCGCCCTCGCCCACCGGCGACCTGCATTTCGGCTCGCTGCTTGCGGCGCTGGGCAGCTGGCTGCTGGCGCGCGCGGCCGGCGGCGAATGGCTGGTGCGGGTGGAGGACCTGGACCCGCCGCGCGAAGTGCCCGGTGCGATGCAACGCCAGCTAGCTGCGTTGGCCGCGTTTGGCCTGCATTCCGATACCGCAATCGTCCGCCAGAGCGACCGCCATGCGCTCTACCAAGCGGCCCTCGACACCCTGATGGGCGACGGCCGCGCGTTCACCTGCCATTGCAGCCGCAGCGACCTGGCCGCCGCCGGTGGCATCCACCGGCGTTGCGTGGCTCCGGCGCGCACCGCGGCCGTACGCCGCGTTCCCGCGATCCGCCTGCGCGTGGCCGACGGCACCGTGATCCACTTCGACGATGCGCTGCAGGGGCCGCAAACGCAGGACCTCGCGCGCGAGGTCGGCGACTTCGTGCTCAAGCGCGCGGACGGCCACTGGGCCTACCAGTTGGCGGTGGTGGTCGACGACGCCGCGCAGGGCATCACCGATGTGGTGCGCGGGGCCGACCTGCTCGACTCGACTCCGCGCCAGATCGCCTTGCAGCACGCGTTGGCGCTGCCAACCCCGCGCTACGCGCACCTGCCGCTGGTGGTCGATGACGCCGGCCGCAAGCTGTCGAAATCCACTGCCGCGTTGCCGGTCGACCCCCGCGATCCGCTGCCGGCGCTGCGCGCGGCGTGGTCCGCGCTGGGCCAGGCTGCGGACGCGGTGGCCGGCGCGCCTAGCGCCGAGGCGTTTCTCGAGCGGGCCAAGGCCGCGTTCCAACCCCGCACGATACCGCGCCGGCCCGCACTCGAACCCGCCGCGATGCACAACAGCGCTTTCACAAAACTTACCTAGAATCGACTCACCACGGACCCGTGGTTCACGGAGGCGAGCATGGAATCACGCGTTGCACTGGTCACCGGCGGCACCGGCGGCATCGGCACCTCGATCGTCAAGCGATTGGCCCAGATGGGGCACAAGGTGGCCACCAACTTCCGCGACGAGGCCAAGGGCCGCGCGTGGCAGGCACAGATGCAGGCCGAGGGCATCGAGGTCGCGATCGCGCAAGGCGATGTGTCCGATGCCGACAACGCCGAGGCGATGGTGCGCGAGATCGAGCGCCAGCTCGGTCCGGTCGACATCCTGGTCAACAACGCCGGCATCACCCGCGACACCACCTTCCACCGGATGACGCCGCAGCAGTGGAACGACGTCATCTGCACCAACCTCAATTCGGTGTTCAACGTCACCCGCCCGGTGATCGAGGGCATGCGCGAACGCAAGTGGGGCCGGATCATCCAGATCAGCTCGATCAACGGCCAGAAGGGCCAGTACGGCCAAGCCAACTACGCCGCCGCGAAGGCCGGCATGCATGGCTTCACCATCTCGCTGGCGCAGGAAAACGCGAAATTCGGCATCACCGTCAACACCGTTTCACCGGGCTACATCGCCACCGACATGGTGATGGCGGTGCCGGAGGACGTGCGCGCGAAGATCGTCGCCCAGATCCCGACCGGGCGCCTGGGCACGCCGGAGGAAATCGCGTACGCGGTGAGTTTCTTCATCCCCGACGAGGCCGGCTGGATCACCGGCGCCAACCTGTCGGCCAACGGCGGCCAGTACATGGGTTGGTAGGCCGCGCGCCTGGGCGGCGCCCTATCGGCGCCGCATGGATGGGCTGCATGCATGGACAACCAGGCGAGGCATGGATGCCGACCGGCAGTGGCCACGGAAGGCACAGCGCCGTCTCGAAACCTCACCGAAACTGAAGCGCTCAGGCAGGCTCGCAAGGGCGCCGGCACGCGAGTTGCAAGCGTCTTCGGGCTGCGCCATGCTGCAAGGCACCACGATTTAGAGCAACCGCTCGATGGCCTCGATCCGCGTCATCAAGAAGTATCCGAACCGGCGCCTCTACGACACCGAGATCTCCAGCTACATCACGATCGAGGACGTGCGGCAGCTGATCGTCGACGGGGAATCGTTCGAGGTAAAGGACGCGCGCTCGGGCGAGGACCTGACCCGGCAGGTGCTGCTGCAGATCATTGCCGAGCACGAACAGGACGGCGAGCCGATGCTATCGACGCAGCTGCTCAGCCAGATCATCCGCTTCTACGGCGACTCGCTGCAGGGCTTCATGGGCAGCTACCTCGAGCGATCGATGCAGATCTTCCTCGACCAGCAGCAACAGTTCCGCAGCCAGATCGGCGGCGTGCTCGGGCAGACGCCGTGGGCGCTGATGAACCAGCTGACCGAACGCAACCTGACGATGTGGAAAGAGTTCCAGCAGAACCTGTCGGGCAGCGTCGGGCAGAGCCCGGGAGCCGGCAAGCCGCGCAATGACGCCAAGCGCGAACGCTGAACCCGCATCGCTGGCGGGCCACAACAAAAAGCCGGCGCGAGCCGGCTTTTTGTTGTTTTTACGCAGCGCGGCAACGCGCTCCCGCCATCGCCGCGGGTCGGGCGCATCCGGCCGCCACCCGCGTGCGCCACCAGCGCCTACTTCAGCGCGGGCTGCCCCTGGCAGTATTTCTGGTAGAACGCCTCCGCCTGCGGCATCAGCGACTGCAGGGTCTGGATGCGGTTCGCCGGATCCGGGTGGGTCGAAGCAAATTCGGGCGGACGCTCGCCACCGCCGAGTTCGGACATGCGCTGCCAAAGGGGGATCGCCTCGCGCGGGTTGAAGCAGGCCGCCGCGGCGAGCATCAGCCCGACCTTGTCGGCCTGGGTTTCGTGGTTGCGGCCGTACGGCAGGATCAGTCCGTACTGCGCACCGGCACCCAGCGCAGCCATCACCGCCTGCTGCTGCCCCGGGTCCATGCCGCCCAGCGCGACGCCCGCGGCCATCTGCCCCATCTGCACCAGCTTCTGCTGCGCCATGCGCTGCGAACCGTGGCGCAGCAACGCGTGGGCGATCTCGTGGCCCATCACCACCGCCATCGCGTCCTGATTCTGCGCGATCGGCAGCAAACCGGTGTACACCGCCATCTGGCCGCCCGGCAGGCAGAACGCGTTGGCGTCCTCGGACTGGATCACCGCCACGTCCCACTGGAAGCCCTGGTAGTCGGTCGGCGCGGCCTGCTGGTTCATCGCGGCCAGGTCGGCGGTGACCTGCGGGACCTTGGTCACCAGGCGGTTGGCGATCTGCCGGATCTGCTGGCTGACCTGCGCGTCGGCCGGCAGCAGCGCGCCCTGGGCATTGGCATCGCCCAGCACCTGCTGGAATGCCTGCGCACCCAGCTGCACCTCCTCTTCGGCAGAGGCGCCGTAGTGGGCCTTCTCGCCGGTGTACGGGTCGGTCTTGGCGCTGCCGAACCACGACCACGCCGCGTAGCCCGCGAACAGCAGCAGGATCCACCAGCGCACCCCGCCGAAGCCGCGTCGCGGCCCGCCCTGCCTTGCCCCGCCCATTGGATCCACCCTCATTTGCGCGCTCCTTGTTGCCCAGTTGCCAGTCGCGTAAGCCACCGGCTCGCGCAACTCAGATATCGCGCACCACCCGGAAGCCGACGCGCGAATTGGTGGTGTCGGCGTCGCTGCCCAGGCGCCACGCCGATCGGGTCTGCGCGGGCGAACTCGCCCACGAGCCACCCCGAACCACCCGCGTGCGGCAGCCGGGGTTCACCCAAGCCTCGCCGTCATCGGGGGCGCGCCGGTAGCCGTCGTGCCAGCAGTCCGCGACCCATTCGCTGACATTGCCTGCCAGGTCGTGAAGGCCGTATCGATTCGGTTGGTACGCGCCTACCGCGGCCGGGCCCCAGGCACCGTCGTCATACCCGGCGAACGCATTGCGCCAGTTGCGGCCACTGGGCGATTTTTCGCGCGCGCCGGTGAAGTTGCCCGCGCGCGGCGGCGGCCCGCCGTCGCCCCACGGGAAGCGGCTCGCCGTTCCGGCGCGCAGCGCGTACTCGAACTCAGCCTCGCTGGGCACGCGATACCGCTGGCCGGTCTGCTTCGACAACCACTCCGCGTACGCGGTCGCGTCCTTGGCGCTGACATGCACCACCGGCTGGTCGTCGCCGGCCGGGTTGCCGGCGTAGTCCGAACGCCAGTCGACGCCGCTGCGGCGCACCAGGTTGCCACTGCGCTCGTCGTACGCGGTCGAGTAGCCGCGCCGGGTCGCGCGCGGGCAGTGGCCGCTGGCGGTGACGAAGCGACGGAACTGGTCGACCGTGACCTCGGTGCGCGACATCGCAAAACCGCGATCGAAGCGCAGGTTGCGCGCGGGTCGCTCGGCGTCGGTCGCGTCCGGTTCGTCCGCCGGCGCGCCCATGCGGAACGCGCCATGCGGCACCACCACCATCTGCGGGCCGCGGCCGCCGCCGACGAGCCCGTCGGTGAACACTTGGCCGGGACGGAACAGGCCGTAGTGCACCGCCAAGTCGATGCGTTCGCGCAGTTCGGCCGCGGCCGGGTCGCCGCTGGGCGCGATCCGCAGCAGCCCGGCGAGGTGCTGGCGTGCGTCGTCGATGCCGTTGGCGCGCATCAGCGCGGCGATGCCCAGGTCGCGCAGGTCGCCGATGCGGGCCGTGCGTTGCCGCGCGATCCGCGCGCGCGCGTAGGCCACGGTGTCGATGCCAGGCCGCACCTTGTCCGCCGACGCCAGCCAGCGCTGCGCGCCGGCGAAGTCGTCCTTGCCGGCGGCGACTTCCGCGCGCCGGATCAGCGCGCTCTCGGCCGCGGCCAGCCCCTGATTGGCGCGCGCGTCGCCAGGCCGCAGGCGCAACGCCTCGCGGAACCGCGCCAGCGCGCCGCCCTTGCCAGCCTCGCCGATGCGGCCGGCGTTCAATTCGGCTTCGCCCAGTCGGTTGGCGCGTTGCGCCTGGTCGACGATCTCGAGCCGGTCCAGGTACTCGACCACGGCCTCGTCGTCAGTGGCCACGACCCGCGCCACCGCTGCCACTTCGTGCGCGCGACGCAACGACAGCGGGTCGTCGTCGATGGCCGCCAGCGCGGCTTCGCCCTGCGCCAGCAACCCGCGCAACGCGGCGGCGAAGCCTTCGGCCAGCGACGGATCCTCCGGCGCATGCGCGCGCAACGCGAGGTAGATCGGCAGGGCGGCGCCGGGTTCACCAAACAGCTTGCCGGCCTCCACCGCGGCCGCGGCCTGCCGCTTGAGTTGCGCGGTATTGGCGTCGGTGACCTCGACCGCCGGCGCGCGCCACGCGGGCACCGGGGAAACGGCCTGGTCGGCACTGATCGTGACCTGCGGCAGGCGTGCGCCATCGGCCGCACCGTCGGCCGCGGTCCCCACCGCTGGCTCGCGCTTGCACGCGGCCATCACGCATACCAATGTCAGCCCCGCTATGACTGTGCCGCGCAAACGTCCTCCCTGCCTCGCGGCCGCGCCCGATGCCGGGCGTGTCGAAAGTAGGCTATTGTCGCTCGCCCCGGCAACCGTGTCCGCGAACCCACCGCCTGTGCCCACCTGGATCAACGACCCCGCCGAGCTGCAAGCCCGCCTGGCCGCGCGCGCCGGCCAACCCGCTCGGGTTGGGCTGGATACCGAGTTCATCCGCGAACGCACCTACTGGCCGCAACTGGCGCTGGCGCAGATCGCACTCGACGATACCTTCGGTGACCACGCCGGCGACATCCTGCTGGTCGACCCGCTGGTCCCCGGCATGGCCGATGCCTTGGCGCCACTGCTGGTCGATCCGGACGTGCTGAAGGTGATGCACAGCCCCAGCGAAGACCTGGTGGCATTCATGCACGCCTGTGGCGTGGTGCCCAAGCCGTTGTTCGACACGCAACTTGCGGCGGCGCTGGCCGGGATCGGCGGCGGCGTGGGCTACCAGAAACTGGTCGAGCAACTTACCGGCGTCGCACTGGTCAAGGGCGAGACCCGCTCGGACTGGCTGCGCCGTCCGCTGTCGCCGGCGCAGCTCGAGTATGCGGCCGACGACGTGCGCCACCTGTTCGAGATGCACGACGTGCTCGACGGCCTGCTCGGCCAGCTGGATCGGCGCGCCTGGATGTCCGAGGACACCGCGCGTATCGTCTTCAACGCCGAGAACGAGGCACCCGAGCGCTGGCCGCACCTGTCGATCCGCAGCGCGCAGTTCCTGGATCGCGACGCGCAACGCCGCCTGCTGCGCCTGCTGCGCTGGCGCGACGTCTATGCCCGTGACAACGACCGACCGCGCACCTGGATCCTCGACAACGATCTTGCGGTCGCCCTGGCGCGCAACATGCCGGTCGACCTGGGCGCGCTGCAGGCGCAACTCGACGCGCACCCGAAGGCACCGCGCAAGCTCGCCAGCACGATCTGGCAGGTGCTGGCCACGCCATTGGCGGACGAGGCCGATGCGCCCGACGCCGGCGTGGCCGAGACCCGCGACAAGAACCGCCTGCGCAAGCTGCAGGACGCGGTGGCCACGCGCAGCAGCGACCTGGGCCTGCCCGACGGCGTCCTGGCCTCGCGGCGCTGGCTCGAAGCACTGCTGGACCGCGGCGAGTGGCCTGATGCCCTGTCGGGCTGGCGCCGGACCGCGCTGGAGCCGGCACTGACCCCCTTGCTCGGCGCGCAGGACTAGCGCTGCCTCCGCGCCGCCGCTAAACTCAACCGCGTTTCATGGGGCGGTAGCTCAGCTGGGAGAGCGCCACGTTCGCATCGTGGAGGTCAGGGGTTCGATCCCCCTCCGCTCCACCATGAAATCCAGAAGCCGCGAGCAATCGCGGCTTTTTCTTTGCCCCCGCGGCGGCCAGGCGAACCTGACTGACCCGTTCTTGGCCGGCTATCAAGCCAACGTTGCAATCCACTTCTCGAGCGAGTCCGCTTCTTTCTCGAACCCTTCGGGCGACAGATCCCCGAGGTCGGAACTGAACACGGCAGCTGCGCTGCCTTCGTTGCTCATCAGAAAGCCCCTGCCACCGCTGTCGTCCCCGACAAAGGTGTAGCCAGGGCTGTATATCCCCACTCACAGGTCTCGTTTCTTTCCGCGAGGGATTCCGCATCGTAGACGGTGACCCCCATGGGGGTAAGAAAGCCATTGCAGGACTGGTAAAGGACTTCTAGCTGGGCCGGCAGCCCATGCGCGAACTCTTCGCGGACCGACTCGACCACCGCAGCGGAAGCAGGTGCCGTGGCCACGTTTAGTCGAACGAGATTTGAAATGTCCATCGCTATGTCCGGCATCCTAGTGCCATGAAGTATTTGTACGAGCTGTTGATTGCCCGCCGCGCGCTTCCGGCGGGCACGTCAGCGCTGATCAACCAGCTGCAAGACCGCATTCAAGACCCCAGGTCTCTTTCTTCTTCGGCCCATCCAATCTGAACGCACAAGCGGGCGAGATCCGCCATGAAGCGGTCTACCTCAATGCCGGGAAAAGCATATTTCTCAAGGCTCTCGCGGGTATGCGAATAGAACTCGCGACTGAGATGAAATCGCTGTTCGTCCTTGCTCATGCTGGAGAATCGATCTCGACTGAAGTTCATGTCCAGATAGAGCACATTTTCTTTCTTCGAGTATCTCCTGGTCGTTTTTCGCTCGATGCTGTCTGCGAGGCATCTGAACACCCAAAAGATCTCGAGGTCGACCTCTCTCCAAATCGACTCCATCTCTGGAAAGACATCAAGAAGCTCGTTGGAGATTTCGTAGACTTCCGAATCTGAGCTTGTGTCGGAACTTTTTCCCAACTTCATCTGCAATCCTCAGTGCCTGCATTTGTTGCCCGGCGGAAGGAAGCCTTTCCATGCGAGGTAGCCGGATATCTTCATCCGCTCGAGGGCGTGATTGACTTGCTTTGTTGTTCCTTCGAACACCGTTCGGTAATCAAGACTATTTCGCCGCAGCCAAGCTCCTGAGTACCGGGTCTTGGGCGTCTTTGTCTCACCGATTTTCCACAGTTCGCCGCGACGCAGATGCATGTACCCAATTGGCGTTCGCTGTCCGTACTGCATCACTGGGTACCAACCATCGCGCGAGGCGACCAAAGCATAGAGTTCATCCAGCCCTAGCGGGTCGATCCACCCGAGCGTGTTGGGGGCGAACCTGTAAACGTTCTCGCCAGCTTCCAGGCCAAGGGGATCCTGTCCGATGAATTGCTCGGACAATGGATCGTAGTAGCGATAGCGGTTGTAGTGGAGTCCGCTTTCCGGATCGAAGTACTGCCCTTGATAACGGAGCGGATTGTCTACCCGTTCCACGGACAGTTCCCGCATCGCGCCCCATGCGGTGTAACTGGCTGACCAAACCACGGCACCGCATGGGTCAGTAATCTTGGTGGGACAACCATTCGGGTCGACGTGGTAGTGATAGATCGCGGTGAACCCGGTGGCCTCGGATTCAGGCGTTGGTTGCTCCGGCTCGACGCCGGACGATGTCGTCACGTCAGCGATCGGGGAAGGCACCGTGTCGCGTAGCGGCGTCCGACCCAGCGCGATTCCAAAGCCCAGAGGCTTCGTGGCTGCGTCAGTAGTT
This sequence comes from Lysobacter koreensis, assembly GCF_042677045.1. Lineage (NCBI taxonomy): Bacteria > Pseudomonadati > Pseudomonadota > Gammaproteobacteria > Lysobacterales > Lysobacteraceae > Lysobacter > Lysobacter koreensis. The sequence continues at coordinate 937,570 of NZ_JBHTIH010000002.1, forward strand.
GCTGCCGTTACCCCTGCCTCCGGTATGACACGCGGTGGCGTTTCAGCATGATCGGCAGACTCCTCGCTGGGCCCCAGATGCGGGGAGCCCAACCCGCCTAGCCCGCCCACGCCTTGGGCCGATGCGACGACGCGTTTGGCCTTGATGACCGGGGCATCACGCGAGAGCAGCGGCCTGAGGGAAGACAACGAGTTCGAGCGCCGGTCTTCCGGCGCGCGTTGCCGCGCACCGTGCGCGGGCGGCGTCGCTTTGCTCGCGTGCTGCCGCGGGTGATTGGGTGACTCGAAATCCGTGTCGTGCGCCACTCCTGTGCACTTCTCGATCAACGCCAGCGGCACGAAGCTGCCCGGGTAGTAGACGTACTCGCGGGCGCGCTGATGGAGGGCGTCGAGCTGCTCCTGGCGTTTCCGGGCCTCGCCCAGGTTGGCGATGTTGCCATTCCAGATCGCTGTCCCGTCGGGGTCGTCGTTGGCCTGCTCGACTTCGCCGAGCAGCGCGTCACCGTCCCAGAAGAACCGGGTGGTGTGGGTCGGGTTGCGCTTGAACGCGCGGCGGCCAAGCGGGTCGTAACCGTACGTCGTGACCTGTCCGTTCCGCCGGCTGTCCGCGAGACGGTGGTTGGCGTCCCAGCGCAGCTGCAGCGCATCGGGATCGTCGGCGCCGCCCTGCCCGCCGCGGCGCACCAGGTCGCCGGCGCGATCGAACACGTAATGCACGCCCTCGAAACTGCCCTCGCGCGTCCACAGGACGTCGGACTCCGAATCGCCACCGACCGCGCGCCTCATCTGCACCTGCTGGATGCGCGTGTGCAGGCGGTCGCCTGCCGGGTCGTGGAGATAGCGCGCGATGCGGCCCTTCGGCTCGGTGTGCTGCAGCAGCCGGCCCATCAGGTCGTACTGATAACTGTCCTCGCCGTGCTGGCTGTCGCTGCGGCGGGCCAGGTTGCCGGCCTGGTCGTAGTCGTAGCGGGTTTCGAACAGTGGCGCGGCATCGCGCAGGACGCTTTGCGCGCTGAGCAGGTTGCGGGCGTCGTACGCGAACTGGCGCTCGACACGGGCACTGAGTTGTTCGCCGACGGTGCGGCCCAACGCGTCGCGTTGCAGGGTGATCGGCGCCTCGTCGTTGATCGCGATCGACACGGCCTGGTCGCGCAGGTCGAAGCCGCAGACCAGCCGATTGCCTGCGGACGTCTCGCGCGCGATGCGGTTGCCGACCTCGTCGTAGCGGTGGGCGATACGGAAGCCGTCCTGCAGCTCCTCCAGCAGCTGGCCGGCCACATCAAACCTGCGCTTGACCAGCCGGTGCGGGTTGCGCAGTTCGACCAGCTGGCCGCGCTTGTCGTAGCAGAAGGTCTCGTGCAGTGGCTGGCCGGGCTGGTCGACGTCGGCCAGGGTCTTGCGGATGATGCGGCCGAGCTTGTCGGTATCGAAGCCGATGCGCTGGCCAAGCGGATCGATCGTGGCGACCAGGCGGCTGGCGGCGTCGTACTGGTAATGACGGGTCTGGCCCCAGTAGTCGATCTCCTCGACGATGCGGCCGAGCGCGTCGCGCCGCAGCAGGTACTTCTCGCCGCGCTGGTTGGTCAGGCCGACCAGGTTTTCCTCGGTGTCGTAGTGGTACTCGACACTGTGGCCGTCGGCCTGGATGCGTTTCCCGACCTGGCCGATGCCGACGTACGTCAGCCGGGTCTGCGTGCCGGCTTCGTCCTGGTAGCGCAGCAGCTGGTCCTCGGCGTCGTACTCGCACGCGACGCTGGCGCCGCCAGGAGAATCGATGCTTAGCAGCCGGCCCTTGGCGTCGTGGTGGTAGCGCGTGACCCGACCCAGCGGGTCGGTCTGTCGGCACAGCCGGCCCAGCGCATCGTGTTCGAAGCGGCTGGCATGCCCGAGTGGATCGACGATGCCGGCCAGCTGTCCGTACCGGTCGAAGTGCAGCCCAGTGATGGCGCCACGGGCGTTGGTGTGGCTGCGCAATTGGCCGTTGGTGTCGTATTCGTAGCTGGAATTGGCGCCGAGCGGGTCGGTCTGGCGCCGCAGCAGGCCGCGCTCGTCGGTGTGCTGGCTCCAGGTTGCACCGGCCGGGTCGATGATGGCGACCAGGCGGTCGTTGTCGTCGTACTGGCTGGTCAGGGTGCTGCCGTCGGGGCGGGTCAGCTTGAGCAGGTTGCCGCGCGCGTCATACGCCATCTGCGTGCGCAGGCCCATCGGGTCGATCAGCGCGGTGGTCCGGCCCACGTCGTCGTACTCGAAGATGGTGGCGCCATCGAGCGGATCGATCTCGCACAGCGGCAGCCCGTCCTGGTCGAACTTGACGATCGAGACGTGGCCCAGCGAATCGGTGACCTCGGTTTCGTTGAGCAGCCGGTCGTAGCGGAAGGTGTAGTCGTACAACCCGCCGTCGCCCCAGGCGTGCACGACCTGCCAGTGGCGGTTGTAGCCGTAGTAGAACGACATGCCGACCCGGTCGGTGTGACGCAGCAGGTGGTGGTCCTGGTACTCGAAACTGCGCGGCGCACCCAGCGGGTCGAATGCCGCGAGCAGGTCGCCGTCGGCACTGTACTCGTAGGTCGCCAGCAGGTGGCTCAGGCCGGTGGCCGGATCGTGCAGGTCGATGCGATCGATGCGGCCGTGGCGCGACTGCAGTTCGATGAAGCGGCCCTGCAAGGGCTGCCCGGACTTGGCGTCGTTGATGCCGCTTTCGACGATGCGCACCAGGTGGCCGTCGCGGCGTTCGAAACGCCAGTGGTTGCCGCACAGGTCCTCGATGCGTTCGATCTGCAGGTGGCGGGTGCCGACCGTGTCGACTTGGTGGACATGTCCGCCGAACGCGTAGCGCAGTCCCGCCTTGGTCTGAACCCACAGCGCCGCTCCGTCGCGCGTCAGGCGCGCGCCATCGACCAGTTCCAGCACGGCGTGTTCACTGCCCTCGCCCGCGGGCAATCGCGGGAACCAGGCGACGCTGCCGCAGTCGACGAACATCGCGCTGCCATCGGTCTCCAGTTGCAGGCGCAGGTCGGCGGGGGTCTGCCAGCCGTGGCCGCAGGCGCCGGCGTGACCATCGTTGGAGTGGTATATCCGCGTCCAGGCCAGCGGCAGGCGCCCGGGGATGGCGAAGTCCTCGTGGGTGACCGACACGCTGCCGTCGCGGATGTCGACAGGCTCGGCGCGCAGCACCTTGCACTTGAGGAAGCCCGACGGCAGGTTCGCGAACATCTTCCGGCGCAGCTTCTGGAACGCCGCGCCGCCCCGCCTGAAGGCCTTGCCGGCGAGCTTGAACGCCGCCTTGAACGCCATCGCCTGCAACGAGATGGTCGGCGGACCGCCAATGAAGACGCTGGCCGGGATGGCGATGTTGATCGCCGTCGGCAGGCTCAGCGACAGCTTGGGCTTCTTCGGCTTGCGCAGCCGGAACGGCGGGATCATGCCGATGAAGTTGCAGTCGAGCACCGGCATGGCGACGCGCGAGAACGGCTCGCCGCTGTTGAGCACGGTCATCGAGCCCATGAACAGTTCGTCCTCGAACTGCGGGCCGGCCGGCATCTTGAGCGTCGGCAGCCACGCGCCCAGTGGGATATGGATGTCGAGGCCGCCGGTGCCCGCGGTCGCCGACTTGACCCCGTTGACGTGCACCTCGTTGCCGATGAACGGCAGGTAGTCGAACGGGTCGAGCACGATGCCGATGTGCGGGGTGGGCAACGGGATCGGGACGGGCAGCGGCGGCACCACCGTGAGGTGGATGTCGATGCCCAGCTGCGGGTCGAAGTGCTTGGCGGCGATGGTCATGGCTGGTCCTTCAGCGTGTGGCTCATAGCGCGCGCAGTAGGGCGCGCAGCGCGGTGCGGGCTTCATCGCGGTAGTCGTCGCCCAGCCACCAGGCCAGGCCGAGCACCAGCAGCACCGCGATCGCCACGCCGATCCATTGACTAGGCTTCATGCGACGCCTTCGGTGACGGCTGGCATCGGCACCGGCTCGGGCGTTCCTGCCTGCGGCTGATCCAGGAACAGCGGATCGGGATCCGGCAACAGCGCGAACTGCGGCGGCTGGCGCCATTCCGGCAATTCTTTGTCGAGCGGATGCTTCACTTCCGGCAAGCCATTCCACGCCGGGTGCAGGAAATCGCGACCCACCGCGACCACCTTGCGGAAGAACTCGTCGCCGCCGGCGACCAGTCGCTCGCGCTCGTGGCCGAAGCGGGCGAAACAGCGTTCCAATGCCTCGAGCAGGTCCGCCTCGATCCGCTCCAGCGCCGCCGGCGCAGGTCGGTCGCCGAGCTTCCCGGCCTGCTGCTCCGCGTGTCCGTGGGCCTGCGCGGTCGCTGCCTGGTAGTCGCTGGCGCAGCGTTCCAGCCTCTCGGTGCGCGGCGCGTCCTGCAGCCGCAGCAGGTCCTGCAGTACCAGCGGCAGGGTCGTCATCGCCCTTTCGGCGGGCGCCACCGCCTTGGCTTCCTGCAGCGCGCGCAGCAGGTGCTCGCGCGCGCCCTCGACGTGGCGGTCCTGGGCGAGGCAGAAGCCCGCCATCCGGTAACCCTCGATCACGAACATCGCGTTGGGCACCCGCCGCGCCGCTTCGGCGCCGTGCACGTAGGCCTGCGCGGCGCGGCTGGGCTGGCGTGCGACCAGCCACGCGCCTGCCTCGCCGAACCAGCTCTGCATCACCAGGCTGCCGGCCGCCGGGTGCCGGGCAAGCTCGGCCTGCAGCGCGCAGTCGCGGGCGCGGCGGTAGCGCCCGATTGCCTCGGCATGCTGCTGCTCCTTCAGGTGCGCGCCGGCGACGGCCATGTGCAGCACCACCTGCTGGTCCGGCCACTGTTCGCGCTGTGCCAGCACCAACGCCTTTTCGGCGCGGGCGGCGGTCTGCGCCGCGCTGCCGCGCTCGAGCAGGGTCATCACGTCCGTCAGCATCTGCCGGTAGGCCGTCGTTGGGCCTGCGCCGCCGGCTTGCGCCGCGGTTTCGCGGGCTATGTCGAACAGGTCGATCGGCGCCTCGATCACGCGGGCCAGGGCGCCATGGCGCTCGACCAGGGCCTGCCACCGGCACGCCTGTGCGTCGTCGACCAGCACCAGTCGCAACGAGGGTGGCACCGGCGCGCGCAGCGCGGCATCGAGCCACGCTTCCAAAGCCGCATCGGACACCACGCTGGCCGGCATCAGCACCGCGGCGACGTGCCGCAGGTGCTTGCCGTGGTGCTGCGCGAAGGACGCTAGCTGAGCCACGAACCCAGCCGCGCTATCGGGCTGCGTGTCGTGCACCCCGATCCAGTCGGCGGCGATGCCCTGCTCCTTGAACGCGTCGATGCTGTCGAAATACCCGCGCTCCAGCTCCTGCTTGAGGGCACGGCTGTAACCAAAGCCGGTCTCGAACGGGGCGTCCAGGCGCAGGAAGAAGTCCGGCGTGTTCCAGTCGCCGGGATGCTGCTGCGCCTCGACGAAGGCCGCGAACATTCGGTCTGCGTTGGCGGGAATCCGCCACACCAGCAGCCGAACGTCCGGCGATTCGGTCGCCTGCATCCACGCTTCGCGCATTGCCTCGACGCGCTTCATAACCGGGTTGTTCGACGCACTCATCCGAGGTGACTCCGCGCCGATCAATTGAGGTTGATCTTGGCGCCGTTGACGGTCACGCCCGCGGCGTTGATCACGATCGTCGAGCCACCGCTGGCGATGGTGATTTCGCCGCCGGCGATCGAGATGCCGCTTTGCCCCACGCCCAGCTCGAGCAGGCTGCCCGATCCCAGCGTCATGTCGCCGCCGGAGGAAATCGCCAGCGTGCTGGCCACGCCGTGCTCCATCTTGCCGCCGACCGACAACGTGCGGTCGCCGCCGTTGAGGTCTTCCACCACCGCGCTGACCTCGCGCCTGTCGTTGCCGGTGATGACGACCGTGCGGCCCGCGCCGAGGGTCTCGGTGACCGCGCCGGTGACGCTGCGCTCGGAAGTGCTGCTTACCGACTCCTTCCACGCGCCGATGCGCTGGCTGGTGTAGTCGCCGGTCAGGGTGGTGGTGAACGGGCCGGTGATGGTCTCGGTGTAGCCCGCCGCCGGGATCGTCAGGGTCTGGCCGTTTTTGAACGTTTCGGTGACCGCGCCGGTGACCGTGCTGGTCTCGGCGCCGTCGACGGTCTTGGTGCGGGTGCCGGTGGTGGCGTGGGTCTCGTTGCCCTTGACCGTCAGGCTGCGGTCGGCGCCGACGGTGACGCTCTGGTTGATGCCCACGGTCGTCGTCTGGTTGCTGGTGACGTCGGTGGACTGGTTGTTCTTGATCGCGTTGGTCTGGTCGTTGAGCACCGTGGTGCTCATGTCCTTCTGGGCGTGGAGGTCCATCGCCTCGTTGCCGGCGACGTCGCCCATGGTCAGGGCGTTGTAACCCTCGCCCTTGACCGTCTTGGACTTGATGCCGCTGACCTCGCCGCCGTGCGGGCGCGGGTTGTCCTCGTTGTAGACGCGGCCGACGATGATCGGCCGGTCCGGGTCGCCGTCGAGGAAATCGACCACGACCTCGTTGCCGATGCGCGGCGCGGACACGCCGCCCAGCCCGGCACCGGCCCAGGGGCTGGCCACGCGCACCCAGCACGAACTGCTGCCGTCGAACTGGCCGACGCGGTCCCAGTGGAACTGCACCTTGACCCGGCCGTACCTGTCCTCGTGGATCTCCTCGCCCGGCGGGCCGACCACGGTGGCGGTCTGCGGGCCGGGCATGCGCGGCTGCGGCGTCGCGTGCAGGGGGCGAAACGGGATCTTCTGGCGCACGCAGGTGATGCGGCTGCGGTAGACGGTGCCGTCGACTTCGCTGAGGTCGTCCTTGAAATTGTTGCGCGCCTCGTGGACCACGTCGATGACGAAGAACCTGCGATCGTCCTCGTCGGACTCAGCGTGGTCGTAGTGGTTCTCAAGGACGAAGTACGCGCCGGGCATAAGTGCCCGGCTGCTGCCCGCGCCTTCGAACACCTTGGTCTGCCACGCCTGCTCCTGTGCCCGCAGCGTGGCCAGCGCCTCACCCGCGCCGGCGTCCAGGTAGCGTGCGGCGCCTTCGTAGGAATAGCGCTCCAGCCGCGGCAACAGCCCCAGCGGAACCTCCAGCGGGCGGTTGCCGGCCAGCGCCTCGCTGCCGCGCGACGGGCTGCTCTTGAAGTCGAAGCTCTTGACGCTGTGCAGGTTGGCCGATACGCGCCGGCGCGAGGACCAGGTATCCAGACCGTGGAAGTTCTGCACGCCCTGATCGGACTGGAACTGCACGCCCGGCGAACGCCCGGCGATCGGCTCGCTGCGGGTGGAATCGTCGCGCAGGCACATCACGTGCCCATCTTCGGCGTGGCTGAAGTGGTAGTGGATGCCGGCTTCTTCGAGCAGGCGCGAGACGAAGGCGAAATCCGACTCGTTGTATTGCACGCAGTACGGCATCCGGGCGTAGCGGGCGAGGTCGAGTGCGTAGTCCGCCTGCGCCAGTTGCTCGTACTGGCCGAAGACCTCCTCGACGATCTCCACCACCGTGCGGTCCTGGAAGATCCGGCAGTTGCTGGTGTGCTCCAGGAACGCGAACCACGGCGCGATCTGCGCCCGGTAGGTCGCCATGCCGCCGTCGGCGCCGATCTTGGCGAATTCCTTCACGTAGCCGTGGAAGTGGCGGTCGCTGCCGTCGGGCAACTGCAGGCTCAGCCGCAGCGGCTGGCCGATGGTCTGCTTGAGCTCGAGCAGGGCGTCGGTCGAGATCAGCTCGACCGAGAATTCGAAGGGGCGCGAGACCGGTTCGGCGCCGCTGAACGCGCGGACCGCGAACGGCTCGGGCTCGATGGTCGACCGGACCCGGACCAGCCGCTGGTCCTGGTTGAGCTTGGCAAGATTGGCAAACGTCTCGCTGTATCCGTACACGGTGTGACTCCTTGTCTGGCCGGCAGCGCCCTCCCCCAAGGGCCACCGGCTACGTTGCTGGGTGGATCCCGAAGCACCGGCATCCACACCGGCTGCGCTTCGGACGGGGGCAAATGTACCCCACATCATTGGCAGGTTGATTAACGACTACCGGGCAGTTCGATGACAGTCACGGATTGACGTGACGGGCACCGCCGCCTCGCCATGGGCGCGCCGGGGTGATTGGCCGGGGGAGGTCGGCGGACCACGAAGGTAGGCCTGGGCAGGCGTTCCCTGCGATAATTCCCCCGTTTAGGCCCCGTAGCTCAGCTGGATAGAGCGGTCCCCTCCTAAGGGACAGGTCGTGCGTTCGAATCGCGCCGGGGTCACCAGTTGTCAGTACCCGTCGCGCTTCCATGCGCAAGAACCCGCACATCCATGTGCGGACTTCCCAATTCTTGTCGCTTCGCCGCGGTTTTCGCGGTTGCCCCATTCCAGGAGTTTGCAATGACCCATTCCGTACTCACCGCGCTCGGCCTCGACCAGACCGAATCGGGCACCTACCTCGGCAGCGGGCAGTGGTCCAAGACCAGTGATGCCGGCGTGCTGGAGTCGATCAACCCGAGCAACGGCGAGTTGCTGGCGCGGGTGCAGGCCTCGTCGCAGGCCGACTACGACACCATCGTCGAACGCGCGGAAGCCGCCTTCAAGGTCTGGCGCACCACCCCGGCGCCGCGCCGCGGCGAGGCGATCCGCCTGTGCGCCGACGCGCTGCGCACCCACAAGGACGCGTTGGGTTCGCTGGTCGCGCTGGAGATGGGCAAGTCCAAGCCCGAGGGCGACGGCGAAGTGCAGGAGATGATCGACATCGGCGAGTTCGCCGTCGGCCTGTCGCGCCAGCTGTACGGCCTGACCATGCACTCCGAGCGTCCGGGCCACCGCATGTACGAGCAGTGGCACCCGCTCGGCCTGGTCGGCGTGATCTCCGCGTTCAACTTCCCGGTCGCGGTGTGGGCCTGGAACAGCTTCATCGCCGCGATCTGCGGTGACATCACGATCTGGAAGCCGTCGCCGAAGACCCCGCTGTCGGCGGTCGCGTCGATGAAGATCTGCAACGAGGCGCTCAAGGCCGGCGGCTTCCCGGACATCTTCTTCCTGTTCAACGACGCCGGCACCGAGCTTGCCTCGAGCTTCGTCGACGACAAGCGCATCCACCTGATCAGCTTCACCGGTTCGACCAAGGTCGGGCGCATGGTCGGCGAGCGCGTCGCGCGCCGCATGGGCCGCTCGCTGCTGGAACTGGGCGGCAACAACGCGATCATCGTCGACGACAGCGCCGACCTGAAGCTGGCGATCCCGGCGATCGTGTTTGGCGCCGTCGGCACCGCCGGCCAGCGCTGCACCACCACCCGCCGCCTGTTCGTGCACGAGAAGATCCATGACGAGGTGCTGGCCAAGCTGGTCGCCGCCTACAAGCAGGTCGAGAAGAAGATCGGCGACCCCACCGACCCGGCCAACCTGATGGGCCCGCTCAACAGCCGCGACGCGGTGCAGGGTTACCTGGACGCGGTCGAGCAGGCCAAGGCCAGCGGCGGCACGGTCGAAACCGGCGGCGCGGCGATCGAAGGCAAGGGCAACTTCGTGCTGCCAACGATCGTCACCGGCCTGAGCAACGACGCCGAAGTCGTGCAGACCGAGACCTTCGCGCCGATCCTGTACGTGATGAAGGTCGCCTCGCTCGACCAGGCCATCGCGCTGCAGAACGCGGTGCCGCAGGGCCTGTCGTCGTCGATCTTCACCGCCAACCTCAAGGCCGCCGAGGCGTTCCTGTCGGCCGCGGGTTCGGATTGCGGCATCGCCAACGTCAACATCGGCACCAGTGGCGCCGAGATCGGCGGCGCGTTCGGTGGCGAGAAGGAGACCGGCGGCGGCCGCGAGTCGGGGTCGGACGCCTGGCGCGCCTACATGCGCCGCCAGACCAACACGATCAACTACTCCGACTCCATGCCGCTCGCGCAGGGCATCAAGTTCGACCTCTAAGCAGGACTCGATGTACAAACTCGCGCGCCCGTTCCTGTTCCACCTCGATGCCGAGCGCGCCCACGCGCTCGGCCTGCAGGCGCTCGAGGTCGCGTACCGCAGCGGGCTCAACCCGTTGCTGACGCGGGCCGCGCCGGCCCTGCCGACGCGCGCGTTCGGGCTGGATTTCCCGAACCCGGTCGGCTTGGCCGCGGGCCTGGACAAGAACGGCGCGCATATCGACGCGTTGCTGGCGCTCGGCTTCGGCTTCGTCGAAGTCGGCACCGTCACCCCGAAGCCGCAGGCGGGCAACCCGAAGCCGCGCATGTTCCGGCTGCCGGAACACCAGGCGGTGATCAACCGCCTGGGCTTCAACAACGACGGCGTCGATGCGCTGGTGCGCAACGTCGGCCGCGCGCGCCGCCGGCACGGCCTGCTCGGCATCAACATCGGCAAGAACAAGGACACGCCGAACGAGTCGGCCGAGAGCGACTACCTGCATTGCCTCGAACGCGTGTACCCGCTGGCCGACTACATCACCGTCAACATCTCCTCGCCCAATACCGCCGGCCTGCGCGAGCTGCAGGAAGAGCAGTCGCTGCGGCGCCTGGTCGGCGCCCTGCGCGAGGCACAGGAAGCGCTGGGCGCGAAGCACGGCAAGCGCGTGCCGATGCTGGTGAAGATCGCGCCGGACCTGTCCGATCCGGACATCGAGGCGGCCGCCCGGGTGCTGACCGACCTGCAGGTGGACGGGGTGATCGCCACCAATACGACCATCGCCCGCCACGCCGTCCAGGGCGCTCCGCATGCCAAGGAGGAAGGCGGCCTGTCGGGGAAACCGCTGATGGGCCAGTCGACGCTGGTGCTGCGGATGATGCGCACGCGCATGCCCGAATCGATTCCGCTGGTCGGGGTCGGCGGCATCCTCTCCGGTGCCGACGCGGTGACCAAGATGGCCGCCGGCGCGAGCCTCGTGCAGTGCTACTCCGGCCTGGTCTATCGCGGGCCCGAGCTGGTGCACGAGTGCGTCGAGGCTATCCGCCGGCGCAAGGAAGCCCCCAGCCGCGGCAACGTGCCGCCGTCGGTTTGACGTCGCGGCTGCCGCGCGATGAACCACGAGCCGACCGCCGCATGAGCAACGCCATCCGCGTTACCCGCGACGCGTCGCTGGCCGCGCGCAACACCTTTGGCGTCGCGGCGCACGCGCCATGGCTGGTCGAGGTGGCGAACGCCGAGGTGCTAACCGACGCGCTGCGACGCGCCGAGCTGCGCGACGGCCTGGCGCTGGTGCTCGGCGGCGGCAGCAACCTGCTGTTCGCCGGCGATGCCCGCGGCGCGGTGCTTGCGCTGACCGGGCAACGCGTCGCCACCGGCAACGGCCCCGACTCCCCTGCCGATCCAGCCACCACGATCGTGCGCGCCGATGCCGGCATGCCGTGGCACGGCTTCGTCATGCACACGCTGGCGCAGGGGCTGGCCGGGCTGGAGAACCTGGCGCTGATCCCGGGCACGGTCGGCGCGGCGCCGATCCAGAACATCGGCGCGTATGGCGTCGAGGTGCGCGATTTCATCCATGCGGTCGAGGCGTTCGAGCCGGCCACCGGGCAGCTGCACCGCCTCGACCCGTCCGCCTGCGCGTTTGCCTACCGCGACAGCGTGTTCAAGCACGCGCCGGACCGCTTCATCGTCACCGCGGTGGAGTTCGCCTTGCCGCAGGCTTCCGCGTCGACGCTGAAGCTCGACTACGCCGGCCTGGGCGAGGAACTGGCCGCGATGGGGATCGCCGCGCCGACGCCGCGGCTGGTGGCCGACGCGGTGATCGCGATCCGCCGCCGCAAGCTGCCCGACCCGGCCGTGCTCGGCAACGCCGGCAGCTTCTTCAAGAACCCGATCGTCCCGCTCGCGCAGGCCGAGGCGCTGCTCGCGCAGTACCCGCGCCTGCCGGTGTTCCGCGGCATCGATGACGGCAGCCGCAAGCTCTCGGCGGCGTGGCTGATCGACAGCTGCGGCTGGAAGGGCCACCGCGACGGCGATGCCGGCGTGGCCGCCTCGCACGCACTGGTGCTGGTCAACCACGGCGGCGCGACGGGACAACAGTTGCTCGACCTGGCGCGGCGGATCGCCGAATCGGTGCAGGCGCGCTTCGGGGTGGCGATCGAACCGGAGCCGCGCATCATCGGCGCGCGCTGGTGATCGGGCCCGCCCACCTCGGATGAGCATGACCACCCACACCCGCGCCGCGCTGCTGATGCTCGGCAGCACCGTGCTCTTCGGCCTGATGGCGGTGGTGATCAAGCTTGCCGCGGAGACCCTGCACACGTTCGAGATCGCGTTCTTCCGCAACTTCTTCGGCGTGATCGCGGCGTTGCCGTTGCTGTTCAAGCACGGCCCGGGACTGCTGAAGACCACACAGCTGCCGCGCTATGTCATCCGCTGCCTGATCGGCGTGGTGTCGATGTTCTGCGGCTTCTGGGCGATCGGTCACCTGCCGCTGGCGCAGGCGGTGTCGCTGTCGTACTCGACGCCGCTGTTCGTCACGATCGCCGCGGTGTGGTTCCTGCACGAGCACGTGCGCGCACGGCGCTGGGCCGCGGTGGTGCTGGGCTTCATCGGCGTGATGATCATCGTCCGCCCGGGCACCGAGGGCTTCAGCGCCGGCACCCTGGTGGCACTGTCGGCCGCGGTGCTCAGCGGCATCGTCTCGATCCAGATCAAGCAGCTGTCGGCGACCGAGCCGGCCGACCGCATCGTGCTGTGGACTACGCTGTTGTGGGTGCCGATGTCGCTGGTCCCGGCCTTGTTCGTGTGGGAATGGCCGCAGGGCATCACCTGGTTGTGGGTGGCGTCGGCGGGCCTGCTCGGCACCGGCGGGCACATGCTGTGGACGCGCGCGCTCAAGCTCGGCGACGTGTCGGCGCTGACCCCGATCAGCTTCATGCAGCTGCCGCTGGTCGCGGTGCTGGGCTACCTGCTGTTCGACGAGAATCTCGACCGCTGGACCGTGCTCGGCGCGGTGGTGATCTTCAGCGCGAATGCCTATATCGCCCACCGCGAGGCGCAACTCGCGAGGCGCGCGGCGACCGCCTCGCCGAGCAGCGCCGCCAAGCCCGGCGAGTGATCAGGCTTCCGGTTCGGCCTGCACGGCCACCGGCTGCCACGGGTGCCGGTGCGCCCGGTACACCACCAGGAACGCCGCCGCCGTCCACACGCTGGCCGCCGCCCAGCCGGCGAGGATGTCCGACGGGTAATGCACGCCCAGGTACACCCGCGACAGCCCGACCGCGAGCATGAACGCCAGGCCCATCGCCAGCATCGGCCAGCGCCAGCGGGTGCGCCAGGCGAGCAGGATCAGCACGCACGCCAAGGTCGCCGAGCCCATCGCGTGGCCGCTGGGAAAACTGTAGGTCGTCTCGGGCGCGATCGACTCCCACAGCGACGGGCGCGCGCGCGCGAACACCTGCTTGACCGCGAGGTTCAGCAGCGCCGAGCCGGCCAGCGCGAGGGCCGCGAACGTGGCCTCGCGGAACCGGCGCAGCAGCGCGAGCACCAGCACCAGCGCGACGTCGAACGGGACCACGCCGTGCAGGTAGCCGATCTTCGACATCAGCACGAAGAAGCGGTCGAAGCCCTCGCGCGCAAGCTCGCGGGCGAAGCGCAGGACCGGCTCGTCGAACGGGATCGCCTCGTGTTCGTGGATCTCGTCGGCCAGCTCCGCGAACCCCCACAGCGGCAGCAGCAGCCCAACGAACACCAGCAGCAGCCGCCAGCCATGCCGGCGCAGCACGGCCGCACCGAAGTGGGCCTCCTCCTGCAGGGCATGGGCCGCGTCGGCCGCGGCGGTGCCGACCGCCTTGGGGTCCACCACGGGGTTCAGCCGCCGTGCCCGGCGGCGCCGTAATTGCGTTCGACGTAGCGGTCGATCAAGGCCACGAACTCGTGGGCGATGTTTTCGCCGCGCAAGGTCACGGTCTTCTCGCCGTCCTCGAACACCGGCGCCGAGGGTGCCTCGCCGGTGCCCGGCAGCGAGATGCCGATGTTGGCGTGGCGCGACTCGCCCGGGCCGTTGACCACGCAGCCCATTACCGCGAGCGTGAGGTTTTCCGCGCCCGGGTGGCTGACCTTCCATTCGGGCATCTTCGCGCGCACGTGTTCCTGCACGGTCTTGGCCAGCTCCTGGAAGAACTCGCTGGTGGTGCGGCCGCAGCCCGGGCAGGCGGTCACCATCGGCGTGAACGCGCGCAGGCCCATGGTCTGCAGCAGTTCCTGCGCGACGATCACCTCGTTGGTGCGCGACTGGCCGGGATCGGGCGTGAGCGAGATGCGGATGGTGTCGCCGATGCCTTCCTGCAACAGCACCGCGAGCGCCGCGCTCGAGGCGACGATGCCCTTGCTGCCGATGCCGGCCTCGGTCAGCCCCAGGTGCAACGCGTAGTCGCCGCGGCGGGCCAGTTCGCGGTACACCGCGATCAGTTCCTGCACGCCGCTGACCTTGGCGCTGAGCACGATGCGGTCGGCCGGCAGCCCGATCTCGACCGCGCGCTGCGCCGAATCCAGCGCCGAGCGGATCAGCGCCTCGCGCAGCACGCGCCCGGCGTCCCACGGCTCCGGGCGCAGGTGGTTCTCGTCCATCAACCGGGTGGCCAGCGCCTGGTCGAGCGAGCCCCAGTTGGCGCCGATCCGCACCGGCTTGCCGTGCTTGATCGCCAGCTCGATCAACGTCGCGAACTGGCTGTCACGCTTCTTGCCGAAACCGACGTTGCCGGGGTTGATGCGGTACTTCGCCAGCGCCTGCGCACAGGCCGGTTCGGCGGTCAGCAGCTGGTGGCCGTTGTAGTGGAAGTCGCCGATGATCGGCACCTCGATCCCCATCATCGCCAGCTTGTCGACGATGCGCGGCACCGCCGCCGCGGCTTCGGCGGTGTTGACCGTCACCCGCACCAGCTCCGAGCCCGCGCGCCACAGCTCGGCGACCTGCTTGGTGGTCGAGGCGACGTCGGCGGTGTCGGTGTTGGTCATCGACTGCACCACCACCGGCGCGCTGCCGCCGACGCGCACGCCGCCAATCTGCACGCTGCGGTTGTGGCGGCGCAGCAGCGGCCCGAAATCCGCGGAAGTACGGGGCTCGATACAGGGCGATTTGGCGTCTGAATTCATGAGCGCATTGTAGCGCCGGCGTGACCGGCGGCCGGTGCTGCGGTACGGTGGCCCGCCGCCTGCCCCGCCTGCGATGAACCCCAACGACGCCAGCCACGTCCTGACCCCGAGCCAGCTGAACACGCTGGCGCGCGACCTGCTGGAAGGCGCGTTCCCGCTGGTCTGGGTCGAGGGCGAACTGGGCAACCTGTCGCGGCCGTCGTCCGGGCACCTGTACTTCACGCTGAAGGACGCGCGCGCGCAGGTGCGCTGCGCGATGTTCAAGCCGAAAAGCACGTGGTTGAAGTTCGTGCCGCGCGAGGGCCTGCGTGTGCTCGCACGCGGCCGGTTGACGCTCTACGAGGCGCGCGGCGACTACCAGCTGGTGCTCGACCACATGGAGGAAGCCGGCGAAGGGGCGTTGCGGCGTGCGTTCGAGGAGCTAAAGGCGAAACTCGCCGCCGAGGGCCTGTTCGATGCCGACCGCAAGCGGCCGCTGCCGCCCTTCGCCCGGCGCATCGCGGTGATCACCTCGCCCAGCGGCGCCGCGGTGCGCGACGTGCTCAGCGTGCTCGCGCGGCGCTTCCCGCTGGTCGAGGTCGACCTGCTGCCGGTGCCGGTGCAGGGCGACAGCGCCGCGGCGCAGATCGTGGCGATGCTGCAACGCGCGGCGGCCGCGGACCGCTACGATGTGATCGTGATCGCCCGCGGCGGCGGGTCGCTCGAGGACCTGTGGGCGTTCAACGACGAGCGCCTGGCGCGCGCGATCGCGGCATCGACGGTGCCGGTGGTGTCCGCGGTCGGCCACGAGACCGACTTCAGCCTCGCCGACTTCGCCGCTGACCTGCGCGCGCCGACCCCGTCGGTCGCCGCCGAGCTGCTGGTGCCCAGCCGCGACGACATCGCGCGGCGCCTGCAGGCGCTCGACCGGCGCCTGCGCAACTTGCAGGCGCAGCGGCTGCGCCAGGCCATGCAACGCGCCGACCGGCTGGCGCTGCGCCTCAATGCGATGCGCCCGCAGGCGCGGCTCGACGGGTTGCGCCGGCGCCAGGCCGAAGCCCTGCGCCGGCTGTCGAGCGCATGGCAGCGCCAGCTCGAACGCGAACGCGCGCGCCTGCGCCATGCCGACGCGGTGCTGCGCGCCACCCACCCGCAGCGCCGGATCGCACGGCTGCGCGAACGCCTGGCGGCGCTGTCGTCGCGCCCGCAGGCCGCGATCGCGCGGCGGCTGGGCAACGACGCGCTGCATTTGCGCGGGCTGGTGCGCTCACTCGAAGCAGTCAGCCCACTGGCCACCGTGGCGCGCGGCTACGCGATCGTGCAGCACGACGACGGCCGCATCGTGCGCAGCGTGCTCGATGCCGTGCCGGGCGACCGGTTGCAGGCACGCTTCGCCGACGGGTCGCTGCCGGTCCGGGTCGAGAAACCGTAGGGCGGGTTTCAACCCGCCATCCCGCCGTCACCAGATCGCGAGGAATCATGATCCGCAGCGCGATCGCCGTGCCGAGGCACGGTGCATGGCGATGGCGGGTTGAAACCCGCCCTACGGCCGACCTCGCCTTAACCTAGCGCGACGTCAGGCTGCAGCGACCCGGAGAACCGCGATGCTCAAGAAAACCTACCCCTACTATCTCGCCAACCGCCCGGTCGCGGCCAACGCCGACCTGGCCGTGTTCGACAAGTACAGTGGCAAGCGCGCGACCCGCGTCGCCCTGGCCGATGCCAGCGCGGTACGCAAGGCGATCACCGCCGCGCACAAGGCGCGCGAGGCGATGGCCGCGTTCCCGCCGGACGCGCGCCGTGACGTGCTCGAGCACTGCGTACGCCGCTTCGGCGAACGTTTCGAGGAACTCGCGCAGGCGCTGTGCATCGAGGCTGGCAAGCCGATCCGCGACGCGCGCGGCGAGGTCACCCGCCTGATCGACACGTTCCGCATCGCCGCCGGCGAGGCCACGCGCATCGACGGCGACGTGATCGAGCTGCAGGTGTCCGAGCGCACCCGCGGCTACCGCGGCATGGTCAAGCGCGTGCCGATCGGCGTGTGCAGCTTCATCACCCCGTTCAACTTCCCGCTCAACCTGGTCGCGCACAAGGTCGCGCCGGCGATCGCGGCCGGCTGCCCGTTCGTGCTCAAGCCCGCCGCCAAGACCCCGATCGGCGCGCTGATCATTGCCGAGGTGCTGGCCGAAACCGCGCTGCCCAAGGGCGCGTTCTCGGTGATGCCCTGCTCCAACGCCGACGCCGCGCAGCTGGTCGAGGACGAGCGCATCGCGCTGCTGAGCTTCACCGGCGGGCTGGTCGGCTGGGACCTGAAGGCGCGCGCCGGTCGCAAGAAGGTCACGCTGGAACTGGGCGGCAACGCGGCGTGCATCGTCGATGCCGACCCGGGCGCCAGCCTCGACCACATCGTCGAGCGACTGGTGTTCGGCGCGTACTACCAGAGCGGCCAGAGCTGCATCAGCGTGCAGCGCATCTACGCCCATGCCGACATTTTCGACACGCTGCGCCGCAAGTTGAAGGCGGCGGTCGCGAAGCTGCGCATGGGCGATCCGCGCGACGAGAAGGTCTTCATCGGTCCATTGATTGACGAGGATGCGGCAGAACGCGTCGACGGCTGGATCGCCGCGGCGCGCAAGGGCGGCGCCAGGCGCATCGCCGGCGGCACCCGCGCCGGCAACCTGCTGCCGGCGACGCTGCTGGAGGACGTGCCGCGCGACGCCGACCTGTACCGCAAGGAGGCGTTCGGCCCGGTCGCGCTGCTCGAGCGGTTCGACGATTTCGACGCGGTGCTGGCGCAGGTCAACGACAGCGATTTTGGTTTGCAGGCCGGCGTGTTCACCGCCCGCCTCGATCACGCCATGCGCGCCTGGGACCGGCTCGAGGTCGGCGGCGTGATCGTCGGCGACGTGCCGAGCTTCCGCGTCGACAACATGCCCTACGGCGGAGTCAAACACTCCGGACTCGGCCGCGAAGGCGTGCGCCATGCGATCGAGGACATGACCGAGCCGCGCCTGCTGGTGATCCGCGACCCCGCATAAATGCCGCATTGCCGATCAGGATCGCCCCGGTAGGTCCGAGCCTGCCCGGAACGCCTCACGGGCGGGATCCAACCGATCCGAGCAGGCTCGGATCTACAAGGAACAAGAGCAACGCGACTGGTCCAGCGTGCGGTCGTGGATCCCAAATCGAGCGGAGACCGACGCGATTCCGCCGGGTTCAGCGAACGCCCACTCGCGGCAGGATCGGCACCATTTCCGGCGCCGGACGACCGAACAAATAGCCTTGCCCAAGGACGCAACCCAGCTCGCGCAGCACCGCGCGTTGCGCCTCGGTCTCGATGCCCTCGCCGATGGTGTGGATGCCCAGCGTGCCGGCCAGCGCCTGGATTGCGCGGACCACGGCCACGCTTTCCGGGCGGGTGTCGCCGACCAGGCCGGCGACGAAGCTCTGGTCGATCTTCAGGCACTCGATCGGGAACCGGTGCAGGTACGACAACGCCGAGAAGCCGGTACCGAAGTCGTCCAGCTGCGCCAGCACGCCGTGGCCGCGCAGCACGCGCAGCATCCGCAGCGCGCGCGGCACGTCGTCGAGCAGCGCGACCTCGGTGATCTCCAGGCGCAGCCGGCGCGGGTCGGCGCCGGCGGCCTCGAGCATCCGCAGCAGGCGGTCGGCGAAATCCGCGGCACGGAAATGCCGCGGCGAGACGTTGACCGAAATGTAGCCGTCGTCCTCGCCGCCCTGGGCGATGCGCTCGATCACCTGCGCGTAGATCAGCCAGTCGACCTCCTCGATCAGTCCGCTGTCCTCGCCCAGGCCGATGAACTCGCCGGGCAGCAACAGGCCGCGGCGCTCGTGGCGCCAGCGCAGCAGGGCCTCGTGGCCGATCACGGCGCGGTCGCTCAGGCGCACGATCGGCTGGTAGTAGGCGATGAAGCCGTCGCCGTTGATCGCCCGGCGCAGGTCGCCCTCCAGGTCGAGGATTCGCATCGCGTCCTCGCGCATCGCCTCGTCGAACACCGCGCAGCTGTCGCGGCCGCTGGCCTTGGCGCGGTACATCGCCGCGTCGGCGTCGCGCAGCATTTCCACGCCGGTGCTGTAGCGCTGGTTCGACATCGCGATGCCGACGCTGGCCGACGGAAACACCTCGCGGCCCGCGACCCAGCACGGTTCGCCGAGCGACTCGAGCACGCGCTCGGCCAGGTCCTGCGCGACGTGCAGGCCGGCGATGTCCTCGATCAGGATCGCGAACTCGTCGCCACCCAGGCGCGCGACGATGTCGCCGCCGCGCACGGTGGCCACGATCCGCCGGCCCGCCTCGACCAGCAGCTCGTCGCCGGCGGTGTGACCGGCGCTGTCGTTGATCAGCTTGAAACGGTCCAGGTCGAGGAACAGCACCGCGAACAGGCGGTTGCGATCGGCCTGCGCGCGCGCGATCGCCGCGGCCAGCCGCTGCAGCAGCTGCGCGCGGTTGGGCAGGCCGGTCAGCGCGTCGTGCTGGGCCTGGTGGGTGAGCTGCTGCTCGGCGCGCAGGCGCTCGCCGATCTGCGCGAGCAGCTCGGCGTTGGCCTCGGCCAGCTGGTGGGTGCGCGAGGTGACGCGCTGCTCGAGTTCGGCGTGCGCGGTGACCAGCCGGTCCTGTGCCTGCTTGCGCACCAGGCCGATGCCGATGTGGTGCGCGACGAAGGTCAGCAGCTCCTGGTCGCGCGCGCTGAACGCCACCGTCGGCGAGTAGCTCTGCACCGCGATCACACCGACCACGGTGTCCTCGCGGAACAGCGGCACGCCGAGCCAGCAGTGGGCGAGCGCGCCCTGGCTGCGCGCCAGGCCTTGCTCCTCGAGCCGGTCGATGCTCGGGCGGTCGGCGAGCAGCGCCTGGCCGCACGCGATCACGTATTCGGTCAGGCCGTGGCCGAGCCGGCGGCTGGCGCGGCTGGTGTCGCGTTCGTCAATCGAGTACGGGAATTCGATCCGCTCGCCGTCCTCGGACAGCAGCGCGATGTAGAAATTGCGCGCGTACAGCAGCTCGCCGACGACGTCGTGGACCTGGGCGTAGAAGCGTTCCAGGGTTTCGGAGGTGATCGACAGTTCGGCGATGCGGAACAGCGCGCGCTGCAGGCGCTCGGCGCGCTGGCGTTCGATGATCTCGGCCTGCAGGTCGCGGTTGCTCAGCTGCAGCGCCTTGGTGCGTTCCTCGACGCGCAACTCGAGTTCCTCGCGCGCCTGGTGGCGGTCGAGCGCGGTGAGGATGTGCTGGGCGACGAACGCGAGCAGCGCGCGTTCCTCGTCGCGGTAGCTGTCGGGGCGGTCGTAGCTCTGCACCACGATCGCGCCGCACACGCGGTCGTCGCGGCGCATCGGCACGCCCAGCCAGTCCTCGCTGTCGGGCCCATGATTGCGGTCCGCGGCGACGCCCAGTTGCTGGCGCACCCGGTTGGACGAGCCCAGCACCGGTTCGCCGTGGCGCAGCAACGCGAGCGTCAGGCTGTTGGGCATCTCCTCGGCATGGATCGCCCGACCCGGGTCGGCGACATAGGAGTCGACCTGGTCGGCGAAGTACAGGAAACGCATGGTCTCGTGCTCGCCGTCGTAGAGCACGATGTAGAAGTTCTCCGCGGACATCAGGCCGGCGACCACACCGTGGATGCGGCGCAGCATGTCGGCCATCTCCAGGTCCGAGCCGGCCAGGTCGGCGATCTCGTACAGCGCCTGCTGCAGGCGCTCGGATTTTTCCAGCGATTCGGCGCGGGCCTGCGCGCGCGCGGCGGCGAGGTTGGAGGTGACGGTGCGGCGCGCCAGCGCCAGCCACGCGGCGCGCGACGGCGGCGACAGCGGTTCGGCCAGCAGCGCGGCGATCGTCGCGCGGGTGCCGTCGGCCGCGTCCCAGGCCAGCGTCACCCGGTGCGGGTCGTCGTCGGCCGGGGCGACGTCGGCCAGCACCTGTTCGGCCAGGCTCAACAGTTGCGATTGCGCACCGTCGGAGACCGAGGCCGCCTGGGCGCCGTGCGGGTCACGCCAGCGCACCACTACCTGCGAACCGCTCGGCAACGCTTCCTGCAGGGCAGCGGCCAGCGAGTCCGTCGCCGGGTGCGCGTCCCCGGACGCGGTCATTGCCTGCGAACCTGCCATCGTCAGATGCTCTATCTGGTTCATTCCCGCCCCCCGCGGCTGTCGCAGGATAGCGTGGCGGGCCGGCGATGGGAGCCCGATTGTCCGGCAGCGGCGCGCATCCAACCCCGCGCAGCGGGTTCGGCCGTTCAACCGGGCATGGATCTTGCCTTGAACCGTCCCGCGATCGCGCCGACGCGGCCGCGCGGCTTCCCGCCGGACCCACCAGCCCGTACCCTGCTGCCGATGAATTCGGGCGCGGACGCGGGCGACGATGTGCTGATGCTGGCCTGGACGGGCGGCGACGCACTGGCGTTCGAGACGCTGTACGCGCGCCACCGCGGGCCGTTGTACCGGTTTCTGCTGCGCCAAACCCGCGACGCGGCGCTCGCCGACGAGTTCTTTCAGGACACCTGGCAGCGCGTGATCGCCGCGCGCGCCGGCTGGAAACCGGAGGCCGCGTTCAGCACCTGGCTGTTCCGGATCGCCCACAATCGCCTCAACGACCACTGGCGCGGCCTCAAGCACCGGCCCGCGACGCCCGGCGACGGCGACGAACGCGCCGCGCGTGTGCCCGACCCGACCACCCCCGAGCGCGAACTGTCGCACTTCGAACAGCGCCGCCGCCTGCAGCTGGCGATCGAGGAACTGCCCGAGGAGCAGCGCGAGGTGGTGCTGCTGCGGCTGGAGCAGGAATTGAGCCTGGAGGAGATCGGCGCGATCACCGGCGCCGGTCGCGAGACAGTGAAATCGCGGCTGCGATACGCGATGGACAAGTTGCGCGCGAGATTGAGCGAATGAGCCACCGCCCCGACCCGCCCCGCACTGACGAACCGCTGACCCCGGAAGAACGCGCGTGGGCGCAGCAACTGGCCCGCATCGGCCCGCACGACGGCCCGCCGCCGGCGCTGGACGCGAAGATCCTCGCCGCCGCGTACGCCGCCGCCGGCGGCCGACGCCCCGTGGCCACGCCGCGGCGCTGGCCGGCCTATCTCGGCGTGGCCGCCAGCCTGGTGGTCGCGGTCGGGCTGGCGTGGCAGTTGCGGCCGTTGTGGCGGGTGCGTCCGCCGGTGAGCGAGGCGGCCACCGCCGCGGCGCAGTTGCCGCCCGACGAAGGCACGCTGTCCGCCGACGTGCTGGCCGCCGCCGAACCGCTGGCCCGCGAGCGCGTCGCGAGTCCACCACCGCCACCGCAGGCGTCGCAGCTACCACTTCGCGCGCGCCAACCGAAAGCGCAGGCAGCGGTCGCCGCGGCCCCCGCCGCGCCCCCGGCGCCCGCCGCACCGCCACCGCCGCCACACTTTCAGGACGAGGCGATCGGCGACGAACCGGCGCCGATGGCGGCGCCCGCCACCGCGGAAGTCGCCTCGGACGCCAGTAGCGCGGTCCAGGCGGCAGCCGCGGCCGACGCGGCGTCGCATGCCAAGTCCAGCGAGCGGCGCGCGGCCATGGCGGCGCCGAGCGCGTTCCCGGAAGCCCGATCGGACCGCGAGGCCGCTGCTGCGGCGAACACGACCCGGCAGGATGCGGCCGGGTCTGCCAGCGCCATGCGCAAGGCGATGCCGACGTCGGTACCGCCCGGATCGGTCGCCGAGGACAGCAGCCTCGACCGCATCGAGGTCACCGGCTCGCGCATCCGCATCGCCGACCTGCCGGTGCGCGACGACGCCCGCCTCGCGCCGAGCGCATGGCTCGAGCGCATCCGCGAACGCCGCGATGGCGATGACCTCGATGGTGCGCGCGCCAGCCTGCGGCTGTTCCGCCAGCAGCACCCGCGGATCCGCGTGCCGTCCGACCTGCTGCCACTGGCTCGCTGAGCATGCCGGCGACGCGGCAGCGCGCGTGCGGGCCGCGGCGATGCGCGCCGGTAGAATCCGATCGCGGCGCGCCGACACCCGCCGCGCACCGACGCACGTCAGCACGATGACGCTCGACACCCTCGCTGCGCGCGCGGCGCACACGCTGGAGGTCAAGCACAGCCGCTTCCTGGTCCAGGCCGCGGCGGTGGAGACGCCCGCGGCCGCGCTCGCCTTCCTCGACGAGGTCGCCGATCCGGCCGCCACCCACAACTGCTGGGCCTACCGGATCGGCGCGGCGTACCGTTCCACTGACGACGGCGAACCGGCCGGCACCGCGGGGCGGCCGATCCTCGCCGCGATCGACGGCCAGGGCTACGACCGGGTGATGGTGGTGGTCACGCGCTGGTACGGCGGTATCAACCTCGGCGCCGGCGGGTTGGTGCGTGCCTACGGCGGCAGCGCGGCCGAATGCCTGCGCGCCGCACCGCGGCTGCCGCTGGTGGCCACCGTCGACCTCATCCTGGTCTACCCGTTCGAGGACACCGGCGCGGTGCACGCGGCCTTGGCCCAGCACGGCGCGGAAAAACTCGACGAGCAGTTCGACACCGGTGGCGCGCGGCTGCGAATGCGCCTGCCCACAGGCCGCGTCGATGGCTTGAAAAGCCAACTGCGCGACGCCACCCGTGACCGGGTGCGCGTAATCCCCGATCAACTCCCCTCGCACCCAAAGGACACTTCCTCCGGGGCGTCCCCCAAGGGCACCTCCTTCGGGGCGTAGGAGCGGCTTCAGCCGCGAGCTCATTTTGAATGCCACCTCCCGTCCCGCCGCGCGCATCGGCGCAACGCGTACGGCCCCCACGCGAGGGCTGAACCAGGTCGCGCCGCACCACACGCCCAAGCTCGCGGCTGAAGCCTCTCCTACGACAACCCGCGTTCGCGGCCACGCGCTCCAGCCCTCATCATTGCTCCCATGACCGACACCCGACCCACCAAAGCCCCGATCGGCAGCCTGCGCACCTTGTGGCCGTTCGTGCGCAAGCACCGCGGGCTGCTGGCCGCGTGGCTGGTCGCGCTGGCCGCGTCCAGCACCGCCACCCTCAGCCTGCCGCTGGCGTTCCGCACCATGATCGACCAGGGCTTCGCACAAGGCGGCGGCGGCGCGATCGACCGCGCGTTCGTGCTGCTGTTCACCGTGGCCGTCTCGCTGGCGCTGGCCACTGCCGCGCGCTTCTTTTTCGTGTCGCTGCTGGGCGAGCGCGTGGTCGCCGACCTGCGCGGGCAGCTGTACGCGCACCTGATCGCGCTCGATGCCGGCTTCCACGACCGCAACCGCAGCGGCGAACTGGTCTCGCGCCTGACCGCCGACGCCGAGTTGCTGCGCTCGGTGGTCGCCACCAGCATGTCGGTGGCGTTGCGCAGCACGATCACCGTGGTCGGCAGCCTGGCGATGCTGTTCGTCACCAGCCCGCGCCTGGCCGCGTACGCGCTGATCGGCATCCCGCTGGCGGTGCTGCCGATCGTGCTCGGCGGCCGCCGCCTGCAGAAGATCTCGCGCGCCACCCAGGACCGCGTGGCCGACGCCAACACCCTGGCCAGCGAAACCCTCGGCGCGGTGCGCACGGTGCAGGCGCACGCGCGCGAGCCGTACGAGCGCGACCGTTTCGGCGCCGCGATCGCGGTTGCGGTCGACACCGCGCGCCGGCGCATCCGCGCCCAGGCCACGGTTACCGCGGTCGCGATCACGCTGATCTTCGGCGCGATCACCCTGGTGCTGTGGTCGGGCGCGCACGACGTCGTCGCCGGCCGCATGAGCGCCGGCACGCTCGGCCAGTTCGTGCTGTACGCGCTGATCGGCGGCGGCTCGATCGGCGCGCTGGCCGAGGTCTGGAACGAACTGCAACGCGCCGCCGGCGGCATGGGCCGGATCAGCGAACTGCTCGAGGAGACTCCGGCGGTCACCGCGCCCGCGAGCCCGCAGGCGCTGCCGACCCCGGTGCGCGGCGAGATCGCGCTGGACGACGTCACCTTCCACTACCCGATGCGCCCGGACCTGCCCGCGCTCGACGCGTTCCACCTGCACGTGCGCCCGGGCGAGACGGTCGCCCTGGTCGGCCCGTCCGGCGCCGGCAAGAGCACCGTGTTCTCGCTGCTGCTGCGCTTCCACGACCCGCAAGCCGGCACCCTGCGCGTCGACGGCGCCGATATCCGCGCACTGGACCCGGCCGCGTTGCGCGAGGCGATCGCACTGGTGCCGCAGCAGCCGACGATCTTCGCCGCCAGCGCCCGCGACAACATCCGCTACGGCCGGCTGCAGGCGAGCGACGCCGAGGTCGAGGCCGCGGTGCACGCCGCGCACGCCAGCGACTTCGTCGGCGCCCTGCCGCAAGGCCTGGACACCGAACTGGGCGAACGCGGCGCGCGCCTGTCCGGCGGCCAGCAGCAACGCATCGCGATCGCCCGCGCGCTGCTCAAGGACGCGCCGATCCTGTTGCTCGACGAAGCCACCAGCGCGCTCGACGCACAAAGCGAGCGCGCCGTGCAGCAGGCGTTGGAAGCGCTGATGCAAGGCCGCACCACGATCGTGATCGCGCATCGCCTGGCGACCGTGCTCAAGGCCGATCGCATCGTGGTGATGGACCACGGCCGCATCATCGCCGAGGGCACCCACGAGCAGTTGCTCGCCGAAGGCGGCCTGTACGCGGAACTGGCGAAGCTGCAGTTCCTGGATTGAGCCCCGCCTTCCCTACCCTGGCACCAAGCCCCCTCGTTTGAAAAAGGAGGGTCGGGGAGGATTTGCTCCTGCTCTCAACACCAAGTCCAGCTCGACCGACAATGCAAGGAGCAACCCTGTCGAGGCGGACGCGAATTGCCGCTCCACGTGGCTGTGGCTGTTGATCAACTATGCCGAGCGCTGGATCGCAATCACCGATCCAGCGGACTAAGCACGCCGCCCGCACCACGGTTGAGCACGTGGGTGTAGATCTGCGTCGTGGCCACATCCTTGTGCCCCAGCAGTTCCTGCACCGTGCGGATGTCGTAGCCGGCCTCCAGCATGTGGGTGGCGAACGAGTGCCGCAGCGTATGCGCGCTGACCGGTTTCGCGAGCCCCGCGCGCAGCCGTCCGCGCTTGATCGCGCGCGACAGCAACCCGTCGTCGAGGTGATGGCGGCGCTCCACGCCGTCGCGCGGATCGATCGAACGCTGCGCGGCAGCGAACACGAACTGCCAGCCGAACTCGCGCGCCGCGGGCGGATATTTGCGCGCCAGCGCGAACGGCAAGGCTACAGCGCCGAAGCCCTCGCCCAGATCGGCCCGGTGCAGCAGTTGCGCGCGCTCCACTTCGCGCTGCAGCGGCTCGACCAGCGACTTGGGCAACACCGTCCGCCGATCCTTGCCGCCCTTGCCTTCGCGCACCGTGAGTTCGTTGCGCGCGAAGTCCACGTCCTTGACCCGCAGGCGCAGGCCCTCCATCAACCGCATGCCGCTGCCATACAGCAGGCTGGCCAGCAACCACGGCCGCCCCTCCATCTGCGCCAGCAGCTGCTGGACCTCGGCCTGCGCCAGAACCACCGGCAGCCGTCGCGGCCGCTTCGCGCGCACCACCCCCTCCATCCACGGCAGCTCGACCTGCAACACCTGCCGGTAGAGGAACAGCAGCGCCGACAGCGCCTGGTTCTGGGTGCTGGCCGAAACCTGCCCTTGCACCGCCAGCGCCGACAGGAAGCACTCCACCTCCGCCGCGCCCATGTCCCGCGGGTGGCGCTTGCCGTTGGCCAGGATGAACCGCCTGATCCACCCGAGGTACACCACCTCGGTGCGCAAGCTGTAGTGCCTGAGCCGCAAATGCCTGCGAACTTCGTCCAACAACCGCGGCGAGGGCGCGCCTTCCCCGCCCTCGCCAACCCCGTACACCGGCTCGGTTTCCGCAATACGCAACATCACCACCTCCATCCGTGAGATATGCAACGCGACTGTGCTCCCCGCCGACTCATCCCGCAGCCGGGCAACCTACTGATCTTTTGTAGGATTTTTCTTGACGACCTTCGTTGTCCGACCTGAACATCCGGCTCATACGCCCCGTGCCGGGGTCTACTAGGCGTTAGCGCTTATGAACCCTGTCGCGGCTGATGCAAAGAGCAGCTTTTTCCGTCGGAGCTGGAACGGATCCGCTCGGCTTCGCGAAGTCTATTGGGGCCTCGGCTTCATCGGACTGATCGCAGTAGCCCTGCTCGTGGCGGTTATCAATGCGCTTTTGCGGGGGCCACTAGCTGTGCCGCTAGCGGATGAGTTCTGCGCAGCAGTGCTTTTTGCCTACCTGTTGTTTCTTTCAATCAGCACTTGGCGGTGTGCATACAATGTTCGCGTTTCAGCGATAGGCACCTTAGCTCGCATCGCCGCCGTTATCCCCTGGTTGTCGCTCGCGTTGATAGTCATCTCGGCAGCGCGCTAACAATTCGTCCAAGCCGACGCCGCTTCGCGGCGCGGCTTAACTCAGGCGTTATGCGGCTAATCCTTACCCTCGCTCTCGTAGCTTTCTTGTCCTGCTCCTGTGCCACTCCACAAGAGTCGGCGGAGCCGGCTGATCTTGTTGCGCCAGGCAAAACCCTCCGCCAGCTATTGCAGTTGGATTGGGAGATATCTCAGCCGCTGACACTTGCTGAGGCAAGAGACAAGGAACTGATCGGCGCTGATGGAGCGTGGGCAATGTTCAAAGGCGGCGTGCTGCCCACTGACGAGGTGCGTCACGTTCGCCACAACGCCGGCATTGGGTACGCTCTTTTTCGTGGCGGCGCGCTTAAAGACATGGTGTTAGTCACCGTCTTCTAGTCGCCGCATAACAATTCATTCAAGCCGAACGCCACAAGTGGCGTCGGCTTAATTCAGGCGTTAGGCGGCACAGCAACTTCAAGGATGACCATGCAACCTTTACTCGTTACTGCTGCTGTTCTCGCCATTGCCACCGGCGTCGTCCATTCGCTGCTTGGCGAGCGGCTTATATTTCGCCACCTGCGTGCTGGCTCACTGGTGCCATCGTTGGCGGCGCCACCTTTGCAGTCACGTCATGTGCGAATTCTCTGGGCCACTTGGCATCTGGCCTCGGTCCTGGCATGGGCGCTAGCCGGGCTGCTCTTGCAGCTTTCACAAGGTTCGGTTGCGGCCAGCTCGGTGCTGGGCGCCTCGGCATTCGCTTTCCTCGCCGGCTCACTGCTTGTCCTGGTCGGTACTCGCGGTCGTCATCCCGGCTGGGTGGCACTCGGTGCGGTCGGCATCCTGTCGTGGGTGGCCATCGGTGCCGCCTAACAATTCATTCAAGCCGAAGCGGTAGTTCCTTCGGTTCAGTGGACACCCTGAGCTAACGATCAGGAGGGTTTCCATGCCCACGCCAGGCCACCTCCCAGGGCCTGTTGAAGGAAACCCCAATGCGTCGCCTGCCTATGCTGCTTGTCTTGTGCTCGATCATGGCCGCGGCATTGGCGCAGGCACGCGAGCCAATCGTCGGCCTGCCCTGCGAAGGTTGCGAGGCGGTGTTCGATGGCTTGCCCGCCACCCTTGCCTCGCGTGCGCGCATCGTGCCGACCGCGGAACCGGGCGAGCCGATGCTGGTGAGCGGACGCGTGCTCGGCCCGGAAGGCGCGCCACGGGCTGGGATCGTCGTCTACGCGTACCAGATCAACGACCGCGGCATCTATCCGCCACCATCGCGCGGCCGGGTATCGCACCGGCACGGCGCGCTTCGCGCGTGGGTGTCGAGCTACGGCGAGGGGCGCTACGCGTTCGACACCATCCGGCCCGCGAGCTATCCAAGCCGGGACACGCCCCAGCACATCCATCTGCACGTGCTCGAGCGCGGGTGCTCGACCTATTACATCGACGACATCCTGTTCAAGGACGACCCGTTGCTGTCCGACGCGCACGCGCGCAGCAGGCTCGGCCGCGGCGGCCCCGGCATCGGCACGCCGAAGCGGCACAAAGGGGTGTGGCACATCACGCGCGACATCCGCCTCGGCCACAACATTCCCGGCTATAGGCCGTGCGTGCGACGGATCGCGGACTAGTCGTCGCTGGTCCGTCACCTGCCCGCGCGACCTGTTCGGCGGCGGCTAGGGCGTCGCTCCAGCCGCGCGGGCGGCCAGGGCCCGGTCGATGATCGGCCCCGGCCGCACCCCAGTCCCGAGCGTGCCGAACGCGAGCCCGTGCGCACCACCCAGCCGACTGCGACAGAACGCCTGCAATGCCAGCGCCAGTTGCTCGACGAACGCGCGCGCGGCGAGCTCGTCGATCGGCGCCGCGGACAGCAGCGGTGCGCGCAAGCGCTGCATCGCGACGTCGTAGTCGCCGCCGAGCGCCGACTGCAGTTGCGCCCACAGCGCCGCGCCGGTTGCCGGCTCCTTCGCCAGCGCGCGCAGCACGTCGAGGCACTGGATGTTGCCGCTGCCTTCCCAGATCGAGTTGAGCGGCGCCTGCCGGTACAGGCGCGGCAGGATCGACTCCTCGACGTAGCCGGCGCCGCCGAGGCATTCCTGCGCCTCGTTGACGAACGCCGGCGCGCGCTTGCAGATCCAGTACTTGCCGATCCCGGTGGCGACGCGCGCGAACGCCGCTTCGGCCGGGTCGCGCGGCGCAGCGTCGACCGCACGCGCGACGCGCATCGAGAACACCAGTGCTGCCTCGGCTTCGAGCGCGAGGTCGGCCAGCACGTTCTGCATGAGTACGTGCTCGAGCAGCGGCTTGCCGAACGTGCGGCGGTGGCGCGCGTGGTGGATCGCGTGCGCCAGCGCCATGCGCATCTGCGCGGCGGAACCGAGCATGCAGTCGAGCCGGGTCAGCATCACCATCTCGATGATGGTGGCGACGCCGCGGCCTTCGTCGCCGATGCGGTGCGCCCAGGCGTTGGCGAACTCGACCTCGGAGGAGGCGTTGGACCAGTCGCCGAGCTTGTCCTTGAGCCGCATCAGCCGCAGCGCATTGCGGCTGCCGTCCGGCCGCCAGCGCGGCAGCAGGAAGCAGGTCAGGCCGCCCGGCGCCTGTGCCAGCACCAGGAAGCCGTCGCACATCGGCGCGGAGAAGAACCACTTGTGGCCGACCAGGGTGTATTCGTGGTCGCCTGCGAGCGGCGTGGCGGTGGTGGTGTTGGCGCGCACGTCGCTGCCGCCCTGCTTCTCGGTCATGCCCATGCCGACGGTGACGCCGGCCTTGTGCGCGATCGCGACGTCGCGCGGGTCGTAGTGCGGCGCGGCCGCCTTGCGCGCCCACTGCGCCAGCGCCGGGGCGTGGCGCAACACCGGCACTGCGGCGTGGGTCATCGTCAGCGGGCAGCTGCTGCCGGGCTCGACCTGGTGGTGCAGGTAGCTCAGCGCCGCGCGCGCGACGTGCGCGCCGGGTTGCGGGTCACTCCACGACAGGCCGGCGACGCCGTGCTCGATCGCCGCGCGCATGGTCGCGTGGTAGTTGGGGTGGAACTCGACCAGGTCGATGCGCTGGCCGTAGCGGTCGTGGCTGCGCAGCCGCGGGCGGTCGCGGTGGGCGTCGAAGCTGAGTGCGTACAGCGTGCCGCCGGCGAGCGCGCCGTAATCGGCGAGGCGTTCGGCCCATGCGTTGGCGCCCTCGCGCGCGACGGCTTCGCGCAGCGCGACGTCGTCTGCCCACAGGTCGCGCGGCGCGAACTCCGGCGGCTGGTTGTCGACCAGGTGGGTCTCGAACGGGGTCTGCTCGGCCATGGATCGCTCCCGGGTGCCGCGATGGGGACGGGGCGAGACTAGCGCGCGCGAGTCCGCGAGGCGAACCTCCGCGGCGCGATCGCAGCCGCAAAAAAGAGACCCCGCCGAAGCGGGGCCTGATCGATCCAAACGTCCGATCGACGCGCGGGCTGATTACTCGGCCGGCGTGATGTTGGACGCTTGCGCGCCCTTCGGGCCCTGGGTCAGCTCGTAGCTGACGCGCTGGCCTTCCTGCAGGCTGCGGAAGCCCTTGGCAGCGATCGCGGAAAAATGCGCGAACACATCCGCGGAGCCGTCCTCGGGCGAGATGAAGCCGAAGCCCTTGGCGTCGTTGAACCATTTCACGGTGCCGTACTGCATATCCTGGATGACCTCATGCTGGGTGCGTTGTGTTGCGGTGTGGTGCGCTGGCGAGTGCTGCGGGCCGAGTCGCAGCGCGAGTATGCAAACTGAACGCCGTAAAGACAATTGGGGCAAAGTGCCGGTCGCCCCGGCAGGGTCACCCGGCAAGCACGGCCCGCAGCAGCGGCGGCAGGCCGCTGGAGGCTGCCGCGACGTTGTCGAGCACGTCCTGCAGCGTGATCACCTCATCAGGGTCCTGGCCTGCCCCGGCGGCCCAGTTGGCGACGATCGCCAGGCAGGCGTAGTCGAGGCCGAACTCTCTTGCGAGACCGGCTTCGGGCATGCCGGTCATGCCGACCAGGTCGCAGCCGTCTCGTTTCATGCGCGCGATCTCGGCGCGGGTTTCCAGTCGCGGCCCCTGGGTGGCGCCGTAACAACCGCCATCGACCAGGGCGACGCCGGCACGCGCGGCCGCGGCGACGACCGCTTCGCGCAGCGAGCGCGTGTACGGCTCGCCGAAATCGACATGCAGCACCTCGGTGCCCGGTTCCTCGCACAGCGTCGAGATGCGGCCCCAGGTGTAGTCGATCAGTTGGTCGGGGCAACCGAGCACGCGCGGCCCGAACCGCTCGGTGATGCCGCCCACCGTGTTGAGCGCGAGCACGCGTTGCGCGCCCAGGGCCTGCAGCGCGGCGAGGTTGGCGCGGTAGTTGATCTGGTGCGGCGGCAGCGAGTGGCCTTCGCCGTGACGGGCGAGGAACGCGACGCGGTGGCCATCGAGCGTGCCGATGCGCACCGGCCCGGACGGCGCACCGTAACGCGTGACCGGCTGGTGCGACTCGACGTCCTGCAGGTCGGCGAGTTGGTAGAGGCCGGTGCCGCCGATGACGGCAAGGTCGATGGGTGCGGCGGCAACGTTCATCTCAGTCCTTCAATGCGTAGATCGCCGGCAGGTTGCGACCCTGCTCGTGGTAGTCCATGCCATAACCAAACACGTAGCGGTCGGGCACCTCGACGCCGACGTAGTCGGCGGCCAGGCCCGGCACGCAGCGGTCGTGCAGCTTGACCGCCAGCGCGGCAATGCGCACGTCGGTCGCGCCCTGTTCGCGGCACCAGCGGGTGATCGCGGCCATGGTGTGGCCTTCGTCGAGGATGTCGTCGACCAGCAACACCCGGCGCCCGCGCAGCGGCGTGACCGGGCGGTGCTTCCAGACCAGCTCGCCGCCGGAGGTCGCACCGCGGTAGCGGGTGGCGTGCAGGTAGTCGAACTCGAGGTCGAGGCCGCGCGCGCCCAGTTCCATCGCCAACTGCGCGGCGAACGGCAGGCCGCCGTGCATCACCGTCAGGTACACGGGAGTGCTGCCGGCGTAATCGTTGCGGATCGGCACCGCCATGTGCGCGATCGCCTGCTCCAGTGTCTTGCGGTCGTGGATCAGGTCGGCGTGGACGAGCGCCTTGGCGAGGCTGGGCGCGTGCATCACGCCAGGCCTTCGAGGCGGCCGCGGGTGTCGCCGTAGCGGGCGTCCGCGAGCAGGCCATCCCAGCCCATCGCGCCGCGGCCGATCAGGCCGGCCAGCGCCATCGTGTTGAGCTTGCGGTCGTTGACCGCGGCCAGCGATTCTTCGACCAGTTCCGGGTGGCAGACCAGCACCACGTCGCAGCCGGCATCCAGATGCAGGTCGACGCGCGCCTTGATGCCGCCGGCGGAGAACGCGGCGGCCATGCCGATGTCGTCGCTGAACACCACCCCGCGGAAACCCATCTCCTGGCGCAGGATGTCCTCGATCCAGACCTTCGAGTAACCGGCCGGGTCCGGCGCCACGGCCGGATAGACGACGTGCGCCATCATCACCGCGTCGGCCTTGGCCTCGATGCCAGCGACGAACGGGACCAGGTCGAGCGCGCGGATCTCGGCCAGCGAACGCGGATCGACCGCGTCGTCGAAATGGGTGTCCTCGAGCACCGATCCGTGGCCGGGGAAGTGCTTGAGGGTCGCGGCCATCCCGGCGGCGTGCATGCCGCGCACGTAGGCGCGGGTGAACTCGGCGACCACCGCGGGATCCTCGGAAAACGCGCGATTGCCGATCGCCAGGTTGCCGCGGCCCAGGTCGACCACCGGCGCGAAGCTGAGGTCGACGCCGCTGGCCTTGATCTCACTGGCCATCAGCCAGGCGTGCTCCTCGGCCAGCTTGAGCGCGGCGGTTTGATCCTGCGCGAACAGCTTGCCGAAGCCCTCCAGCGGCGGCAGCGCGCTGTAGCCCTCGCGGAAGCGCTGCACGCGACCGCCTTCCTGGTCGACGCAGACCAGCTGCGGGCGCGGCGCGGCTTCGCGGATCGCCTGCGACAGCTCGGCCACCTGCGCCTTGGAGGCGAAGTTGCGGGTGAACAGGATCACGCCGGCGCAGGCGTCGTGCTGCAGCCAGTCGCGCTCCTGCGCGGTGAGTTCGGTTCCGGCGACGCCGATTACGAGCATTGCAATGTCTCCGTGGAAATGCGGGCCATCAGGCGGCGGTGCCGTCCCGCTCCGCCTCGCTCCAGCGCGAGTACGGCCGGGTGGCCAAGGCCAGATTGTAGTAGCGCGGGCTGTCGGTCACCTCGCGGCCGGCCCAGACGGGCCTGGCGAAGGCTTCATCGGCCGATTCGAGCTCGATTTCCGCGACCACCAGCCCGGCGTTGTCGCCGAGGAATTCGTCGATCTCCCACAGGTGGCCTTCGTGTTCGACGTAGTGGCGGCGCTTGTCGATCAAGCCGCCGACGCCCAGCGCCAGCAGCGCGCGCGCATCGGCGACGGGGATCGGGTAGTCGAATTCCTGCCGGGTGTGGCCGAGCTCGCGCGACTTGAGGTTGAGGAACGCAGCGTCGCCGGCGATGCGCACGCGCACCGAGGCCTTCATCGCGCCCGTGTCCATCGCCGCGAGGTCGTTGAGATAGCCCTGCGCCATCGGCACGACCTCGCGCGCAGCCGCGCGCCAGCCGTCGTTGGTGACCAGGAACTTGCGTTCGATTTCGATGCCCATGCTGCCTGCCTTTGCTGGTCTCCCTCCTTTGCAAAAGGAGGGTTGGGGAGGATTTGCTTTTAGCGCTGTCGCAGGGAGAAGCACAAAGAGCGAATCCCCCCTGCCCCTTTTCCCAAAGGGGGGAATGCGTATCAGCGCGGTTCGAACATCGCGATGGACTCCACGTGCGCGGTGTGCGGGAACATGTCCATCACGCCGGCCGCGCGCAGCTTCCAGCCGCGCTCGTTGACCAGGTAGCCGGCGTCGCGCGCCAGCGAGGCCGGGTGGCAGCTGACGTAGACGATGCGCTTGAACTGCTCCAGTGGCAGCTGGGTCAGCACGAAGTCGGCGCCCGAACGTGGCGGGTCGAGCAGCAGCTTGTCGAAGCCTTCGCGCATCCAGGTGTGGTCGCTCAGGTCCTTGCCCAGGTCGGCGGCGTGGAACTGTGCATTGCCGATCCCGTTGTGCGCGGCGTTGTCGCGCGCGCGCTGCACCAGCCCGGTCTCGCCCTCGACGCCGACCACCTCGCGCACGTGGCGCGCCAGAGGCAGGGTGAAGTTGCCCAGGCCCGCGAACAGGTCGAGCACGCGCTCGTCGGGCTGCGGATCGAGCAGGTCGAGCGCGCTGCGGATCATCTTGCCGTTGAGCCCGGCGTTGACCTGGATGAAGTCGAGCGGGCGGAAGTGGAACTCCAGGTCCCACTGCGGCAGCGAGAACGCCAGCTTCGGATCGGCCGGCCACAACGGGTGCACGCTGTCGACGCCGCCGGGCTGCAGGAACACCGCGAAGTCGTGCGCCTGCGCGAACGCGGTCAGCGCTTCGCGGTCGCCGTGCGACAACGGCGCCATATGCCGGAACGTCAGCGCGATGCCGCTGTGCGCGTCGCCATGGGTGCCGCTCATGCGGTCGCCGGCGATGAACTCGATCTGCGGGATGTCGCGGCGTGCATCCAGGCTTTCGACCAGCGCCGCCAGTGCCGGTATCGCGTTGCCGATCTGCGGGATCACGGTGTGGCACTCGCCCAGGTCGGCGACGAAGCGCGGATCGACCTCGCGGAAACCGACCAGGGTCTTGTCCTTCTTCTCGACCCGGCGCACCGAGAATCGGCCTTTGCGTCGGTAGCCCCAGGCGGCGTCGCTCAGCGGCGGCAGCACGCGCTCGGGGGTCACGTGGCCGATGCGCGCGAGGTTGTCGAGCAGCACGCCCTGTTTGGCGAGGATCTGCTGGTCTTCGGCGTAATGCTGGAACGCGCAGCCGCTGCAGGTGCCGAAGTGCGGGCAACGCGGGGTCACGCGCTCGGGCGCGGCGTCCAGCACCTCGACGGCCTTGGCCTCGTCGAAGCTGCGGTGGCGGCCGGTCTGCGACGCCATCACGCGCTCGCCCGGCAACGCCCCGGCGACGAACACCGCCTTGCCATCGGCGCGGCGCGCGACCCCGCGGCCGTCGTGGGTCAGGCCGGTGATCTGGGCTTCGAAGGGGGTCTGGTCGATGCGGTTGCGGGTACGGGCCACGGGATCGTGCGGTTGCGTCGGGCCGGGCATTGTCTCAGATGCACGGAACACGGCGCCCACCGGAGGAGTTGACCCGGAATTCAGAAGGCCCGCCGAAGCGGGCCGTCCCTGGGGTCATTTCGGGGGTGCAGCCAGGGACTCAGCTACAGGATGCGGCTTGGACGAAGCGGATCCTTCGCTGCGCTCAGGATGACTTCGCTGTGGACGAACTCACTTCTGCTTCCAGCTGCCGCCGCTCTGGTACCACCAGCCCGGGCGCGCGCTGGCGACCCACTGCCGGGCGAACACCTCGCGGATCTGCGCTTCCCATTCGGGATGGCCGTTGGCCACCGCGACCTCGCGATAGACGGCCTTGCGGTCGCGGTTGTCGTCGGCGACGGCCTGGTTCACCGAAACCCGGTCCTTGAGCGCCAACTGGCTCGCATCGCGCACGACCACAGTGCCGTCGCTGGCGAAGCCCAGCGCACCGGCATCGAAGCCCGCGCGCAGGTCCGCGTCGAAACGAGCGGCCATGCGTGCCTGGATCGCCTGGATCGCCGGGGTCTTGATGGTGATGTCTGGCTGCGACTGCGCATGGGCGGTGCCGATGCCGACCAGCGACAGCCAGTCGATGTGCCGGTGCAACGAGGCACTGGGAGCGCCGGACTTGTCCGGCTGGGCCGGCGCGGGCGGCGACACTTCGTCGCCGATCACCTTCTCGACGAACTCCTTCGCCGCTTCCTTGGCCTCGGCGGCCGGGAAGTACACGTTGATCGTGACGCAGGCCGTCAACAGCACGGCGGCGACCGGTAACCCCATCCAACGACGCATGTTGCTCTCCTCAGGTGTGACGCTTGATGACGTAACGGTAGCAATGAAAGACGGCGATCACTCGACCACCGGTTTGACGTCGCCCTTGCCGACCGCGGCGAGCCGCTCGACCAGGGTCGGCCAGTCGACGCGGCGGTTGAAGCCGACCACGGTCAGCCGTGGCAGGCCCGAACCCTGCACGATAATAAAGCCCTGCCCCGCTGAACTCAGACCATCCATCGTGCACACCTCGTCGGCCAGGCGGCAGGCGATGCCCAGGCGCGAATAGCCGAAATCGTCGAACAGGCCGATCAGTTGCGACTGCAGGCTGGTCACGAACGACGCGTCGCCGACGCTCGACAGGTCCTGCACCGCGCGTTGGCTGATGCGCTGGCGCACGCCACGCTGTCTGTCGGTGTGCAATTCCGCGTCGAACGCGACCGCCTCCCAGTCGACCAGCCGCAAGCCGGCGATGCGACCGTCGAGGGTCCCGGTGATGGTGCCAAAGCCGAACACGCCGGTCAGCGATTCCAGGTCGAGGTCGTCGAGCGCGATGTCGGCCGACAGCGTCGGCGCGACCCCGAACGGCCGTTCCATCGCCAGCGACGACACCGCGACACTGCCGCCGAACAACTGCATCGCCAAGCCGCCGTCGAAGTCGAGCCGATCGTTGGCGTAGCGCGCCTGCGGGATGCGGCCGCTGAGTTCACCGGTGAACGCCGGCCAGTCCAGTGCTTCGGCCAGCTGGGCGACATCGAGCTTTTCCAGGGTCAGCCCGAAGCGGATGTCCAGGCCCTGCCCGGCCGATGGCGGACGCAACTGCAGGTGGTCGAAGCTGGCGTGGCCGCCGAGCATCGGCAGCGCGACCGCCTCGCGCAGGCGCAGCGCGCCGTCGCCACTGGCGAACGGCAACCGCGCCGGCCCGAACGCGAGGCCGTAGAGCGCGCCCGCGCGCCAGCGCAGTTCGCTGTGCACCGGCGTGGCGGCGTCGGAGGAAAACCGCACGTCGCCGTCGAGCCCGTCGAAGTCGAAGCGGCCTTGCGGGTCGTCGAACCCGGCGCCATGCAACGCCACCGTCGCCTCACGCAGGACTCCTTCGGCGACCCGCACCCGCGCATCGGCCGCGCCGCTGAGTTGCAGGTCGGCCAGGCCAGCCAGACCCAGCCAACCCGACAGGTAGCCATCGCGTAAAGGCGCCAGGTTGTCGCTGCGCAGGCGCAGGTCGAGCGCGCGGATATCCATGCCGGGCGTGAGCGCGGCGCTGCCTTCAAGCGCGAGCAAGCCGTCGTCGCGCCAGGCGATGTGCGGCAGCTGCCAGCCTTGTCCGTCCTGTTGGGTCGCCTCTATCCGCAATGCCACCGGCCGCTGCTGCAGCGAGACATAGGTGGTGCCGAACAGCAGCTCGCCGCCCAGCAGCTGGCCATCGACGATGACGCGATCGCGCGCGCCCAGGGTCGCATCCAGCGCCAGGCGCGCGCCGAGGTTCTCCGCAGCGATCATGCCGTCGGGGGTGTCGAGCGCGGCGCCGCGCAACGACAGCGGTCCGGCGATGTGCAGTGGCGTCGCCTTCGCGGCGGTGATCGCCAGTTGCCCATCTAGCGTGCCGGCGGTGAGGCGCGCCTGCGGCCACGCCTGCGCCAGCAGCGCTTGGGTCCATGCCAGCGGCACGCGGGTGAGGTCGATCCGGGTCACGTCGGGGGTGGCCGCGTCGCGCCGCAGCGTCAGGCTTGCGGGCCCGCGCGACAGGCGCGCGTCGGTGCTGGCCACGCCCAGGTCGATCGCCAGCCGCAACGGCCCGCCGCTGCCGCCACGCAGGTCGCCGTCACAACGCCAGCCGCCGTTTCCATCGCGTTGCAGGGGACAGCGCCAGTCCAGGTTGCGGAAGCGGTAGCCCAGCTCGGGGGCGTCGACGGCGCGCGCCTGCAACCGCAGGCGTCCGGCGCTCGCGTCCGCGGACCATTCCAGTTCCACCCGCACCTGCTCGAGGGTCGCCACCGCCGTAGTGATGCGGGCCAAGCGCGCCGTGGCCGTGCGCGCGGCGGCCTCAGTGGCGGCCAGCCACAACGCCGGCAGCAGCAACCACGCCAGCCACGCCACTTTCGGTCGCAGCATCGCCGGTCGCAGCTTGCGGACTGGCAGGCGTAGGATGATCGGCGACATCCGCGCAGGATACCGTCGGGACGCGAACCGCCGATGAAACCGTTGCCATCACCGCGGGTGCTGTTGGTCGAGGACGACCCCATCAGCCGCGCCTTCATGAGCGTGGCGCTGGAGGCCGTGCCGGCCGAAGTCGACAGCGCCGACAGCCTCGCCGCCGCGCTGGCGCTGGCCAATGCGCAGGACTACGCGTTGTGGCTGTTCGACGCGAACCTGCCCGACGGCAGCGGCGTCGAATTGCTCGCGCGCCTGCGCCACCGCCACCCGCACACGCCTGCGATCGCGCACACCGCGAGCGACGACAAGGCGGTGCTCGATACGCTGGCCGTGGCCGGGTTTGCCCGAGTGCTCGTCAAACCGCTGCCGTCGGCCACGCTGCAGCGCGCGGTGCGCAGCGTGCTGGGATTGGGCGACGCCGTCGGCCAGGCGTCCCGGGACGAGCCACAGGCCGATCCGCCGGCATGGGACGACGAGGCGGCCGCGCTGGCGCTCAACGGCAATCGCGCGCATATCGCCACCCTGCGCGGGCTGTTCGTGCACGAACTACCGCACGTGCGCGAGCGGATCCGCGCCGACGCGCGCTCGGGCGACCTGGACAGCGTGCGCGCCAGCTTGCACAAGTTGCGCGCGAGTTGCGGGTTCGTCGGTGCCGCGCGCCTGGGCGTGGCCGTGCGCGAGCTGCACCACCAGGCCGATTCGCCGGTGCTGCTGGCGCGCTTCGTCGATGCCGCGCAGGACACGTTGGCCGAGTACGAGCGGGTTCAGGACGTCCCGGTGTCCGGCTGAGGGTCGGGCATGGCAAGCCGCGCCGGCGACACGCGCGCGAGGTCACCGAGCATCTCCCACGACTTCAACCCGCGCGGCCCGAGGTGGTGCGCGAGCACCCCGCGCATCGCCCGCCGCAGGCTGGCCAGGTCCGCGGCCGCCGGCATCGCGTCCTGCGCCAGGGCGAGCAAGGCCTGCCCGGTCGCCGCGCTGCTGCGGTCGCCGTGGCCGCGATCGCTGAGTACGCGCACCGGGCCTTGCTCCGGGTCCAGGCGATAACGCGCGGCGGGGTCGACCGCGACGTCGCCGTCGTGGCTCCAGTCGAAGCCGAACCCGATCGCCTCCAGCAGGTCGCGTTCGAACCGACGCAACGTCCAGGCCAGCGACTCACCGGCACGCAGGCGCTCGCGCGCGTGCCGGTAGGCGGCAAACAGTTCCGGCTGCGGGTCGTCGCGCGGCGCCAGCCGCAGGGTCAATTCATTGAGGTAGAAGCCGGCGAGCATCGCCTCGCCCACCAGCCGCGGCGCGGCGTCGAGCGCCTCGGCCGAGGACAACCCGGCCAGCTCGCCGCGTTGCACCGCATCGAAGCGGATCCACTGCAGCGGCTGCAGGGCCGCACGAAGGGGTTGCCGCTTCGGTCCCTGCACGCCGCGCGCGACCAGGCCGACACGACCCTGGCTGACGGTCAGTACCTCGACCAGCAAACTGGTCTCGCGCCAAGGCCGCGCGTGCAGGACGAACGCCGGTTCGGCCACGAAACGCATGGCTCAGTCGCGCCCGTCGCTAATCGTGATACCCGAACGCGCGCAACGCGGCCTCGTCGTCCGACCAGCCCTCGCGCACGCGCACCCAGGTCTGCAGGAACACCTTGGCATCGAACAAGCGCTCCATCTGGATCCGCGACTTGGTGCCGATCTCGCGCAGGCGCTCGCCGCCCTTGCCGATCACGATCGCCTTCTGGCCGTCGCGTTCGACCCAGATCACCGCGCCGATGCGCAGCATCGTGCCGTCGACCGAGAAGCTTTCGATCTCGACCGTGGTCGCGTACGGCAACTCCTCGCCAAGCTGGCGCATCAGCTGCTCGCGCACCAGTTCGCCGGCGAGGAAACGCTGGCTCTTGTCGGTGATCTCGTCTTCGGCGTACAGCGCGTCCTGTTCGGGCAGGTGCGACAGCACCGTCTTGACCAGGCCTTCCAGTCCGTTGCGCTTGAGCGCGGAGATCGGGTGCACGCCGGCGAAGTCGCGGCCCTCGCTGACCTTGCCCAGGTACGGGAACAGCTCGGTCTTGTTCTTGATGCGATCGATCTGGTTGACCACGAGTACCACCGGCAGGCCGGCGCCACGCAGGGCCTCGTAAGCAAAGCTGTCGGCCTCCGTCCATTGGCCGGCACGTACCACCAGCAAGGCGACATCCACGCCCTCCAGCGCGCCGCGCGCGGCGCGATTCATCCAGCGGTGCATGGCCGAGGACGTCGACGTGCCCTGGTCGCGGTGCAGGCCCGGGGTGTCGACCAGCAGCAGCTGGCCTTCGGGAAACGTCGCGATGCCGAGCAGGCGGTGGCGGGTGGTTTGCGGCCGCGGCGAGACGATGCTGACCTTGGCCCCGACCAGGGCATTGGTCAGGGTCGACTTGCCGACGTTCGGGCGGCCGATGACGGCGACGTGGCCGGCGCGATAGGGGGTGGTGTTCATGCCGCCATTGTCCCCCAAGCGGACTTCCTTCGGGGCGTCCCCCGAGGGGGCCGGACGTAGGCAGAGTCAAACCCGCCGACAGGTCCGGCACGTGCGCCGGAAGCGGATGCGAAACGCGCAGCACCTGGCTGCGCGGCCGTCAGTCGGCCGCGGCCAGCTGCAGCAACGCCGCTTCCGCCGCGAGCTGCTCGGCCGCACGCCGCGAACCGCCCTCGCCTTCGCTGACGAGCGCCGGCTGCGCCAGCGTGCAACTGACGCGGAAGCTCTTGGCGTGCTCCTCGCCGGTTTCCGACAGCAGGGTGTACACCGGCAGCGGTTTCTGGCGGCCCTGCAGCCACTCTTGCAGACGCGTCTTCGCGTCCTTGCCGACCTTGTGCGGCGGTGGTAGCGCGGCCATCGCCGGCTCGAACCACGGCAGCACCGCGGCGCGGCAGGCCTCGAAGCCGGCATCGAGGTAGATCGCCGCGACCAATGCCTCGAGCGCATCGGCCAGGATCGAATCGCGGCGGTGGCCGCCGGACTTCATCTCCCCGGGTCCGAGGATCAGGCGCGACCCCAGGTCGAGTTCGCGCGCGATCGGCGCCAGCGCCGACTCGCGCACCAGCTCGGCGCGGGTGCGGGTCAGGGCGCCTTCGTCGGCCTGCGGCCAGCGCAAGTACAGCGCCTCGGCGATAAGCAGGTTGACCAGGCCATCGCCGAGGAATTCGAGGCGCTCGTTGTGCGGCGCGCCGGCACTGCGATGGGTCAAGGCCTGCGTGAGCAGGCGCGTATCGCGAAAACTGTATGGCGCGAAGCGCTGGTCG
This sequence comes from Lysobacter koreensis, assembly GCF_042677045.1. NCBI lineage: Bacteria > Pseudomonadati > Pseudomonadota > Gammaproteobacteria > Lysobacterales > Lysobacteraceae > Lysobacter > Lysobacter koreensis. The sequence goes on from NZ_JBHTIH010000002.1 coordinate 979,242, forward strand.
ATACGTTCAATCAAGCCGCGTCACTCGACTGCCGAGCGCCGAAGTTCCTTGACCGCGTTGAACTTGCCAACCACATCGATATTCGCGATCAGCGGTTTGCGCACTTCGTAGTCAACCGTCATCTCGAAGCCGGCGTCCTTGCGAACGATCTTGACGTGCTCGGGCTTGATGTTCTCGGCATAGCTGATGTACAGCCGGCGGAAAAACAGGTCCTTGATCTTGGCCGTGTCCTGGTTGGCGATGCCCGGCTCGTTGGCCAGCCCCGCCATGGCCTGCTTGACGGCGTAGTACTCCGAATACATCGGGATCAGCTTCATGCCCATGTAGACGAACACGCCGACCACCGCCAGTACGATAATGAACCCGATCAGGGTCATGCCACTTTGCGTACGCTTCATCCGATCACTCCCCATTTGTCACGGACCCCAAGAAACGATTACTGGATGCGGCTGCCGACGCGCGAGAAATCCACGCCGCCGTCGATGTGCATCCAGATCAGGAACGCCTTCCCGCGCAGGTTCTGCTCCGGCAGGAAGCCCCAGTATCGGCTGTCTTCGCTGTTGTCGCGATTGTCGCCCATCACGAAATAGTGCCCCGGCGGGACTTCCCATTCGCCCTCGCCCTGATCGAGGAACGGCAGGTCGGTGCGCTCCAGGACGCGATGCTCGCGCCCGGGCAACGTCTCGCGCAACTCCTCGGCACCGGTCATCTCGGTGCCGTTGCCCTTGCCCTCGTAGACGCCCAGCGGCGCGTAGCCCAGCGGTTCGCCATTCAGGGTGACCTGGTTGTCGTGGTAACCCACCCGGTCGCCCGGCAGCCCGACCACGCGCTTGATCCAGTCCTGGTCCGGGTGGTGCGGCGGCCGGAACACCACCACGTCGCCGCGCTCGGGCGCGCCCAGGCCCACGAACTTCTTGTTGGTGATCGGCAGGCGCAGGCCGTAGGTGAACTTGTTGACCAGGATGAAGTCGCCCGTGAGCAGGGTCGGCATCATCGAATTGGACGGGATCCGGAAGGGTTCCGCGATGAAGCTGCGCAACACCAGCACCACCAGCAGCACCGGGAAGAACGCCTTCGAGTAGTCGATGACCAGCGGCTCGCTGCCGTCGTCGAGCAGGCCCTGCGCGGCGGCACGGCGCTTGGCGAAGACCAGCTTGTCGAGCAGCCAGACCAGGCCGGTAAACGCCGTCAGGACCACCAGTGCGATTTCGAACCAACGCATACCTTTTCCTTAGGGTTCAAAAGCGGGAACAGGGAATGGGGAACGGGAAAATGAAACTGCGGGGCGTATTCCACCGCCTGTCCGGATGAAGCCGCGAAAAACCGCCGTCGCGGGCCAGCATCCCCGTTCCCTGTTCCCTGTTCCCGCCTTTACTTGTTATCGACCTGCAGCACCGCCAGGAACGCTTCCTGCGGAATCTCCACGCTGCCCACCTGCTTCATGCGCTTCTTGCCGGCCTTCTGCTTCTCCAACAGCTTCTTCTTGCGGCTGATGTCGCCACCGTAGCATTTGGCCAGCACGTTCTTGCGCATCGCCTTGACCGTGCTGCGGGCGATGATCTGCGAGCCGACCGCGGCCTGGATGGCGACGTCGAACATCTGCCGCGGGATCAGCTCGCGCATCTTCTCGGCGATCTCGCGGCCGCGGCGGTCGGCATGGGCGCGGTGGGTGATGATGCTGAGCGCGTCGACCTTGTCGCCGTTGATCAGAGTATCGACACGCACGAACGGGCCGGCCTCGAAGCGCACGAAGTGGTAGTCCAGCGATGCGTAGCCGCGCGACACCGACTTGAGGCGGTCGAAGAAATCCAGCACCACCTCGGCCATTGGCAGCTCGTAGCTGATCTGCACCTGGTTGCCCATGTAGGTGATGCCGATCTGGCTGCCGCGCTTCTCCTCGCACAAGGTGATGCAGTTGCCGACGTAGTCCGGCGGGGTGAGGATGTTGGCGCGGATGATCGGCTCGCGGACTTCCTCGATCAGGTTGGTCTGCGGCAGCTTGGCCGGGTTGTCCAGCGGCATCACCGTGCCATCGGTCTTGAGCACTTCGTAGACCACCGTGGGCGCGGTGCTGATCAGGTTGAGGTCGTACTCGCGCTCCAGGCGCTCCTGCACGATCTCCATGTGCAGCATGCCCAGGAATCCGCAGCGGAAGCCGAAGCCCATCGCCTCGGAGCTCTCCGGCTCGAAGCGCAGCGCCGCGTCATTGAGGCGCAGTTTCTCCAGTGCCTCGCGCAGGTCGGGGTAATCCTCGGCGTCAACCGGGAACAGGCCGGCGAACACGCGCGGCTGCATTTCCTGGAAGCCCGGCAATGGCTTGGCCGCGGGATCGGACGCCAGGGTCAGGGTGTCGCCGACCGGGGCGCCGTGCACGTCCTTGATCGAGGCGTTGATCCAGCCCACTTCGCCGGCGCCCAGCTTGGGCAGGTCGGTGCGCTTGGGGGTGAACACGCCGACCTTGTCGACCAGGTGGGTGCGCCCGGTCGACATCACCAGGATCTTGCTGCCGGGCCGGATCTCGCCCTGCATCACCCGCACCAGCGAGACCACACCGAGGTAGTTGTCGAACCACGAGTCGATGATCAGCGCCTGCAGCTTGTCGGTGTCGCGCGGCTTCGGCGGCGGGATGCGGTGCACGATCGCCTCGAGCACGTCGACGACGTTGAGGCCGGTCTTGGCGCTGATCGCGACCGCGTCCTCGGCATCAATGCCGATCACCGCCTCGATCTCGGCCTTGGCGCGCTCGACGTCGGCCGTGGGCAGGTCGATCTTGTTGATCACCGGCACCACTTCCAGGCCCTGCTCGACCGCGGTGTAGCAGTTGGCGACCGACTGCGCCTCGACGCCTTGCGCGGCGTCGACCACCAGCAGCGCGCCCTCGCAGGCGGCCAGCGAGCGGCTGACCTCGTAACTGAAGTCGACGTGGCCGGGGGTATCGATGAAATTGAGCTGGTAGGTCAGCCCGTCCTTGGCCGTGTACGGCAGCGAGACGGACTGGGCCTTGATGGTGATGCCGCGCTCGCGCTCGATCGGGTTGCTGTCGAGCACCTGCGCTTCCATCTCGCGGGCCTGCAGGCCGCCGCAGAGCTGGATGATGCGGTCGGCGAGCGTCGACTTGCCGTGGTCGACGTGGGCGATGATGGAAAAGTTTCGGATCAGCTGCATGCTAGGACGCGTCGGCTCGCGATAAATCGATGAAATAACGCGCGATTATCGCATGAACCCGCGCCCTCCCGGCCGGCAGGTGCCGGCCGGAATGGCCCTGTCGCGGCCCCGAGGGCTTAGCCGACGTCGGCGCCCGCGGTGACCGCCACAAACTGGGTGGCGCCGCCGCGGCGAACCAGCAGCATCACCGTCTGCCCGGACTTGACCCCGGCCAGTTCACGATTGAGCGCGGCCGCGCTGCCGACGGCGTTGCGGCCGACCGAGAGGATCACGTCGCCGGCGCGCAGGCCGGCCTCGCGCGCGGACTCGCCGGTGACCTGGGCCAGGCGCACGCCTTCGTCGGCCTGCAGGCCCAGGCGTTGGCGCTCGGTGGGCGCGATGTCCTGCGCGATCAGGCCCAGCGCATTGGCGGCGGCCGGGGCGGACGGCGCGGCGTCCGGGGCCGGCGCGGTGCCGGCATTCGCGGCGACCCCGCCGTCGAGTTCGCCCAGCACCACGCTCAATTCGCGCGGCCGGCCTTCGCGCAGCACCGTGATCTTCGCGCGCGAGCCCGGCGCCATCGCGCCGACCAACGGCGGCAGGTCGCTGGACAGGTTGACCGGCTGGCCGTTGACCGCGCGGATCACGTCCATGCGCTGGATGCCGGCCTTGGCCGCGGCGCTGCCGGCCACGACGTCGGCCACCAGCGCGCCGCTGGAGTCGGGCAAGCCCAGGCCGCGCGCGGTTTCGCTGTCGATCTGCTGCACTTGCACGCCGAGCTGGCCGCGGCTGACCCGGCCGGTCGCGCGCAGCTGCTGCACCGCGTTCATCGCCACGTCGATCGGGATCGCGAAGCTCACGCCCATGTAGCCGCCGGAGTTGGAGAAGATCTGCGAGTTGATGCCGACCACCTCGCCGCGGGTGTTGAGCAGCGGCCCGCCCGAGTTGCCGCGGTTGATCGCGACATCGGTCTGGATGAAGGGCACGTACTGCTGGTTCGCATAGGGGTTGGCGCGGCCGACCGCACTGACGATGCCGGCGGTGACCGAATGATCGAGCCCGAACGGCGACCCGATCGCGACCACCCACTGCCCGGCCTTGAGCTGCTGCGAGCTGCCGGTGCGCAAGGCCGGCAGGCCCTTGCCCTCGATCTTCAGCAGCGCGACATCGGACTGTTCGTCGCTGCCGACGACCTTGGCGGTGAACTCGCGGCGATCGGACAGACGCACCGTGACCGTGCCGGCGCCGTCGACGACGTGGTGGTTGGTCAGTACGAAACCGTCGTCGGAAATCAGGAAGCCCGTGCCCTGCGACATGCCGCCACCGCGCGGGCCACCGGGACCTTGCGGGCCCTGCGGGCCGGGCACGGGCATTTCGTCGCCGAAGAAGCGGCGGAAGAACTCCGGAATCTCGGCATCGTCTGGCAGCTGCCCGCGGACCGGGCGGCGCGGGGCGATCTCGGCGCTGATGCTGACCACGGCCGGGCCGACCTGCTGCACGAGGTTGGTGAAATCCGGCAGCCCGGACACCATCGGCACCGCCGGCGGCGCGGTCGAGGGCACCGGCAGGATGGGGGCAGCGTTCGGGGCCTGCGCGGTGCAGGCGATCGGCAGTGCGGCGGCGAGCGCGCCGAGCAAGGCGATGGTGTGGAGCGGTCGGTTCATGGAATCGGCCTCGAAGTCTCGGGGGAAGAGAGAGTCAGGGGCGCCACGCGGGGAGCACGCGCGGTGTGCCGGTCGGGGTGCTCGCGGTGGCCGGTCAGGGACGCGGCCCGTCGCCGCCCGGCACGGCCGCGGCCGCGCCTTCGTCGGCCGGCATGCGCGGCTCGAACGGATAGAACGAAGGCGAGCTGGCGGTGCTGCTGCCGAAACCCGCCGTCAGCGCACCGGACGCCGCGGGGTAGTTCGGCAACACCGCACGGGGCCACGGACGGGTCGCGACTTCGGCCTGCGCCGGCTGGAATGGGTTGCCGGTCGTGGCCGACGCAATTGGCGCGTTGACCGCGATCGCGGTGGCCGATGCCGCGGCAACAACGGGTGTCTCGGTTCGGCGCTGCGCCACGCGCAACGCCGCGCGTTGGCTTTGCCCACGCGAACGTCGCTCGGCGACACGACGCGGCACTTCGGCAACCGCCGCTGCCGCCACGGCCAGCCCTGCGTTGTCAGCCGACGGTGCCGGGGCGATGGGCTCCACGCGGCCCGGATCGACCGAGGTCAGACCCGCACCTGCATTTGCCGGTACGGACGGATCCACCGCGGCCAGCTGGGTCAGTGGAACCGGCGGGGCGGTGCCGGGCGTGAACGGGCGCGCGACGAACAACGCGACCAGCGCCACCGACGCGGCCAGGGCCGCGCCGCCCACCCAACCTGCACTCCAGCGTGGACGGGTGCTGCGACGCGGTGTCGACCCCGCCGCCACAGCCGACCCCATTGCCGCCTGCAACGCCGGATCGATCGCGTGCACGGGCTCGATCGCGATCGCGGCGGCGACCCGGTCGGCGAAATCGCCCGGTGCGATCGCCGTGGTCTGCCCACGCAGCACGTCGCCAAGCAGTTGCCAACGCCCGCACGCCTGGCGCCAGTGCGCGTCGTGGCCGAGCCGCTTCAGCGCGAAGCGCGCGGCATCGCCGCGCAACTCGCCGTCGAACAGCGCGCTGCAGGTGTCCAGGTCGGTGGCCAAGCCGGTATTTGGGGTATCGGGTGTCATGTGGGGGTGTGCTCCCGGGTGTCGTTGTCCAGCAAGGGCTTCAATTCGGCGTCGATCGCCTCGCGCGCGCGGAAGATGCGCGAACGCACCGTGCCGATCGGGCAAGCCATCCTCGAAGCGATTTCCTCGTAGCTCAGGCCATCCATCTCACGCAGGGTGATCGCGGTCCGCAGCTCCTCCGGCAAGGCTTCGACCGCGCGCATCAGCGTGCGTTCAATCTCCTGCCGCAGCAGTTCACGTTCCGGGGTGTCGTTGTCGCGCAGCCGGATGCCGGTGTCGAACTGCTCGGCATCGCCGGCATCGACGTCGTCAGTCGGCGGCCTGCGGTTCTGCGCGACGAGGTGGTTCTTGGCGGTGTTCACGGCGATCCGGTGCAACCATGTATAGAACTGCGCATCGCCGCGGAAGTTCGGCATCGCGCGGTAGGCGCGGATGAAGGTTTCCTGGGCGACGTCCTGGCATTCGCTCCAGTCGGCGATGTAACGCCCGATCAGCCCCGTGATCCGATGCTGGTACTTGCGCACCAAGGCATCGAACGCGGTGCTGTCGCCACGCTGCACGCGACTGACCAGCTCCTGGTCCAACTCCATTTCAGGGGACAACACTTTTTCGGCCATGACCGCGCCGGCACTCCTGTCAGCTCGGCCGTGGCCGAACAATGGGACAACCCTGTCGGGACAAAGTTCAATCGGCGAAGACCGAACCGTTAAAGAATTGGGGTGCGCCCGCCCGGGCGCAACCGCCAAGCGTCACGACAACGGATCGGACCCCGCGGGCGCGTGCAGCCGGATGCGACGGGGTCGACGGCCCGCGCATTTGACGCAGGCGAAACAACATCGGGATGATAGCGGCCTACTCCATACCTGAACGGATGGTGCCGCATGACTGCCGGCCCCCACGCCCCCACGAGCTTCGACGGCCTGCGCGCCCGGCACTGGAAGACCGACCTGCGCGACGACGGCGTGCTGGTGCTGTCGTTCGATCGCGCCGACGCGACGGTCAACACCTTCGCGCAGGACGTGCTGATCGAACTGGACGGCCTGCTCGAGCGGCTCGCGCTGGACCCGCCCAAGGGCCTGGTGCTGCGCTCGGCCAAGAGCAGCGGCTTCATCGCCGGCGCCGACATCAAGGAGTTCCAGGCCTTCGACGAGAAGGGCGTGGTCGGCGATGCGATCCGCCGCGGCCAGCAGGTGTTCCAGCGCCTGGCCGAACTGCCGTTCCCGACCGTCGCGGCGATCCACGGCTTCTGCATGGGCGGCGGCACCGAGATCGCGCTGGCCTGTCGCTACCGCGTCGCCAGCAATGATCCGTCGACCCGGATCGGACTGCCGGAAGTGAAGCTGGGCATCTACCCGGGCTGGGGTGGCAGCGTGCGCCTGCCACCGCTGATCGGCGCGCCGGCCGCGTTCGACATGATGCTGACCGGCCGCGCGCTGTCGGCCGCGGCCGCGCGCGCGAACGGGCTGGTCGACAAGGTCGTCGAGCCGGCGCTGCTGGTCGACGAAGCCGCGAAGCTTGCTCTCAGGGGCACGCAACGGCCGTTCAAGCAGCGCGCGCTGGGCTGGGCCAGCAACACCTGGCCGGCACGCCAGCTGCTCGCACCGATGCTGGCCAAGCAGGTCGCGCGCAAGGCCCGCAAGGAGCACTACCCCGCCCCATACGCGCTGATCAGCACCTGGCAACGTAGCGGCGGCGGCGTGCAGGCGCGCTTGTCAGCCGAGCGCAAGTCGGTGGTCAAGCTCGCCTCGACCCCGACCGCGCGCAACCTGATCCGGGTGTTCTTCCTGCAGGAACGGCTGAAGGGCCAGGGCGGCAAGGATCACCGCATCGCCAACGTGCACGTGGTCGGCGCTGGGGTGATGGGCGGCGATATCGCAGCGTGGTCGGCCTACAAGGGCTTCAACGTCACCGTGGCCGATCGCGAGCAGCGCTTCATCGACGCCGCCATGACCCGCGCGCAGGCGTTGTTCGCGAAGAAGGTCAAGGACGAAGGCAAGCGGGCGACCGTAGCCGCACGCCTGAAGGGCGACCTGTCCGGCGACGGCGCGGCGCAGGCCGACCTGGTGATCGAGGCGATCATCGAGAAGGCCGAAGCCAAGCGCGAGCTGTACGCGCAGGTCGAACCGCGCATGAAGGCCGACGCGCTGCTGACCACCAACACCTCGTCGATCCCGCTGACCGAGTTGAGCGGCCACATCGCGCGCCCGGCGCAGTTCGCCGGCTTGCACTACTTCAATCCGGTGGCGATGATGCCGCTGGTCGAGATCATCCGCCACGACGGCATGGCCGCGGAAACCGAGCAGCGCCTCGCCGGTTTCTGCAAGGCGATCGACAAGTTGCCTGTGCCGGTCACGGGCACCCCGGGGTTCCTGGTCAACCGGGTGCTGTTCCCGTACATGCTCGAAGCGGTGACTGCGTACTCGGAAGGCATCCCGGGCGCGGCGATCGACAAGGCTGCGGTGAAATTCGGCATGCCGATGGGGCCGATCGAGCTGGTCGACACGGTCGGCCTGGATGTCGCCTCGGGCGTCGGCAACGAGCTGGCGCCGTTCCTCGGCCTGCCCATCCCGGCCGCGCTGTCGACGCCGCCGGAAGCCGGCAAGCGCGGCAAGAAGGACGGCCAGGGCCTGTACAAGTGGGAGAACGGCAAGGCGCTCAAGCCGGAACTGCCGAAGGACTATCAAGCGCCGTCGGATCTCGAGGACCGGCTGATCCTGCCGCTGCTCAACGAGGCGGTGGCCTGCCTGCACGACGGCGTGGTCAGCGATGCCGACCTGCTCGATGCCGGCGTGATCTTCGGCACCGGCTTCGCGCCGTTCCGCGGCGGCCCGATCCAGTACATCCGCCAGACCGGCGCCGACGCCCTGCTCGAACGCCTCAAGCAGCTGCACGCGCGTTACGGCGATCGCTTCGCGCCGCGCCCCGGCTGGGACAGCCCGGCATTGCGTTCTTGATCGTCATCCCGCGCAGGCGGGGTGAGGGTCCGCGCATGCGACATGGTTGAAGCGCATGTCGCGCGGCACCGAACGCCATCGAGCTGTGCTCGATGGCCGGGGATCGCAAGAACCAGTGACGGTGAAGGTCGACGCAGCCATGCTGGGAAGCAAGTGGCTGGATCGCCGCGTTCGCGGGCATGACGTTTCGGCAAAGCCGCGCTCAGCGCGCGGGCCGAAACGTCACATCGTGTGGGTCGCGCGCTCCGCGTTGAGCGTGCCGGCCAGCAGGGCCTCGATCTTGTTCTTGATCGCATCGCCCTCGGCAGTCTCGGCGAACTGCACGCCGATGCCGGCCGGGCGGTTGCCCTGCGCGCCCGCGGGCGTCACCCACACCACCTTGCCGGCGACCGGCTGGCGCTCGCTGGATTCGGGCAGGGTCAGCAGCAGGAACACCTCGTCGCCGAGGAAATAGCGCTTCGGCGTCGGCACGAAGATCCCGCCGTGTTTGAGGAACGGCATGTACGCGTTGTACAGCGCTGCCTTGTCCTTGACGGCCAGCGACAGGATGCCCTGTCGTGCGCCGGCTGCTCCGCTCATGCCACTCATCCCGGGTTTCCTCCAGCAGCCCGCGCGCCTTCCCCGGCACGCCAGGCCATCAACAATTCAACTACCGCCAAGTCGGCGCGGACCGTGGTCCGCAGCAGGTCGCGGGTGCGGTTCGCCTTGTCGAACCACGCGGCCAGACTGCGCGCACGTCGCGGGTCGGTCAAGCGCGCGGCCGCAACCAGGGCCAGGTCGGCGGCGTGGCCCAGGCGCAGCGCCGCGTCGTCGTCGGCGACCCAGCGCTGCGCGGTGGCGACCACGGCCGCGTCGCCACTGGCGAGCTTGGCCAGGTCGGCGGCGACCTCGCGCCGCAGTGCCATGCCGCTGCCCTGCAGCCACTCGTGCGCCAGGCCGGGGTGGCCGCGCGCGGCGTCCAGCGCTTCGTTTGCGGCGGCGTCGCTGTGCTTGTTCGCTTTCAGCCAGGCCAACGCCTCGTCGCGCGGCGGCAGGCGGAACTCGAGCCGCTGGCAGCGGCTGCGGATCGTCGCCGGCAGGCGCGCGGGGTGCGCGCTGAGCAGCCACAGGTAGCGTCCGGGTACGGGTTCCTCGAGCGTCTTGAGCAGGGCATTGCAGGCGGCGTGGTTGATCGCCTCGGCCGGATCGATGATCACCACCTGCACGCCGCCCAGGCGGGTGGTCAACGCCATCTGTTCGGACAGTGCACGGACCTGTTCGATCACGATCTCCGAGCGCGCCTTGGGCGGCTTGGCCTTGGCGTTGATCTCGTAGCCAACGAACACCAGGTCGGGGTGGCCCGAGTGGCCGTGCGGATGGGCGAGCGAGCCGTCGGGGCGGGTCTCGGGCGGGTCGCGCTGCGCGCGTGCGGCGAACATCTGGCAACCGCGGCATTGGCCGCACGGCTCGCCGTCCGCGCGACGATCGGTGCACAGCAGGCGCTGCGCGAGCCGTTCGGCGACCGCGCGCTTGCCCAGCTGCGCCGGGCCGCAGAACAACAGTCCGTGGCCGAGCCGGCCGGCATCGATCGCAGCGGCGGCCTGTTCGTACACGCGCTGCTGCCATGGCGCGAACGCGCTCATCGCAGCGCATCCATGTGCGCCCGCAGGTGCGCGACGGCCTGTGCGGCCACGGCGTGCGCCGGCTGCGCGGCATCGATCACCCGGAAGCGCGCGGCATGCGCCGTGGCGCGCGCGAGGTAGCCGCCGCGCACGCGCTCGAAGAATTCGTCCTGCTCGCTTTCGATGCGGTCCGCCGCGCCGCGGCCGCGCGCGCGCTGCAGGCCCACCGCGGCCGGCACGTCGAGCAGCAAGGTCAGCGCCGGCGCGATGCCGACCACGCGGCGTTCGAGTTCGGCAATGAACGCGACGTCGCCGCCACGTGCCGCGCCTTGGTAGGCATAGCTGGCGTCGGTGAAGCGGTCGCTGAGCACCCACGCGCCGCGCTCCAGCGCCGGCGCGATGGTTTCGCGCACGTGCTGCGCGCGCGCCGCGAACATCAGCAGCAGCTCGGTGTCGGCCGACGGCGCCTCGTGGTGGGTGTCGAGCAGCAAACCGCGGATCTGCTCGGCCAGCGGCGTGCCGCCGGGTTCGCGGGTGCAGACCACGTCGGCACCCGCACCTTGCAGCGCCTCGCGCAGCGCCGCCAGCACGGTCGACTTGCCGGCGCCTTCGCCGCCTTCCAGGGTGACGAAGCGCGGCTGGGTCTGCAGCGTTTGCTCGCGCGTCACTGCGCGCCCTGCGATTGCGCGGCGCGGTACTTCTGCAGGTAGGCGCGCACGTTGGCCTCGTGCTCGGCCAGGGTCTTGGCGAACAGGTGGCGACCGCTGCCGTCGCCCATCGCGACGAAGTACAGGTGCTCGCCGGGCGCTGGCTTGGCGACCGCGTTCAGCGCGTCGACCCCGACCATCGCGATCGGTGTCGGCGGCAACCCGGCGCGCGTGTAGGTGTTGTACGGGGTATCGGTGAGCAGGTCGCGTTTGCGGATGTTGCCGTCGTAGGTCGGGCCGATGCCGTAGATCACGGTCGGGTCGGTCTGCAGGCGCATGCCGATCTTCAGGCGGCGCTCGAACAGGCCGGCGATCTGCGGCCGTTCCGAAGCGATGCCGGTTTCCTTTTCGACGATCGAGGCCAGCACCAGCATCTCGTCGGCCGACTTCAGCGGCGTATCGGCATCGCGCTTCCGCCACGCGGCGGCGAGCGCGTTGGCCAGCGCTTCATGCGCGCGCTTGAGCAGGTCCAGGTCGCTGTCGCCACGGGTGTACTGGTAGGTCTCGGGCAGGAATCGGCCCTCGGGATGCTGGCCGGGATGGCCGAGCAGCTTCATCAGCGCGGCATCGTCGAGCTGCGCGGTTTCCTGCTCCAGCGGCGTGGCCTTGGCCAGCGCGGCGCGAAGCTCGCGGATGTTCCATCCTTCGACGATCGTGAAGCGGCGCTGGATCACCCGCCCATCGCGCATCGCGGTCAGCAGTTCGCGCGGCGAGGTGCCCGGCTCCAGCGGGTACTCGCCGACCTGCAGCTTGCCGTCGGCGCCCAGCTGCCGCGCCAGCGCGCGCCACTCCAGCGCCTCGCCTTCGCTGGCACCGGCCTCGCGCAACTTGCGCAGCACGATCGGCAGCGAATCGCCACGCTCGACCATCAGGCTCTCGCCGCTTTCCAGCCCCGACAGCGGCGCATCGGCGAAGCCGGCATAGCGCTGCCACAGCCAGAAGCCGGCGGCGCCGGCGGCCAACACCAGGATCAGGAACATCGCGCCAAAACGGCGCTGGGACTTGGGTTTGCGACTCACGGATGCTCCGGACGGTGGGCGGGCGTGGCGAAGGCGGGGTGTTCGGTCGCCAGGCGGCGCTGCAATGCGAGCACTTCAGCGTGCAGCGGCCAGCGGCGGTCGGCCAACCGTGTGACCGGCAGGATACCGCGCACCGCATTGCACAGGAAAAGCGCGTCGGCGGCTTCGACGTCGGTCACGTCGAGTTGCATTTGCGTGGCGCCCAGCTGATCAAGCGCCCAAGCCCGGCACACGCCCTCCACGCCGCAGCGCTCCACGGCGGGCGTCGCCCAACGGCCGGCCTTGAGCACGAACAGGTTGGCCGCGGTCGCGCACACGACATCCCCGTCGGTGCTGCGCATCAGGCCTTCGTCGACGCCGGCAGCGTCGCATTCGGCGCGCGCCAGCACCTGCTCGAGCCGGTTGCAGTGCTTGATTCCGGCCAGCGCGGGCTGGATCGACAGCCGCGTCTCGCACCAGCGCAGCGCGAGGCCATCGGCCCGGCATGGCGGCGGCGGTGGGTGGCGCGACAGCACCCAGGTGGGGATCGGATCGGGCGCCGGCGCATAACCGCGCTCCCCCGCGCCGCGGCTGACGACGAGCTTCAGCACCGCGTCGCCGCCGTCGGCCAGCAGCAACCCGGCTTCGGCACGGACCTGCGCCGCGTCGGGCAGCACCAGCCGCAGGCGCTGCGCGCCCCGCACCAGCCGCGCCCAATGCGTGTCCCACCATGGCACGCGGCCCGCGTGCGCGCGCATGGTCTCGAACACGCCGTCGCCGTACGCGAAGCCGCGATCGCCCGCCGGGATGCCAGCGGCGGGCTCGGTGCCGACGAAAACGCGCGCGCTGGTCGCGTCCGTGCTCATTCGCCGACACCCAGCGCGCGCAGCATGCCGCGCGCCTTGGCGCGGGTCTCGTCGAGTTCGCGCTGCGGGTCGGAGTCGGCGACGATGCCGGCGCCGGTGCGGAAACGCAGGGTGGCGCCCGGCCCCGCAACCATTTCGAGTTCGGCGCTGCGGATCAGGATGTTGAGATCCAGGTCGCCATCGCGGTTCAACCAGCCCATCGCGCCGGTGTACGCGCCACGGCCCGCGCCTTCGAGCTCGGCGATGATCTGCATGCAGCGCACCTTTGGGCAGCCGGTGATGGTGCCGCCGGGAAACACCGCGCGGATCACCTCACCCGGCGTCACTTCGTCGCGCAGACGGCCGCGCACGTTGCTGACGATGTGGTGGACATGGGCGTAGCTCTCGACCGTCATCAGTTCGTCGACCTCGACGCTACCCGGCGTACACACCCGGCCGAGGTCGTTGCGCTCCAGGTCGATCAGCATCACGTGCTCGGCACGTTCCTTGGGATGACCGACCAGCTCGCTGATACGTGCACCATCGTCGTCGCCGGGCGTGCGCGGGCGCGTGCCGGCGATCGGTCGGGTTTCGACCACGTCGCCGCGCACCGACACCAGCCGCTCCGGCGAGGCGCTGATCACCGCCCAGCCGTCGCCGGCGAATATTCCGGCGAACGGCGCCGGGTTGTTGAGACGCAGGCGCTGGAACAACGCAGCTGGCTCCAGCGCGCGGTCGAAGTGCGCGCACCAGCCGCGCGAGAGGTTGGCCTGGAACACGTCGCCCGCGGCCAGGTAAGCGAGCACCCGCGCCACGCCGTTGGTGTAGCGATCGGGCGCGTCTTCGTCCAGCCGTGACGGCGCTTGCCATGCCGGCAATGACGGCAGACGTGTCGCGGGTCCAAGATCGCCCACGATCGCCTCCAGCAACGCCGCATGCTCCGGCTCGGCCACCGCCACGCACTCGCCACTGGCGCGGTCGCGCAACACCGCCGCCGGGCAGCGCAAGGCCAGGGCGACGGGCAACGCTCCGGGTGCTGGTGGCAGCTGCAGCACCGGCTCGACCTGCGCGGCGAGCTCGTAGCCGAGCAGCAACGCCCAGCCGCCGCGGAACGGCCAGCGCGGCTCGTCGCGCGCGGTCCGGCACGCCTGCCAGCGCGAACCGAGCACGGCGAGGAAATCGCCGGCGATTTCGCGACCGTCCTGGTCGCGCGTGCGGCCATCGGCAGCGAGTTGCAGCGAAGTGCCATCCGCCGCGAGCAGCAGGTCCCAGCGGCCTTGCGCGGTGCCATGGGCGCTGGACTCGAGCAGCATCGGGTAGCGCTGCGGCGCGAGCCGATGCAGCGACAGCAGGTCGGTCGTCGAAGGCAGCGCGCGGGTCAGCAGCATCGGATTCCGGCAAGCCGTGGTTGCGCGAGAAAGATCGACAACGTCATCTGGGGTGAGGTGGGCACGTTTGGTGGTGCCGACCAGTGACATCCGGGGCGGGCGGGCGCGGAAAACGCGCCCACCTTGCACGCGATGTCAGATCCGCTTGAACACCAGCGTGCCGTTGGTGCCGCCGAAGCCGAAACCGTTCGACACCGCCACGTCGATCTTCGCCTCGCGCGCCACGTTCGGCACGTAGTCGAGGTCGCAGCCCTCGCCGGGCTCGTCCAGGTTGATCGTCGGCGGGATGATGCCCGCGTGCAGCGCCATCACCGAGAAGATCGCCTCGGCGCCGCCGGCCGCGCCGAGCAGGTGCCCGGTCATCGACTTGGTCGAGCTGACCATGGTCTTGTAGGCGTGCTCGCCAAGCGCGCGCTTGATCGCCAGCGTTTCGGCCAGATCCCCAAGCGGCGTCGAGGTGCCGTGCGCGTTGAGGTAGCCGACCTCGTCGGGATTGACCCCTGCGTCCTTGAGCGCCGCGACCATGCAGCGCGCGGGGCCTTCCCCGTTCTCGCTGGGCGCGGTCATGTGGAACGCGTCGGAGGTCGCACCGAAGCCGGCCAGCTCGCAGTAGATGCGCGCGCCGCGCGCCTTGGCGCGTTCGTACTCCTCGAGCACCAGGATGCCGGCGCCGTCGCCGAGCACGAAGCCGTCGCGGTCCTTGTCCCACGGGCGCGAGGCACGGGTCGGGTCGTCGTTGCGGGTCGACATCGCCTTCATCGAGCAGAAGCCGCCGACCGAGGTCGGCGACGAGCCGCGTTCGGCGCCGCCGGCGATCATCACATCGGCGTCGCCGTACTGGATCATGCGCATCGCCATGCCGATCGAATGGTTCGAGGTCGCGCAGGCCGACACGGCGGAGAAGTTCGGACCCTTGATGCCAGTCAGCAGCGAGACCTGGCCGGGCAGCATGTTGATGATGGTGCTGGGCACGTAGAACGGCGAGATCTTGCGCGGGCCGCCCTCGTGGTACTTGATGGTCTGCTCTTCGATACCGAGCAGGCCGCCGATGCCCGAGCCGATCAGCGCGCCGATGCGCTCGGCGTTGGAATCGTCGACCACCACGCCCGCGTCCTCCATCGCCATCAGCGATGCGGCCACGCCGTAGTGGATGAATTCCTCCATCTTCCTGGCGTCCTTCGGGTTCACCCATCGGGTGATGTCGAAGTCGCGGACCTCGCCGGCGATGCGCGTGGTGAACGCGGCCGGGTCGAAGTGCGTGATCGGGCCGATGCCGGAACGGCCGTTGACGATGCCGTCCCAACTGCTGGCCAGGTCATTGCCCAGCGGGGAAACGATGCCGAGGCCGGTGACGACTACACGCCTGTTGAATGCGGGTCGGTTGAAGGCCGGACTATTGGACATGGAGGACTCCATCTACGATCTGCTTGCGAACCGCGCCGGCTACTCACCAGCGAATCCACGGATTGGGACTGCTGCTGCGCAGGCGGCCAGGACGGCCCGGAAACACGAATGCCTGACGCTACGCAGCTTCAAAAAACGCGGGGCCGCATTAGCGGCCCCGTGTTGGCGTGCTGGAAACAAGGCCGGCCGTGCGAACCGCGCCCGCCTGCTCCCACCGGACGCGTTACGCCTTGACGTGGGTCTTGACGTAGTCAATCGCCTGCTGCACCGAAGTGATCTTCTCGGCTTCCTCGTCGGGGATCTCGCACTCGAACTCTTCCTCGAGCGCCATCACCAGCTCGACGGTGTCGAGCGAATCCGCGCCGAGGTCGTCAACGAACGAGGCGTTGTTGGTGACGTCTTCTTCCTTGACGCCAAGCTGTTCGATCACGATCTTCTTGACGCGTTCTTCGATGCTGCTCATGGGTGCTCACTCCTCCCGGACGGGATTTTCGATGGAATAGTCTAATGGAATCCGGGGCTGTCGCGAATAGTGACGAAAGCCCTTTCTCTTCAACCACTTACCGCCAAACGCAGGCGGCTCATGGCATGTACATGCCGCCGTTGACGTGCAGCGTCTCGCCGGTGATGTAGGCCGCCGACGGGCCGGCCAGGAACGCCACCGCGCGCGCGATGTCCGCCGGCTCGCCCAGGCGGCCCAGCGCGATCTGCCCGAGCATCGCGTTCTTCGCGTCCTCGGGCAGGGACTTGGTCATGTCGGTGTCGATGAAGCCCGGGGCCACCACGTTGACAGTCACGCCGCGCGAACCGATCTCGCGCGCCATTGATTTGCTGAAGGCGATGATGCCGGCCTTGGCCGCCGCGTAGTTGGCCTGCCCGGCGTTGCCGGTCACGCCGATCACCGAAGCGATGTTGATGATGCGGCCGCGGCGCGCCTTCATCATCGCGCGCATCACCGCCTTGCTGGTGCGGAACACGCTGGTCAGGTTGGTGTCGAGGATCGCCTGCCAGTCCTCGTCCTTCATCCGCATCAGCAGGTTGTCGCGGGTGATGCCGGCGTTGTTGACCAGGATCGAGATCGCGCCGACCTCTTTGCCGATCGTGTCGATCAGCGTTTCGATCGAGCCGGCGTCGGTGACGTCGAGCATGCGGCCGTGGCCACCGCGCGCCGCCAGGCGCTCGCCGATCGCCTGCGCGCCGGCCTCCGAGGTGGAGGTGCCGATCACGGTCGCTCCCTGCGCGGCCAGTTCGTCGGCAATCGCCGCGCCGATGCCGCGGCTGGCGCCGGTGACCAGGGCGACTTCGCCCTTCAAGGTTTCATGGTTCATGCATGCTTCCAATCATTCAATGCGGATTCGAAATCGACCGGCGTAGCGAGCGCGCGCGCGTCGAGCGACTTGTCGATGCGCTTGGCCAGCCCGGTGAGTACCTTGCCCGGCCCGCATTCGGCGATCCGTGTCGCGCCGCCGGCGGCCAGGGCCTGCACGCAGCCGGTCCACTGCACCGGCAGGTACAACTGGCGCACCAGCGCATCGCGCATCGATTCGACGCCCTGGTGCACTTCGGCATCGACGTTCTGCACGATCGGCAGGCCCGGCGTCTGCCAGTCCAGACCGTTCATGGCGTCGGCGAGGCGGTTGGCCGCTTCGCGCATCAGCGGCGTATGCGAGGGCACGCTGACCGCGAGCTTGACCGCCTTGCGCACGCCGCGTTCGGCCAGTTGCGTGAGCGCCTTGTCGACCGCCGCCGCGTGGCCGCCTATCACGATCTGGCCGGGTGAGTTGAAATTGGCCGGCACCACCACCTCGTTGCCGGACACCGCGGCGCAGACTTCCAGTACCAACGCGTCCTCGGCGCCGAGCACGGCGGCCATCGCACCGCTGCCGGCGGGCGCGGCATCCTGCATCAACTGCCCGCGCAGGCGCACCAGGCGCGCGGCGTCGTGCAGCGACAGCACGCCGGCGGCGACCATCGCGCTGTACTCGCCGAGGCTGTGGCCAGCCAGCACGACGGGCTGTTCGCCGCCACGCGCCAGCCACAGGCGCCACACCGCCACGCCCGCGGCGAGCAATGCCGGCTGGGTGAATTCGGTGCGATTGAGTTCGTCCTCGGGGCCGGACTGGCTGAGCGCCCACAGGTCGGCACCGGCGCCGTGGCTGGCTTCGTCGAAGGTCGCGCGCACGATCGGATCGAGCGTCGCCAGTTCGCCGAGCATGCCCAGCGACTGCGAGCCCTGCCCCGGGAACACGAACGCGAGATGTGATGGGAGATGTTGCGGATCGGTCACGCGCCAAGCCCTGGCGGAAGAACGCGCCATGATACGAGCGATTGCTCTAACGCGTCTGTACCCGCGCGTACAGTGCTGCGACGCGACAAACGAAAACGCCCCCGGCAATGCGGGGGCGTTTTCGGCATATCGGTCGTACGGCCGGACTCAGTAGCGCAGCAGCGCCGAGCCCCAGGTGAAGCCGCCGCCGAACGCTTCCAGCAGCAGCAACTGGCCGCGTTGCACCCGGCCGGTACGCACCGCCTCGTCCAGCGCCAGCGGCACCGAGCCCGACGAGGTGTTGCCATGCTTGTCGACGGTGACCACCACCCGCTCCATCGGCATGTCCAGGCGCTTGGCCGTGGCCTCGATGATGCGCAGGTTGGCCTGGTGCGGGATCAGCCAGTCGATGTCGTGGCGATCCAGGCCGTTGGCATCGAGCGTTTCCTCGACCACCGAGTCGAGCGCCTTGACCGCGTGCTTGAACACCTCGTTGCCGGTCATCAGCACCTTCACGCCGACGTTGTGCTCCCCGGGCTTGAAGCCGACCGAGACGCCGACCGGGTTCCACAGCAACTCCTTCTTGCCGCCATCGGCGTGCAGGTGGGTGCTGAGAATGCCGGTTTCGGTGTCGGCCTTGAGCACGACCGCACCAGCGCCGTCGCCGAACAGCACACAGGTGCCGCGATCGGACCAGTCGAGCATCCGGGTCAGGGTTTCCGCACCGACCACCAGCGCGGTCTTGGCAGCGCCGGAGCGGATGAACTGGTCGGCCACCGTAAGCGCGTAGATGAAGCCCGAGCAGGCGGCATTGACGTCGAACGCGGGACAGCCGTTGGCGCCGAGGCGGTGCTGCAGCAGGCAGGCGGTCGAGGGAAAGATCAGGTCCGGCGTGGTGGTGCCGAGCACGATCAGGTCGATCTCGCTTGGGTCGACGCCAGCGGCTTCCAGCGCCCGCATGGAGGCGTGATACGCAAGGTCGCCGGTGGTCTCGCCTTCGGCGGCGACATGCCGCTCGCGGATGCCGGTGCGGGCGACGATCCACTCGTCGCTGGTATCGACGAACTGGGTCAGGTCGCTGTTGGTCAGCACTTTCTCCGGCAGGTAGCTGCCGGTGCCCGCGATGCGGGAATAGATGCGCTGGAACGCGGCTGATCCCGATGAGCCTGGCTTCGATACACCAGGCTGACGTGCAGCGTGCTGGTCTGTTGCGTGATCGCTCATCACCACTCCCGCGGCACGGCCGCTGCGAGGACTCGCCAGTCACGCTGGCGACGGGTTCTCGCCGGCGCGACGCCAAAATCGATCCCGGGACTGGGTTGCCAGTGCCGTTGATCGCGGGGTTCTGCTGTCGCGGCGCTGTCGAGCGTCGGCGACGGCGCCGCCTGGCACGGATGCAAGCGCGGCGCAGCAGGTGTGGACGAACTTATTCTTCGTCGGCGACCGCGGACTTGGTCTCGATCACCTTCTTGCCACGGTAGTAGCCGTCGGCGGTGACATGGTGGCGGATATGGGTCTCGCCGGTGGTCGGATCGGTGGCCAGCTGCTTGCTGGTCAGCGAATCGTGGGCGCGGCGCATGCCACGCTTGGACGGGGAAACGCGGGACTTCTGGACAGCCATGGTCTTGCTCCAAGAAAAACTGCTGGTAACTACTAATAAATGTGCTGGTAGATGTGCTGGGAACCGATCTAGTCGGAACTAGGCATCCCGAGGTGGAACTAGTTGGACTTGTTCTTCAATGCCGACAACGCCGCGAACGGGTTCACGCGCTCCGGCTCGGCTTCTTCGGCCGGCCAGTCGCGCTCCATCGCTTCCGTGCCGGGCATCAGCGGCACGACCGGAACGGCGAGGATCAATTCGTCCTCGACCAGCTCGGCGGTGTGCAGCATGCCGTCTTCGGGCATCAACAGCGGCTCGTAGCCTTCCGGCAACCCGGCTTCGTCCAGCTCCTCGCTGCCACTACCCTCACGAAGCAGGCCGAGCCGCTGCACGATCCGCACCGGAAACAGAAACCGTTGCAGGGTGCGCTGGCACAGCAGCGGCAACTCGGCATCGATTCGCAACTCCACGTACGGGACCCGCAGCGCGTCCTGGCCGAAGTCGAGGGCGAAAACCACCTCACCTTCGGTATCGACCAGGCTGTCGCGTAACCGGGCCAGCGTCGACAACGGGAGACGGCCTTCCACGCCGCGCCGCGCCGCCACCATGCGCCAAGCATCCAACACTTCGGGCAGGTTCGCTGACATAAGCCGGGGAATGTTAGTGACCGCGCCCTCCCTTGTCAAACCCGGGGATGACGCTAAAACCCTGTCGTGGCGAGGGTTTAGCCACCGATTTGCGGGCAGCCGCCCGGCCACGGCAGACTGCGGGGCCGCCCTTCAGACCGCCACCGTGACCGCCAGCCCGTTCATCCTGACGTTAATCGTGGCCGTGGTGCTGGGATTGGTGGCATTCCGCCTGCTGCGCGGGGCGCCCAGCCGCCGCCAGCGCGCGATGCGCGAACTGCTTGACGCCGCCGACGCGCTGGAAGCACGGCTGCGGGTGGCCCGCGCCGAGATCGCCGCGGTGGTCGGCGACCACGTCGAAGACCCGGTCCGCGATGCGATGCGCGAGATGCTGCGCCAGCGGCTGTGGCTGCGCGACCACGGCAAGGGCGCCAGCCTGGAGCAATTGACCGAGGTACGCGCCTCGATCGACGCCGCGCGCGGCCGGATCGAGCAGCAACTGGCGCGGATCGAGCAGGCCCGCGCGCCGCTGGCCTGAACCCCGCGTGGCGCAGCCCGAACCCCCAACGATGCCGGTTCGGCCGTGCGCCTGATCCTCGCCTCGACCTCGCGCTACCGGCGCGAGTTGCTCGCGCGCCTGCGCCTGCCGTTCGAGGCGCTGCTCCCGGACACCGACGAAACCCCCCTGGCCGGCGAAACGCCGCCGGCACTGGCGCGACGCTTGGCGATCGCCAAGGCGACCAGCGTCGCGCAGCGCGAACCAGGCGCATGGGTGATCGGCTCGGACCAGGTGGCCGAGCTGGACGGTCGCCCGCTCGGCCAGCCCGGCGGGCGCGCGGCGGCGATCGCGCAACTGGCGGCAATGTCGGGACACGCGGTGCGGTTCCGTACCGGCGTGTGCGTGGCGCGCGCCGACGCCGCGGCGCAGGTGGTCGTCGACACCACGACGGTGCGGTTCCGGACGCTGGCGGTGGACGAGATCGCCCGCTATGTCGACGCCGAGCAGCCCTACGACTGCGCCGGCAGTTTCAAGTGCGAGGGATTGGGGATCAGCCTGTTCGACGCGATCGACACGCAGGACCCGACCGCGCTGATCGGGCTGCCGCTGATCGCGACCGCGCGGCTGCTGCGCGAGGCCGGGTTCGCCCTGCCCTGAGCCGGACTGGCCGGCTAGTCGGCGCCGCTGATCTCGACCGGTTGCTCCGGCCAGTCCTCGACGCTGCCATCGCGACCGTGCAGGCGCAGGCCGAGCCAATGCTGGCCCGCGGCGATGCCACGCTCGCTGCGCAGGTCCACGGCCGCGGTGAAGCCGACGCGCGGGTGCTGCGGGTCGTTCGAGATTTTCCAGCTCTGCTGCAGGCCGTCGTAGTCGAGGCCATACCGCGCCGGCGCGACGATGCGTCCGTCGAGCAGTACCTCGACGCGGGACAAACCCACGCCGTCCTTGAACGCCCAACCGCGCACGTCGAACACCCGGCCGACCCGCGCGCCGCCGATAGGTGCGTCGATCCACGCCATCGCCGGCGTCGTGCACGCGCCCTCGCGCTTGCCATCCAACGCGAACAGCAGGAAGCGCTGGCGGCCATGATCGATGTTGAGCACCGTAGGCGGCGGCAGCGGTCCGACCATCGCGCACAGGTCGTGGTAGCGGCGCAGCAGGTGCTTGTACTCGACCTCGCTGGCGCCGACGACGAGCAGCACCGGCGTCGCACCCCAGGCCTGGCGGCCGGGCGTCTGCAGGCCCCACAACTGCAGTTGCGGGGCGCGCCCGTGCTTGCTGTTGAGCGGGTGGTCGAGCACCGCGATGTTCGCGTCGCCGAGCGCGAACCCGAGCTCGGCGCCGACCTTGAAGTTGTCGGCGACCACGCGGGTGCCGGCCGGCATCTGGCGCAGTTGCCTGCGCGTGGCGTCGGCCAGGGCGTCCCAGCCGGCGAAATTGGACGGGTACCACTTCTGCGCCGCGCTGCGTGCGCGCAGCTGCGGAACCGACACGGCCACGTAGTAGCCCAGGATCGCCGCCAGCCCGATGCCGGCCATCGCCCAGGTCAGCAGCCGCGACCAGCGCGGCCAGGTCGCCAGCGCGGCCGGCAGCAACGGCAGCAAGGCCAGGTAGCCCGGCAGCGGCCAGTGGAAACTCACCCGCTCGGTGTCGGCGAAGAAGCCCAGCGCGAAGAAGCCCAGCACCACCAGCCCGCCGAGCAGTGCGAAGTAACGCGCCGCGGGCATCGCGCTGGTACGGCCGCGCCAGCCGGCGTGGGCCAGCGCGATGAACAGCAGCGGCGTGACCAGCAACGCCTGGACCGCGATGAACCACAGGCCATCGGCGTGGAACGCCCACGGATGGCGGTCGACCAATTGGAAGCGCAGGCCGGCGTCGGCATTGTCGAAGTTCCACGCCAGCAGCGGCACCCACGCCGACGCGCCGAACGCGATCGCGGTCCACACGCGCACGTCACGCAGCACCCGGCGGCCGTCGACGAGCAGCAGCAGTGCAACCAGGCCGACCGCGATCACCGCGATGAAGCGGTAATGGCTGAGCGCGCCGATCGCCAGGCCCAACGCCAGCTCCAGCGCGGCAGCGGCGGATACCTCGCGCAGCAGGCGCGCGCCGGCGTCCACGCACAGCAGCGTCGCCAGCGCCATCGCCGCATCGGGCAGTGCCAGCAGGCCCAGTGAACCGGCCAGGGGCAACAGCAGGGCAAAGCACCCGGCGAGCCAGCCGTTGCGCGCACCGAACTCGCGGCTCGCGATGCGTACCAGCAGCAGCGGCACGCCCGCGGCGATCAGCAGGAACGGCGCGCGCAACGCCAGCGGGTGGTTGCCGCCGATCTCGACCCCGAGCCGCGCCAGCCAGGCGGTCAGGCCCGGCAGGTCGGAATACGCCGCGGCCAGGTGCTGGCCTTCCTGCCAGTAGAACGCCTCGTCGACGAACAACGGCAAGTGTGCGGCAATCAACACCTTCGCTAGCAGCACCACTGCCCACAGGCACCAGAACGCCGCTTGTGACCGATCCGGTCGGCTGGCATCCAGCCCGTTCTCGTACCGCATCAGTCCCTGCCTCGCTACACTCGAATGACTTTCAGGAGAAATCCGATGGCAGCATCCCCCTCGGCGGCGCACATGCTAACCGATGGCCTGCGCACGACCCTTGACCGCGCGCAGACACAGGTCAACGGGCTGGTGCTGGGCAAGGCCCACGAGGTGCGGCTGGCGTTCGTGGCGTTGCTGTCCGACGGCCACCTGCTGATCGAAGACCTGCCCGGGCTGGGCAAGACCACCCTGGCGCACGCACTGGCCGCGACGCTCGGGCTGCAGTTCCAGCGCGTGCAGTTCACCTCCGACCTGTTGCCGGCCGATGTCGTTGGCGTGTCGGTGTTCGACCCGCAGGCGCGGCGTTTCGAATTCCATCCCGGCCCGGTGTTCACCCAGGTGCTGCTGGCCGACGAGATCAACCGCGCGCCGCCGCGTACGCAAAGCGCGTTGCTGGAAGCGATGGCCGAGCACCAGGTCACCGTCGACGGCGTCAGCCATCGACTGCCGGACCCGTTCTTCGTGATCGCCACGCAGAACCCGGTCGATGTGTCGGGCACCTATCCGTTGCCGGACTCGCAGCTCGACCGCTTCCTGTTGCGGCTGGCGCTGGGCTACCCCGGCGAGGCGGCCGAGCGCGACCTGCTGGCCGGCAGCGACCGCCGCAGCCTGATCGCGCAGACGCGCGCGGTGCTCGGCAGCGACGAGGTGGTCGCCGCCCGCCACGCGGTCAGCGCGGTCCACGCCAGCGAGGCGCTGGTTCATTACGTGCAGGCGCTGCTCGCGCGCAGCCGCCGGCACCCGGGCGTGCGGGTCGGCTTGTCGCCGCGCGCGGGCCTGGCGCTGCTGCGCGCGGCGCGCGCGTATGCGCTGCTGCTTGGTCGCGCGCACGTGCTGCCCGAGGACGTGCAGGCGCTGTTCGAGGCGGTGGCCGCGCACCGCCTGGTGGCCGAAACCCAGGCCGGGGCCGGCAACGCCCTGGCCAAGTCGATCCTGCACGCGGTGGCGGTCGACTGAGCGCCGTGCGCGACGCGGTGGACGCCAGATGAGCAGGACCCGCTGGCCACGCCTGCGCGCGCGCATGCTGGCGCTGACCCGCCCGCGCGATCCTGAAGCGCTGCCGGTGCAGTTCGTGCCGCGCCGCGTGTATGTGCTGCCGACCCGTTTCGGGATGTTCTACGCGGCGCTGCTGCTGGTGATGGTCGGCGGCGCGCTCAACTACAACAACAACCCGGCGCTGCTGCTGGGCCTGCTGCTCGCGGGCGCCGGGCTGGCCAGCCTGGTCGCCGCGCAGCTGCAGCTGACCGGCCTGCGCGTGGTCGCGATCGAGGCCGAGCCGGTCGCGGCCGGCACGCCGCTGCAGGTGCGGGTGCACGCGCATGGCGTGGTCAAGCGCGTCCGCCGCGGGTTGCAGGTCGACGACGACCGCGCCTCCGACGCGCAGGCGGTGCTGAACCTCGACGGCGACCACGGCGAGGTGCAACTGGCGTTCGCCACCGAGCGCCGCGGCTGGTTCGACCTGCCGAAGTTGCGCGTCTCCACTACCCGTCCGCTGGGCCTGGCGCGGGCGTGGGCCTATGTCTGGTCGGAGGCGCCGCTGCTGGTCTACCCGGCGCCGGAACCACACGGCCCGCCGCTGCCCAGCGGCTCCGGCGACCCGGTACAGGCGCGCCTGCACCCGAGCGGCGACGACGTCCACCACCTGCGCGCCTACCGCGCCGGCGATGCGCGCCGCGCGATCGCGTGGAAGCCCTCGGCGCGTCGCGACACGCTGCTCGTGCGCGAGTACGAGCAGCCGCTGGGCGCCGACGTGCTGCTCGACTGGCACGCGATGGACTCGCTGCCCTACGAGGCACGGATCGCCCGCCTCGCCCGCTGGATCGACGAAGCCGAGCGCGACGACCGCCGCTACCGGCTGGTGCTGCCCGGCCACGCCGACCTGGGCGCGGACCACGGCCCGTTCCACCGCCACGCCTGCCTGCGCGCGCTGGCCCTGATGCCGCATGGTTGAGCCCCGGGCCAGCCTCGCCTTCGATCCGGCCAGCCGCCGCTGGGCGTTGCTGGTCGGCGCGGTGTGCGTGCTGCCGCTGCTGCTGCAGCTGCCGCTGCTGCAGGGCTTGCTGATCGGCGCGGCGAGCGTGGCGATCTCGCTGCTGACCTGGCGCCGGCCGCTGCCCGGCTGGCTGCGGCTGCTGCTCGCGCTGTCGGTGCTGGGGATCGTGCTGAGCCTGTCCGGGTTCCGCTTCGGCCGCGACACCGGCTGCGCGCTGCTGGCGGCGATGCTGGCGATCAAGCCGGCGGAAACCTTCAGCCTGCGCGATGCGCGCAGCCTGGTCGGGTTCGCGTTGTTCGCGCCGTTCGCGACCTTCCTGCTCGACCAAGGGCCCCTGTCGCTCGCGCTGGGGTTGATCGCCGCGGTCCTCGCGCTGACCGCGCTGCAGCGGTTCGCCGAGATCGAATCGGGCGACAGCGCCGCGCCGCCCTCGCCCGTGCGCCGGCTGCTCGGCATCGGCCGGCTGCTGGCGATCGGCCTGCCGATGGCGCTGGCGGTGTTCTGGTTGTTCCCGCGCCTGGCCACGCCCGCGTGGGGCGTGCCCGACCGCGCGTTGGCGCGTCCGGGCCTGTCGGACCGGATGTCGCCGGGGGAATGGGCCGAACTGATGAACGACGAGACGCCGGTCCTACGCGCGCGCTTCTTTGGCGCCGCGCCCCTGCCCGCGCAGCTGTACTGGCGCGGGCCGGTGCTGTGGGACTTCGACGGCCAGACCTGGACCCAGCCGGGTGGCTTGCGCGGCCTGCCGCCCGCCGCGACCCAACCCGCGGCGACGCGCTGGGACTACGAGATGGCGATCGAGCCCACCGACCGCCGGCAACTGGTCGCGCTCGACCTGCCGCTGTCCGCGCCGACGGGCAGCGAACTGACGCTCGACCACGGCCTGTACGCGGCGGCCCCGCTGAGCGCGCTGACCCGCTGGCGCGTGCAGTCGGCACCGCCGGCGCGCTACGAGCCGCGCCTGCATCCGGTGCTGCGGCAGATGGCCCTCGCGTTGCCGCCGGGTTACAACCCGCGCACGCTGGCGTTGGCGCGGCAATGGCGCAGCGAGGCCGGCCGCGACGACGCCGCGATCGTGCAGCGCTCGCTGGCGTGGATCAGGGCGCGCTTCGCCTACACGCTTGACACCCCGCGTCCGGGTCGCCACGGCGTCGACGAGTTCCTGTTCGACCAGCAGGCTGGCTTCTGCCAGCACTTCAGCTCTGCGTTCGTGGTGCTGATGCGCGGCGCCGGCATCCCCGCGCGGGTGGTCACCGGCTACGCCGGCGGTTACCGCAACGCGATCGGCGACTACTGGCTGGTGCGGCGTTCCGACGCGCACGCGTGGGCCGAGGCCTGGCTGCCGGGTCGGGGCTGGGTGCGGGTCGACCCGACCGCCGCGGTCGCGCCCGAGCGCATCTACGACACCCTCGCCGACCGCGCGCCTGGCGCCGACGGCTTGATCGCCGGCTTGCTCGGCTCGGTGTGGGGTGACCGCGCCGCGGGTACGCGGCTCTTCGACGTCCGCGATTTCATGCGCCGCGGCTGGAACGACTTCGTTCTCGGCTTCAACGCCGACCGCCAGCAACGCCTGCTCAAGCCGCTGGGCGTCGACAAGCTCGAGCCGCGCACGCTGATCGTGCTGTTCGCGATGGCCGCCGCGCTCGCCCTGCTGTGGATGGCCTGGCTCAGTGCGCGCGGCCCGCGCCAGGCCGATCCGGTGCTGCGTGCCTGGCACCGGCTCGGCCGCCGCTACGCGCGCCTGGACCTGGCGCGCGAACCGCACGAGCCCGCCCACGAGTGGGCTGAACGAGTCAGCCAGGCCCGCCCGGAACTGGCCGGCCCACTGCAATCGCTCACCCGCCGTTTCAATGATTGGCGGTACGCTCGCACCGAACCGGAACGCCGCGCCGCCCATGCCCTGATCCGCGACCTGCGCGCGCACCGCCCACGCCTCCATGGAGAACGCCGATGAACACCCGACTCGCCGTACTCGCAACCGCCACCGCACTGCTGTCCGCCTGTGCGACGCAGCCGAAGCCGCTGCAGGGCACGTTTGCGCAGATCAGCCCGCGTGACGCCGCGGCCACCGAGAGCACCGGCGCGATGGTGCGCTGGGGCGGCCGCATCGTGCAGGTGGAACCGCAGGCCAACCGCACCTGCTTCGAGATGATCTCGACCCGGCTGGACGTCTACGCGCGCCCGTACTGGGCCACAGACGACGTCGGCGGCCGCTTCATCGCCTGCCGCACCGGCTTCTACGACCCGGCACTGTTCGAGAAGAACCGCGAGGTGTCCTTCACCGGGCGCATCGACGGCTACGAAAACCGCCGCATCGGCCAGTACGACTACCGCTTCCCGCGCGTGGAAGCCGACATCGTCTACCTGTGGCCGGTGCGCGAACGCGTCGACGTCGTCACCCGGCCGGCGCCGTGGCCGTGGTGGGGCTGGTGGTGAGCCGCTGGTCGACTTGAATGAAAAAGCCCGGCATTGCCGGGCTTTTTTTACGACTAGCGCGCGGTACCGAATCGGCCCAACGGCGCGCCCGCCAACAGGTGCAGGTGGACCTGGAACACGGTCTGCCCGCCATGGCCGTTGCAGTTGATCACCACGCGGTAGCCGTCCTGCGCGAAACCTTGCTGCTTGGCGAAATCCGCCGCGGCGATCGCCAGCCGTCCCAGCACTTCGGCCTGCGACGGCTGCACGTCGTTGAGGGTCGCGATCGGCGTTTTCGGCACGAACAGCACATGCACTGGCGCCTGCGGCGCGATGTCGCGGAACCCGATCAGGTGCTCGTCCTCGAACACGATGTCGGCGGGAATCTCGCGGCGGATGATCTTGTCGAAGATGGTGTCGCTGGGCATGTCTGGCACTCCGGCGTGGGCGGCGATCAAGCGTAGCGGGAGGAAACGGGCAACGGGGAACGGGGACGCCAAACCCGAAACAGCGAAGCTGGTGCTTCCCAGTTCCCTGTTCCCCGCCTCAATCCACCATCTCGCTGCGGCTGCCGAACGCATGCGACAGCGTGCCGCGATCGACGTACTCCAGCTCGCCGCCCAGCGGCACGCCGTGCGCGAGCCGGCTCGGCCGCACCCGCTGCTGGCGCGCCAGTTGCGCGAGATAGTGCGCGGTCGCCTCGCCTTCGACCGTCGGGTTGGTGGCGATGATCAGTTCCTGCACTTCGCCCTGGGCGAGGCGCTCAGACAGGCGGTCCAGCCCGAGTTCGCGCGGGCCGATCCCGTCCAGCGGCGACAGCCGGCCCTGGAGCACGTAATACAGGCCGCGGTAGCCGGTGGCCTGCTCGATCGCCAGCCGGTCGGCCGGCGACTCGACCACGCACAGCAGGTGCGCGTCGCGCGAGGCGCTGGCGCAGGTGGCGCACACCGGCGTCTCGCTGAAGTCGCGGCAGCGTTCGCAGTGGCCGATCTTCTCGACCGCCGCGGCCAACGCCTCGGACAGCCGCTGGCCACCGGCGCGTTCGCGTTCGAGCACGTGGTAGGCCATGCGCTGCGCCGATTTCGGGCCGACGCCGGGCAGCACGCGCAGCGCGTCGATCAGTTGTTCTAGTAAGGCGCTCACGTTCGAAGGCGTCGGTCCGTAGGGCGGGTTTCAACCCGCCGTCTTTGGGCTGGCTGGGGGCAGCGGGTTGAAACCTGGCCTACCTTAGGCACCGATCAGAAGCCCGGAATCTTCATGCCCGCCGGGATCGGCATGCCCGCGGTGGCGCCGGCCATCTTCGCCTGCGATTCGGCGTTGGCCTTGTTGACCGCGTCGTTGAACGCCGCCGCGATCAGGTCCTCGGCCATCTCCGGGTCGGACAGCACGCTGGGGTCGATGCGTACCTTGCGGCACTCCATGCGGCCGGTCAGGGTCACGCTGACCATGCCGCCGCCGGCGTTGCCGGTGACTTCCAGGCTGGCCAGTTCTTCCTGCGCACGCTGCATGTTTTCCTGCATCTTCTGCGCTTGCTGCATGAGTTGGGCGATGTTTCCGCGCATGGTCGTGTACTCGTCTAAAGGGTGGTGGGTGGGCGGGCCGCGATCCCGCCGGGGACGGGCGAACCGCGGCCGGGCCGCTGCTGCGGTGCTGTCCGATCAGCACGTCATTGGGTCGAATGCGCGACCCTCAAGAGTCCTCGAACGGCCGGATCGAGTCGGGAACGACCTTAGCGCCGTGCTGCGAGATCAGCCGCTGCACGTCCGGGTCGCCCATGAACAGCTGTTCGGCGCTGGCCTGGCGCTCGTCGCGGGCGCGCTCGTTGCGGTCGCGCAGCGATTCGACCGGCTTGTCGGCGGTCTCGAACTTGATCTGCGGCGACGCGCCCAAGGCCGGAGCCAGCGCATCGGCGACCATCTTGACCATCGCCGCACCGCGCAGGTGGTCGTCGGTCGGCGCCAGCGACAGGCTCAGCACGCCGTCGCCGTAGGCCACGAAGCCGGCGTGTTCGGCCAGCAGGCGCGCGGGGCCTTTCAGCCCGCTGCGCGCGACCAGCGCGTGCCAGGCCTCGCCGTCGGCGATGCCCTCGATCGCCGCCGCGCCGACGGCGCCAGGGGGCGCGGCGGAGACCGGTGGTGAGGGTTCGCGTATCGCGGCCGAAGCCAGCGACGCTGATGCGGTCACGGGCTCGCCAACGGCGGCATCGCGGGGATCTGGACGAGCCTGCGGGGCGGTGGGTGTCGCGGACTCGGCGCGCGGTTCGGCCGGGGCGCGCATCGCTGGCGCGGGCGCGCGCGTCGGCCTCATTGCCGCCGCGTGCGGCGGCGCGGCGGTTCGCGCGGGCGCCGGTATCGCGGATGGCCGGGCATCGTCCGCAGCTGCCGGCCGGAACGCGAGCATCCGCAACACGCACATCTCGAACCCGGCGCGCGGGCTCGGTGCCAGCGGCAGGTCGCGCCGGCCGTTAACCGCTATCTGGTACCACAGCTGCACGACTTCCGGGCGCAGCCGGCCGGCCAGCGCGTCGACGTCGACGCCATCGACTTCGATCGCCGCATCGGGCACCAGCTGGCGCACCTGCATCCGGTGCAGCGCGTCGGTCATCGCCTCGAGCACCCCGCCCCAGTCGGGCGAGAACTCGGCCAGCGCCGCAACCTCGGCGAGCAGCGCCTCGCCATGGCCATCGGCCAGCGCATCCAGCAACGCTCCCACGCGGGTGCGATCGACCGTGCCGAGCATCGCCGCCACCGCGTTGTCGCCCAATTCGACTCCGCCGCCGGCGCCGGTGTAGGCGATCGCCTGGTCGAGCAGCGACAGGCCGTCGCGCAGGCTGCCGTCGGCCGCCTTGCTGAGCTGGCGGATCGCGCCGGGTTCGGCGGCGATCCCCTCGGCGGCGAGGATCCTGGTGATCTGGCCGCCGATCTGCGCCTCGTCCAGGCGCTTGAGGTTGAACTGCAGGCAACGCGACAGCACCGTCACCGGTAGCTTCTGCGGGTCGGTGGTCGCGAGCAGGAACTTGACGTGCCCCGGCGGCTCCTCGAGCGTCTTCAACAGCGCGTTGAACGCCGCCTTCGACAGCATGTGCACTTCGTCGATCAGGTACACCTTCATGCGCCCGCGCGACGGCATGTATTGCGCGTTCTCGATCACCTCGCGCACGTCGTCGACACCGGTGTTGCTGGCCGCATCGATCTCGAGCAGGTCGAGGAAGCGGCCGGCGTCGATGTCGCGGCAGCTGTTGCACTCTCCGCATGGCTCGGCCGAGGTGCCCCGCTCGCAGTTCAGCGACTTGGCGAAGATCCGCGCGATGGTGGTCTTGCCGACCCCGCGGGTGCCGCTGAACAGGAACGCGTGGTGCACGCGGCCCGAATCGAGCGCATTGGTCAGCGCGCGTACCACGTGCTCCTGCCCGACCAGTTCGGCGAAACGCTTCGGGCGCCATTTGCGGGCAAGGACGAGGTAGGACATCGGACCCTTTGGGTGTTCTGGGGTTTCAGGACGGAGGTTCGTCCGGCGGTCAACGCCGGGCGGCCCGCGATTCAGCGTGTCCGGTAGCGGTCATGCGGACCATGCGAGCCCACGGAAACCAGCGCGCGGCCATTGTGCCATGCCGTGTCGCGCCGGCCGCGACGTGCCGGCATCGACTTGCCGCAAACGCCCGCCACGATTAGACTTTGCGGCCCCGAAGGCGGCTGGACGCCGTGTTCAGGGATGCGGCACACCGGTGTGGAGAGGTGTCCGAGCGGTTGAAGGAGCACGCCTGGAAAGTGTGTAAGCGTCTAAACCGCGCTTCGGGGGTTCGAATCCCCCTCTCTCCGCCACTCCTGCGTGCCGCATACACGTTTCAAACACGCGTTCCACGCGTGGTCGCGATGCAAATCGCGCTGTCTCTATGGTGGCTCCGTCGGCCCCTCGCGACGCTAGGTTGAAAATCCCGCCAGGGCCGGAAGGCAGCAACGGTATCGACTGACGCGGGTGCCGAGGCCAGCCGGCGGAGTCGCCACCCAACGGAATTTCCAGAAAGCTCGAATGTGCGTTCTACCGCGCGCCGCGGCGCGTTCTGAGCGCGCGGTCAGCCGAATTATTCGTGGCGCGGATGTAGCCAGCCGGCGTCGCCTTCGCGGTAACGCTCGTGCTTCCAGATCGGCACGCGCGCCTTGACCTCGTCGATGATGAAACGGCAGGCCGCGAACGCCGCGTCGCGGTGCGCGGCGCTGACACCGACCCACACCGCCAGTTCGCCGATCGCCAGGTCGCCGATGCGGTGCACGCAATGCGCGTCGAGGATCTCGAAGCGGCTGCGCGCCTCCTCGATCACGCGCTCGCCCTCGCTCTGCGCGAGCGCGACATAGGCCTCGTAGCGCAGTCCAGTCACGGGGCGGCCGTCGTTGTGGTTGCGCACCCAGCCCTCGAAACTGGCGTAGCCACCGACTCGGTCGTCGAGCAGGTTCGCACGCAAGGTGGCGGTGTCGACTGGGGTGTCGGCGAGAGAGAATCGCGTCATCTCAGCCCCCACTTACCGGCGGGATGAAGGCGACTTCGCTGCCCTCGCGCAGGCCATCGTCCCAGCCCGCGAAGGCGCCATCGACCGCCACCCGCAGGCGCTCGACCGGCAGCGCGAACCCGTGGCGCACGCGCAGGGTTTGGTAGAGCGTGCGCAAGTCTGGTGCGTCGCTGTCGATGGCCTCGCTGGCCTGCCCCGCCGCATCGCGCAGACTGGCGAAATACAGCACCTCGACCCGGGTCATCGCCCGCCCCCGACATCGCGCTTGCCGCCGCGCTTGGCAACCAGCTTCGCCGGCCCGATCACGATTGCATGCGACAGCGCCTTGCACATGTCGTAGACGGTCAACGCGGCGACCGTGGCCCCGGTCAGCGCCTCCATCTCGACCCCGGTGCGGTGGGTGGTGTGGACGGCGCAGTCGATCCGCAGCGACCGTTCGTCGACCCAGTCGATCGCGATGCGGCAGCCATCGATCGGCAGCGGGTGGCAGAACGGGATCAGCTCGTGGGTGCGCTTGACCGCCATCGTGCCGGCGATGATCGCGGTGTCGACGATGCCGCCCTTGGCGCTGCGCAGGCCGCTCGCGCGCAGTTGCGCGGCGACGTCGGCCGGGAAGCGCACGCGGCAGTCGGCGCTCGCTTCGCGCGCGGTCACCGGTTTGGCCGACACGTCGACCATGGTCGGCCGCCCATCCGGGTCGATGTGGGTGAGAGAACGCGCCTTGCGACCACTGGTCGCGGCGTTCTCGAACGCACGGCCATGGATGGCCGGGCCGGACTCGCCCGAAGCCGCCGATGCCTCGCCACGGATGGCGGCGAGTTTGACTGCGGCAGTGTGTTCGGTGGACTTCTTCATGCGTCGCACAAAACGTCAGCCACCCACCAGGAACATCTC
Organism: Lysobacter koreensis; assembly: GCF_042677045.1. Lineage (NCBI taxonomy): Bacteria > Pseudomonadati > Pseudomonadota > Gammaproteobacteria > Lysobacterales > Lysobacteraceae > Lysobacter > Lysobacter koreensis. The sequence goes on from NZ_JBHTIH010000002.1 coordinate 1,012,377, forward strand.
GACCTTCTTGCGCGACACGCCCGCCTCGCTGCGCAACTCGCTGTAGCGGTCGCCGCGGCGCGACCACACGCCGGCGACGCACTCGGCCAGGGCTTCCGCCCCGCCCGCCAGCGCAGGCCGCAACGCCTGCCCTTCGCCCGCGAACAGGCAGGTGTAGAGCATGCCGTCGGCCGACACGCGGGCGCGGTGGCAGTCGCCGCAGAACGGCGCGCTGACCGAACTTACGAAGCCGACTTCGCCGCCGCCGTCGACGAACGCATAGCGCGACGCGACCTCGCCCCGGTATTGAGGGTCCAGCGGCCGCAGCGGCCAACGCGCGTGGATGCGATCGCGCAGCTCGGCCGACGGCACCACGCGCTCGCGGCGCCAGCCGTTGCAGGTGCCCACGTCCATGTACTCGATGAAACGCTGGACGTGGCCGTGGGCGCGCGCGTACTCGACCAGCGGCAGCACCTGGTCTTCATTGAGCCCGCGTTCGACCACGCAATTGAGCTTGATCGGCGCGAAACCGGCGGCCTGCGCCGCGGCGATCCCGGCCAGCACCTCGGCGACCTCGCCGCGATCGCCCGACATCGCGCGGAAGACCGACGCATCCAGCGCGTCGAGGCTGACCGTGATCCGGCGCAGTCCGGCGTCGCGCAAGGCCTGCGCGTGCCGGGCCAGCAGCGCGCCGTTGGTGGTCAGTGCGATGTCGGCCAAGCCATCGATCGCCGACAGCCGCGCCACCAGCTCGGGCAACCTCTTGCGCAGCAGCGGTTCGCCGCCGGTCAGGCGCAGCTTGCTGACGCCGAGGCGGACGAAGCCGCGCACCAGGGTTTCGATCTCGTCGAACGACAATCGCGACGCCGCGTCCAGGCCGTGGTCGTCCGGCACCCGGTCGGCGGGCATGCAGTACGGGCAGCGGAAGTTGCAGGCCTCGATCACCGACAGGCGCAGGTCGCGCAGCGGCCGGCCCAACGTGTCGAGCGGAGCGGGGATGGCCGCGAGACCGGGCGTTTGCAGCACGGCGTTCATACCGGATCTGACCGCAATGCCGTCGTTTCGTTCAAGCCGACCACCTCGCCCGGGCGGGCGATGCGGTAGCCGCGCGCGGCGAGCGCGCAGCCGTCCTCGGCGCTGGCGTAGTGGTACAGCAGGCAGCGCGCCAGCAGTTCGCGCGGGTACTCGCGCTCGAGGTCGTCGATGCCGCTGTGCGAGGGATTGCCGTGCAGCGCGCAATCGTGCGCGATCAACTCGCCGGCATCGGCGAAGCGGGCCAGTTGCTCCGGGATCGGCCGGGTGTCGCCGGTCCAGACCACGCTGCCGCGCAGGCGCAGGCCGAACGAGGTATCGGGCCAGTGGTGGCGCGTGGCGAACACTTCCAGTCGCAGCCCGTCGTGCCAGAACGACTCGCCGACCGGGATCACCTGGAACGCGTCCCAGAAATTCACCCCGCCCTCGGCCAGCGCGTTGGGGTAGTCGCCGACGCGCTGGTGCAGCAACGGCACCAGCGGCGCCGGCACGTAGACGCGCACGCGCCCACGTTGGGCTTCATCGAAGTAGCTGGCGACGAACAGGCGCTCGAAACCGGCGACGTGGTCGAGGTGGGTGTGGGTGATGAACAGCGCGCGCGGCGCCTGCCCGTAGTGCGCGAGGTAGGACGTCAGCCCCTCGTTGCCGCAGTCGATCGTCAGCCACGGGCGGCCGTCGCGCTCGATGGTCGCCATCGCCGAACCCAGCTCGACCGCCGAGGCGTTGCCGACGCCGTTGAGTCGCAGGCTCCAGGCCATCAGTAGCCCCGCCCCCAGGCGCGATCGTAGGCGTCGCGCAGGCGCGCGAAGTCGCGCTCGACCTCGGCGACCGGGCGCTCGCCGCGCAGCTTCAGCAGCGATCGCTTCAGGCGCGACAGGTTCGCCTCGCGCCAGGGGGTCGCGGGGATCCGCGTCTGGCCGCGGTCGAGGTCGATGATCCAGCCCTTGCCGGTCGGGTCGAACAGCAGGTTGTGGGCGTTGAGATCGGCGTGGTCGAGGCCGACGCGGTGGCTGCGCGCGATCAGGCGGCCGGCCTCCTCCCACGGCGCGCCGTCGCCGGCGACCGCGGCGCGGTCGGCCAGGGTGCGGACGTTGTCGAGCTTGTCGAGCAGGATCGCCGCGGTGTACTTCAGACCGTCGCGGCGGTAGTACGCGGCGATCGGCTGCGGCACCGGCAGGCCTTTGGCCGCGACCGCTCGGGTCAGGCGGAACTCGGCGAAGCTGCGCGTCTTGGCCGCGTCGCGCCACCAGTAGGCGTCGCGGTTGAACTGGGCGACCATGCCGCCGCGCAGGTAGCGTCGCAGCAGCGCCGGGCCGAACGGTGCATCGACGAACCACGCCCCGCCGCGCCCGCCACTCTCGACCGGGCGCGCCTTCTCGCCCCAGTACGCGGGCGAGAACCATTCGGCATTGGCTTGCCGCATCCGGGTAAGGTCGAACAGAATCGCGCCGTATCCGCTGTCGTCGCGGAACGGCGTCAGTCCTTCGGTCGCGTCATACCCCGTCATCGCTCCGAGTCTAACAAGTCCCGTGCCAACCGCGCCCCATTCCATCTGTCTGCTGAGGCTGTCCGCGCTCGGCGACGTCACCCATGTCGTGCCGCTGGTGCGCACGTTGCGCGCCGCGTGGCCGCGGGTGGAACTGAGCTGGGTGATCGGCAAGGGCGAGCGCCGCCTGCTCGAGGGTCTGGAGGGCGTCGAGTTCGTCGAGTACGACAAGAAAACCGGGCTGGCCGGCATGCGCGCGCTGCGCCGCGAACTGCGCGACCGGCTCGGGCCGCAAGGCCGGTTCGACGTGCTGCTGCAGATGCAGGTCGCCGCGCGCGCGAACCTGCTGTCGGCCTTCATCCCCGCGACCCGGCGCATCGGCTATGACCGTGCGCGTTCGAAGGACCTGCACGGCCTGTTCGTCAACGAGCGCATCCCCGACCGCCCCGGTATCCATGTGCTCGATGCGCTGGGCAGCTTCTGCGAACCGCTCGGCCTGCGCCAGGACGACGTGCGCTGGGACTTGCCGGTGCCCGACGACGCCCGCCAATGGGCGCGCGCGCAGTGGCCAGACGATGGCCGGCCGACGCTGCTGGTCTCGCCGTGTTCCAGCCACGAGCGCCGCAACTGGCGCCCCGAGCGCTACGCCGCCGTCGCCGACCACGCCGTGTCGCGCGGCTGGCGCGTGGTGCTGTGCGGCGGCCGCAGCGACCTGGAACGCCGCACCAGCGACGCGATCCTGGCGGCCATGGTCACGCCGACCTCCCAGCCGACCCACACGCCGGTGCTCGACCTGGTCGGCAAGGACACGCTCAAGCAACTGCCGGCGCTGCTCGAGCGCGGCCAGCTGCTGATGACCCCGGATTCCGGGCCGATGCATATCGCCAACGCGATGGGCACGAAGGTCCTGGGCCTGCATGCGGCCAGCAACCCGGCGCGCAGCGGGCCGTACTCCGACCGCCGCTACTGCGTCGACCGGTACGACGATGCCGCGCGCAGGTTCCTCGGCAAGCCCGCCGCGACACTGCGCTGGGGCACCAAGATCGAGCACGACGGGGTGATGGACCTGGTGACGGTCGACGACGCGATCGCGGCGTTCGAGCGCTACGTCCGCGAGCATCGAAGCTGATGCCGGTTCGAGCCGCGTAGGACGGGTTTCAACCCGCCGGCTTCTTGCGGGACGAAGGGTCCAACCGCACTCCCTTGTCGCGATGGCGGGGTTGAAACCCGCCCTACGGCGCCGCGGCCGAGCGGTAGTCCTGGTACGACTTCTCTTCGATGTACGCCGAACCCAGCGCGACGTTGATCTCGCGCTTGATGCGCGCGCGCTCGTCGTTCTCGAAGTAGACCGCGCGGGCCAGGCGCACGAACTCGTCGTCGAAGGCCTGGGCCTTTTCCTTGATGCGGATGTCGTCCTCGATCACCCACAGGCGCTCGTTGACGGCCTTGAGGTCGGCGCGCAGGCGGACGATGTCCTTGCCGGCGGCCGGGTGCGCCATCCAAGTCTGCTCGAGCGCGGACAGTTCGTTGCGCACGTTGGCCAGCTTGGCCGCATCGCTCATGCGCTCGGACTTGATCTGCAGGATCGCGATCTTGTCGAGCAACTCACCGAAGGACACCGGAACCTGGATCTCGGACATGACGCCGCCATTCAGCCATTGGGGGTCGACAGTGTAGCCGGGCTGCAACCCGCCCAGCCGGCGCATGCCTTGTCGCGGCGTGGCCGGCCCCGTATCATGGCCGGCCCACCCGGAGAGGTGGCAGAGTGGTTGAATGTACCTGACTCGAAATCAGGCGTACGTTTATAGCGTACCGGGGGTTCGAATCCCCCCCTCTCCGCCAGATTGAACACAAAGGCTGCCTCGGCAGCCTTTTTGTTTGCGCCGAGGCAAAGCGCGCGCCCCACGACCCCTCACGCCGCCCCCGCCTAGCATGCCTGGGTGGTTTCCCTTCCTTGCCTCGCGGCCGCTGCGCCCCGATGATCGCGTTTACCGCTGAGAAGATATGACCCCGTCAGGCCTGCTCGCCCCATGATCGAATTCGGACACCTGACGCACGTCGGCCTGCGCCGCGAGCTCAACGAAGACACCTACTACGGTGACAGCGAGCTGGGCCTGTGGCTGGTCGCCGACGGCATGGGTGGCCACGAGTACGGCGAGGTCGCCAGCGCGTTGGCGCGCGAGGCGATCGTGCGCGAGATCCGCGACGGCACCCCGCTGGCGCAGGCCATCCGGATTGCCGACGAGGAGATCATCCGCACCTCCAAGCGCCGCAACGACGCCCTGCCGATGGGCACCACCGTGGTTGCCGCGCGCGTCAACGGCAACCGCTTCGAAGTCGCCTGGGTCGGTGACAGCCGCGTCTACCTGTGGCGCGACGGCCAGCTGGCGCAGCTCTCGCAGGATCACAGCTACGTGCAGGAACTGATCGCCACCGGCGCGATTACCCACGAGCAGGCCCGCAGCCACCCGCACCGCAATGTGGTGACTCAGGCGTTGGGCGTGACCGATCCGCGCAACCTCAACGTCGAAACCATGACCGGCGAGCTCAAGCCGGGCATGCAGCTGCTGCTGTGCAGCGACGGCCTGACCGAGGAAGTCGACGACCGCAACATCGCCAAGGTGCTGGGCCACCAGGACTGCAGTGCGCAGGAGTGCGTGGATTCGCTGGTTGCCGCCGCGCTCGATGGCGGTGGCTCGGACAATGTCACCGTGATCCTGGTGCGCAGCCACTAGCGGCGCGAACTACGAAAACACCGGGTCAGGCCGGCGCGGCGTCCGGTTCGGCCGCTACCATCGCATCCCAGACCGCGCGACCAGCCTTCTTGCGCAGCCGTTGCAGCCGCGCCTCATGCGCGGCGAGTTCGTCGTCGCCGACCAGCACCCGCGGCCGTGCCGACTCGGCGCTGGCCTGGAACGTCGCCACGACCACTTCCGCCGTCTCATCGGCGCCGTCGCCGAAGCCGATCTCGCTCTGACCGGAGGTCAGCCCGAGGTAGACCTCGGCCAGCAGCTGGGCATCGAGCAAGGCGCCATGCAACTGGCGGTGGGCGTTGTCGACGCCGAGGCGCCGGCATAGCGCGTCCAGCGAGTTGCGTTGGCCGGGGTACTGCCGGCGCGCCAGCAGCAGCGTGTCCTCCACGCCGCAGCGATCGGCCAGGCAGCCGTACTGCGGGCCGAGCATGCGCAGTTCGTTGTCGAGGAAGCCGACGTCGAACGCGGCGTTGTGGATGATCAGCTCGGCGCCGTCGATGAAGGCGAGGAACTCGTCGACGACCTCCTCGAAACGCGGCTTGTCGGCGAGGAATTCCAACGTCAGCCCGGTGACTTCCTGTGCGCCGGGCTCGAATTCGCGACCCGGGTTGAGATAACGCTGGAAGGTGCGGCCGGTCGGGCGGCGCTCGAGAAACTCGACGCAGCCGATTTCGACCACGCGGTTGCCGCGCTCCCAGCTTAGGCCGGTGGTTTCGGTATCGAGGATGACTTGGCGCATGCGGTTCGCGGTCGGGAATCGGGAAACTGGGGGGAGACGTTACACGGCTGCTCGGGCCTTGTGGATCCGGCCGCCACTAACGCTTCAGGCGCAGCGCTGCATTGCGCGCGAGCACGTCGACGCGCTCGTTGTCCGGGTCGCCGGAATGGCCCTTCACCCATTTCCATTCGATGCTGTGGCGCTGCGCGGCCGCGTGCAGGCGCTCCCACAGGTCGCGGTTCTTGACCGGGTCGCCACCGGCGGTTTTCCAGCCGCGGCGCACCCAGTTCTTCATCCACTCGGTGATGCCCTGGCGCACGTACTGCGAGTCGGTGTGCAGGGTGATCACGCACGGTTCGCTGAGCGTCTCCAGCGCCATGATCGCGCCCATCAGCTCCATGCGGTTGTTGGTGGTGTCGGGGTCGCCGCCGGAGAGCTCGCGCTCGCGGCCCTTGCAGCGCAGCAGGGCGCCCCAGCCACCGGGGCCCGGGTTGCCGAGGCAGGCGCCGTCGGTGTGGATGTGGACGGACTTCAGGTCTTCGGGTGAGTTCATGCGCGCATTATCGCCGCGCGCGGTCGCAATGGTTGGGACGCGACAAACGCCGCCGGGCTGATGCTGGCTCAGCTGGCTTGCCATCGCAGGTTGCGCAAGGGTTTGGGCGGAATCGCCGCATATACGCGCTTGTTGATCGCCAGCGCGATGCCCGCGCGCAGCCGGTCGGCCGCGGCGACGCCGGCCTCGCCGTGCGCCACGCGCCAGCGCGGCCCCAGCCATTGCAGGCGCACCGAGTTGAGTGCGAACCCGGCGCGCAGCAGCGACGCCTGCCAGCGGCCGGGGTCACGCGCGCGCAGGCCGCTGCGGACCCAGCGCGCGCGGTACGGACTCCACGGGTTCAGCGTCGCCAGCCACAGCGTGCCGCCGGGAGTAAGCAGGCGCGCGCATTCGTCGAGCAGGCCGCGCACCTCGAAATCGTCGTCCAGCGCATGCTGCAGCAGCAGCGCGCCAAAGCTTTCGCTGGCCAGTGGCAGCGGCAGGCCGCAGCGCAGGGCGCCGTCGAACCCATGCGCATGGCGACGCAACACCACGCCGCGCCGGCCGGCCGTTTCCGGAGCCACCGCGCCCGGCACTCCGAGCCATGCCCAAGGCAGCGCCGGGCCGGACGCGAGCACCCGCGCCATCGCCGCCCCCTCGAGCGCCAGCACGCCCTGCCCGGCCGGCGTGGCAAACCACTCCAGGGGCGGCGCGGGTTGACGGGGGCGGGAAACGGGGGGCATGGTCGCCGGGGCCTCCGGTAGGTGGGGCTGCGATCCCGATTGTGAGGGAATCGCCGGAAGTATTTGCCGCCACGCGCCCGCGGCGAGCGTTGAAGCCCACCCGATCGCCGCGAGGAGCGCATGCCATGAACCTGCAGGCCCTGCCCGCCTTCTCGGACAACTACATCTGGGTGCTGACGGGCAACGATGGCCGCGCGCTGATCGTCGACCCGGGCGAGGCGGCACCGGTGCTGGCCGCTGCCGAACAGGGCCTGCAACCGGCCGGGATACTGCTGACCCACCACCACCACGACCACATCGGCGGCACCGCAGCCCTGCTGCGGCGCTGGCCCGGGTTGCCGGTGATAGCGCCCGCGGACGAGCGCATCGACGTGCCCACCCATCGGGTCGGCGACGGCGAGCGGGTCGCGATCGCGGGCTGGGAGTTCGAGGTCATCGCCCTGCCCGGCCACACCGTGAGCCACGTCGCATTCTTCGGCCACGGGCTGCTGTTCTGCGGTGACACGCTTTTCAGCTTGGGATGCGGTCGACTTTTCGAGGGTAGCCCGGCGCAGATGCTGGGCTCACTATCGAGGCTGGCCGCGCTGCCCGCTGACACCCGGGTCTGCTGCGGCCACGAGTACACGCTGTCCAACGCCGCCTTCGCGCGCGTGGTCGAACCCGACAATCCGGCGCTGCGACGCCGCACCGAACAGGCCCAGGCCATGCGCGACGCCGGACACCCGACCCTGCCCAGCACGATCGCCGACGAACGCGCATGCAACCCGTTCCTGCGCGTCGACCAGCCAGCGGTGATCGCGGCGGTGACCCGGCGCCTGGGCAACGCGCCCGATGACGCGGTCGAGACCTTCGCCGAACTGCGGCGCTGGAAGGACGGATTCGTCGCATGATCGGGGTCCGGTCCAGCCGTGCGCCTGCCTACGCGTGGCTGTGCGGGAGCCTGCTGTTGGCGCTGTCGACCCTGGCCCCGAGCCGCGCTGGTGAACGCGACGACGGCGCGGCAACGCCACCGTCAGCCGCGACCTCGGCGCCTGCCGGCACCCGCAACGGCCGCGAGATCTACCAGCGCTTCCGCGAAGGCCTGGCCGACCCCAATTGCGATGCGGATGCCAGTGCACGCTGGCGCCAGCACTTCGCCGCGGCACCCAAGCGGCTGGCCACCCGCAATGACGACATGCTGCCGCTGTTCGGCTATGTGGTGGACGCGTTGCGGGCGGCCAGCCTACCGACCGAGTACGCCCTGATCCCGTTGGTCGAAAGCGGCTACCAGCCCGGCGCGCGCAGCGCCGCCGGCCCGGCCGGCCTGTGGCAGATGATCGCGCTGACGGCCCGCAACCACCGCGTGCCGATCAGCAAGGGCTACGACGGACGCCTGTCACCAGTGGACTCGACCCGGGCCGCGGTGCGTTACCTGAAGACCCTGCACAGCATGTTCGCCGGCGATTGGCGGCTGGCGGCTATGGCCTACAACGCCGGCGAGTACCGCATCCTGGGCGCGCTAAAGCGCAGCGGCCAGACCGCGCGCAACGCCACGCCCGAGCAGCTGCCGGGCCTGTCCGGCATCACCCACGCCTACGTCCGCAAGTTGCACGCGCTGTCGTGCGTGCTCAAGCAGGCCGAGGATCGCGACGACTGGCTGCGCGCGCTCGACCGGCCGGTGCCGCGGCTGGCGGCCGTCACCGTGCCCGCGGACGTCGCCGACATCGCCGGCTGGGCCGCCCGCACCGGCCACGACGGCGCCCAGCTGCGGCGCCTCAACCCCGCGTTCGGCAACGGCCGCATCGGCAAGATCGGGGCGAAGCGGGCCCCGCTGCTGGCGGTGGCGACCGCCGGCGTTGGCGCCAGCAGCGAGCCCGGCCTTGCTGCGCCGGTGCTCGCCAGCGGCAGTCTCGCGGCCTCCGCCTCGAACGATGCGGCTTCGGTCCCCGCCACGTACCGCGAGCACACCGTCATCCGCGGCGACAGCCCCTGGACCATCGCCCGACGCTACGGCATCGGCGTCGGCGACCTGTTGCAGCGCAACGGCCTGGGCACGCGTACGGTGCTCAAGCCCGGCCGCGTGCTGGCGATCGACCCGCGGCCCGCAGGCGAGTAGGCGGGCACGCCCGAGTAGCCCGCGCCGACGCCACAGGGCAAACTAGAGTCTTTGCTCGGCCGCACATCGGTCAGCGCCACCAAATCGAGGAGCGCACATGGGTTTTTTGCAGGGTAAGCGGGCACTGATCACCGGCATCGCCAGCCAGCGCTCGATCGCCACCGGCATCGCCGAGGCGATGCACCGCGAAGGTGCTCAGCTGGCCTTCACCTACCAGAACGACAAGCTGAAATCGCGCGTCGAGGATGCGGCCAAGGAGTACGGCAGCGACATCGTGATCCCGCTCGACGTGTCCGACGACGCCCAGATCGCCGCCTGCTTCGAGCAGCTCGGCCAGCACTGGAACGACGGCTTCGACATCCTCGTGCACGCGATCGCGTTTGCACCGCGCGAGGCGATCGCCGGCCAGTTCCTCGACGGCCTGACGCGGGAGAACTTCGCGATCGCGCACGACGTCTCGGCCTACTCGCTGGCTGCCATGGCCAAGGCCGCGCGCCCGCTGATGGCCGGCCGCAACGGCTCGATCGTGACCCTGACCTACCTGGGCGCCGAGCGCGCGCTGGCCGGCTACAACGTGATGGGCGTGGCCAAGGCCAGCCTGGAAGCGACCGTGCGCTACCTCGCCGACAACCTCGGCCCGGAAGGCACGCGCGTCAACGCGATTTCCGCCGGGCCGATCAAGACCCTCGCCGCCGCCGGCATCGCGGGCTTCCGCAAGATCCTCGGCCACGTCGAGGAAAACGCGCCGCTGCGCCGCACCGTGACCATCGAGGATGTCGGCAACGTCGCCGCCTTCATCTGCTCAGACCTGGCTGCAGGCGTGACCGGCGAGATCACCTACGTCGACGCCGGCTACAACATCCTGGGCATGACCGGTCTCAACGCAGCCGAGTAGCTCGGCTAACCGGACGCGCAAAAAAAAAAGCCCGGCGATGCCGGGCTTTTTCTTGAGCTTGCCGTGCGACACGACGTTGGCGTCAGAGGTTGGCCTCGACCACGGCCACCTTCATCTTTTGGCGCATCGCGTTGATCAACGCCTGGGCATCGTCCGCCCCGCCCATCTGCGCGATCTGCTGCTGCAGGCCTTGGCGTTGCTGTGGCGGCACCTGCGCCACGTCGCCAGGGACGACCTTGCTCACCGCGAACAGCACGATCGAGCCATCGTTCAACACCGCCTTGCCCGGCGACACCTTGCCCGTCGCCGGCACCGCCACCGCGAACACCGCCTCCGCCACGCCTTCGCCGCCCAGCGGGGCGCCACGCGGTACCGCGATGGCCTGCTGCGGTGCCGGCAGTTGCCTGGACGCGGCCAGCGCCTCCAGCGTCTCGCCGCCACGCAGGCGCGCCAGAAGCGCATCGGCTTCCTCGGTCGAGGCCTTGCGCGCCCGATCGGCGCGCACCGCGGCGATGACCTGCGCGCGCACCTGTGCCAGCGGCAGCGTGCGCTCCGGGGTATGCGCAACCACGCGGATCAGCACGGTGTGGTTGGGTGCGATCTCGATCGGATCGCTAACCGTACCGTCCTGGATCAGCGCGTCCGAGAATGCGGCACGCTTGAGGGCGGCGTTCGCGGCCAGGCCCGCGGCGGGGTCAGGTTTGCCGTCGCGGAAGATCGGGCCGAGCTTGAGCACCGGCAGCTGCATCTCGCGCGCCGCGGGCACCAGCGAGGAAGGGTTCTTGTAGACCAGGTCGACCAGGCGGCTGCTGACATCATTGAATGCGCGATCGCGATCCGCCTCGGCCTGCTCGCGTGCCAGCGCCTCGCGCGCCTGCTCGAAGCTTTCCTGCGCACCCGCCTTGACCTCGCGCAGCTGGATCACGTGCCAACCAAAGTCGGTCTTGACCGGCCCACTGATCTGGCCAGCCTGCATCTGGAACAGCGCGTCCTCGAACGGGCCGGTCATCATGCCCTTGCCGACCCAGCCCAGGTCGCCACCGCTTGCCTTGGAACCGGTGTCGTCGCTGTTGGCGCGCACCAGCGCGGCAAAATCGGCGCCGGCGGCCTTGGCCTGCGCAGCCAGCTGCGTGGCCTTGTCCTGCGCCGCCTTCTGCGCGGCGGCATTGGCGCCTTCGTCGACCCGCACCAGCAGGTGCGACGCCAGGCGCTGCTCCTGCTCGACGAAACGGTTCTTCTCCTGCTCGTAGCGCTGACGCAGCACCGCCTCGTCTGCGGCCGGCGGCGGCGCCATCGTCGCGCCGTTGAGCTCGACATACTCGATCGACACCGACTCGGGCGCGCGATAGTCCGCGGCATGGCCCGCGTACCACGCCTGGATCTCCGCGCCGGTGACGGCCGCGGTATCGGGCGCCGGCGCCGGCAGGGTCACCAGGCTCACGTCACGCTGCTCGCCCATCAGCTTGATCAGGCGTTCCATCTCGGCGTTGGTGACGAAGCCGCTGGCGGCGATGCCAGTCGACACCAGCGACTGCTGCAAGCCGTCACGCACCACGCGCTCAAACTGCGTCGGCGTCTGCGCCGGCACTTGCGAGGCGAGGGCCAACTGGTAGCGCTCGGCGTTGAACTTGCCGTCGACCAGGAACGCCGGGATCTCCTGGATCGTCTTGCGCACCAGCGCATCGCTGACCACGACGCCGGCCTGCTGCGACGCCAGCTTCTGGATGCGCTGGTCGATCAGGCCGTCCAGGATCGCGCGCTTGTTTTCGAGCGTCTCGAACGCACGCGCGTCGAAGGCCTCGCCCTGCTGCGCGCGCTCCTGTTGGCGCACCTGCTCGAAGCGGGTGCGGAACTCGTCCGCGGTGATCGTCTCGTGTTCCCAGAACGTCGACACCGGCCACCACGACGGCGCGGACTGCCACCAGCCCGGCGGTGCATCGATCGTGGCGACGAAGTTGTCATTGCGCTGGACCAGGTAGTCCTGGATGCCGACGAACGCAAAGGGAATGATCAGCAGGCCCAGGATCACCGTGGCGATCCAGCCGGAGGTCTTGTCGCGAAGTTTCTGCAGCATATCCAGGTCGCGTCGATGCGGAAGCCGGACAGTTTAGCGTGCTTGCGGTGCGGGGGTGACCAGACGCTTCGCGGCCGTCCGAAGCCGCCGGAGCGGGCGACGCCGGGTCCGCTTCCACGCCGGGCGCCGAGAATCCTGCCTGGGACCCGCCCAAGAAAAAGGCACCGTTTCCGGTGCCTTTGGCAGAACTGGCGGAGTGGACGGGACTCGAACCCGCGACCTCCGGCGTGACAGGCCAGCATTCTAACCGACTGAACTACCACTCCGCTTTTTTGAACCCAGGGCTTGCAGCTACTGGCGTCGCCAAACATCGCAACCGCCACAACAAGCTTCCTCACTTACTTAAAAACAAAGGCACCGTTTCCGGTGCCTTTGGCAGAACTGGCGGAGTGGACGGGACTCGAACCCGCGACCTCCGGCGTGACAGGCCAGCATTCTAACCGACTGAACTACCACTCCGCATTTTGAAACTTTTCGTCTGGGCTTTTGCTGACATCCGCCCTTCGCGAACAGTGGATCCCGGCAGAGTCCGTCAGCTGGACCTGGTGGGTGCTGAGGGTTTCGAACCCCCGACCCTCTCCGTGTAAAGGAGACGCTCTACCGCTGAGCTAAGCACCCGAGCTGTGGAACCAAGTATCGGTACCGGTTGCTGCTACCGATGCATGCACATCGGCGGGCGAGCTGCTTAGTTTACAGCATCCTTCAGCGCCTTGCCAGCCTTGAACGCCGGATTCTTCGACGCCTTGATCTTGATCTCTTCACCCGTCTTCGGGTTGCGGCCCTGGCGAGCAGCGCGCTTGCGGACCTGGAAAGTACCGAAGCCCACCAGCGTCACCGTGTCGCCTTTCTTCAACGCCTTGGTGATCACGCCGATGACGGCGTCCACGGCGTTGGCGGCGTCGGTCTTGGACAGCTCGGCGGCTTCCGCGACGGCACCAACAAACTCAGCCTTATTCATTCTTCTTGACTCCCTGTGCGGACTGTTGCCGCGATGTTCTGAGAATCGGGTCGCCTGCAAACGTGCAGACACTTCCGATCGACGTTCCACACCCCGCGTCCAAGACGCCAGCAGTGCGGATGCCATCGTTATACCAGTGGCATTTTGGGGGCGCAAGCCTGAAAGCTAGCATTGGCGCGGCTTTCAGGGGTGTCGGCGCGGTCTTTCGAGCGCGCTTCGCTAGTGCTTGACGTCGACCGTCGCCACCGCGGGCGCGGCATCCCGCACCGTCGCTTCGCCCTGCCCCGCTGGCGGCAACGGCGTGATGGGTCGCTCGAGCGCGATGCCGAGAACCTCGTCGATCCACTTCACCGGAATGATGTCCAGGCCCTGCGATACCGACTTGGGCAGGTCGACCAGGTCCTTGCGGTTCTCGTCGGGGATGATCACGGTGCGGATGCCGCCGCGCAGCGCTGCCAGCAACTTTTCCTTGAGGCCGCCGATAGGCAGCACGCGGCCGCGCAAGGTGATCTCGCCGGTCATCGCCACTTCGGCCTTGACCGGATTCTTGGTCAGCATCGAAACCAGCGCGGTGGCCATCGCAATGCCGGCGCTGGGGCCGTCCTTCGGCGTCGCGCCCTCGGGCACGTGCAGGTGCACGTCCTGCTTCTGCAGGAAGTCCAGGTCGATGCCCAGCCGCTCGGTACGCGCACGCACCACCGACAACGCGGCCGACGCCGATTCCTTCATGACATCGCCGAGCTGGCCGGTGAGCAGCAACTGGCCCTTGCCCGGGACCAGCGTCGACTCGATCTGCAGCAGGTCGCCGCCGACCTGTGTCCATGCCAAACCGGTCACCAGGCCGATCTCGTTCTGCTCCTCGGCGCGGCCGAAGTCGTAGCGGCGCACGCCCAGGAACTTGTCGAGGTTCTTGGCATTGACGTTGAGCGCGCTGTCCTTGCCCTTCTTCGGCTTGGGGCCGGCCAGCGCGATCTCTTTGACCACCTTGCGGCAGATCTTGGAGATCTCGCGCTCGAGGTTGCGCACGCCCGATTCGCGCGTGTAGTAGCGCACGATGTCGCGCACCGCGCCCTCGGCGATCTTCAGCTCTTCGGGCTTGAGCCCGTTGGCCTTGATCTGCTTGGGCAGCAGGTAGCGCATCGCGATGCTGAGCTTCTCCTCCTCGGTGTAGCCGGGCAGGCGGATCACTTCCATGCGGTCGAGCAACGGGCCGGGGATATTGAGCGAGTTCGAGGTCGCGACGAACATCACCTCGCTCAGATCGAGGTCGACCTCGAGGTAGTGGTCGTTGAACGCGTTGTTCTGCTCCGGGTCGAGCACCTCGAGCAGCGCCGAGGACGGATCGCCGCGGAAGTCCATCGACATCTTGTCGATCTCGTCGAGCATGAACAACGGATTCCGGGTGCCGGCCTTGTTGAGGTTCTGCACGATCCGGCCCGGCATCGAACCCACATAAGTCCGACGGTGGCCGCGGATCTCGGCCTCGTCGCGCACGCCGCCGAGCGACATGCGCACGAACTTGCGGTTGGTGGCCTTGGCGATCGACTGGCCCAGCGAGGTCTTGCCCACGCCTGGGGGACCGACCAGGCACAGGATCGCGCCCTTCATCTTGGCCACGCGGGTCTGCACCGCGAGGTACTCCAGGATGCGTTCCTTGACCTTCTCCAGCCCGTAGTGGTCGGCGTCGAGCACGTCCTGCGCGGCCTTGAGGTCCTTGCGCACCTTGCTGCGCTTCTTCCACGGCACGCCGAGCAGCCAGTCCAGGTAGTTGCGCACCACCGCGGCCTCGGCCGACATCGGCGACATCTGCTTGAGCTTGTTGAGCTCGTTGCGGGCCTTGGCCTCGACCGGCTTGGGCATGCCGGCCTCGGCGATCTTTCGGGTCAGTTCGTCGATGTCATTGGGCGCCTCGTCGATCTCGCCGAGTTCCTTCTGGATCGCCTTCATCTGCTCGTTGAGGTAGTACTCGCGCTGGCTCTTCTCCATCTGCGACTTGACGCGGCCGCGAATGCGCTTCTCCAGCTGCTGCACATCGATCTCGCCGTCGACCAGGCCGACCAGCTGCTCCAGGCGCGCGCCCACCGAATGCGTCTCCAGCAGCTTCTGCTTGTCGCTGATGCGCACGCCCAAGTGCGCGGCGATGGTGTCGGCCAGCCGACCGGGCTCGTCGATGCCCGACAGAGTCTGCATCAGCTCCGGCGGCAACTTGCGGTTGGTCTTGACGTACTGCTCGAACAGGCCCATCAGCGAGCGGGTGATCGCCTCCAGTTCGCGCTCCTCGCGGTCGAGCTCCGGCTCCACGACGTGGGCGCGGCCGGCCAACGCGCCGTCGCCCTCCTCGACATGGTCGACCTGCACACGCGACACGCCCTCGACCAGCACCTTGATGGTGCCGTCCGGGAGTTTCAGCAGTTGCAGCACCTGTGCGAGCGTGCCGATCTCGTACAGGTCGCCCGCGCCGGGATCGTCGGTTTCGGCGGATTTCTGCGCGACCAGCAGGATCCGCTTGTCGGACTCCATCGCCAGGTCGAGTGCGCGGATCGACTTGTCTCGGCCGACGAACAGAGGGATCACCATGTGCGGGAACACGACCACGTCGCGCAGTGGCAGGACCGGCAGTTCGAGGGTTTCGCGGTCGCTGGGAGTGGACATGAGGGCTCCGGGTCTGGCGTCTGGCGGCAGGCGCCTGGACGGGGATGGGGCGGGCACGGCGGCCCATGGCCACGGTTATGGGGGCCTGTGCGAAAGGATGCAAGCTGCGGCTTTCCGGTCGCGTGAACGCCACGAGCGGATCTGTTGCAAATCAGCCAGTTATGCCCGGCAGTTGCGCCAGTCGATTACGCCAGTCGGCTGCGACTGGAAGGCATCGCCCGGTCGCGGGCGATGCCTGAACCCGGTCAGTCGCCGGAGGCGACTTTCGGCACTGCGGCCGGAGGGGTCTGGTAGATCAGGTACGGCTCGGTCTTGTGCTCGATCACCGACTCGTCGACCACCACCTTGCTCACGTGCTCGAGCGACGGCAGTTCGTACATCGTGTCCAGCAACACCGATTCGACGATGGTGCGCAGGCCGCGCGCGCCGGTCTTGCGCTTGAGCGCTTTCTTGGCGATCGCCTGCAACGCGTCGGGGCGGAACTCCAGCTCCACGCCTTCCATGTCGAACAGCTTCTTGAACTGCTTGGTGATCGCGTTCTTCGGCTCGGTCAGGATGGTGACCAGCGCGGCCTCGTCCAGCTCCTCGAGCGTGGCAACCACCGGCAGGCGGCCGACGAACTCGGGGATCAGGCCGAACTTGATCAGGTCCTCGGGCTCGACCTCGGCCAGGATCTTGCCGACCTCGACCTTGCGCTCGGAACTCTTGACCTTGGCGCCGAAGCCAATGCCACCGGCATCGGTGCTGCGCGCCTGGATGATCTTGTCGAGGCCGGCAAACGCGCCGCCGACGATGAACAGGATGTTGCGCGTATCGACCTGCAGGAACTCCTGCTGCGGGTGCTTGCGGCCACCCTGCGGCGGCACGCTGGCGACGGTGCCCTCGATCAGCTTCAGCAGCGCCTGCTGCACGCCTTCGCCGGACACGTCGCGAGTGATCGACGGGTTGTCGGACTTGCGCGAGATCTTGTCGATCTCGTCGATGTAGACGATGCCCTGCTGCGCCTTGTCGACGTCGTAGTCGCACTTCTGCAGCAGTTTCTGGATGATGTTCTCGACATCCTCGCCCACGTAACCGGCTTCGGTCAGCGTGGTCGCGTCGGCCATCGTGAACGGCACGTTGAGCAGGCGCGCCAGCGTTTCGGCCAGCAGCGTCTTGCCCGAGCCGGTCGGCCCAACCAGCAGGATGTTCGACTTCGCCAGCTCGACGTCGTCGTTCTTCTGCCGGCTCTCGATGCGCTTGTAATGGTTGTACACGGCCACCGCGAGCGTGCGCTTGGCGCGCTGCTGGCCGATCACGTACTCGTCGAGGACGTCGAGGATTTCCTTGGGCTTGGGCAGGTGGCTGCGCGCCGACTGGGCCTTTTCCTCGAGTTCCTCGCGGATGATGTCGTTGCACAGCTCGACGCATTCATCGCAGATGAAAACGCTCGGGCCCGCGATCAGCTTGCGGACCTCGTGCTGGCTTTTCCCGCAGAACGAGCAATAGAGGATCTTGTTGCTGTCGGCGGTACTGCGGCCGGGTCGGTCGTCGCTCATTCTTTTGCCCAATGTCTCTCTAAGTCTTGGACCGGCCGTTGACAGGCAGATCCAGCGGTGCTGGCCCGAGAATAGCACAGCGTTCCGGCCCGTCCGGGGGCCGGGCCCGGGCTCGATATCCGCAGGAAACCAGCTGCGCCAGGGCGGTGGGTCGCGGGTCAGGCGGCCTGGATCGAGTCTTCCGGGCGACGTTCGAGCACCTGGTCGATCAGGCCGTACTCGCGGGCAGCCTCGGCGCTCTTGAAGTTGTCGCGCTCAGTGTCGCGGGCGATGGTTTCCAGCGCTTGGCCGGTGTGTTTGGACAGCACTTCGTTGAGGCGCTGGCGCAGCGCCAGGATCTCGCGCGCCTGGATCTCGATGTCAGTCGCCTGGCCCTGCGAACCGCCGGACGGCTGGTGGATCATCACCCGTGAATTGGGCAGCGCATAGCGCTTCCCCTTCGCGCCCGAGGCCAGCAGCAGCGCGCCCATGCTGGCCGCCTGGCCGATGCAGATCGTGCTCACGTCCGGGCGGATGTACTGCATGGTGTCGTAGATCGCCATGCCCGCAGTGACAACGCCACCGGGGGAGTTGATATACAAGCTGATGTCCTTCTCGGGGTTCTCGGCCTCCAGGAACAGCATCTGCGCCACGATCACGTTGGCGACATGGTCGTCGACACCACCGACCAGGAAGATGACCCGCTCCTTGAGCAGCCGCGAATAGATGTCGTACGCGCGCTCGCCGCGGCTGGTCTGTTCGACCACCATCGGCACGAGGTTCAAGGCTTGGGTTCGGTTCATCTCAACGGCACCTGTGGCTGACGTGATGGCAAGGTCCGGTCAACTTGGGGCCGACAGGACCGTGGCGCAAGAGGCGCGACGTGTTGCGAGTTCAGAACTTGGCTATGCCAATCGCTTACGGGCGGATCGCCTCGCTGAACGACAGCGCCTGCTCGGTGTGCGAGGCGCGCTCGGCGATCCAGTCGATCACCTGCTCCTCCATCACCCGCGACTGCAGGCCCGCCATCAGCTGCTGGTCGTTGCGATACAACTCGATGACCTGCTGCGGCTCTTCGTAGGTCGAGGCGATCAGCTTGAGGGTCTCGCTGACGCGCTTGGAATCGAGCATCAGCTGGTTGCGGCGCGCGATCTCGCCCACCAGCAGGCCGACCAGCACGCGCTTGCGCGCCGGTTCCATGAAGGTCAGGTGCGCATCGGCCGGGACGTCGATCTGGCGGCCCTGGCGACGCGCCTGCTCAACGGCCTGCCGCGCCATGTCGCGGGCCTCGCCCTCGACCAGCTTGGGCGGCATCTCGACGTGCGCGTAGGCGGCGATCAGCTGCTCGCCGACTTCGCGGCGCAGGCGCGTCATCAGCGCGCCCTTGAGCTCGCGCTCGAGGTTGCTGCGGATGTCGGCGCGGAACTGCTCGGCATCGCCACTCTTGATGCCGAAGCTCTTGATGAAGCCGGCATCGATCTCCGGCAACTCCGGCTCCGAGACCTTGGTCGCCTTGAGGTGGACTTCCACGCTACGCCCGGCGAACTGCGGCACGCGCCAGTCGGTCGGGAATTCGATCTGCGCCTGCTTCTCGTCGCCGGCCTTCATGCCGACCAGCGCCGCTTCGATCGCCGGGAACATCGCGCCCGAACCGAGGACGGTCGCGCCGCGCTCGATGCCCTCGGCGGGCAGGCGCTCTTCGCCGGCGACCGACCAGGTTTCCAGCTCGACCGCGTCGCCTTCCTGCGCCGCACGCTCGACGGCGTTCCAGCTGCGGCGCTGCAGGCGCAGGTTCTCGACCATCGCATCGATGTCGGCATCGCTGACTTGCGCGGTGTGGCGGACCACGTTGAGCTTGGCGACGTCGACGTCACCGAAATCCGGCACGACCTCGAACGTGGCGACGTAAGCCAGCTCCTGGTCCGCGGCCGGCACGATCTGCGGGTTGCCGGCGATCTGCAAGGATTCCTGGCGCACCGCGCTGCTGAAACCTTCGCGCAGCAGCCCGTCGAGGACTTCGGCACGAACCTGCGGGCCGAAGCGCTGCTCGATCACCTTGGCCGGCACCTTGCCGGGGCGGAAGCCCTTGATCTTGGCGCCGCGGGCGATTTCGCGCAGGCGGCCACCGACCTGGCTTTCCAGGCGGTCGGCCGGGAGGCTGAAGGTCAGGCGGCGTTCGAGGGCGCCCAGCGATTCGACCGACACACGATTTTCTACAGCTGGCATATCCCACTCCTGCAACCGTGGCATTGCGCCCCGGCACGATGTTGATGATCTGGCTGGCCGCCGGCGACGTACGAAAGCTCCGTCGCCCTGCCAGCGGAACGGGCTAGTTTCGCCGATTACGTGGCGCGCTGCCAGCGTTGGGTGCGGCGCGGTCGGCTTGAGCGAGAGAAGGCCGATATCCACGGAAGGTACGGCGCTCGCGAACGCTCGTTGGGCCCGCCGGGCCTTTGGTTTTCTACCTGGGTTGGTGCGAAAGGCGGGACTCGAACCCGCACGCCTTGCGGCACTGGTACCTAAAACCAGGGCGTCTACCAATTCCGCCACTTTCGCGATGCCATGCCCGCCTGTTCATGCTGCCCGGGCGGGTCGGGCGCCGAAATTCTACGGCGTGGGGGTACAAAAGAAAAAAGCACCTGGCAAGCCAAGTGCTTTTTCGATTTGGTGGGCCGTCAAGGATTCGAACCTTGGACCTATTGATTAAGAGTCAACTGCTCTACCAACTGAGCTAACGGCCCCAAGAGATAAATTGTAGCAAAAAACAAAACTGGGGTGGAAGACGGGATTTGAACCCGCGACCCCCGGAATCACAATCCGGTGCTCTAACCAACTGAGCTACATCCACCATAGACCCTGAAAACTTGCATCGAACACGAACTGCATCGAAACCGGTGGCGCGCCCGGCAGGAATCGAACCTGCAACCACCGGCTTAGAAGGCCGGTGCTCTATCCGGTTGAGCTACGGGCGCCAGCGTACATCTTAACTGACGCCTCTACCCAGCTTAAGCGGATGGTCGGGGCAGAGGGATTCGAACCCCCGACCCTCTGGTCCCAAACCAGATGCGCTACCAGACTGCGCTATGCCCCGAAACCGGGTCTTTCGTTGCGCACCAACGCCGCGAAAGGTCGGCCATTCTGGGCGTCCGTGCGGTAGCTGTCAACGCGAGGATGGCTATGCGCGATACTCGAATGGCCAGATCCAAGCCGGGGTCACGCCGGCTGCAGCTGCGGCCGGGCCGTGGGCCACAGCATCGCGAGCACGGCGACCGCACCCAGCAGCCAGCTGTAATGCACGCTGCCAGCCAGGGCGATCGGCGAGACCGCGCCCAACGATGCCGCCAGCAGGATCTGGGCGCCGTATGGCAGCACGCCCTGGGTCACGCAGGCGAAGATGTCGAGCACGCTTGCCGCGCGCGCGGGCGGCACGCCGTGCTCCTGGGCGATGTCGCGCGCCAGCCCACCGCTGATGAGGATGGCCACCGTGTTGTTGGCGGTGAACATGTCGGTCGTCGCCGACAGCGTCGCGATGCTGATCTCGCCCGCGCGGCGGCTCTTGTGCCCGCGCGCGAACCGACCAACCACACTGGCCAGCCAAGCCAGGCCGCCGGTGGCCTTCATCAGTGCGCCCAGCCCGCCGACCAGCAGCGACAGCAGCAGGATCTCGACCATGCTTTCGAAGCCGGCCCAGATGTCGCCGGCGTACGCAGCCACCCCGAAATCCACCGCGAAAAGTGCGCCGAACACCCCGGCCAACACCAGGCCCGCGCCCAGCACCAGGATCACGTCGAGCCCCGCCAATGCCAGTCCCAGCACCACCAGGTACGGGACGATCAGCCAAGGCGAGACGGCATCCGGGGTCTCAACCGGCGCCGTCTCGCCCAGCAGCCCCAACACCACCAGGGTCAGCACCGCCGCGGGCAAGGCCAGCTTAAGGTTGGCCTGGAACTTCTCGCGCAGGCTGCACCCCTGGGTGCGGGTGGCGATGATCGCGGTATCGGAGATCAACGAAAGATTGTCGCCGAAGGTCGCGCCGCCGATCACCGCGCCGAGCACCAGCACGCGGTCCAGCCCGGAGGCATCCGAGACGCCCAGCGCGATCGGCGCCACCGCCGCGATCGTGCCCATCGAGGTGCCCAGCGACAGCGAGATGAAGCCGGCGACCAGGAACAGTCCCGGCAGCAGCAACGCCGGATGCACGTGGCCGATGCCCAGCGAGACGATCGCGTCGACCGCGCCGATCGCCTTGGAGACCTCCACGAAGCCGCCGGCGAGCAGGAAGATCAGGCACATCAGCACCACGTTGGGGTCGCCCATCCCGGACAGCAGCGTATCCAGCGCCTTGATCCCGCGCCGGCGGGCGATGAACGCCGCCAGCGCCAGCGCGGGCAGGATCGCGACCGGCGCGCGCAGCTGGTAGAAGCCCATCGCCTCGCCGTGCGCGGTGAAATACAGGCCGGCGCCGAAGAACAGTGCCAGAAACACCAGCAGCGGCGTCAGCGCCACCCCACTGGGCCGCACCTGCGCAGGCAAGCCTCCGCCGGAGGGCGTCGCGTTGTTCATCGCTCTATCCGAATGAAATTCAGTCCCGGATATTGCGGCGCAGCATCGAGGCTGTCGAGCCGATCCACGGAACGCCGGCATCCGATCCGTGGCACCAACGACGAGCCGATGCGTTTCGGGTACGCAAGAGATCAGGCCGCGAGGCCGGCGGATCACACCCGGCTGGCGATCGCCTTGGCGAACGACATGGTGGTGCCGCTGCCACCCAGGTCCGGGGTCAGCGAATCCTTGGCCTCGAGCGTGGCGATGATCGCCGCGCGCAGGCGCTCGGCCTTCTCCGGCTGGCCGATGTGGTCGAGCATCTGCGCCGCGCCCAGCAGCAGCGCGCACGGGTTGGCCTTGCCCTGCCCGGCGATGTCCGGCGCGGTGCCGTGCACGGCCTCGAAGATCGCCGCGTCGGTGCCGATGTTGGCGCCCGGGGCGAGGCCCAGCCCGCCGACCAGACCCGCACAGAGGTCGGAGATGATGTCGCCGAACAGGTTGGTGGTCACGATCACGTCGAACTGCTCGGGACGCATCACCAGCTGCATGCAGGTGTTGTCCACGATCATCTCGTTGCACTCGATGTCGGGGTACTCGGCGGCGACCGCGCGCGCCGTCTTCAGGAACAGGCCCGAGGTCGACTTCAGGATGTTGGCCTTGTGCACCACGGTGACCTTCTTGCGGCCGATGCGGCGGGCCATGTCGAACGCGTAGCGGACGATGCGCTCGGAGCCGCGGCGGGTGACCTTCTGCTGCAGCAGCGCGGTCTCGCCGTCCTCGGACAGCGACTGGCCTTCGCCGATGTAGGCGCCCTCGGTGTTCTCGCGCACCGTGATCAGGTCGACGCCCGACGGGAAGCGCGACTTGGTGTTCGGGAACGACTTGGCCGGGCGCACGTTGGCGTACAGGTCGAAGCGCTTGCGCAGCTCGACGTTGATCGAGCTGAAGCCCTCGCCGACCGGTGTGGTCAGCGGACTCTTGAGCGCGATGCGGGTCTTGCGGATCGAGTCCATGGTCGCCGCGGGCAGCAGCTCGCCGTGCTTCTCCAGCGCGACCAGGCCGGCATCGGCGAACTCGTACTGGAGGCCCAGCTGCATCGTGTCGAGCACGTGCAAGGTGGCGTCCATGATTTCCGGGCCGATGCCGTCGCCTCGGATGACCGTGATGGTCTGCGTCATTAGGGGATTCCCAGCTGATGGGCGCGGCGTGCCCCGGGGAATCGGGAGTACGGCGCCGGATGGTTAGCCGGAGAATTATGCCGGAAGCGGCTGCGTGCTGCAGGTGCGGGGCAACCAGACCACGCTCGAAGCCCGCCCTAGCGGGCTGTTCATCGGTTCAGCCGTGGTCGTGTCCGGCCGGTGCAGCGGCCTCGCCTTGCTCGAGCTGGTCGAGGAAGTCGACCGCGCGGCGCAAGTGCGGGATCACGATCGAGCCCCCGACCACCAGCCCGACCGAGAAGGTCTCGAACATCTCGGCGCGGCTGACGCCGGCGTCCTTGCATTGGGCGACGTGGTAGCTGATGCAGTCGTCGCAGCGCAGGACCAGCGACGCGACCAGCCCCAGCAACTCCTTGGTCTTCACGTCGAGCGCGCCGGCCTGGTAGGTCTGGGTATCAAGCGCGAAGAAGCGGCGCACGACTTGGTTGGGCTCGGCGAGGATGCGCTCGTTCATGCGCTGGCGAAACGCGGTGAATTCCGCGATCCGGTCGACCTCGCCCGACGTATAGGCAGCGCTCATGCGATGCCCGCCAGCAGCGGCTCGAGGCCGCCGGCCCGGTGCAACGCGATCATGTCGTCGTAACCACCGACGTGGGTGGTACCGATGAAGATCTGCGGCACGCTGGTGCGCTTGGTGAGCGCCTGCATGTCGCCGCGCGCGGCCGGGTCCAGGTCGATGCGGACCTCGGTCCAGGTCTGGTTCTTGCTCTTCAGGAAGTTCTTGGCGGCGATGCAGTACGGGCAGATCGCGCTGGTGTAGATGACGATGCCGGGGGACGGACTCCCGGGGCTCACGGGTGCTGATTCGCTCAAAACAATCTCCGGGGTGAAACTCATCGGGAACGCTGGGGTCGAATATGGGCCAGCACCCGCCGCTTTTCCAGCCCGGGACACGCAACGCTGCCTCTCACGTGCGTGACGGAAGGCTTAAACAGCCGTTCACGTGCCACCGTTCACCTTGGCGTGGTCGCAGCCGCAGCGCGACTGCCCCGCCCGTCCGAAGGGAATTCCGCTTGCGCCGCATCGCCCTGCTCTCCGCTGCCGTCACCCTTGCCGTCGCCAGCGTCTGTGCGCCCGCCCAGGAACCGCGCCTGCCCGACATCGGCTCGTCGGCCGGCGAACTGATCACCCCGGCCCAGCAGCAGGAGTACGGCGCGATGCTGCTCGCACAGCTGCGCCACTACGACTACCTGCTCGAGGACCCGCTGCTGGACAGCTGGCTCGACACGCTCGGCAGCCGGCTCTCGGCCAGCAGCGCCCAGCCACGCCAGCCGTTCACGTTCTTCATGCTGCGGCAGCGGCAGATCAATGCGTTCGCGACGCTCGGCGGCCACATCGGCGTCAACGCCGGGCTGGTGCTGGCCGCGGACCGCGAGGACGAGGTCGCGGCGGTGATGTCGCACGAAATCGCCCACGTCACCCAGGAGCACGTGCTGCGCGGGGCCGAACGCGCCCAGCGCGACCAGTTGCCGATCCTGCTGGCGATGCTCGGCGCGATCGTGGTCGCGCAGTCGGCCGGCGGCAGCTCCAGCAACGAGGCGTCGCAGGCCGCGATCATGTCGGCGATGGGCCTGATGCAGCAGCGCCAGATCGATTACACGCGCTCCAACGAGTCCGAGGCCGACCGCCTCGGCATCCAGACCCTGTCGCGCAGCCACTACGACCCGGCCGCGATGGCCGGCTTCTTCAACAAGATGCTGACCCGCTCGCGCAGCAACGCCGCCAACTGGTACGGCGAGACCCCCGACTACCTGCGCAGCCACCCGGTCACCACCACCCGCATCAGCGAGGCCAAGGAGCGCGCCGAGCAGCTCGGACGCACGCCGGGCGGATTCCTCGGCGTCGACGCGGTCAGCGACAACCCACTGCTACCCAGCGGGCTGCAGGTGTCGGGCAAGGCCCTGCTCGGCGGGGGCACCGGCCAGTTCGACTACGCCCGCGAGCGCCTGCGGGTACTCAGCGCCGATACCCCGGCGCTGGCGATCCGCGAGTACCAGCGGTTCGAGAGCGCCGGCAAGCTCAGCGACGCGCAGCGATACGGGCTGGCACTGGCGCGGCTGCAGGCGAACCAGGCCGGAGCCGCGGCGAGCGGGTTCGCGCCGCTGCTGGAGCAACACCCCGGCGACCTGTGGCTCACCCTGGCGCTGGCCGAGGCCGAAGCGCGCAGCGGCAAGGCCGCGGCGGCCGATGCGCGTTTCGAATCGCTGCTGCGGCAGACTCCGAACAACCGACCGGTGGCGCTGACCTACGCGCGCGTGCTGGCCGAACGCAACACGCCGGCCGCCGGCAAGCGTGCGCAGGCGATCCTGCGGCCGCTGATGGGTGCCTCGGCGCAGGACGCGGTGTTCCAGAAGGTGTTCGCGCGCGCCAGCGAGATCGCCGGCGATCCGATCCGCGCCGGCGAGGCCTATGCCGAAGCCGCCTACCTCAGCGGCCGGCCCGAACAGGCGCTGGTGCAGCTGAACACGCTGAAGAAGCGCGCCGAAGTCGATTACTACGCGCGCGCGCGGATCGAGGCGCGGATCGCGGCGATCACCCCGACCGTGCTGGAACTCAAGCGCCAGGGCATCCGCGACGAGGACCTGCGCCGGCGGTAGGGCGGGTTTCAACCCGCCATCGTGCCGGCGCCGGATTGCGAGGAATCGGGGCTTCGAATCGACATCCACCGGTCCGGCACACCGAGCATGGCAATGGCGGGTGGAAACCCGCCCTGCGCGAACCCGGGGCCACTCGGCACGACGATGACACCCGTGTCGCAATGTCACCGACATGTCACAAAACGGTAGTGTACTGGCGCGGCTTCAAGGATCCCCTCAGTCTCTCCCCCGGTGACCGTGTGCAGAAGCGCATCCTGATCGTAGAAGACGAACCCGCCATCCGCGACATGGTCGCCTTCGCCCTGCGCAAGGGCGAGTACGACCCGGTCCACGCGGGCGACGCGCGCGAGGCGCAGGCCTCGATCGCCGACCGGGTGCCCGACCTGATCCTGCTCGACTGGATGCTGCCCGGCATCAGCGGCCTGGAACTGGCACGCCGCTGGCGCAAGGAATCGCTGACCCGCGAGGTGCCGATCATCATGCTGACCGCGCGCGGCGAAGAGAACGACCGCGTCGGCGGGCTCGAAGCCGGCGTCGACGACTATGTGGTCAAGCCCTTCTCCGCGCGCGAGCTGCTCGCGCGCATCCGCGCGGTGCTGCGCCGCTCGCGCGAGGACGACGAGGACGGCAGCGTCGGCGTCGGCGCGCTGCGCATCGACGGCGCCGCGCACCGGGTGTTCGCGCGGCTCGACGGGGTCGACCAGCCGGTGCAGATCGGCCCGACCGAGTATCGCCTGCTGCATTTCTTCATGACCCACCCGGAGCGCGTGTACTCGCGCACCCAGCTGCTCGACCACGTCTGGGGCGGCAGCGTCTATGTCGAGGAGCGCACCGTCGACGTGCACATCCGCCGGCTGCGCAAGACGCTCGAACCGCACCAGATCGACGGCATGGTGCAGACCGTGCGCGGCGCCGGTTACCGCTTTTCCGCATCGGCCGAAGCGTGATCGCGTCCGGCGGGCGGGCAGCGACGCCCCGCGCGCCGCGGGAAGTCCCCCGGATGGACGCCCGCGATGACCCCGGCAACGGCGCAAGCCGCTAAATTGTCTGCCATGCCCCCCCGCGCCCGCTCCGCCTGGTTCCGTACCCTCGGTCAGCTGGCCCTGATTCTGGCCAGTGCTGCCGTGGCCGGCGTGCTGGTCGGCCATCCCTGGCCGGTGGTGACGCTGGCCGCCTTGGGCGTGGTTGCCTGGCACTACTGGAAGCTGCGCAACGTGCTGCTGCGCCTGACCGCGCGCCAGCGCCTGGCGCCGCCACTGGGCGAAGGGGTGTGGAACGAACTCGACCGCCTGCTCTACCGCAGCCAGGCCGAGATGCGCGGCCGCAAGCGTCGCCTGGTCGAGATGCTGCGGGCTTACCGCGCCGCCGCGGCCGCGCTGCCCGATGCGATCGTCGTGGTCGACCGCAACAGCCAGCGCGTGCAGTGGTTCAACGAGGCCACTACGCCGCTGCTCGGCCTGCGCTACCCGCGCGACATCGGCTCGCCATTGGTGCAACGGCTGCAGCCGTTGCCGATCGCGCACTGGCTCGCGGCCGGCCGCAACGCCGAACCGCTGGAGACGCTGTCGCCGCTGAACCCGGCGATCAACCTCAGCCTGCGCCTGATCCCCTATTCCGAGAACCTGTGGCTGCTGGTCGCGCGCGACGTCAGCCGGCTGCTGCACCTGGAGCAGATGCGCCGCGATTTCGTCGCCAACGTCTCGCACGAACTGCGCACCCCGCTGACCGTGGTGCACGGCTACCTCGACATGCTCGACCCGGCCGAACATCCCGACTGGGCGCCGATGCTGGCCGAGATGCAGCGCCAGTCGCAGCGCATGACCCAGCTGGTCGAGGACCTGCTGATGCTGTCGCGGCTGGAGTCGACCGACACCCTGCCGGCCGAGGAAACCGTGGCGATGTCGTCGATGCTCAGCACGCTGCGGCGCGAGGCGCTGGCGCTGGGCCAGAACCGCCACGAGGTCAGCGTCGAGGATTCGGCCGGCGTCGACCTGTGGGGCTCCAACAAGGAACTGCACAGTGCGTTCTCCAACCTGGTCGGCAACGCGGTGCGCTACACCCCGGCCGGCGGCACGATCCGCATCGCGTTCCGTCGCGAGGGCGCCGGCGCGGTGCTGGAAGTGGTCGACAGCGGCTACGGTATTCCCGCCGCACACCTGCCGCGCATTACCGAACGTTTCTATCGCGTCTCGACCAGCCGCTCGCGCGAAAGCGGCGGCACCGGCCTGGGACTGTCGATCGTCAAGCACGTGCTGAACCTGCACCAGGCGCGGCTCGACATCGCCAGCGAGGTCGGCCGCGGCAGTACCTTCTCCTGCCACTTCAGCGCCGAGCGCCTGCGCCGGCGCGACCACATCGAGCAGACCGCATGACCGCCCCGATCGAACCCGGCCGCCTGACCCCGCGCGACCCCGCCGACAGCGACCCGCTGCGCGACCCGGCGCTGTACTTCAACCGCGAACTGTCGCAGCTGGACTTCAACTTCCGCGTGCTCGCGCAGGCGCAGGACCCGCAGGTGCCGCTGCTTGAGCGCCTGAAGTACCTGTGCATCTCCTGCACCAACCTCGACGAGTTCTTCGAGATCCGCGCCGGCACCCTGCGCCATGCCCAGGACCTCGGGCTGCCGGCCGGCCCGGACGGGCTGGCCCCGGCCACCGCGCTGTCGCGCATCCACGACAGCGCCGCGGACCTGGTCGCGGCGCAATACGCCTGCTGGAACGACGTGCTGCGGCCGGCGCTGGACGAGGCCGGCGTGCGCGTGCTGCACCGCGATGCCTGGAACGCGAAGCAGACCCGCTGGCTGCGCGCCTACTTCCGCGACGAGATCATGCCGGTGCTGTCGCCGCTGGGCCTGGACCCGTCGCACCCGTTCCCGAAGATCCTCAACAAGTCGCTGAACATCGTGGTCGTGCTCAAGGGCCGCGACGCGTTCGGCCGCGCCGGGCACCTGGCGATCGTGCGCGCGCCGCGCTCGCTGCCGCGCATCATCCAGATCCCGGAGAAGGTGTCCGGCGGCCCACACGATTTCGTGTTTCTGTCGGCGGTGCTGTCGGCGTTCGTCGACGAGATGTTCCCGGGGATGGAGGTCAAGGGCGCGTACCAGTTCCGCGTGACCCGCAACTCGGAGCTGCTGGTCGACGAGGAGGAAGTCGAGAACCTGGCGCTGGCGCTGCGCGACGAACTGGTCGGCCGCGGCTACATGCGCGCGGTGCGGCTGGAGATCGCCGAGCAGTGTCCTAAGCCGATCGTGCGCACCCTGCTGGACAACTTCGACCTCACCGAAAACGCGGTCTACCGCATCAACGGCCCGGTCAACCTCAACCGCGTGATCCAGGTCTACGACCTGGTCGCGCGCCCGGACCTGAAGTTCCCGCCGTACCAGCAGCGCGTGCCGTCGGGCACCGAGGCGATGTTCGAGCGCGTCAGCGAAGGCGACATGCTGCTGCACCACCCGTTCGAGGCGTTCTCGCCGGTGCTGGAGATGCTGCGCCAGGCCGCCGAGGACCCGAACGTGCTGGCGATCAAGCAGACCCTGTACCGCTCAGGCAAGGACTCGCCGATCGTCGAACAGCTGGTGCAGGCCGCGCGCAACGGCAAGGACGTCACCGTCGTCGTGGAACTGCGCGCGCGCTTCGACGAGGAGGCCAACCTCGGCTTTGCCGACCGGCTGCAGGAAGCCGGCGTGCAGGTGGTGTACGGCGTGGTCGGCTACAAGACCCACGCCAAGATGCTGCTGATCGTGCGCCGGGAGGGCCGCAAGCTGCGCCGCTACGTGCACATGGGCACCGGCAACTACCACTCCGGCACCGCGCGCGCGTACACCGACCTCGGCCTGATCACCGCCGACCCCGACATCGGCAACGACGTGCACCTGATCTTCCAGCAGCTGTCCGGGCATGCGCCGACGCTCAAGCTCAAGCGCCTGCTGCAGGCGCCGTTCACGCTGCACGCCGGGGTGCTCAAGCGCATCGATCGCGAGACCCGCCACGCGGCTGCCGGCAAGCCGGCGCGGATCGTCGCCAAGATGAATGCCCTCAACGAACCGCAGGTGATCCGCGCGCTGTACCAGGCCTCGCAGGCCGGCGTGCAGATCGACCTGATCGTGCGCGGCGCGTGCACGCTGCGCCCGGGCGTGCCCGGGGTGTCGAACAACATCCGGGTGCGTTCGATCGTCGGCCGCTTCCTCGAGCACCACCGCGTGTACTGGTTCGGCAACGACGGCGAGCCGGACCTGTTCTGCGCGAGCGCCGACTGGTTGGAGCGCAACCTGCTGCGCCGCGTCGAGACCGGCTTCCCGATCCTTGAGCCGGAGATTGCTGCGCGCGTCTACGACGAGGCGCTGGCGAACTACCTGGCCGACAACACCCAGGCCTGGGAGCTGCAGGCCGACGGCAGCTACCGCCACGTGCAGCCCGGCGACGACGCGATGCCGCACTCCGCCCAGGCGTCGCTGTTGGCGAAGATTTGTGGATAGGCGATCATTCCGCGGATGAATGGACT
Organism: Lysobacter koreensis; assembly: GCF_042677045.1. NCBI lineage: Bacteria > Pseudomonadati > Pseudomonadota > Gammaproteobacteria > Lysobacterales > Lysobacteraceae > Lysobacter > Lysobacter koreensis. Next base: position 1,042,670 of record NZ_JBHTIH010000002.1, read on the forward strand.
CCTCCACACCGCCCGGCTGCCCTTGCAGGACGGTGACCTGCTCGCCGCGGTCGACCTGGGGTCGAACAGTTTCCACATGGTGGTGTCGCGCTACGTGCTCGGCCAGCTGCGCACGGTCGACCGCCTGCGCGAAACGGTACGCCTGGCCGAAGGCCTCGACGGCAAGGGCGGGCTCGACCCGGCAGTGCGGCAGCGTGCGTTCGATTGCCTGTCGCGCTTCGGCCAGCGCGTGCGCGACATTCCCTCGCAGCGCGTGCGCGCGATCGCGACCAACACCGTGCGCCGCCTGAAGGAACCGCAGGCATTCCTGATGCCGGCCGAAAGCGCGCTCGGCCACGCGATCGAAGTCGTCGCCGGCCGCGAGGAGGCGCGCCTGATTTACCTGGGCGTGGCCCACGCGCAGCCGCCCAAGGACGGCCACCTGCGCCTGGTGATGGACATCGGCGGCGGCTCGACCGAATGCATCATCGGCGCCGGCTTTGAGGCGATCGAGCGCGAGAGCCTGCAACTGGGTTGCGTGGCGACCACGCGCCGGTTCTTCGGCAACGGCAAGCTGTCGCGCAAGCGCTGGAACTCGGCGCGGGCCGAAGTCAGCGCCGAGTTCCAGCAGTTTTCCGGTGCTTACCGCACGCTGGGCTGGGATGAGGTGCTCGGCTCGTCGGGCACGATCAAGGCGATCGGCGAGATCTGCGCGGCGATGAAACTGACCAAGGGCGCGATCAGCGCCGAGGCACTGCCAGTCGTGCGCGACCGGCTGCTGCAGGCCGAGCGCATCGACGCGATCGACCTGCCCGGCCTGTCCTCCGAACGCCGGCCGGTGATCGCCGGCGGCATCCTGGTGCTGGAGGCGGCGTTCGACGCGCTCGGCCTGAAGCGGATGATGGTCAGCAAGGCGGCGATGCGCGAAGGCGTGCTGTACGACATGCTCGGCCGCGGCGGCGCGCACGACCCGCGCGACGCCTCGGTGGCCGCGCTGGTGGAACGCTACGGCATCGACCGCGCCCAGGCCGCGCGCGTGGAAGCCACGGCGCTGCGCCTGTTCGACCAGGTCGCCGACCATTGGCACCTCGAGGACGACGACCGCCTGATGCTGGCCCGCGCCGCACGCCTGCACGAGCTCGGCTTGGCGATCGCGCACAGCCAGTACCACGTGCACGGCGCGTACGTGATCGAGCATTCCGACATCGCCGGCTTCTCGCGCCAGCAGCAGCAGTTCCTGGCCGCTCTGGTGCGCACCCACCGCCGGGGCATCCCGAAGTCGGCGTTCGACGCCCTGCCCGACCGCCTGCTCGCGCCGGTGCGGCGCAGCGCCGCGCTGCTGCGGCTGGCGGTGTTGTTGCACCGCGCGCACGAGGCCGATCCGATCCCCACGCTGGATGCGCGCGCCGACGGCAATGCGCTGACGCTGGGCCTGGCCCGGCGCTGGCTGGAGGCGCGGCCGCTGCTCAAGGCCGATCTCGACGGCGAGCCCGAGGACATGGCCGACCTGGGCGTCACGCTGGATTTCAGCGCGAACTGAAGACCGCCTCCGTGCGGTAGCGCAAAGTGCCACCGACGCGCCAACCCCGCAACCGCGTGAGCAGCGACTGAGCAAGCGCGTCGACCAGCACGATCGGCCGCGGTCACGCGGCGGTCACGGCCACGACACTTCGGGGACACACCCGCGGCCCACCCTGCAGCCACCAGGCAGCTTGGGGACAGCCGCGCATGCGCTACGCCATCGTCACCGAGACCTATCCGCCGGAGGTCAACGGCGTCGCGCTGACCGTGCAGGCGCTCGAGCAGGGCCTGCGCGCGCGCGGCCACGAGGTCGCGCTTATCCGCCCGCGGCAAGCCGACGAAACCCAAGGCAGCGCGCACGAACTGCTGGTCCGCGGCGCGCCGCTGCCGCGCTACCCGGGCCTGCGGCTCGGACTGCCGGCGACCCGCAAACTTGCCGCGTGCTGGCAGGTCGAACGCCCCGATGCGATCTACGTCGCCACCGAAGGCCCGCTGGGCTGGTCGGCGCTGCGCGCGGCGCGGCGGCTCGGCATCCCGGCCGCGACCGGCTTCCACACCCGCTTCGACCAGTACATGCGCGACTACGGCGCCGCGTTCCTCGCGCAGACCGCGCTGCGCTGGATGCGGCGTTTCCACAACGGCGCCGACGCGACCATCGTGCCGACCCGCGAGCTGGCGCAGCTGCTGGTCGACGAAGGCTTCGAGAACGTGCTGCGGCTGCCGCGCGCGGTCGATACGCAACTGTTTGACCCGGCGCGACGCGACCCGGGCCTGCGCGCGCAGTGGGGCGTCGGCGAAGAACAGCCGGTGGCGATCTACGTCGGCCGGATCGCGCCGGAGAAGAACCTCGGCTTGGCGGTGCGCGCGTTCCGGGCGCTGCAGGCCCAACGCCCGGACGCGCGCTTCGTCTGGGTCGGCGACGGCCCGGCGCGCGAAAAGCTGCAGCACGACAATCCCGGCTTCATCTTCTGCGGGGTGCAGCGCGGCGAGGCGCTGGCGCGCCACTTCGCCAGCGGCGATCTGTTCGTGTTCCCCAGCCACAGCGAAACCTTCGGCAACGTGACCCTGGAGGCGATGGCCAGTGGGGTGCCGACCATCGCGTTCGACTACGGCGCCGCTCGCGAGCACCTGCGCGACGGTGTGCACGGCGCAGCGATCGCCGACGGCGATGATTCCGGCTTCATCGCCGCGGTGGCGCGGATCGGTAGCGATGCGCCGCAACGCGCGGCGATGGCCCGCGTCGGCCGTGAGGCGATCAGCGGCCTTCGCCCGGAACAGGTCGCGGCGGACTTCGAAGCCCTGTTGCAGGGCCTGGTCGAGGCGTCCTTCGACACGAAGAGGCAGCGCAATACGCTCGCTTCCGCTCAGGATGATCGGGAGGCGGTATGAATCGGCTGCCGTGGCGTAACCGCTTCAACGCCGGCGATTCGGGCTGGTGCCTGCGCGCGAACCGGGTCTGCGAACGCGGCGGCTCGCGGGTGTACTTCGCGGCGATCAGCCGGCTCGGCGACGGGATGTTCTGGTACGCGCTGATGGCGGCGCTGGTCATCGCCGACGGCATGGCAGGGCTGGTGGCCTCGGTCCACCTGGCCGTGACCGGCGTGATCGCGCTGAGCTTGTACAAGGGACTCAAGCGCTGGACCCGGCGCCCGCGGCCGTTCGCGTCCGACCGCCGCATCCACGCCTGGGTCGCGCCGCTGGACGAGTTCAGTTTTCCCTCGGGCCACACCCTGCACGCGGTCGCGTTCTCGCTGGTGGCCGCGGCCCATTACCCGGCGCTGGCGTGGCTGCTGATTCCGTTCACCGCCAGCGTCGCGGTGTCGCGCGTGGTGCTGGGCCTGCACTACCCCAGCGACGTGCTCGCCGCGACCGCGATCGGCAGCGCGTTGGGCGCATTGTCGCTGTGGCTGGTGCCTGGGGTGTCGCTGTTCGTCTGACCGTGTTGTCCGTCCGGGCTCCCTGCGGCAGCGCGACGTCAGTCGCGACCCGAATGCTTCACATCACGACCGACCTCGCTCCCGCGACAGCAGCGGCCGGGGCATCGAATGGCACGACCCGCGCCCGCGCCACGCTGGGGAAATACTGGCTGGCCCAATCGCGGTCGTTAAGCACCTGCGCCTGCCCACGAGTTGCCTCCAGCGCCGCGAAATCCAGCGTCGCGGTCGCCCAGCGTTGCTGGCCACGGGTCTGCACCAGCATCCCGTCGCACGGCAAACCCACGTCCATCGGCGCAATCAGCGCCGCCTCGCCGGTACCGACGTCCAGCACCGGGCTCCACGGCGCCACGCCTGCGCTCACGGCCTGCGCGACGAAGCAGCGGTTCTCCAGCGCACGCGCCATGCAACCCACGCGCACGCGGGTCGCGGCGGCGTCCGAGCCAGTGCAACTGGGCACCAGCAGCAGGCGCGCGCCCGCTTCGCACTGCGCGCGTACCGGCAGCGGGAACTCGCTGTCGTAGCCGGCCGCGATGCCGGCGCGGACCCCGGCGATCTCGAGCACTTTCAAGGCGTCGCCTGGCTCGATCACGCCGGCCTGTTTCTCGAATCCGTCCAGCCGCAGCTTGTCCTGCCAGGCGTGGCTGCCGTCGGGCGCGAACGCATAGCTGCGGTTGCGGTAGCGGCCACGACCGGTAGCAAGCAGAAAACTGCCGGCAACGATGTGCAGCCTCAGTTCGCGCGCCAGCAAGCCGAACAGCTCCAGCCACGCGCCGTGGTACGCCTGCGTCGCTGCCAGGCACGCATGCAGGTCGCCGTGGGTCGCCGCATCGAAGGTCGCGCCCAGTTCCAGCGACAGGTACTCGGGCAGCACCGCCAGCTGCGCGCCGGCCGCGCGCGCCTCGCCGAGCCACTGCGCCTGCTTGTCGGCAAAGGCGGCGAAGTCCGGCAGTTCGACCGGGGTGCCGATCACGTACTTGGCGACCGCCACTTTCATTGCTGCGCTCATTGGTCAGGCTCCAGAATCGAGGTGAATCGCAAGACATGCGGTGGCTTGTCGCCGGTAGCCGGCGACGACCACGACCGCAGGCGCCACCGCCCACGGTCGCGACCGCCACGACTTCAAACGCGCGCCAGCGGCCGGCTCCCGGCGATGGCGTACCAGTCGACCTTGCGTGTCACCAGCATCAGCGTGGCGAGGATGAAGAACAGCAGGCCGGCGCCCATCACCAGCGCGTTGTCCTCCGACACCAGCAGCCCGTACAATGCGCCGTACAAGGTCGCCAGCATCGCCGCGAAACCGACCCCGCGCACGACCGAGCGCAACACCGCGCTGAGGTAGAAACCCAGCAAGCCGATGCAGGCGATGCTCGCGGCCAGGTACGCCCACGCGAACTCGATGTGTTCGCTAAGGCTGACCAGCAGCAGGAAGAAGATCGCCAGCGACAAGCCCACCAGGCCGTACTGGATCGGGTGGATCGGCAGCTGCTTGATCAGCTCGAAGATGAAGAAGCCGACGAAGGTCAGCAGCACGAACAGCAGCCCGTACTTGCTCGCGCGATCGGCCTGCGAGTAGATGTTGACCGGCTCGACCAGGGCCACGCTGATTGCGTCGAGGCCGCTGGTGCCCGCGGCGTCGCGGCCGGACGCCTCGCCCAGCGCCGGCAAGTTGCGGCCATCGAGGTACTGGCGCTGCGCGTTGCTGGCCACTGACGCCACCTGCCAGGTCGCATCGAAGCCCTGCTTGCCGACCTCGCGCACGCGTGGCAGGAAGCTGCCGCCGAACTTCGGGTGCGGCCAGCTGGAACTGATCGCGAACGTGTTGCCCTTGCCCAGCGGCACCAGCGCCAGCGATTCGGTGCCGCCCAGGGTGAAGTCCAGCTGCGTCTGCAGCGCGAGCACCTGGCCCGGGCGCGGCGCGGGCAGGCGCGCATGCAGGCCGGCGCCGTCGCGGCTGCCCAGCCCTTCGACGACGGTCACGGACACGCCGTCGATGCGCAGCCTTGGGGTGGTCATCAGTCCACGCACGTCGGCGATCCCGTAGCTCAGCCACGGCCGGCCGATCCTGCGCGCGCTGTCGGCCGAGTCGAGCGGAATGGTCACGTCGAAGCGCGCGGCCGCACTGGCCTTCCACTCGTAGACGCGGACCTCGTGCAGGCCGCGCTTGCGGGTGCTCGGGGTGAGCGGTCCGCGCACGTCGAGGCTGGTCGGGAAGAAGGTCCAGTGGCGGGTGCGCTCGCGGCTGACCTTGCGCACGATGTTGTACCGGTCGGCCTCCTCGACTTCGACCGTCTGCGTGTACGGCACCACCAGCACCGGACCGGCGAACGCCTGCGCGCCGGCGTAGCTGCGCGCGATGTCGGCCACCGCCTGTGCGCGGTACTGCTGCCGCTCGTGGATGGTGCCGCGGATCATCGTCAGCGGCACCAGGATCGCCAGGGTCATCCCCAGCACCAACAACACTTTCAACCAGAGGCGCATGTCCAACTCCTGTATTGGCAACAGGCGTCAGCGTCGACGGGATCGGTGCGGGGACGATGGCGCAACGGTGAAGCGAGGGTGAAGTCGACGCCGGCCCCCCGCCGCGTTGTGCGTCAACGCAGCGGCAGCACCAGGCTGGCGATCGCGCCGCCTTCGGTGCGGTTGGCCAATACCGCCCGGCCGCCGTGCAAGGCCGCGACCTCGGCCACGAAGCACAGCCCCAGCCCGCTGCTGCGGCTGCCACCGGCCGGGCGCGGCAACGAGTAGAAACGCTCGAACACGCGCGGCAACGCGTATTCCGGCACGCCGGGGCCGCGGTCGGCCACCTCGATGCGCAGTTCGTCGGCGTGCGCTTCGAGGCGCAACTCGATCGGTTCGTGGGCGGGCGAGAAATCCGCGGCGTTCTCGATCAGGTTGACCAGCGCCTGGCGCAGCAGGAACGCGTCGCCGTGCACGCGCGGCAAGCCCGCCGCGGCGCCGATTAGCAGCGTGAGCTGCGCCTGCGCCAACCGCGGTGCGCACTGCGCCGCCGCGTCGTGCGCCAATGCGGCGATGTCGAGAGACTCGGGCTGCTCGAGCCGTTGCCGGTGCTCGACCTCGGCCAGCGCCAGCAGCTTGTCGATCATCTGCGCCAGCCGCTCGCCCTGGCTGCGGATGATGGCGATGAAGCGCGCGCGGTCGGCCTCGGCCATCCCGTGCGCGCCACCGGCCTGTGTCTGATCGGCATGCTCGAGCAACTCGGCGCTGCCGCGGATCGCCGCCAGCGGGCTTTTCATTTCGTGGGTCAGCGCGTGCACGTACTGCTCGACGTACTGCTTGCCTTCCAACCGCGCGCGCATCGTTTCAAGCGCCTGGCCGAGCTCGCCGAACTCGCCGACCGCCTTGGGCGGGACCGCGCGTTCGCCGGCCGTCACCGCGCTCGCATAGCGGCGCAGCCCGCCCAACTGGCGCGACAGCCACCACGCGGCGAACAAGCCGACCAGCAGCGCCGCGCCCATCAGCACCCCGCCCCAGCGCAGCACCACCGCCTGGCTGCGCGCGATGAACGGGGCGATGGTGCTGTTGGGCTTGGCGACGGTCAGCACGCCGACGATGCGCTGCTCGGCGTCGCGGATCGGCGCGGCGACATGCATCACGGTGGACTCGGGGTCCTTGGGATCGCTGCGGGTCGAACGCGCGCCGTAGCGCCCGCGCAGCGTCAGGTACACGTCGTTCCAGCGCGCGTAGTTCTTGCCGAGGTCGCCGCCGCGGCCGTCGACGCTGTTGCTGTCGAACACCACGATGCCGCGCGCGTCGGTGACGTAGATGCGGTAGTTGGAGGCGCGCTTGCCGAAGCCCCAGATCGCCGCGCCGAAGTCGCGCCCGCGCAACGCGCGCACGTGCCGGGCGAAGCGGCCGTCGTTGATGCGCCCGGCCAGCAGGTCGTCGCTGGCCAGCTCGGCCAGCACGTTGGCGCTGTCCACCAGAGTGTCTTCCATCGCCTGGCGCACGCCGGGCTTGACCTCGGCGACGAACACCCGCGCCAGCAGCAGCGCCGCAAGCGCGACGATCAGGAAGTAGCCGAGGAAGATCCGCAGGCCGATGTTCATGGCGGCTCAGTCGACGTCGAGCGAGTAACCCAGACCGCGGTGGGTGCGGATCGGGTCGGCGTCGTTGGCGACCTCGTGCAGCTTGGCGCGCAAGGTCTTGACGTGGGTGTCGACGGTGCGGTCGCCGCTGTCGAGGGTGTCGCCCCAGACCCGGTCCATCAGCTGCGCGCGCGACAGCACCGCACCGGGCCGCTGCAGCAGCGCCGCGAGCAGGCCGTACTCGTAACGGGTGAGATCCAGCGGCTGGCCGCGGTAGCGGATGCGCCGGCCTTCGGCATCGTGCTGGAAACGCATGACCCCGTCGGCCGCCACCGATACCGGCCCACGCCGCAGCACCACGCGCACGCGCGCGGCCAGCTCGCGCGGGGAGAACGGCTTGGTCACGTAATCGTCGGCGCCGATCTCCAGGCCGAGGATGCGGTCGGCCTCGGCGCCCTGCGCGGTCAGGAAGATCACCCGCAGCTCGTCGCCTGCGACCGGCTCGATCCGGCGCAACTCGCGGCACAGCGCGAAGCCGCCGATGTCGGGCAGCCCGACATCGAGGATCGCCAAGTCGAACCGCTCGCTGCGCACGCGTTGCAGCGCCTCGCCGCCGGTCAGGCAGTGCACCGCCTCGAAGCCTTCGGCGCGCAGCGCGTACAGCACCGTCTCGGCGATCGCGGATTCGTCTTCGACTAGCAGGATGCGGGGCATTCGTGGGCTTTCGGCGGGCCGGAACTGGCCGGTTTGGGGCGCGGCCCAGCATAGCGGGCTACCCTATGCGCATGAACTACCGCCACGCTTTCCACGCCGGCAACCACGCCGACGTCCTCAAGCACGTCGCCCTGCTGGCGATCTGCGACGCGCTCACGGCCAAGCCGGCGCCGGCGTTTGCGCTGGATACCCATGCCGGGCGCGGGATGTACGCGCTCGACGGCAACTCGGCGATGCGCACCGGCGAGGCCGAGGGCGGCATCGCCCGCCTGTTCGCCGAAGCCCCCAAGCACCCGGCGATCACCCGCTACCTGGCCGCGATCAAGGCCTGCCGCGCGGCCCACGGCGGCGCCAGCTACCCCGGTTCGCCGTGGCTGCTCGCGCACGCGCTGCGCGAGCACGACCGCATCGCCGCCTGCGAGCTGCAGCCCGAGGAAGCCGGCCAGCTGCAGGCCAACTTTGCCGGCGACCCGCGCATCGCGGTGCACGCGCGCGACGGTTACGCCGCGATCAAGGCGCTGCTGCCGCCGAAGTTCGGCGCCACCAAGATCAACCGCGGGCTGGTGCTGGTCGACCCGCCGTACGAGGCGCAGCTGGAGGAGTTCGACACCGCGATCGGCGCGCTGCGCGAGGCGTTGGCACGCTGGCCGCAGGCGACCTACGTGCTGTGGTACCCGATCAAGCTGCGCCGCTCGCTGCAGCCGTTCTACCGGCGCGCCGAGGCGATCCCCGCCAAGTCCTCGTTCGTGGCCGAACTGCTGGTGCGTCCGGACGACTCGCCGCTGCGCATGAACGGCAGCGGCCTGCTGGTGCTGAACCCGCCGTGGCAGCTCGACCAGACGCTGGGACCGGCGCTAAAGCAACTGACCACCGCATTGGGTGAAGCCGGTGCGTCGTCGCGACTGGACTGGTTGAAATCCGAAAGCTGACATGCCGGCGGCCGTCGAGTGGTTCGAACCGGCAGCGTAGGGCGGGTTTCAACCCGCCTCCCCGCCGCTACGCGATCGCGAGGAGTTGCGTAGACGCCGACTTCGCGGGAACGCGGGGATGGCGATGGCGGGTTGAAACCCGCCCTACAGTCCGGCCTGCAAGTCCGGCTCGAAGAAACTCCAGCGCACTTCCGGGAACGCCTGCTTCAGCGCGCGCTCGACCGTGTTGATCTGCTCGATCAGTGCCTGCGCGGCATGCTCCTCGCGCATCAGCGCCTGCACCGACACCATCACCTCGTTGCCCAGCTGAAGGGTGATCAGGCTGATGACGCGATTGATCTCGGGGCGGCCATCGAGGAACTGCTGGATCTGCTGGTGCCGTGCCGGATCGACACTCTGCCCGATCAGCATCGCCTTGACCTCGATCGCGACGAACACCGCCACGATGATCAGCAACGCGCCGATCGCGACCGTGCCGATCGCGTCCCACAACGGGTTGCCGGTGACCACCGCCAGCAGCACCGCGGCCAGCGCGAACACCAGGCCCAACAGCGCGGCCAGGTCCTCGCCGAAAATTACCACCAGCTCGGCCTGGCGGCTCTCGCGGAACCACTGCCACAGCGTGCGGCCGCCGCGGGACTTGTTGACCTCCTGCAGGCAGGCGCGCATCGACACCGATTCGGCGGCGATCGCGAACACCAGCACGCCGACCGCCCACCACCACTGCTTCAGCGGCTCGGGGTGCTGCAGCTTGTGGATGCCCTCGTACAGCGAAAACATGCCGCCGACGGTGAACAGCATCACCGCCACCAGGAACGACCAGAAGTAGATCGCCTTGCCGTAGCCCAGCGGGTAGTCCGGCGACGGCGGCAGCTTGGCCTGGCGCAGGCCGAGCAGCAGCAGCAACTGGTTGCCGCAGTCGGCCAGCGAGTGCACGGTCTCGGCCAGCATCGCGCTGGAACCGGTGAAGAAGGCCGCCACGCCCTTGGCGACGGCGATTGCGAAATTGGCGCCCAGCGCAAACAGGATCGCACGGGTCGAGTCACCACCACCGGCCATGCGGGTTTTCCTTGGAAGTCGTGTCGGATCAGGCCCGTCGACGCCGCGGACAGCCCACGCGGATCGACGGCGCGAGTCTAGCATCGGCCTCTTGGCGCGCCGTTGCAGGCCCGGTTGCGGCCGCCCGCCCGTGGCGGTATCGGCGCACGCGCAGTTCCTGCCGCAGCCCTCGCGAGACGCGCGGCCGCGGCAGCCTGGTTCACCCGGAGCAGTCGAGGCGGCGTGCCACAATCACCGCCCCCATCCAACCAACGCACCCCTGACCATGGCCGGATCCAGCCTGTTTGCCCTGATCGACGACATCGCCACCCTGCTGGACGACGTCGCGGTCATGACCAAGGTCGCCACCAAGAAGACCGCCGGCGTGCTGGGCGATGACCTCGCGCTCAATGCTCAGCAGGTCACCGGCATCGATGCCGACCGCGAGCTGCCGGTGGTGTGGGCGGTGGCCAAGGGGTCGCTGGTGAACAAGGCGATCCTGGTGCCGGCGGCCCTGCTGATCAGCGCGATCGCGCCGTGGGCGGTGGTGCCGCTGATGATGATCGGCGGCGCGTTCCTGTGCTACGAGGGCGTGGAGAAGCTCGCGCACAAGTTCCTGCACTCCAAGGCCGAGGACGACGCACACCACGCGGAACTGGTCGCGGCGGTGCAGGACGAGCGCGTCGACATGGTCAAGTTCGAGAAGGACAAGATCAAAGGCGCGATCCGCACCGACTTCATCCTGTCTGCGGAAATCATCGTCATCACCCTGGGCACCGTGGCGCAGGCCGACTTCAGCCGCCAGGTGGCGGTGCTGGTGGCGATCGCGCTGATCATGACCGTGGGCGTGTACGGCCTCGTCGCCGGCATCGTAAAGCTCGACGACATGGGCCTGGCGCTCAACCGCGACACGGGCAGTGGCGGGCTCGCACGCTTCAAGCGTGCCGTCGGTCGCGCGCTGCTGGCCGGCGCGCCGCTGCTGATGAAGTTCCTCTCGGTCGCCGGCACCGCGGCTATGTTCCTCGTCGGCGGCGGCATCCTGGTGCACGGACTGGCCGCGCTGCACCATGTCATCGAGCCCTACACCCACGGCGGATTCGGTTGGTTGGTGTCGCTGCTGTTCGACGCGCTGGTCGGCGTGGTCGCCGGCGCCATCGTGCTCGCGGGCGTCAAGCTGTTCGGCCGGCTGCGCGGCGCGCGCCCGGCAAAGGCGTCCTGACCGTTCCGGGCCTCGCCGCCTGCGGGTCGGCCGCTCAGTCCGCGAGTTCGCGCTGGGTCTTCTTCGGCAGTTTCGCGCGCACCTTGGATACACGCTGAGACCCTGCCGCCAACGGCCGTCCCTGGCGAGGCGTGCCGGCCCGGCCATCCATGCTCGGGCGCTCAGTCGGGCACGCGATGCGGTTCAACGCATCGCGTAAGCGCTCGCCTGAGGTTCCCCCGCCAGGAGCCGTCCCTGGCGGAGTACACCGGCTCGGCCATCCATGGCCGGGCGCTCAGTCGGGCACGCGATGCGCTTCAACGCATCGCGTAAGCGCTCGCCTTCGCCCTCGACCTTGAAGCTGAGGGTGCCCACCTGCGGACCGCGCAGGCAGGTCACGCAGAACATCTTGGCGGCGACCGTGAACACCAGGTCGTCCTCCCACTTCACGCCATCGGCGACGCCGGGCCAGGCCCCGACCAAGGCGCGCAATGCCGCGGCATCGATGCCGTCGATGGGGGTGGAGTCCATGTAAAAGCCGAATGAAGGGGTGGCCGGCCGCCAGTGTGCCAATATCCCCCCATGGCCGCGCGCGAACGTCTCCCGCCCTGGCACGAGCGCCAAACCTTAGCCAACGGGCGCGAAGTGCTGATCCGACCCATCCGCCCCGAGGATGCCGAGCCCCTGCGCGCCGGCTTCGAGCTGCTGCAACCCGATGAAGTGCGCCAGCGCTTCCTGCACACGCTCAAGGAACTCACCCCGGAGATGGCCGAGCGCTTCACCCGGCTCAACCCAAAGACCGAGTTCGCGCTGGTCGCCGCCGAGCCGCTGCCACCGGGCGAGGCGCTGGTCGGCGCGGTCGCGCGCGTGGCGATCGACGCCAACGGCCGCGATGGCGAGTTCGCGATCCTGGTCAGCCATTTCATCGCCAACCTGGGTCTGGGCCGCTACCTGATGACGCGGCTGGTGAAGTGGGCGCGCGGCAAGAAGCTCGAACGCCTCTACGGCGACGTGTTCGAGAACAACCACGCGATGCTTTCGCTGGCCGAGTCGCTGGGCTTCCAGCGCGAATTCCAGCACGACGCGCCCGGCCTGGTACGGGTCGTGCTTGAGCTGAAGCCCGCCAAGCGCTGAGTCGCACCCTCGCCGATCGCGCCGCGGGCCTGCCGATCCTTGCCGCGATCGGAGGATGGCGATGACGGTTGTCGCTTTGCTCCACCGTCCTGCGGTCGTGCGCCAGAACCCGTTGCATGAAGGGCGAGCGGCCCCCGCACGCTAAACTGCGCGCCCCTCACGCACCGGGCGCCACCGCGCCCCGTGCCGCCGTTCGTGCGCATGACCGACAAGACCAAAACCACTCCATTCCCTGTTCCGCCGATGCCCAAGCCGGGCCAGCAGCGCGCCTGGTGGCGCGCGCCGGCCTCGCCGTCTGCGCTCGCGTTCCACGTCGCCGCCGCAGCTGCGGCCCATGACGGGCCGCTGCTGCTGGTCGCGCGCGACAACCACGCCGCGCACCAGCTCGAATCCGACCTGCACACCCTGCTCGGCCGCGACGGCGCCGTGCCGGTGCTCGCTTTCCCGGACTGGGAAACGCTGCCCTACGACGTCTTTAGCCCGCACCCGGACATCGTCAGCCAGCGCCTGTCGGCGTTGCACCGCCTGCCGACGCTCAAGCGCGGGATCCTGGTGGTGCCGGTGTCGACCCTGCTGCAACGGCTGCCGCCGCTGCGCCACGTGGTCGGCGGCAGCTTCGACGTGCGCGTCGGCCAGCGCCTGGACCTGGACGCGGAAAAACGTCGGCTCGAATCGGCCGGCTACCGGCACGTGCCGCAGGTGCTCGACCCGGGCGACTTCGCCGTGCGCGGCGGCCTGCTCGACGTGTACCCGATGGGCGCCGACATGCCGTACCGGGTCGAGCTGCTCGATGACGAGATCGACACGATCCGCGCGTTCGATCCCGAATCGCAGCGCTCGTTCGACAAGATCGATGCGGTGCACCTGCTGCCGGGCCGCGAGGTGCCGCTCGACGAGGTGTCGCTGAAGCGCGCGCTCGACGCGCTGCGCGACCGCTTCGATGTCGATACGCGGCGCAGCGTGCTGTACCAGGACCTCAAGGCCGGGATCGCGCCGGCCGGCATCGAGTACTACCTGCCGCTGTTCTTCGAGCAGACCGCGACGTTGTTCGACTACCTCGGCGAAACGATGCTGCCGGTGATCGGCGACGGCGCGCTGGAGGCGGCCGAGCAGTTCTGGAGCCTCACTGCCGAGCGCTACGAGCAGCGCCGCCACGACATCGAACGCCCGCTGCTGCCACCCGACGCGCTGTACCTACCGCCGGCGGCGCTGCGCGAGCGCTTGAACCAGGGCGACCGCATCGAGGTTTGCGGCGAAGGCCACGCGCAACGCGAGCGCGCACAGGCACTCGGCGAGCAGCCGGCGCCGAACGTGCCGATCACCGCGCGCGACACGGTGGCGGCCGGCGCCTTGAAGTCGTTCCTCGGCAGCTACCCGGGCCGCGTGCTGATTGCCGCCGACTCGGCCGGGCGACGCGAGGCGCTGGGCGAACTGCTGTCCGCCGCCGAGCTGCAGCCACAACTGGTCGCGGGCTGGGAGGAGTTCACCGCGTCCGACGTGCGCTTCGCGATCGCCGCCGCGCCGTTCGACGACGGCTTCGCGATCACCGCGCCGGCGGTCACCGTGCTCACCGAGCGCCAGCTGTTCCCCGAACGCGCGCTGCAGCCGCGCCGTCGCAAGCGCGCAGGGCGCGAGCCCGAGGCGATCATCCGCGATCTCGGCGAGCTGACCGAAGGCGCGCCGATCGTCCACGAGGACCACGGCGTCGGCCGCTACCGCGGGCTGATCACGCTCGAGGCCGGCGGCGACAAGGGCGAATACCTCGAGATCGAATACGCGAAGGGCGACCGCCTGTACGTGCCGGTCGCGCAGCTGCACCTGATCAACCGCTATTCCGGCGCGTCGGTCGAGACCGCGCCGCTGCATTCGCTCGGTGGCGAGCAGTGGACCAAGGCCAAGCGCAAGGCCGCCGAGAAGGTCCGCGACGTCGCCGCCGAGCTGCTCGATATCCAGGCCAAGCGCCAGGCCCGCGCCGGCCTGGCGATCGACATAGACCGGGCGATGTACGAACCGTTCGCGGCGAGCTTCCCGTTCGAGGAGACGCCCGACCAGCACGCCGCGATCGAGGCGGTGATCCGTGACCTCGGTTCGGCGCAGCCGATGGACCGGGTGGTCTGCGGCGACGTCGGCTTCGGCAAGACCGAGGTCGCGGTGCGCGCGGCGTTCGTCACCGCGGTCGCCGGCAAGCAGGTCGCGGTGCTGGTGCCGACCACGCTGCTGGCCGAGCAGCACTACCGCACCATGCGCGATCGCTTCGCCGACTGGCCGCTCAAGGTCGAAGTGCTGTCGCGCTTCAAGACCGCCAAGGAGATCAAGGCCGAACTGGAGAACGTCGCCGCCGGCAAGATCGACGTGGTGGTCGGTACCCACCGCCTGCTGCAGAGTGACGTGCGCTTCAAGGACCTGGGCGCGGTGATCGTCGACGAGGAACAACGCTTCGGCGTGCGCCAGAAAGAAGCGCTCAAAGCGCTGCGCGCGAACGTGCACCTGCTGACGCTGACCGCGACGCCGATCCCGCGCACGCTCAACATGGCGATGGCCGGGCT
This sequence comes from Lysobacter koreensis, assembly GCF_042677045.1. NCBI lineage: Bacteria > Pseudomonadati > Pseudomonadota > Gammaproteobacteria > Lysobacterales > Lysobacteraceae > Lysobacter > Lysobacter koreensis. The sequence goes on from NZ_JBHTIH010000002.1 coordinate 1,057,712, forward strand.
GCGCGACCTGAGCATCATCGCCACCCCGCCCGCGCACCGCCTGGCGGTGCAGACGTTCGTGGTGCCGTGGGACGACGGCCAGCTGCGCGAGGCGTTCCAGCGCGAGCTGTCGCGCGGTGGCCAGGTGTACTTCCTGCACAACGACGTCGAGAGCATCGGCCGCATGCAGCGCGAGCTGGAAGTGCTGGTGCCGGAGGCGCGCATCGGCATCGCCCACGGCCAGATGCCCGAGCGCGAGCTGGAGCGGGTGATGCTCGAGTTCCACAAGCAGCGCTTCAACGTGCTGCTGTGCACGACCATCATCGAGTCGGGCATCGACATCCCGAACGCGAACACCATCATCATGAACCGCGCCGACAAATTCGGCCTCGCCCAGCTGCACCAGCTGCGCGGCCGCGTCGGCCGTTCGCACCACCGCGCCTACGCCTACCTCGTCGTGCCCGACCACCGCTCGATCACCGCCGACGCGAAGAAGCGCCTGGATGCGATCGCGGCGATGGACGAACTCGGCGCCGGCTTCACCCTGGCCACCCACGACCTCGAGATCCGCGGCGCCGGCGAACTGCTCGGCGAGGACCAGAGCGGGCAGATGGCCGAGGTCGGCTTCAGCCTCTACACCGAATTGCTGGAACGCGCGGTGCGTTCGATCAAGCGCGGCGAACTGCCCGACCTCGACGGCACCGCCGCGCGCGGCGCCGAGGTCGAGCTGCACGTGCCGGCGCTGATCCCCGACGACTACCTGCCCGACGTGCACACGCGCTTGACGCTGTACAAGCGCATCAGCGGCGCGCGCACCACCGACGAACTGCGCGAGCTGCAGGTCGAGATGATCGACCGCTTCGGCCTGCTGCCCGACCCGGCCAAGCACCTGTTCGCAATCGCCGAGCTCAAGCTGCAGGCGACCGAACTGGGCATCCGCAAGCTCGACGTCGGCGCCACCAGCGGGCGCGTGCATTTCGTCGAGAAGCCCAACGTCGACCCGATGGCGATCATCAAGCTGATCCAGGGGCAGCCCAAGCTGTATCAGATGGAGGGGCCGGACAAGCTGCGCCTGAAGGTCGAACTGCCCGATGCCGGCGCGCGCCTGGCGGCCGCGCGGGGCCTGCTGATCACGTTGCGGCCCGGTTGACGCGCGCAGTCAGCGCTGAAGGCAGTGGATGCAGGCGGGTATGCTGCCGCGACCGTCCAACGCGCGAGTCTTCGATGAAGCCGATCCACCCGCTGCGCGTCCTGTTGCCGATGCTCGCCGCGATTGCTTGCTTGCTTTCGGCCTGCGCCCACACCGCGCCGTCCGTGGAGAACGCCGGCGTGAGTTTCGTGGTCGTCCGCCATGCCGAGAGATCAAGCGACGACCCGCGCGACCCGAACCTGAGCGATGCCGGCCGCGCGCGCGCGGCTGCGCTGGCCGCCTCGCTCGCCGGCGCGCCGGTGGCCGCGGTCTACGCGACCGCCTACCGGCGCACGCAGCAGACCGCCGCACCGAGTGCCAGCGCGCATGCGCTGACGGTCACCACCTATGACGCCAAGCAGCCGGCCGCAGAGTTCGCCGCGCAACTCAAGCGCACGCATCCGCGCGGCACCGTGCTCGTGGTCGGCCACAGCAACACCGCCCCCGAGATCGCCGCGGCACTGTGCGCCTGCACGGTCGAACCGATGGGCGACGCCGAGTACGACCGCCGCCTGCGCATCGACATCGGCGCCGATGGCGTGGCGAAGCTGTCGGTATCGCGCTACTGATCCGCCGGGAAACCCGCGATCCCCGGCATCGCGGTGCCAGGAGGCCCGCGTGCCGGCGCATTCACCCGGCGCTGGCTAGACTCGGGCCTTACCAGCCGTCCACGGGAATGCCATGATAATGCGCTCGCTGCTCCTCGCCCCGCTCCTGCTCGCCACCCTGGGCGCCTGCGCCAGCACCGCCAGCGCGCCGGCCGTCGCGCTCGGCCAGCCGCTGGTGATGGTGCCCGGCCAGCGCGTGGCGCTGCCCGAAGGCGCGAGCCTGCGTTATGTCGAAGTCAGCGACGATTCGCGCTGCCGCCCGGAGGTACAGTGCATCCGCGCCGGCGATGCGAACGTGGTGTTCGAGTTCACGCCGGCGGGCGCGGCCATGCAACGCATCGTCCTCAACACCACCGAGTCGCTGCCGGCCGGCACCGACATCGGCGACTGGCGACTGACCTTGGGCGCGCTGAGTTTCGACGCCGCGCCCCAGGCCACCGTGCAGGTCGACGCGCGCTGACCGCACTAGCCCCACGAGCCGCACGCGAACAGGATCGATCATGACCACGCTCATCGCCCCACGCGTGCACGACCTCGGCGGCTTCCAAGTGCGCCGCGCGGTACCGAGCATCCAGGCCCGTTCGGTCGGGCCGTTCGTATTCGTCGACCACATGGGGCCGGCGGTGTTCGAACCCGGGCGCGGCATCGACGTGCGCCCGCACCCGCACATCGGCCTGGCCACGGTCACTTTCCTGTGGTCGGGCACGATCGCACACCGTGACACCCTGGGCAGCGTTCAGGACATCAACCCCGGCGACGTCAACTGGATGACCGCCGGCCGCGGCATCGCCCATTCCGAACGCACCCCTGCCGCGCTGCGCGAGGGCGCGCACCCGCTGCACGGCATGCAGACCTGGGTCGCGCTGCCGCGCGCCGACGAGGAGGCCGCACCGGCCTTCCACCACCACCCGGCCGCGACCTTGCCGCAGCAACGCCGCGACGGCGCCTGGCTGCGCATCGTCGCCGGCCGCGCCTACGGCGAGGAGGCGCCGGTGCGGGTGTTCGCCGACACGCTGTACGTGGCGATCGACCTGGAGCCCGGCGCCGAGCTGACCATCGACGCCAGCCATCCCGAGCGCGCGCTGTACCTGCTCGAGGGCCAGGCCCAACTTGACGGCGTCGACCTACCACCGATGCACCTGGTGCTGCTCGACCCCGGCACCCGGCCGAAACTGCGGGCCACAACGCCACTGAAGGCGATGCTGCTCGGCGGCGAGCCGCTCGACGGCCCGCGCCACCTATGGTGGAACTTTGTGTCCAGCTCGCGCGAGCGCATCGAGCAGGCCAAGGACGACTGGCGGGACGGCCGCTTCGGCCAGGTTCCCGGCGACGACGAGTTCATCCCGCTGCCCGAAACCTGAATGCGCGGCGGTTTCGGGTGAAACCATTTCGCATTTGTCAAGCCCCCAAAACTGGACTATGGTCGAGTCGGGTCACGCCTTAGTGGCCCCTACAGGGGGATTCCATGAACAAGACGGCATATTGCCTGCCGTTGCTGCTGGCGCTGGCCGCCAGCGCGCAGGCACAGGAACAACCGATCAACGACGCGTGCCCGCAGCTGCCGGCCGATGCCGACCTGCTGTGGCAGCACAAGGCCACGCCCACCTCGGATTTCTGCCGCGCGTTGCGTGCGGACGGGTCGGAAGCATTCGGCCTGTACATTGCCTCCCAGTCGCCGTTCAAGCCCAGCCGCAGCGACCGCGCCGAGCAGGCCTCGATCGACGGCCGCGATGTCACCTGGTACCGCAGCGAGCTGGCCACCCGGCCCGGCATGCAGGCACGCGAAACCCTGCTGGAATTGCCCGACGGCCGCGTCGCGCACATCTGGGTGCAGGCCAGTTCCGAGGCGCAGCTGGGCGAAGCGATCGGCCAGACCAAGGCGCTGCACTTCCAGTCGGCCCGGCTGAGCAGCAAGTAAGCGCGCGAGTGCCGGACGGGTGTCGCCCGACCGGCGCCCGGCGTTCGCTGCGGTCCTGATCAGCGGAACACGGGATCGCCGGGCATGCCGGATTGCGCTCCGCATTGCAGGAAGAAAAAAGGCCGCGCCCATCCGGGTGCGGCCTTTCTTGTTTCGCCTCGACCGCTGGACGACTCGGTGCTCCCGCGCGTCGTGCTGCGCTTCACCGCGCGGCGGGCCCCCGCCGCCCAAGCGCCGCCCGCTTCGAACGCGTCGTCAGAACTTGCCGTCCTGGAAGTCGACGAACGCCTGCATCACTTCCTGCCGGGTGTTCATCACGAACGGGCCATGGCGCACCACCGGCTCGCGCAGCGGCCGGCCTGCGACCACGATCAAGCGCGCGCCGTCCGCGCCGGCCGTCAGCCGCAGCACATCACCGCCGTCCAGCACCGCCAACTCCTGCGCCGCCAAGGGCCGCGCATCCTTGCCCTCGCCGACCGTGGCCGCGCCCTCGAACGCGTACGCAAACGCGTTGTGCCCCGGCGGCAGCGCGTGCTGCCACGACGCATTCGGCGCCAGGCAAATGTCGAGATACACCGGGTCGGTGGCCGGCTGCGCGATCGGGCCGGCGATGTCGCCCACCTGCCCGGCGATGACCTTCACCGTTACCCCCGGCGCCGGCTGCAGCTGCGGGATCCGCTCGGGGGCGAACTCCTGGTACTTCGGCTCGCCCATCTTGTCGCGCGCCGGCAGGTTCACCCACAGCTGGAAGCCGCGCATGCGGCCTTCGAGCTGCTCGGGCATCTCCGAATGCACCAGGCCGCGGCCGGCCGTCATCCACTGCACGCTGCCGGGCACCAGCACGCCCTCGTTGCCGTGGTTGTCCTTGTGGCGCATGCGCCCGTCAAGCATGTAGGTGACGGTCTCGAAGCCGCGGTGCGGGTGCTCGGGGAAGCCGGCGAGGTAGTCCTCGGGCCGGTCGGTGCCGAACTCGTCGAGCAGCAGGAACGGATCGAGGTCGGGCAGCTGCGCGCCGCCGATCACCCGGGTCAGGCGCACGCCGGCGCCGTCGGAGGTCGGCGTGCCGCGCACGGTGCGGCCGATGCGGGCGTAGTGGGGGCGGTCGGGGATGGCGTGAGCCATGGCGGAACTCCTGTGGCGGGACTGGCGACAACAATCGGGGTCGCGCGGCGCATCCCCAGCCGGGTATAGCGGACGGACCGTTCCGGATTTGTCGCGGGCCTGGTCGACCGACCAGGGCGCCGCGTAGAGCGCGTAGGGCGGGTTTTCAACCCGCCGCAGCCGGCCATCCGGATGCAGCATGGCGGGTTGAAACCCGCCCTACCCGTCGCTCAACGTCGGATCAACGGCAATACACGTAGACCGTCGCCGGCGGCATGTTGCGCAGGATGAAGTCGCCGCGGCGCACGCTCAGGCCCAACTCCGCGGCCACCTCGTCGGCGACCGGCGGTTGCGGACCATAGGTGAACTGGACGAAGCGGCCATCCGGCCGCAGGCAGGCGAACGCCGCCTCGAGGATCGCGTGCTGGGTTTCGCGCGGCATCGCCAGCAGGCCGAGCCCGGACACGATCGCGTCGGCCGGGCCGTGCTCGAGGAAGCCGCTGCGCGCGGCGACGTTGGCCAGGTCGCGGGCGTCGCCCAGTTCGACCCGCACCTGCGGAAAGCGCGCGTGCAGGTGCGCGTGCAGTTCCTCGTTGAGCTCCAGCACCAGCAACGCGTCGCCGGCGATGCCGTGGGCGAGCAGCGCGCGGGTCAGCGCGCCGGTGCCGCCGCCCAGCTCGATCACGCGGTGTGTGTCCGCGGGCAGCTCGGCGATCATCGCCGCGGCCAGCTCGCGCCCCGACGGCGCCACCGCCGCGGTGCGCAGCGGGCTCTTCAGCCATTGCCGGAAGAACGTCCAGGCAGCGCGGCGGCGGGTGTGGCGTTTCATGCGGCCTCGGTCATTCCCGGCGCAGGCGTTGCAGGCGCCAGCAGCGGTGGATGCGCGCGTCGCGGGCGAAGTCGGGCGGGATGGTCTCCGCCGTGATCTCGACGCACTGCGCGAACTCCGCCACCGCCGCGTCGTCGAGCTTGAAGCGGCGGAAGTTGTTGGAGAAATACAGCACGCCATCGCGCGCCAGCCGCGCGACCGCGGCGCGCAGCAGGCGCACGTGCTCGGCCTGCACGTCGAAGTCCTCCGCCCGCTTGGAATTGGAGAACGTCGGCGGGTCGCAGAAGATCAGGTCGTACTCGCCGGGCTCGCTTTCCAGCCAGCTCACCGCGTCGGCCTGCACCAGCCGGTGCTTGGCGCCGCCCACGCCGTTCTGCGCCAGGTTGTCCGCGCACCACTGCAGGTACGTCGCGGACAGGTCGACGGTGGTGGTCTGCCGCGCGCGCCCGACCGCCGCGTGCACGGTCGCCGCGCCGGTGTAACCGAACAGGTTGAGGAAGCGGGTGTCGTCGGCCTCCTCGGCGATGCGCAGGCGCAGCGGCCGGTGGTCGAGGAACAGGCCGGTGTCGAGGTAGTCGAACAGGTTCACGCGCAGGCGGGCGTCGCCTTCGCGCACGACCACGAACTCGCCGCGGGTGTCGAACTGTCCGTACTTGCTGCCGCCCTTGCCCTTGGCGCGGGTCTTGAGGGCGATCTGCTCGCGCGGCACCGCGAACACCTCGCGCACCGCGGCCAGCAGCTCGTTGAGGCGGCGGCGCTGGTCGGCTTCGGGGATGTCCTTGGGCGCGGCGTACTCCTGCACGTGCAGGAAGGTGCGCGGCGCGGCTTCGTCGGTAACGTAAACATCCACCGCAGCCGAGTACTCGGGCAGGTCGGCGTCGTATGCGCGGTAGCAACTGACGGCTTCGCGCTCGCGCCAGCTTTTCAGCTTGCGCAGGTTCTTGCGCAGCCGGTTGGCGACCATCTGCGCACCGTCGGACAGCGTCGGCTGCGCGGCGTCGCTGATGCGCTCGCGCTGCGGCGACGCGACCGGGTCGACGACGATCAGCGTGCACTCGATTGCGCCGTTGAAGACCTGGTACTTCTTCGCCGCGCGCAGGCCGGTGGCGTAGGCCAGCTCGGCGTCGCCGCACAGCAGGCTCGCGCGCCAGCCGGGCGTGGCCTGGCTCAGGGCCACGCCGAGCGCGCGGTACAGCGCCGGGTCCGCGGCCAGGCGCGCGTCGTAGGGCGGGTTGCAGGCGACCAGGCCGCGCGGCGGCAGCGGTTCGCGGGTGTTGCCGGGATCGCCGGTGCCGCGGAAACGGGACGCGGCGGCGGCGTAGGGCGCGGACGGTTCCGCACCGCCTTTCTTTTGCCCGTCATCCCCGCGAAGGCGGGGATCCAGTGACGTGGCTTCTTCGCCTGCTGTCGGTTCACTCGCCAAAGTCGCTGGATCCCCGCCTTCGCGGGGATGACGAATCGAAACCACGTAATGATCCGCGAGTTCGCGCAGGTCGCGCACGTCGAGGTAGAGCGCGTCGCGCACGCCGGCGACCTCGGCGTTCTCGCGCGCGCCGCGGATCGCGTGCGGGTCGAGGTCGCTGCCGTGGAACACCGGCCGCAGGTTGGCGCGGCCGACCTGCTCGCGTTGCCGCGCCTCGTCGACCAGCGCCTGCCAGCCGGCGACATCGAAGCCGCGCCAGCGCGTCGGCAAACCGCGGCCGTGGCGTTGCAGGCCCGGCGCGACATCGGCCGCCATCAACGCGCCCTCGATCAGCAGCGTGCCGCTGCCGCACATCGGGTCGAGCAGAGCGCCGCCGTCCGCGTACAGCCGCGGCCACTGCCCGCGCATCAGCACCGCCGCGGCCAGGTTTTCCTTGAGCGGCGCCTCGCCCTGCATCTGCCGCCAGCCGCGGCGGTGCAGCGGACCGCCACCGAGGTCGACCGACACGATTGCGCGGCCCTTGCGCACCACCAGGTTGAGGCGCACATCCGGCGATTCGACGTCGACATCCGGACGGTCGCCGGTCTGGGCGCGCATCACGTCGACCACCGCGTCCTTGACCCGTTGCGCGGCGTAGCGCGCGTGGGTGATCGCATCGCCGGACACGTGCGCGTCGACCGCCAGGGTGTGGCCGTTGCCGATGTGCTCCGGCCAAGGCAACGCGGCGACGCCGGCATACAACGCGTGCTCGTCGGCGCAGTCGAACTCGGCCAGCGGCCACAGCACGCGGCTGGCCAGGCGCGACCACAGTACCGCGCGTTGCGCATCGACCAGTTCGCCTTCGACGTTGGCGCCGGCCATGGTCGCGGTCGCGCGCGTGCAGCCCAGCGCGAGCAACTCGTCGACGAGCAGGTACTCCAGGCCCTTGCCGCAGCTGGCGAAAAATTTCATCGGGTCGCTCATCGGTTCAAAGGCTCTTCAACAGTGCAGCAAAGGCGTCGGCGCTGGCGTCGACGTGGGATGACAAGCGGTGGCCGTCATCGACCAGCAGCAGCCGCGCACGCCGCACGTGCGCCCAGTCGACCACGTGCGCGGCGGGAATCAGTTCGTCGTCCCAGCCGTGGATGATCGCGGTCGGCACGCGCGCGGCCTCGAGCGGATGCGCCGCGCCCTTGCGGATCGGCGGCGCCATCAGGAACAAGCCCGCGACCGGCACCTGCAGCGACGCCAGCGCGGAGATGTACGCGCCCAGGCTCGAGCCGGCCAGCAGCACGGGACCGCGGTTCGCGGCGGCCTGCGCAAGCCCGAGCAGGCGCTGCAGGCGCGCGGGCACGTCGCCGTGATCGCTGACGTCGCGCTTCGCGTCCAGGTCGGTGTAGTCGGGACGCTCGCAGCTCCAGCCGAGTGTTTCCGCGGCTTCGGCCAGCGCGGTGATCTTGGTCGCGTCCGGGCCGCTTTCGAACCCGTGCGAGAGGATGCAGTGTCCGCGCATGTCAGTCCTCCACTGCGACCGCAACGGCATCGCCGACGCGCAGCGTGCCGCCTTCGACGATCCGCGCGCACAGGCCACCGTGGCCGCGCATCGCGTTGTAGCCGCCGGCGCCGATCGCCTTCTCCATCAGCGAACACGGATCGCAGGGATCGGTGCCTTCCAGCAGCACCTCGCCGACCCGGAAGCGCCGGCCCTTGAGCGCAACCAGCGGCACGCCCGAGACCACCAGGTTGCGGCGGAACAGCGACGCCGGCATCGGCTCGCGCCCGGCCAGCGCCGCGATCACCGGCAGGTGTTCGGCCTGGATCAGGGTCACGCCGCGCTTGCCGCTGCCGCCTTTGTAGCGATCGCCGACCAGGCCGGCGCCGGTCACGGCGGTGGCTGCGTCGACTTCGTCCATCTGGACGCCGCGCTGCGGTCGCAGGCCGATCCACTCGACCCGCCCGACCTGCGGCAACGTGGCCATCAACTGGCCGAGCGGCGAGTCGGCGGGAGGCAGTTTCATGCAGGGCTCCGGTGCGGGGCCGAATGTTAGCATCCGGCCCATGCCGACCGACCCCGCAACGCCTCCCGCGCAGGTCGACCTGCTGCCCTACGAGGCCCGCCTGGACGCGCGTTCGGCGTCCGCCATCGACCTGGTCGTGATCCATTGCACCGAGCTGCCCGACCTGGCGATGGCGCGCCGTTTTGGTGAGGAAGTGCTGTACCCCGGCTCGCAGACCGGCAACAGCGGCCACTACTACATCGACCGCGACGGCGCGCTGCACCAGTACGTCTCGAACGACCGCGTCGCCAACCACACGCGCGGCTACAACGAGCGCTCGATCGGCATCGAGCTGGTCAACCGCGGGCGCTATCCCGACTGGCTGGCGGCGCAGCACCAGGCGATGGACGAGCCGTACACGCCCGCGCAGGTCGTCGCGTTGATCGCGCTGCTGCAGCGCCTGCAGGACGAGGTGCCGTCGTTGCGGCTGATCGCCGGGCACGAGGACCTCGACACCACCGAGGTCGAGGCGACCGACGATCCTTCGGTGAAGGTGCGACGCAAGCGTGATCCGGGGCCGCTGTTTCCGTGGGATCGGGTGCTGGGTGCTATTGCGCTTCAGCGACTAAGTAAATAGCTAAACCCCTATGCCGACTCTTTCAATTGGTGACGTAATCGTCGACAACTACGGCCGCGAGTGCCTCATCTACTCCAAAGACCGACGCCCCAGTGCCAAATGGATTTCCGAGCAAGAGGACGTTCGTGCCCAGCAAGCGACTGGACCTTGGTGGAGGGCAATGCCTCTAGATGGTGGCGCCGTTACAGTTCCTGATGATTTGGGGGTTTTCGCTCGCCGAGCGACTGTCGATGATCTGACCAAGCTGATGAAGTCCCAGCAAACCGAGCACGCTGGTACTGCAATTCTTGTTGATCTGTTTCAACGGCTCCGCTCCAGACAGATCGGGGCCTAACAATCCATTCAAGCTGAAGCCGCTTCCCGGCTCGCCTTAACTCAGGTGTTAGACCGCCATGGGCATACCGACATCCTCAGCTAGAGTGATAGCTGCCTTGCTGATAGCACCACTTGCTCCGAGCCTGATTTTCGCCTTGGTTGCAGGCAATGTCCTATGGTTCTTTGTGGCCGCCCCCTTCTCTTACTTTTTCGCAGCAGCGGGCGTGGTAGTTCCTTCGGTTCAGTGGACACCCTGATCTAACTTCAGGAGTGTCTTTATGCCAGCACCAGGTCCCAGGACGATCAATCGCTACAGCGATGAGTTCAAGG